>NZ_LR215048.1:0-1200000 GCF_900660745.1 Haploplasma axanthum | reverse complement strand
AGTCATTCTAAACGTTCCAAGCCCAATTTTAGGCATTTTATATCCATTTCTATACTCTATCAAAATATCCCTCCTTAATTTTTTCTATTTCTTGACTATTTGTAGTTTCAATAACTTTAAAAACCATTTTTCTTGCTGCATTTAAATCATTGATATCCATCATAGCTGCTGTAGAATGAATGTATCTTGCAGGTAATCCAATTGTTGTTGCTAAAACTCCATCAATTTGATCTAATGCTGCTGCTGCATCTGTTCCACCTTTTGATATAAAATCTTGATATGGAATCTTATATTTTTTTGCCAATGAAACAAAATAGTTTATTAGACCTTGATGCATAACATTTCTAGGATCAAATAATCTTAATAAGAATCCTTTCCCCAAGCCTGGTACATCACTAACATTTAAATCATTAACTGGCGATGCATCAAGAGCAATAAACATATCAGGTTTAAACTTTTTAGTTGATGTAGTAGCTCCACGTAGTCCAACTTCTTCTTGAACTGTTGCTCCAACAACAAGATTAACATCTAAATCAATGTCATGATACTTTTTAATAACTTCAAGAGCCAATCCACATCCATATCTATTATCGATTGCTTTTGAAATAACTCTTTTATTATTTTTAGTAATTGAAAAATTATTATCAAAAAGAATCATTTGACCTGGTTTAACTCCATATGAAATAGTTTCTTCTTTACTAGATGAACCAACATCTAATAAAAAGTCACTTATATTTGCTTTATTACTTTCTTTTAAGTGAGGCGGCAATGAACCAATAATACCTTTAATAACTTCTCCATTGTCTAAATAAACATTCATAACTTGAGAAAGTAAAACCTCTGGCATCCATCCACCAAGGGCTTGAAGTTTTATATGACCATTTTTGGTAATATTTGCAACCATAAAGCCAACTTCATCCATATGACCAGCTATCATTATAGTCTTTGCACTAGGATTATTTGACTTCTTAACAGCAAATATTGAGCCTAAATTATCCATTTTTATACTATAATTTGGATATTGTTCCATATATTTTCTAATATAATTACGAACAAGTTTTTCATTTCCACTTACTCCTGGTAAGTTCATTAAATCTTTATATATTTTATTCATTTATCTTCCCACCTTAAATCTACATTGATATATATTACCTATTTTACTCTTTTTTTCTTCATATTCAGTAAAATATTGATTAATTACATGATTTCGATCAATTTCAACTTCTTCAAAAAAACTATTCAAATATTCAACTGAATCATTAAACAAATCGATATGATCAGTTCTAAATTGAATTTCTCCATCATTTTTCAAGATTTTTTTATAATTATTTAAATATGTTGGATATGTAAGTCTTCTCTTATGATGTCTTGCTTTTGGCCATGGATCAGAAAAGTTTAAATAAATTTTTTTAACTGTATTGTCAGTAAAATATTCAAGAATATCTTCACTATCACCTAAAATAATAATTAGATTACTCAAATCATATAAATCACGTTTTTCGACTATTCGATAACAAACACTAATATTCTTTTCAATGGCTATATAAAGATTATCTGGATTATCTTTTGCCAGTGTTGTAATAAAATTACCTTTTCCACTGCCTATTTCAAGATAAACATCTTTATTATTATCAAAACTTATTTCTTTAATATCTGTTACTACTCCTAAACTATTCATTAAATCGAGATTAACATGCTTAATCTTTTTCTGTCTCATTAAATCATCCCTTAATCTTATTATTTATATATTCATAAACTTCATTACTTTGACCTTTAATTAAAATCTTTAACTCATTTCCTTTTAAAAAAGCCGGTATTTTTAATTCTACTAAATATTTAGCATTTACTTTTTTAGGTTCAATTAGAACTAATCTAAGTCTTTGTTGTTCCTTTTCAATACTTTTAATATTATTTTTACTGCCTAAAGCTTGATATAAATTTTCAAGTATTTCTATACTTATTTTTTCAATTTTTTCTTTTGGTTTTTTCTTTGATTTTAATACTAATAAAACACTAATTATGATAAGTAATATTATTACAACACCAATTATAATTATAACTGGTAAATTTTTCTGATTAAATATTGATAACATAAACCTATTTCTCCTTATTATTTCATTTTAATATACATAGCATCACCAAAAGAAAAGAATCGATACTTATTTTTGATTGCTTCATGATAAGCATTCATAATATTTTCTTTTGAACTTAATGCACTAACTAACATTATTAAACTTGACTTGGGTAAATGAAAATTCGTTATTAATTCATCAACAACTTTAAATTTATAGCCTGGATAAATAAAAATACTTGTATCAAAAACGCCAGCATGGAATCCATTATTATAATTACTTTCAAGTGTTCTGATTGAAGTTGTTCCAACAGCAATAATCTTTTTCTTATTATCAACCGCTTCATTTAATGCCTTTGCAGAGTCAGATGTTATATGATATGTTTCACTATGCATTTTATGATCTTCAATTGCATCAACACTTACCGGTCTAAATGTTCCTAATCCAACATGTAATGTAACAGGAATTATTTTTATTCCTTTTACTTTTATTTTTTCTAATATCTCTTTAGTAAAATGCAATCCAGCTGTCGGTGCTGCAGCACTTCCCAATTCTTTAGCATAAACCGTTTGATAACGATCTTTATCATTCAATCGTTCAGTTATATATGGAGGTAGAGGCATTGTTCCTAATTCTTCTAATATTTCAATTAAAATATCATTATAAATTAATTCGAATATTCTAATACCTTCACCTTCATAACCAATACATTTAGCAATCAATTTATCACCAAAAGTGACTTCATCCCCAACTTTAATTCTTTTTGCAGGTTTAACTAATGTTTCCCATTTATCTTTTGATATTTCTTTTAATAATAAAATCTCAATATGAGCATTAGTATCTTTCTTGCTTCCAAATAATCTTGCTGGTAATACTTTAGTTTCATTTAAGACTAAAACATCACCCTCATTTAAATAATCAACGATATCATAAAAATGTTTATGTTCTATATCGCCAGTTTTTTTATCCATTACCAATAGTTTTGAATAATCACGTTTTTCCATTGGACTTTGTGCAATTAATTCAACAGGTAATTCAAAATTAAAATCTTCAACTTTCATTATTCTAAAAATCCTTCATAATATTTTACATTCAATAACTCATAAGCTTTCTTCATTGCCACTCTCCCACGAGCAGTTCTTTTAATATAACCTTCTTTGATTAAATATGGCTCGTAAACATCTTCAATTGTTGTTACTTCTTCAGCAATAGATGTTGCTAATGTTTCAACGCCAACAGGTCCACCATCAAATTTTTTAACAAGTGATTCTAAATAAAGTAAATCTGCTTCATCCAATCCATCATTGTTAATTCCCAATTTTGTTAACGCATGATCAGTAATTTTTTCATTAATTTTACCATCACCGATAATTTCTGCAAAATCTCTTACTCTCCTGAATAATCTATTGGCAATTCGTGGCGTTCCTCGACTTCTTGAGGCTAATTGTATGCTTGCTTCATCACTAATCTCTGTTTGATATACATCAGAAGTTCTAAGAATAATTTTCTTAAGTTCACTTTTGTTATAATAATTTAGTCTAAAAATCACTCCAAAACGATCTCTTAGAGGTGCAGATAAATCCCCAAATCTTGTTGTAGCTCCAATTAATGTAAATGGCGGTAAATCAATTCTAATTGATCTAGATTCATTTTCTTTACCGATAACAATATCTAATACATAATCTTCCATTGCAGCATATAGTATTTCTTCTACAAATCTTGGTAGTCTATGAATCTCATCAATAAATAATACATCACCTGCATTCAAAGAACTTAGAATAGCAGCCAAATCACCACTTTTTTCGATTGCTGGTCCACTTGTTGTTTTAATGTTTGTACCAAGTTCATTAGCAACGATTTGTGCAAGTGTTGTTTTACCTAAGCCAGGAGGACCGTATAATAAAATATGATCTAGTGCCTCATCACGTTTTAAAGCTGCTTTTACATAAATATCAAGCATTTCACATATATCTTTTTGACCAACAAAATCAGTAAGTTTCTGAGGTCTTAATGTTTGTTCTTCATCTTCAATTAAATCTTCGGATGATAAAATTTGATTTTTCTCCATTATTTCACATCCTTTTTTAGTTTAATATCTTTTTCAATGCTAATTTAATTATTTCTTCAACTGTTAATTCATTATCAATGTCTTTTAAAACTTTAACAACTTCTTTTTTAGAATAACCAAGAGCTAGAAGTGCCTCTTCAGCTTCTTCAATTTTTTCAAATCGTACTAATTGTTCAGTCTCAACAAGTTTTCCATGCAAGTCTAAAATTATTTGTTGTGCACTTTTATTTCCAATTCCTGGAAACTTAGTTAAGAACTTTGCATCACCATTTTCAATTGCTAATACAACACCATTAATATCATCGGTGGCTAGTATGCTTAAAGCACTTTTTGGTCCAATTCCATTCACTCCTATAAGCTTTATAAATAGTTTTTTAGCATCTTCTGTTTCGAAACCATAAAGATTATTTATATCTTCTCTAACATAGTGATGTGTATAGATTGTTTCTCTATTTTCTAATTTATATTTATAAGGATTAGGCACAATAATCAAATACCCTATTCCATTATTATCAATTACAACATTTGATGGTTCAATCTTTTTGATTATTCCATGAATATATGAATACATTTTAAGCAACTCCTTATCTAGTATATGATAACATTTTTTTGATGTTTTTGCTATTTATATTATCTTTATTATGAGATTAAATACTGTTATATCATATTTATATGATAGTAATTGATTTTTTAACATTTAGACTTTGCATATGTTATAATTAGTATGAAGGTGACTAACTATTAAAAGTCAAGTGTTATTTTAAAGAAAACACGAAAAGACCTCTATTTGCTTAGAAATGAGGTTTTACTAGTTATTACAGATGACTTTTACTTAACCGCCACAGTTTAAGTAAATAGTTATTTTAGAAGACTCGAATCAAAATATGTTTTAGTTGTTTCTAAGTGATGTATAACTCGAATAAGTTTCTTTGCTAGATTTACTTGCGCTACCCTATGGTGTTTACCTTCTTGTTTCTTCTTATGATAATAAGCATAAAATAAGGGGTTGTTAACCATCAATATCAAAGTTATATTGATTAAGGCGGATCGTAAATATTTGCTGCCACGTTTAACTAGTTTACCGGTAGTAGACATGGTTCCAGATTGTTTAATTGTTGAATCTAATCCAGCATATGACACCATCTGAGAAGGACTATCATAAAGAGAAATATTACCGTATTCAGCTAGAATAATTGCTTCGGTAAGTGTTCCAATACCTTTAATACTTCCAAAGTATGTAGGATATTTCTTCATTAATTCGGTAATCCTAGATTCAATCACTTTGATATCTGTATTAAGTTTCTCAACGTAAGATATCGAAGTACTAAGTCTATCTAAATGATAGTCTTGGCTAGTACCAATTGTTTCTTTTGCTAATTCCTTAAGTTTCATAAACTTAGGATAAGAAAACTTACCCATTGATTTTTTTCTAATTTTATCATAGTGAAGATCAGTCATCTTGGCTATTTTATCTGGAGACTTAAAATAGCTTAAGATATATAAAGAAGTATCTGAATAGCCTTGTTCCTTCATAAAAGGATTAAACTCAGGGAAAATAATATCAAGTGTTTTGGTTATCATGTTGTATTGAGCAGTCCTAAATGAAATAAGTTTTGAACGTTCACGTGTTAGTGATTTTAAGGCACTTATATGATAAGATTGATGATGATAGGCTTTGTAGTCTACAGTCATCATATACTCAGAGATTAATTTTGCGTCTTTCTTATCTGTTTTTAACTTTCTTAGTGATTTAGAGTCGCTAAACTTCTTGACTAAGAGAGGGTTAATTTCCATGAATGAAAATCCATGGGAAGAAAGAAATGATTTTAAGTTATCTCCGTAATGACCTGTAGCTTCAAGGCCTATTATCATTTCACTTTTGTTAAATGGTTTAAAGTGTTCTAATAACTCCTTAAAGCCTGATGAATTGTTTTCAAAAGAAAACGACACACTTGTTTCAGTGGCGATGAAACAGTCGTGCTTGTACTTAGAGATATCTATTCCAATGTAGATCATAAGTACACACCTCCAATTAAATTTTTGGTACTGTGTTAAGTCCAGCAAGTCTTTATCTCATAATCATGTAAAAAGCGTCAAAGCGCTAACTAACTATTGCTGATTAAAATAAAGACCGTGGTAAGCGTCACCTTCAAACAGTCAATGCTGTATAAATATGTAACAAATCCACAGTACATTTATATTATATTAAATTAGAAAGAAGGGAGTAAATAATTAAGTTGTATTCTAACTAACCTAATACAATTTAATTATTACATGATCAATATGTCCGAAAAAACTATAACTGGTTTAATCAACCAACTTAATAATATTAATTTCGAATCAACTACTGAAGAACAATTAATTAAAGACAAATTATTGTCTATTTTTTCTACATGCTTCATTGATGAACTAAAAATTAATAAAGATATTGATCTTTTACAAAAGGACTTATTAAACAATAATTTGTTAATTAATCGCGAATATTCTGAAACAATTGAAAATATTAACAAATCTTTGAAAATTGCTTTAGAAAAAAATTCTAAACAAATTAATATTTACTATGAGAATGCTGAAAAAGAGATTGAATTATCAAAAACAAATTTTCTGATTGCAAGAAAAAAACATAATAATGTTATGATTGAAGAACAAAAAAGTTTCAAGCGAATTACTACTGAAAACTCATTAACATATGATGAAGAAATCTCTCATATTCAAAAAGAAATCACTGATGTTATGTCACATTCGCACATTGAAACTCAAAAACTTGTTCAAGAGAAAAGTAATAAACTTGAAACAATTGAACAGGAATATATTATTCAAAAAAACATAATTATAGAAAAATTAGATGAACTAAAAAACTTATCTTCTTCTAAAATCAATGAATTAAAAGAGATTATTCCGAATGAATTAAAGATTAAAGATGAATCATATTTGAGCATTAAAAAAACACATACTCAAACAAGTGTTAAACTAAATGAATTTATTAATAATCTAAAAGTTAAATTTCATACCGAAAAAGAAAATTTAAATAATGATTATTTCATAACAATCGATACTCTAAACAAAGAACTTCAGACTTTAAAGACCGAATATGAAAAACAAAAAGAAACTATTCAAAATAGTTATTTAGAAAAAGTTAAAGCATTAAATGTTGTTTTCGATGTTCAAAAAGATGTATACAATCAAAAAACAACAGAAATAATCAACAAAAATAATGAATCTGTTACTTCAATTAATCGGGAACTTAGAAATATTAAAGAACAATTGAATAAACAAATTAAACTACTAGAAAAAGAGAAATTTCAGGAGCTTTCAAAATCTAAAAAAAATGATGAACGTGATGAAATTAATCGAAATTATAATAAAGAATTAAAACTATTGAATAACCAAATTTTATTAAATGTTAATAAAAATGCTGAAGAATTAAAGAAACAAGAATTTATTTTCCAAACTGAATTGTTTAATCATGACCATCAACATATAAAACAAATAAATGAATGGAGATATAGTAAAAATCTTTACGATATGGAAAGAAAACTTCAAACAGATAAAGTTACTGCTGATTATAATCACAAGGTTTTTATTATTGATGAAAAGAAAAATCTTGAAAAAGATGTTTTAGATTTAGTTCAACAGATTAAAGATTTAAAACTTGAAAAAAATCTTCTACCAATTGAAACACAATTATTTATCGCTTCAAATCTTCAAAATCGCGAGATAAATTTATTAAATCTAGAGTTTGAAAGCAATAAATTGCAAAACGAGTTAAATCAAAAATTAGTTGAAAAAAACTTCTTTTTAGAAGAAATCTCTCTTAATCATTCGTTAGAAATGTTAAATACTCAATATTATCATGATAAACGTATAATTGATATCACATATCAACTTGAAATTGAGAAAGAAATTTTAAAACGCGATAATACTGTTTCAATATTAAATATGAATATTGACCTACAAAAATCACTTTTAAAACAAAAAAATGATCGTTATTATCGTATTCTACAAGGAACAATTAAGCGTGAAACATTACAAATTGATATTTTAAATAAAGAGTTTCAGTTCTTCTCAACAAGTACTAGAAAAAAAGCTAAAATTGAACATGAAAAAAGAAGTGCGATTATTCAGGAAATCAAAAGTAAAAATCAAAATCAAATTGTTCTTCGTAAAAATCAAAGAAATATTCTTATAGAAAAAAATGAAGCTGAAACAAGAGAAAAAATTAATGATTACTTCTTCTCATTAATAAGCAAGTTCTATATTAATGAAGAAAAAGTTTATAATTTAATTCTTAATTTAATTGAAATCCCTGTTCACCCTGAAATTTTTAGAAAAGTTATTAAACTAGCTATTGAATATTCTGAAGTAACATATAACAATTCTTCAATTTTACTTCAATTATATATTAAAGATGATAAAGACGAGTTTGATAAAAGACTATTTGGGTTAACAGACTATAAATATCGTTTAAAACATGAAGAAATTCTTGATTTATATAATGATAATATGAAAGTTATTGATGAAAAACAACATGAACTTAGATCAAAAAAAGAAGCTATTGTTGCTGAAAATAATGAATTAAAACAAAAAATCACTCATACAGAATACTTAATTAAAACATATAAATCTACTTCTAATAATGATTTATTATATAATGAACAACTTAATGTTCTTTTAAACGATATTAAAGATTATTCTATTTCTCAAAATACTAATAATGGCGTAATTAAAGCAATTGAAAAAGAATTAAGACCATTAACACTTTCGTTAAAGAAAAATAATCTTGAAAAGACTAAAAATGAATATTCACTTTCTAAAGAAAAAAACAATGAAGAGTTCAAGTATAAAAAACTATTTAAAAAACATGAAAGAATTTATAATTATCTAAATGTATATTTAGAAAATCATTTTTATGAGATTAAAAAAAGATATTCAAGTTTATTAAAAACTCCATATTTGAATGATACCACAATTGCGTACGCTAACAAAAAGTTTGCTTTATTGTTTAAAAAACATTATCAAAAAATGATTTTAGTTAATCAAAAATTACTTTCATTCTGGTTAAATTTATTTATTACTTCTAAAGATGAACAAAGTATTATAATTAAAAACTTTGATGAATCTACAAAATCAGTCATAAATCAGATTAAACGTTCTTATAATAAGTTCATTAATATTGAAGAAAATGAAAAACAGGTTCTTAATAATAAATATGAACTTGAAATTAAAAACTTAAAAGATGAATTAAAAGAAAAGAATGAAAAAACAATTGAAGATGTGAAAATAACAAATATCACATATAACAACGTTTATTCTGAAACAGAGAAAAAAATCAATGAAATTAACTTAAAGAATAAATATAAATTACAATTAGTTGCTGAAAATCTAGATGAGGTTTTAAATAATCTCTCTGAAACATTATCAGTTACTAAAAATAATTTACGTAAATCAAATGAAAAATTAAGAAATAAAACTTTACTTGAAATATCTTCAATAAAAAAAGACATTCTAGATAATGCTAAAAAACATACATTAAAAAGTAATACAACAATTAAAAAATTCGAGGATCAACGAATAAGTTATCTAAGTAAAATGAATTCAAGACGTAAAAAATTAATCACATCAATTACCAAGTATAATGAGGTTATTAATCAAAAAAACCATGAATGTGATAGAAATATCCAAGATAATCTTAAGCAAACGAAGAATATCAAACGACACCTTGACTTAACACTTAAAACATTTAAATCAAGAAGTCGTTTTGATCAAAATCGTTTAACTAGAAAAGAACGAAACACATTAAAAAAGAGTTATCGTTTTAAAGCGAAACAGATAAAATCTAAACACAAATAAAAAAACCACTTTTGAAGTGGTTTATTTTTTTCTTTAAGTTATTAAAAATAAACTGGGGTCATTGTATACCTATGTAATTATCTGGGGTTATAAATAAAGAAAATCCTTCTTGTGTTATTATAGTTTTGCACACTTAATAATCAAGGAGGATTTTCATGTATGATAATATCATAAAAGTATTAGAAATTGAACACTTAAGTCATAAAATTGAATCTATTGATGCAGTATCAACTGATGGAATTGTTAGTTTTCATATTAAGCTTAAAAAAGAAACTATTCCATGCCCTTTATGCAATGGAATTACCACTACACATGACTACCAAAATAAAAATATAACTCATAGTATTTCTACAAATAGAAAATCTTATATTATTTATCGTAGTAGAAGATATCGATGTTTAATATGTAAAAAACGTTTCTTTGAATCTAATCCCTTTACTATTAAGAAAGATAGAATTAGTCATTACACCAAACTATCTATTTTAGAACACTTAAAGAATCCTTCTAATACATTTACTAGTGCTTCTACTATCTTTAACGTTTCTACTAAAACTGTTATTGATATTTTTGATGATTATGTTGATCCAAATAGAAATATATTACCTAAGTTTTTATGTATCGATGAATTTCATGTTTCAAAAAGGACTAAACATCCTTATGCTTGTCTATTCTTAGATTTTGAAACAAAAAAAATAATTGATGTTTTAAAAACTCGTCATAAATCATATCTATTAGAATATCTATCTAGTCTTAAACATACTGAATTAGATAGTGTTAAAGTAGTTATTATTGATATGTGGAAGCCTTATAAAGACGTTATATCTAAAGTTATGCCTAAAGCTTTAATAGCTATTGATTCTTTTCATGTTATTAAACATATTAATGATATCGTTAATAAGCATCGTATTAAAGTAATGAATAAATATGCTGGTAATATTGAGTTTAAAACTTATAAGAATGATAAATATTATATGTTAAAGAAGTTTCATTATTTCTTTACTAAAGAATACGATAATATCTATAATGGTTATATTTCTATTCCTAAGTTTAGAATTAGTCTTAATAAATCTTCTATTAAAGATTTTCTTTTATCCATTGATGATGATTTAACTGAAGTTTATAAAATCAAGGAAGAATATCGTGAGTTTAATAGAAACACTAATTTTGATGATGCTAAAGAATTATTATCTGATTTAATTACTAAATATCGTAATCACAGGTTAGAAGATATTAGATCTTTTGGTAAATTACTTTCTAATTGGAAAGATGAGATTATTAATTCCTTTATTAAATCTGATTCTAACAGAAGATTATCTAATGGTCCAATTGAAGGTACTAATTCTAGAATAAAGACTATTATTAAGACTAGTAATGGGATTAAAAGTTTTAAGAGATTAAGAGCTAGAATCATTTATTCTATTAATAAAGATGTGGCTCTTAAAATACCTGAATAATAATATATAAGTGTGTAAAAAAAATCGACTTCCATATATAAATGGTTGGCGATTTTTGTTATTAGACCCCAGATTATTACAAAGGCTATTTTCTCAATACCCCAGTTTATTACTAAGAGCCTTTCTTTATTAATCGCCTAAATAATCAAACTCATAGCCATAAACATTGATAGTATCGCCTGTTTTAGCCCCTAGTTGTCTTAGTTTATCTTCAACACCTAGCGTTCTTAATTGACGAGCAAATCTCTTAATTGATTCTTCTTCGCCAAAGTTGGTTCTGTTAAAAAATAATTCAACTTGAGAACCAATCACATAGAACATTCCATTTTCACGATAAATATCAACATCATTATCTTTAGTTTCAAGTTCATAAACTTCATGAGTCTTATCTTCATCAACAATAAGAGGTGGAATATTTTCAAGTTCATAAATTACACGATCAAGTAATTCATTGATACCTTCTTTAGTATATGCAGATATTAATAATGTATCATAATTTGAAAACTTCTTTAAAGTATCATTAATTTTTTCTTGATCAACTGCATCACTTTTATTTAAAACAACAATTTGTTTTCTTTTTAGTAATTCTTCATTATATTTTTTTAATTCATTATTGATAATTTCAAATGATAAATATGGATCTTCGTTTGTCAAATCAATAACATGTAAAAAGATTCTACATCTTTCAATATGTTTTAAAAACTTAATTCCTAAACCTAACCCATCAGCAGCATTCTCAATTAGCCCTGGTAAATCAGCTAGAACAAAATCTTTATTTTTATAATTAACCATTCCTAAATTTGGTGCAAGAGTCGTAAAAGGGTAATCAGCGATTTTTGGTCTAGCATTAGAAACTACAGATATTATAGTTGATTTTCCAACACTTGGAAATCCTAATAATCCAACATCTGCTAAAACTTTTAAATCAATTTTTATTTTAAGAGTTTCACCTTTATCACCATTTTCACTAACACGTGGTGCCGGGTTTTTATTAGTAGCAAAAGCCATATTACCTCTACCACCACGGCCACCTTTAGCAACAATTAATTCTTGTTTATTATAAGTAATTTCACCAATTTTTCTACCTGTTTCAGTATCATAAACGATTGTTCCAAGCGGAACTTTAATATATGTACTTGATGCATTTGCTCCATGCATACCCTTAGACTTACCATTTTCACCATTTTGGGCTTTTATATGTCTTTGATATCTGAAATCAACTAGTGTTAATTTACCTTCATCACCAACAAAAATAACGTTGCCACCATTGCCACCGTTACCACCACTTGGTCCACCATATTCAACATATTTTTCTCTTCTAAACGAAGTCATACCATGACCACCACGGCCACCATAAACTTCAACTACTACTTCATCTATAAACATTATTTTCACCTACCTATAAAAAAAGGATAACGTTGGTTATCCTTCGTAAACTGACACTTGAGTACGATCGCGGCCTTTTCTTTCATATTTAACAACACCACTAACTGTTGCAAATAATGTATCATCACCACCACGGCCAACATTATTGCCTGGATGAATTTTTGTTCCTCTTTGACGATAAATAATTGAACCTGCAGTTGCGTATTGACCATCAGAAAGTTTTTGCCCTAATCTCTTTGAATGTGAGTCGCGTCCGTTACGAGAAGAACCTACTCCTTTTTTAGATGCGAATAACTGAATGTTAAGTTTTAACATGCTATCCCTCCTTTTGATTTTTTATATATTTTGGATACTGTTTTTCTAAATCATATAATGTGTATTCTAAATTCAATAAAAGTTTATTAACAATTTCATTGTTGTTTAAAACTTCAATTTTAAAATACCCCTCATCGATCCATAATTCTCGATTAGAATTAAGATCTAATAATTCAATGGCATTTGCTGTAACAATGATTGCAGTTGAAACTGCAGCACAGACGATATCTTTTCCTGAGTGGTCATATTCAGCATGACCAGAAATTTCAATCGATTGGATAATACCATTTTCTACTAAATAACTTGCTTTAATCATAATTTAATTAAACTAAGATATCTTCAATAAGTACTTTAGTATAACTTTGACGGTGACCTTGTTTCTTGCGGTAGTTTTTCTTTGGACGGTATTTAAATACTATGATTTTTTTACCACGGCCTTGTTTTTCAACTTTACCAACAACTTTAGCACCTTTAATTACTGGTGTTCCAACTTTTGGTTTATCTCCACCAATTGCAAGAACTTCTGTAAACTCGTATAATTCTCCAGCTTCTACATCTAATTTTTCAATATAGATTGTATCTCCCTTTTGCACTTTAACTTGTTTACCACCTGTTTTAATAATTGCGTACATGTCGTTACCTCCTTATATTTGATTTGAAGACTCACTATTAAGGTAGTATAAATACATTTTTAACCTGTTCTACGTGGTACAACATACTATATTTTATATTATATTAGGGTTAATGTCAATAAAAACACATGATTATTAGTCATTTTCTCCCATTTCAGTTTCTTTCTTAGGCTTTTTTTTGAACAAACCAAAAAGTTTTTTAGGAAACATCGCAATTGCTTCTCCAACAACGCCTGGAAGCATCGCTGCAGCCTCAATTAAAGCCCCTCTTCTAATTTCTTCTTTAGTAATTTCTTTAGCATCACTAAATAAATACTTTCTTGTTACAATTCCAATTCTAAGTGTCAATAATGCATTTGAAACACCTTGTAATATTGATGATATTAAAGGTTTAATCAATGGTATTTCTCCCAAAATATTCATTGTACTATTAGGCAGTAAATCATTTAAATCCATATTTTCTAAGCCTTCAGCAATTAAAGCTGTTGTAAACACATTAATAGTTAACTTAGATAGGTTCTTCATATTTGGTCTAAATCCACACATTTCAACTAATTCTCTAATCATTTTAATATTAACAACAACAACAGTATATAAATCTAATCTTCCATTTTGTGAGATTGCTGTTGAAACCATTACAGTCTTAGCATTTTTTCTTATTACTGCATTTATTTCTTTCTTAACATGTTTGTTAAAAGCTTTATTTAAAGCTTCTTTCAATTCTTTTGTATTCTTCATATTATTTTTAATATCATCTTTTAATTCTTCAGGTAAAATATCTTGCTCAATTAATCTTTTAGCAACCTTTTTATAAACTGCTCTATTTTTTCTTGAATCTTTATCAAGTGTAGTTTCAACACTAAAACTTGGTGAAAATAAAATGATATGAACTGGTCTTAAAATTAATAAATATACTAAAATAACAACCAAAACATAAAAACCATACTCAACCCATTCATTAATTTTTCTAAGTCTTTCCCCAACACCAAGAACACTACTTAACAACATTAGTAAAAATAAAACAATTACACCAAGGGCAATAGCATACCATAAAAATCGTGATTTTGATTTTGTTTTGTTCATCTGTTCTCACTCCTTATCATAAATATTATATCATTTTTAACAATTTATTATACTGAAAAGATTTTTTGTTCGGTAAAACTATAAAACCTATTATTGCCTATTATTACATGATCAAGAATATCAATATTAATAACTTCTGCTGCTTTGTTAAGAATTTTTGTTGCTTCGATATCCGCTTTTGAAGGACTAGGATCTCCAGATGGATGATTATG
Organism: Haploplasma axanthum; assembly: GCF_900660745.1. GTDB lineage: Bacteria > Bacillota_I > Bacilli_A > Acholeplasmatales > Acholeplasmataceae > Haploplasma > Haploplasma axanthum. The sequence goes on along the minus strand of NZ_LR215048.1, from coordinate 1,184,928 downwards.
CACCAATATAATCGTAACAGCGTTATTTTTTATTGCACTTTTAAAGACTTCTCTAGGGTGGATTGATATTTGATTTACAGTTCCAATATAAATTAGTTCTTTAGTAATTATTTGCATTTTCGAGTTAAGTAAAATACAATAAAAATTTTCCTGTTCCCTATCTTTTAAATCAATCATTGAATAATAGATATCATGAGCAGAACGTATATCTTCTGTTTCACTCCTTACTACATCGTTAAGTCTTCTTCCTAGTTCAATTGCTGCAATAATTGTTGTTGCTTTTGCTTCTTTTATTCCTTTTACATTCATAAGTTCTGTAATTGTTAATTTCTTTAAATCTTGAATTAGATTTAATTGATATAAAACATCTTTAGATAGACTTATCACAGATTTATCTCTAGATCCACTACGCAAAAGAATTGCTAATAATTCAGCATTTGATAAACTACTTACCCCTTTTTTTATAAGTCTTTCTCTTGGTCTTTCATCAAACGGCATTTCTTTTATTAAAAACATACTATCATCTCCATTAGTATATTAGTATAAATTTACTAATTTTACTTTTTTAGAAAACGTTTACAAATACATTTCATTTCACATAAAATATTTGCTGTTGTATACTAAATACACTTAGACAATTCATATATTTAGGATGGTATACTATGGTAGAATTTGTTAATGTTAATAAGGCTTTTTTTGACAAAAAAATAGAATCTTTTTCAATAAAAAATTTAACTTTTAAGACCGATAATGAAGTACTTGGTATAGTTGGAAAAAGTGGTTCAGGAAAATCAACAATTCTTCAACTTCTAACTGGTATTTTAAATGTTGATTCAGGAAATATCTATTTTAATGGTATAGATATTACAACATTAAAACCGAATAAAAAATTAGCTTATCTTCGTGATATTGGATTTATTTTTCAAAAGTTTAATTTACTTACTAATCTTACTGTTATTGAAAATATTACGCTTCCTTTAAAAATTATTGGTATCAAGAAGAATGAACGAATTAAAAGAGGTTTAGAACTTATTGAATATATCGGACTTTCAAGCCTTGAAAATCGTTATCCTCATCAACTCTCTGGTGGTCAACTACAAAGAGTTGCTATTGCAAGAGCTTTAATTAACAATCCAAAAATTCTTCTTTGTGATGAAATCACTTCAGCACTTGATCAAGAAACTTATTATGAAATTCTTTCTCTATTGTTAAAAATTAAAAATGATTTAAATCTTTCTATTATATTTGTAAGTCATGATTTAAATGTTATAAAAATGATTTGTGATCGTGTACTTGTTATCGAAAATGGTTTATTAACAGATACTATTAACCTCCCCAAAAAGAGTTTTAAATCATTTGAATTTGACTATAAAACAATTTTGGAGAGTGACTAATTATGAAAATATTTATTGAAACATGGAAAGACTTCAATCCAATTATTTTTAAAGGCTTATTAGAAACACTTGATATGGTTACAACATCACTAATAATTGCTACTTTAATTGGTATACCAATCGGAATATATTTCTCATTGTCATCTAGCAAAAAGAATATTTGGTATATTATTACTTCCTTTACTGTAAATACTGTTAGATCAATACCGTTCTTAATATTTATTGTATTAGTTATGCCTTTATCTTACTTATTAATTGGAACAAGTTTTGGAACACATGCATCTAAGATTCCATTAACAATTATTGGTATATCGCTTATTACTCGTTCAGTTGAACAAAGTATTCAAAACTTATCTCCTGAACTAATACTAACTTCTAGAATACTTGGGGCCACAAAAACTCAAGCAGTATTCTACTTTATAATTAAAGAAGCATTACCTAATCTTATTTTAGGGATTACATCCGTTAGTATAAGCTTAATATCATATTCTACTATCATGGGTGTTGTTGCTGGTGGTGGACTCGGTGATATTGCTATTAGATATGGTTTTCAAGAATATAATCGACCACTTTTAATTATTGTTTTAATTATTATGGTTATTCTTGTTCAAATTATCCAATTTACTGGAAATTATATTGCATATCAATTTGATAAAAAAAGATATTAGGAGGAAAAGATATGAAAAAAATATTTGTTGTTTTAACAACATTAGTTTTAGGATTTGTACTAGTTGCATGTACAAAAAAAGATGATTCAAAAGAAATCAAGGTTGCAGTAGCATTTTATCCAATGGGCGAATTGCTAGAACTTATCAAAGATGATTTAAAAAATGATGGTTACGAATTAAAGGTTACTACATTCAATAACGACTACGTATTACCAAATCAAGGTTTAAAGAATAAAGAATTTGATGCAAATATGATTCAACATCAACATTTTATGAATGAATTTAATAGTAAAAATGATGCTAGTTTAACAAAAATAATGAGTATCTATCATGCAATTTTTGCACTTTACTCAAAAGATTTAACTAATCCTGCTGACATTCCAAATGAAGCAACAATTTCTATACCAAATGATTCAACAAATCTAGGTAGAGCATTACACTTATTACAAGATGCAAAATTACTTACATTAAAAGAAAATGTTGGTCCATTTGCTAAGATTACAGATATAGTAAGTAATCCAAAAAATCTTAAATTTAGTGAAGTAGCTCTAAATATGTTATCGAAATCATACAAAGAAACAGGACTTGCTATTATGTATCCAACTTACGCTAGAGATCTTAATCTTGTTGGTGATGAACAAAGAATCTTCAATGAGGATATTACTAGTAGTCGTATTCAAGAATATGCGATATCACTAGTTGCAAGAGATGATAATAAAGATAGTGATAAAATAAAAGCATTAAAAAATCATTTAAGTTCAAAAAAAGTTCGTGATTACTTAATAGATAATTATAGTTGGGCAAGCACACCAGCATTTTAAAGCGAAAAGACATAACTTTTTATTACAAGTTATGTCTTTTTTTTATTTATTTAAAATTATATTTTGTTTTAAATATCCTATAAAATGAAGTGAACCTGTTGCGATTAGAACTTCATCTTCTTCTTTATTCTTAATTAACTGAAGAAATGTTTCATATCCATTCTCGATATACTTAATTTCTCTAGTTTCAAACTCTTCAAGACTTTTGAATCTAAAATCTGGAAATGATGTTAAAACAATTTTATAGTCATATTTTTTAATTATATCAAGCATTTCTGCAATTTTTTTATCTTTTAAAGCACTAAATAAAATTGTTATTTTTTTATCTTTAAATATATATTCTAAGTTTCTCATTAATGCAGTAATAGCATGTGTGTTATGTGCCCCATCAATATAAACATTTTCTTGAATCTCTTCCATTCTTCCATCCCATCTTGTAGTTTTTAAAAAGGGAAGAATTTGCTCATCTTTATAATCATATAAGTATCTAACTGTATTGTCTGCAATTAATGCATTCATTCTCTGATAATCACCCAATAGCCCAAGTTCATATAGTTTATCTTTGTAGAAAAACTGATGAGGAGTATATGGGAATATGTCACGCTCTTTAATGAATAAAAAACTTGCTTTTTTACCGTTAGCATAATTAATGAATTGGGTTTTTAATGGAATATTAACACCACTAATTAAATGACCTTTTTCTTTTAATATTCCAAGTTTTTCACTAGCAATTTTTTCTAATGTATCACCTAGTTGTTCCATATGATCAAACCCAATGCTAGTAATTATTGAGACATCATAATTAATGATATTAGTTGCATCTAATCTCCCACCAATACCTACTTCCATGATAATAACATCAACTTCTTCATCAGAAAAATACTTAAAAGCAATTAAGGTTAATAACTCAAAAAAAGATAATCGGTAACTATATTTAGAAAATATTTGCTCGTTCAAATCGTATATATAGTTGATATATTTTAATAAATTTATATCATCAATAGGAACATTATTTAACCTAATTCTCTCATTAAAAACAACTAAGTAAGGCGAAGTAAATGTTCCAACTTTTTTATTATTCGAAGTTAAAATATTTGTTAAAAAAGCACTAACTGATCCTTTACCATTTGTTCCCGCAATATGAATCTTTTTAATCTTATCAAAACTAATCTTTAATTCATCATAAGCTTTTTTAATATAATCTAGACTTGTTTTCTCACGAAATTTAGGTTGGTGTTGAATCCAATCAATACCACTTTCAACATTTTTAAATTTCATTTTTAATCTCTTTCATTAATTTTTCATATGATTCTAAATATTTTTGATACTTAGCTTTTTCTTCATTAATCTTTTCTTCGGGTGCTTTTGATAAGAATTTATCATTATTCAAAATATTTTTACTTCTTTCAATTTCTTTTTCTAAATCTTCTTTTTGCTTTAATAAAGTTTTCAATTCTTGTTCACGATCAATAATCTCATCTTTTTGAATATAGATTGAATAGTTTTCACCTACTAGAATAATCGTATCATTTTCTAATTCTAGTTTTTTAGAAATAATCAGTTTATTAACTCTTAAAAACTTATCTAAATATTCATTGTATTGATTAAATAGACTTGTTAATTCTTTGTTTTCACTAACAATATTAATCGTAAGTGGCTTAGATGGAGCAACTTTATGTTCTGCTCTTAAATTTCTTACTTTAGTTATTATTTCTTGAATTAATTCCGTATTTTTAATTGAAAGAGATGATACTTTACTAGCAAGTGGCCATGACTCTCTTATGATTGAATCTGCACCAGTTAATTCTTGATATAACATATCTGTTACAAAAGGAATAAATGGATGTAATAACTTTAAAATCGCTTCTAAAACATAGTTTAAAACTGCTTCTGTGTTTGCTTTAAATTGATTATTTTGAAGTGATACTTTTGAAAGTTCAACATACCAAGCAGCAAATTCATTCCATATAAAATTATATAAAACTCTTGATGCTTCATTAAAATCAAATTTCTCATAATAATAATCCGTTTCAGTAATCACTTCTGATAATCTTGATAAAATCCATTCATCAAATAAATTTAAGTTATTATAATCAATTGTTTGTTTTTCTTCACTTAAATTCATAATAACAAATCTTGAAATATTCCATAGTTTATTAATGAAATTCCAACTTGATTCAACCTTTTCTTCATCATAACGTAAGTCAGCTCCAGGTGCAGAATTCGTTGTTAAGAAGTATCTTAATGCATCAACACCATATTTTGAAATAACATCCATTGGATCGACACCATTGTTAAGGGATTTACTCATTTTACGTCCATCTTTATCTCTAATAAGACCATGTAATAAAACATGTTTAAATGGATCTTCTTTAGTGAAATGTCTTCCTTGGAAAATCATTCTTGCTACCCAGAAGAAAATAATATCATAACCTGTTACTAAAACATCAGTAGGATAAAATCTTTCTAAATCAGCAGTTTTATCTGGCCATCCTAGTGTTGAAAAAGGCCATAATGCTGAAGAAAACCATGTATCTAAAACATCTTCATCTTGATGCCAGTCTGCACCAGGTGATTCAATTTGTACTTTAACTTCACTACCTTTATACCATGCAGGAATTCTATGTCCCCACCATAGTTGTCTACTAATACACCAATCTTGTGTATCAGTCATCCAACGTTCAAAAATCTTTTTAAATCTTTCTGGCACAAATTCAACATTTGTTTTTAAACTATCTTTTGAAATATCATCCATTTTAATAAACCATTGTAGTGATAATCTCGGTTCAACAACAACACCAGTTCTTTCACTGTACCCAATTGATGTTTGATAATCCTCAATTTTTTCAACAAGTCCAAGTTTATTTAATTTTTCAGTTAAATTTTTACGACATTCAAAACGCTCAACACCATTAAATTCTAAAGCCATTTCATTCATTGTTCCATCTTCATTCATACAAAGAGGCATTTTAAGATTATGTCTAACTCCTACTTCAAAGTCATTAGCATCATGTGCTGGTGTAACTTTTACAACTCCAGTACCAAATTCCATATCAACATATGCATCAGCAATAACAGGGATTTCAACATTAGTTCCTGGAATAAATACTTTAGTTCCAATATATTTTTGATACCTTGAATCATCTGGATGAACCATTAAAGCTTGGTCAGCAAACATTGTTTCTGGTCTTGTGGTTGCTATTACTAAGTATTTAGTTTTATCTGCAACAAATGGATATCTAAAATAATATAATTTAGATAACTCTTCTTTATGTTCTACTTCAATATTTGAAAGTGCAGTTTTAGCATCAACATCCCATTGAATGATTCTATTTCCGCGATAAATTAACCCCTCATTAAACATTGTAATAAAAACATGATTTACAGCTTTATTTAAGCCTTCATCTAAAGTAAAACGTTCTTTTGAATAATCAACACTTATTCCAAGTGCTGCCCATTGTTTTCTAATATGTTCACTATATTCTTTTTTCCAGTCCCAAGCAACTTCTAAAAACTTTTCTCTTCCTAAATCATATCTAGAAATTCCTTGTTCCCTTAATTTTTCATCAACTTTAGCTTGGGTTGCAATTCCTGCATGATCCATACCTGGAAGATAAAGTGCATCATAACCTTGCATTCTTTTTCTTCTAATTATAATATCTTGTAATGTATTATCCCATGCATGTCCTAAATGAAGTTTTCCAGTAACATTTGGTGGTGGAATAACAATTGTATATGGTTTTAAATCTGGTCTATCAGCCTTAAAATAGTTCTTTTTAACCCATTCATTATATCTATCTTTCTCTACTTCTTTAAAATCATATTTTGTACTTAATTTAGTTTCCATTATTATTTTCCTCCAAATTTTCATTTACTAATTCATACGTATATACTTCTTTAATATCAGCATTAGCAAAAATTCTGCTATCATCTATTTCTTTAAATTTAAATCCATTCTTTAAAATTACTCTTTGCGAAGCAAGATTATTCTTTTCATGTCCGCAAGTTAATTTATTTAGTTTTAAGTCATTAAAAGCATGTTTAATTAATCCTTCAAGTGCCTCAGTCATATAACCCTTATTCCAATATAAATCATCTAATGCATATCCAACTTCTGCAATCCCATTGACCGCTTGATAGAAGTCACTGCAATGCAATGAAATAGTTCCAATCATTTGATCATTTGGCTTTATCGTTATAACCCAGACTTCCTCTTTTTGAATAAAACTTGTTAGAATTTCTTTAGTTTCTTCTATTGATTCATGAGGTAACCATCCAGCATTTGGCCCAATATTACTTTTTTTAGCATAATTATAAAAATCAGTTAGATCACTTTCTCTCGGTGGTCTTAAAACTAATCTTTTCGTTTCAATTGTTTTTAACATTTAATCAACTCCTAAAATAAAAAAAGTCCTTAATATATATAATATATTTAAGGACGAATTAATCGCGGTACCACCTTAATTCTAAATAGTTTAGACTATTTAGCACTTAATTATCTTTAACGCAGACATACGAACTATTTTACTACTATTTCAAATAATTAGCTCCAAGGCTACCTTCATATAGTCTAACTAAGGTTTTTCACCAAACAACCTCTCTCTAAAAGTTAAAGTTATATTACTCTTCCTCTTCTTTGCTTTCATATATTTTAGTACATTTCTCAATACTAATCAAGTCTTTTTCATCTAAACTAACACTATTAATAACTATTTCTTCTATTTCTTTAGAAACAATCGAAATATAGAAATCATTTAGACGATAAGATTTATACTCTAAAATCCCATAAGAACCAAAAACATTTGGTTTATCAATAATAATATCTCTTATACCATTAAAAACATTTAAATCATAATATTTAATATATGATTCTTTAATTGTCCAATCCATAATTACTCGATCAATCGAATAATCAACTAAATCATAATACATCTTTTTAACAATCTTCATTCTTTTAGAATCAATTTTTTCAATATCAACAGCTAGATTCATATTTGAAATTGCAATAACTAAGTACTCATTACTATGAGATATACTAAAGCATAAATCACTCTTAATCAAATATGGTCTACCATTATCACCAACGAAGAAATTTAATTTTGATTCGTTAAAACCATTTTTCTTTAATATTTCAAAAATAATGTTTTCAATTTGAATATTTCTTGAGATATAATCATCACTAATAATATTTTGAATCTTATCAAGCCTGTAATTACTAAAAAATTCTTGAACTTTTAAACTATGATTTTCATTAAACTTATATATGTAGATATTTATATTACTCATTTTTTCACAATATATAAAATACCAATAGTTCCAGCTCCACAATGACTAGAAATTACACAACCAGCATTACTAATGATAAGATTTTTCGGTTTCATTTTTTGATTAACAAACTCTTCCATATAGATTGCTTGTTTATTAGCAATCGAATGAGTTATCATGACATATTCTAAATCAAGGTTATCTCCTTCATTCAAATAATCATTCAACATAATATCAACAGCTTTTGTCATTGTTCCCATTGGTTTTTTGTAAACTGTCATTCCACCATCACGAACTTGAATTATTGGACGAATACGTAAAAATTTACCAACAAGTGCTGCTGTTCCACTTGCTCTACCACCTTTATGAAGATAGTCTAATACTCTAATAGCAAATTGACTTCTAACTCTTGGAACAATATCATCAAGAATAGTTTTGATTTCACTTGCATTTTTTCCTTGATCTCTTAAATCTTTAGCTTTTAAAACTAATAAAGCAATTCCTGATGAAAGATTCTTGGAGTCAACTAAAAAAACTCGCTTATCTGGAAGTTCTTTTGATGCAACCGTTGCACTATGGAATGTCCCAGAAATCTTTGATCCAATCCCAATATATAAAACGTCATAACCTTTATTAATCCATTTTTCAAACTCATCAAAAAACGTTCCTGGTGAAATTGCCGACGTCTTTGGTAAAACACCTTTTTGCTCAACAAGTTTATATAAAAATTCGGTATCAATATCAACACCATCACGATATGATTCATCTTCAAAATTTACCGATAATGGTAATGATACTATATCAAATTTATCTAATAATTCTTTACTCAAATCAGCGGTTGAATCAGTAAAGATCTTAATGGGATTCATAACCTTCAACTCCTTGTAAGATTTTTTCTCTTATTTTATCGATACTATCTTTTGTAGTGTTTGAAACTGAATAAAAATTAATTGGATTATTAAGAACTTTTTTTATTTCTTTTTCTTGTTTGTATTGTCTCGTCTTTGGTATTTTATCTTTTTTAGTTGCTACAATATTCACTTCTATTCCAATACTTAATAGATAATCATAAATTTCTAAATCATCATTAGTTGGACCAACCTTAAAATCTATTAGTAATAAAACTGATATTATTTTAGGATGATTATGAATAACGTTATCAATCATACCAATAAACTCATTTTGCATTGATTTTGATCTCTTAGCATAACCATATCCAGGTGCATCTACTAAATAAAAACTACTATTAATTAAATAATAGTTTAAAACAATTGTTTTACCTGGTGTTCCTGATGTTCTTGCAAGCGCCTTACGATTAGTTAACGCGTTAATAAACGAACTTTTACCAACATTACTTCTTCCTAACAACAAATACGTTGGTAACTGATTTTCAACATCAGAAACATTTGTTGAGCCTTTAATATAAACTGCTTCTTTCAATTTATCCCTCCTAAAAAAATAAGAAGTATTTCTACTTCTTATTATAACACTTATTTAATTGCGTTTGCAAATACATCATCAACTGTTTCTACCGGAATAATAGTTAAATTTTCTTTTACTTCAACTGGAATGTCATCAATATCTCTAACATTATCCTTTGGAATTAAAATAGTTTTTATACCACTTCTATGGGCAGCAATTGATTTTTCTTTCAATCCACCAATCGGTAATACTAAACCTCTTAGTGTTACTTCACCAGTCATACCAACATCACGTTTAACAAATTTATTTGCTAATGCTGAATAAATTGCGGTTGCCATTGTTATACCAGCAGATGGACCATCTTTAGGAATTGCACCTTCTGGAACATGAACATGGACATCATTTTCTTTAAATAATTCTGGATCAATATTGAATCTTTCAGCATTTGCTTTAACATATGATAAAGCTGTTTGTGCTGATTCCTTCATAACATCACCTAATTTACCTGTTAAGACTAATTGACCTCGACCCTTATAATAAGTTACTTCAACTGGAAGTGTATCTCCACCATATTGAGTATATGCTAGCCCTGTTACAACTCCAATACGATCTTTATTTTCAGTCGTGTTGTGTGTAAACTTAGGTTTACCAATGTAGTTTTCAACATTATCTTTACTAATATGAACAGATTTTTCTTTAGTTATTAAAATTTCTTTAATAGCTTTTCTAATTAATGCACCAATATATCGATTTAATTCACGAACACCAGCTTCTCTAGTATAATGTTGAATCATGTAATAAATTACTTCATCATCTAGAATAAATTGTTCTGGTTTTAAACCATGTGCTTCTAATTGTTTGCTTACTAAATGTCTCTTAGCAATTTCAAATTTTTCATGTTCTGTATAACTAGATAATTCAACAATTTCCATTCTATCTCTAAGTGGAGCAGGAATATTTTCTAAATAGTTTGCAGTTGTAATAAATAAAACTTGTGATAAATCGTATTGTTCTTCTAAATAATGATCACTAAATTTTGAATTTTGTTCTGGATCTAATACTTCTAGCATTGCAGATGCAGGATCACCTTTATAATCAGAAGCCATTTTATCAATTTCATCTAATAAGAATACTGGGTTTAATGTTCCCGCAGCTTTCATACCATTTAAAATTCTACCTGGAAGAGCTCCAATATAAGTTCTTCTATGTCCTCTAATTTCTGATTCATCTCTAACTCCACCAAGTGATTGTTTAACAAATTTACGATTTAACGCTTCAGCAATAGAAATTGCCAATGATGTTTTACCAACACCTGGAGGTCCCACAAGGCATAAAATAGTTTGTGGATTCTTTTGTGTCATAATCTTAACAGCAAGATATTCAACAATTCTATCTTTAACTTTTTCTAACCCATAGTGATTTTTATCTAAACTTTTTTGAACTAATGATAAATCATCTAAGTCTTTACTTGTTTCATACCATGGTAATGCAACTAAAAAGTCTAAATATGTTTTAATTATTGATGATTCAGCCATAGCTGATGGTGTTGAACGTAATCTTGCAAGTTCTTGAAGAGCTTTTTCTTCAATGTTTGCAGGCATTTTCGCTTCAATAATTAATTCTCTTAATTCTTCAATTTCTTCTTCACGTTTTACTTTATCGCCAAGTTCATTTTGAATAGCACGCATTTTTTCACGTAAGTAATATTCTTTTTGATTTTCATCAATTGATTTTTTTACTTCTTCATTAATTTTGCGTTCTAAATCAATAATCATTTTTTGACGATTAATATCTTCTAACAACATTTTTAAGCGTTTATTTAAACTGTTTTCAGCTAAATAACGATACTTTTCTGTTTCTTCAATTTTTAAGAAATTAACAATTAAATCAACAACTTTATTTGTTGTTAAACCTTGTTGAACTTTCTCTATTACATTATTATTTGGCATCAAAATATTTGTTTCATTTTCAGCAATTTCTTGTACAATCATTTTAACTAAAGTAACTTCTTCCTCATCACTTGTAATATTAGTTTCTACCTCATCATAATTTGCTACAAAATATGGTTCAGTTAAGAAGAATTCCTTTATTTTTACTCTTTCTAAGACATTAAATTTAACTTTAAAGTTTCCATTAGGTAATTTTATTTTCATTGATATTTTAGCTAGTGTGCCGTATTCTTCAATATCATCAACTGTTGGATCTTCATTTAACGGATCTTTTTGGATTGCGATTAAAATATATTGACCAAAATCTTTTTCTGATGCTTCAATTGCATCTAAAGATTTTTTTCTACCTACTTCAATCCTAAAATCATTGTTTGGAATTGGAACAACTCCGCGGACAGCTACTGCCGGTAAACTCTTGATTGATTCCATAATTTCACTTCCCTTCTTACTATTAACATTATATCACTTTTTTTGCAATTTGCAATCAAAGTGATAGAGTGCCAAAGAAAAAATATAGTTTAAGGGGCTTGGCCCCTTAAATTTTAAACGAATTTTAAGTTATCGAAAATAAAGTTAACAGCTTTTGCAAATTCTATATCTGTTTTTACTAAATTTTCAGGAAGATGTTTTTTGATTTCATCAACTGGCATATTGTAATGTTTTGATAATTCATCATATTTTTCAACAACTTCTTTTTCACTAACTTCAAACTTTTCTTTTTTAGCAACTGCTTCAATAATTAATGAATTTAAAATTCTAAGTTCGCCTTCTTCTTTTAAGCGGTTTTTTAATTCATCTTCTTGCATACCTGTTAAACTAATATAAGTTTGTAAGTCTAATCCATATTGTTTAGCTTGATTTTCAATATTCTTTAATGCTTGATTAACTTCATAATCGATCATTTCAACTGGAATATCAACTTTAGTTGCCTCAGCAATAACTTTTAACGCTTTATCTAATGCAACATTTTTGTTATTTGTTGATTTTTCAGTTTCAACTTCTTTTTTTAATGCTTCTTTTAATTCTGTAAGAGTTTGTTCAGAACGTCCTAAAGCTTTAACCCATTCATCATTAAGTTCTGGAGAAACTTTTTTCTTAATTTCATGTAATTTAACTTTAAAAACAGCAGGTTTACCAGCTAAATTTTCAGCATGATATTGTTCTGGGAAAGTAACATTAACGTCTTTTTCTTCTCCAACATTCATACCAATCATTTGTTCTTCAAATCCTGGTATAAATTGACCAGAACCAATTTCTAATTCATGATTTTCAGCTTTTCCACCTTCGAAAGGTACACCATCAGCAAAACCTTCAAAATCAAATACAGCTGTTTCACCATTTTCTAATGATCCTTCTGCTTTTGGTTCTAAAACAGTTTCTGATTCAGCAAGTTTGTTAAGTCTTTCATTAACTTCTTCATCAGTTACCGTATTATCAAATTTTTCAACTTCAATTCCTTTATACTCAGGTAATTCAACTTCAGGTTTAATTGCAATTTCAAATGCAACTTCGAATTCTTTACCTACAGCAACTTTTTCAAAATCAACAATTGGTTTTGGATCTCCAACTAATTGATATTCCTCATTTGCAAGTGCATCATGGAATTTATGATGAAATACGTGGTTTAATGCTTCTTCAAACAATGATTCAACTCCAAATTTACTTTCATAAACTGATCTTGTAACATGTCCTTTTCTAAATCCTTTAATTTCAACATCATTTTTAACATGCTCAAAAGCATGGTCTAGTGCATGATTAAAATCATCTACTGTAACATCAAATGTAAATTTTACACGATTTGGTGATAATTTTTCAATTTTCATTTTGTAATCCTCCTTGTATCTATTCAACCTTTATATTATAGCATATTATTTTAATTATTATATAATCAAATACTAAATTTATATTCTAATTTATCTTAATTATATATAAAACTAAGTTACAATGTATATTATCCTATCCATACAATTGATAAAATTGAGTAAATAGAGTAAAATATATATAGTATTAAAAATGAGAGGAAGAATTTAATGATCTTAATTAGAGAAGTTAAAACGAAGCGCGATGCAAGAAACTTCACTGAATTTCCTAACAAGCTTTATAAGGATGTCCCAGCGTTTGTTCCTGCATTATCAATGGATGAGAATAATGTTTTCAATAAGAAAAAGAATCCAGTCCATGCATATGTTGAATCAATAAGATTCTTAGCATATAAAAACGGTAAATTAGTTGGTAGAGTAGCCGGTCTAGTTAACCACAAAATTAATTATGAAATGAATAAAAAGCAAGTTCGTTTCACAAGATTAGATATGATAGATGACTTAGAAGTTACTAAAGCTTTAATAAGTGCTGTTGAATCATGGGGTGTTGAAACTTATGGTATGGAAGAAATAATCGGACCAATTGGTTTTACAGATTTTGACCGTCAAGGAATGTTAATTGAAGGTTTTGAGTATTTAAATCTTTTTATTACAATCTATAATGCTCCCTATTATATGGTACATATGGAAAAACTAGGGTTTGAAAAAGATGTTGACTGGTTAGAAAAAAGACTTAATTGGCCACAAGAAATCCCTGAAAAAGTTGCTAGAGCTACTGAATTAATAAAAAAAAGATATGGTTATCGATTATATAAACCAACATCTAAAACAGATTTAGATAGCTTTATCTATGATGCATTTGAAGTTTATAATAATGCATTTAGCGAGTTATATGGGTTTTATCCAATGCCTAAAAAAATCATTGATTTTTATGTTAAACAAGTAATTGGACTTGTTAAATTAGAATGGGTATGGGTTGTCTACGATAAAAATGACAAAATTGCTGGTTTTGGAGTTGTAATGCCATCATTAAGTATTGCTAATAAGAAAAGTAATGGTAAACTTTTCCCATTTGGTTGGGCAAGAATCCTTAAATCATTAAAGAAATATGATACATTAGACTTTTATTTTATTGCTGTTGCTCCTGAACATCAAGGTCGTGGAATTTCAGCATTGATATTTGAAGATGGAATTAAAACTGGGGTTAAACATGGTGTTAAATGGGCTGAAACTGGTCCAGAGCTTGAAAATAATATTGCTATTCAATCATTTTGGAAAGATTTTGATTATGTAGAGCATAAAAAACGTCGTTGTTGGATTAAAAAAATATAGTTTATAAAAAAGGAAGCATTAAATTGCTTCCTTTTTTTACTTTAATCTTTCAATCATTGCCCATAATTCTTTTGCAGAATTAAAATTATCTGGGATAATATCTGAAGGTGATAATTGAACATCAAATTGATCACTAATTTCAGCTACTATTTGCATAATGTCTAATGATTCTAATATTCCAGCATCAATTAATTCTTCATTTGTTTCAAAGTCAATATCCGGTTTAATTTCATTTAATATATTAAGTAATTTTTCCATGATTTTATTCCTTTCTTTTATATTGTATTAAATTGATTTGTCTCAATAAAATCTCTAACTAAAGTTACATTTTTATTTTCTTTAACATATATTCTTGGCATATCACGACTCAAGAACAAATAGATTCCTTCTGTTATTGAATATGCACCAGTATTTTTAAATATCAGCGTATCTCCGATATTAAGAGTATTAAGTGTCAAATTTCTAACTAAAACGTCTGAAACTGTACATAACGAACCACAAATTGTATAAGAATCTTCTTTATTGATTTTATTTGTTTTTATATGTTCAAAATTTGGAATTTTCATTGCCATTGTTTGTCCATAATAATTCAAATGATTAATACCACCATCAACTATTGCATAATTAATGCCTGAATTCTTTTTTATATCAACAACTTTAGTTATGTATTCACCACACTCATAAGCAATATATCTTCCAAGTTCAAGGGTGATTTCACATTTAAAACCAACTTTTTCAATAGCATCAATTAATTCTTCATAATTTTGATAACTTACTGGTTGCCCATCATTATAAAAATAGTTAACAGCAAGTCCTGGTCCATATTCTAAAACTTTTGTTTCATAGTTATATTTATCTCTCAAAAGATTTATTAATGATTTTAATTCATTTAATTCGTGATTAATCACTTCAATTTTCTTCTTTTGAGTACCTGAGTAAAATTGAATGCCTTTAATCTCTAATGAATAGTCATTACGTTTTTCAATTATATTTTCAAGTATTGTTATGTCAACACCGAATTGATTACCACTTGTTAACCTAATGATAACTGGTAGTTTAATACCATTCTTATTTGCCAAATCATTTAAGAACTTCAAGTGTTCTTCTGATTCAATTGTATATAATGTTTTTGTGCCATTTAAATTAACAATTCTTTCGATATCATTATACTCTTTATTAACACCTGATAAAACAATCTGTTCTGGTTTAATGTTTAATTTCTCACAAATTCTAAACTCACCTGGTGAACATACTTCAAATGAATGAATATAATCTTTTAAATAACTAATTAGGAAAGGGTTTGCTTTTATCGCATAACAAAGATTAATTTTTGTTTTCTTTGCTAACTCATTTAAATCATTAACTCTTTTTCTAAGTTTATCAATATCAAAAAGAAATGCTGGTGTTTTTATATTATTATTCATAGTATTCCTCCATTAATTTCTTTCTATTTACTTTCCCATTATCTGTGAGTGGTATGTTAAGAACTTTAATCAGTTTCGTAGGAATCATATATTTTGGAAGTAATTCTCTAAGTTTCTTAACTATTTCAGCACTTTCATACTCACCTTGATAGAATGAAATAATACTTTTATTCTCTTTGTCATAAATTGTTGCTACTCTTGTTATATTGTCAATTTTCAAAAACGCTGAATCAATTTCAGTTAATTCAATTCGATGCCCCATATGTTTAACTTGGAAATCTTTCCTTGAACTAAAGTATAATTCCTTATCATTACCATAAAATCCAAGATCTCCTGTTCGATAAATTAACTCATTATAATATTTATTTAAAGGATTTTGAACAAAAGCTTTTTCTGTCTCGGTTTTATTATTATAATATCCTAAAGATAATGCTGTACCTGAAACACATATTTCTCCTTGTTTATTCGCATCTTCAATTAACTCATTATTATCATCTAATAAAAATACTCTTTCATTTAAAAAAGGTTTTCCAATTGGCATAGACTCTTTTTCATAGATACCTTGAGGTAGCGTATAAAAAGTACAATTACAAGTAATCTCAGTTGGTCCATAAAGATTTACATATAAAGCGTCTGGTAGATGTTTCTTCCATTCATTTAAATGTTTAATTGGCATTAATTCACCGCTAAAAAGGATTTTATTTATTTTAGAAGGTATTTTATATTGAAATCCATTAAATACAGGAATTATGCATAATGCTGATACTGCCCAAATTAATGTTGTCACTTCTCGCTCACAAAGAAAATCTAATAATAGTGTTGGAAATGAAAACTTTTGTTTAGGGATTATTTGCATTGTAGCTCCTGTTTTTAATGTTGTATAAATATCTTTAACAGATACATCAAAATCAAATGGTGCTTGATTTCCTATTATATCATCTTTAGTAAATTCAAATTCGCTAACAAATACTTCAATAAAATCGATTACTGATCTGTGACTTACAACGATTCCTTTAGGTTCACCAGTTGATCCAGATGTAAACATAGAATACAACGGATCAATATCAATATGATTCTTTCTAATATTTAAAAGTTCTAATTCGTTTATTGTTGTCTTTTCTAGTAATTCTTCAATACTTAAATATTTATTAATGTTTAAACCACTATCAATTTGTTTTTCATATTTTTTAGATAAAACAAAGAATGGATTATCTAATGTTTCAATAATTTTATTTTTTCTATCGATTGGATGTTCAGGATTAATGAGTGCATAAAAATTACCTGAATAGATTATTCCCATAAAAACAATAATTGTTTCAACACTTTTTTCATTTATTACTCCGATTGGTTTTTGTTTTAAACCATATTCAGCAATCGCACTTCCAACTATCTTAGCTTTTAAAACTAATTCTTCGTAGCTAATCGAATTTTTATCATCAGAAAAAGCTATTTTTGAAGGATATTTACTAGCACTTTTTTCTAAGTATTCTAATACGTTATTTATTCTTGTATTTATCATTTTTTATGTCCTCAACCATATTTTCATATATTAAAAGATCATTATTCCAATGTTGATATTTTGAATCATCTTTTTTATTTTGCAAATCAAATTCATCAGTTAAATATTTAGCAAAAAACTTAGTGAATTTTACAGCTCCGTAATGATTTAAATGATCTCCTCGATCCCTAGTATCATTTTTCCAATCAAAATTAAACTCTTTTATTCTTTGATTAGAATCAACAAATCGAATATTTCTTTCATCTGCAAACTTTTTAACAGCATTATATTTTGAATAATCCCATCTGATTTTTGATGGCATCTCTAAAAGAACAAGCGGTATATCATTATTCTTACAAAGTTCAGCAACTTTCTTCATATAGAGATAATGAGGCTTTTTAATTTTATAAACTTTATCAGTTTCCTTCAATTCATATGGTCCCTTATATGGATTAACATGATAATCAATTGTATATCCTTTCGTATAACTACGTTCTTTTAAAGGATTAAATTTTTTACCAAAGAATTTTTTCCAAAGTATGTGATTACTAACAATTGGGAATAATGCATCAGCTGCTTTAACTACAGCACCATGTGCTTGATAGTTGATTTTATCATAAAATAGTTGATCAACTTCAAAAACAATTACTTTTGGTTTTTGGGTCTTTAAAACATCAACTAAATAATTATATGATTCCCATGGTTTTTGAACTGCTTGAGACAATGAATAAGATGTAAATCCATATTCTTTATATGCTTCCATTGGTGAATATCCAGTATAAACACCACTATGACCAACAATTATTACATCTAATGAATCATTAGGTTCATTAAAGACTTGAGATGCTCTTCTACTTCTTGAAGATAATTCGTATGCTTCTTTTCTAGTTGAAAATGATCTTGATATAAAAACAGTAATTAATATGAAAATACTAAAAAAACAAATGCTTTTTAATATCCTAATCAATAATATATTTTTCATAGTCTTCCCTCCTAAAACTCGGCATAAATAAATGGTACTTTAGCGTAATCATCACCGTACGCACCAAAAATAACCATAAAGATAATAACTGCTTGATATATAACCCATCGATAATAAATTGGTTTTGAAGCAATCACATTAAACAAATTAATATTCTTTTCATTAAAATAACTCATTATAAATATTAAACCAACACCTATTAATAAAATTACAAATTCATATCCATCTAAACCTAAAGCAAATATTGAACCATTATATGGTTTAAATACTGAAGTTAAGATATAGAATGCATCATTAAGATTCTTCGCTCCAAAGATTGTCATTCCAATGTTAACTAAAATTAAAGTTCTAATAATTTGAAATACTCTATACCATATTGCCTTAGTATTTATATTTAGTTTCTTGTGGACCTTCCTAAATATTGGTTCCATCATCATTCCTAAGAATATTAAGATGAAGTAATAAATTCCATAAAATATATATTTCCATTCCGGACCA
Organism: Haploplasma axanthum; assembly: GCF_900660745.1. Lineage (GTDB taxonomy): Bacteria > Bacillota_I > Bacilli_A > Acholeplasmatales > Acholeplasmataceae > Haploplasma > Haploplasma axanthum. The sequence goes on along the minus strand of NZ_LR215048.1, from coordinate 1,165,855 downwards.
TGCCATAATCCATTACAAATCCATAAAACAAATAGTGCTATAATAGTTGGCAACATTTTAGTGAAATGGTTTTTCCATTTCTTTCTAATCTTAGATGCTAATTTATTAATTTTTGGCGATAGTGCTATTGGATAAAAAACATAGTCTTTTAGCCAAGTACCAAGTGTAATATGCCATCTTCTCCAAAACTCCTGAACTGATTTTGAAAAGAATGGTTGTTTGAAATTTTCAGGTAATTTCACTCCAAATAATTCTGCACTACCTAATGCAATATCCATAAAACCTGAAAAATCTGCATAAAGTTGAATTGTATAACCAATAATGAACAATAAACTCGCAATTCCACTATATTCTCTTGGATTATCACCAACAGTCTTAACTAAAAGGTATACTCGATCGGCAACAATTAATTTCTTAAATAATCCCCATATTAATCTTTGTAACCCTAACATTATCCTTTGATAATTAGCTTTATTTCCATTAAAAAGTGAATCACTTACTTGATCATATCTACTTATCGGTCCTTCTAATATTGAAGGAAAGAATGATACAAATAAAAGCACTTTTAAAAATGATTTTTGAGCTTCGTATTTTTCTCTATAAACGTCTACTACATATCCAATCCCCTGTAATGTATAAAACGATATTCCAATCGGTAGTAAAAGTTTCAAATATGGTAATCTAAAACTAGTTCCTAAGATTGAAAATAATCCATTAAAGTTTCCTCTAAAAAATAAATAATACTTTAAAAAACCTAAAATAAATATATTAACTATAACAACTATAGTTACAATCCTTTTATTAATCTTTTTGACTCTATTCTTCTCTTCTTGTGTTATTTCTTCTTTTTCTTTATATGTATCGATATTTTTCTTTATTAATCTGGCTCCTAGATAGATTGTTGTTGCTGTTCCTATTAAAAAAAGAATTAATATTTTGCTCACAATAATTGAAAATGCCAAACTAAAAACCAGTAATACTATATATCGATACTTTAAAGGTATCAAATAGTAAGCAATTACTGATATTAAAAGGACAATACCATATATTAATAAAACTTCATTCATTTGTAATCCCCACCTATTATTTTTTATTAATGATTGTCTTATATATTTTATTATTCAAATCTAATTTGTATTGGTAAAACAATCTCAGTAACTTGAAGATATTGACCATCAATTTCTTCATATATTCCATAAACTAAATATGCATTTAATTCCTCACTAATATAGCCTTTTATTATAAAAATATCACTATAGTCATTGACTACATCGTCATCATTAAAATAGCTTTCTTTTTCTTCATAAAATATTTCAATTCGAACTTTATCACCATGTGACTCAGCAGTGTATTCTGTGAATATTAGAAAGCTTAAGAATTCAAAATTATCACCGGACTCTTCAACATATATTAAGACTGATAGATCTTCAAATTCTTCATAGACCATTTCGTATCCTGGAATTACTGATTTTTCTTGAATGTTTTCGCTATATAATTTCATTATATCTGAAACTGCAACATCATCTTTATCGTATATTTTATAGTTTAAACTTTTATTTTGAAAAAGATTACTTGGTCCACTAAAAGCTATATATGAAAATCCTGACAAACTAAAAATAATAAAAAAGAGATAGACAGCATGAATTGGTCTCATTAATCGATATCTTCTTTTATATTTAAACTGTCTATTAATTAAAATACGATAAACATAAAAATAAATAACTGATAACAAAGCAACAATTCCTATTACTATTCCTAAAACAATAAAAACATAGTTTTTCAATTTAACACCTCATTTCAATAAAAGCCTATTATAATATAGTACAAAGTAATTTCTTTTTCTTAACATCTTCGTATTTTACACTTTTATATTCATAGAATACAAAAAAAAACTACATTGCTGTAGTCTTTTAAATTCCAATTGTTTCTTTAAATTTATAATAATAGTTTCTAGTTACTTCAACTGTTTTCCCATTTTTTAGTTTTAATTTAAATTTCATCCCTATTGATGGAATAATTTTCTCAATATAATTTATATTGACAATTACTGAATTACTTATTCTAATAAATTCAGTTTGATCAAACATTGATTCTAATTGATAGAGTTTTTCTTTTGCACGATATTTTTTATCCATTATCTCGCAAATAATATTATGTCCAAAACTTTCAAAACAGATAATATCATCTTTATTTAATTTCATATAGAAATTATCTTCATCTTTAACAATTAAATAATTAGTTTTAAAATCTTCTTCAACTAAAAAAACTGTAGCTTCTTCTGAAATTATAAAACCAGCTTCTATTAATTTTTTCTCATACAATTCTTTTTTTTCATCATTAAGTAAAATCTTAATTTTCAATCTAAATCACCCCGAATATCAGATTTAGAAACAAAAGTGTATAACTATTATCATATATTTGGGTGATAATGTCAAATTATTATCTTATTTTGTTACTATTTTGTGTTTTCGCTCTTTTTAAAAAGAGTTTTTAATTCTAAAACAGCTTTTTTCCTATCTGTTGCATATTCAAAACCAAAATATAATAAAGGTCCATAAACAAAAGCAGGTATAGTAATCCATAAAACAGGTATATAATAAGGCTCTTTCATAAATTTAGGAACAAGCATATCAATTATAATACCAATCTTTTTAAATCCATCTGAAATACCAAAAACAAACGATGAGTTACGAATATTACTATCTAAGAAAATATCTCTTCCAGCATACTCATGAACAGCATCTAACCAACCAAACTTGTCTAAAATCAATTCATTGACATAAACCATTGTTAACATTACTAAAATTGAAATTGGTAAAAAGATTGCTCTTTTAAGTTCAAACGTATGTAACTTATAATATAGTAATAAAAATGGAATTATAAATATTAAATAATGGACAATATAAAATCTCATTGTATCAAAACTGAATAAACCTAATTTATATGTTACTTTCATACTATCAAACATTCCAAGAATTACTTCTGTTGGATACATAAATGCTGCAAACCCACCAATTAATCCAATAGTTGCAATATAATCTAATGGTATTTTTTTCTTTAATAGTAATAATGGTAAATAAACTAGTGCTGATACAGCACAAATATTCTCAAAAGTCATTTTTCGATAAATACTTGGTTTACTAATAATTAATATTCCATTCTCAGAATAAACTTCCGTATTATACGGAAAAAAGAATGGTTTTATAAGATGTAAAAGAAGTGCAGCAATTGATAAGTATATTAAAAACCGATATCTTTGCTCATTTGTTTTATTCTTTAAATATTTAACTAATAGTATTGTTGCTATAACTCCAAGCGGTACATATAATAAATAGAATTTTAGTGTTTCCATATTAACCTCTCATATTAAAAATAAAGTTTCCAGTAAACAATCTAATGTTCAATTGGAAACTATCTTTTTTTTATCGTTTTTCACGGTGTAACGTATGTTTTCTTTCTCTTGGACAATATTTCATCATTTCGATACGTCCGGGAGTCTTTGACTTGTTTTTATCTGTGTAGTAATTTTCTTCACCGCATTCAGTACAAATTAATCTAACTAATTCGCGCATTGTTAATCCCTCCAAACTTCTTTAATAGTATATCAAAAGTTAGCATCTTTTTCAATACTAAATACTTTTTAAAATAAACTAATTTCATAATCACATATTTCTTCATAAAAATCTTTCTCATGAGAAACTAAAATCAGTGTTCCTTGATATTCATTTAATGCTGTTTTTAACGCTTCTTTTGCAGCATGATCTAAATGGTTTGTTGGTTCATCCATAATTAAAACATTACCGAAATTATTTTTTAATAAGGCAATTTTAATTTTTGTTTGTTCACCACCAGATAACGTTTTAACTGGTCTATGAGACATTTCATATGTTATACCATATGTAGCTAGTAAACTTTGAACTTCAGTATTATTTAAATTGGGATAACCTATTCTTACAACATCAAATGCAATATCTTCTGTCTGATAGAAATCATCTTGTTTTAAATAACTAATTTTAACATTTTTATCCCATTTAAATTCTCCAGATATTTTAGGTATATTAGAGGTAATTGTATTAATCAGTGTTGATTTACCAATTCCATTTTTACCAGTAATAACAACTTTATCTTGATTTCTTATAACAAAGTTTTGTTTATCTAATAATGGAATATTATTGTAGCCAATCTCTAAATCATTTAAAACTAAAACTTCTTTTCCTGTTTGTAGTTTAATTGGGAAATTAAAAGTATATTCAGCTTTATTATCAAACTTTTCAATTTTTGTTAGTTTAGAAAGCATTTTTCTCCTGCTTTGTGCACGCTTAGTTGTTGATGCTCTAACAATGTTTTTACTAATAAAATCTTCAGTTTCTTTAATAAATCTTTTTTGTGCTTCATATTCTTTTTGATGTTGATCAAAACGTACTTCACGTTCCTTCAAATAAAAATCAAACGAGCCTTTATATCGACTAATTGTTCTATTTTCTACAGCAAGAACAACATTAGCAATTTCTCTTAAAAAACTTTCGTTATGAGAAATAACTAAAAATGCTTTTTGATAATCTCTTAAAAACTTCGATAACCAATCAACATGTTGAATATCCAAAAAGTTTGTTGGTTCATCTAATAAAATAACATCATTTTCCTCTAATAATAATTTACCCAGAATAATCTTAGAACGCATTCCACTAGATAAATGTTTGATTTCTTTTTCTAAAACATCCATTGATAAACCTAATCCATGAATAATATTACTTACCTGTGACTTCATTGAATAAAAATCTTTATCAATCAATTCCTCTTGAATGCTTGATGCATAATGTAGTAACCTGTCAATTTCTGAATCATTTAAACTTTCATTTGAAATTCTTTCATAAAGTTTATTCATATCTTCTTCTTTTTTAAATAAATCCTTAAAAACATCATATAAATAATCTCCAACTAAATCAGTTTCTTTTAAACTCATATATTGGTCTAAATATCCAACTTTAATATTTGGTAGCCACTTAATCTCTCCTTGATCAGGAACAAGAACTTTAGCAATCATTTTCATTAATGTCGATTTCCCTGCTCCATTTTCGCCTACTAAGACCGCATGTTCACCTCTTAAAAGTCTAAATGATGCATCTTTATATATTAATTCGCTACTATATGAAAATGTTATATTATTACCATCAATCATCTTAACACCTCAAAACTAAATCTTCTCTTTAGTTACTTTCTTTATAACATTGCCTTCAAACTCACAATAATGATTATACCTTATTTCTTCATTTATTATATCATTAATAAAATATGGAATATTACTACTTACACCAGTATTATTAAAATCAGATATCCAACTAATTTTCTTCCAATCCAAAATACCTTCTCTTGTTACTTTTGGTGTATGATATTCAAATTCGATTGGAACGATAATTAAGTAAACATGTAATCCTAATCCATTACTATCATATGTATTCCATGTTACAACACCTTTATCAAAAACATTATTAACATTTATATTTATTTCTGTTTCTTCAAACACTTCTCTTTTTATACACTCAATTGCTGATTCATTTGGCTCTTCTTTGCCACCTACACCATTCCAAGATCCCATCCATGGAGATTTATTCCTATTTAGCATTAAAACCTCATCACCACGCTTAATAAAGGCTAATGTATATTTATAATTTTTATTTACCATTTTTGTATTTCCCTCTTGTTTTTTTGTTATTTTAGTGTTATCATAATATGTGCTTGAAATATGCGCTCTTAGCTCAGCTGGCAGAGCAACAGACTCTTAATCTGTGGGTCCACGGTTCGATCCCGTGAGGGCGTACCAAGTTTAATTACTCAACAATCCTTTATTGGATTGTTTTTTTTTACTTTTATATTTTAACACATTAACATCATATTCAAAAAAAGAGTTATTAGTAATATCGTGTGGTCATCGTATAGCTATGTAATATAGTGTGGTGACCACACTTTTTTACATAGGTTCTTTTAATCATTTAAAAAAAGACCTCTTATGTTATGATATTGTTACTATCCAAATCTAACAAAGGAGGTCCTTCATGTATGATGATATCATAAAATTTCTAAATTTAAAACATAATGATTCTTTTGATTTTCAATTTGATATTCTAGATGTTACCAATTCAAATTCAATAACCAATGTTCATTTAACTCTGTCACTCAAAAAGATCAATTGTCCAGTATGTAACTCTGTAGATTCTAAAATACATGGTTATAAAACTAAAACTATCACTCATAGTATTTCTAATAGTAATCCTGTTAACATTATTTTTAGACATAGGAGGTTCATTTGTAAGTTTTGTAATAAAACTTTCTTTGAACCTAACCCTTTTACTATTAATAAAGATAGAATTAGTCATTATACTAAATTATCTATTTTAGAACACTTAAAGAATCCTTCTAATACATTTACTAGTGCTTCTACTATCTTTAATGTTTCTACTAAAACTGTTATTGATATTTTTGATGATTATGTTGATCCAAATAGAAATATATTACCTAAGTTTTTATGTATCGATGAATTTCATGTTTCAAAAAGGACTAAACATCCTTATGCTTGTCTATTCTTAGATTTTGAAACAAAAAAAATAATTGATGTTTTAAAAACTCGTCATAAATCATATCTATTAGAATATCTATCTAGTCTTAAACATACTGAATTAGATAGTGTTAAAGTAGTTATTATTGATATGTGGAAGCCTTATAAAGACGTTATATCTAAAGTTATGCCTAAAGCTTTAATAGCTATTGATTCTTTTCATGTTATTAAACATATTAATGATATCGTTAATAAGCATCGTATTAAAGTAATGAATAAATATGCTGGTAATATTGAGTTTAAAACTTATAAGAATGATAAATATTATATGTTAAAGAAGTTTCATTATTTCTTTACTAAAGAATACGATAATATCTATAATGGTTATATTTCTATTCCTAAGTTTAGAATTAGTCTTAATAAATCTTCTATTAAAGATTTTCTTTTATCCATTGATGATGATTTAACTGAAGTTTATAAAATCAAGGAAGAATATCGTGAGTTTAATAGAAACTCTAATTTTGATAATGCTAAAGAATTACTATCTGATTTAATTACTAAATATCGTAATCACAGGTTAGAAGATATTAGATCTTTTGGTAAATTACTTTCTAATTGGAAGAATGAGATTATTAATTCCTTTATTAAATCCGATTCTAATAGAAGATTATCTAATGGACCAATTGAAGGTACTAATTCTAGAATAAAGACTATTATTAAGACTAGTAATGGGATTAAAAGTTTTAAGAGATTAAGAGCTAGAATCATTTATTCTATTAATAAAGATGTAGCCCTTAAAATACCCGAATAAATTAAAATAGATTGGATAGAAAAAGCGGAAGAAATCAGGTTTAGATTCTTCCGCTTTATTACATACCACATTATATTACATAGGCTACTTAGCCACACCTAATTACATAGGTGTTTTCAATAAAACCACACGATATTACTAAGAGCCAAAAAAAGATAAGAGTTTTTCTCCTATCTTTTCTTAATTATTTAAATGTAAACTTTAAAGGTTCACTTTTACTTGATTTATTACCAACAAAGTCAACAGCTTCAACTTCAATACTATATTCTAGACCTTTATCAAGGTCTTTAAGAACTACTTGTGACAGTTCTGATGTTGTATGAAGAATTCCATCAACATAAATGTTGTAATAAGATACACCCATATCATCAGTTGCTTCATTCCAAAAAATCGAATTTTGTAATCTTGTTGATTGTCTTAAGTTCTTAATATCACTTGGTTTTTCAGAATCATAATAGTTATAATCCTTTTGATAAACACGAATATAATCGATTTCAAATGTCGCTGGGAAAATATTGTCATCAACACCTTGAGCACCACCCCAACTACCACCAATCGCTAAATTCATGATTAGAAAGAACTCTTGATCAAAAGGAAATGCATCTTTTGATTCTACTTCTTGATTATATGCTGAGGTATATTTAAACGTTCCGTATTTTTCTCCATTAACAAAACTTTCAATTTTTCCTGGTTCCCAAATAATTTCAAATGTATGAAACTCAGTTTCTGCATTAGCTACATTCTTTTTATACGTTTGTTGAGTGCCTAACATGTGATTATACTTCTTAGTATGAATACTTGTATGAAATACATTAGGATCATACCCTACATACTCCATAATATCAATTTCACCACTATTTGGCCATACTCCATATTTACTATTAGTTGGCATCATCCAAATTGCTGGCCATGTCCCCTTACCGCTTGGCATTTTAGCGCTAGCAACGATTCTTCCATATTTGAAATCACCTTTATATTTAGTAACAATTCTTGATGAACTATATTGTCTTCCAGAAATATTTTCCTTCTTAGCAATAATCTTTAAAGTTCCATTATTAACCAATGTATTTTTATTTGTATAATACTGAAGTTCATTATTTCCTCCACCATTGCCATCAATTTCATATGTCCATTTGTTCATATCAAGTTCTGTTCCATTAAACTCATCAGCCCAAACAGCAACCCATTCATCATCTATATATGGAACCAAACTATCTTCCACTGGTTTCATTTTTTCCTTACTACAAGAAACTAATAAAAACCCTGTCAATCCAATAATAACTGTTAATAATATTTTTTTTATCATTTTATTCACCTGTTATTCCGGTTCTATCGATACTTTCTGTAAAATGCTTTTGACCTAAGAAGTATAGTACTAAAAGAGGAAGGATTACAAGCATATTACCAGCTAATACAACACCTTCATTTAATGCTGCACCTGCACTTCCTGGTGGGAATAATGTTTCATATGTTGATCTAAATGACATTAATTTCAATGGAAGTGTTAGTTGCGTACCAGTATATAATCCTGTTAAGTATGTTTCATTCCAATACCAAACGAACGAGAATAAAAATACTATTATAATTGATGGTATTGCAAGTGGAATTGCTATTTTATAAAATATTTTAAATTCTCCTGCACCATCTACTTCTGCTGATTCCATTAAAACTGATGGAATAGTTTTAAAGAATTGATAAAATATTAAAATGAAAATTGCTGAGTTTATTCCTTGTCCAAATAATGCTGGATAAGTCATAGCACTTTGACTACCAATTAAGCCTAGTTTTCTTAAAATTAATAAATTAGAAGACATTGTTACTTGATTTGGTAGTATAAAAGTTGCAAGCATTAATATAAATAACAATTTTTTAAACGGAAAATCAAATCTAGCAAATCCATATCCAATTAATGCACTAGATATGGTTGATAAAAGACTCACCTTTAAGACATAACCTGTTGTTCCAAAAAAGCTTTTAGCAATATCTAAAACTTGCCATGCTTGTTTATAGTTACTAAAATTAAGTTTTGTAGGAATCCATTTAACACCATCATTTACTAAATCAGCAGATCCCATAAATGAGTTTGTTAACATATATAATAATGGATATAAATAAATATAGCTAAAACTAATTAGTAATATGTAAATCATTGTTTTATAGAACAATCCATCAACAAAGTTCATACCGAATAAAACACGTTTAAATTTTTGTTTATGATCTTTTTTTATCATGTTTTATCGTTCCCTTCTTCTAATTGATAATAATCCTACAAAGATTAGAATTATTAAAACCATCAATATAAAGTATAGCCACATCATTGCTGCTGAAAATCCATAACCAAACCATAATGTTGAATCACTAGTACCAGATAACATATGAGTTTTAGCTAATTCAAGAATTCCGCCTTCTTCTGAAAACATTGACATAGAAACAACAACATAAATAATATTAACTGATATGAATGGTTTTATTGATGGCAACGTAATCTTCCAAAAGTTATCCCATGGTGATGCACCATCAATTGATGATGCTTCATAAATACTTTTATCGATTTTTTGCAATCCAGCAAGAAATACTAGAATTGGAACACCTGCATACCATAAAACTAATAATAATTGATTAAGAATTAATTCAATTGGATTAGCAATCCATTCTCCCACATTGTTGAATAAAAAGTTTAATGCTTGATTATCTTCAAATGAAGGAAGAGTTGTTGCACCTTGATTTATAAGTTCATTAAGGATTGGTCCAGATGATATTACTACTGGTAAAAAGAAGATTGTTCTCCAAATTCCTTTCCCTTTAATTTTTTGATTAATTAACATTGCAATAATCATCGAGAAAACTATTATTAATGGAACAGCAATAATTAATTTTGTTACATAGTTTGTATATAACGGTAATAATGTTTGGTTTCTAAAAATATTTAAATAGTTAACTGCTCCAATGTACTCACTTTTGATCCCTGTTTGAACATTATAAAATGCTCTTGAGAAACTTAAGATCAATGAATTGATCATTGGATATAAAGTTAATACTAAATATCCAATAACCCATAAACCAATAAACATAAAACCGTAAAATGCTGCTCTTCTTTTTCTTGTCATTTTAATCTTTATTTTATTAAATAATAATATTTGTGTATGACCTTTTCTAAATATGAAGTTATGTGTTAATGCATAACCAATTTTTTGAAATACTGGTGATACTTTTAAACGATAAAATTCACTAATATTACTAAATAATTTACCGAAAAAACTTTTAATCTTTTTCATTATTGCACCACCTTATAATTGCTAGCAGGAATTGAAATATTATTATAAGTAAAATTCTTACTTGTATAATTTATATAAATCTTGACATTATTGCTATATTTAACTTCAACTATACCAAGTCCTAGAATATTTCTTTCAATGATAGTAGCTCCAATAACATTTTTAAGTGCATCATTAACAAAGTTATATGTTTCAATTACTTCATCTTTATAATCACTATAAGATGTTGAATAATCTGTATATGATAATGTATATCTCATTTTATAGGTTGGACTATATGTTAATACAAAACTTGGATTTATAGCAAAATCTACCATCATTAATAGTCGCTCTATTCCTAATGCATTATAGTTAATATTTGGCGTAAAGTATGAAATATATCCTTTTAATACTAATGGTATTAAAGGTATTAAATCAGTATAAAAATCATATTGACTATTTGTTATTGGAACATCTAAGAATGTTTTAGCATATTCTAATGCATATAAATGAGGAAAACGCATTTGCATATTTTCATACAATTCAAATATTTGTCTTTGATTTACTAAGTTCATTGTTCGATCAATATAATTACCACTCTTATATGTAGAATATAAGTTATTTGTTTCATCATCAATAGTAAGTCCAGATATTAATAAATCATTTACTTTTTTTACATCTTGTTTAGCTAAACGAAGCGATTGTTCTGGATATAAATAGTACTTTTTATACGAAGAATCGTTTAAATCATATCTATCGTATGCCATTCTTGTTTGAGAAACATTTCTTGCAACATCACGATTATATGAAATACGATTATTATAATTAGTTGATACTAAATAATTGTTTTCAAAATAAATATTATTATCATCATTTTTAACTAATTCAGCAAGTTTTTTAAAATTATTCTTACTTTCAATAACACTTATTTTATAAGGTGCTCGGTCTCTATTTCCAGAAGTTGAATACCCTTGTAGATTAACTTGTTGATTTGTAATTCCATTATTTTTAAATTCATTATAAATTTCTTCAACTTGACTCACTGTTGTCATTGTAACTTTCTTAGTTCCTAAGAATGAATCTTCGCGATCACTCATTAAATAATTGATATTTAAAGGAATTCCATTTCCTGTCAATTCTCTTTTAGTTAAAACATTGATACTATTTAAAAATTCTTGATAATCTTTAGCAATTCCTACATAGTTTGCTTCTTCGCCAGTCAAAAACTTATAATCAATATTTAGGTTACTTGTTGTCTTTTGATCTAATAGGCTATCATATCCATTACCTTTTCTATCGATAATTGTCTTATAAACTTGTCTAACAATATATCTTGGATTTAACCTAAAATATCTACTACTTGCTCCCCAAAATCTTCCTTGAAGAACAACGTTTTCTGCACCTTCATTTATCTTTGCATATAAGGCATTTTCATTTTCTAGGTGAACTATTCCAAAAATTGGAAGTGATAATTCAGGTAAATATCCTTCATTATATCCTAAATCATTTCCGTAGTATCTAGCATTAAAATCCTTGTTAAATTGTCTATTTAATCTAACTAAAGCTCCTATTCCATCAGGAATCATAAAATATCCTGGAACTTTGTTTTCTCTAGTTGATCCTAAATATGGAAAAATATAAATATTTGTTAATTTAGTATTTATATCATTTTCTAGAATAGTGCTATTATCTAAATTAACATTAATTCCATTTTCACTTAATGTTAGATTAACTTTGAAAGAAATCTTTAATTCTTTAAAATTAATCAAACTCGTAATTGTTTTATTACTTGTATTAATTTCACTTTCTATTTCCATCAAATTTTTATCATATGAATCATTTTTTATTACATATGGTTTTAATTCTGTTGGTACATCTTCATTATTTAAATATGTAACTTTTGCTGCACTATAAATTGAAGTTGTCGTTTGTCTAAGATTTTGAGTATTTGTTTTAACATAATCAATCCAAATACCTGAATTCATTAAATGTCTAGCATTATTATTTCCATCTGAATATTCTTGAAATTCTGCTCTAGACGACCATACAAATCCAGTTGTCTTATTCACAATAACGATAGAGTACGAATCATTTTCAAAATAAAGATCATATGACTCATTAGAAAGAGCTAGTTCATATCCTAGTAAATCAAGTTTTTCATTTGCATACCTAATTTTATAGTTTTCATTGTATTGTTCTTTTTCAGCCTCTGTTACTTTATTCAATTGTGTAAATCTTGAACTACTTAAAAAACTATCTTCAATATATGAAAAATTAGAATTATTATCTTCATAAGTATTAAATATACTAGCATTTTTCTTACTCATTCCATTGACTGTAATTGATGTAAAAACAACAAGTAAAATTGCTACTATACTTCTTTTTATTTTTCTAGACACGATTTCTAACCTCCTTAATGATATCACCAAACAATCCAATAACTTCAGACATCAACATGTATATTATAACAATGAATATTAAAATCATAATTGCTGTAAATAGTGTAATTAGAATATTTTTAAATGTTGGTTTCATATCATAGAAATGAATTTCTTTAACCATAATAACTAAATAAATAACTGATAAACCAATTCCTATATACATTAAAACATTATATACAAATGCTTCATTATATGTTAATAGGTTTGAAACTACTGCTAAAATTGGTAATGTTATTATCAGTGGTAGTAAGGTATATGCAGTACCTTGTAAAATATCACTAAATTTACCTTCTCCATCTCTAATACTTCCAATTAAATAATTACTTATTAACCAAAGTATTAATGGTATGAATATGAACATTACTTCATTTAATACATTTATTTCCGATTTAATAATGTCATTAAATAAGAAACTTGTATTATATTTCCAAAACATATACGCAATAAAGAACAATAATATATATATTAATGCTGTAAGGTTTGAACTTTTCTTTTCGCGCTTAATTCCATAAAAACCATCACTTGGTTTTTTAATAATATAGAAACCAAATGCTAGTTCATTATAAACTTTATACTTTTTCAAATATGTATTAAGTTTTTTAAATGGTAATTTTAAATATTTACCAAATTTTAAAAACTGATTAGCAATAACTAAAACAATTAATCCAAGTAATACTCCAACAAGTAGGGGACCACTTGCAAGTAAATCTTTATTTCTAACTTCCCAAAATGCTTGTGAATATCCTTGTTGGTCTCTTGAAATAATATATGATTCCATAGCTTTTTCATATTCCATTTGAGCAAAATATGCATCACCAATTCCCTTATTTGCTAAATCAAATAAAGAATTCATTTTTAAAACTTTTTGCCATGGAACAAGTGATTCCGAATATTTACCATCATAATATAGTAAAATTGCTTCATGAATTGTGTTTGCAAATTCAGTTGGAATAAAGATTTGTAGTGATCTACTTTGATTATCTACAGCATATATATTATTTTTACTATCTACTGCAATTCCAGTTGGTGATTTAAATAATCCTTTTTGATCAAATTCATCTTTACCACTAAAGATAAATAAAACTTCTCCTTCTGGTGTATACTCAACAATTCTACCTGTTTTTGAAATTGTAAAAATCGTATGATTTGGACCAACAAAAACATCTTCAATATCTTCAAATCCCCATATGGATTCATTATATACTTGATTAGCAATATTTAATTTTTTATATCCTATTTCATCTTTTGTTGTTGTTAATATTAATCCTGATTGATCAACGCCGACATTATAGACTGATTTAGGAATCATCTTAAACCAATTACGACGTTGTTCTTCATCAAATAATAATTGCTTAATCATGTTATCTAGAGTTTTTGGTAGTTGATTACCTCCAAAAAATCCCGTAAATTCGCCATTCTCATTATACTTAGCTAAACCATTAAAATTACCTGCTAAAACTAAATATACTAAATTTGCATGATCAGTAACAACCTTTGTTGGTTCAAAAACATCTGTATCACTAAAATATGGCGTGTTAACAGGTTTTTTATATGTCATTGTTCTAATATAGGTTTGAGTTGGCTCATCAAATGTGTATTGATATGCTTCTTTACTTCCAACATCGACTATATAAACTTTTTCATCTTGACCAACATGAACACCAGTAGGTTTTACTAACTCACCTTCACCAATTCTTAAACTATCATTTGTTTCAACGTTATATTTAATAATCATTTTTTGTTCCTGATCAGCAATATAAACGTTATTTTTAGAATCAATTGTTATATCTTGTGGATCTCTAAGTTCTATTCCACCGAGTTCATATTGAATCGAGAGTGGAACATAAGCATCTTGAGTCCATATAAGTCTTTTCGTTGAACTACTATATGTATAAGTAGTATAAGGAATACCATTTGCTGCCACTTTAGTAGGACTAACAAATATAATACTTATCATTAATAGTAGGATTGCAATTAATAATCTTTTTTTCTTCATATTATTTAATCCCCGAATGCGCCATTGTATTCATTACCTTACTTTGAAGAATAACAAATAGAATGAAATTTGGTAAGAACATTATTAAACTTGCAGCTGCTGCCATTCCTTGTCCAGCAACTGTATTGTGTGTTGATGTTAAACTTTGAATAAAAAACGCTAATGTTCGTTTACTTTCATCATTAATGTAAAGAGTTGATGAAACTACGTCATTCCAAATTTGTTGGAATGATAAAATACCAACTGTTGCAATTGCAGGTGATATTATAGGTAATATTACTTTTATAAATATTTCCATTTCTGATGCACCATCAATTTTTGCAGATTCTATTAAATCATTTGGAACTTGATCAATAAACTGTTTTAATAAAAACATTGCAACCGGTAAAACAATCATTGGTAATATATGAACTAAATAATTATCAATTAGTCCCATTCTAGCAATGATTAAATACCTTGGTATTTGGACGGCTATTGGAACAAACATTAAAGCGATTGTGTTTATTTCAAATAAAAGTTTTTTACCTTTAAACTTTAACTTTGATAATCCATAAGCTGATAAAGCTGAAAACACAATTGATAGAAATACTCCAATTATTGTTACAAATAATGTATTGGCAATATATCTTGAAAGTGGAACACTAGTTGCATTCATAACTCTAAAAAACTCACTAAAGTTTCCCATTGTTGGTTTTCTTACGAAGAACTTAGGTGGATACTCAAATAATTCTGATTGTGGTTTAAAAGCTTGATTAAATATAAATAATATTGGTAATAACATTAGAATTGAAAGAGGGATTAAAAATAGATAAAACTTTAATTGACTCTTATCAAATCTACTTGGATTTATTTTAGTACCTTGAAATGATGACATTTTATCTACTCCTTTTCTCCTAATAATTTAAACGTTACTTTTGATAAGAAATATACAAGTAATAACAAGACAACACTAATTGTTGCTGCATAACCCATCATATATCTTGTAAATCCAAAGTCTTCAATATGGTTAACGATTAGTTGTCCTGAATATTGAGGGGTTGGATTGGATCCCGATAGTTGAACACCAATTGCTCCCGCTTGGAAAGTTGTTACTGTTGCCATTACTGCACCAAATAACATTTGTGGTTTCATTGATGGAATTGTGATATAGAAAATCTCTTGAGTTCTATTTCTTATTCCATCAATATAAGCTGCTTCATAAAGTGTTTGATCAATATTTAAAACCCCTGCTAGCATCGCTAAAAATCCAACTCCCATACTACTCCATAGTGAGATTATAATCATAATCGTCATTAAGTATTGAGGTGATTGTAAAAATTGAATTGGTTCTAATATGACTCCCCAGTTCATAAGTAAGGCATTTAAATAGCCTTTTGAATCTCCAGAGAAAATAATTTTCCACATTGACGCCATAGCAACCCCCATCGTTAAAGATGGTGAGTATAAAATAATTGCTAAAATTGTTCTTGGTACTTTCGATATTTGTGCAAGCATCCATGCAACAACAAACGATAATATATAACCAACAGGTCCAACAATTAAAGCGAATTTGATTGTATTAGATAAAACATATTGCATAAATACTGTGTCAATTGTTACTAACTCAATGTAGTTAGTAATCCCGACAAATTTAGGCGTTTGAATAGCATTAAAGTATGTAAATGATAATACTACTGCTGCTAGTACTGGTAGAACAATAAATATTGCAAACAATGTCCAATATGGAACAAGAAACCAAGCTGGTCTATTCATTTTTTTAATCATCTTAGTTTACCTCCGTTAGCCATTTGTCAATATTTTTTATTGTTGGTACTTCATAATTCTTAACTGGTACACCATTTACAACATATCCAAATTCAGCCATTTTATATAATATTTCACGATTTGAAATACGAACAGCTTCATCTAGTGCAAGTCTTGGATTAGCACCATCAAAAACCATTTTTGTCCATGCATTACTGATTTCACGTTCAACCATGTAAGATCCAGGTATTCTTGGAGCTTCAGATGCATATTCCCATTGATTTAAAATAACATCACGGTGTTTTTTAGGAATTGACATTTGACTAAATGCATTAACATTAGCAGTATTCCAAAAATATGTTTTACCATATGTATTTTGAAGTGTAAAAGCAAATTCTGCCTGAACTTCAGTACTCATCCACCATGATAAGAAATCCCATGATTCTTGTTTATGCTTAGTAGTACTCATAATCATTGAAGATTGTGCACCTGATGGTGCATATCTTACTATTTCACCAGTTTCTTCAATATAATTTCCTGGATGTAAATCAATATCCCATAATCCATCAAGTTCTAATGCAGTTGTTTGTAATAGAATGTATGTTGATAAATCACTAACACCAATTGGAATAATTCCATATCTAAATTGATTGTAGAAACTTGCAACATATTTTTGCATATTATAAAGTGTAAATAATTCTGACATTAATTTCATTCCTTGAATTGTCTCAGTATCATTAATTGCTGTTTGCATGCCGTCTTCACTATATAATGAACCACCAAATTGGTAGATAAATGGAAGTGTTGCAACAAATGGTTTTAAACCTACATATTGAGAAATTGGAATAAAATAATTAAGTTCATAACTTTGAAGTACTGGTAGTAATGCTTTTATTTCATCCCAAGTTTGTGGAACTTTATTAACACCGATACTTTCTAAAATATCTTTTCTATAGTAAGTAACCCAAAAGTTTTGAGTTTCTGGTAATCCATAAACACCATCTTCAAATATATATGGAATCATTGCACCTTTAGAAAAGTTCTTAACTAGTTCCTCGTATCCCTTAAACTCTCTTAAATCAAGTGATGCTTCTCTTATTGCAAAATCATATGGAATCCAATGATCCACACCAATTGCAACATCTGGTGCATCACCACTAGCATTTGCTAATACTAATTTATTTTGATCTGGCATTTGCGATAATGTAATTCGCATCTTGCCATCATATTTTTCATCAATCATAGCTTGCATTATTTCAATATATTGTCTTGGGTGATTTACCCAAACTCTTAATTCATTATCTTTAGCTTTTGATACGCTATATGGATTATTTGTATATGATAGAATCAATCTCTTAATTTCTTCATATATTGATGTAAATACATTGCTATATGGTTTAGATAATCTTTCATCTCCATAAACAACAACACGTTCAATTTCTAAACCTGAAACCATTAATCTTTGCATTGTTGCTCCAAGTAATTGGTTTACTGATGAATCACCATCAGAGAATTGAACCATTTTGCTTGGTAATTTGTTAATGTTTTTAGCAATATTTCTAAGTCGCTTAGCCGATTGTGAAATGTTAGCAATTTCAGATGGTTTACTAACATCTGACATTACTTTTAAACTTTCATGAAGCACATCTAATTCATCAGCCCATTTATTCATATCTGTACTTGCATTTGGGAAATATGTTTCAATATCCCAATCTCTATATGGATCATTTCCACCAGAAGTGTATCGTTTAACTTTTAAAGCCAGACTTTGAATTTCTGACATTATTTCTTTAATTTTTTCAATCGCAGTACGGTATGGATAACTCACTGCTTCTAAAGTTATTTCATGTGTTCCTGCTTCTAAATATATTAAAACATCATCTCCATTTTCATCAACAACTCTTCGATTTAAAAAACCTGTTGTGTAAGGAAATGCATAACTTTCAAATAAATCAAATGGTACTTTATCATTAATACTGATTTTTCTAAATACTGGCATTTCATTAACTAAATTTTGTCGATATTTAAATGCCAATTTATACATACCACTATTTTCAACATTAATCTCATAAGTTACTGCTTGACCACCATTTTGCCATGATTCGCTAAAAATTGTATTTAATTTTAGTTTTTGTGTATCATAGTATAAATTACTTGGATCTCTTTCACTTCTAAGTCTTATTGATGGTTCAGTTCTTGACTTCATATCTCTTGCAGATATTTCAATTTTTTCATTACTTATACTAACATTTTGATATTCCTTTAAATATTCTTCATATGTTTTTATTGTTTCAGTCTTAAAGAATGAAACTTCACCAATTAATAAATCTTTATTCACATATGAAATGGTTATTTCATCACCATTTTTTAAATGATAACCATAATAATTTGGATGGATTCCCTTGTAATCATAAATCTTTTGATTATACCATCCAATCTCCTTATTTGCCCCTGCTTGTATCTCATTACCATATCTATCATTACTAAATTCATCTTTAGCAAAAATCCACTTAGATTTTAATACTAATGTTTCACTCTCAATAAATGGTACTTCACCATTAATCTTGATACTTATTTGATTATTATCAATTAATTGGTCCAATTCATAATAATCAATTGCAATATAATAAATTCCTTCTTCAACATCACTAACTTTTATTGTTAATTGATTATCTTCATTTAATAGATAGACTCCATTATTACTTGTTTTTTCACTTTGATATTTTTTTACAGCTTCACCATAATTACTATCATTTTCAGTCACTTCTAAACCTAAATAATCACTATTATCTAGAATAATATCTTTATTAATAAAAGGAATATTTTTGTTTTTGTATTCTAATAATAGATTCGTATAACTCTTTTTACCGCTAACTAAGTTACTTGTTTGTTGATAATCGTTATTATAATCAATTGTAGAAACATAATTTTTCATATTTGACTTACGAAAAAATGAAAGGACAAGAAATAACGATAAGAAAAAAGTAATCGTATAAACGATAATTCTTTTTGTAGATATGCCTTTAATTATTTGTTTTAACTTATTAAAAATATTCTTAATCGTCTTCATACTGACTCCTTACATATAAGAAAGATGGGGGGAGAAAACTCCCCCAACATCTCTTTTTATTTTAGTTTATCTAGCGTTTGTTGTACTAGTTCATTTATTTTTTTATTCCATTCTGTTGCATAAGTTGGTACTGATGTTGCTCCAGCAGTAACTAATGCTTCCCATCCAAATGTGTTTTCTGCATCATTTGCCCATGCCCAGAAATCACGATATCCTGGCATCCATTTATCTAAATCTGGTTTACCATTTGCAATATGTTCAAATGTTGCTTGAATACCTTCAATACCATCAACGAAACCATCTACTTTTGCCCAAATTTCTGGATAATCAGCAATTGGATATCTATCAAGATATGCAGGTGTTTCACCTTTAGCAATTAATTCTTTTCTTGTTTCATCTAAAATGTCTAATCTTGCATTCCATCCATCTTTTCCATAAGTCATCCATTTAGCAAGTAAGTATGCTTCTTCAGGATATTGTGTTTGTGATGAAACTGCTTGATAGTCAAGAATTACTGGTGGATAGAAATTTCCATTTGTAGCTCTTGGGTATGGCCAGAATCCTAAATTAATATTATCTTTTTTAGCTTCTTGAATTACCCAGAATTGCCATGAACCTTCAATATCCATTGCACCAATTCCAGTTTGAATTAAATATCCATCTAAGTGAGGATATTGTTCCAATTGGTCTGGAGTAAATTTAGTTGTTGTTCCATCAGTTAATTGATGTAATCTAACTTTTTCTTGCATTGCACTTATCCAATGCGCGTTTGTATAATTAAATTTACTTCCATCCCAAGTATCATACATTAAATCAGCATCTTCCATTGTTGGCCATACTTGTTGGAAGTCTGGTGTTCCATACCAAGTATCTAGTCCAATTACTGTTTCTGCTGGATCAGAACTAATATTTTTAATTGCTTTAGCAATTTCAATCATTTCATTAAATGTCCAATCTTTCATTGGATATCCATCGTCATCAATACGATATTTACCTGCAGTAGTTGTTAAGTTAGCATTTTCAAAAATATCTAAGTTAATCATTACACCTTTTAAGAATTGGAATGAAGGAATACCATATCTTTTTTCACCATAAATAGCAGTCTTTGCAATATATTCATATACTAATTTAGCATCTTCATCTTTATCCCAATATTCACTTACATCTAATGTCAATCCTTGTTCAACAATTACTGGAACATTATCTGTTGCAAATACGTCAGGTAAAACTCCATTTTGTGAAGCTGTAATTAAATTACCTGTAAACTCTTCACCACTACCTGCAATATCAGTTCTTAACTCTACTGATATATGTGGATATTTTGCTTCAAAAGCATCAATCATTTTTTGATTTGTTACTTGATCACCCCAGTCAGCATAAGATAAAGAAATTTTATTTCCAGGAACTGGTTTCTTTCCACCACATGCGATTAATACTAATGATCCTATTAATGTTAATGTAACTAATAATAATTTTTTCATTTTTTACACTCCTTATTTTCTATATAATAGAATATCGCTTAATTCAAATACACCTGTATTTGTTTCGCCTTCAACAATTGGACCAAAATCTAGTTCAACTTTTACATTTGTTAATGCAGTTGCTACATTAAAATCAACTATAAGTTCATAAACTTCATCCTCAACCAATTTAATATCAACATAGTTCTTTCCTTCTACTTCTGGTAAAACAGAACTATGACCACTATCTGGTAATACAATATTGAATCTAACTGTTCTTGCTACATCACCTTTAATACTCAATTTAAATTTATAATTTCCTGCTTCTAAATTATCTAGCATGTAGAAGTAATGTGGTATATAAGCTTCTGTTCCAACTGTACTTACTGTAATAGTTAATTTATCTGTTGTTCTTTCAGCAGTTGCATGTGTATCACCACTTGCTTGTTCAATAACATGTTTTTCATTAGTAAAATCTGCATCAATTAAAGCTTCAACATCACGTTCTTGTAATTTAACATCAGATATTGTAACAACGCCTAATTCTCCATTTGCAGTATTTCCTAATTCGAATACTAATTTACCATTTTTTGTAGTTTCTTCACTAACTGTAAATACATAACTATATTCTTTTTCTTCTGTAGTAATCTCTAGACTATTCTTAATATCCATGTAATGAGTAAACCATGGATCTTGTGTTAAAGCAACACCAAATGCTAAATTAAAATCTCTTGCAACTGTTGATGAAATTTTAAAACTTATACGATATGTTTTTCCTTGTTCAACTTTAATACCTTCTTGGAATAATTGAACATCGTATGATGCACCACCTAATGACTGAACATCAACTAATAATTTATTATCTTCTATAGCCATAGTTGCTTCAGCGGCATTTTTATATAGTGTCCATTCTTCCCCTAACGCTTCACTAAAATCACCATTAACAACTAAATTAATATCTTTAAATGTCATTTCGATGAATGAAACTGTTACAGTTGCAGTTGCTTTATTAAGTGATTTGTCACTAACTTCATATTCAATAGTATATGTACCAACGACTGATGAATCAATTTCTGTAACTACTTCATTATCTGAATTCTTAATTACATAAGTAATTGCTTCTGTAACATCCCCATCAGCTACATCAAATGCTGTAATTCCAGCTAATGCATTAAATTCAGTACCAACAAGTAATGTAACTGTTTCTTTAATACCCGCAAATTTTGGTGCTTCAGTATCAGCCTCAGCCTCAACTTCAGTTATTGTTACATTTTTTAACCAAACTGTAGCATCTACTTGATTACCATCTACTTTACCAAATTCAAATAATAATCCACCACGTTTGTTGTCTAAATTATGTTTGAATTTAAATGAGAATTCAGTCCATTCTTCAGTTAAGTCTTTATGAACAATTTGCATTGGCTTAAAGTCAGTAAACCATGGTGCATTAGCTAATAGTTCACCTACTTGAAGATTAATTGTTTTATCAACACTTGATTTAGCATTAAACTTAACTTCATATGTTTTACCTTGTTCAAATGGAATAGCCATTTGATGTAATCTAGGTTCGTGTGAATTTCCGCCTGCAACGATATCAAGTTTTAAAGCACCATCAACTACTGATGATTCAATTGAACCTTGATCTCCAATCCAAAATGCTGTTCCTTGACTAAAATCACCATTTTGAAGTAATCCTTCCCCTGTACTTTCAGGTGATTTAACTACTATTGTTCTCCAAACTTGTGCATTAATTTCAGGCTCATCAATCTTGACACTATATCTTACCTTGGTTTCACCAGGTTTTGTTGTATCAAGTTTGCCATTTGCATCAATGCTTTTTGAAACTGTTTGAATAACAATCTTGTCCGTATAATCTTTCTTGTCATTGCCTATTGCTTTGACATTTGTTAATACATTAAACTCAACACCGAATTCAAGTTCTACATTTTCAATACCTGAAAATTCGATCTTATTAAGTTTCGTACAAGCAACTAATGTAAGTGCAATTAGTAATGCACTTACTACAATTACTAGCTTTTTGTGTAATTTCATTATTTTTTCTCCTCCTTAATAATGTACACTTTTATTTTATTGATAGACTTTTGTCTAATCATTTGAACCCATTCACCATAAACCTTATTTCCTTCAAATACTTTTTCATCATCTAAAACAATTTTTGCAATTTTCGCATTATTATCAAAAGTATTTATATTGTCTTCGTTAATTATTTCAACTTCTATATCACTAAATAATCTAGTTTTAACACTATTATTAACAAAGAATTCTTTATGTAACTTAGGTTTAATTTCAAATACTAAATTACCATTTTCAAGATTAAATAATTTTTTACCAAAGAACATTTGTTTCCACATTGATAACATCTCAGCAGTTGAACCAGAGAGTCTAGCAAAGAATCCTTGTCCTTGTTTTCTATAATCAGGGTTATTACTTGGAGCAATAAACGATGAATTTTCGAATGGTGATCTTCCATAAAGATTTGGATCCATAAAACATGTATAATTTGTTTTAATCTCTTTATAGAACTCATCGTATAATCCTGCATTTAATATTGATAACATATATTTATATGTCATATGTAAGAAGTTTGATTCACGTTCTAACCAACCTTTAGTAAACGCATGAATTCTCCCGATTTCTGGACTTTGATTTGTTAAATCTGTTCCAGTTTTATAAAAGCTAAATTTACTATCATATAATTCACTTGCTTTAATAGTTTCATATACATTTAATGCTTCTTTATGATCGCTTACTACTTTTAAGTATCTGGTTGGTCCTTCAAGGAATGTAGGAATAATCTCTAGTTTAAATTCTTTAATTTCTACAAATGATTCACCTTTAGTATTAGTTTTACCTTTAATCACTTCATATTTTGATGCACTATACGTTAAATATGTAGGAATTATCTTATTTAATGATTTTGCCTTCGTAATAGCATTTTTTAAAACGCTTTCAATTTTTGCTATAATATTTTCAAATTTTGATGTCGTTACTTCAATCAATTTATTCTTACTATTTAAAAGATTTTTTCGATAGTTTTCTAATTCATTCATTCTTTCATTCCAGAATGATAAATCATCTTTAAACTCTATTTTTTCTAATTTTTCAAAGAATTTATAAGTTGTATCAAGTAATAAAACATCTTTATTTTTATACTCTTCTATATATCTTTTAGTACGTTTAACAAGTTTCAATAATTCAACAGTTTCAGATACACCCGAACCAAACAATCCAGGTAAACCATTCATTGCATCATTCCATCCTGGTTTATTAGCTTCATATGATAATCCGATATTAAAGGGATCTAAATGTGCATATTTATTAAGGATTAATGTAACTAATTTAGAAATTAAGTTTACTTTTATTTCATTTCCTTTTTCATCTAATAACCAATCTGTTGTTCTATCAAAGTGATTTATTGCATCATATTGTCTAACTTTTCCATCTTTTGTTAAAACATATTTTTCATTTCTTGGTTTAACATATACTGGAGAATTATAAAAACCATATTTTATTTCATCATATAAGATATTTTCAAATTGATCCGGATATATTTCTTCGACAGAAGCAATAACATCATCTAAATAAGTAAAATGATCTTCCCAATAACCTTCACCAAATGTCGCTTTTATAACTGAATTTGACTCACTAATTATTTCAATTAATTTATCTTCAACAGAATATCCATTTTCTTCTAAAACCATTGATAAATCACCAGGAGTAAATTCTTTTTCTAAGATTTTATCAACATTATTTCCATAACTAACATTGCCTTCATACTTAAATTTTAAACCTTCAATACTTAATGGATTATATCCATCTGCTTGAATAAGTGAGGCAAATTGATAAAGATTAGAATCTCTAAGTGCTGGATTAAAGATTAAGTCATTTCTTCTATTTTGAAGTACATCTCTAAAGTTTCCGTTACCTTGTGAGAAATACTTTGGTTCAATTGAAAAGAAATTATAGTCTCTTTCTAAATCTCCATGTTTTCTAGAATAAATATGATATCCAGTTACACCATTTTTAGTTTTAAAAATTAATGGAACTCCACCTCTTAATACATTATCAAGATAGTTTTGATTCATATATTCATCATATAAAGGATATGCTGTTTCGGTTGTTATTGAACTTACTAATTCATTATGTATTTCTTTATTTTCAATTTCCTTAGCATTTAAATATTCATAACTATACTTACTTGCAATATCATCTAAGAAATTCAAATCATTTGTATATCCAATTAAAGAAATTAGTTTTACATCTTTAAATCTTTTTTCTTCAATATAAGTAAATGCTGATGGAACTTGATTTACACCAACTTGTTTTTCATCTAACAAACTATCTTTTTCAATCAAGTTAAATGGAGTTGTTAGTGTAGTATCTTCTGCAAAGATAACTTTAGAATCGAAAATATAATTTACATTTCCATTTTCTCTTGCAGTGTAATAATAGTTACCATCTTCTACTAAACTTATCTCACTTGAATCATCTGTTGAAGCACGAAGTTTAAAGAATAGTGACTTATTATATTCTAGAACTTCCATCCAACTTTGTAATAAGTTTGATACTGATTTATATCCACCATAATCAATTCCTGCTGGTAATATTTGTGCTAAACCATCTACTAAAACAATTGATCTTTCTCTACCTAAATTTGTTAATTCAATTTTTCTTACTAGTCCACCATTCTTTTCATTTGGTAATGTATGATAGATAACTTTCAGTTTAATCGCTAGTTTTTCATTTACTTCTTCAATTGTCAACTTATCTTTTTCAATTGTCATTATTTGGTTTTCATTTGCTTCATTAAAAAATTCATATATTTTGTTATCTATTTTTACTATTGTTCTAAAACCAATTTTTTTAGAATATAAGTAAGCCCCATTAGCTGGGAAGAATTCCATAATTGCTCCATTCTTATCTCTAGTTCCAAACGATGCAATTGCTTGTCCTCTATTTATATAAAAGCTCCATATAGGTACTCCCATTTTCCCTGCTATTCCACTCAAGAAATTTGAAAACGGTTTCTTTTTTTGATAGTCTTTTAATATGTATAATTCTTTATTCAATTCAATCTCTCCTCAGGAAATCGGTTTCCTTAATATTTTTTTCAGAAGGAAATTAAAATAAGAAATCGGTTTCCTTCTTGATGTGTATATAATATCACATAATGAAATCGTTTACAATATCAAAGTGATAAAATGTTTACTTTTTTTTCGTTGTTTTTCGTTCTATTAATTCAACTGGAATCGTAACTATCTCTTTTGAATGAAAAATATCATTTTCAATATGACTAATTAAGTCTTTTGCAGCACGTTCTCCAAGTTTTTTTCGATCTTGTCTGATCGTTGTTAATGGTGGTGTGAAATGTTTTGCAAATGCAATATCATCAAAACCAATAACTTGGATATCATCTGGAACATTAAATCCTCTATCAAAGATTGCCTTTAAAATTCCTAATGCAATATCATCACTTGATGCAATAATAACTTCTGGATTATTATTTTTATCTAATAATTCAATTGCTGAGTTATAGCCTGTTGTAAATCCAAAACCATCAGCAATGATTAAATCTGTTTTTTCAAGTTCATATTTTTTATAATTGTTATTAAAATAATCAATTCTTTCTTTAAACGCCTTAGATCTAGTTGGTCCAGAAATCATTGCCACTTTTTTTAGTTTTAATTCATTTTTTATGTATTCAAGTGCTAATTTAATTCCTTGTGCATTATCACTAATAACTGTATGAAGATTATCAACAATCATATCAGTTGATACACATGGTATTTTACTATTCACAAGTTCTAATAGTTCTTTATCTTGATAATCACCAACCACTATATAAACACCATCAACACGTTTATTTAAACACCATTCATAGTAAGACATCTTATTCTTACCAAGTTTTCTAACAATGAAGCTAAGCTCATAACCTTTATTTTCTGCATAATTTTTAAAGTTTTGAAGAATACTCGAAAAGAAAGCTTGTTCCAAACCGATTTTCATATCCTCACTAAAAATTACACCAATTGTGTATGTTCTTTTTGATTTCAACATTCTTGCGCTCGATGATGGAACATATCCAATTCTTTTAATGTAATCTAAGACTGCTTCTCTTGTTTCAGTACTCACATTACCTTTATTGTTAATAATTTTTGAAATTGTTCCAGGTGCTAGCCCTAAGTCTTCTGCAATTGTATAAATCGTTATTCGCTTATCCACATATATCAATCCTTTTCGTATACTTCTACTGATTGAATTTGAAGTTTTGCAGGTAAAATTGAATCATCAATTTCTCCACCCCACCATCCACCAATAGCTAAGTTTAAAATTAAATAAAATTCTTCGTCAAAAGGCCATCCTTCAACACTATCATCACTATTCTTTTTAAAAGTTACATGATGTTCATTATTTACATAAAATGAAATACTTTCAGAATCCCACCTAACTTCATAATCATTGAAAGTATCTGTTACACCTTCTTGTTTAATTACGTGAGTTGGCTGATTACCAACTTGATGATTATATTTCTTTGAATGCAAACTAAAGTGAACATAGTCCTGATTTTTACCAACATGCTCCATAATATCAATTTCCCCACAATAAGGCCATGGATTACCATTTTGAATACTAACTGGTAACATCCAAATTGCAGGCCATGTTCCATTCCCCTTAGGTAGTTTAGCTTTTACAATTATTTTACCATATTTAATATGTTTTTTACCATATGTGGTCAATTTTGCTGATGTATATTCGTTGTTTTCGTAATTTTCTTTATACGCAACAATGTTTAATATTCCATTTTCAACATATGCATTTTTTAAATTGTCAGTATAGAATTGCTTTTCATTATTACCAAAACCATGGCCACCAGTTTCATAAGTCCAAATTTCATTGTTTGGTTTACCATCTTTTTTAAAATCATCTTTCCATTTTAGTTTATACTTCATTTTTTATTCTCCAGATTTCATACAATTTTTGTTTTTCTTCAGTTGTAAAATACTTTCTAATTGAATTTAATGAATCAGTATTTTCTTGTTCAACAATTAAAACTTTAGCATCATTTGATAAAGTATGATTATGATAAACTCCACTTGGAATATTATAAATCTTATTTTTTTCTAAATTAACAATTTCAAATTCAGATCTTTCACTACAATATAAAATCATTTGACATTTTCCTTCAAGTAAAACAAATACTTCATCAGTTTCTTGATGCGCTTCAACATGATTAATATTATTAATATCTAATTCATCTATATAATTTAACATTGCTATACGCCACTCTTTATAAGAAAAGAGTTTTAAATATCCTTCGTTATTATATTCATAAGTTTCAATTAATTTCATCTAAAATCACCTCAACAGTTCCACTAATACTATTGAAGGCACGTTCTATAGTTTCTTGTCCATTTACTTTAATTTGTTTTATTTTATATTTTCCATATGATAAATTCTTTTCATTCAAATAAATTATCTTGCATTTTTTATTAAATATATATGTTTCTAGACTTGCTCTACCATTGATAAAATTATTAGCTTCTAATTTCGGATCAAAGGATAAAATACCATAGTTAAGTTTAATACCAAACATTTGTTCGCGTAATAATTTTATTATCCAACTAGCTGTTCCAGTTAAATACATATATTTCCCAACACCACGGTCATTGAAATACTCTGGAACACCTACTAATACACCACTATCTTTATCTAGTGCTCTATTTAATAAGGTTGCTATAGCTTCATGTCCATAATCAACTAACGAATAATTATATAAACCATATGCATACATTGTAGCCATATGTGAGAACACTGCTCCATTTTCTTTATGTCCATAAGCAAATCCGTATGCTCTTCCCATATTTAACATTACTTCTTTATAATCGGTATTTAATCTATATCCACCGATTTTCTTATCAAACAATAGTTTTTTAGTATTTAATGCAACTTCTAAAGCAAAATCTTTACTTGGAATATTATTAATTAATCCCATTGTTTGAGCTGTTAATGACATACTCTTTTCATCATCAAGGAACTTACCATCATTATTTACATAACTTTGATAAAAATTATTATTTACGGTTGCATGTTTACTTATAAATGATTCTTTTATTTTTATAAGTTCATTTAATCGTTTAATTATAACTTCTTTTTTAATCTCTACTTTATCTATTTTTTCATAGTTAGAAACTAAATTAAAATATTCATCAAGTTTAATTTTTCCATCTAATAATTCTATTAAGCCTTCAAACAATTCAAGTTTATCCACTTTTATGTTTTTTAATATGTCAACAATTACTCTAAGATTATTTAAATAGAACATTGTAAAAGGAACTGTTTCTCCTTCTTTATTAGCCATATCAAGTCCATCATTCCAATCAGCATCTTCAAGACGTGTAAATCCATGTTTACCAATGTTTAAATAACCTATTAAGTTTTCTAAAAGAATATGTTCAAATATTGTCCCATAATAAACTTTATTCATATAAGTCATTACATTATTATCTGAAATAGTTTCCTTAGTTTTTTTAGTATAATGTGTAAATTTATCATCAAAATATTTTTGTTTAATAAATAAAATTTCTGTATCGCCTGTTTCATCAATATACATCTTAGTTGTTAGAAGTGGCCATGCTCCATGATCAGACCAAACTCTAACAATTTGATTTCTATCAGCTTTAAACTCACCTAGTTTATCACCAATAATTGTGGCATTTGAACCATCAATTCTAACACCAGCGAAATTTGAAATAATTGATTCTTTAACAGTTTTATCACCTGAATATATTAAAGCAAGTAAATCTTGCCACAAATCTCTCCAACCTCTTCCACCATGTCCATAGTCATGATGTGGTAAATATGAATTACCTAAAAATCTTCTAAGTATTGGTTGTAGGGTTATCCATTTAACTTGTTCGATTCTTTCTTCATTATCAAACTCAAAAGTTATATAACTGTTTAACTTATCGAAAAATTTGATAGTTTCATTATATTTTTCTTCAAGATAAGCAATATCTTGATATTTTTTTATTTTTTCAATTTGATCTAAGTTTTCACTTATACCAATAGTTAACACTAAAACAATTTCTTCATTTGCTTTAACTTCGACTTCTTCAAAAGCGATTGCTCCAATAATCTCATAGCCTTTTACAATATCTTTGACATGATATTTATCATTATCTAATCCTCTTGGCAATAAAAAACTTCCCCCATTTATATAATCATCTAAAACTGGAATATAATTCTTTACTTTCATTGAATCTGAAAAACAAAAAACACTATAATAATTGTTATTGGACTTATGTCCTCTTTCATCAAATGATAATGTTGGTTTATTAATAATTCCATTTTCAACTATTTCACAAACATTTAGTAATGATGTAACATGTCTGTGATCATGGATATTCTCCGGACTTCTCCCATATAATGGTATTGAAGTTATAGCTTTTAGTTTTTGTGTTTCATTAGTTTTATTTTTATATTTTATATGATGCACTTCAACATCATCATTTACCGGAATAAATGATTTTGTTTTTATTTCAAATAATGAATTACTTCTAGTTACAATCTGACTTAACTGATTTACTTCATAAAATACTTCATCATCTTGCTGATGTTCTAATTGACCATTCAAATCGAAGCGCTTACTATTTACAAAAAAAATAATATTTCTTTGTCTTGTTAAATTATACATCCCTAATTCACTTATTGGTTCTAAAGCATAGTTATAATAACTCTTCTTTAAATCACCTGCAAAAAAAGGTGTAATTGAACTTACAGTACCATTCATATTAAACAGCGGTAAATAATAACCATTATTTTTATTTAATCTAATTTTTTTATTATTTATCATATTGTCCCTCATTTATAGGAAATCGGTTTCCTTAGTCTTATAAATCTATTATATACTATATTTTTAAATTGTAAAGAACTTTTAAAATAAAAAAACTTTCTATATTTCAAGAAAGTTTTCTATTACCAGTCTCACGTTTACGAATAATAAAAGTTTTTATAAGACGATATATGAATGGTGCAAATATAACAACAATAATATAAATAGTTATTCTTGTTATTAGTGCTTTTTTTAATTCTGATTCATAACCCATTGCTTCTTTTACTTCTTCTAAAGTATAACCTTTATTAAAAGTTTCTAATTCAGTACTACTACTTAGTGCTATTTCGTTAAATGTTTTATCAATTTTTTGATTACCTTCATAATCATAATAAGTTACTTTTATTGTATTTTTTTCTCTCATAACAATATCAAAAAACATAAAGCCAACATTTTTAGAATTCAAACCATAGCTAATTGAAACATCTTTTGTCGATGTATCAATAAATGACTCTTTACTAAGAGTATCCGTAATTAAAACTTTCGTTTTATCATTACTATCTTTAGCACTATCTGCAATTTTCACATCTTTAAGCGGAATAATAATGAATAATAAACCTTGTTTATCATCTTTGCTATTAAAGTGATAAGTTACTAATCTATATTCATTCTCATCATATGAATCAATTAATTTATATTCTTTTGTTTGATAAGCAACAAATTGATCAAAGTTTTTTGTTTCTCTCGCTTCTGAAAAAATCTTGTTATTAAATTCATTTTGACTATCAGTTATTATACTTGAAACAGTAACAAAATAAATTGCTACTAAAAAAAGAAGTGACATTACAATATATATAATTAAACCTTTTTTCATTTAATCACCTTAATAATACCTTTTCTATCATAATATTTTTTTGCGCTATTTATCGTTTTAATCTTCTTATCATCAACAATTATCATACCATCATCAGGAATTATATAAACAGGTTTTTTAAATTCTTTACGCATTCTTCTCATTGAAGATTTTTGTTTCTTCCGATTTCTAAAATGAACTTCAATAAAAAAATCGTTTATATACTCCAAACCTTCATGAATCGCAAACTTATTATATTCATTATCTTTTGATATATGATATCTTTCTAGTTGAATCATTGCTCCTGCTGATGAACCAACAACAATATTTTTAAAATTCTTAAGTGAACTTAAAAGACCTTTTTCATTTATTCTTTCCATCATTAAATCAGGGGCTCCACCAGGCAAATACAAAATATCAGCATTATTTATTAGATTAATAGCCTCTTTATTTGACTGTTTATAATAGTATATCCACTTAACATCTTTTATTCCAAATAATTCAAATGTATTTCTAACCTTTATATCTTGAATAGAGTCAATTCCATATTCATTAAAATATTCTTCTTCAGTTAAATTACCAAAAAAAGAAAAGGCAAGAACAACAACTTTCATGTCTTTTCTAAAATATTTTTCAAGTTCTCTAATTGCCCAAGGAGTAGAAATAATACTTGTTCTACTTATTAATACATTAACCATTAGCAACCATCCTTTTTTGCTTTTCTTCGGCTGATATCTGTTCAATAGTCTCTAAAAGAGATAATACACATCCACAATATCTTTGTTTATAAAAACCGTGTTCTTTTGCCTTTTCTTGACCCTCACGATAACCAACTCTAAAATCTTCATAGTAAAAAGGTATTCCATATTTTTCACTATACATTGTAGCTAGTTCTTTAATCTTTTCATGATCTTGATAAGGACTTACAAGCATTGATGTTGTAACTGCATCAAATTTTTCAACTTTAGCAAACTTAAAAAGTCTAGCTATTCGTTTTTGATAGCATGTTCCACATCTATTTTTACTTTTATCTTTCATTTCTTCCCAAAGTTGTTGTTC
The DNA here is from genome assembly GCF_900660745.1 of Haploplasma axanthum. Classification (GTDB taxonomy): domain Bacteria; phylum Bacillota_I; class Bacilli_A; order Acholeplasmatales; family Acholeplasmataceae; genus Haploplasma; species Haploplasma axanthum. Next base: position 1,132,762 of record NZ_LR215048.1, on the reverse strand, counting down.
AAAGTCTGGCAAAAAATGAACTTTAATTTTATAAATTTCGCTTAACTTTTTAACTTGTTCTTCACGCTTTTTAAACTCTTCATATGGATGAATATTAGGATTATAAAATAATCCCTCAACATCTAAGCCTTTTTCCTTCAATAATTCAACAGGAAAAGTTGCACATGGCGCACAGCACATATGCATTAAAATACGCATATTATTTTTTCTTAACTAAAGGAATAATTATTCCTTGGTCAAGAGCTTCCGGATATGGATAAGCTTCTTCACGCATTCTTTTAAATAGAACATAAATTAATCCTCTATTCTTATCAATACGTGTTACAACACCTTCATCTTTTTCATTATCTACTTTAACTTTTTCACCAATTAAATAAGTTTCATTGCTCCATGACATATTTATTCACTAAGATTTAACTAAATCTTAACTCCTTCCACTAATTTTCAACTATTATTATATCATATTTATTATTATTTTTTCTTATAGTTTTTTAATGTTGCTCCTAACAAATATATTTTACTCTTATTAGTTTCATTATCAAACATATTTAAAAGCTTTAACACCGATTTATCTACAACATTTTTTAATAAGTATTCTAAATCAGACTCAAAATAAGGATTATTTGAATCATAAAGATTTTTTATATACTCAATATAATTTTGGTTTTTATCTAAATACTTATATAACTTTTTTAAAAGATATGGTATTTTTACATATGGTAATCTCGAATACTTATTTTCCATATCATTTGCAATCTCCCACAGTTTTAAAACTTGCAACTTGAGTATATACTTAATTAAATTATTAATCTCTGGATCATCATTATTCCATTCCAACGCTAATTCAACCAATTCAAGTCTCCACATAAAACGGTGATTAGATAGATTACCATAATTATCAATAAATTTATCTTTAATCTTGTTTAAATTATACAAACTTGGTTCTATAAACATTTGTTTAATTTCTTCATCTAAGTTAATGGTTGTTACTTCTTTATTTAAAAATTCACCAAGTCTATCAATAATGATTGTTTTCTCTTTATCATATTCACTTGTTAATTCTAATAAATTAACGTTTGTTTCTTTAGTCTTAAAACTTCCATCGATAAAGACATATGTCACATACTTAAATTCATTATACGTGAGTTCTTCCATATTGATGATTGAATATCCAATTCCGTTTTGACCATATCTTCTATTAGTAGGGTGTCCAACTATATCATTTCTTATATGTTTTAATCCATTTAAAGTTTTATTTTGATTAACGTTAATATAAAATTTATTACTTGTTATTCCAATTGTTAGACTATATAAAGAATCAATACCAACAAATAAACTTTGAAGTAGTCCATAAATATCAATTACTACTGCTGCATGCTCTTTTTCTGTATTTTTAACATAATATTTAATAATCTCATCAACCTGTAGTAATGTTTTATATGTTGTATCTAATTGATACTTTTTACCTTCATTAGTTATTTCACTAATATATTTTAATATTTCGTTCATACTAATCGTTCCTTAATCTTTGTTATTATTTCACTAGGATTAATTTTTTGATATAAATCTCCCTCAATAAATTTAATACCTAATGATTTAATTAACTCTTTTTCTTCTTTTAAGTTAACATTTCTTAATACAAAAGCAATCCCATTACTAGTTAAAAAAGTGTTTAACCCTTTATAATAACTTTTCCATTTATTATTAGTAGCATTAAAATTCAAATGCAATGCATTAAAATCATTTGATAAGATTGTCTCAACATTTGTTGAATCAAGCGAAATACCAAATTTAATCATTTCTTGAACTTTTAAGGCAGCAGTTTGATCATTAGTTTCTAAATCACAAAGAATTCGAATAAATTCTGCAGGAATTTTATATTTCTTTAACGTTCCAATAATAAAACCTTGGAATCCTAAATCTAGGAATGTTTCTTTTGAAACTGGAATAATAAGTTTAATTAAATGGCCTGTTTCATCTTCAAGTTTTTTTAAGAAACTACAAACTGCTTCAATATGAAATTGTTCCAACTGAACTATTTTATTCCGTTTTTTAGCAATCGTTTTTAAATATTTACTATCAATGTTAACCGTTGGTAGATATATATCACTTTCATAATTCCAAACAAGATTTTGTTGAATATCAATTATTTGTTTAAATCTAATACTTAGCTGTTTATTTTCAATAGCCGTATTTAAATAATCAATAATTTCTTGTTCAAAAACTTCCTTTTCGTAATCAGCATAAATAAAATGAACATAATCATGCTCTTTACTTTTCTTAGCCTTATCTAGAGCTACATCTAAATACCTGTATAATTTGTCAATACTTTTTTCAATCGTAACAACCGGATATCTTAATACACCAGCTTTAACTCGATATTTTTCATATTTCAAAATTTGAGATTTCAAATGATTTATAACTTGAAAATAATCTGCTAATTCTTTATTAACTGATCTAATATCATTGAAATTTAAAACAACAATCACTTGATTAAAATCATATCTATAAACTTTATATTCTTTAAAGTGTTTTTTAGTAGCTCTTGCAAACTCAACAAAAAACTTATTAATCCTTTCGTTTCCATAAATTGTTCTAAAACTTTCATCAAGTTCTAAAAGAATGAAAGTTGCTTTGTCTCCAAGACATTTTTCCATTTCCAAGTTTAATGAATGTTTATTTGGAAGTCCAGTCTCAATATCCATTGTAGCATTATATGTTAATGATTTTTCTTTATTAATTTTTGATGTAATATCAATAAAGAAACTAACAATCGTAACTTCACCATTAACTTTAACAGCAAATAAATATTCTTGAATATTTAAATCTTGAAATGTATATTCCATTTTTTTGACTTCATTAGGATAATTAAACAATCTTTTGATCGTTTCTTTATAAATATCTGCTTCATCTAAAGGTATTTCTCTTAAGAAAAGTTCAAAGTGATACTTTGCATCTATTTTAAAAAGGTTTACAGCTTGCTCATTATAACTTGAACGATATTCAGTCATTAATCTTATTGGCATTATGCGATTATTAATAATATCATTAAAATTATTAGCTTCTTTTTTTAGACGTTTGTTATTCTCTTCATCAAATATTCTTGTTGATATAATTGATGTAATACCACTAAGTAGTTCATAATAGATTCCTGGATCATCAAATTCATTGTCAAGGTAAAAAACAAGTGCTGCATTATCATTTATGTAAAACGCATAAACGTATTTAACATCGTCTTCATAATTCTTTTGTGTTAAAACATCTTTTTTATTTAGTAAAATACTTGGGTTACCAAAGATATGATCTTTTTTGTTGAGTACTTCAAAAATAACCGAATCATCAATATACTGCTTAATTATTTTTTTATCATATAATCTTGTTTTTTTATAATTAAAAAAGTTAGATTCAAACATATCATCTAAATATAAGACAACTTCTTTAAAATTGATTTTTTCATTAATAAGAATAAAAATTTCTCTTAAATATTCTCTAAAAGCAAGCTTAGAATCTAATTTATGTGATTTAATTAACCATTCTCTAATCCATTCGAAATGTTCTAAGTATTTTGCATTACTTATTAACTTAGTTGTTGATACCTCATTTATTTTAACTATCTCTTTAACAATTGGTTGTATATTTTGTTTTTCTTCTTTTTTAGGTTTTTTTATAATCTTTTTTAACTTTTTTTCATAAATTTCTGTAGAAAAATTATTATTCATCAACTGATATAACTTAATAATTTCTTGATATGCAAATCTTTTAATTTCTTCATCATCAGTTTCATCAATAATTGTCTCATATTCAGCTTCAAGAATTGATGCTTTTCTTAATAAATTTTGTTTTGTAAGAGATGAAATCATATAACTAGCAATAAAAGCTTTATTATCACTATTATCTAAAATGCTATTACCAAGTTCAATAACATCATCATATTTACCTAACTCATATTTGATTTTCAAAAGGATATTATCATATTCTTGTTTCAAGTTTTGTTCTTTTAATTCATTTAAAACTTTAAGAGCATCTTCATACATATTATTTTCTAAATAATAATTTAAAATTTGTTCTTGAATATCATTTTTGATTTCCTGAGGTAAGATTTCAATTGATAGCTTTTTTAAGACATCAAAATAATCTTCATTAAAAGCTTTTTTAAAATTTAACTCGTCCAAAAGGATCAAGTATTGTTTTAGAATTGGTAAGACTTTTTTTCTTTTGTTTAAGTATTCTAAAACTTTTTCTTTATCTTTCTTGTTAATTGCTGCTCTTATCAGATACTTATAAATTCTTTCACGATATTTTGTCGGTTCATGCTTCTCAATTTTTCCTAAGTGCTTACTACCTTCACTTAAAACTAAATCATCTAGTTTATTTGCAGAAGCAATTTTTAAATAATGAGCAATAGCAGCCTCATATTCATTTTGAGTTATTGTTTGATTCAAAAAGTCTTGGATAATATTTAAACTTTCTATTTCATTATTTAATTTTAAAATATCGCTTAATTTCATTAGAATTCACCTGCTTTTATTTCCTCATATAAACTTAGTGCTTTATTGATAAAATAGTTTGCTAATTCATTAAAATCATAACTTGTATTTTCAGAAAAGCCTATTTTATGCTTATATAGTGCTACTTGATACCATTGAAGTGATTGAAAAATTCGATAAAAAATCACATGATTTTTTTCTTTTTCAGTTGTTGGATGCCCAAAATATTCTGAATGAACATATAATGCATTTTCTTCAAATCCTGCAATATCATAATACACATCATTGTATGCTGCATATTCAAAATCAATAAAATATATTTTGTTATCATCACTACTTCTTACTATATTAGCATCCTGTAGGTCATTATGACAAAATACTTGCTCATTATTTCGATAGTATTTATTAAATACTTCAATCCACCATGTTTTTAATGCAAAGTATGGTTTTGATATATCACTGATTTTATTAAAACTTTCATATTCATTTAATCGATCGATTAATGCATAATTTTTGATGTTTTCATTTTTTATTAAATGTAGTTTCTTCAAAGAAAATACTAACTCTTTTATATCAAAGTTTTTAGTTTCAAAGTCGATTGTTTCACCATCAATGTACTCAGAAACTTTAGTTCCTGTTTCAATATCAAAATAAACTAATTTACTTGTTAGTTGATTTGATAAAACTGCTGAGATTGCATTTATTTCGTTATGATAATCAACATAGCGATCAGCATCATCACCAATTACTCTAATAACATATGCTTTATCATTTATTTTAAAATAATAAGTATAATTACTCATTCCTTTTGAAAATCTTTTTAGGTCTTTTATCTTACTTTCTTTGACGTTAAATATTTTAACTATTTCTTTTTTTATTTTTGTATCCATTATGTCAACTCCATTAAATTATTACTATTTTAATAATAACACATAATCAACTTTTTTATTTATTTATTAGTAAATATTACCGTTTTACTATATAATATTATCATAGTTAAAGGGAAAGGAAGATAGTAATGGAAAATAATAACTCACAGGTTATTGATTATGAAGAAATATTTAAAAAACAAAATGAGGAAAGAACCCCTGAGCATCAAGAAGATTCAAATAAAAACTTATTAACATTAATTATTTACTTTTTATTATTCTTTATTGGGATTGGATCATTAATTGTTACAGCAATTATTGTAGGAATAGGTGGAAAGTCTAAGACAACAGTTCTAATATCTAGTATTACAGATAGAAATTATCAAAATACGATTGTTTTAGTACCTAAAACCGAATTTGAAACTGATATTAAAGATTTTAATAAAATTGATGATTTATATTATTCCGATATTACAAATTCAAAACTTAAAGAAACATATGTTTTAGTTACAAAAAATAAAGATGAAGAAAATAGAGAATGGATTATTAGTAATGAAGTAATTACTAGTATTTTAAACGGAGAAAAAGTTTCATGGATTAATGGTATAAAAATTAGCGAAACCGATAGTGATAATACCTTAATAGTCAATTATATTTTAAAAACTGAACTAGCAAGTATCCTTAATTCTTATACTAGTGAACAATATAATACTATAAATAATTATACAAACTTTCAAAGTTCACTTATTCTCTTCTTCAGTTATATTATAGTTTTTATACCACTTATTATTATCAATAGACGTAGTATTAAAGATGATTTCATTTATTTAGAAAAAGAACATCATCCAGCTTTAGGTAAAATATTGTCAAGTTTTGCTTATATGTTTGCATTTTCAATTGTTTTAGGATTGTTAAGTACTTTATTTAAAAGTTTGTTTAATCTCTCTGGAGATTCTGCTAATCAAGATGCAATTGTTGAACTATTAACATCAAAAGGCGGAATATTTGTAGTAGTTACCACTGTTATTCTAGCACCTGTAGTTGAAGAACTTGTTTTTAGAAAATCAATCTTTGGATTAATTAAGAACCAAAAAGTTGCCTTAATTGTTTCAGCCACAACATTTGGTTTAATTCATGTTTTAACTGAACTTTTAAACCTCGCTACTACTGGTGGATTTAACTTAACAGGACTTGCTACAGTCTTTACATTTAGTATAAGTTATGTTGGAATGGGAATATTCTTAAGTTACTGGTATTATAAAAATAATAAGAATATTGCTTTGTTAATATCGATGCATGCTCTTAGCAACTTATTAAGTACATTATTTGTTTTAGTTCCAAATTTATTTTCATAATAAAATAGAAAACTGGAAGGTCAAATTTAGACTTCCAGTTTTTTTTATAATATTATTTTGTTTTTTAATTCCGGATTTTCTTTATAAACTACCAAAGTTCGTCCAATCTTATTAACTATCTCTACATTGTCTTTTGAAAGAATTTCAATTAATTCATCAACCGTTATTGGTGATGTTTCTAATAATTTTATTTTTACTACTTCGTTTTTCAAAATATAATTATTAAAGTCAGTACGTTGTCTTTCTTGAAAACCATCTTTTCCAATTAAAAATTGATTACTATTTTTAACTAAATTTTTCAAATATGTTTTTTGTTTATTTGTCATTTTATATTCCTTTCTAGATTATTGGCTTATTTTTTAATAATTCAATTGCTTGATCAAGTTTATATAATTTTGCATAATCAAGTGCTGAAAAATTATACTTATCATATCTCATAGAAACCATGCTACTAAGTAGTTTTTTTATTAATTGATAGTCACGATTTAGAGTTGCAATTGTTAAGGCTTGATTATTTTTTAATCGCTCATATTTTGGTAACATTTCATAATTTACAAGTAATGTTTGTAATTGATATCTTCCATATATTAAAGCGTAATCAATTGGTGTTTCATGATTATTATTTCTAATTGAAATATATGAATCATTACTTAATAAAGCGTTAACCGTTTCTTTTGTTCCAAATCTTACAGCATTAAACAATGGCGTTTCATAATTATTATTAAGTAAATTAGGATTTAATCCTTCACTAATTAAGAAATAAATCATTAAATCATTTGTTGTTTGAGAAGCATAATGCAATAACGTATTGTTATTATGATCAAGTAATAAAAATGATTGATTAGCAATAGATAACAACATTTTTACAACATCAATTTGTCCTGCAAGAATTGCGTAATGAACTGGATATTTTCCATCAGTAGTAATCTCGTTAGTTAATGAGTCATTTTCAATTAATAATTTTAAAAATGTTTTATTGCCTTTTTCACTTGCTAGATGAAATAATGTTTCTTCTTTATTATTTTTATGATTGATATTTGCAGAATTAATGATTAAGATTTTTGCCATTTCAAGTTTTGCTTTTCTAGCACAATCAAAAATTGGTGTTTCGTTATTATTGTCAGACTGATTAACTTCTATGCCTCTTTTTAATAATTCATTAACAACCTCAAAAGAACTGCCTAGAACAGCATAATGTAATAATGATTTTCCAGTTTCATCTTTAATGTTAATGTCATATTCGTTTTCTTTAAAAAACTTATAATCATTAATCATTGCTTTTTCAAAAATATTCATTCAAACACCTCATAATCATTTTACTAGATAAAGAATTTTAATTCAATAACTTTTAAATTTTTACAACCATTCTCCATATTTTTTCATATATATTTTTTTCATAATTTGTGTTAATACTAAATATCCAATTAATACTGCTAAAAGCCATGGTAAATACTTAATAGGAAGCATTGCCATATCAATTGTTACTGCAAGTTTAGTAAATCCAATAACTAACGTTACAATCAAAATAATTAATGAAGAAATAATTAAAGATTTTGAAGCATTACTTTGTATGAATGGGATTTTTCTTGTTCTAATAACTTGAATTATTAGAATTTGAGATATCGTTCCAAAAACAAACCATCCAGCTTGAAACAACGGTGCTAAGTCTGTTGTATTTGCTTTAATAATAAACCAAAGAATTGCAAATGTTAAGATATCGAAAATTGAACTTAAAGGACCAAACCAAATCATAAATCTTTTAATTGATTTAGTATGCCATTTACGTGGTTTTTCAAGATATTCTTTATCGACAGTATCAAATGGAATTCCTAATTGCGAAAAATCATTTAAAATGTTTTGAGTAAGTATTTGAACTGGTAGCATTGGTAAAAATGGTAAGAAAATACTTGCAATAATAACTGAAATCATATTTCCAAAATTTCCACTTACAGCCATTTTTATATACTTATTAATATTACCAAATGTTTTTCTACCTTCAATCACCCCTTCTTCAAGAACCATTAAATCTTTCTTTAAAAGAATAATATCAGCAGTTTCTTTAGCAATATCAACCGCAGTATCAACAGAAATTCCGACATCTGCTTGTTTAAGAGCGGGAGCGTCATTAATTCCATCGCCCATAAACCCAACCGTATGACCTTCTTCTTGGTATAGTTTTACTATTCGTTTTTTCTGATTAGGAGAAAGTTTAGAAAACAAATTACACTTCTTCATTTGAATTTTCAATTCTTCATCACTCATTTTTTCAACGTCAATCCCTAATAATGTAATTTCAGTTTCTAATCCAACTTTATTACACACTTTTAGAGCTACACCTTCACTATCTCCTGTTAAAACAATTACTCTAACCCCATGTTCTTTAAGTGCTTTAATTGCTTCTTTAGCACTTTCTTTTGGTGGATCTAAAAATCCTATAAAACCAATTAAAACCATATTTGATTCATCTTTTACTCCAAATACATTTGAACCTGGAACTTCATTTTTTTGAGCAACACCAATCATTCTAAGACCATCACTATTAAATTTTTCATATGTCTCAGTAGCGATTTTTCTTGTTTCTTGGTCAAGTGGAACAACTTTTCCATCTATTTCTAAAAATGATGAAATTGCTAGTATTTCTTCAACTGCACCTTTTGTTATTAATTGGCGTTTTCCAGTATTATCCTCTAATACTACACTCATTCTTCTTCTTGTAAAGTCAAATGGAATCTCATCAACACGATGATATTTATCTTTAATTTCATGAATCTCTTTTTTAGTTGCTCGCTCAATAATAGCGATATCAATTAAATTTTTTAAACCTGTTTGAAAATAACTGTTTAAATATGCATGTCTTAATACACGATAGTCATCTTGTCCATGAACATTCATATATTTTTCTAAAATAATTTTATCTTCTGTTAATGTTCCGGTTTTATCAGTACATAAAATATCCATTTGTCCAAACGTTTGAATAGATCCTAAGTCTTTAACAATTACTTGATGCTTAGACATTGATACTGCACCTTTTGCTAACGTTGAAGTCATAATAACTGGTAACATCTCTGGTGTTAATCCAACTGCAACACTAATTGAGAAAAGAATTGCTTGTAACCAATCATGTTTAGTGATTCCATTAATCAATAAAACAACTGGCATCATAATAATCATCATTCTAATTAATAATTCACTAACTGATGATACCCCTTTTTCAAAGCTATTCTTTTCACGTCTTTGATTTAAAGTTTGTGCCATAGATCCAAAATAAGTGTTATTACCTGTTGTTAAAACAACAGCAAATGAACTACCACTAACAATGTTAGAACCCATAAAACCAATATTTGTAATATCTGTAATTGTCTTATCTCTTTTATCAGTAATCTCACTAAATTTTTCAACAGGATTTGATTCACCTGTAAGTGCTGATTGAGCTACGAAGGTATCTTTTGTTGTAATAAAACGAACATCTGCAGGAATTAAATCACCTGCTGATAATTTAATAATATCTCCAGGAAGAATATCTTCAATTAAAACTTCAATCATTTTACCGTTTCTTCTAATATCAGCCTTATTAGAAATCATCTTTGTTAGTTTAGTCACCGCAGTATTTGATTTTTCACCTTGGATAAATGCAACCGTACTTGACAATAAAACTAAAAAAACAATAATACTTACTGTTAAATAATCAGGTTTTGAAGATAAAATAACATCAAAGATATATGTAACAGTTGCAATAATTAATAAAATGATATTAAATGGATTAATTATTGCAGTAAAGAATCGATGGAATTTAGTATTTTTTCTTCCAAAAGTTATAATATTTTTTCCATATTCATCAGTTTTTTCTTCAATCTCTTTATGTTTTATACCATCAATTGAAGTATTTAATTCTTTATATAAATCTTCAATCGGTATTTCAGCATACCTTCTTAAAACTAATTCTACGTTGTTATTTTTTTCATTTACTTTTGTTAATTGCTTTTTCATTCCATCATCTCCTTCTTTTTTATATCATAACAAAAAAAACAGGGTATCTAATCTTGCGGATTATCTACTCTGTTTCATTATAATAAACTATTATTTTACTGCATCCTTTAAAAGTTTACCTGCTCTAAATGCTGGAGTTTTTTGTTCAGGAACAATAATTGTTTCACCAGTTCTTGGGTTTTTACCAGTTCTTTCAACTCGAGTACGAACCTCAAAAGTTCCGAAACCTGTTACTACAACTTTTTCATCAGTAGCAAGTGTTTCTGCAATAGTTTCAATGAAAGCATCCACAATATCATTAGCTTGTTTTTGCGTTGTTTCAGTTTTAGCTGCTACAAGAGCTATTAATTCCGTTTTATTCATAAAATAAATTCCTCCTTATTTTTATTTAATTATATCATGATTACACGATTAATCAAATAAATTAGTTAATTTTTAGGGCTTTATTAACGCATTATGAAAAATCTTCAGCTTTTAAATCACGTTTTAAAAGCTTTTTCATACCCTCTTCAACAGTCAATTTATTTTCTAAAATCTCATAAGCAGTGCTAATCATCGGTAATTCAATATCAAATTTTTCTGATAATTCATGAAGCGCATATATCGTTCTAAAACCTTCAATTGTTTGAGTAGCATTAGCATATATTTCATCTAACTTCATTCCTTGACCAATTTTTTTACCACCTTGGAAGTTTCTAGAATTTTCGCTTGAAGCAGTAACTATTAAATCACCAATTCCTGTTAAGCCAAATGCAGTTTCTTTTCTGCCACCCATAAACTCAACCACTCGAACTATTTCTAAAATACCTCTTGTAATTACAGCAGCTCGTGCATTTTCACCTAGACCCAGTCCAGTACATGCACCACTTATTACAGCAATAGCATTTTTAGCAGCACCGCCTACTTCACTACCGATTAGATCGTTTGAAGTATAAACACGGATATATTTATCATTTGCAAATAAATTTTGAACTTTAACAGCTAAATCATTATCAAGACTAGCACTTACAAGTAATGTTAATTTTCTTTCAATTACTTCTTCGGCATGGCTTGGACCTGTTAAACATACGTATCCTGCATTATATTTAGGGTTAATCTCTTCATCTACAATCTCAGAAACGCGCTTTAATGTTTCAGGTTCAATACCTTTTGAAACATTAATAAAAATACTTGGTCTGTTAATCAATTTATCCATTAAACCTAAAACTGTACGCATTGCTTTAGTTGGAACAGCCAACAAATATGTATCAGAATAGTCAATCGCTTCTTCTAAACTGTTAGTTGCTTTAATTTTTTCATCTAAGACATTTTTAAAAATCGGATGAATATGATTATTATTTATTTCATTCAAATAATTATTATTTATTTCATATATAAGAACTTCATTTCCATTGTCAGTTAATAATTGTGCAAGTGTTGTTCCCCAAGCACCTCCACCAATAACGCTAATTTTCATTATTCAACTTTCCTCCTCAAGATTAATCTAACGGGTGTTCCTTCAAAGTCAATTGCATCACGTAATTGATTAGCTAAATATCGTTCATATGAAAAATGTACGAACTCTGGATCATTAACAAATAAAACAAATGTTGGTGGCTTAATTGAAACTTGAGTAGCATATGAAAAGTTAGCTTTTCCATGATTATGAATTGGTGTTGGATTCATAGCTACTGCATCTTGAATAATTTGATTTAGAACATTTGTCTTAATTTCTTTTGTATAATTTTCATATGCTAAATCAATTGATGGGAAAATAGTATGAATTCTTTCATTTTCACGTGCTGATGTAAAAACAATTGGAGCATAATCTAAAAATTTAAATTCTTCTCTAATCTTTCTAATCATTTTTTGCATTGTTTTATCATCTTTTTCAACAATATCCCATTTATTTACAACAATAACCACGGCTTTATTAGCATCCATGGCATATCCAGCAACATTCTTATCTTGTTCAATTATTCCTTCATTACCATCAATAACGACTAAAACAACATCAGATCTATCAATAGCACCAAGAGTTCTAATCACACTATATTTATCAGTATTTTCATAAATTCTACCGCGTTTTTTAATACCTGCAGTATCAATTACGATATAATCTTTTTTGTTAAATTTAAACTTACTATCAATTGCATCTCGAGTCGTTCCTGAAATATCACTAACTATTACACGATTTCTACCTAAAATCGCATTAGTTAATGAAGATTTACCTACATTAGGTCTTCCAATAATTGAAAATTTAATTGCAGATTCATCAATAATTTCTTTATCATCTTTCATGTATGAAATAACTCGATCTAATAAATCACCAATTCCAATTCCGTGATTAGACGAAATAGCAATCGGATCTTCAAATCCCAATTGATAAAACTCATATATATTATTTATTTGGTTTACATCATCGATTTTATTTACAGCTAACACAACTGGTTTATTAGTTTGATAAAGCTGTTTTGCAATATACGAATCGCCGTCGGTTACACCAGATTTACCATCAGTTAAGAAAATTATAACATCTGCTTCATCCATAGCAAGCAATGCTTGTTCCTTAATTTGACTTAAAAAGGGCGCATCAATTATATCAATGCCCCCCGTGTCTATTAAACTAAACTTTTTAGTTAACCATTCAGCTTTTGCATATATTCGATCTCTTGTAACACCAATCTCATCATCAGTAATTGCTATTTTATCCCCAGCAATTCGGTTAAATAAACTAGACTTACCAACATTTGGTCTTCCTACAATTGCTACAACAAATGGCATATATACCACAACCTTTATTTTTTTAATTCGTCAGCAAATAAATCTCCGATTGTTTGTCCAACGTCTTCACTATCATCTTCTAAATACTTTTCAAATGTTTCACGTTCTTTTTTAGTTTGAACTGCTTTTATTGATAGTTTCAAACTCCAATTACGGTTATTTGCTTCTGTAACTAACGCTTCAACTTCGTCACCAATTGAGTAGTATGCTTCAATTTGTCCTAATTTTTCTTCTTCAACTTCGTTAGCAGGAATAAATCCATTAACTCCTTGAACTTCAACTTCAAGACCATTTCCACTTACTTTACTTACAACTGCTTTAACTACTTCGCCACGTTTAACTGTTACATTTTTCCATGGATTATCTTCTAAAGCTTTTTTAGATAAGCTTATTTTTTCGTTCTTTTTATCAATACCAATAACTTTTAGAGTTACTTGATCACCAATTTTAACAAAATCATCATAGTTATCATTTGGATTCCATGAGTATTCGTTTTTATGTAATAATCCTCTTACATCACGATCAACTTCAACAATAATTCCAAATGGTAATTTTTGGTTAACTGTTCCTGAAACAGTATCCCCAATATTATGAGATTTAGCAAATTTTTCAAATGGTGTATCTTCTAATGCTTTGATCGATAAATCTAATCTATTTCCTTCTTTTTTGATGACTTTAACTTCTATTTCATCACCAAGTGTTAATACATCTTCAATTTTTTCAATACGATAATGTGAAACTTGAGAAATACGTAGTAATCCTACAACATGATCAAATCTAATATTTGCAGCATGTTTTTCAATTTTATCAACAGTACCTTTTAATACATCGCCTGTTTGAATCGAATCAAGTTCACTTTGTCTTTCTTGAAGACGTTTTTCATATAATTCTTTTCTTTCTTTTTCAAATATTTCTTTTCTAGATGCAACAATTCTTGTAAATCTACCTTTTTTAGTAGCTTCAATAATATTAACATCTAAATTTTTATTTTTTAATTTATCTTTTTGTTCAACATATTCATAATCTAATAATGTGAATGGTAAAAATACTTCGTAATCTAAATAGCTTAATAATAAACCTTTATCTACGACTTTTTTCACTTTTGCAGAAACAATTTCTTTTGATTCTACAGCTTCTCTAATCTTTTCAAAATTATCAATTTTGATTAGTGGTAAACGTGACATTAAGATTAATGCCGGTTCATCTAAACTAATCTTTTGAATTCGGCCTTTTACAAGATCTCCAACTTTAATTACTCCGTCAAAACTTTCTAGTTCTGGATCGTAGTTATCAATATGTATTCTCGCTTCTGTAAAATACTGTACATCCAAAAAGATGGTTTTATCAGTAACAGCAACAACTTTTCCTTCAATGATGTCTCCTACCTTTAGTACTCTAATATCCATCTTGTTCATTCTCCTTTTTTTCAATCAAATTTATTATTTTATCAACTACTTGTTCGATTGTTAAATAAGTAGTATCAATTACACAAGCATCGACTGCCTTTTTAAGAGGTGATTCTTTTCTTGTTGAATCCTTTTTATCTCTTATAGCAATGTCGTTTACTAACTCCTCAAAGTCAACGGTAACTCCCTTAATTAATTGTTCGTTATACCGTCTTTTAGCTCTTTCTTCAACATTAGCAGTTAAAAATATTTTTAACTTAGCATTTGGTAAAACAACAGTACCAATATCTCTACCATCCATGATAATATTTTTACCTTTTGCAGCTTTTTGTTGAATAAAAACCATTTTTTCTCTTACATATGGAAAACTTGAGACTAAGGAAACATTATTAGTAACTTCTTCGCTTCTAATTTCACGGCTAACATCTTTACCATTTAATAGTATTTTGTCATCTTGGTAATCGATTTTTACATTATCTAAAAATTGATAACTATCTTCGTTATTTAAATTTACTTGATTTTCCAAAGCATATAAAGTCACAGCACGATACATAGCTCCTGTATCAACGTGTATCCAGCCAAGTTTTTGAGCAATCTGCGAACTTATTGTGCTTTTCCCTGATCCAGCAGGTCCGTCAATAGCAACATGAAATTCTTTCATCTCATTCCTCCACTATTCTTAATTATAACATATTTTTTTAATAATAACATTGCTTTTTTATTTTTTAGTGCCAATCGAATGCAATTTACGAACCTCGTGTACACTTAACTCACGATATCCTCCTCGTTTAACACCTTCTAGCGTTAAAAACGAGTAACTTGTTCTTGTGATATTCTTGACAGGGAAGCCAAGAACTTCCATCATTTTTCGAATATCTTCGTTTTTATCATCTACTAATAATAGTCTTATAAGTGTAGATTGATTCTCTTTATCTAGTTCAATAAGGTTCACTTCTATTGGTTTTATTTTTTGTTTTTCACCGATTGATATTCCATTTCTTAATTCAACAATTTTTTTTCTAATAACTATGCCTTTAACTCTTACAAAATACTCTTTTTCAAGTTCCATTTCCGGATTTGTAAGTTTTAGTGTTAACTCTCCATCATTAGTAAGTAGAATTAATCCAGCAGTGTCGTAGTCTAATCTTCCTACAGGGTATAGTCTGTCATCTTTATATTCAGTACTAATTAGATCAATTATTGTTCTTCTTTTTTTATCATCTTTTGTAGTAGATAAATAGCCTGTTGGTTTATTCAATAATAAATACTTTTTAGTAGCAACTTTTATTACTTTACCATCAACAGTTATTCGGTCAGTCCGATTTACTTTGGTTCCAAGCTCAGTAATAACTTTACCATTTACCGCCACACGTCCATCCACGATCATTTTTTCTGCTTCACGTCTTGATGCAACGTTACTTTGTGCTATTACTTTTTGAAGTCTTTCCATTCAAATCATTCCTTCCATTACAAACAAAAAGGCTAAATAGCCTAATTATTTTTCTCTTGATACATATGATGAGTCATATGTTGATACAACAATTCTTTCCCCTTCTTCGATAAACAAAGGAACTTTAACAACGATTCCAGTTTCAAGTTTTGCATCTTTCATAGCATTAGTTTTTGTATCACCTTTAACACCAGGTACTGTTTCAACAACTTTTAATACGATATTATCAGGTAAATTAATTCCTAAAATTTCGCTCTCATTAAACATAATTAATTCAGTTGAAGCGCCTTCGGGTAAGAACTTAATTTCGCTCTCAATTTGTTCACCTTCAACTTCAAGTTGTTCATATGTTTCAGTATTCATAAATACATGTTTTGTTCCATCTACATATAAGTATTGCATTGGAACCTTATTAATTTGAGCTTTTTTAACTTTAACACCCGCATTAAATGTATAATCAATAACTGATCCTGTTCTTAAATTTCTTAATTTTGTACGAACAAATGCCGCACCTTTCCCTGGTTTAACGTGTAAGAATTCAATTACTTGAAAGATATTTCCTTCGAACTCAATTGTTACATTTGTCTTAAACTCATTTGTTGATATCATAAATATAACTCCCTTTCATAAATAACATTAATATTATACTATAAAATATTATTTATTTTCAAGTAAATATTTTACGGCTTCAATATAACTGTTTTCTTTTTTTCCCATGATAACCTTATCAACTACGTCTTTAATATAATCAATTTTTCTAAAATCTTCACGAGTATTAATGTCACTAAGATGTACTTCAACCTTAGGAATCTTAATAATTTCTAGCATATCCCTAATAGCAATACTTGTATGAGTAAATGCTGCGGGGTTAATAATTAAAGCATCAATATTCTTCATTGCTTGTAATTTCCAAATAATTCTTGCTTCATTATTAGTTTGATAAAAATAAAATTTTACATTAGGATATGTTTTCTTTATTAGTTTGTTTATCTCGTCTAAAGTAAGTTCACCATAATGTTTAGTATTTCGCTTTCCTAACATATTTAGGTTAGGTCCATTGATAATCAATATTTTCATTATTTTTTAACCTCAAGCATTTGAATAATACTATCAACTGTATTATTTATTTCTTTATTATTCGAAATATTAATATCAGCAAAATGTTGATATAATAAAAACCTTTTAGTATATAGCTCATCAAGAGTATATTCTTGTAACAGCGGTCTTTGGTAATCAGTTTTTAATCGTTCTTCAATTATTTTATTATCAACATCTAAATAGATAATTAAACCACTCATGAATGTTTTATTATTACGATTTTCAACTATTCCACCACCACATGAAACTACAACATTTTCTTCATTTATTTCCTGAAGTGCTTCTGTTTCTAACTCTCTAAACTTATTGATTCCGTATTTTTCAATTAGCTCATCTGTAAACATTAAGGAGTTTTTTTCAACCAAACCATCTAAATCAATAAAGTTATAAGCAATTTTTTCTGCTAATATTCTACCAACTGTTGATTTACCAGCACCAGGCATTCCAATCAAAAATATTTTCATAACTTTATTCCTCCTTTAAAAATTTACTTATTACTTCCAACATCTCATCATACGATTTATGGTTTAAAGGATCAAAGGGAATTGCTTCCATCTGATTCATAAACCAAGTTTTTTGTCTTTTGGCAAATCTCATTGATACTTTCACAATTTCTTCAAGTGCTTCTTCTAATGTGATTTTTCCATCTAAATATAAATCAAGTTCTCGATAACCAATAATGTTTAAATGCTTATCTTGATTTCTTAAACTAATTACTTCATCAATAAATCCATCGCTTAATTGAATCTCTAGTCTCTTAATCAAGCGTTTTTTTAATTCTTTTCTATCAATATCTAAATAAATTGTCAAAATATCATAGAGTGGTATATCTTTATTATTCTTTTCACTTCTTAAATTACCATTAAGTGCAAGTTCTAAAGCTCTTACTAATCGATGTCTATTATTCTTATCAATCTCTATATTTTTATCTATTTCAATTAACTTACTATATATTTCCTCATTTGTTAAATCATCAAAACTATATTTACTATTTTCTTTATTAAATTCATAATCATATAATGCTGATTTAATATAAAATCCTGTTCCACCAACAATCATTGGAA
Source organism: Haploplasma axanthum (assembly GCF_900660745.1). Lineage (GTDB taxonomy): Bacteria > Bacillota_I > Bacilli_A > Acholeplasmatales > Acholeplasmataceae > Haploplasma > Haploplasma axanthum. Next base: position 1,114,283 of record NZ_LR215048.1, on the reverse strand, counting down.
TCTTAATATCATTAATCATTTTTCTTGCATCTTGTTGAAAGTTGAAAACAGAATAATCATTATCAATTGAAACCATATCAAACAAATGATGATTAATTCCCTCTTTTTCTTCTTCCTTGATTTTTGCAGAACCAATATTTAACTCTTTATATATTTGAACCGAATCTCCATTAATTACTTCAGCACCGATTGCTTTAGCAAGTTTTACTGAATACATCGTTTTTCCTGATGCAGTTGGTCCAACAATAACAATAACTTTTTTCATCATACCACTCTTCTAAACATTCTTTCTATTTCATAATATGTTAAATGAATAATTGTTGGTCTTCCGTGTGGGCATGTATATGGATTTTTAGTTTTTCTTAATTTTTCAATTAAAACATCAATCTCTTTTCTTGATAAAGTATCATTAGCTTTAATTGATGCTTTACAACTCTTACTTTTAGCAAGATTATCAAGTAGAATTTTTAAATCAATTTGATTCTTTTCTTCTAACATTTGTAACATAACACTTATTGCATCATCTAAATCTTTATCAAGTAAAAATGTTGGATGAGAAATGAGTTGCATCTTTTCGTTAAAATTAAATCCTAGTTCTTTAAAATCATTAAGATGATTTTTTATTAAATTTAAATCTTCATTAGTTAGTTCTAAGTTTCTTGAAAGAAACATTTCTTTTATAACAATCTTTGGATTGCCTATTACATCAAAATAATATTCATAATTAACACGCTCTTCGGCAGCATGCTGATCAATCATATACATACCTTGCTCGTTTTGAAATAATAAATATGTTCCAGCAAATGTTCCAACATATGAAAAATCAGGAATTTTCTTAATTTCTGGCTGTTCTTCTGTTTGTTTATTACTATTATCATTATAGACAAAATCCAATGATTCTTTAACGTAAGTTTCTTTTCTTGGAATAAAACTTTCGTTAATAGTTACTGGTTCATTTTCATATTCTTGTCTTTTTATAATTGAAAGATTTTGAGGAATTTCATGTGGTCTACTCATCAATGATTCTTTGACAAATAATTCAATATGATATTTAAGTAATGATTCATTTGCAAATTTAACTTCTAATTTTTGAGGATGAACATTAACATCTAATAATACTGGATCCATCTCAATCAATAGAATTGCAAGTGGATATCTATTAACCATCAAAAATGAATGATAACCATCAATTATAGATTGAGTTAAACCATAATTCATAATATATCTACCATTCACAAATAAACTAATATCTTTTTTTCTTGCTCTTGAGACAGAAGGGGAAGCTAAATAGCCTTTAATTTTAATTTTTTGAAATTCTTTTTCAAAAACAATTAAATCCTTTAAAACATTATTACCATATACCTGTCGCATTAAACTATAGTAGTCATTATTACCATATGTCTCTTTAACGAGCTTTTCATCAATTGTTAAGGAAAGTCTCACAGTTGGATTAGAAAGAGCTAATCTATCAAACATATCGATTATTGCCGCACGTTCACTAAACTCAGATTTTATATATTTAAGTCTTGCTGGTGTGTTATAAAATAAATCATTAACAGTAATCTCAGTTCCTTCGTTTAGAGATGTTGTTCCTTCATCAATAAGCTTTGAATCTTCATATCTAACAAAAAAACCTTCACTATTACTTTGTCTTGTTTTTAAAGTTATTCTACTTACAGATAAAATTGCAGCAAGTGCTTCTCCACGAAAACCTAAAGTTCTAATTCTTTCAAGATCAAATTCAGTTTTTATTTTTGAGGTTGCATGTCTTAAAAATGCTTTTTTAGCATCTTCATTATCCATACCAATTCCATTATCAACAACTCTTATCTCTTTTAATCCATTTTCTTTAATAAAAATATTGATTTCGGTTGCTTTGGCATCAATTGAATTTTCGACTAGTTCTTTAACAATTGAAGCGGGTCTTTCAACAACTTCACCGGCAGCAATCATATTAGCAAGTCTTTCATCCATTTGTTTAATAATTGACATTTTTATACCTCACTTATTTTTTTAATTTGTTTTGATAATTCTTAAGAAGAATTAAAGCATCAATTGGAGTAACTTTATCAAAGTCAATTCTTTCAAGTCCATCTAAAACTTCTTCTTGTTCAATTGATAATGTATTATCAATAATGATTTCTTCATCATCATAATTAAATAAATCAACTTTAACTTTATCTTCTTTATTTTCTAATTGTTTTAATATTTGTTCACTACGTTTAATTAATTCTTTAGGTAGATTTGCAAGTGCAGCTACTTGTAATCCATATGATTTATCAGATGCACCTTTTTCAACTTGATGGAGAAAAATCATTCGATTCTTTTCTTCTCTTGCTTTAACGTGCAAATTAGTAATTTTTTCGTAATTATCTGCTAATGCTGTAAGTTCATGATAGTGTGTTGAAAATAGCATTTGTGCTTTGATTTTTGTATAAATGTATTCAACCATTCCTTGAGCCAGTGCCATTCCATCATATGTTGCAGTACCACGCCCTATTTCATCGAAAAGAATCAATGAATTGTTTGTTGCATATGTTAATGCTTCATTACTTTCAACCATTTCAACCATAAATGTTGACTTACCACCACTTAAATCATCTGATGATCCAATTCTTGTAAAGATTGCATCATAAATTGGTAATGACGCACTTGTTGCTGGCACAAATGAACCAACTTGTGACATATAGCTTAAAAGAGCAAACATCCTCATATAAGTTGATTTACCACTCATATTTGGGCCAGTAATTAAGAATGTTTCACCTTCACTCATGATAATATCATTAGCAACAAAATTTGTAAACTTTTCAACAACTGGATGTCTTCCTTTAATAATCTTTACTTCACGCAAATTATTAAAAGTTGGTCTAACATATTTATTTTTTTCCGCTGATATTGCATGACTTAAATAGACATCAATGCTTGCAATATAACCACTCAATTCTTGAAGTGAATACGTATATTTAGTAACTTCATCACGTATTTCAACAAAAAGTTCATATTCAAGATTGATTGCTTTGTCTTTGGCATTTAAAATGACATCTTCTTTTTCTTTTAAAATTGGTGATATATATCTTTCGCTATTCGTTAATGTTTGTTTTCTTTCATAACCAAAATCTTCTTCCATAGCAAGCGATGCTGCTTTACTTATTTCAATAAAGTAACCAAAAACACGATTATAACCAACTTTTAAAGTTTTAATTCCTGTTCGTTCACGCTCTTCTTCTTCAAAATTTTGAAGCCATTCTTTACTATGTGCATTAATATTATGAAGTTCATCTAACTTTTCATTATGTCCTGTTTTAATAATCCCGCCTTCTTTAATTGTTAATGGTGGATTATCAGAAATAGCTTTTTCTAATAGATCAATTAGTTCTTGATGATTATCTAATTTATTAGTCAAATTATTAATAAGTTCATTATCATATTTATATAACGTTTCTTTTAACGGTTCAATTTGCTTTAATGTTTCACGTAATTGGTACAAATCACGTGCATTCACACTTTTAAATGATACTTTACCAACAATCCGATTAATATCGTAGATATATGATAATCGCTCTTGGAGTTCACTACGGTATTGTGACGGAAGAAATGCAGTTATTAAATCAAGTCGTTGATTAATTTGATTTAAATCTATAAGTGGATGATTAAGTTGATGTTTTAAAAGTCTAGCTCCCATAGCTGTTTTAGTATTATCAATATGATAAAGTAGCGTTGTTTTTTGATTATTTGTATTTGATTCAATAATCTCTAAGTGTTTCTTAACTCTAAAATCAACATTCATGTACTTTTTGTTTTCTTCGACAACAATTTTTTGTAAATGAGATAATGGTTGTTTTTGGGTCGCATTTAGATAATTTAATAGGTGTCTTGCACCTTGGCGTTGATTAAGTTCTAAATGTTCATTCCATTTAGTATCATGAGTATTTACTTCTTCATGAATTGTAACATATATACCATTTGACTTAAGTTCTTCAATTAGAATTGTGTCATATTGGTTTTTAACAACTAACTCTTTAATTGCTAAAGTTTTGATTTGATCAATAACTTCTTTCTTATTTAATTTATCAACTAGAAAAGATTCACCTGTTGAAATATCCGCATATGTAAGTAAGTATCCGTGTTCAGTAACTAATAGACTTGCTATAAAGTTATTTTTATTAGCTTCTAATATTTCATCTTCAAAAACTGTTCCTGGGGTAATTACTCTAGTAACTTCTCTTTCAACTAGTCCTTTACCAGGTTCTGTTACTTGTTCTGCAATAGCAATCTTATATCCATTTTCAATTAGTTTTTGAATATAAGGTTTAACCGAATGATGTGGAACACCTGCCATTGAAACTTTTGATCCAGCATCTCTTGCTGTTAATGCAATTTCTAGAACTTTTGATGCAATTATTGCATCATCAAAAAATAATTCATAAAAATCCCCTAACCTAAAAAAGACTAACGCATCAGCGTAGTCTTCTTTGATTTTCAAGTATTGTTGCATCATTGGGGTATATGTTTGTTTATTATCGTCTTTCATTTCTTTCCCCTTCCAAAATTTAATTCTATTTAGTTCCTATTAGTTTATGAAAGGTATCTCTAAGCCACTGTAATGAATTTGCTTTGAATATTCCATTTAAGAAATCTTCAATTTTTTGGAATACACCGCTTGTTGGAGCAGTTGGAGTAACCCAAACATAGATAGTTGCTATTAGAAGGATGATTAGTGCAATTAAAAGAATGATTAAGAATAATTTAAGTAAGAATCTACCAAAGCTAAATTTACGTTTCTTTTCAACATCGTAATTAGTTAATTCAACTTGATATACTTTATTATCCACTTCTTTTGGTTCAACACTTTCAATTCCAGTATCTTTATCATTTAATTCAATCACATATTGTTTTGGTTTCTTACCGTAGTATTCAACGGTGTTAAGTCTAACTTCTTCAACTTCTTCAACTCTAAATTTCTTTTCTTTTCTTAAAGTACTATCACTCTTTGAAAGAATTCTATTTAATGTTTCTTCATCAATTGTTGCAACCTTTGTTGGAACTTCTTTTTCAATAACCTTTTCAATTATTACTTCTTTTACGATTGGTTCTTGCTTAATCTCTTCTTCAACAACTGGTTCAGCTTTAACTTCTTCCTCAACAGGTTCTTCAACTACCGGTTCTTCTTCAATAACAATTGGTTTTTCAATAACTTCAGGCATTGCTTCACCAATATCAGACGCCTCAACTTCATATACTGAAGATGATGGAACAAAATAAGCTTCTCTTGTTTCATTTGCATTTGATAAGATATATTCAATAACTTCTTCTTTTTTAAGTTCAGTTGAAGCCTTAATCTTATTATTGATTGCGAATCTTTGAATTAGAAGAATATTCATTGAATTTAACTTATCTTCAGTTTCTTTTGTATATTCACCGCGCTCTTTTAATTCAGCGACTATGATATCGATTAGTTCATTTTTTCTTAATCTTTTTGGAACATTAACATCATATTTCAAACCTAATTCTCTAATTTCAGTTATAGTTGAACTCTTATACAATACAGGTCTAAAAACATCTGGTTTCAAGCCATCTATTTTTCCTTTTTGATCAAAGAATAACGGATTAATTGTTTTATTATAATCAATAACATTTTGCAACTTAATTCCATTCTTTTTTGAATGTTCAGTACTTTCCTTGATAAATCTTTCAAAATCATGTTCTGAAATCTTTTTATCAGTCATGTGTTCAATCATTGCTAGCCATAAATGTTCTAGATATTTTTTATCTAAATCAGTATCCTTGAAAAAACTAAAAAGATTTACAAGTTGTGTTTCAGTAAACTGATTAAACCATGATAAACGATAGTTCATTTCATCTGCTAGACTAGCACGTTCTTCTCTTGTCAAAAGAACTGGCATTCTTAAAACATCACGTAATTGGTTAATACGTAATTCACGCGGAAAACTAAGTCCGATTGTTTGAAAAAACTCTAAAGTTTTGTTTGCTGGATTATTTGATAATACTTCAACAATATCTTTAACGTTATATTCTTTCTTTAAAACTGTTATCTTTGAATCAATTTCATATCTTGGCATGCTATAACCTCCCCATAATGTATATTTCACTTATATAATATAATTTTTAACATTTTTTTTCAAGTATAATAGATTACTAACCTTATAAATCGGTAGTTTTTACTATTATTTAGCATTTAAATCGCTATCTATACCACTTTCAATGATTTCTTTGATGTTTTGAAGGAACACATTAATTTCTTCTTGTAAATCCATATACTCAGTCATTAACGGGTAATTTTCAATTTCTTCCAACTTATTTTGATAATCATTTTCTAATTTAGTTTGGATTTCTATTTTCCCAAGATTTTTGGCATTAATCATTTGTTTTTGAATATTTTTTAATTCTTCTATTTTATGACTAACTTCTTGATTTTGATTTAAAATATCTTCTAATTCTTTATATCTTTTTATCTTTGGTTCATTTTTTATTTTTTCAATAATTTTATTTTCAATTTTCATATAAACTCTCCCATTAAAAACATTCTACTTTTCAATATGAATTGTTTTAATTATTTTTTTATCCAAATCTAAAAATACTCCATTTAATTGCTTAACACCACTAGCAACAGCATTATTATATGAAAATCCTGTTAAAAATCTTTGAATAACAATTTCTTTATCAACACCAATTACGCCATCTCGTGGCCCTGTCATACCAACATCAGTAATATATAACGTACCTTTTGGTAAAACTCTAGCATCATTTGTTTGAACATGCGTATGAGTTCCAACGATTGCATCAACTTTACCATCAAAGTAATGTCCAAGTGCAACCTTCTCGCTAGTTGCTTCTGCATGAAAATCAATAAATGTATAATCTGCTTGTTCTTTTTCTAATATTTCTGCAATTGTTATAAACGGATTTTCTAAACTAGGATTCATATATACTCTTCCCATTGCATTAATAACCAATAAATTTTTACCATTAATGTTAATTTTTTTATAACCATCTCCTGGTGCATTAAGATAATTAGCTGGTCTTACTATTTTACTATCATTAATGAAGCTATAGATGTCAGTATTAGACCAAGTCCAATTGCCCATCGTAATTGCATGAACTCCTAACTTCATTATTTCAAGATATATTTTTTTATTAATACCTCGACCATTAACAATATTCTCACCATTTATTATAATCACGTTAGGTCGATATTCTTTTTTCAATTCTTCAAGGCTATCTTTTAAAATTTCAATTCCAGGATCACCATAAATATCACCAATAAAGAGTATTTTCATAATTTAATTTCCTTTTTCTTTTCTTATTTAAGATAAATAGCGATAAAATCAACTGACCTTATCGCTACTTAATGTTTAACTATTTTGCAACATCGGTTGCTCTTGTTTCACGAATTACTGTAACTTTAATTGTTCCAGGATAACTCATGTTTTCTTCAATTTTTTCTTTAATTTCTCTAGCAACCTTATAAGTTTGTAAATCATCAACTTCATCAGATTTAACAATAACTCTTACTTCACGGCCAGCTTGAATTGCATATGATTTATCAACTCCCGGAACATTATTAGAAATCTCTTCTAATTGTTCTAGTCGTTTCATATATGCTTCAACAGACTCAGATCTAGAACCAGGTCTAGCAGCTGATAGCGCATCTGCCGCTGCCACTAAAACAGCAATAACAGTTTCAGCTTCAACATCACCATGATGTGATGCAATTGCATCAATAACTTCTTTAGGTTCTTTATATCTTTTAGCAAGGTTTACACCTATTTCAACATGGCTACCTTCAACTTCATGGTCAACAGCTTTCCCAATATCATGTAATAAGCCTGCTCTTCTTGCCAACATTTCATTTTCACCAATCTCTGCTGCAAGTTTACCTGTTAAAAATGCTGTTTCGATTGAATGCTTTAAAACATTTTGACCGTAACTTGTTCTAAAATTTAACCTACCTAAAAGTTTGATTAAATCAGGATGAATACGACCAATTTGAGCTTCAAAAACCGCATTCTCACCACATTCTCTAATGAAAATATCAACTTCTGCACGCGCTTTTTCAACAACTTCTTCAATACGACCAGGATGGATTCTACCATCAGATACTAAAGTCTCAAGTGCTCTTTTAGCTATTTCTCTTCTAATCGGATCAAAACCGCTTAAAACGACTGCTTCTGGCGTATCATCGATAATCAAATCAACACCTGTTAACGCCTCAAGTGTGCGGATATTTCTACCTTCGCGTCCAATAATACGCCCCTTCATTTCATCATTAGGGATTGTAACAACACTTACTGTTCTTTCAGTAGTTGTATCACTTGCATATTTTTGCATCGCCAATGTAAGTAGATTTTTCGCTTTTGCATCAACTGTTAGTTTTGCTTCTTCTTCAGCCTCATGAATATAATTTGCCATTTCATCAGCAACTTCATCTTTAACTCTATCAAAAATGATTGCTTTTGCTTCATCAGTACTTAAGTTAGCTATTTCAGTTAACTTAGTTTCTTGCTCGCGTAATACATCTTCCACTTTGCTATTCAATTGTTCAAGTTCTTCTCTACGTTCTTCAATTTTAATTTCTTTATTGCCAATTTGTTCTTCACGTTTGTCAAGATATTGTGATCTGCGATCAAGTGATGTCTCACGCAAATCAAGTTTCTCTTCTTGGCTAACAACTAGTCTACGACGTTCTTTAATATCATCGTCTAACTCTTTACGAAGTGTAAAAATTTCTTGTTTAGCTTCTATGACAGCTTCTCTTTTGTGTCTTTCAGCTTCTTTTTTTCCTTCTTCAACAATTTGTTCTACCATTTCACGACTTTTTTTAAGTGATTTTTCGTGTTGCGCTACACGAACAAAATAACCTATTAAAAGTCCTATTAAAAGGGCTAGCAAACTGGAGATGACTACATGAACTGCATTTAATGTTAAAATTGTTAACATTATATCACCTCCAAAATATTTATTTTAATTTAAAATTATGTCATTAACGAATATTTCTATTCACAAGTATTATAACATGTAACAGTATTTTTTTCTATCTAAAAAAGTTTTTAAATTGATTTTGTTTTTGTTATAAAAAAAGGTATAATAGATAATGTATACTAAATGGAGGGTTTTATGGATACTAAAAAAGAAAAAAAGGGATTCTTTGGTTGGTTTGCTAACCATCCTACAAAAGCATTATTAATATTGTTATTAGTTATTGTTCCTGTTTTACTATTATCGCTTATTTATGCAAATTACACTAAAAAAGGGAAGTCTTTCTACTTTGAGAAAAAAGACGATACACCTGTTCTTCTATATCAAAGTGATTTATCATCTAAAAAAAAGATTGCTGATTATTTCACATTTACTGTCAATATTGATACGTTTAAATATGTTGAAGAGGATAAGACTAAAGGGGATTATACTTTCAAAAAAGTTTTTAGCCCAAAAGAAAATTATAAAGAAGATGATTTTACTTTCAAGTATGTTCTAGCATCAAATTGGACACATGATCAATCTACTGTCTCAACTACTAGAAGCAATGACTTCACATTAACATACGACTATGATTTACCAAAAAGACATTCAATATTTAAAGTTGGTAAACCTATCTTATATATCGAAATAACATTAAAAAAAGATACGCCAGCAATTGGAAATTTACCAGCAGTATCTGAAAATGAAGTTTTTTATTTAAAATATGATTTAAATAAAGTTGAATATCCAAACGTTAGACAAAAATAAAAAGGCATAAGCCTTTTTTTATTTCTTTAAATTATAATGTTCTAATACTTTAGTATGAATTGCCGAATAAATTTCAGGATTAGCTTTTAAAAATGCTTTAACATTCTCTGCTCCTTGACCAATTTTTTCTTCTTCATATGAATACCATGAACCAGCTTTCTTAATAAAGTCAAGTTCAACAGCTAAATCAACAAGTTCTCCAATTGCAGAGATACCTTCACCATAGATTAATTCAACAACTGCAACTTTAAATGGTGGTGCTACCTTATTCTTAACAACTTTAATATTAACTTTGTTACCAATTAAATCAGTACCTTGTTTTAATTGTTCACCTTTTCTTACTTCAAGTCTTATAGTTGAATAAAACTTTAACGCACGTCCACCAGTTGTTGTTTCTGGATTACCAAACATAACACCAACTTTTTCTCTAATTTGGTTAATAAAAATTACTGTTACATTTCCTTTTGAAATTATACCTGATAATTTACGCATTGCTTGACTCATTAATCTTGCATGCAATCCAACGTGAGAATCACCCATATCACCATTAATTTCCGCTTCAGGAACTAATGCAGCAACAGAGTCTATTACTATTGTATCAATTGCTCCACTTCTAATTAATGCTTCTGTTATTTCAAGTGCTTGTTCACCAGTATCTGGTTGCGATAAAATTAAATTATCAATATCAACACCAAGTCTCTTAGCATAATTAGTATCTAAAGCATGTTCAGCATCTATAAATGCAACATATCCACCAGCTTTTTGCGTTTCAGCAATTGCATGAAGTGCTAATGTTGTTTTCCCAGAACTTTCTGGTCCATAGACTTCAATTATTCTCCCCTTTGGATAACCACCTATACCAAGAGCTATATTTAACGCTATTGAACCTGTAGATGTAGTTTCAATCTCTTGAGTAGCACGATCTCCAAGTTTCATAATTGCGCCTTTACCATACTGCTTTTCAATTTGTTTCATTGCAGCTTCTAATGCTTGCTCTTTTTTATCATTCGCCATATTTTAAAACTCTCCTTTACACAATATTAGTACAAAATATTTGTTTTTACTTTTTACATACTTTCAAAAATAACTGCTTTATTCTTTAATACATAATCTAGACCACTTAGTAGTGTAAAGAATATTGCAATATACCAAACAATATCTCCAACCAATAAAGGTAATCCAAAATCACTAAATAACATTATTAGTAATGCTACCATTGTTGCTGCTGTCTTAATTTTTCCATAAGGTGAGGCTGCAATTACAGTTCCTTTTTCAACAGCTAATAATCTAACACCCGTAACAACAAATTCTCTAAAAATAACTATTACAACTGGCCATACAGCAATTCTTGTAGTTGACACTAAATAAATCATTGCAGTTATAACTAAAACTTTATCTGCTATTGGATCTAAAAACTTTCCAAAAGTAGTAATTTGATTATTTTTTCTCGCTAAATACCCATCTAAAAAATCAGTAAATGCTGCAATTGTAAAGATTGTTGCTACAATAAGTTCGTTGATTCCAATGGTAGTATTGAATATTTGTAAATCATTCCAACTTGGAATCATCATGAAGACAACCATCACAGGAATCAATATTAATCTAAGTAAAGTAATTTTATTTGGTAATGTCATATTATATTTCTCCTTAACATATCAATTTTAACATATTTGTGCTTAAAATGTTGCTTTTTACCTTCCATTTTGATACAATATTTATGCTATTAAACGGGAGGTGAACTTATGGCTAATATTAAACAACAAATTAAACGTAACAAGACTAATGAGAAAAATCGTTTGAAAAATGCATCTTTCAAATCATCAGTGAAAACAGCAATTAAAGAAATTGAAACTGCTGTCGCTGCAGGTGATAAGGAAAAAGCATTAAGCTCACTACCACTTGCTCACAAGAAATTAGATAAAGCACAATCAAAAGGTATTTATCACAAGAATTATGTTGCAAGACATAAAGCTTATCTAGCAACTTTAATCAATAACGTTCAATAATGAAGATAGACACTTGCGTGTCTTTTTTTTACATTTTTTCTATTTCTAAATATCCACCATATTGAGCAACATATTTAACATGTGATAACTTAGGTCCTGAAACGCCATATTTCTTATTAAAACCAATAACATTGATATATTTAGAAATAGTATCTCTTTCATCTTTCATAGCTTCTAACACTGCATAAGTTGCTTTAACATCATCTAATGCTCTATGTGTATTTGGAAAACTAATTGTATATTGGCTTACAGCACTTTCTAATCTATGTGGAAATTTATGACGATCTTTATAAACAGCCATAACATCTAACAAATCATTTTTAACTTCAAATTTTGGATCCCAGTATCTACGATAAAAATTTTGTAAAAATCCTAAATCAAATTGAATGTTATATGCAATTAATAATGTATCTTCATTAATCATACTACTTAGTTTTTGAAATGCTTCTTCTTGACTTACACCATATTTGTCTTGCATTGAAGGTGTAATTCCAGTTATTTCAGTTATTTTTGGGCTAATTGGTACACTAGTCTTTAATAACAAAGATAGTTCTTCGCTAACTTCAAACCCAGCTCCATTATTAACTAATTTCATTGCTCCAATTTCAATTATCTCATCACTAAATGCTGATAATCCAGTTGTTTCAAAATCAAAAACAACAATTTCTTTTCTATTTTTCATTTTTATGCTCCTAATATAAATATTTCTAATCCAATTTTTTTATCTAACTTACCAGTTTTAATATCAAAATCTAATTTTGATAATCTTTCTAAATATCCTTCAAGTAATTCTGAAGGTAATTGATTAGCATTTTTAACTAAATAGTACGCAACTCCACTTTTAATATTAAAGTGTTTTTCTATGTCTTCTTGTGAATAACCTTTTGCTATTAATAACTTGGTATGAATTAAATCCCTAATTTTATTAACAATACTGTTCATTATCCTTAGTGGATCTTCACTTCTAGCTAATAAATCATAATATATTTCAATTGTTTTACTACTATTATTATTTAATAGATTGTTTGTTAACTCATAAATATTTTCTTCAAGATTTCTACTAACCAATTCTGAAACTGAATCAATATCAATAATTTTTGTATCAAAGTTATATAGCATTAACTTTTCTAATTCTTGTGCGACTAAATTCAAATCATAATTTGTTCTGCTAATTAACTCTTTACTTGCCTTTGCAGTTATTTCAAAACCTTTTTTCTTCAATAATGATTCGATATAAAAAGGATATTCATCCTTTTTTAATTCCCCAATTTCTTCGATATAAGCTATTTTAAAAATCGCCTTACCTAAAGAGTAGTTTTCACTAACTAATTCCCCATCTAAAATGATAAATAAATACACATCTGGGTTTGGTTTATCAAGATACTTGATCCAATCATTAATAACTGTATCATCTTCATTTAATAATTCCTTAATATTTTTTACAACTATTACTTTTCGTTCAGAAAAAAAAGAAACTGTCCTTAAATCTTCTATAATATCTTCACTTTTTGTTTCTTGTAAATCATAGATATTAATATTTATTTCATCTACATTAGTTTCTTTAATTTTTTCATTTAATTTCTCTTGTACCAAGTATTCATTTTTACCATACAAGACATTAACTAAATCAATCATTGTAACCCTCCCAAAATCTAACATTAATATTATACAATATTATCACCCTTTTTCATAGCATTTATAGAAGATATTATCCTTATATATTAATGTTGTATCTTGATCTGTTCGATATATCATTACTTTTTCTTTATATAAATTTTGAATAACTTCAGAATTAGGAAAACCATACTTATTATTTTTACCAAGCGATATAATTGCAATCTCAGGTTTAATATACAGAAGAATTTCTTTACTAGTCGAAGTATTTGAACCATGATGTGCAATTTTCAAAATATTACTTTTAAGTCTATCACCATAATAATTAGCAATATCTATCTCTGCTTCCTTCTCAATATCACCTGTAAATAGAACTTCAGAATCAAAATATTTAAGTTTAAAAACTAATGAATTGTTATTAGTACTATCATACCTTCTAATTGGCCCATAAAATTCCATTATTACTTCCTTATAATTAATTATATATCCAGCATCAACTTCTAAAATATTTTTATTATATATACGATATTTCTCATCATGCTTATTTATAATGATATTATCAATAAGAAAATTATCTATTAAAGTATTTGCTTCTTCACTATGATCATTATCACTATGTGTAATAATTAGATAGTTTATCCTCTTTATTCCTAAACTCTTTAAAAATCCACTAACATTTTTATATGCATCAACAACAATAACTACTTCTCCGCTAATATAAACAGCAGAATCTCCTTGTCCAACATCAAGAAAATAAAGTGTTGGTGATGAGGTTTTTATTTTTATAATTGGAATGATCATTATAAAAGCTTGAAGAAAAACTAAAATAATTCTTTTTTTATTACTAACAAAAAAAATCAAAATCAAAATAGTATAAAACAAAATTTTAGCATACGCACTCATAGTAGGAATAGAAAAGTTAAAATTAATTCTTCTATCTGCAATATATTGAATTACTTTTTCAAATATAACATCAATATTAAGAACTGAAAAACTTGGAACAACTGCTATTATAATTGAATATGGTAATAATATATAAATAATTCCTAATAAGAATATTGGTGATAATAAAATAGATAGAACATTAATTGAATTATTAAATGGGATTAAGATTATACTGATAATACTAGAAATAATTACATTTTTTAATACAAAACTCTTATCAGCATAAATTGGCCTTAATAATAAAATTGCATTTCCTAACAAATACATTAGCAAAAAACCTTGACTAAACATATTAAAAGGAAATAAGCATATTAAGAATAAGAAACTTAAATTTAAAAGACTTAGATCATCCAGTTTTAAGTTTTTAAATCGATTTATCATTCTAAAAATATAATAAACTACAAATCTTAAAATTGTCATTTTATAGTTTGTTATTATACAGACTATTAATAACATTGAAGTTATATAGTAATCTTGTTTCTTTAAATCAAATTGACGCATAAAGAACTTTAAAATCTCAATCAATAAATAAAGATGTATTCCACTAAGCGATAAGTAATGTGTGATATTTAGAATCTTCAAGTCATCATTTACTTCTGATTTCTCACCTTGAAAAAAAATCTTTAGATATTCATTAGAATCTATATTTCTAATTTTTTCTTGAATATAATAAAGATAATTATAATTTGGTAAATCGCTAATCTGATAGTTAACTATTTCACCTAATATCCCTTTACCTTGATAATATTTATATGCATCAAAACCATTTGGAATTCTTAAATGATCGTATTCTTTAATCTCGCCACTAACAAGTAAATAACTTCCTAGTTTATAGTTTTTATTAGTTTTTAGATTGTATCTTTTATTTTTATTATATAGGGTTATAACGCTCTTTTTATCATACTCTTTGATATCTACAATTAAAAAGGTTATATTATTAATCATCTTTTGATTTTTAGTTTCATTATATTTAAAAATCAATATCAAAATAAAACTTATTAATACAATCATTGTAATAAAATGATATCTTCTTCTAAAATAATATAAATAACTTATAAGTAAAATGAAAAGCAAATAACTATTTAAAGATATTAAAAATATAAAAACTGCTATTCCATAATAATACAGTGGATTAGACTGTAATAAAGTTAGATATTTTTTCAAGTGTATCTTTTCCAATATATTTAACTTTTATTAGATCATCAATTGTTTCAAAGTAACCATTTTGTTCACGATAAATAATAATATTTAAAGCTCTTTTTTCAGTTAAATTTAATCTTAAGAAATCATTATAGGTCGCTTTATTGATGTTTAGTTTTATTGGCTCTGTTTCTTTAATTACTTTTTTCTTTATTACTATTGTTTTACTTTTCTTAATCTTTTCATTTGTATCTATATTGCTTATATCTGCTTGGTTTGTTAAACCACCTGCAAATATGAATAAATCATCATAGATTATTTCATCATAGAAACTATAAGTTCCTGAATAAACAATCTCGCCTTCTAATTTAATAACAATTTTATTTTTTTCATCAAGTTTATTTAATACGTATTCTTTCTCTTGCTTCTTTGGCCATAAAGCAATATTACATATAACTATTAGAATAATTATTATACCGATTTTATTATTCATTTTAAATCACCTCAAACTATATTAGTAATAAAACTATAAATTTACTTTTAAATAAAAAAAAGACTAAGAGATAACTCTTAATCTTAATATACCAACAAATTCTTCATTTTAAACTTCTAATTTTTTAATTCCTAATAAACGTTCATCAAAATTATAATACTTTCTTTGCTCACTATTGAATAAATGAATAATTGTATCACCAGTATCAATAAGAACCCATCCACTATTATCTTTACCTTCAGAATTTTTATAGTTAACTAGTTCTTCTTTTTTCATATATGAAACAGCTGCTGTACTTTGACGTTCATTAGTTGTCGCGATTATGATGTAATCAAAAAAAGGTGATTTTTTTTCATAATCAAAAGCTTTGATGTCGCTTGCATTTACTTGCTCTAAAATTTCAATAATTTTATTTATTTTTTTCATCTAATTGCTCCTTAAATTTTTTTACTACTTTGTATTGCTCAGGATGTATTTCAAATCCTTCTCTTTGGTTATATTCGATATTTTCTACTAAAAATTCATAAATAGCTTGATCAATATCTTGAAATGCTAATCTACGTAAATAGTCAACACCATTATATGTTCTTCCAAGTTCAATCTTATCACTTATTAGAACTATTTTATCAGTCATGTTCATCTTAACATTTCCCCAAACATGTTTACTAATTGCACTACTTATTAATTCATTATCAATATGAAATTCTTCTTTAATTAGTTTTGATGCTGATAATGCATGATAAATAACAGGAGTATCTTGGTATTTAAGAACATCTTCTTTATTTATATATTTAACTTGATCATCAATACTATCGTACTTCGTATAATCATGAAACAAAGCTGCAATAGCAACTTCTTCGCTAGAAACACCATAATGATTAGCAAGTTTCATAGCCATTTCGTATACCCCAATAATATGATTAAATCTATTGATATTGTTCGTATACTTTATTTTAACTACTTCTTTTATTTCATCAATTGTCATTTCATTAATGCTCCCATAATTGTTATATGCATTTTTTTAGGTAGTTTAATTGTAATATTACAATCACCAACAACATGCATAAATAATAAATCACCAATTGTTATTTGTTTTTTAACCCCATTAATTGGAAATGATTTAGTTGTATATGATAAATCATCAGTTAAATGGTTTTCTTTATTATTAATGTTATATTTGTTTATAGTATTAAAATCATTTAAATACAAGACTAAACTAATTTTTTCTGCTTTATCAAATGTAATCTCTATAAAATCACTAATCACTAATTTTTGAGTATTCTTCAATTGATAAACTTTTGGTTTTAGAGTTTTTTTAGGTAACATCTTTCGATACTTTTCATATTCAAAAAATCAGATAAATAACCACTTACGTATGTACCTGGCATATCATAAAGTTTTTTATTATTAAAATCTTCGATAATTGTTTCTTGTGTTAGACCAGCTTTATTAATACTTAAAACTTTTTCATTATTAGTTAAGGCTTTTAAAATTGTCGATTTACCACTATTTTGAAAACCAAATAAATAAATATCTTTTTCTCTTTCAGACATTATATACTCTTTTAAGTTTTCAATATCATTTTTATTTAATGCTGACATTAAAATAATATCATGGTAAGTAACATTATTATCTTTAGCATATTTTAAAAGTTGATGATGAATAAATCCTAAATTTATATCCTTTGGTAGCAAATCAATTTGATTGATAATATAGACATATTTAGCATTCGGTTGAATTCTTGTTATTGGTTGAGTAAAAAGCAAATCTAATTGCATAATTGACTGAATAATAAAAATTAAACTTTTTTCTTTTATTTCAGAATAATTATTAGGATGATAATGTTTATTTGTTTTTCCATAATGTGCTAGTTGAAAACAATCTAGGCAATATTCATGTTCTAAAGATTTAACATAACCCACTTCAAGAGGATTTGTTGTTTGTTTTATTGCTCCACACCCTAAACATTTATTTTGATTCTGCATATGCTTTTAATACCTCATTATATTTATCTATATTATTCTTTTTAATTTTTTTGATGATTTTGTTTTCCATTTTACGATTAAATCTTGTCAGAAAATGATCACTTTTTTGTTTAATTGGATGAACTAAAATTGCCATCTTAAATTTCATTCGATTTGCTCCATAGATATCAGTCATCATTTGATCACCAATTGCTGCAACTTCATTACGTTTTACACCTGAGAGCTTAAGAGCTTTTTTAAATCCAAATTTAAGGGGTTTTCTAGAGAATTTAACATATGGAATATTTGTTAAAATTGCACTTGCTGTTGAAACACGTTTTTTTCTTGAATTTGAAACAACAACAATTTTAAAATCTTTATTTAATTCTTCTAAAAATTCTTTAATATCTATTGGTATTACATCAATATCATATGGAATTAATGTATTATCTAAGTCAAAAAACAAGGCTTTTATTCCTTGTTCCTTTAGAAAATTATAATCTATTTCTTTAATACTTTTCACATATAAGCTTGGAATAAATTTATTATGCCACTTCATTTGTTATTTCCAAAATTTCAATATTAAAGAATTTGTTACCTGCAATCTTAACAACCAGTTTATCGCCTTTTTCATGTCCCATTAAAGCTTTACCAATTGGTGATTCAACAGAGATTCTTTTTTGAACTGGATTTGCTTCTAGTGTACCTACTAATTGGAATTCAGTTTCAAGTTTTGTTTCTAAATATTTAATTTTTACTGTTTTACCTATTTCAACGATATCTTTATCACTTAGTTTAATAACTTTAGCATTTTTTAAAATATTTTCAATTTCAATAATACGTGCTTCAATTCTTCCTTGTTCGTTTCTTGCTGCATCATAATCAGCATTTTCAGACAAGTCACCTTGTGCACGTGCTTCTTTAAGCATTTCTAAGTTTTGTGGTCGCTTATTATCAATTAAATCATTTAACTCATCTCTTAGTTTATCAACACCGTCTTGAGTTAATTCATATACTCTTTTTACTGCCATCGTATACCTCCTACATTTTCGCTATATATTATATCACTTTTATATCCAAATAGACATTTTTTTTAAGTTTTTATCATACTCTTTATAATTTGGCATTAGTTTTTCAACTAAGTTATAAAAATCTTTACTATGATTAAAAACTTTAGTATGTGCATATTCATGAATTAAAACATAATAAAGATAATTTTTGTCATACTTTGCTAGTGCAATATTTATCTTTATTACATCTGTATTTCTATGATATGATCCAAATTTTGTTTTATAATGGCCTAGAATAATTTTTCTTTCTTTTATTCCATTTTCAGATAAAACATTTTTCAAATCATTGTCAATTCGTTGTAGCATTTTTCCTAAATGTTTTTCATAAAGCCTACGTTTATTATCTTCAAGTTTTTTAGTTGCTGTAAACAAATAAACTTTTTCTCCATCAATCAAATAAATAAATTTTCTTTCTGGAATAATAATAATTTGATATTTATTTCCTTCCAAGATTGCTTCATTTTCATCTGGAGTGTTAGATTGAAATGCAATAAATTTTTGATAATATTTATCAAAGTTTGTTTCTATTAATTCTACAATTTGTTTTTTGCTTACATACTTTGAAGCACTTACTTCAACAAATTCTTTATTAAACTTAAAATAGATATTTTTAATCTTTTTTTCCTTTATAACAAAAGGTAACTTTCTACTATCTTTTTCAATATAATTAATCATCTTTTTTTCTCAGCATTGAATATGGTTCAATCTTAAAAGGTGCTTTGATATAAACTGTTTGTTTTGGATGTCGAGCAATTTCAATTTCATTTAATTCTTCATCATACAATTTATCTAGAATAAAATATCTTTCCGTTCCTTTTGGACTAAACACTTCAATTTCTTCTCCTAATTGGAAATAGTTTCTTTGTTCAATTTTAATAAGATTCTCTTTATCTGACTCAAGAACTAAGCCAATAAATCCTTGATTTGGTTTTTCACCTTGTCCTGCATATAATTGTTGTTCCAAGCCAGGTAGTCCTTCTAAATATCCAAATGATGTTTCACGATTTTCTGCTTTTGAAATCAAATTTTCATAAACTTCATAATTAGCAACTTTACCAGCTTCTAAATATTCATCTATTAACATACGATAAGCTTTAACAACTGTTGCTATATAATGTTGACTTTTCATTCGACCTTCAATCTTTAATGAAGCAACTCCAGAATCAATTAGTCTTACAGTTTGTTTTAATGCTTGCAAATCCTTTGATGACATTGAAAATGCTTGTTCGTTTTCTTTTCCGTCAACGGTTAGTGTATATGCCCAACGACAACTATGTGCACATCCACCACGATTAGCATCTCTTCCTGTCATATTATCAGATAAACTACAACGACCAGAATAACTCATACACATTCCGCCATGAATGAATACTTCAATATCGGCTTCTGTTTGAGTTTTTAAGACATCAATTTCTCCTAATGTTAACTCTCTTGCTAAAACTATTCTTTTAACACCTTTATTGTACCAAAAATTAACAGTATTAACATTCATTGCTGATTGTTGGGTTGAAAGATGCACTTCTAAACTTGTATTTTCTAGTGCCGCAGTTATTATTGATGGTGATGCTGTAATTATTGCATCAACTTTTGCATTTTCTAGTGCTTTTAAATATGGTATTAATCCTTCTAAATCTTCTTCATGAGGAATAATATTTGTTGTTACATAGATTTTCTTTCCTAAATTATGAGCAAACTCACCTGCTTCTTTAATATCATCAACTGAAAAATTTGAAGCACGTGCACGTAATGAAAAGTTTTGTCCTCCTAAGAAGACTGCATCAGCACCATAAATTAACGCTGTTTTTAATTTTTCTAAATCTCCAGCTGGAGCTAATAGTTCAACCATCTTACTCGCGTCCTCTCTTATAATATGTTTTATTATCTAAGAATCCATTATCCCATTTTTCATGATAACTATCTTCAATTTCACTTTGATTTTTAGGATCAATTCCATTTCTATATAATTTCGCAACTAATAGACCATAATCATCA
The DNA here is from genome assembly GCF_900660745.1 of Haploplasma axanthum. Lineage (GTDB taxonomy): Bacteria > Bacillota_I > Bacilli_A > Acholeplasmatales > Acholeplasmataceae > Haploplasma > Haploplasma axanthum. The sequence goes on along the minus strand of NZ_LR215048.1, from coordinate 1,093,312 downwards.
TTTTTAAAGATTGTATCAATTATGAAATAATCAACAACTGTTTTTAGTTCTTCTAAAAATGTAAATGAATTCATAACTTTACTTCTGAAAACATGTGTCCCAGCCTTATCTTGATATATAGGGTATGGACTATCTTTTCTTTTTGGCTCAACAATCTTTAAATTTTGAAGATTAGTATAATCTAGTTCTGATTTTGTCAGTTCTTGATAGTTATCTAATAATTTCCTTTTTGAATAAAACATATTTAAATGTCCATGTCCAACCATAAATAATTGATAATTTTTATTAGCACCAATTGTTAAGATATCTTCTAAAGTAATCTCTTTAGCAACATATGCACCTTTAATTCCTTCACTACTTAAGAAATTAAAGTCAATCGTATTTGTTAATAAAGTCTCAGGATTATAAATGATTTTATCTTTAATTCCTAAATTAATTAATTCAACAACAGTTCCTAAATCAGCAACTACAACACCTGTTAAATTTAAGTACTCAATCGTTTTAAAAGTCTTAATGAATTCTATCAATTGATGATCAGTAAACATTTGATTAACCATTAAAAAGATTTCTTTGTTATTCTGATTAGATTTTTCGATAATTTCATTAATGTCAGAAATCGAAAAACTTCTTGTTAATCTGGTTGCAAACAACTCAGATCCAACAATAAATCCATCAACATACGGAAAAAACTTTTCCAGGTTATCTTTATCATATAAAGTTATTATTCTTTTCATTATTTCACACTCGTTCTTACATATATTTTAAAGTGAAGTAAGAAGCAAAAAATTAATTTCGCTTCTTACTTACACTCATACCATCTCCAACATTATAGAATGTTGTTTGATAGTCGTTATTTTCTTTTAAATAATTTTTAAAGTTTTCTAATTTAGTAATTAACTGTCTAGTACTTCTTGAAACTTTAGTTATATCTAGATTATGAAAATTAAGATTATCACAAATTATTATACCATTTTTTGAGAGATTAACTTGATATTTTTCAAAAAACTTTTGATATTGAGCCTTTGCTGCATCAATAAAAATCAAATCAAATTCTTCCTTAATATCATCAATTAAAAGTGCATCACCTTTGATTATTTTAATTTCCTCATTAAATCCTAAATCACTGATATTTTTTATTGCAAGATTATACATTTCATCATTACGTTCTATTGTTGTTACAAAACAATCATTCATAGCAAAAGAGATTGCACTATAGCCAATTGCTGAGCCAATCTCTAATACTTTTTTTATATTATTTTGTTTAATTATATCAATTATAAATTCCAAACCTTCATTTGAAATTATTGGAACATGATTTTCTATTGCATATTCTTTAATTTTATTATATTTCGTCATCACTTTCATCAAACTCTTCATCTTCATCATCTAATGAATCATAATATTGATCAAGTAATTCATCTAACATTGCCCATTCTTCATCTGTTTCAATGTCTAAAACTTTTCCTTCACCACTGCCATCTTCACTGTATCTTGCAGCACTAACATCGCCACTTTCAACAAGTTCAAAGACAACATATTTCTTTCCATTTTCTTCATGAGTAAATAGAATCGTTGCTAGTTCTTCTTTACCATCTTCAGTTATTAATGTAATTTGATTTTCATCCATTTTTATTATTCTCCTTATAATCTAAATAATTTTGTAAGATGATTACCGCAGCTAATTCATCTTTTTTTGTTTTTTGTTTTTTTCTTGAAACATTATTACCAATCATTGTTTTTAAAGCTGCTTGAGTTGATGTTCGTTCATCCCAAAGAACAACTTCAACATCAACTAATTCTTTAACTTTGTTAGCAAAATCAATTGATATTTCACCACGAATTCCTAAATCGTTATTCATATGTTTAGGTAATCCAATAACTAAAACTTGGAAATTTTCTTTCTTCATAATATCAGCAATTATTTTACTTGCCTCAAAATAGTCATCATTCTTAAAGTAGAGTGTTTTATAACTATTAGCAATAATTCCTGATTCGCTTATTGACAATCCTAAAGATTTACTTCCAAGATCAAGTCCTAAATATTTTTTCATAATTTTTCCTTTATTTTTTCTAACGCACTAGGAACTAATTCAAGTTCTTTTGTTCCACCTTGAGCAAGGTTATCCTTACCACCACCAGAACCATTTACTAACTTAGCAAGTTCTTTAATTAGCGATCCAGCATTTGTTTTTCCATTAGTTTTAGCAATAAACGTTGCTTTATCATCAGTGATATTTACAAGTAATACTGTTTCCGCATTAATTTTATCATAAATTACATCAACTAATTGTTTTAATACTTTAATATCTAAATTTTTTGTTTCAATAATTGTTTTTTTAGAAACGTTCTCAGGAATAAATTTATCAGCATTAGTTAATATATCTTTTGTTTCATTTTCTTGTTTTTGTTTTTCTAATTCATGGAAACTATTTCTAATGTCTTTTAGACTCATTCTAGCATCTAATATATCACTATATGAATTAGTTTTAATATTTAAGTCATATTTTTTGAAATCTTTTAATGCTGTTAAGCCTTTTTCATTTAACTGTTTAACTTCTTCAACAATATAATTAGTAGCATCCTTAATCAGTGGTTCAATATTAAAATCAGTTGAAGCAGTAATACGGAAAATCCCTGATCCGATTGATTCGAAATTAACAATAGCAAATTTCTTTATATCTTCGGTATTCTTAACATGCGTTCCACCACATAATTCAATGCTATCATTCATTTTAACAACTCTAACTACATCACCATACTTCTCACCAAATAATGCCATTGCACCAAGTTTTTTAGCATCAGCAATTTTCATTTCTTTAATAACAACTTCTGCATTTTTATTTATTTTATCGTTAACAATTTTTTCAATCTTCAATAAATCTTCATCAGTTATATTTTCAAAATGATTAAAATCAAATCTTAGATAATCTTTATTAACTAGTGACCCCTGTTGAACAACGTGTGTTCCAAAAACTTCTTTTAAAGCCTTATGTAAAAGATGGGTTGCACTATGATTCTTCTCTGTTTGATGTCTAACGTTTTCGTTAACTCTAGCATCAACAATATCTCCAACATTAAAGTTGCCATCAATAACATGCAAATGTTGTCCATGTGGAAGTTTTTTAACTTGAATGACTTCTATATCATTGATTGTTCCAAAGTCACTTACTTGGCCACCACTAGTTGCGTAAAAAGGTGTTTCTTTTAAAACTATTCCTTCATCAAATACAGCAATAACTTCAGTTTTTGCATCTAATGTGTTATAACCAATAAACTTAGATTCTACAGTAAAATTCAAATATGCTTCACTTTGAGTTGCCATACTATCAATGTTTTCTCTTGCTTCTCTTGAACGCACTTTTTGTTCTTGCATTGCTTTATAGAAACCATCAGTATCCACTGTTACATTGTTTTCTTCTGCATATTCAATTGTTAATTCAATTGGGAATCCATAAGTATCATACAACATAAATGCTGATTCACCAGAAATTATTTTCCCATCTTTTTTAATAACATCTTGTAGATGTTTTTCACCTTCAGCAATTGTTTCTAAGAATTTTTGTTCTTCTTTTAGAATAATTCTTTCACAAATACTTCTATTTTCTTTTATTTTTGGATAGAAATCACCCATTGTTTCAATAACTGAATCAATTAGTTTATGTAAGAATGGTTCATTCAATCCTAGATTTCTACCATACTTAACAGCTCTTCTAAGAATTCTTCTTAAAACATATCCTCTTCCTTCATTTGAAAGCATTGCTCCATCTGAAATTGAAAATACTAATGTCTTGATATGATCAGCAATTACTTTGAAAGCCATTTGACTTTCGTATTTAACTCCTGTTAATTCTTGAACTTTTTTGATAATTGGAAAGAATAAATCCGTTTCAAAGTTAGTTTCAGTTCCTTGAATAACGCATGCAAATCTTTCTAGTCCTGCACCAGTATCAATATTTTTATTAGGTAATTCTGGATAGTCATGTCTTTCAAGACCTGCTTTTGAATTAAATTGTGAGAAAACAATATTCCAAATTTCAATATAACGATCATTTTCAAGATCTTCACGAACTAATTCAAGCCCACGTTTATCATAAGCTTCGCCACGATCAAAATATATTTCAGTATCTGGACCACATGGACCTTCACCAATTTCCCAAAAATTATCTTCTCTTGGGATAACATGTTCACTTGGAACACCTAATGATATCCATTTTTCTTTTGTTTCAAGATCTTCTGGATAATATGTGAAAATTAACTTTTCAATTGGAAAACCAAAATACTCATTACTTGTTAGGATTTCAAATCCAAATTCGATTGCTTCTTTTTTAAAGTAATCACCAATTGAAAAATTTCCTAGCATTTCAAAGAATGTATGATGTCTTGCTGTTCTTCCGACATTATCAATATCATTTGTTCTTATACATTTTTGAACGTTTGTTAATCTTCTTGAAATTGGCGTTTGAGAACCATCAAAATATTTCTTTAAAGGAGCAACACCTGCGTTAATCCAAAGTAGTGTTGGATCATCATTTGGTATTAATGATGCAGACTCTAAAATATGATGTCCTTTATTTTTAAAAAATCTTAACCATGTTTCTCTTATTTCATTTGATGTCATATAACGCATAAATAAATTCCTCCTTAATAAATAAAAAGCCCTAAGATAATATAATATTATCTAAGGACGTAAATTACGCGGTACCACCTTAGTTCTAGATTTAATCTAGCACTCTTTATAAAACTAAAATTAGTTTGTTTGTATGCTCCTAAGTAGCTTTCATTCCTTTAAATGCTTTGTTTTCACCAACCACAAAGTCTCTTAATTTCTCTTCAAAAGAATTACTCTCTTAATCAACGCAAATCAATTTTATCATAGTCGAATAAAATTGTAAAGATTTAAAGTTTTTAAGTATCAAATACCTTGAAAAATATCCAAATTAACCGTTACAACTTTATCTTCATTATTTAATAAAAGATTAAACAGGTATTTATTAATCTCTTTTTGCTTATCAAGGTCATTCTTTACATAATAAACCCAAGAGATTCTAACTTTTTCATTTTCAATGATATGGAATCTAAACGAATTTATAGCATTGATATTTTTTAAATATTTTCTTAGATTAAGTACCCACTTCTTAGTAACATCATATTCAATATAGGTATTATTATTAAAAATGATAACTGTTTCTTTTTTAAATCCCGACTTTTTTAAATCAATCATTATAATAATATTCCATATAGTAACAATAACAAGAATAATAATCAACGAAATAGTAAGTTCATTTATTCTTTTAAAATCATTTATAAATAAATTAAGTAATAAAATAATTATATTTAACATTAATACACTTAAGGATATTACTCTATACCCTTTTAAAACTGTAAATCTTTTTAATCTTATTCCTTTATTTGTGATATTTAATGTTTCTTTGTTTTTGTAATAATCAAATATATTAAAAGCCGTAATAAAAAATATTGTATATATTATTGTAATTATGTAGTCTCTATTATTGATTTTATTTTCTTCGTTAAACATCATAACCAAAAGAAATATTACTATTATACTTGCATATATTACAGAAAAAATCATTCTACCACGATATGTTTTTTCCTTAGCTATCTGACTTCTTAAAAGGAAAAAAACAGCTGGAACTATTATAAACATTGCTATTACCATTTTATACACAAAACTTTCTACTTATTCTTAAAGATTTTTGTGAATATAAATGGAACTGCAAGTCCTGCATAACAAGTAACAATTAAATATCTAATGAAATCAAAAATTAAACTTTGATCTGGAAATACTTCTTTTAAAATAAAATAAATAGCAAACGTACTTACAAGTCCTATTAAAGCTTTTAAAACTTTGTTTGTAATATTTGTTACAACATTATGTTTAACATATAGTTTTTCAAGAGCATATGAAATAGTGAAACCTATATATCCACCACCAGCAACAAATAAATCTTTATAACTTCCATAGTCTTTACCTACGAAAAATAATAAAGCAATAATAATAACTGGAATTGCATATAAAGGATAAATGTGTTCTTTATCTTTCATTTTATCAAACAATTTAAACATAAAGTGTGAAACAATTAAACCAATAAGTGCTCCAACTAAAACATCAGTTAGAAAGTGTTGTCCCAAATATACTCTTGAAAATGGCACAAGAATCAAAGTTGCTATTAATAATCCTTTTACTACTTTATTCTTTTTCCCATACTCATCCATCATACTATAATAAATAACACCTGTTGCTTGTGAGTGACCACTTGGGAATGAATAGCCATGAGTTGTTTCAAAAATATCAGTGATTCCTTCATAAGTATATGGTCTTACTCTTTTAACTATTACTTTAAAAATGCTGTTAAATAATGCACTACCTACAAAAGCAAAAAAGAATTTATATGCAAATCTTTTATCTACTAGCCAGTATAATAAAACTACTAAAACTATAAAGAAATAACTGCTTCCAATTTGAGTAATCATATACATTAAATAGTCCATAAAATTACTTCTTAAATTGCTTTGAATCCATTTAACAATACTTATATCTATTTTATCCATAAATTTTCAATCCCTGCTTCACTTTTTTTAATATTTTTAGTTCTTCTTCTTGTTCTAAACCAATAATCTTATTTTGAAGATTAATTGAATAATTACTATCTAAAATACCTTCTTTTTTCATTTTCTTTAGTATTCTTTTAGCTGCTAAATAACCGTATAAGAAACGTTCATTAATTCTACTACGTGTAAATCTAATAGCATCAATAATATCTAGTACTCTACTATCATGAAAAATAGTTTTTGAAGAAAAATTGATAATCAGATTATTTTCATTCAAATATTGACTTAAGTCATAGTAATTATCAAGTGGTATTACAAAGATAACATCACACTTCTTTTCTATTAAGGGTTCAACAACATAGTTATCAAGTAATCCACCATCAACATAAGTGTTTCCTAAAATATCTGTGCTACCAAAAACACCAGGAATTGATGCTGATGCTAAAACAGCATTTTTAGGCATTACATAATTATTCAAATGAAAGATTTCAAGTTCAAGATTTGAAGTTTGGAAATGTCCAAATCTCATTTCTTTATCTTTAACTTTTGCTGCTGTAATATAACACTCAAATTTTGATTTTCGAATATTTTTTTCACTAACAAGCGAAGACATTTTTTTAAAAAGTGGACTTAAATCATATAATCCATTGCTAAATAATCTAAGTCCACTTTTATAAACTAATCTATTATCGATATTATCCCATGCTTTTATAACATCTTCTATGTTATTGTAATTCATTAATAGCATGGTATTTATCGCTCCAATTGATGTGCCAGTTATATATGTAATTTTATCTAGAAGATTAAACTCTTCTAATGCTTTTAAAACACCAAGTTGATAACTACCTTTTGCTCCGCCACCACCAAGAGCTAATCCTATTCTCATTATTTATACCTATTAACAGTTTTTTTCAAACGCATATCTTGATCTTTCTTTTTAAGATCTTCACGTTTGTCATAATCTTTTTTACCTTTAGCAAGTGCAATTTCAACTTTTGCTAATCCTTCTTTCAAATATAATGATAAAGGAATAACACTATAGCCTTGTTCTCTTGACTTACTAAAGAGTTTTAAAATTTCGTTTTTATGTAAAAGTAATTTTCTTGGTCTAGTTTCTTGGTGGTTATATCTGTTTGCTTGGTCATATGTTGCAATATGCATATTACTAACAAATGCTTCATTATCTTTAAAAGTAATGAATGCCTCATTTAAACTAACCTTTCCTAACCGTATTGACTTTATTTCACTTCCTACTAGTTTTATTCCTGCTTCGTATTTATCTTCAATGAAATAATTATAGTTTGCGGTTTTGTTTCTTGAAATTATTTTCATTTGGTTTTTTCCCCTTTTGTTGCTTATTATAAATAATAAAATCTATTTCTCTTTCAATCATATCAACACTGATTAATTCAACTTCAATTTTATCACCCATTTTATATAATTTCCCATTAGCGTAATATCCTAAAACAACCGGATCATAAGTACTATTGCGATAATTATTTTTCATGTTGACAAATCCTTCAATTCCGTTTTTTAATCTTACAAATATACCGCTTTTCATTATTTGGATTATTTGCCCTTCAAATACTTCTCCAATTTTATCTAATAAATATTCACAAGATTTTAATTGAATAACATCACGTTCAATATCAATTGCTACTCTTTCTTGAACAGATGTATGTTTAGCAACATCATCTAAAATATTATCAAAATAGTTAAACTTCTTTAAACTATTATCTTCAGCTAAAACTAATTTTTTAATTATTCGATGCAAGATAAGATCAGGATATCTTCTAATTGGTGATGTAAAATGCGTATAGTAACGTGCCGCTAGTCCAAAGTGTCCTAACGGATTTTTATCATATTTTGCACGTTGCATTGAACGTAGTAAAATCATATTAACGATAAATTCTCTTTCAGTTCCTTTAACACTTTTTAAAATCTTTTGAAGTTCTTTAGAATTTCTTATTGCTTTCTTATTATAAGTAACATTTAATCTTCCAAGTTTATCTAACGCTTCATCTAGTTTTGTTTCATCTGGTTTTTCGTGAATACGATAAATGCTTGGAAACTCATTAATTTCCATATGGAATGCAACAGTTTCATTTGCTGCTAACATAAATGACTCAATTAATTCTTCTGCTTGTCCTGTTTTTCTTGGATAAACTTTAACAATCTTATTATCTTTGTTAAAAACAAACTTAATCTCTTCACTATCAAATTCTAATTCACCACGTTTTTTTCTTACATCAGTAAGTTTTAACGCTAATTCGTTCATTGTTAGTAATAAGTTATCTAATTCTTCATTTCCAAGCGATTTATTTTTTTCGATTAAAAGATTAACATCATCATAATTTAATCGATATTTTGATTCAATAATGGTTTTTCTAATATCATACTCAACCACTTTACCATTACTGTCAATAACCATTAAACAACTAAGTGTTAATTTTTCTTCATGTGGATTTAAACTACATAAATCATTTGATAGTTTATGAGGTAACATTGGAATTACTCTGTTTGCCATATAAACACTTGTTGATTTTTTATATGCTTCTTTATCAATCAAACTATCTTCTTTAACATATAATGATACATCAGCAATATGAACACCCAAATGATATTTTCCGTCAATCACTTCTAAACTGATTCCATCATCTAAATCTTTTGCATCTTTACCATCAATTGTAACAACAAGTTTATCTTTTAAATCTAATCTTGAAACTCTTTCATAATCATAGTCAATTTTAATATCTGCAACGGACTTTTCAAGTTCATCCATATTTGGATCTGGCCAATTATGATATGCAACTATTTTTAATATATCAATATCTGGATCATTAATATGTCCAATAACTTCAGTTATCTTTGCATAGATTTTATCTTCTGTTATATGTTCAACTTCTAACTTTACAACACTTCCATCAACAACTAATGATTCATCACCAACTACAATATTTTTAAATAGTGGTTTGTCAGTAAAGTACTTAAATGATTTTCTTCTTCTTTGAACTGTAGCAATAATTATTTCTAATCCTCGTTTTAAGATTTCTTTAATATATGCTTCACCTTTTTTTAATTCCACTAAAACAATATCATTACTCATTAAACTTCTAATTTCTTTTTTATCAATATAAATATCTTCATCTGGTTGACGTAAAAAAGCAAAGTTTTCTTTTTTATCAACTGAACCTATAAAGATATTATCTTTTAATATATAGTATGGTGAATCATAATATAAATATTTTAATTCTTGTAAATCTAGTTTACCTAATTCATCCTCATGAACTTTTCTCTCTTTTAATTCATGAAATTTTAAATATACATTCTTCATGAGAATACCTCTTTCCATTAATTTAACACCTTAATTATAACATAAACAGTCAGTTTATCGGCATTTAAACATATTAACATTAGAAAAAAAAGAAGAAAATTCTTCTTTTAGTTTATTTGTTTATTTCTGTTATAATCTTTCTAAAATCATTTTTTGAAAATATAACTGGTACTGGATATAAAGGATTTGCTTCATGATATGCATGATTTATTATAGAATCAATATCTTCATCTTTAATTATCCCTTTAAAACCTCTTGGAATATCCATATTTTTATTCATATTTTCGATTTTATCAATAATAAACTTTGCTTTTTCACTTTTTGAGAGATTTCTATCTTCATAAAGATAATCATATATTACACTTAATTTTTTATCAACTTTTTTACCATAATACTTCAAAATATGTGGTAATATTACAGCATTTGTATATCCGTGTGGTAAATGATAATATGCACTTAGAGCATGAGATAAAGCATGAACATTTCCAACATAAGCTCTTGTAAATGCTACTCCTGCTTTATATGATGCATACTGCATTTCTTTTAAAGAAGAAAAATCACCATTATAAGCTTTTTCTAAATCATTAAAAACTATTTTAATGGCTTCTTTAGAATACTCCTTTGTTTTTCTAGTATTACTATTACCAATAAATGCCTCAATTGCATGCGTTAATGTATCCATTCCTGTTGTTGAAATAATGCTTTTTGGTAATTTACGTAATAAATTTGGATCTAATATTGCATATTTAGGTATTAAACAAGGATCCATAATTGCATATTTTTCCTTTGTTTCTTCATTAGTAACAACCGCAGCAATCGTTGCTTCTGAACCTGTTCCAACGGTTGTTGGTATCGCAATTAAGCAATCAAGTTTTTTTCTTACTTTTAGAATTCCTTTAAATTGATCTAATGTTTTCTTAGGCTTCGCTTTTCTAACTAAAATTGCTTTAGCTAAATCCATAGGTGAGCCACCGCCAACAACAATTACTACTTCACTATTTGTATTAAGGTATTGATAATATGCAACTTCCACTTGTTTAACAGTTGGGTTAGGGCTAACTTCATCATAAATGTTATATTTATTTTTTTCTTTTCCAAGTAATTCTAGCAAACTATTTATTAACCCTAATTTAATGATGTTCTTATCCGTTACAATGAAAATATTGCTTACTTTTTCATTTTTAATAATCTCTAAACAATCATTTATTGAATCTTCATAGTTAATAACAATTGGTTCACTAAAATCTAAAAAATAGGAACCAATTTTAAGAATCTTTTGATATATTCTTGATATAATTTTCATAAATTCTCCTATACTTTTTAATTTGTTTTATAGCTTATTAGTCAATTAATATACCATTTTGGTTATAATAAAATTCATCAATAAACTGTAGAATTTCTCTAATATCTTCTTTAAAGTTTTTAATTGTTTTTTCATTAATCTCATTACTTAAATCTACTTTTAAAAATTCTTTTCGATCTTCCATTGCTAAATAAAAATAATCATTAATATATGCAAATGAAATTTTTGATTTATATTTATCTTCTAACTCAATTATTTTTTCAATAAATATTGGTTTCATAATTTTGAAATACAAATTTTGGTTATCAGTATACTGTTTAAATCTTTTATTGAATTCATACATTTCAGTTTCAACTTTAAATATTTTTCTCGAAAAGTTATGCATTTTCATAACTTTTATTGTACTATTAAAATTTTGAGGCAACTTAAATGTATACCAAACACCTTCAAAATATGTATGTTCATTACCATCACTATCTCTATCTGATAGTTTAATATCAGAAACCTCAAAATAAATATCCTTATAAGTCCCAGTAACTAAATCCTCACCTCTAACTCTATCAGGGTTCTGTAAGATTTTCACTTCTTCAATTGTTTTTTCTTCAATATGTTTATTTGCATCATATGTTAAATTTTTAATTTCAGAAAAATCATCCAAATCAATTAACTTATTTTTTATTTCATTTTTAAATTTTTTTTGTTGATTACTGCCTATTCCTGCAATAACAGCACCACAAAAAAAAGTAGTTAATAAAATAATAATTAATAAAGGACCTCTATCAAAAGCCATATTTGCTGCAATTATAACAAACAAAAGAAAACTTCCAACTATTAATCCTATACCGATAATAATTGTAGTTTTTGTTTTCTTATATATTTCTATTCTTTTTTGCTCTATTTCTTTTAGTTTCATATGTATAACCTCACAATCTAATATTACTTATATTAATCTTTAATTTCTAAATTCCCAAAATATATTTAACTATTTATTATCACTAATATTATAAAATGGGTTATCACGATATCCATCAATATAATCATAAATATTTTGATAATAACCTTTACTACTAATTGATGCTCTCTCATTAGTAACCGCATAAATTATTCTATCTTTTTTACTACTAATGAAAATAATCAATTCACTATATCCATAATTTCTATCACTGTCTGTATTATAGTCGATCTCGTACTGATATATCTTATAATCTTCTAAGTCGAAACTCACATTATCACGATTATTATCATTTTTAAATTCACTATATTTTTCATTTTCATTAGCTTTAATCTCTATCATTTGATCATATTTTGTTGTTACAAACATAGAAAAAGAATAACTAGTACCAAATATTGAACTTATTGGCATTAAATAATATTCATAATCTATTAAACTATCCTTTGTTGGTAACTCATTTTCTAAATATTTAAAATCGACTATCTCATCATATTTCCCAAAGTTTTCAATGTTTTTTGTATAACTAACTATGGATCTACTTTCTTTAACTGCAACAACAAAAAGATAAAATACATTAAAGAACAGTAATATAATCATAAATGTCATAACTATATTAACAAATTTACGTTTAAATTTAAAACATATGATAAATAAAATAGAAAAAACTACTAATTCTGTAAAAACAATTATAAACATTTTTCTTGCAAATAATCCATATCCATATGCATAAAGATAATTCGAGTAATCATTAGGATTAATCCATCTTTTTAATGCTAAGAAAGAAAAAAACAAATATATTATTGCACATAAAAAAATAGGAATTAATTTTAATACATTTTCATTTTTCTTCATAATCATAACTTCCTTCTACTTAATTATATAAGAATATAACTTCTTAAATCGTTCTTCTAATAATTAGTTTCTATATCTATTAAAACTATTAAATAGTTCAAAAATTTCTCTATACTAAATACATTACAATTTAACTTCAACCTTTTCAATAACAATACTAACTACTGGCATATCATTAAAATCTGTTTGAATATTTGCTATTAAATCAAGAGTTTCAAAGCCTTCTATCATCATACCAAATGCTGCATATTCACCATCTAAGTGTGGACTATCTTTATGAACAATAAAGAATTGGCTAGTTGCCGAATCTTTAACATTAGTTCTTGCCATTGATATAACTCCTCTTACATGCTTCAAGTCATTTTTAACACCGTTACTAGCAAATTCCCCTTTAATTGGTTTCAAACTAGTTTTTCCTTGACCGCCTTGAATCATAAAATCTTTAATAACACGATGAAATGTACTTCCTTCATAATATCCAGTAGTTGCAATATCAATAAAATTTTCGACTGTAATAGGAGCAATTTCTCTATATAATTCAATCTTTATTACTTCATCATAACCTTTTACTTTAATTGTTACAACAGGATTATTCTTACCTTTTGAACATCCAGTTAGTATAAAACTAAATAAAACAAATATTATTAATAACTTCTTCATTACTTTCTCCTTTTTACATTCATTTTTTACTTTTAATTTCTTGTAGTTCAAATCGATATTTTTGATCCTTTTTATTTACTTCTTCAACAAATAAATCATATGGTCTAACCCATAAACTATTATCATTATATAATGCCCGGTAGACAACATATTTCTCCAAAGTTTCACTATGTGTTGCAATATCTAAAACCAGATAATAATCTCCCTTAAAATGTCTATATATTCCATTTATTTTTACTTCGTTCATTATATACCTACTTTCTAAATAATCCTGTAATACTTAAAAACCAATCTTTAAACAGCTTTAAAAGTTTAGGTGTATCATTATCTAAAACATTAATGATTAACTCTTTATTATTCTTAGCACTTTCTAAATTACCACTAAACATAGATCCAAATGATTTAGTATCACCAATTGCTATAAGTGCTCTTGCTGTATCACCGTAAGCACCATACTTTCCTATAGCTAGCGCACCAACAGAAAAATATCCAACGGATACAGCTCCAATACTAAAAACACCGATTGCTATTGCTCCAATTGCAATAACTCCAAAAGATATTGCACCTAGGCTTATAATTCCTAACGAAAATACTGCAAGACTTATTAGACCAAGTGAGAAAAGTCCCATTGATAAGAAACCTAACGAAATAAGTCCTAATGAAATGATCCCTTTTGATATAAATCCAATTGATATGAAGCCTTTTGCTACTTTACCAAATCCAATATTAATATGAATAAGTGGCATGCCTAATATCTTTTTCTTGCTTTTATATTCATAATTAAATCCTTTACTAAAGCTTATCTTTCTTGGTTTTTCATCTATTTCTCTATCTAATAGTAAATAATCAAGTGAAACATCAAACAATTTTGCTATCTTAATTATTTTATCTGTTTCTGGATAAGCAATATCTTGTTCCCATTTTGATACTGATTGTCTTGATACATCAAGTATTTCAGCTAATTGTTCTTGTGTCATTGCTTTTTCTTTTCTTAGTTTTGTTACTTTTTCTCCTAAAGTCATACGTAATACCTCTCTTCTACTTAAAGTTTATTACATTTCTTATTCTTTATGAACCAATTTGAAGTTGTATAATGTAAACTTTAGGTTGCATCATAACCTTATTATATATAGTATCATTTTTAGTCTTTAAAAACTATAAAAAATATATGTTATTATATTTATTTAAAAATAATTTATTATGCTGTTAATCTATATTCATGGATAATAAAGTTATAAATGGCTTAAAATTATTAATTCTTTATTTCAAATAAAAAAGATTGATCTCCGAAAAAGACCAATCTTCAAATATTTATTTTATAATAATCTTTATTTATATTAACTGATTTTAACGCGATTAACCATTTGATTTATTTTATCTAAGATATCTTGTTGGAAATTCTTAAGAGGAATTCCTTTAATTTCATCTTTAGGATAGTACTTATTATTTGCATATGCCCATGATAATGACCAATCATCATTATCTTTTGGATTAACTATTTCATTATAACTATTAACAAGCGGTGTTGCATATCCAACTACAGATGCATTAGCAAGAGCATTATTAGAATCCAAGAAGAAATCAATAAACTTATGTGCCAAATCAACATTTCTAGCTTTTTTTGGAATAACAAATGCATCCATAAAAGCAATCGTATTTTCAGGAATGTGAATATCAAAAGTCATTTCTTCTAACTTTTTACCATCATCTAACTGAACATATAACATATCAAGAAAATCTCCGGTATAAACAAATGCTAAATCTAAGTTATTAGCAACAATTCCTTTTTTAAGAGAATCTGTTCCCCATTCATTAATATTTGCTGCTTTTAAATCAGCTTCTGCTTTTTTGCTTAATGCATCACTAAACTCGTTTGCACTTGTTTGGTTATAGTACATTGCTGCTGCATATGCATATCTTGAAACATTGTACATACCTTTTCTAGTATTTGCAGGAAGTAAACTATCATTAAAATATGCATTCCATCCATTCTCTATAATACTTTGTTCCAAGCCTTGTTTTTGTTTATTATACATTAGACCAAATGTTCCCCAAAAATATGGAACTGCATATTTTTCGTTATCTTTAACCATTTGTTTTTGAATGTTTAATACACCAGGCATGTATGGATTTTCTTCTTGGTCATAATTTGTAAGTTTTGTAAAATCAATTTCTTGTAACAATTCTTTTTCCATCATTTTTTCAATCATATAATCTGATGGTACAACTAAATCATAAACTGTCGTTCCACTTTTAATTTTTGAATAAAATAATTCATTTGATTCAGCAATGCTAATTACTACTTCAACATCATTTTCTTCTTCAAATTTTGCAACCAATTCATCATTAATATATTCACCCCAATTAAGGATTAATAACTTCTTATTTTTAGAAGTACAACTAGATAAAATAAGTAGTATGAACATAAATAAAGGAAAGATAATTAATTTTTTATTTTTTAACATTTCTCTTACCTCTCGCTTTAATAAATTGATAAACTAAAATCAATGATAGTGTTACTAATGTTAATGAAGTTGAAAATGCATAAACTGAAGGCGTTAAACTCTTTCTACCGATTGATCCGTAAATCCAAATTGATAGATTATCAAATCCATTACCAGTTGTATAGTAACTAATAACAAAATCATCAATACTCATTGTAAATGCTAATAACATTCCAGAAAATATTCCTGGGATAATACTTGGAACAATAACTTTCATTAATCCTTTAAAAGGTTTTACACCTAAATCAAGACTAGCATCCATTAAATTAGGATCCATTTCTTTTAATTTAGGAATTACACTTAAAATTACATATGGAAGTGTAAAGAATAAATGAGCAACAATTAATGTGAATGGGCCAAATATGTAAGGAAATAATGGTAATAATAATGAAAATATTAACATTAACGAAATACCCGTTACAATATCAGCATTTAAAACTGGAATATTGTTAAATAACATCATTAATTGGCGTTTCTTTTTAGCTAGAGAATACATCCCAACAGAAATAAACGTTCCTAATACTGCTGCCAGTAATGTTGATACTATACTTACTGTTATTGTATTAAAGATTGCACTTCTTAGAGAACGATTACTAAACATTTTTGCATACCATTCAAATGTAAACGATTTAAATGTATTAACATCAGTACTTGAATTAAATGATTGAATAGCAATTAAAATTATTGATGCGTAAAGAATCAAAATTATTAATGCTAATAAAATTTTACTTAATATTTTATAGATAGTCTTAAGGTGTTTATAGTCTTTATAACCATATTCTTTGAGAGTTGCTTTTGGATATTTATTCATAACAATGTCTCTCCTTCTTTATCGACTTTATTAACAATTAGAAGTGCTGCTGTAATTAACATAATAATGAATATTGATAATAATGAACCAAAACTATAATTCATATTTTTAAAGGCTTGTTCAATGATATTACCAATAAATAAAACATTTCCTTTACCAAGTATTTCTGGCACTGCAAAACCGCTTAATGAAGGTAAGAAAACAAGAATTGATCCTGTGATAACTCCTTTAAGTGAAAGTGGGAAAATAACTTTCCAAAATGTTTGAAATTCTGTTAATCCTAAATCTAATGATGCTTCTTGTAGATTATATTCAATTTTTTCTAACGCAGTATAAACAGGTAAAATAACAAAAGGTAGATATGTAAATATTAAACCAATTATTACTGCAAGTGGTGTTCCTTTTATTCCAATTGAAATATTAATATTAACTCTTGATAAAATACTTGTAACAATATTATTATGTTCCATCATATTACCTAATGCTTCTGTTCTTAATAAAAGATTTGACCACATTGGAAGTATAAAGATTGTTAATATTAATAGTTTATTTTTAATTTTTGATTTAAATAATTGATATGCAACGAAATAACCAAGAACTAATGAAATTAGTGTTGATATTCCAGCATATAGAAAACTATTTTTAATAGCAACAAGTGTAGCTTGATCTATTAAAAGGTTAAAAGAATTAAAAGATAATTTTGAACCTTCTAAACTTAATCCTTCTCCACTTGTAAAACTTAAGAAAAGCATTACAAAAATTGGAATAATTGCAAATACAACAAGCCATCCTAAATATGGATATGATAGCTTACGAAACGCCTTATTCATTTGTTTCTACCTTCATAATATGTATTTCATATGGATCTACCTTTAATCCAATTGGTTCACCTACAACATAATTTTCATAAGTGTTCACTTTTAGTTTAACATCTTTAACTTCAACAATTAGTTCGTTATGAACTCCCTTAAACATTGTTGATAAAACTGTTCCTGTCAATTTAGCTTTATCTAAATCAACAACATCAAAATCTTCTGGTCTTATAACAACATTGACTTTTTCATTGTTTTTGAAAGTATATCCCATACATTCAAAATCAACATTTAAAAATCTTACTAAATCTTTTTTTAAATATTTAGCAGGAATAATATTTGATTCGCCAATGAATGTTGCAACATATCTATTTACTGGTTCATTGTAAATTGATTTTGGAGTTCCAAGTTGAACAATAACCCCTTTATCCATAACAGCGATTCGATCACTCATTGTCATTGCTTCTTCTTGATCATGAGTAACAAAGATAAAGGTCATTCCTAATTTTTTTTGCATTTCTTTTAATTCATATTGCATTTTTTGTCTTAACTTTAAATCAAGTGCTGCAAGTGGTTCATCTAATAATAGAATTTTAGGTTTATTAACGATTGCTCTTGCAAGGGCAACCCTTTGTTGTTGACCACCACTTAAATGATTTATTTTTCTATTTTCATAGCCCTTTAAATTAACTAGTTCTAAAGCTTCTAATGCTGACTTTTGAATTAATTCATTTAATGTTTTTTTAAGTTCCTTCTTAGAAGTTTCTTCTAATCCGTAAAATTTGGTTAAATATTCAATGCTGCGGTTTCTTAATCCAAATGAAACATTCTCAATAACATTTAGATGTGGGAATAGTGCATATTTTTGAAAGACAGTATTAATTGGTCTGGCATATGGTGGTAAATCACTAAAATCTTTTCCTTCTATTATGATTTGTCCATTATTTGCTTCCTCAAATCCACCAATCATTCGAAGCGTTGTTGTCTTACCACATCCAGATGGTCCTAACAACGTTAAAAACTCATTTTCATAAATTTTCAAGTTTAAATTGTCTACTATTATTTCTTCATCGAATTGTTTAGTAACATTTAAAAGTTCTATAATAACTTTCTGTTCCAAATCAGGCTTCCTCCATTATTTTTATTTTCCTATTAATTATAATCTTTTTTTAATTCAATGCAATCTTTTTATCAATTATTAGTTATAAAAAGATAAAAGTCTAACAAAAAACAATATAGATTTTTATTAGACTTTCGTTTTCATTATTTTATATCAAGTGCAGCTAAACCTGCAAGGTTTAATAACCCCCAAGGTTTGTTAAAATGTGGTTGGAAGAAAAAGTCAACAAACGCTAATTCTTCAACAGTCATTTCATTTTGAATACATACGCTTAAGGTATTCATTTTTTCAGTTAAATCAACTTTTGAGATGATTTGACCACCTAGTATTTTTCTAGTTTTAGCGTCAAAAACTAGTTTTAACATTGCTAAATCATATGTTGGCATAAATTCTGGACGATTATTGTCATTAACAGTAACTGTTAAATAATCAATATCCATTCCTTTAGCAACTCCTTCAGTTAATCCAGTTGATGAAATTGACCAATCATAGATTTGAATTCCTGAAGTTCCTTGTGTTCCAATATACTTAACATGATTCTTTTCAATATTTAATCCTGCGATTGTTCCCATTCTAACAGCATTTGTTGCTAGTGGGATATATCTACTTTCATGTGTTGGATTATAAATAATATTTGCACAATCTCCGCATGCATAAACATCTTTATTTGATGTTTGCATATATTCATTAACAATTAATGCACCATTTGGTGTTGTTGCAAGTTTATCTTTAAATAGAGTTGCATTTGGTCTAAAACCAATACACATAATTACCATATCAACATCAAATGCATCTTTATCTGTTACAACTTTAGTAACTAAATTGCCTTTTGTTTCAAAACCTTTAACTTTTTGTCCTAAAGCAAGCTTAATTCCATGGTCAGTAAATGCTTTTTCAGCATGCTTAGTGAACTCTTCATCCAAATATTTTGGCATTATTCGATCTTCACCATCAATTAAAACTACTTCTTTACCTTGTAGTTCAAATGCTTCAGCAAGTTCAACCCCAATATATCCAGCACCAATTACAGCAATTTTTTGAACATTTTTTGCATAATCAATAATATGATTTGCATGATTAAAGTTTTTAGATAAAAGTACATTTTCACTTTTAATTCCTTCAATTGGTGGAACAATTGGCCATGAACCTGTTGCTAATACTAATTTATCAAATGTATCAGTAAACTCTTCATTAGTTTCTAAGTTTTTAACTTTCACTTTTTTAGCATCAAAATCAATATCTAAAATATCATGTTTCATATGAGTTTTCACACCCATTTGGCGTAATTCTTCAGGATTTGAATAAAACAATCCGTTTTTATCTTTCACAACTCCACCAACATAAAGTGCTATTCCACATGATAAAAACGAAATATTATCATTTCTTTCATAAACAACAACTTCAATATCTGAGTTAGTTTTTTTTATATTTTTAATGGCTGCTGTTCCTGCATGTGTGCAACCGATAACTATTACTTTCATTCTAAGTTCTCCTTTTATTTATAAATCGAATTTATAACTTGATTATACATATTTATAAATAATATGCAATTGAAACACTTATGAAAACGCATACTTTTCTAAAAAGTTTGAAATTAGAACTATTTTTTATTATTAACGTTCAGTTGCTAGGAAAAATAATGCTAAAACACCTTGTCCAGTATGTGCACCAATTACTGGTCCAATCGTATTAATTAAGACTTCAGCTTTAGGATATTTTTCTTTAATATATGCTTCTAAAGTCTTAGCAGCTTCTAAATCATCTCCATGCCCAATAAAAACAATTTTTTGATCAGGTAGGGCAGTTTCTTCCATTTTTGTAAATAGAGCTTTAATTGCTCTTTTTCTTGTTACTGCTTTTTGACGTGGAATTAAAGCCCCTTCATTATCTGTATGCATAACAGGCTTAATATTTAACGCTTTAGCAACAAATGATGAAACAGCAGAAATTCTTCCACCTCTTCTTAGATGATTAATATCATCAACAGTAAACCAATGAGCAACATGAAGCATTGTTTTATTAACAAATTCAACTGCTTCTTCAATTGTTAAACCTTTTTGTTTTTCTTTAGCTGTTAAATATACTAAGAAACCTTCACCGAGTGAAGCAGATTTTGTATCTAAGCTAATAATCTTTCTTTCTGGGAACTTTTCTTGTAACTCAATTGTTGCAAGTCTAGCACTATTATATGTGCCACTAAGTTTAGAAGAAAACGATAAGATTAAAACATCCTTACCTGATTCTAAAATAGGACTTAATGCTTCAATATATTCTTCAGGAACTAATTGTGAGGTTGTTGCTAGATTTCCCTTTCTTACTAAATCATAGAAATCTTTAACATCTTGCTCACGATAATCTAAGTAGTTAGCATATGTTTCATTTGCGATATTATATTTCAAAGGCAATACTATTAAACCTAACTCGTTAGCAATGCTTTGTGGTAAATCCGTTGTTGAATCAGTAACAATTACAAACTCATTCTTCATTTTTCTTATCTCCTTTATATTTTAGTTCTTTAACACTTTCACTTATTATTCTACTATAAACTTGATATCCTTGATTAGTTAAATGCAATCCATCTGTTGTATATTCTAATTTTAAGCTACCAGATTCATCTTTTAATGCACTTGATACATCAATTACTTCAATAAAGTTTTTTAGTTCATTATTAATAGCATTAATCATTTCATTTGTTCTAGTTTGCATATATGCTTTATTAGTTACTACATGATCTCTTAGAACAGGTGTTATTGATACCACATATGCAGATAAATCTTCAACTTCTCGTTCCAATGTGTGTTTAATATCAATAATACGTTTTGCTATATCATTGATGTTAGAATCTAGTCTTACTAAATCATTAGATCCTACACTAATAATGACAACAGAAGGTTTTATTTTAATTATTTGCTCTAATCTTTGTAAAACACCAAGTGATGTATCTCCTGGTATTCCGCGATTAATAATATTTAAGTTTGAATAGAACTTATCAAAAGGCCAATACTTGATTATTGAATCTCCTAATAATACAATACTTCTTTCACTGATTTTTTCTTGTTCAAAGAGTTTAACACTTCTTACATAATCAGATTTCATAACTGCTTCTAACATTATTCGCTCCTAAGTTCAAAAATTAAATCTCTAAGTTCTGCAGCTTTTTCAAAGTCAAGATTTTTAGCAGCATCACGCATTTGTTTTTCAAGATCATCAATCATGAATGCTTTTTCTTTCTTAGTTAATTTAACTTTTTTATCTTCAGTATATTTTTCAATAATTTCTTCTTTAATTGAAATATTATCTTTAATAGTCTTACTTACCGTTATTGGTTTAGTATGATTCTTTTCATTGTATTCTGTTTGAATCTTTCTTCTACGATTAGTTTCATTAATTGCATATTCCATTGCTGATGAGATTGTATCAGCATACATTATTACATGCCCATTTTGATTTCTAGCCGCACGTCCGATTGTTTGAATTAAACTTCGCTCACTTCTTAAGAAACCTTGCTTATCAGCATCTAATATAGCAACAAGTGAAACCTCAGGTAAATCTAGACCTTCTCTTAATAAGTTAATCCCTATTAAGCAATCATATTTACCTAATCTTAAATCACGCAGAATAGCAATTCTTTCTAATGATTTAATTTCACTATGTAGATACGCAACTTTTAATCCCAATTGCTTGAAATAACTTGTTAATTCTTCACTCATTCTAATTGTTAGAGTTGTTACTAAAACACGTTCATTATTTTCAGCACGTTTCTTAATTTCAAAATATAAATCATCCATTTGATTACTACTTGGTCTAATTTCAATTTCTGGGTCTAATAAATATGTTGGTCTAATAATTTGTTCAACAACTGGAAGATGTTTTTCTAACTCATATGGACCAGGTGTTGCTGATAAATAAATTACATTTGATTTCTTTTTCTCAAATTCATCAAATTGTAAAGGTCTATTATCAAGTGCACTTGGTAATCTAAATCCATAATTTACTAAGTTTTCTTTTCTTGATCTATCTCCAAAATACATTCCTCTTACTTGTGGAACTGTAACATGAGATTCATCAATAATTAATAAATAATCATCTCCAAAGAAATCGATTAGTGTTGCTGGTGTTTCTCCTTCACCACGAAGTGATAAATGTCTTGAATAGTTTTCAACACCACTACATGTTCCTATCTCTTCTAACATCTCTAAATCATATTTAGTTCGCATTTCAATACGTTGTGCTTCTAAAAGTTTATCATTTGATCTAAAATATTTAACTCTTTCTTCTAGTTCTTCTCTAATTCTTCTAATTGTTTCTTTAATTTTATCAGGATTAGTCATAAAGTGAGTTGCTGGATAAATTGAAACAAATGTTACTTGTTCTATTGTTTTTCCTGTTAAAACATCAAACTTAGCAATAGTTTCAATTTCATCACCAAAGAATGAAACTCTAACTCCTTCACTTCTTTCATTAACCGGAATAACTTCAACTATATCACCACGTACTCTAAAAGTACCTCTTTGAAAATCTATGTCATTTCTAACATATGTAAGTTCTACAAGCTTATTAATAAAATAATTTCTACCGTAATCATCACCAACTCTAACAAAAATAACAGAGTTTTTATAGTCATCAGGATCCCCAATACCATAAATACAAGATACTGATGCAACAACAATAACATCATCTCTTTGAAGAAGAGATGCGGTTGCACTATGTCTTAATTCATCTATTTCATCATTAATTGATGAATCTTTTTCAATATATGTGTCACTAGAGACTACATACGCTTCAGGTTGATAATAATCATAGTATGAGATGAAATATTCCACTCTATTATCAGGGAACATCTCCTTGAGTTCGCCGTATAACTGACCAGCAAGGGTTTTATTGTGGGCTAAAACTAATGTTTTCTTACCCATTTTCTCTATAATATTAGCTATTGTAAAGGTCTTACCAGTACCTGTAGCACCCAGTAATATCTGCTCCTTTAAGCCATCATTAAAATTTTTAGTTAATTTTTCTATTGCCTGTGGTTGATCACCACTAGGTTTATAGGGAGATACTAATTTAAACATTTTGACACCTCTTCTCTCGGAGTTAGTATAACTAATACCAACCACAAATTCGGCACTACTTTTTAGCGGTTTTTTCCTAAAAACACCACTTGTGTCAAATTTGGATCACAAAAATAATAGAAAACACCATTAAATACTAGTTAGAATTCGATACTATTTAGCAATCATTTTCAATGTAAAACAAGACCTATTAATGATTGTTTTTTCATCTTTTTAATCTTCCTAATTTTAACATTTTTTAGACCTAATAACAAGTAATCGACTACTTTAGTTTTTAATTTAAAAAGGAACCCTAAAGTTCCTCTTTGTTATTTTGGTTTATTTTATAAAAATCGACTTCCATATATAAATGGTTGTCGATTTATAAACTATTAAAAAAACTTAGCTCTTGCTTGTTGTTTTGTTTCTTCGCTTGCAGCAAAAGGAATTCTTGAAGTATATCCTTCTTTAGCAGCAACTATCATTTTAGTTGGCCATGCAAAGATATCTTGATTCCATTTTAAAATAGTATCATTATAAACTTCACGTGCTGCAGTAATTTCTTTTTGTAAGTAACTGTTTTGTTGCATTGCATCAGCTAGTGCACGGTGTGCTTTTAATTCTGGATATGCTTCAAAAGCAATTCTAACATTACTCATTGCTGAATCTAATTGTCCTGCAACTTCATTTCTTGTTTCTTCAGTTGGATTAATTCCACCTCTAAATTGTGCTACTGATTTCATAACATCTTTATCTAAATCTACTGATTTTTCAACAATACCTACAACGTTTTGTAAGATTTGAACTCTTTGTTCTAAGTAGTTATCAATTTGTGATGCATTATGTTGAATTTTTTGTTGTAATGATTTGAAATAGTTTCTTGCACTTACTTTTTTAATTTGGAAAATAATTCCAGGAATAATAAATATCCATAAAACAATTTCAAAAATAAGCGATCCAGTACCAACCTTCACTGGGATTTGCTTTGCAATAACATTTACATCTCTTCCGTCCTTATTAACTGGACCTGTTAATTCATCTAATTCGTTTGCCATTTGCCTTACCTCCTATTTATTTATATTTATATTATACTTGTTTTTTAGGCATTTTGTTACTTTTTTAATATATATGCTAAATATAAGCCGATTTTTTGCATTTCTTTTGGATCTATACCTTGTTTTTCTGCATTCTCAATAATTTTTCTAAAACGTTCTTGGTAAGTTAATTCTTTTTCTTCTTCTGGAACATTTATTAAAACCTCTGTATTTCTTGATACTGCAATATATTCAGTCCAATGAACAGGAATTGTATGTAATCTCCCATCTCCACCCATTTTAGTGAAAAAATCTACTCTTGGAACAGTTTCATATCCATATGAAGTTACTTCAATAACATCTTTATAGTCATTACTTTTAATTATTTTTGTTTTTAGAATATTAGGTGTTTGTGATAATGGATGTTTAAATTCTTCAGCATTCATCTTATTAACAACTGATTCATGTTCATAAAAACTTACATAACTATCATATAAATCTTTATATATATACTCATGTGGCATATGTTGTTGATAAAGAGGTATTGATAGTATTGGAGCAAATGTAAAATAAACTTTTCTAAAATATTCTGTTTGGAAATTTAAAAAATTTAATTTCATTGCTTCTAAATCATATCCTCTAAAGATATTTGGATTAGGTCTAATCTCAAAATCATTTAAATGTTCAGGGAATACAGCATTAATCATCTTATGTTTAATAAAATTAAAATTATCTCCATATCCTAATTCTTTATCTTTCATAATTTCTAATAATTGTTGCTGAGCAAGAGGAGTAAACAATAATCTAAATTGTGCTTCGTTATTTCTGTTTGTTGCTCTAAATAAAACTTCAAATTCTGAATTACCTAAAACGGTAAATCCTCCACCTTTTGAAATACTTTTTTCAGATTTCTTACTTATTCTTTTTATTTCTCTATCAACTGTTTTATCAATTTGCTTTTGAGTCATATTTTCAGCATCTGAATCAGTTCTACTAAATATCAGATCAGGTGCAGCCTCATTACCATAAACTAAATAAGTTTCCCTATTATAATAAGGACATGGTCGATATATTGTTTCAGTTAATGTTTGTGAGTGATGATTTGTAACAGTTTTACCATTAACTCGAGAAGTTGTTGTCCAATGGATTGTAATTGCACCTGTATATGCTTTTTCGCCTAGTTTATGAACAAGTTCTTTTCCTAAATAGAAAGGATTTCCTTTAATATCTCCAGATTGAACAAATAACGCTGATCTATTAATATCTTCTTGATCATAAAACCCAAATTTATTAACTAAATAATCTAGTCTTCTACTATCAAAAACTAAATCCATGTTTATATTGGGAATTGTTTTCTTAAATAATTCTAAACTCATTGTTTCCGTAAATAGTTTATTTAGTGCTTCTAATTGTTGATATGCTTCTTGAATTAATTCATTAATCTTTTTTGTTAAATCTTGATGACTATCAGTAAGTTCTTTTAATTTAGGATTAATCTTTTTTCTTAATATATAAATCAAGATTATTAATGCTGGTATTCCAATAGCAATCATTAATATTGAAACGATATCCGTATTTTTATTAACAATTTGTGCTATACCATAAATAACTGCCACTACTGATAAAATAATAAAAAACCAAACAATAAATTTAAGAACATTTTTTTTATTAATTTCAGACTTTAAATTATTTGCTTCTTTTGTTTTTTTCTTAATCTTATCGTTTAATATTTTGTTTTCACCTGCATTAACACCAGATTCATTCACTAGGTTTTCAAAATACTCTTGAGATAACTTGTAGTTCTTATCTTTATAAATATTTTTATATGCTTTTAATGGTTCATAAATATCTTCATATGTTTCTGTTTGTTCGTTCCCCATAAAACCTCTCCCACTAAAGGTTAATAAACCTTTAATCAATTTTAGCACCATATAAATACAATAGTCAAGTTTTCATCTTTTATTACTATAAATAAGTAGTTAAATTGCCTTTAAAAAAAGTTGAAACTTAATTCAACTTTTTACCACACTCTCTACAATATGTATCACTTACTTCATTTACTTTTCCACAATCACAAACCTTACTTAATTTGGTTCCACAGTTTGAACAGACTTTTTCATCATGATCAACCTTATCATGACAATTTGGACAATAGGTTGTTTCATCTAAAAACTTAGTTGCAACACCACCAACAACAATTGCTAATCCTGCATATATTGCGTAACCACTAATACTAGCAATAATACCTCCAATAAGAAACACAGGCATAAATATTACTGGACTAGCTCCACTACCAAAGTTTTCTACACTTTTCATCGCACTAGTAGCAAATCCTATAAATCCTATTATAACTAAAAGTATTCCAACTCCAAGACCAATTCCACCAAAAACTAGTAGTTTCTTTCTAATTTCTTTTGCTTTCTTACTATTCGTTGCGTTATTTCCTTTATAAATTAGTCTTTGAAAAAAGTTACCAGCACGATGTCCAAAACTCTCTTCATATTTTCTTTGATTAGTTTCTTTTGCTTTTTCTTCTTTTTGTTCACCAATCAATTCATCAACAGTAACACCAAGTGCTTTAGCTAATAATGATAGATTATGTAAATCAGGCAAACCTTCTCCCCTTTCCCACTTTGAAATTGCTTGACGACTAACATCTAATATATTTGCTAATTCATCTTGTGTTAAATTGTTCTTAATTCTTAAATTTCTTAAATTTTCATGAAACGGATGGCTCATAGTATCTCTCCCTTTATTTGTTTAGCTTAATTATAGTCAAGAAAATCATGTTAAGCAAGAATAAGTTACTTTACTTTTAGGCAACTAAGCGTTGCATATCATTATTTTATCTACAAAACATTGATTATTAATGTGATTTTAGAAAAAAAGGATGATTTATATGAAAAACTTTGCTTATCAGTTATAGATATTATTTTTAATACCTCTATTTAACTTTTTAAACAATGTATTTTCTAAATCATCACTTTTAAAGTGTTTATATATACACTTGATCTTTAATTTTTTATATTTTTCTATTCACCAACGATTGGTTTCTTCTTATAAAATATTCTTGCAAGTATAAATGCAAAAACAATAATAATTAATATATATGGAATTCTTTGGTGGATCGTTAACTCAGTATTCATTAAAGTAGTATATAAAACATTGAACGATGCAAACAATAAGAAGATTACTGATATAAGTGCAAGTATTGGCATTACAAATCTCTTGAATACTGGTAAATCTTTATAGTTCTTCATTATATTTACATAAATGAAAATATATGCAAAATATAATAATCCAATAGCAATCTCATCAATATTTCCTGATACCTTATTGAAAATAATTGCTAAAACAAAATATCCAAAGAATAATAAGCTTAAGATAAATGCTACTAATCCACTTGCTAATGATGTATTAGTTTTTTTGTTTAATTTTTTAAATACTTCTGGTTTTGGTCCTTGACCTCTAACAGCTAAGGAATACATTCCTCTACTAACTCCCATCGTTAATCCATTTAAAACACCAAGACAACTAATTGTAATGAAGAATAAGAATATTTTACCTCCAATTTGACTATTGAAAAGATTATTAAATGCTTGTTCAACAATTGCTTGATCATTATTTGAATTCAAAATTGCATCGGAACCTAATAGTGTTGTAATTCCAATATTATATATTAGAAACGAAATAATCACGATAATACAGCCTATTACTAAAGCTTTAGGTAGATTCTTTTTACTATTTTCAACTTCTGCATTAACTGTTGTTGAAACAATCCAACCTTCATATGCGAAAGCTGCTGCTAGTAAAGCATCAAAAAATTTAACATTTTTTGTTCCACCTATTGATGTAATAACTTCTGTGTTAGAATTCAATCCTATTACTAGACCAACAGTTCCAACAATAACAATTGGAATAAGTTTAACAATAGTTGTTGATACTTGGAATTTACCAGCAAGTTTTGGAGCAAACATATTAATAATAAAAGAAATACTTAAGAAAGCTATTCCAACATATATACTAAAATATTCACTATTTGAACCAATTAATTGCTTAAAAAAGTTTGCTGATAAAAAAGCTAATACTGATGTAATAATTGGCAAATAAACTAAATTAAAATAGAAACCGACATAATATGCAACCTTAGGACCAACAGCATCCTCAACATAATCAATTACTCCATTAACTTTTTCAATTTTACTCGCTGCAATTGAAAACGTATAAGCTGAAATGATCATAATAACACCCATAATCAAGAACACTGCTGAAGATAAGAAAATATTTCCTCCCGTATTTCTTGATATTGATATATTCTTTAAAAAAATACCTGATCCCATAACAATTCCTATAACAAGTGAGATTGTTGTGACCAGGTTATATTTCCTTTTTAATTTTTGCATAATTAACACTCTCTATTCTAAATATTTCTAAACATTATACATTAAAAACTTTTAATTGTAAATGTTTACACTAGTCGAAGAGTATTTTGTTTAAACTATGTTAGTTTTTAATGGTTTAATAGCCATTCTTTCGCATCTTTAATCCATTTTTGAATCTCTTTATATTGTTTTTCATATTCTAATGGATTCATATCATCATAACTTGTTAATCGATTAGCAAGTGCTAAACCATGTGGTCCTTTGTCAAATAATCTTAGTTTTACTTCAATATTCTTTTCCTTTAATGCTTCCATTAAAACAATCGAATTTTGATAAGGAACAAGTGGATCTTCCATTGTATGCCAAATATACATTGGCGGTGTATTAGTTTTAATATTTTTTTCAATTGATACTTTATCTAATTCATCTGGATAGTTTTTTAACAAGTTTTTGAATGAATCTTCATGCATTATTAATTTGTCCGTTGAAATTACTGGATAACATAGAATTCCTGTTTTAAACATTTCTGGAAACTCAGTTAACAATAACCCTGCAAAGTGTCCACCTGCAGAAAATCCCATAATATGAATATCACCTATTAATGGATCTTTCATCAATTCTTCAATATGTTTTTTAGCGTCAGTAAGAATCTCTGGATATTTCTTTTTATCTTCACGATAATAAAAAATTGCTTGATGAAATCCTGTGCTTAAAAATTCATTTGCTATTGGATATGCTTCTCTATCAGAAGTCATAAAATATCCACCACCTGGCAAAATAAGTAAAACTGGTCTTTTAGTATTATCATAATAAACTTTTTCTATTCTATTTTCCATAATATCCCTCATTTTTTCATTTCTTTCTTATAATTATACTATATGTATTTTAAGATAAACTTTTATTTTCGTATTTTTTCGTATTATCTGACTTTAAATTTAAAGCATCTCTTTTTTAAATCTTTCTAACCAACTTAGTAATGCATTTCTTAATAAATTATAAGTTTCTTCAAAATCATCAGTATACCATGGATCGGGAACTTCAGTATTTTTTGTTTCATCATTTATGTCCAACAATAAATGAATTTTATTCTCTGTTTCTTTTGGAGCCATTCTTTTTAAATTAATAATATTTTGATGATCCATTCCAATAATGTAATCAAAATAATGAAAATCATCTTTTTTTATCTGATTTGCAAATCTTTTATCAAACTTAATTCTTTTTTCTACTAGTTTTCTTTTAGCAGGAGGATACATATCATTACCAATCTCATATGAAGAGGTTGCTTTTGAAACTATTTCAAATTTTTCAGTTAATCCTTCTTTTTCAACTAAATCCTTAAACATAAACTCTGCCATCGGTGATCTACAGATATTTCCTAAGCATACAAATAAAACTTTCATACTCGATCATTTACCCATTCAATAATATCAATTAATATCTTTTCGCCATTATAATCATTAAGCATTTCATGATATTCATCTTCATAGATTTTAAGTGTCTTATCAGTTGATGAAATTTTTTCAATTATTTCTTTACTCGCACTTACATCAACAATTCCATCACTTGTTCCATGAATATATAAAACTGGAGTTTTAAACTTACTAACATTCTTATTAAGATATTTTATTCCCTTAACAAACATCTCCCCAATTAAACTTATATACATTTTACTAAGCATCAATTCATCTTTTTTATTTTTTTCTAAAACTTTAGGATCTTTAGCTAAAAACTTATCAAAGATTTTTGTATTAATTGGAACCCATCTTAAATACCAAAAACCGATTACTCTTAAGATTTTGGCATTACTTGGTGTCTTTGTTGCTGCTGATGAACTAATTATTCCATCAACATCTCCATATTTAACAGCATATAGATTTACAACTTCTCCTCCCATACTATGACCTAATAAAAATATTTTTTTATTATTATTTCTTGTTTTTTCTTTTTTAACAATCATATTTAAAACATCTATATGATCATGAAAAGATCTAATTTTACCACGTGCTCCAAGTGATTTACCATGTCCTAAATGATCATATGTAATAACATCATATCCATTTTGATTTAATGTCAATGCAATCTTTTCATATCTACCACTATGCTCTGCTATGCCATGAGCAATAATTATTGTTGCTTTTGAATTATTAATAAAATAATCTTTTTGATATATCATTTTTAGTCACTCCTTTATATTTATAATTATAGCATAAGATTGTTGTTATAAATGAATTGACAATTCAGTATCTCTTCGCTAAAATTAGAATAGTAATTATAGAGAAGAGGAATATTATGTTAATTGTTATCGGTGGGATGATTGGACTTGGGAAAACAAGTCTCGGTGAGTTTCTAGCAAAAGATTTAGATGCTAAAATGTATTATGAAAGTGTTAATGACAACCCAATTTTACCCCTTTATTATACAGCTACACCAAAAGAAATTGAAGAAAAAAGATATCCATTTTTACTTCAACTTTATTTTTTAAATAGTCGTTTTGAAACTATTAAAGATGCAGCAAACAATTCAAAAAAAGGATTTAGTGTCATTGATAGATCAATATATGAAGATTGGTATTTCGCTAAAATCAATTATGATTTAGGTCGAATGAATGATTTAGAGTTTTCAATTTATAAAAAACTTTTAGATAATATGATGGCTGAAATTGAAGAAATACCTCAAAAAGCTCCAGATTTGATGGTTTATCTAACTGGTTCATTTGAAACTGTCTTAAAACGTATTAATAGCCGTGGACGTGAATTTGAATTAGATCCTGAACTTGTTTCATATTATAAAACATTATGGAATGGTTATAGTGACTGGTTAAAGAATTTTTATAAAGCTAGTGATGTTATTACTATTGATATGGATAAGTATGATGTTGTTAATAGTCTTGAAGACCGTAATGAAGTATTAAATATAATAAAAGAAAAACTTAACAAGGTTAAAAAATCCCTAAAATAATCATACTCTCACTACTGTTTTTGCATATTAACTACATTTAAAAATCATTTTAAGATTTATGAGCATTTAAAGCCTTGTATTATATTTTTTATATGCTATTATTAAAGTAGAAATATCCGAATCAACCGAGTGGGGGAACCAACATATTTGGGGTGAATCAATTGAAGGGAAACTTGGAATCCCTAACCCGACAGCTAACCTCATAGGATTTATCCAGGCGTACATTTTTTGTGCGTTTTTTTATTTAAAGGAGGTCATTTAATTGAACATCATTTTAATTCTTTCATTATTTATTGGTTTTGGATATTTAATCGGTAAGCTTGCTGAAAAAGTCAAACTTCCAACAGTATCTGGTTATTTAATTGCCGGAGTAATAATTGGCTTTTTTCCAATTAACTTAACAAATCATTTACCCGTTTTTGATACTATAAGTGAAATAACATTATCGTTTATAGCATTCGGTATTGGTAGTGAATTTGTATTTTCATCTTTAAAAAAGAGTGGAAAAAGAATTCTAACTATAACTTTTTGGGAAGTCCTAGGTGCAGTTTTAATTGTTTCACTTGCAATGTATCTAATGACACCTTTTGCATTTCCTACCTTCACAAACAAAGAAAGATTAGTTTTCAGTCTAATATTAGGTTCAATGTCAGCTGCAACAGCACCTGCCGCTACAATTCTTGTGATTAAGCAGTTTCGTTCAGATGGTCCAGTTACGAGGAGTATTTTGCCTGTTGCTGCACTTGATGATGTTCTAGGTATTATTGTTTTTGGAATTGTTTTACCTATTGCAAGAATCTTAGTTCCAATTGATCCAAACAATGCATTAAAACTAACTGCATGGAATATTTTAAAAGGTCCATTAATTGAAGTTTTTGGTTCTTTACTCATTGGATTATTGCTTGGAATATTATTATCAATTTTAAGTAAAAAAGTTGATCCTAAAGACAATATACAAGTAAAAACAATTTTCTTTATTCTTGTTGGTTTAGGTGTATCAAAACTTTTGAATCTTTCACCTTTATTAGTAAATATCATGATTGGTACTACTTTAGCAAACCTTAGAAAAGATACTGCAAATAGATCTTTTAAAACTATCAACGATTTTGTACCTATATTTTATATCCTTTTCTTTACGATAGCTGGTGCTACACTGAAACTTGATATTTTAAAAACTGTTGGATTAATAGGTGTTGTTTACATTATTGCTAGAGCATTAGGAAAAATCACCGGTTCACATGTTGGTGCTGTTATATCAAATGCTGAGTCAAATGTAAAAAAATATCTTGGATTTGCGCTACTTCCTCAAGGTGGTATATCGATAGGCTTAAGTTTATTAGTTAATATGTATTTACCAACAACTTTAGCAACTCCTATTACAACAATTATTTTATTTAGTATTTTAATCTATGAATCAACAGGTCCAATATTTGCAAAGATTGCTTTAGATAAATCAAATGAGTTATATGCGCTAGTTTCTAATCAAGAGATAAATGATTAAATATAAAATAACAAACTTTTCATTTAAAACTTTATATATATATTTCTTTATCTATTAATAAATCAGATGTTTTGTTTGCCATTTATCTTTTTTAATACTACATATATAAAAGTACTGCAAAAATATCTTTATATCTCGCAGTACTTTTTTATATTAATGTTTCAATTTCATCTTTTTCATTATAGACAACAACTTTATCCCCATCATATTTTTTTGCTCTATAAAGTGCTATATCTGCTTTTTCTAATAATCCTTCAAATCCATCATCATCAATTGGATACTCCGCAACACCTAAAGATATATCAATTTTTATTCTTTCATTATTAACTATTACTGGTTCTTTAAATACTTCTAAAAGTTTATTAATTATTTCATCAAAAGTCTGATTATTATTTAAATCAATTAAAAATATAAATTCATCTCCACCATAACGAGCAACTAAATCATTATCATCATTAATATAATCAAGTTTAGGCCCTAATATTTTTAAAACTTCATCGCCTATATTATGTCCGTATTGGTCATTTATTTCTTTAAAATTATCAATATCAAGAATAATTAAAATAAATGATTTAAACGCATCTTTTTTCTTCTTAAATACTTCATATAAAACTCTTCTATTAGGAAGATTAGTTAATTCATCATAACTAGCTAAAAACTCATATTTTTCTGTTTGACTAATTGTATTTGTTATATCGACAATACTTGCTAAGTATGATTCAGTATCATTAAATGGAATTAATGAAATTGATATTAAACATTTGATTATTTTATTATCACGTGTCAACATTTTTGTTTTATATTCAATTAAATTTGAACCCTTATAATACTCTTCTTTAAGTTTAAAGTACTCATCTTTTGTAACAAATAATTCATCAAATCTTTTTTTAGATAACAATTCAAAATTACGATACTTAAACTTTTTAGTGAAGTGTGGATTAACATAATTAATTACTTTAGTTTCTTTATCATAAACCACAATCATATTCGATGTTAAATTAATTACAGTCCTAAATAGTTTATTTTCAGAATCGACATACTTTGGTGCTACATTACTTATTCTAGTTAATAATCCAATTGAATTTAATGTCGACATGATTACTAATGATTTAATAATTATATTTTGTCCTTTATGATTCCCAGTAAAATTTGTAATATTAAACTCATTAAAAAGTAATTCAAATAAAACATAACAAATAAAAACAATAATTGCCATTGTCTGTAGAATTGTAAACGAAAGCCAAGAATTTCGATCATCTGCTGTTCTATTAGTATTAACAATTATTATTTGCCACAATGTGTAGAATGCTTGAGCAATTAAGATTACTAAAGTAAAAAATAAATCGTTTTTTATTACTATACCAAAAAGAATTAATAAAACTAAAAAGATAATATTTACTGGTCTCTCCCAAATTATATTTGATTTTTTATCAACTAATTTATAGATACTTTTGTTGACTAATATTAGACTTGAAACTAACAAGAAATATCCTAAAAAAGATACAATTGTTTTTATTGTATTCTCTTTAATATATTCAGATGTAGCAATTAAAATACTTCCTGTAATTCTAATAAAATTTGAGTTAATCCAACTTCTTAGTCCGTCATACCTATTAGGGTTTTTTAAATTAATAAATAGTAATATCCCGATGAACGAAAAATTGATTAAAGCAATTAAAACTGTAATTAGCATTCCTTCAAGTGTCATACAAATAACCTCATATTGATATTGTTCGATATTTATTATACCAAAACTAGTTATAAAAAGTCATTTTTTTATCAAAATTTGAAGGTAAAAAAGAAAAAAAGTGTTTTTAAATCGACACAGTTATAAATAGTCAATTTAAAATACACTTATTTTTTATTTATTTGGATTCCAATCTATATCATAACGTTCCCAGTATAATACATCTCCTGGTTGGATATATGTATTAATATCTTGTTTTGCTCTCCAAAAATGTCCAGCAAAAATAACCATGTCATCCTTTTTATATCTATTATGTGGCTTCCAAACAATTGTTACTTCTTGCCAATAATTTATGCCATTTACAATCTCTCCAGGAATTGGATTCTTACCATCAAATTCACTTCTTACTTCATCCGATGTTTTATCACTAGTCCATTTCCACCATGCTTCATTGTAATATACTAAACTATATCTGTCATTCATTTTATAGCTATTATAGTAACTAAAATTATCGGATAGATTACGCCAATAAACTGATTCGTTTGGTTTTTTAGAATTACCAGACACATTACTATAACCATTTTTAACTACATAACTTATTCCTTCATACAGAACATAGTCATTTGTTTTATAGACTTTGTTTGGATTCCAATCAATGTTTGGATCTTCATTTGTCAATTCCCAAATAGTTGGATTTTCAGATGGTTTTTTTTGACTATTACCACTTATAAGACTCTTATATTTTTTATTTTCATAAATTATAATTTGATCTTTAGCATATTCCCTTTCGATTTCCCAATACGGATCAAGTACTGCCCACTCATCCCACTCACCATGAGGTGTTGGTGGATTATTTGCATAATCCCTTCTCATCATGTAATAAATACCTTCATATAAAACAATATCCCCTGTTTTATATGCTGCACCTGTATTTTTTCTAAAATTATGTCCAAGTGATGCAAAATTTGAAATACTATTTTCTGTTCCAGGTTCTTTCCATGAATTTCCATTTTTTAATACTAACCAATATCCATTATCATAAAAAATGATATCACCAATCTTATATTCATTGTTCAAAAACCACGTAAAGTCTAATCTAATCCATCCACTATTAACACTTCCTGGTGTTGTCGTATTACCATTTCTTGTTGATTGCCAAAAAGTATTATCATAATAAACAACTTTTCCTGCATCAATTGTATTTCCGTTCTTCCATCTTTTTCCCATTATTTCCCAACTTGAACCTTGAGCACTAGGATGTGGACTATAGTATTTTGAAATTACTTTTGTCGAAACCCAATATGTCTTTTTTTCATTATCATCTATAGTATAAACAATAATATCTTTAGGATAATCTGTATCAAATTTAAATTCACGAATGATATTAGGACTAAAGATAAAGCTATGAATTCCAATATAGTTATCAACAATACGATACTCAATATTTATAAGTATTTTATTATTTGTATACTTAACATCATATGTAAAAAGTTTGTGTGTATAAACGTTAACATCATAACTACCAGCACTTAATTTGACTTCGAAGTTATTTCTATTTTCACTATAAACAAATTGATAATTTTTATCAGTGTCATATTGAATAAATTCAATTAAAATCCCACGTAAAATACCAACTTGAAAAATATTCTTTAAATCAATAGAAACTATAGTATCATTTGAAATATTAATCTTATTACCTAATGTATCATTTGGATTAGCATCCCAATTATCTTCATAATTATATTGAATTGCATCGACTATAATTGCAAAATACAATTTATCACTAATTGCATTAGTATTACTAAATGTAACACTATCAATAATCTCAATATCTTCAACAATTTTTCCTAAACCAATGCTTGGCGTATAATAAATATATTTTTCATTATCTTTTTTGTATAAATCACTATTACTAGAATTAAATGTTAGTAAATGAGGATTTTCTATTATTTCATTATTACTATTATGCCATTCTTCAACAATTTTAAATCTGACTTTAATCTGTTTCTTAGCTTCAATTGTAACATTAACTTTAAAACCATCTCTTAATTCATCAACATTATTAAATGTAAACATATGTGTAACTGAATCATAACGCGATACATCAGAATATTTAACTTCTTCGTCATTTATTTTAACATTCATACTTGCTTCAAAAATTCTCGTTGAATCAAGTTCAGTTATTAGTTCACTAACTTCTTTTTCAGCTCCAACAGAAATCCATGCATATACTCCTATTGATGTTGCTATAGATGCAGCAAATACTAATAATAATATTACTATTTTTTTAAGTTTTATCATATTATGCTAACCCTCCACGAAGCATGAAAGTTACTTGATAAACTAGAGAATAATATAGTTTTTGCAATTCCACATTGTTGTAAGTATATCCTTTTAATCCATCATAGTAACCCCAAGCAGCAATAAACATCGTTTCTTCTGTCTTAGTTCCACTAATTAATATTCCATTTCTTGATCTTAGATTAGAAATAGCAGCATCAACATATTGACTATCCGTCATATTTGTTCTGTCAAAATTAAAAATTTCTCTTTCCATTATGTAATCCACAACATTTTTGTTTGCATTTAGTGCATTTTCAACATCAACTTCACTATAAACCAAATACAATAAACCATTGCTAATACCTGTATAAGGACCTGCATTAAGTGATGCAGCAATACTTGCTCCAACGTAAATTCTAAATTTTTCTAAATCTTTATTCTTGATTGTTATTGTTATATTTGTTGATAAACCACTATATGTTGTTTGGGTACCTTTTGCAAGGTCCTCTCTTGTTACATAAATTAAATCCTCAAATCTTGTAGTATCAATTAACATATCATAATCAGTATCAAATTCAAACTGAACATTTTGATCAATTTTACCATTTAATCCGTTTGCTTCTGAACTACTTTTTACTTCAGTAAACCAAGCAAAGACAGATACAGTCATACTTAGTACTGCAAGTAATAATACTACTACTGAAATATATAATTTTTTTAGCATCTGTCTTCACTCCTTTTTTTTATTTATCGTTCAATTCTTTCTTATAATCTTCTAATTCTTTTTGATATTTTTCTTTTGTTTTTTCTTTTAAAGCTTTCGTAATATCAACTATTTGCCAAACAATAATTCCAAATGATACTATAACAACAATCATAATAACCATGGATTTATTGGAAGTAAATAATCTTCCAATGCCTAATAAAGCTGTAACTTTAACCACTTTTCCAAGAATACGATCATTTGTAATATACCCTTCATAATTAAAATCATTTATTTTATTATTACTTCCTTTAGTTTTAAATCCAAACGAAGTTTCCTCAACTATTTCATGAACTATCAACTTATTATCAGTTTTACTTCGATAAACTATTACATCCTTAAGATTATATTCATCAAATTCTTCATAAATTACATAGTCACCTTTTTGAATACTTGGATTCATTGAATCAGAAACCACAAGTGAATATCTGTAACCAAAGATTTTTATTGGTGTATTATCTTTCACACCTTTAATATTTAAAATAACAAAGATAATTGATATTATTAAAATAAGTAATGTTATTGCACTTAATATATAACTTAAGATTTTTTTCATTTTAACCACTATCCTTTAGGGTTATATTTTTCTTCTAACTTCATTTTTTTTCTTTCATTAATTGTTGCTTGTTTGTCTTTTTCTTTTGCAAGCTTTTTTTGTTCTTGAAGTTTTAATTTCATTTTTTCTTTTTTAAGCTTCTCTTTAATTTTTAACAGTTTTTCTTGTTCAACTTTTTTTATTTTCTCTTGTTGCTTTTGATATTTGAATTTAAGTTTTTCTTCAAAATCTTTTAACTCATCTTTATGTTTTCTAATTGCTTGTTCCTTAATTTTTTTAGTTTGATCAATTCTTTTTTCTTTATATTTCTTAAAGTCATTTACTTCTTTTTCAAGTTTTTTAGTTATTTTTTTCTTACTTAATTCAAGATTTTCAAGATGTAAATCATTAGATTTTTCTTCAACTATTTTTTGCCATCTAAGTTCTAATTCATATGTTTCTCGCAAATCTTTTTCTTTTGCTTCTCTAAGTGCTTTAACAAGTTTATATTTTTCCATTGATTCATCTAGCATAACTTTTTTTCTATCTGGTTTTATTAATTGATCAAAAACTTCGTTTTCACTATTAATTCCTAAGTATGATGAATAAATTGAATTTACAATTTTCAAAGTATCATTAATTGCATTTTTTAATGAAATACGTTTATTTTTACCTTCACTACTATACTTATCGATTTGCGTTTTAAAAATTATTTTCATTTGATTTAAATAGTATTCATTCATTTCTTGATGCTCATTTGAAAAGCTTCTTGGATCTTTTACAACATCAAGATTGCTTACCTTTGTCAAATACGATTTAAACTTTCTTCTATTACCTTTTGTATAATCACTATTTAGCGTTTGTTTTTCATGAAATAGCGTAGTTGCAAATAACAATAAAACGTTTTGAGTTAAATGTTTTTTATAACTTTGTGTAAACTTTTTATTCGAAGTTTTTGTTTCTAATTCAAATCCAAGTGATGAATATTGATCAAGGAAAATCCATAAATTATATGCATTACGATAATCAGTATTCTTAAGAATAATTTGGGTTTTAAGTATTGGTGCAGTTACTTTTTTAGCATTTTTTAAAATACTCATAAACTGCCCTTTTTTAAGATTTGTTATTTGTCGATATAAATATTCAACTCGTTTATATAGTTGAAGGTTTGCTTCCATTTCAGACTTTTTTGACACTTTTTCGGTTTTATTCAAATCAAGATTAATCTTATATTCTTCATCACCAAACATAAATTTACTATCAATGTTCATTTTAACTGTTTGACTTGCTTCAATATTTTGTTTAATAATATTAAGTCGTTGATATACAAAATCTGATAAACGTTCAATTAAAGTCATCACAAATCTGTTTTCATAGATTGCATAATCAATTTCCGAATTATCGACTAAAATCTTTTTAGGAATAATATTTGGTTTAACTTCTTTAATAAGATGTGTATTTGCTGCTAAATGTTGAATTGATTTACTACCAGTTTTTTTAGCTTTTTCAATAATTCTTATTTCTTCTTCATATTTTAAATTTGATTTTAAATTTTTCGTTATTTTATCAATACTTGGGAAATATGATTCAACAGTTTTAATCCATGTTTCATCAAACTTTTTGATCTCTGTTACTAATGTTTGTGAAACAAGTTTTTCACCTTTATCAAAAGCTTGATAAAAATAAAATGGAAAATCTGTTTCTAATTCAGCATTATCAATTTCATTTATGACCATATCATAAAATAGTTTTAGATCATATCTTCTTTTCATTAATCTATACCTGTTTTCTAAATTGTTCAATCATTTTACGTGTTTCATTGAATTTAGTTTTACCGAATAGTTTATCAATTTCTTTTAATAATTCATCTAATTCATTAACTAAAAATGGTAGATTTAGGGTTTCAAATTTTCTGATTACTTTTCTTGAAACAATATAATCAAGTCCATCAATTTCATTTTCACCACTAGCAACATATACGGGAATAAAACTCTTTATTTGTCTCATAATACGATTACCAAATGTAATTTGGAATTTTGATGTTATAAATAAATCAAGTTTTTCTAGGTTTTCAAGTGTTTTTGTTGTTATAGGATTATCAATTACAGCTTGTTTGAACAAACCATCTAAATATTCATAACTCATATGAACATTATTTGTATCTGGTGCATCTATATAATTAGCTCTATCATTCATCTCAATTGATGCTGCTCTATCATATACCTTATCGGTAATTGTAAATGTTGAATCATCACGATTAGCGGTTCCTATAAACCAGACGTTTTGTGGTAATAGCATTTTTCCTTTTTTAAGATTAATTGGATCTCCTGGTTGACTATCACCAACAATATCAATTAACCACTCTTCAGGTTTTGGCATTTCCATTATTGATAAGAAATCCGCAAAATAATATTCAACACGAGCTAAGTTCATTTCATCTAATATAATCAGATTAACATCTGTTCTGTATGTTGTTTCATAAATAGCTTTCAAGAAATCTGGTTCAGTATACTTTTTCGTAAATTCATTTAAGTATCCTATAATTTCTGTTCTATCACGCCAAGATGGTTGAACGGAAATTATTGATGAATCATTATTAAAGAATTTTCCAAAAGCATACGGTAATGATGTTTTACCAGTTCCAGATATACCTTCAAGAATAATAATCTTTGATGAAGCCATACCAGCTAAAAACGTTGTTACTGTTTTATGTGTATAAAATAGTTTTAATTTCGATGCTGAGAAATTTATAAATCTGTTAACTAATTCATTTAAATTAATTCGATCTGTTTCATACATATGTGTTGGTAAAACAGCATAATCATATGTTTCATCAACATCAAGTAATTTAACAAATCTTGAATCTTCATTTTTATTCTTTTCTTCATCTGTACCATCAATATTTTCAGTTAATAAGTTTGAACTTTTAACACGATTTGATACCACACCACTACCTAACCCTAAGTCTTCCGATTTAAGGGCTAAA
Organism: Haploplasma axanthum; assembly: GCF_900660745.1. Taxonomy (GTDB): domain Bacteria; phylum Bacillota_I; class Bacilli_A; order Acholeplasmatales; family Acholeplasmataceae; genus Haploplasma; species Haploplasma axanthum. Next base: position 1,051,217 of record NZ_LR215048.1, on the reverse strand, counting down.
ATTGTATTTTTTTCATTCGTGCTTTCTATCAATGCTCTGTTTAACTCACTAATTTCATCTATTAAATTATCAGTATTAATCTCTCTTTTAACAAATCTAATATATTTTTTTAATAGTCTAAATACTAATAAAAGAATAATAACTAAAAAGACAATATTAACACTCACAACAACAATTGCAGCTACCCAATCCAGCAATTGAAATTCACGAGTTGCTAGTGTGAAGCTATTGAATGAATTTACAGGATATCTTACAAATATATTTGCAATAAATTCACCAATTCCTACAAAAAAACTAATTATTACTTGCATTGTTTTTTGTAGAATATCTATATACCATTTTGCAAAATTGCCCATTTAAATCACCACCTTTAAGTTATTGTTTCTCTTTTAACTCTTTCAAAATTTCTTCTTTTAATCTTGCTTTTTCAGCTTCATGATCAATTCTTAATCTTTCTTTATTTCTATTAACAACATTAACAACTAAAATTGTAATTTGAACAATTAATAATATAAATAATGGTAATAGAATAAATAATGCAAAACCAGTTGATGTTCTTAAATAATTAATTGGTTTTCCTAATCCTTCAACATGTCCAGTCGCAAGTGCTTTAATTCTACTTATATCATTTGTTTCTGTAGTATTTGCATTTCTTAGGCTATCACCTTGTGTAGTAATATTGTTTCCTTCAATTTTAATAATTCTATGAATTATATGTGCTTGTAATTTTGGATCATCAATCGATAATTGTCCCCAAAAAACAACAACATCTCCAACTTTTAAATTCTTTTTATCATCATCATTTAGATCTTTTACAAATACTAACGCTCCTTCTTTAAACGAATCTTTCTTATCTCCGTTCATCGAATCACTAAGTACTGTAACAAATCCTCTACCAAACAATGTTGGTACATCATCTTCCTTTTTCGCACTCAAATTGACTATTGAAAAAAGTAATAAAACCAAAATAAATGTATAAAATATAACATTTCCTATAACTGATATAATCTTGCTTCCGTTTGATTTTTTATTCTCTTTCATTTATGTAACTCCTTATTAATTTTTTCAATATATTTGAGTTTAATGGGAAGCCATTTAAGGCTTCCTCATTATATATACTCAAAGAAAATTATCTTAAAACTTATTCAGCAGCAGTGAATGTAAAGTTAAGATTTAACTTACCACCTAAGATTGCATTGAATGCTTCTCCATCCCAACCTTCAATCCAAACACGAACTGTAATCTTAGCATATTTTGTGTAACCTGCCTTAGTATCTTCTTCCTTTACAGTAATAGTTGATGGCACTTCAATTGCATCACTAATTTCTATAGAAGTAAATGCTTCTTCTCCAACTCTTGCATGACCATCAGTTGTTAAAGCTGATGCATTAGCAAAATTAAGTGCTGTTTTACCAGTCTTTGTAGCTAAAGCATTATAATAAATAAATGCATAGTTATTTGTTTCAGTTGCTACACCACTTGTATTTCCAACAGCAGTTTGACTTTGTTCAAAAACAGTAACATCATTTTTTTGATTTTCAATTGAAATTCTTGCAGCATTTGAAGCATAATTTTTTATTGCATCACCAACATTGTATTTTTTATCAAGTGTAACTTCTACATCTGATTTCCATGATGTTTCTTCACTTGATACTGTTAAATCTGATAAATTAATTCTATTAAATGTAGTACCAATTAAGAAATGTAAGTCAAATTCAATATATCCAGTTGCCACTGAATCATTATTTAGACTTTTAAATGTTTTTCCATCTTCAGATGTTAAGTCAGTAAAACTATCACCTTTAACTGTAATACCACTTAAATCAAGAGCTGTATTCCAATCTTCTCCATTAGTTGAAATTAAAAATCCACCTGTACCTGATTGTACTGTTCCACTTAAATCTGAGACACTAGTTGTATTGTTGATTGTAAACCATGCAAATACCCCAGTACCTAATGCAAACACTGTAATAACTAATGTTAATACTGATAAAACCATTTTCTTTGTAAATTTCATTTTCTTTTTCTCCTTTTTACATTTTCAGCATATGCTGACTAAATAACTTTTATAATTTTGCAGCTATAAATTCTAGCTGAATTAATATGTGATCGTTTAGTATTGCTTCAATACTATCTGGATCCCATCCTTCAAGCCAAATATTTAATTTAGCTTTACCATAATAATGTTTGTCCTCTTTCTTTAGTGAAACTATTAGGGAATTATCATTATTCATAAAACCTACTGCTCCACTTTCTTTTGAAAGTTCATAGATTGTTTCTGGTTTTTTTTCTGGAACTTTTAATTTATTTAAAGGATTTTTTTGATTATAGTAATCAAATGCTCCAAACTCCATTCCAAAACCACGTTCTTCATTTTCACTAATATCATAAATAAATTGATTTTCATCACTAGCAAATCCAATTCTTATTGCATCTTTTGCATAATAATTGTTGGTTTCGCCTTTTTTTATGATCTTATTTCCATCATTGAATTCTAAATCTGCTTTCCAACTTTTTCCTTCCGATGTTACATAAGTTCCTTTAACATTATTTGTTTCATCGTATTTTACTTCTTTTCGATTAGTTAAAAATATTTTATCAAAGACTTCATTTTCATTTGTATTATCTTCTAGAGTAACTCTAAACCAGATATCAAATGTTAAGTAATCAATATTAGGTCTTGCTATTCTTGTTTCATTGTTAGGACCTTGAAAGAAGTTTATTCCGTCAGTTGTTGTTACATCTGAGAATCTTAATCTTCTTAACTTTTCTTTAATCAATGTTTCATCTAATCTTTTTGCATAGTTAATTCCATCAAGTGATATATCAAGTAAATCACCACTACCAGCATTCAAGTTAATTCCTTCAACAATATTAATGTTACTAATCTGTAGCCACGCTACTGCACCAACTGAGAATGTAAACAATGTGATAATTAATGTTAAAGTCAATATTCTTATTTTCTTCATAGTTTTAATCCACTATTTCAAAGTTTATTTGAAACTTTAAACTTTCAAGAATATCATTTTTATTAATGTTAGCATTTACCATCTCATCGCCATCATACCAAAACAAAATTGTATATTTTCTTTCTGATCTCGCACTAATTATTTTAGGCTTTCCAACAACAATTTCTTTAGCATTTTCATCAAAATCATAATAACTATAATCATCTTGATATTTCTTTTCACTCAAGCTACTTTGGTATATTGTTTTCTCATCATCGCTAATCACCATAATTTTTATATACCTAATCTCATCTTGATATTTTTTTATATCTCTTAGTAGAATTGAATAAGCAAGATCAAACGATAAACTTGATGATTCATTTTTAATATAAAAACTATATGCAACAATATTTCTTGAGTACTTACCTTTGTATTCACCATCTGTTGTTGTTATTTCATCAAGTTGTGACTCGACTGTTAACAAATTAATTGGTAACAAGTTTCTAGAATTAACGTAAATTGTTTTTTTGTTTTCATTTGAGTCTGGAGTGATTGAAATCGAAATATTTCTATCATAAGCATTACTACTTACTCCAATTGAGAAATTACCAGTATTAACACCATAAAATGTTAGAAATACAATTGTAAATGTTAGTAACGCAACAGGTGCTAATACTTTTAATAAACTGAGTTTTTTAGTTCCTTTTTTATTCCATATTTCAGATAACCGCATCCAAATCACCTCCTAAATTGACAAAAAAAGCCAATTGTCATAATGACAACTGGCTATCCAATTTTAGGACCCTATAGCTTTGCGTCCCAAGGTTACCCTTGGTTTGCCTTTTACATTCTTTCGATGCTCATATATTTTATCAAACAGTTTTATATTTGTCAAAATATTTATCTCGAATAATACTTTTTTTGTGGTTATCTTATGATAATGTCTTAAGTAGTATCTTTTAATAATGTCCCAAACATTAGAAACTATAATACAATATTAAGTACTTAATATAATGGAGGTACTTAATGAGAAAGGTAGAACTAAAACCAATGGAACAAATGAAGTATGAAACAATAAAAAACTTAGTAACAAATAACGGTAATAAACTTAATGCTGCTAATAAACTAGGTATATCACTTAGACAAGTTAATAGATTAATTATCAAATATAATGAACAAGGTAAGGAAGGTTTTATTCATGGTAATAGAAAGAAGTCTCCTCACCTTATAATTAAAGTTGAAATCAAAAATAAAATTTTAAATTTATATAATAATAAATACTACAATTTCAACTTTAAACATTTTAAAGAAATGCTTCTGGAAAATGAGAAAATTAAAATATCATATAATTCTCTATACAATCTCTTAGATGAAAATCTTATTTTATCACCAAAAGCTGAAAGAATTACTAAGAGGAAATACCGTGATAGAATTCAAACAAAAATAGATTTAAACGAATCCTTATCTATTCAAGAAAAGAATCTTATCATTGATAATAACATTTTAGATCCTAAAGATAATCACGCAAGACTTCCAAGAAAAAAATATGGTGGCGAGTTATTACAAATGGACGCATCAGAACATTTATGGTTTGGAGATAAAAAAACTCATCTTCATGCAGCAATAGACGATGCTACAGGAATGTTAGTTGGTGCATATTTTGATCATCAAGAGACTCTAATTGGCTATTACAACGTTTTAAAGCAAACATTAGAGAATCATGGGATACCTAATGAGTTTCTAACTGACAGAAGAACAATCTTCGACTATAAATCATTAAAAAACCCTAAGCCCGAGTATAGTACATTAACACAATTTGGTTATGCCTGCGAGCAGCTGGGCATAACTTTAAATGTTACTTCTATTCCTCAAGCTAAGGGGCGAATTGAACGTTTATTTGGAACGTTACAATCCAGATTAATAAATGAGTTACGAATTAATAATATTAAGACCATCGTTCAAGCAAATGAGTTCCTACAATCATATCTTGATAAGTTTAATAAACAATTCTCTCTCATTAATGATAATATACCACAAGTTTACGAAAAGATTAATAGTGATACTGATTTAAACTTAATTTTAGCTGTTATATCTAGCCGTGTATTTGACCGTGGCTCTGCTTTAAAGTATCAAAACAAGTATTTCCAAGCCTATAATAAAAATGGTAACTTAATGAACTTTAAACATCGTACAAAAGCTATAGTTATCAAATCATTTGATAATAAATTATATTGTTTAATTAACAGTGATTACTATAAATTAATTGAATTAGAATCTCACGAAAGTCATTCTAAAGATTTCGATCTTGGTGTTGAAAAAGAAAAGAAAAAATACACTGTCCCTAATAGTCATCCATGGAAAAGTGATTCTTATAATCGGATGATAGAAAGAGCAATGTATAAATCACGTTAATGATCTTATTTTTTTAGGACATTTTCAAAAGATATTGACAAATATTTATCTCGAATAATACTTTTTTACTTATTTTTTAACGAAAAAGTGCTAATTTCATCTTTTTTAAGTGGTTTTGAATAATAAAAACCTTGTCCATATCTAAATTTGTACTTATTGATTTGATCTTCATCAATTTTTTCTTCAACTGATTCAATAATAACTTTCATATTATTTTTATTTGTTAATTCTGATATTACCTCAACATATTTTTGAGTTGTAACATAATCATCTTTAAGCATTTTAACATTAAGTTTAATCATATCAATCTTATATTGTTCAATTTTAGTAAGCATTTGATAATCTACCTTATCAACAGATACTGCAATTCTAAAACCAATATTTTTTAATTTAAGAATTGTTCTTAATGCATCTTCATGTTCAAACATATCTTGAAAATCTGCAATCTCTAAAACTATTTTACGCGCTTCTATTCGATATTTAGTAATTGTATTTTGATATTCATTAACTAATTTATTATTTAATAACTGACGATGACTAATATTTATATGCCATGAATAGTTGTTAGGGATTTCTGTTTTAAGATCGAAATTAGTTTTAATCACTGTTTCTAACCCCCATATACTAATCCAATTGATATCACCTGATTGTTCCATTAGAGGCATAAACTCTTTTGGTGATAAAGTTCCCTTATCAGGATGATTCCATCTAACAAGTGATTCATATCCGTATATTTCACTATTTTTAACATCTATAATCGGCTGATAATACAATGTAAATTCTTTTCTTTGGATTGCTCTTTTAACTTCAAAATAGAAATCAAGGAATTTTCGGTCTTTTTCCATTTCATTGCTATAGCCTGTTATTCCAGTGCCACCAAGTTTTTCACTTAAATATGCCGCCATACTTAAACTCTCAATTAGTCTTTCACTAGTTTGCCCATTAAGTGGGTATTTAACATACGCTATTGTTGCCGATGTTTCAAAATAAATATCTTCAAAAACTTTAATTTTTAATTCCGCAGTGCTTTTTATTTTTTTAGCTAATATATTCGTTTCATTTTCTTGATAAATTTTTGGTAGATATACAAGTATAGTACCAGGATATTTACCATAAGCAATTTTAGCTGTTTTTGGAAGAATTTCCTTCAAATGATAATGAATTTGTTTAATTATATTTTCAACATCTTCTTTATTATATGTTTCTTCAACTACAAAGAAACGATTAATATTAATCCAAAAAATAGTAAAGAAATTTTGACCTTTATTTTCATAAACTTTTCGATTAATTAGTTTCATGAAAATTTCATAATCTAATGATTCATTACTAAAAATTATCCTATCTTCAATTTCTTTATCTTTTTCTTTCTTGAGTAATTTCACAAAAATAAAACTCAAAAAAATCATTAAGATTGTTGCTAGTGCTATTGCAATAACTTGGATTAATTCTGGCATATTATTCCCCCTAAAACTTAATTGTTTTATTGTATTTCAATAATGCTTCTTTAGCAATTACCGGTTTACTTATTAAATAACCTTGAATATAATCACATCCAAGAATTTTTAATTTTTCTAATTCTTGCTTATTTTCAATACCTTCAGCAACAACTGTTAAACCTAATTCATGAGTTAATTGTATCATAGTTTTAACAATTGCTTCAGATTTAAGATCATCACTCATATCTTTAATAAACTGTTTATCAATCTTTATAACATCAATTGGCAAATCTTTTAAGTACTTAAGAGAACTATACCCTGTACCAAAATCATCTAAATGGATACTAAATCCAGCTTTCTTTAGGCTTTTTATTTTTTCAATAACTATATCAAATGTTTCTACTAAAATTGTTTCAGTAACTTCAATTGAAATTTGTGAAGGTTCAATCTCATTTTTTCTTGCTGCAAGGATGAGTTTATTAACAAACCCTTGTTCAATTATTTGCTTAGGTGATATGTTTATAGCGATATTAATATTTTTATTCTTATAATCCTTTAAGATTTCAAAAGTTTTTTCAATAACTATATCTCCAATTTTTACTATTAAATCACTCTCTTCGGCTAATGTTATATATTCTTCAGGTGATCTTTTTAAATATTTTGGATTATTCCATCTTAGTAGAGCTTCAAAAGATTTGATTCTTTTATCTCTTAAATCTAATTTAGGTTGAAGAAAGATAATGAATTCATCATTTACCAGTGCATTATTCAAATCTTTTAACATTATTTCACGATTAGTTAAAAATAATTTCAAGTTATCATCATAAGTAATAATATCGTATATTGATGATTTTTTAGCACGAGTCAATGTGATTAATAATGTATCATATATTTTTTCTCCATCACTTCCAACTACATAAGTAGAATGAACAATTCCGGTTTTATATTCAAGCATTACTGTTTCATTTTCATTCAAACTTATACTTTCATATTTCTTGATTCTTCTTGTAACCCATCTCTCATCAATATGTCCATCAATAACTAAAATAAAAGTATCAATTTTAACATGAAAAAGTTTTATACCTTCTTTTTTATTTTGATCAAAAATATCAGTTATTTTTTTAATAATTTTTACAGATGCTGAATAACCTTTAAATTGCATTATTTTGTTAAAATCTTTAATATCAACTATAACATAAGTAGATTCCTTATCATTTTTAGTATTATTAACATATTCAGTAAAGGCAAATAAATTACCAACACCACTTATCGAATTTGAATAAGCAAGCTTTTGATACTTTTCTAGTTGTTCGTTATATACTTCTCCAACTACTGAATATGTATTTTCTTTTCTAAAAATTTTAAAACTAAATCTTTTATTATTTAATCTAAAATAAATTTTGCTATTATCTTTTAAATCATTTGAATCTTTAATATTAAATTTATCTAATTCAAATATTGTTTCAAATTTTTTATCTTTTAAGAACTCATCTTTAAACATTGTATTAGTTCTTATTATTTTACCTTTTAAATTTAGAACAGCAATATAAAAGTAATCATATTTTGAAAATACTAATTGGTCTAATTTCTTCACTCGTTCATTAAAATTCTTTTTTAATATCAAATAGTATGTTACAACAATGAATATCATCAAAAACATAAATATGATAATTGCATAAACTAGATTTTGGTTTTGATTAATAAATACTCTTGAATTAGCTAATTGAAATAATATAAAACCGTTATCTATTTTCATGTAACTAATAAACATATCATTAGACTTAATACTTGAGTAACTATTTCTACTTAAATTATCATCTAACCATCTTACAGGTTTTATATTATTTTGAATCTTACCTTGATATTTATTATTTGTGCTATATTTTATTATTCCTTGTTGATCAATTATTAAATAGTCTATATTGCTATTATCGTTAAATAGATATTCATATTCATTTATTAGCTTCACTCCTAATTGATTTTCTTTATAGAAAACAACTTTTTTCAAAGAATCATCTGAATTACTTATTATTTTATCTAACGATGTAATTTGCCATTGTTTTAAAGTATCTACATCTATAATTAGATTTTGTTCTGTTAAATCAAAAATATTTTCATTTTTAAAGCCATTGTTTACAAATAACTCGTAATCTGTTTCAAAAGTCTTATTAAGTAGTGTTGCTACGCCATTATTATTATTTTGTGCCATTATTCTAGCATCTTCATTAATTGATTTTCTTATAAATATAAAAAAGAATAGTGTTAGTACTGTAATTAAAAGTAGTACATAAATATTTTGAATTATATTTTGATTAAATTTTTTCACTTTTAACACCTCTTTTTTGTTATTATATCATACTACAGCGCTATATATGATAATACTATTTCTTTAAAAATTCCACTAAAATAGTATTTTATGACTAAAAAAGAAAAGAATAGGAGTTTATCCTATTCATAAATTATAATATTTTTAATTGTTTTTGCTATTTTATAATCATCGTTTTTAACAAACATATTTCTTTTTATTACATATACATAATTTAAATTATCAAATCTTAATATAGAATTATTATTATTACTATTAACTAATAAATTGTTAATACTAAACTCAACTTTATATTCAACAAAGATCAAAAACATATCTTTTGATTTATATGATTCATAGGTCTCATTATTGATTGTAATCTTTGTAGGAATTGCTTCTTTTCTAAGCTTATTATATAACAAATAATTATTGTTTCTTGTAATAAAAAGATAATATTTTTCTTGTAAATCCTTGTAATAATTTGATCTTTTATATATTAATATTTCAACTGGACAAACTATTAGATAGACCACAAAAAAAACTGTGAAAATTGCAATAATAAAAGGACTTGCTAGTAAAAATAATATTAGCAACATTATTTTCTCGAAAATACTTTTCTTTTGCAAAAATTACACCCTCTTTTTTACTTATTTAATATATATGGATTACTTACTTTCTTTAGTTTCTTGTATAATATTTGATTATTAACATGGATTAAAGCAAACTGCTCTTCTCTTATATCTAAATGATTAAAAATATTGTTCATTGCAGTATTAAAATCAAACCCATTAGCTTCATTAGCCACTATACATACTAAGTGTGCATAAAAGTCATCTGTAATATTTTTTCTAACAATGAAAACTTCAGTTGCGAAATCTTGATTCTTAATATAATCAATAATTTCATTCAATTTTTCTTTTTCAAGTGTTGCAGGAAATAGTCTTGTTGATGGATTAATGTCGCCAATATTGTCGTATTCAGCAATATTAGAAATTATTTTATCTGTAAGTATATTTCTAAATTTTTCTAATTCTTCTTTTAATCCCATATTTAAACAAAACTCGCCAATTACATCTAATGAATCAACATAGTTACGATTAAGTTCTGCAGATTTATAAATATGCTCAATACCTTTTGGATTATAATAATAGTTTAAATAAATCATTCCGATTGCATTGTGCGCATGTGAACTAGTAGGATACTTTTCAATAAGCTTATTAAAAAAGTAAAAAGCTTTTTCGATTTCCATGACATGAAATAAAGCAAATCCGTATTCAAGTTGTTCTTGTAAATCATCAATCGGATTATCTTCATATTTTTTGATTGTTTCTATACGACTTAAATATGTATTTTCACGATATTCTTGATAATTATCTAATTCATTTTCATCTATTTGATTCATTTGATTAATTATCATAAATACTTCGTTATCATAATAACGATCATCAAAATCAATTTTAGGAGTATTTACACCAAAGAATTTCATTCTTGATGAAGTTATTGGATGACTTGGAATTCTTGATTCGATTTCGTTTTCAATTATAAACTCATAAATCTCTTTTCTTTTTGGAAAGTCGTTTATTAGTCCTTCTATAACATCTTTAAAATATGTTGGATTTGGAGTTTCTTCAATTGGTAAATAGAATTTATGTCCAAGTTCATTCATATAAAGTGATAAATATTTTAATTTAATAGTTGAAGTTATAAATTCATTGGCTAAATCATTATTTTTAACTATTCCATCTGCATAAATCTCAACTTGCTTACTTTGAATCATCTTGTTAACTCTAAAATTTACTAATAAAGCATTAAGAAGTCCATTAAAAAACATAAAACTAAACGCAGATAAACGAAAATCACCTTCATCCATATAAATCGTCTTAATAAATTTGTTTCTTTTATAATTTTTTTTATTATCCTTATTAAGAATGTGTGCTAATTCATGACATAAAACTGATTTTAATTCTTGTTGATCTAGTAATTCAAGCATTAAAACTCCTAATACAATATGATGTTTATCTCCATATGTAATTATTCTAGCACCAAGTGATGCATCACTATATAAATATACTTCTTCATTTATATTTAGTTCTTCTTTTATAGTTTCTAGCATATCATATAAAACTATATACTTTTCTTTATCTAAATATAAAGCTAGTAAATCAACTTTTTCGGTAGTGAATAATTGCGAAATAATTGATGATAACATGAAAATCCCTAAAATTACATAAACAAGGTAATCAAGTATATTGGATTCGCTTATTGCCAGAATTGCAACTGACGAAGCACCAAAAACAATCAAAGTTAAAGTTACTAGTACGTAATAACCTAGTGTAAAGAAATATAGTCTTGTTGTTTTTCTTTGTGTTTTTTCTCGGTTGTTTTTTAATTTTTCATTTTTTTCTTTAGCTTTTTCAAAAATTTTATTTAGTTTTTTTTGAGTATATTTAGCTTTTGTTATTGGATAACTTATACATCCAACTACGATAAAACATAATGTTATTAATCCCGAAGTAATCTGTGTTGTTTCTAAGTAGTTATACTTGATATTTCTTATTAAATATCCTAACAATACAATTACAACTACTGATATTATCATTGAAAAAATTGTTTTAGTTATTTTTGACATTTTATACCTAATTTCTAATCTTGTATTTTTTTACTTTTTTGTTTAATAATTTCTTTAGATCACTCGATTGTCCGTTTACCATTTCATCCATATTTAATGCATAAAAAACTGCTTTTGATACAAAAATGTATAAATAATTATTGGATTCAGAAATCTTATAAACTTCTTCATAATCAATAGTTATTGATCCAATATTGGTATTATTTTCGACTAGTTTGATTGTAAAGTTATCTTTTAAGAACTCATATTCGTAAAATGCATTATTTTTTATTAAATCGTTGTTTTTGACAATTTGATTTAATAAAATTTTTTCATAAAAAAACATAAAGAAAATACTAATTATAATTGCTACGCTAAAGATAATAATTGCTAATAGTTTATTATCACTATATAAGCTTATACTTAAAATTGTCATTGCTACAAACATTATAATTACATAAACTTTAATTTTATTTATATTTCTTTTATTAAATGATTTAAAAAAATCTTTTGTTATTCTAGTTTTATTAATCATTTTAACCCTTTACGATTAATTCCTTTAAGTTTTCATTAAACTTTTTTTCTCTTATCATTTCAATTTCATATTTGTATGGTGGAAATCCATCAACATATGGAGTTTCAAGAATTTTTGGAATACTAGTAAATTTTTCATGATAAATAATTTTAATTAACGCTTCAAATCCGATATATCCAAAACCAATATTCTCATGTCTATCTTTAGCAGCACCTATTGGATTCTTACTATCATTTACATGGACAACACTAATCTTGTTTATTCCAACTTTATCATCAAATTCTTTAATAACTTCTTCGAAATTATTTTTAACATCGTAACCAGCATCATGAACATGGCATGTATCAAAACAAACAGATACGCGTTCTTTATTTTCAATCAAATTGATTATTTCTTTTAATTCGTCAAATGTTTTACCAACTTCATTACCTTTACCTGCCATTGTTTCAAGAGCAATTCTAACCTTTAATTCTTTTGTGTTATTAATTACTCTATTAACACCTTCAGCAATCCAAACAATTGCTTGTCTTCTATCTCCACCAACAGCACTACCAGGATGTAGGACAATTTGACTAACATGCATTGCACTAGTTCTTTCAACTTCTTTTGTTAAGAATTCAACAGCAAAATCACGTTTTTCGCTATCTGGATTTGCTAAGTTAATAATATATGGAGCATGAACAACAACATTGTCAAATGACAAATTACTTTCATTCATTAAGCTTACTGCTTCATCAATTTTTAAATCTTCTAATTTTTTTCTTATTGTATTTTGTGGAGCACCGGTATATACCATAAATGCAGTTTCATTAAATGATAATGCTTCATTCACTGATCCTTCATACATTTCAGTTCCTTTCATTGAAACATGACTACCTATTTTTAGCATAATTTTTTCTCCTAACTTCTCTTTTTGCACTTTTGACTATATCGCCATTCTTTTTACGATAGTTTGGTTTAACTTTCTTAGGTTTTGGAATTCTTTTCATAGCATTTAATTCATCATTAGTAATTTTATTTTTAGGTTCTTTACTAAGAATAATCATTTCACTACTACTTATACGATATTCATTAAATTTAAATCCCATTTCTTCAAGTCTTTTAACTTTATTTCGATCATTATTATCAACAATAGTTATAACAATTCCCTCTTTTTCCATTCTTCCTGTTCTACCACTACGGTGTTTAAAGAATTCCAGTTTATAAGGTAAGTCATAGTTTATAACATGACTAACATCAAAATCTAATCCGCGTGCTGCAAGATCACTAGCAACAACGTATTGATATTTTAAATCAATAATATCATTTATTACTCTTTTTCTTTGATGCTGATTAAGACTTGAAGATAATTGTGTAACACTAAGTCCTTTATCTAATAACAAATCAAAGATTTTTGTTTGATCTTCTTTTTTACTAACAAAAATTATTGCTAAATACGGATTTAGAACTCTAAGCAAATCATTTAATGTATCAATTCGGTTATCAAGGCTTGCTTTGACCAGTCGATGTTCAATTTTAAGTTTATGATCTTTTGATGTGTCAATTAAATCATATACACCAAAATATTTTTTTATGAACATATGCATATTTTCAGTAATTGTCGCTGAAAATAACAAAAATTTAGCAGTTGATACTCTGCCAATTATTAAATCAATTTGTTTCAAAAATGATTCATCAAACATCATGTCAGCTTCATCTAAAACAAAGTATTTTGAAGTATTAATCTTAAGTCCATTATTACTTAAATCAATTAAACGTTCAGGAGTTGAAATGACTAACTGTGGCTGATATTTATCTAACCATGCAATTTCTCTTCCTTTATCAATTTTTGAATCATATGATTTTATTTTAATGTTTTCACTTAACGGCTCAACCATACGTTTAACTTGATTAACAAGTTCATTTGTAGGAACAATTATGATTGCTTGAACTTCATCTTTTGTAACATCAATGTTACCTATCAAAGGTATTAGATAAGCATGAGTTTTACCTGTACCAGTTGGTGCTACTCCAACTAAGTTTCTTTTGTTATTAAAATTATTAATTATTTCTGTTTGAATTGGAGTTAGTTTAGCAAACCCCATTTTTTCTATTTCATTTATATATTTCATATATATCACCATAAATATTATAACATGATTATTCTTCTAATAGCTTTTGATATGTAAAAAGATTATAATCTTCCCTATAATCATATTTAGTTATTATTGTTCCTAATCCAACTCCAATTAGTCGTATCGCATCACCATGATAATTGTCAAAGAATAACTCTTCCATAATTGTTTCAAATGATTCATATTCATTTGTATAATCTGTTAATGACTTGCTACGCGTAATTGTCTCAAAGTTACTATTTCTTATTTTAATTGTTACTGTTTTTGCTAATAGTTTATATTTTGTTAATCTTCTATATACGGTATCAAATAAATTTTTCAACTCTTGCAAAAGAACATCTTGATTATCAAGATAATAATTAAAGGTTGTTTCATTACTAATTGATTTAGGAATATTATATTTATCAGGATCTATTATATCTGTACTGTAACCTAAAATATGATTAATGAAACTATCATAAGATTCTTTAGTTATTACTTCAAGAATTTTTTCTTTATTCTCTTTTTTAGTGAAATCACCAATCGTTAAAATACCTTTTTTCTCAATCACTGGATATGTTTTTTTTCCCATACCAAATAGTTCTTTAATTGGTAACGGAAAAATCTTTTTAACAATATCTTTTCTTCTCACAACCGTAATCCCTAATGGCTTTTTCATATCCGATGCTGTTTTAGCAAGAAAAAGCGTTGGAGCTATTCCAATTGAACATGGAAGATTATACTCTTTATTTAGTTTTGTTTGAATTTCTTTTGCAAGTTCTAAAGGATGTTTTGTCTTTGATGCTTCTGTCATATCAAGATAAGCTTCATCAATTGAACCTTTAAGAACCTTATCACTATATGTTGTTAGAACTTCAAAAAAAATATTTGAATATTTTATATATTCAGGAAAATTTACTGGAACAACAAGGAGTTTAGGATAAATTCTCATTGCATCACTTATTGGCATTGCAGATCTAATTCCTAGTTTTCTAGCTTTATATGAAGCAGTTGAAATTACACCTTTTGAAGACATTGCAGATCCACCAACAACAAACACCTTATTTTTTAAATAAGGTTCATTAATCATTGATACAGTTGCAAAAAAAGCATTCAAATCGATGTGGAATATAATTTTAACTTCCTTTTTCATATAATCTCCTTTAATTTATTGTTGTTTTATGTTAAAATACCTTATGAATATAATACTTGAGGTGATTTTAATGTCTACAAAATCTGTAAAAGATAACAAAAGTAAGAAAACTGATTTAGATAAAAAAGAATATAAAAACCCTGTTGAAACTAAATGGGGGAAAATTACTATTTGGATTTTATTATTCGGTATGATTGGAATAGTAATTATAAGTGCTGTATGGGTAATTGTACAAGCAATAATAGGTAATTAAAGTAAAGTGAAAAAGGCTAATAGCCTTTTTATTTTTTTAATAACATCTTTGCTTGTTCAACAGCAAAATGACTTAACGATTCATCTGAAAGCATTAAAGCAATCATTTCAACACGTTCTTCGTAATTAAGCTTTTTAATACTTGTTACCATTCGTTTATTAACTAGTTCTTTTGAAATACCATAATGAGTATTAGCTCTAGCGGCAACTTGTGGCAAGTGTGTAATAACAATCAATTCAATATCATTACTTAGTGATGACATTTTAGTAGCAACTTTCGCAGCTGTTTTACCACTAATTCCAATATCAATCTCATCAAGAACTAACAGACTAAGATTATTTTGTTTAGCATAAATTGTTTTTAATGCAAACATAAATCTAGCTCGTTCACCGCCACTTGCAACTCTAGATAATGGTTTTATCGGTTCACCTTCATTTAGTGAAATTAAAAACTCAATATTATCTATTCCGTTTTCAAGTAAAATTTTATCTTCTTTTTCATGTGTTTTAAATTCAACTTTAAACTCTGATTTATCAAGATCCAAATCTTTTAACTCTTTAATTAATTCTTTTTCAAGATTAAGTGCTAATTTTTTTCTTAAGTCACTTAATTTTTTAGCTTCATCATATGCATCACTAAATAACTTATCAACTTTTATTTGATATTTTTCAATATAATCATCATAATTATCAATTAATGAAATCTTTTCAGATATTTCATCTTGGTATATTATTAGTTCTTCAATTGTTTTTTTATATTTATCTTCTAATTTTTGAAGTTCATATAATCTTTCTTGCATAAAATTAAACTCATTTTCATTAAAATCAAGTTCACCAAGTTTATCATTAATTGTTGATTTAACTTCATCAATTTCATAATAAACATTTAAAAGTTTTTCACTTGATGTTAAATAGTCATTATCAAAATCAGAAATTTTTTCAATTAGTTTAGCAGCTTTATATATTTCATCAACTTTAATTTCTTCATGTAGTAGATAATCAGCCTCTTTTAAGCTAACTAAAATTTTATCAAAGTGTTTTAATTTCTCAACTTTTAATTCTAATTCTTCTTTTTCATTTTTTTCTAATTTAAACGTTTTTAATTCTTTTAACTGATATTCTAAAAATTCTTTTTGCTCAATATCAGCATTTTTCTTTTGTTTTAGATTTTCTAAATGTTTTTTAGCATCCAAATAATTACTTCTTAAAACTAAATACTTATGTAACCCTTTATTAATCAAATCAATATTTGTTAAATCAATAAAACTTAAATACTCATTTGGATCTAATAAAACAAGCGTATCATTTTGACTATGAATACTACCAATTTTTTCAGTTAAAGTTTTTAGAAACTGCAAAGTAACCGTATTACCGTTTAATGTTATTTTATGACGTCCCTTAGAATCAATTTCTCTCGTTATTTCAATTATTTCAGGAAGTTCGAATTGTTCTTGAAGATCTTTTTTTAATTTAAAAAAACCTGAAACAATTGCCTTTTCTTTACCATGTCTAATCATTTCTTGATCAGATCTTTTAGCAAATAAAAGATGTAATGATTCAAGTATTATTGATTTACCAGCACCTGTTTCACCAGTTAGGACTGTTAAACCTTCTTCAAAGTTAATTTCAATATCTTCAATTAAAGCAAAATCTCTAACTTTTAATATTTGAATCATTATTGATTATTTACTTCCTTGACAATAATTTCTTCTGCTTCTTTTAACATTTGATGAGATTTTTTAGCTAATTCCATTCCTCTTTTATATTTTTTAACAGCGTCATCTAAGGAAATATCTTTACTTTCCAACTCTTTTACAACAGTTTCTAATTCTTTCATTATTTCTTCGAATGTTTTGTTTTCCATTTTATTTTACTCCTTTATTAATTACTTTTGCATATGCTCTACCATCATGAAAATCAATTTCTAAATCATCATTGATATTAACATCTTTAACACTAGATAAAATATTACCATTATTATTTTTAATTATTGTAAATCCACGTTTCATTATATTTAATGGGTTAACTTTATTAAGCATATCAATATTATAATTTAGTCTTTGACTTTGAACACTAACTACATTAACATAACTGGTTTTTAATTCTTTTAAAACATTTATCATATTCTTTTGATTACTCTCAATTATATAATTATAGTTTTTATTCATAATTACTTTTAACTGTTCAATTTCTTTATAACTATTTGTTAATTTTGTCTGTGGGGATAAATTATTAATCTTTAATATAATATTTTTAAGATTATTTGATAGCATATTAATCTTTTGACTAAAATAGTTTTTTAATAATAATTCACTATTCAATAGTTTTTCATGATAATTTGAAAGTTTTTTAATAGGACTTGATGTTTCAATTCTTTCAATCAAATGCATTAAATTGGTTTCATTACCTCTAATTAAATTATTTAGTTTATATGTTAGATTGTTTGTTGATTCATTTATATATTTAATAAGTTCAAATTTATCTGGAGTTGCAAGTTCTGCAGCTGCAGTTGGTGTTGGAGCACGAAGATCAGATACTAAATCAGATAATGTATCATCTGTTTCATGTCCAATTGCTGAGATTACAGGTATCTTAGAATTATAAATTGCTGAGATTGCTGGTAATTCATTAAATCCCCATAAGTCTTCCATTGATCCACCACCTCGGCCAACAATTAAAACATCACAAATATTATCATTATTAGCTTTTTCAATTTGCTCAGCAACACTTTTACTTGCTCCTGGTCCTTGAACTAAGGCAGGATATAAAATGATGTTTGTTAAACGATATCTTCTATTAACTGTATTTGTAATATCTTCAATAACTGCACCAGTTGGTGATGTTACTACTCCAATATTTTTTGGATATCTTGGGAAAGTTCTTTTTGGTTTATCAAACCAACCAAGATTTTTAAGTTTTTCTTTTAATTCCAAATATTTTAAATATAATTCCCCAGCTCCATCTATTTGCATTTTTGAAACATTGACACTATATGAACCTTGTGGAGCATATAAACTAATACTTCCTGTGATTGTAACTTTATCTCCATCTTTAGGTGCAAAGTTTAATTTATCAGCATAGTTAGAAAACATGATTGCTTTTATAGATGCATTTTCATCCTTTAAAGCAAAATACAAATGTCCAGTTCTGTGTCTAGTGAAATTTGAAATTTCACCTTTTAACACAAATCCTTGAAACATTCGTTGTCCTTCTAATAAGTTTTTAATTGTATAAGTTAATTGACTTACTGTCAAAGTTTGATTTTGCAAAAAATCATCCCCTTAAACTTTTGTTAATATTATCGATTACTTTGTTATTAAATTTATGTTGCTTTTCATCATCTAAATCACTATATTTTTTAGTTAATTTAATTGCTTCATTAATTATTACCGCTGGTGCAACATCACTAAATTTAAGTTCATAAGTTGCTAGTCTAATAATTGCTCTATCAATATAAGATAATCTATCAATACTATAGTTAAATAAATTTGCAGAAATAATATCATCAATTTCGTTTAACTTATTATTAATATCATTAAAAGCTTCATATGTTTCTAAATCTTCAATTTCTAAATCTTCTAATGATAATAAATCTTTTTGATATAAATAATTAATTAAATCTTCACGCATATTTTTTAGGTTTTTTTCCATCATAACACCTCATTATTTATTTTAACATATTTAGCATTAAATTACTTCTTTAACTTATCTAAAAAAGAAAAAAGACTTTGAATTTTTATTCAAAGTCCCAATAAATTCTCTTTTATGCTGTTACAACAATTTCCCAGCCATCATCTAGCATTTTCTTTAAATTACTATCATAACGAAAGAACTGGAATGGCGTAACTTTTGCAGCATATGCTACTCTCAATCTTTCATCACCATATTCACCATCTTCAGCAATCATTTCATCATAAACATCTTTTCTTGGTGAACTATAACCAACATAACTACTATTATCAAATGCAGCTTCATATGAAGTCATATATTTTATAAATTCTTTTGCAAGTTCTTTATTTGTAGCATTCTTTGGAATAACAAATCCATCAGCCCAAACATTTGTATTTGCTGGTGCATAAAAACTGTAATTTTCATTTTCACTCATAATATATGCCGCATCACCTGAATATGTAATAACTGCATCATATTTAGTACCTCTTAACATAGTAGTCAAAATTTGATCTGACAAGATACTTGTTTTTGGTCCTTTAGCATTTATTAACCATTGCGTTGCATTATCAATATCAGTTTTTGTTGCATCTTTTAATAAGACATCATTAACATTTAATGCAACCATATATGCATCACGTGATGATTCATAGATGATTGTTTCTAAATTTTGATCACCAATTACGCCAAATCCTTCAGTTTTAACTCTTTCTGTTAAGCCTGTAATATTGTGGTTATATAAAACTCCAACATTACCCCAAAAATATGGAATCGCATATTTTGAGAAGTTAAAACCTTCGTCATTCAATTGATTTAGGAAAGCTTCTAAACCAGGTGCATTTTCAAACCCTTCACCTAAATATTCTGAAGTATTGAGTTCTTCAAGAAGTCCTTGTGCTGCTAATTCCTCAATTGCATAATCACTTGGTATTACAACATCATAACTATTTGATTTAACTTGACCAAGTGCAACTTCATTTGAATCAAAATTTATTATTCTAACTCTTACATTATTTTCTTTTTCAAATTTCTTTATTACAGACATATCTATATACTCATTTGGTAAATATATAATGAGTCTTGGCTTGTTGCTACAAGCAACTAAAACTAATGCTGTTGTTACAACAACAATTAAAGATAATATTTTTTTCATTTAGTTTTCCTCTCTTCTTTTTCCTGATTTTACATAATCAAAAACAATTTTTATACCAATAACAATCATAATAATTGTTGATAAAGCGTTAACCGTTGGTTCTATACCTCTCTTTAAGGTATATAAATATATGGAGATATTTTTCACCATTGTTCCCGATGAAAAATACGAAATAACAAAATCATCAAATGACATTGTAAATGCAATTGCCGCACCTGCTATAATTGCCACTTTAATTTGAGGCAAAATAACTTTGAATAATGCTTGTCTTGGAGTAGCTCCTAAATCATATGCTGCACTTACTAAATCATTATCCAAACTCTTGACTTTTGGATAGACAGCTAAGATTACATATGGCGTACTAAAGGCAATATGTGCAAGAATCATCGTTGATAAACCTTTTTGAATTGAAAAGGCTCCAAAGAACACAAAGAAAGCAATTGCTGTTACAATTTCAGGACTTAGAATTGGAATGTTACTTAATCCTAAAACTGTTTCTCTAAAAACTTTTTTTCCTTTTGCAAGTGCAATAGATGCTAATGTTCCAATAATCGTTGAGATAACTGTTGAAATGATTGCGATCATTATTGTATTAACAACAGCTTCCATAATATCCCGATCTTGGAATAATTTAGCATACCAATCAAAAGTAAATCCAGTCCATACTGTTAGTGATCTACTACTATTAAATGAGAATATTATCATCGAAATTATTGGAATATAACAAAAAGTGAAATAAATTTCACTCGGGGCGATTACTAATCGCCTCTTTTATTTTCATATCTTATTATTTATAATATAGCTATGGATACTAATGTTTATGTTAAAAATCTTTATAAAGATTTACTAGCCACTGCTGCTAAAAATGGTAATACTGTTTATGAGAATGAATTAACGAGACTTTCTAATCTTGAGCATGTTCGTTCCCTAAACTCTAATCACGTCTCTATAAAGGAGATTTTTCGCGCTTTTTGGCCTTCTTTTAAATTACTTCATCAAGATAAACTTCGTTCTTCTATTATTAAAAATGTTGAATCTATGATTGATTGTAGAAATTTATCTAAGGGCTATCTTTTCTATGAGTGCTCTAAATGTGATCATTATCATTTATCTGGTTTATCTTGTCATTCTAGATTTTGTTCCTCTTGTGGCCATAAATATCGTGATTCTCGCTCTTTGGAAATTCAAAAGAAACTTATTTCTGTTCCTCATCGTCATTTTGTTTTTTCTCTTCCCTTTGATTTAAGACCTTTCTTTTGGAAGTGTCGACCTTTATTTGATTGTTTATTTAAATCTGTTAATGATTCTCTTCATTTTTCTTTAGATCTTTCTAAAAAAGATCTAGCAGATGATGCTAGGCTTGGCTTCGTTGCTTTCCTTCATACTTCGGGCCGTAGTTTAAATCTTCATCCTCATATTCATGTTTTAATTGCTGAAGCTACTATTGATAAGTTTAACAAGAAAAAAGATCTTTATTTTTTTCCTTTCGAACGTCTCAGAAAGACTTTTATGTTCAAATTCTTATCCTTAGCTTCTAAAGTTCTCAAAGCTTTTGGTAATCATTCTCTTTATCGTGAATTTAACATCTTAAGGTCTAAAATTATCAAAAAATATAAAGACGGTTTTTATACTTACGGTCCTAGGATTAAAGAGTTTACTAAATTTTATAACACTAAAAAAATTGCTAATTATATTGCTAGATATGCTTCTCATCCTCCTATTGCTGAATCCAATATTTTATCTCTTGATTCTACTAATAGCACTGTCTCTTGGCGTTATACTCCTCACGATGATCCTAATAATCCTGTCGTTATTACTGAACATCCTCATATCTTTATTTCTAGACTAATTAGACATATCCATGATGAGGGTTTTCATCAAATTCGTTACTATGGTTTTTATGCTAATAAATCTGCTCGTGCTAACTCTTTTACTAAATTAGTTTCTAAATCTTCTATTGATTACTTAAAATCTAGATTAAAATGGCGTATAATGTTGCTAGATACTTTTAAGTTTGATCCCCTTCTTTGTAGCTGTGGTGCCAAGATGGTTTTAAATATCAAACTTTCATTTCTACCAAATAATAATAAAGGAGCTTATATTTCTGATGCCTAAACTTTTTAAAACTTATAAACCTATTTTGTCTAATTCACAAAAGAAGAATCTTTATCGTGAATATGAATTAGGTATTGCTGAGGGTTTTATCCCTGGTCCTAAGTTATCTTTTGATAACTATTTTAAAAATTCTGATTTGTTTGATATGATTGAAATGAAATGTCTTGATTGTCACTTTGAATTAAATTTAAGTTATGAACATTTTTCTATGGATGTTCTTCATAATGAGGCTGCTTTCCCTTTAGATTTCTGTCCTGAATGTGGTAAGTTGCAGTTTGTTCCTAAAGATGTTTTTAAAAAATTAATTCCTTTTAACGTTTTAAAATAAACTAAGATATATTATACTTTGTAATAAACTTCTAATATGGAGTTTTTTTAAGTATATCCTTTTTTGATTAGACCAAATACAATTTCCTATTCAAAAATAAAAGCAATTATAATTCCAAAATAGATGCTTCTTAAGCGATTGTTAGATTTCTTCACGAGATAGCACCTCATCATACTTATCAACTTTCTTTAATAAAAACACGAAAGTCATTAAGATTAATCCTAAAATAATTGAAATTGCTGCTGCATATCCATACTCGTGTTTAGTTAATACTGCATTTTCAATTAAATTCCCAATCATAGTTCTTTTCCCATCACCTAAATATTTAGGTATAACAAGTGTTGTTGCTGCTGGTAAAAATACCATCATACATCCAGATATTACTCCTGATAATGATAATGGAATAACTACTTTAACCATTGTTTTAAAGTTGCTTGCTCCTAAATCTGCCGAAGATTCTAAAAGACTTGGATCAAGTTTTGCAAGTACTGTATATATTGGTAAAACCATAAATGGTAAAAACATATAAACATTTCCTAAAACTATTATAAAGTCAGTTCCTAGTAAACTAGGCATTAATAAATCTACTACTTGCTTTATCGCATTTGCTCTAAGTAACATATTAATCCACATTGGCGATGTAACTAAAGCAATCATTAGTATTTGCTTTCTATTAGATAATTTTGTAATAAAATATGCTAACGGATAACCAATAAGTAATGTAAATATTGTACTAAGAGCTGCTAAATATAGTGACTCTAACATTGTATTAATAAACAAAGGTTCTGTTATAAATCTCTTAAAGTTTAGAATTGAAAAAGTAATTTCATATGTTCCATCACTTGTTGAATTAAAAGCATATAAAACCATTATTAAGAATGGTAATACAATTAATAATGTTAAAACAATGTAATATGGAACACCTAACAATGCCATTGGACGTTTATTCTTAATCTTTTTAATTCCTCTAAAACTAATATCTTTACTAAATTTAGACATTACCATTCCTCCATTACATGAATATCTTCAGGATTGAAAGTAATATCTACACTACTTCCTCCCTTATGATAATCGGTTGTATGGATTGTATATGTCCTGTCTTTAGTAATAACGTCTATTTCATAGTGAACACCTTTAAATGCCACACTATCAACTACACCTGATAATAACCCTTTTCCTGATTCAACAATATCAATATCTTCTGGTCTTATAACTATATCAACTTTTTCATTTTTAGCGAAACCTTTGTCCACACAAACATAATCAACGCCATCAAAGTTCACAAGTAAATCATCTTTCATAATTCCTGGAATAATATTGGATTCACCAATAAACTTGGCAACAAAAGTATTTGCAGGCTCATTATAAATATCTTCTGGTGTTCCAATTTGTTGAATTTCACCATTGTTCATAACAACAATCTTATCACTCATCGTTAGAGCTTCTTCTTGGTCATGAGTAACAAAGATAAATGTAATTCCCGCACTTCTTTGTAATTCTTTTAGTTCGTATTGCATTTCTTGACGAAGTTTTAAGTCAAGCGCTGCAAGTGGTTCATCTAATAATAAAACCTTAGGTTCGTTAATTAATGCTCTTGCTATTGCAACTCTTTGTTGTTGTCCACCAGATAGTTTTGCTACTGATCTTGTTTCATAACCTTCTAATCCAACCATCTTAAGGTATTTAGTAACTTTGTTTTCAACTAATTGTTCAAAATCTTTTTTATTAAGAAATGTTTGTTTAATATGATGTATTTTTTCATCACGTATATTTTTTAATTCTTCGATTTTTTCAATCATTGTTTGATTAATATTCTCTTCCTTTTCTTTCAAATCAGAAGTTTCTAATCCTAAAGCTTTTAATTCTAGTTTTTCTTGTTTAATATCTTTTTTTATTTTTTTTAGTTCATCTTGAAATTCTTTTTTTATTTGAGCGATTTCTTTATTTTGGTTAATATTTGCGCCCTTAACTCTTAATCCAAAAGCAACATTCTCATAAACATCTAAATGTGGAAATAATGCATATCTTTGGAAAACAGTATTTGTTGGCCTTTTATGTGCAGGAACATTTGCGATATTTTTTCCATCAAAAATAACATCACCAGCACTTGCTTCAGTAAAACCACCAATTATTCTTAATGTTGTTGTTTTACCACAGCCAGATGGGCCAAGTAAAGTAACGAATTCATTTTGTTCAATAACTAAATCAATTCCTCTTAAAACAACTTGACCATTAAATTCTTTTGTAACATCCTTTAATTCAATTAAAGCTGCCATAGTTTCCTCCTTATTCTTGTTTACTCACAGTAAGACAGAAGTCTTTAAAACAAGCATTTTTATATTTGTTTGTTTAGTATAACTATACTAAAAGTTCAACAATAATAAACCGAACAAATATATTATATATTATTTTTTTTCTATGTCAACAATTTTATTTATTTTTTACTTTGTCAATTTTTTCACTAAAAAATAAAAGGGCAATTAGCCCTTAAAAATCTCCATTAAAGATTGAATTTTTAATTATTACATAATCAACTTTTCTAATAGCATCTAAATCTTTACCACCAGAATATGAAATTGATGATTGAAGATCTTGTTGCATTTCATTTAATGTATCAATAATACTTCCTTTATATGGAACTAATATATGTTTTCCTTCAATATTAGTTTTTGTACCTTTTTGGTTAAATGATGCACTTCCATAATATGATTTGAATTTTTCACCGTTTTTTTCAACTAATTCTCCTGGTGTTTCATCATGACCAGCAAATAGTGAGCCAATCATTACCATCGAAGCACCAAATTTAATTGATTTAGCAATATCACCATGATGTCTAACACCACCATCAGCAATTAATGGTTTTCTTGCCACTTGCATGCATCTTTCTAATGCTGCTAATTGCCAACCACCTGTTCCAAACCCTGTTTTTAATTTTGTTATACAAACTTTTCCTGGTCCAATACCAACTTTAGTTGCATCAGCACCAGCTTCTTCTAAATCGATTACTGCTTCAGGAGTTCCAACATTCCCAGCAATAACAAATGTTTCTGGTAATTGTTTTTTAATATGTTTGATCATATTAATTACTGATAATGAATGTCCATGAGCTATATCAATTGTAATATAATCAGGAATTAAATTTTCGTTTTTTAATTCTTCAATAAAATTATATTCATGTTCCTTTACACCAACACTAATTGAAGAAAATAACTTTTTATCTCTCATTAGTTTTATAAATGGTTTTCTTGACTCTTCATCAAAGCGATGCATTACATAAAAATAACCATTTTCTGCTAAAAAAATTGCTAGTTTTTCATCAATAATTGTTTCCATATTAGCCGGAACAACTGGCATTTTAAATGTATGTTTACCGAACTTAATTGAAGTATCACATTCCTTACGACTTCCTACTACACATTTTCTTGGTATTAATTGTATATCCTCATAATCAAAGACTTGCATCAAAATCCTCCTAAAATAATAATAGTGAAGTATTACCTCACAAATGTTATTATACATTAATTAACACTTTGATACAAGTTAAAAAAGTGCTACCTATTTAGGCAACACTAATTCTAATTTATTATGTGCTATTGAATAAAGGAATGTCTTTATTACTTTATTAGGATAAATCATTTTTAAATATTTTCGATAACTTTCTAATTGATTCATATATTTAGATGGATCAATATTACTAGTCTTATAATCAATAATATGAACTTCGTTATCGTATGTTGCAACCATATCAATTATCCCATTCACTATTATTTCTTTTTCTTCATAACTAAAAGGTAACTCTTTATAAATATCAATTGCATCTTTTAAATCTCTACCATCAAAATTCATTTTATAAAAGTTTTTTACTCTTAGATCATTAAAATCATTATATTCAAAAATCTCGTGTAATAATGTACCTTTTGATAAATTATTTTTTAATGTTTCATCTATTAACTGATTTATTTCAATTGATGCTTTCATTTCCTCTTCATATTCATTACTAAAATCAAATGATTTTTCTTTTAAACTATCAATTATATTAGGATAGTATAAATTACTATCTTTTAAATCTTTATAATAATTCGGATCTTTTAAATATGTTTGATATCTTGTTACATTTTTACTTTTAACAATATCAGTTATATCATTTTCATATAAATAATCTGTAAATGAATCAAGGTTTGTATAATCATCTTTTGGAGTCATTACTAAATAAAGAGCTTTTTTAGGTCTTGTAAGTGCAACATACAATAACCTTAATTCTTCTTTTAACGCTGAAGCTTTTTCTTCATTTAAACCCTTTTGCTTTATTAAAGAATTAATTTCACCATATACATGAGCCTTTTCATTATCTTCAAACTTCATTTGCATTATTAATTTAGAATCATTACCATACTTTAATTTCTTCATTTGGCTACCACCAAACTTTTTATTTAATCCACAAACAAATAACGTATTATACTCTAAACCTTTTGATTGATGTATATTAGTCAGTCTAACACTATTTTCTTCTTCATCTTGTAGTACACTTAGTTTCAATGTAACATTATCATCATAAGCTAATTCATAAATGTATTCAACAAATCTTTTCCCCATAATATTTAAATCCGAAAGGGTTGATGCTATATTATATAAATACTCAATTTGATATTCTTTATCAGATTTATTTGTTGCATAAATTATTTTCTCAAAGATTTGAAATTCTTTAACCATTATATCAATTATTTCATAATTTGTTTTCGACATTATTGCTTCATAAACCTTATAACATTTATTAAGTATTTCTTTATCAATATCGAGTTTTCGATTATTTCCAACTAGTGTATTACTATCAATTAATGCTTTAAATAATTCATAATCACTTTTTTGGAATAATTCACTTCTTGCTACTGAAAAATAATTAAATCTTTTTCTTTTAAAATTATCATTATTATTTACTGCAATGTCCAAACTTAACATTAAAATATTAGCCATTAGTTTTAATAAATAACTTGATTTTATTTGTTGATCAACTTGAACTTGAAGAGGAATGTTTAAATATTTAAAAACATCTTTAAAAATTTTAAATGATGTTGTATTTCTTGATAATATAGCAACATCTTTGTATGCAGATACTTTTTTTGTTTCTAATAAACCTTTGATTTTTAAACCAACAACAAACGCTTCTTCAACTGCATCGTACTTTGATTTTGCAGGATCTTCAGTATATATTTCTTCAATAAAAATATCGGCTGATGAATCATCTTCACTAAAAAGCTTTGAACCACTTTGCATATAATGATTATCACTATAATCAATGTCATATTTTTCTTTATTGTTTAAAATCTTTAAAAATATATCATTAACAAAGTCAATTATTCTTTTACTACTACGATAGTTTGTACTAAGTGAAATAACATTAACAGTATCTAGTTTTTCAATAAACGTTTCAGGCTTTGCATTTCTAAATTTATAAATACTTTGTTTAATATCACCAACATATAAAACATTAATATCATTATTATTTTCAATTAACATTTCTAAGAATTCAGATTGAACACTTGATGTATCTTGATATTCATCAACAAAGACATACTTAAATCTGTTTTTAGTTCGATTTAAAATGTCTTTATTTTCTTTTAAAATTTTATTTAAGAAATTAGCAATATCATTAAATTCATATTTATTAGTTGCTTCTTTAAACCTTAAAATCTTTTCATCATAGGCATTTAAAATATCTAGAACACTTTCTAAATAATATTCCTGTAATCTATAAACTTCATCAATATCTTCTCGATCTAGATTCGTTTTTAAAATGTCTTTATATGTTTTTAAAATCTTTTCAATCTTTTTTCTTGAATAACTATCTATTTCAGTCCATTTTAATCTTTTTCCAATAAAATCGATTTTATTATCAGTTTTTGAATCTAAATAATCCATTACTTCATAAAGATTTTCTAAGTATTCATCATTTAAAAGACAAAACTCATATGAAATATCTTCTAATGTTTCTCTTAATTCAGCACTATCAAATAACACTCTTTTTTTGATTAATTCAGTAGTTGAATATTCATTTATATTTTTCTTTTCAATTAATTTTTCATAGACTGATATTAAATCATTAACAATTGATTCATCACTTGTTTTATCAGTAAACATTTCTAAAAATTCATAAATCTTCGAATTATTATTTAAATAAATATCCATAATAATTTCTGACATAATTTGTTTTTTCAAAGAAAAGAAAACCGCTTGATCAAGCAATTCAATATTTGAATCAAGACCAATCAATGAAGCATTTTGCTTAACAAAATTATATGCATAAGCATCAAAAGTTGAAATATTCGAACTATCAATTTTGTTTGCAAGTGCATCTAAATTGGCTTTCTTCAGTTCATGCTTAATTCTTTCTTTCATTTCATTTGCAGCTTTTTTAGTAAATGTTAAAACTAAAAATTTGTCTAAATCGGCACCAGTTTTTAAAAGATGGACAACTTTTGTTACAAGCGTCTTAGTTTTTCCACTACCTGCTCCTGCTGGAACAATTAATTCTTTCGACTTATCAATAACAACTAAAGCCTGTGCATCATTTAGTCCATATTCACTTATTACTTTTTCTTTAGTCATCATTTTCATCACTACTTTCTATATTAGTATTATAAAATGCTAGTGCTTCATAAATCGAATAAATGCCATCTTCTAAGTCATCAGTTCTCTTAACATCTTTTCTTACTTTAATAGGGAAATTAGCATCATATATTGATTCTAAAGCTAAATTAAGTAAATCCTTTGTTAAGCCATATAGCTCATCCACATTAGTATCACTTATAATTCTATCCTTACCTGTTTTAAAGTAGTTTTTATCTAATTCAACATTTGATAATGCATTAAGTTTTAATCCATCATCAAAGTAACTATAGAACGAAATATATTTTAGTTTTTTATTAGTTTTTTTATAGACAAAATATCCATAGAAAATTAGTTGTAGCAAGCTAAGACTTGACAAACTAACTTCATCATTTAAAGGATTAAGTAATGATTTAAAAACATCTACCAATTTTTCATAATGAAACGCTTCTTTATTTCCTAATTTATAATCAATTACCCCAAAAGTATTATCTTCATACATTTTTACAATATCAGCTCTGCCAGTAAAATCTTTTTGATCAGCTTCATATTCGACTAATAATTCCTTAGATCCTTCATAGTCTTCTAAATCAATTAATTGCTTAAGAGCTTTTACAATCATTTTTTTATTTTTCTTAATAAAGAAATTAGTTTTTATTATTAATCGTTCATGTTCATTTAAATCATTAATATTTTTGAGTTTTAATTCATTAATAAGTTCATTTTCATCTTTAAAATACAAATTAAAAAAATCATCAAAATATTTACTATAATCTATTTCTTCTTCCTTATAGCTTTTAATATATTCATTTATATATGTGTTTTTAAATTTTAAATCACTTACAACTTTATCTTGATATTTAATTTTCATTAGTGCTTCAATTAAAGCATGAAAATAATTTCCTAGTAAAATATCAACTCTTTCAGTAAATGTATCTAATCCAAGAATCTTTTCAATGTAATAAATAAAAGGTATTTTAAAATAGGTTGTTATTGCTGTTGGCGTTAAAACAATCTTTTTTAATTTAATATATTGTGAGAGATGATTTTTTTCTTGTTCTGTTAGTTTGAATTCACCTGTAAATGATGTCAAAAGAACATCAGATTCTCGAGATTCAAAACTACTTTTATAATATTCTTTAGCAAAAGCATTTTCCAAATCATCAATTGTAATTTTAGAGTATTTTTGATTTACATCAAAATACTTTGTCACTATATCACTTGGAGTAAATTGATTATATTTATCTTTTTCATGATAAGATACATATTCGATTTCTTTAATCTTAATAATTTTTTCTAAATAATCATTATTTGAAATATTTATTTCAGTACTTGTTGGATAACCAATTAATTCTTTATCGTTATCTGCTAAATAATCATTATCTTTAGCTATTTTAGGGAATGCTTCATATCTAGCATTTAATATGTATACTAATTCATCGTCATTTAATCCAATTATCTCATCTAACGAGATAATATTTAAAGCATTCTTAAGTTTACTTGTTTTAATCTTAGTCGTTTTCAAATCTTCATTAATCAGTTTAATAAGATATTTATTCTCATACTTGTTTAAAGGATATTTATTAAATACATTTATTAATTTGTTAATCGCATCATCGAATCTTTGTTCATCTATTTTTCTTATGTCATGAAAATATTCATTACGATACCCATTATCACTTAAAATTTTTATTATTTCGTTAAACTCAAAACTCATTATCTCTCTTATATAACTTAAATCATTTAGGGTATAGCTAATTGATAAATTAATTGGAATATTGTAAAATCTTGCTATTTTTAGAATATCAACATAATAGGTATTATCAATATTTGCCAAAAAGATTTTATTTATGTTAAAACCATTTTTTAATTTTTTAGATATACTTTCAAACAAATAAAATAATTCATCTTTTTTAGATGAAAACTTATGGAATACTGGATTCTTTTCTGGTTTTAATTCAATAGTTTGATATTTAATGTTATAAAAATCAAAAAAAGGTTTTAAATAAATATCTGAAACTAATAAACTAAATTGATAATCCGAAATGTGTTTTTTAAATAGTTCGTTGGTAATGAAAAAGCCTTTACTTTCATCAAAAAATTTGCTTAAATCAATATTTAAGTTCTTAAAGTTATATTTTGAAAATTTTATTTTATCTTTTGTTATTGAGATAGGCAAATGATTTTCTTGTAATTGATATAATAAAAGTTCATTATTAACCTTAAATGAAAATAAATCTATTGCTTCACTTTCTGTTAATATCTTAAACTTATATAAACTTTTATTAGTAATTTCTAGTTCACTTTTTTTCTTAACAATTCGCATATTTAAACTATTTGGTATTATTAAATACTGATTTTCTTTATTAATACTATCAAAAATACTTTTAAAATCCATATCCATCACATCCCATTTCTAATATCTATTTTAGCATATATTAAAAGAAAAAGCAGTTATCAATCTGCTAGTTTTCTTTTTCTATCATTAATCTTTTTATTTATTAATTTTGCTTCATTCTTATAAAACAAGTAAAATCCAAACCAAATTCCAAAAGAAATTAATAACATTGTTATAATTGTTATTATAATTACACCGTTACCTTCATTTGTTGGTATCCATTTTGCATAAATAGCAAGTGGAAAGAAAATAACATAACCAATACCCATGTGAATAGTTGTTTGAATTGACTGTGGTATTGAATCATTATCATAAATAATACTTGGAAGGAAAAAAGCAATTCCAACTACTGCACTGCACCATATATTTCTTATCATATTTTCTTTTGTTAAGTATTCACTTACATCTTTTGTTGCTAATAGAATAATTAACATTGTTATTGTCATTATTGTAAAACCAGTCATTATTCCTAATCCAATTTTTTTTATTATTTTTTTCATATTTTTCTCCTTTATAATTCTAAATATTCTTTGAACTTTTTTACATATGATCTTGATATATAATCTTGTAATTCATTCTTTAATTTTACTTTTAATGTTCCACTAAATGAAACCTCGACACTTTCAACATAATCTACATTAATAATTGTCCCTTTTGAGATCTGAATAAAATTATTAGTTAGTATTTCTTTTACCTCATATAACCTTTTATTCATAATATATTGTTTTGATTTGTCATAGACTTCTAGTTTACCTTCAAGAACTTTTATTAAATAAATCTCTTTTGGTTTTAATATATAGATTTTATCTTTTAGACTTGCTGATAATTTTGTACTATTATTTTTTATTTTATTAATAACATTACTTACCTCATCTGTTAACTCATTACTATAGATAATTGCATATGGTTCAATGATATCCTTTTTTATTATTAGTTCAACTTTCATTTAACTTCTCCTTCCTGATGCATTAATTATATCGTTTTTTGGTATTTAGGGAATAGTTTATTGTTAAATGGTATTTTTTTAAATGTAAGTTGCATAATTTAGTCATTAAAGCATAATAATTGTTTTTTTATTTATATGTAACTATAATGGTTACATAAGAATATTGTTTATTTAAAAATAAAAAGGAGAAATAAAACTATGAAAATTGCCGTTATTGGTGCTAGTGGTTTTACTGGAAGACCAGTTGTTGATTTAGCTCTTAGTGAAGGTCATACTGTTTATGCAGTATCTAGAAAAGGCGTATTCACAGAACATAAAAATTTAGTTATTATTCATGAAGATGTTAATAATGTTTCTTCACTTCTTGAAAAACTAAAAGATGTTGATGTAATTATTTCTAATTACAATGCTGGTTGGGATAACCCTAATCTATATAATGATTTTATAAAAGGATCTGAATCAACAATTGAACTTGCTAAAAAGTTAGGAAAACGTATCATTATTGTTGGTGGAGCAAGCAGTCTTTATGACCCATCAACACAAGTACAAGTTTATTTTACTGCTGATGAAGAATTCAAAAAAATGGTTAAAGGGGCATTTGATTTATACAATCGTCTATTACCTGATCATTCGTTTGATTGGACTTTCGTAAGTCCACCATTTGAATTAAATGAAGAAAAACCAAACCATAACTATAATATTGGTGGAGATTACGTATTATTTAATTCTGATAACAAAAGTACAGTTAGCATTCATGATTTAGCTCATTTATTATTAACTGAAGCTACTCATGGCGTAAACAACCATAAACGTATTACACTTGCTGATAAATAGATATTAAAAAACGCTTTGGAAATTAATCCAAGGCGTTTTCCTTTATATGATATTAGATAGACTATGTTTTTTACAAATATTATTACTTTCTTATTTTTTCATATTTTTTTTAAAAACTAAAATTGCTAATACTGTTATTCCGATTATATAGATTAAAACTACAATTAATGACTTAGTATTAATTGAATTTGTTTTTATAATATCTCTTATTAAATCAACAGAATGAGCAAAGGGTAATAAATAACCGACTTTTTTAAAAGCTCCTCCTATTAAATCTAAACTAAACCACATTCCACTTAAAAATGCGACTACTTGAATTAAAATTGATGTTATTGGTCCAACTTGTTGATCCTTTAGTACACTTCCAAATAAAAGCCCTAAACTAATAAACAAAATCGATATTATTAGTAAAAAGATAATACTGTATAATATATTAATTGTTACTGCTAATCCAAGAATAAATCCTACAATATATAAAATAACTGTTTGAATTAAAGCAATTATTAATATTGGAAACATGTATCCTAAAATATAATTATATGCTTTTAGTGGTGAAACAAACATTCTCGATAAAAAAGAACTTGTTCTATCTTTTGCAATTAACATTCCTGAAAACATTGTTAAAAATGTGTAACTAAAAATAATTGTTGATGGTACAAAATTCTCAACTTCAAATGATTCATTAAAACTTAAGCTTTTATTTAGACTAACCATAAAGATTAGCAAAAAAACTGGAAGACCTATTATAAAAATTAAACTAATTGGATCATTTAATAATTCTTTTAAATTACGTTTACTATATATTAATGTCTTCATAATACTTCTTCACTTTCTATTAGTGTTAGAAAAATATCTTCTAGTTTTTCAAGACCACTTTGTTTCTTTAATTCATCTAATGAACCGATTGCTTTTAAATTCCCTTTATCAATAATAGCAATACTATCAGACAATGCTTCAACTTCATCTAAATAATGCGTTGTAAGAATAACTGTTACATTACCTTTAAGTTCATTTAAAATATGCCATAGTTCTCTTCTTGATCTCACATCAAGTCCTAGTGTAGGTTCATCTAAGAAAATAATTTTTGGATTAGTAATCAAAGACATTGCAATACTTAAACGTCGTTTTAAACCACCCGATAGTTTTTTGGATTTATCATTCTTTCGATCTGTTAGTTTAAACTGCTCAAGTAATAAATTTGCTTTAGTCTTAGCAATTTCTTTTTTAAATCCATATATTTCCGCTATGAAAACTAAATTTTCAAATACTGTAAGATTTGGAGCAATTGCTGTTTCTTGTGGTGAAATGTTTATATATTCTTTTATACTATTCATATCTGTTATAATGCTTTTTCCAAATACTAGTGCATCACCACTTGTAGGTTTTAATAATCCTGTTAACATTTTTATTGTTGTTGTTTTACCAGCACCATTAAATCCAAGCAAAGCAAAAAACTCTCCTTCTTTTATATTAAATGTTAAATCATCAACTGCAACTCTATCTTTATATTCCTTACGTAATTGCTTGATTTCTATTGCGTTCATTACTCGTTACCAAATGGATTCTTTTGTGCTTCAAAAATGCTTTGAGCAAATTTCATATAGTCTTCATTTGATACAATGGCTATTCCTCTTTCTTTATCAGCTAAAAAAAGAATTGTATCACCTGGTTTAATATTGAACATCTCTCTCATATCTTTTGGAATAACTACTTGTCCTTTTTCTCCTACCTTTGCAACTGACATTAATTTACCTTCTAATTTATCATCCATTTAAAATCACCTTTCTTACTTGTTATACTTTTCATACTTATTATACATAAGCTAACTTATTTTTACAATATTTATTAAAAACATTTTTTTATTTTGTTGACATGGAGTGAACTCCATGTGTTATCATCATATTATGGAGGTTTTATAATGCAAATTGGAGATTTAGCTAAAAAAACAAATAAGACAATTGATACACTTCGTTATTATCAATCATTAGGTCTTATTGAGAGTAAGAAAAAAGGTAAAAACTATTATTTCACAACTGTTGATATCAATATTATTGAGGCTATTGATATTTTTAAAAATATCGGATTAAGTTTATCAGACATTAAATCAATAATAAGTTTAAATAATACAAACAAATCAATTGATGACTATACTATAGATGAATTAATGAGTGTAAAAAATATATTAGAGAATTGTTTAGATCAAAATAAAAAAAGAGAAGAAAATATTAAAAAATCATATCTTATAATCAATAAAATGCTTGAAAAATTAGGAGATAAAATATGATAGTTATAGTAATAATATTAAATATAATATATTCTTCTTTAATAATTCTTTCTAATATTGTTAATAAAACAAAGAATATCTTTCCAACAACACTAATGATTCTTGGAGCATGCTTAAATATTCTTTTCTTAGTTCTTTTATTTTGGGGTAATTTCATATTATTAAATATAATTGGAATGTTGCTAATATCAATTGCTGCTTTATTAAATGGTTTAAAAAAAGAAAAAATCAACTACTCTCATCATCTTGTTAGATTTATGATAGAGGCAATAATTGTAGTTTTTGCTTTTTTAATATAAAAAACATAAACCCCTAATTAACTTTGTAATAAGCTAATTGGGGGTTTCTTATCTTTATTTTATTAATGTTTTTGATATTCATTAACAATCATATTTCACTTTGATTTCTTAAAAACAAGTCAACAAGTTCAAATAAATAATTATTATAGCTATCGTATTTATTTCTTTCATTATCATCTAGTTTCAATATTTCTTCTTTAACTCCAACATACAAACTAAAAAGTTTATTATAAACTTTATGCTTTTTCATTATTTGTCTTAAAAGAATCTTAAGATTTATCTCATACTCTTGGAAATATGGACTATCTAAAAAATTATATTCATTCTCATTTATTAAATTTATTTGATTAAATAGTTTAGTTGCAAGTTCTTGATCTTTTGATGTAACTTTTCCATAATATTTATCAATTAATTTGTATCTATATCTATCAAAATATATAAAACCAATTATTATTAATACACTTATAACAAAGAACAGACTCGTTATAATAATATCATCTAAACCAAAAGCATCATCTCTTAATATTATAATAATGAAAAGTAACATTACAATAATTAATGATGGCACACCCGTTTTTCTGAATAAAGAAACTCTTCTTTTATATTTTTCGATTTCTTTCATTATCTTTAATCTCTAATATATTGATTACCCATTGCTATTGATAATCTATTCCACATATTGATTTGATTAATGATTAATACTAAATCAACATATTCTATTTCATTAAATACTGTACGTACTTTTTCATATACTAAATCACTTACTCCAAATCTTTCAATTTGAGTAATATTTTCTGTCAGCTCTAATGCGATTTTTGTTTTATCATCATAAATATTAGTTTCTTTCCATACACTTAATAAATAAATTTCATCTTCATTAACACCATTTTTCCTTGCATCTTTCGTATGAAGACCAATGCAATAAGAACATCCATTGATTTGTGAAACTCTAATCTTAATAAGTTCAATTAGTTTTTTATCAATAGTTGAGTTATTTAATTTAGATTCTAAATCTAAAATTATTTTCATTTTATCACTTGCTACTTGATAATATTCAATTCTTCTTTTCATGTTATTTCCCCCTTAAATCATCTTTTTTGACATTTTAAATTAAGCTTAATCTTATGACACTTCAATTATATCAAAAAACCGAGTTACTATCTATACTCGGTAATCTTTAATCAATAACTATGAAGTTTTTTTATCTAAGTTAAAATTTCATTTCTTAATAAGAATATACTTATTAATAAGATTAACTAAAATTAGAATTGCAAAAGTAATAATCATCCAATCTTCTCTATAAAAATCAAAAAATTGTATTAATATAAAACCCAAAGTTAAACTATAAAAAGTGATATTGTCAATAATTAAATTTTTTTCTTTAGTATTAAGATTTTTCGCTATCAATTTTAAATAAAAAATATTACCCATTATTAATAATGATGATGCTAGAGTAACAATACTATCATTTGTAAGATTGATAATTTTGTCGTAAAAAGTATTAAAGGTAAAGAATAAAAATACTATGTATATCGACATTAGAATCAGATTTTTATAATAATAGAACCTATTATAATAATCAAAATTATTATTTTCGATATAGCTTTTTTCTTTTAAATTACTAATTATATGCCACATAATGCCTAAAACACCTAA
The DNA here is from genome assembly GCF_900660745.1 of Haploplasma axanthum. Lineage (GTDB taxonomy): Bacteria > Bacillota_I > Bacilli_A > Acholeplasmatales > Acholeplasmataceae > Haploplasma > Haploplasma axanthum. The sequence goes on along the minus strand of NZ_LR215048.1, from coordinate 1,013,190 downwards.
TATAATCCCCATTGTCTGCAGAATATATTCAAAACCAAAAGCTGAACCTATACTTATTAATATCCAACCAATAACAAATGTTGAAATTATTAATACAACGTTAATTTTAATCTTCGTTAAAAATTGATAATCAACTCTTAAATTTTTACTATCTTTGTTAGTATCAGTTGAATCTAATAGTTCATTAACTGAAATCTCTAGTGCATTTGCTAAACTACTTAAGATTGTAACATCTGGTAAACTTACCCCTGTTTCCCATTTACTTACTTGTTTATCTGATACATTTATTTTTTCTGCTAATTCTTTTTGCGTTATGTTTAATTTTTTTCTATTATCACTTATTATATTTCTCATTCTCTTCAACTTAAACACCTACTTCCTACTTTTAATTATACATAAAATATATTTCAACTAACTATCTGAAAGAAAGAATTTGTATCTAAAATCGAGAATACTATTTTATTTTAATCCATATTGCAGGTCTTACTCCACCATTTCTCTCTGGTGGATAACTACTAAAGAATACACTATTTCCATTGATACCAACACATCCGATTGGATTTCCATGAATATAAACTGCAGTTTTATTATTTCTTCCAGGTGATCTAAGCCACCACCAAAAATTTTGCCCTTTGTATTTAGCTAGTCTTTTTATATTATTACTATCTCTAAAGTTAAACCAATATCTTTGCTTCTCACTTTTTCTTATTAGTCTATCACTACTATCACCAAAATATTTGGCAACAACATCATAAACATCTAAAAGAAAAACATAATCAAATGTATCAGCTCCTGCATCTGTTTTATACCATTGATTTGGTATATTGATAATTTTATTTAAAAGTATTAATTCTTTTGATTTTTGATCAAAACTATTATAAAAATCAGTATTTAAATACTTTCTTATATCTGAGTTTTCCCAAGTTGTTTCAGTATACGTATAATGATAAGGCATTTTAGTTATTATTTCTTCTGTTAATAATAAGACTTTATCATCTTGTACTTCTAAAACTCTCCACATATATTTATCGAAACTAACTATTTCATTTACTTTATATTCCATAATTATTCTTTATCAACACTTAAAAGTTGCAGGATGTTTGAACTTGATTCAAGATAATTTTTCTCAATCAAATATTGTTCATAAATTATTGTATCAACAATCTTATAGTCACTATCATTAGTATAATCGTTATATAGATTACTCCATGCAATGTCTAAACAATCAAATTTTGTATATCTTCTTGCATAAGTATCACCAAGTATTTTTTTAGTTTCAGTTTTTGTTAATAATTTAATTGTCTTTGGAATAATAAAATATAAGCAAAATTCTAAACTAGAAGTATTAATCTTATTTAAATCGTAAGATCCAATAATATAAATTGGCCCTTCTTCCTTTTCTAAATCTATTTTATTTTCATCCAACCATTTTGAAATATATTTTCTTCCTGTTTCAATAGCATCTATACCACTGAAACTATAAAAAATCGCTTCTCTTTTTTTCATTTCTTTAATTTCATCAATTTCTTTTTTATTAATAAAATCTAGATAATACTTTTTAGTAGTTGGTCCATGACCAGTAACAACAGTCGCTTTTGTAATTCTAATAGCTAAATAACAAAAATTAACATCTTGCTCATTATTTGCTTCATCATACCACGCAGCAAAGACTGTTCGTAGTTTTGTTCTAAGTTCACTATTTTTAGGATCTAATACCCAGCCTAGATTTTCTGCTACACCCTGCCCACTTATATTTTCAAAGTTAACAGAAAAAGCAACATTTTCATTTTTCTTTGATTCCAGCATTTTGTTTGATAAAGCATATGTAACTACATAGAAGACACCATCTTCATAATATGCATCAACATCTCTTACAGATGGCATTACTTTACCATTTTTACCTTTAGAAAGTGATATTGTAGCAAGCGATAAAACATTATCTTTATTATTGCCGCATTTATCTTCTAAAATTTTTAAGCCTATTTCATAATTTGTCATAATTTTCCTCTTTTATTTATTTTCACGTTTTTTAAACGGAATCCACATTTCCATATATGAAGCATCACTTTTTTTACTATTATAGATTTCAGGAAAGAATCCATCTGCTGTAAGCCCATGTTCTCTTAACCAAAATCTTGTATACTTCATTGCTTTACCAACTACTTCCCCAAGTTCTTTATCATTTTGTGCTTCAAACTTACAAATAACATATTCACGTTTTGGAAGTATAAATATATCATAATTATTATCTATATCATTACTATCAATTTCTAATCCAACAAAATATGTTGAATAATCATCCAAAGCATCTCCATGATAGGAGACACCAATTATTAGAGCATCTTCATTTCTTTTTATATTATGCTTAATTTGATGGAACTTTTTCCAAATTAAATCTGGTTCTGATAAGCCAGGTCTTTCTCCCAACATTTTTCCTTTTTCAAAATAATAGTATCCTTTAACACCTAAAAATAAAATTTCTTTCTCAAGTACTTCTCTTTTGTATTCTAGTACTAATCCATCAGTTATCAATGGTACACCTTCATCAACCATTACATAATTAAGCAGCAAATTAGGCTTATCAAAATTATTTAATCCACAATCACTATTTCGGTATTCTTCTGGTGTGACTTTATAGTTCCTTTTAAATGTTCTAGTAAATGTTTCATGGCTATTAAATCCATACTTTAACGCAATATCAATTATTCTGTTCTCTTTGTTCTTTAATTCATTTGAAGCTATTGCAAGTCTTCTTAATTTTATATATTCTTTTACTGGTTTTTTTACTAATCTTGTAAATAACCTTTGAAAATAAAACTCTGATAATCCAGCAAGCTCTGAGAGCTCATCAATTGCTATATCATCACTAATATTATCTTCAATATAATCAACTATTTTTTGAATTGCTTCCCATGCATGCATCATATCACCCAATCTTTATCTTAGTATAGCATATAAAAAAAGCACGTATTTGATTCTCTATGCCTTTTTTTCTAAATCATATTTCATTCTTAATTCTACTAAGTTATATCCTTTAACTGATGTTTCTTCAATCTTTACTTTTTCATCAAAGTAGAATCCTTGTTTAATATACCAGTTAATAGCTTTTTCATTACCTTCTAATACATATAATACGATATTTTTATATTCTTTTAACCTCTTAAAACATTCATTTAGTAACATTTTACCAATACCAAAATTTTGATAATCTTCTAATATATAGATTGCATATATTTCACCAGTTAATTCTAGATTATCACTTGATTGATTAAATGCTGCAAACCCAAGAACATTGTTGTTAAGTGTTGCAACTATCGTATTTACTGGATATTTTTCAGCAATTAAAATACATTTTTCTAATGATCTTTTATCTAAAAACTCTTGATTCATAATTCCAGTATATGTTTCATTCCATGATTGATAATGAACATATCCTTTACCTTCATAATGTTCTTTTCTCATATCTTCAAGTTTAATCATTTCTTTTATTTCGACTCTTTTTATATGAATACCTAAAACACCATATTTTGCTTGTTGTTCGGTTGAATAATAATCATTCATATCAGCAGCCTTAGCATATTCTATCTCTTCTTCTTTATATCCACACTTATCTAATGGTAATTTTTTATATAGTTCTTCAAAATTTTCAAATTTAGAAATCTTTAAAACTTCAACAATCATTTTACTTTTATCTTTTGTATTTATAAATAAGATATAATCACCAGTTTTAATCTTACTTCTTTTTTCATCATTAAGTCTAAGTTCAATTGTTTTAGTATTATCTTTAATCATTTGAAATGGCTCATTGTTTAAATTCATTTTATGCATATTTTCTCTCCTTCGAACCTATAAATCATATTAACTTCTTGAACATCTCTATCATCAACAATATCTGTTTCTATAAAGCCAATCTTCTCATATAATTTTTTCGCATTATTATTTCCATATGTATATGTTGTTGTTAAGATAACTACATCTTCATTTCTCAATTCCTCTATAAGTAAATCTAAGGCCCTCTTTCCTAGCCCATTTCCTTGATACTTACCATCTATTCTAAAATCTTGCATAAAAAATTTTTTAGTATCAAACATTACTAATAAAATAAAACCAATTAAACAATCATCTTTTAAAATATGATATGCTTTACTGTTTTTATTATTTAATAGTTTTTGAATCTTTTCTTCCTTTGTTACAAATTCATTTTGATTTTCTTTTAATTTAATAGTTGGAAATATATTTGATTTAACTAATCTAATCATATTGAAAGCCTATAAATCTTATGTTTACTTATTCCTTCATAATAGAAAACATAATCTTTCGGTGGTACTGTCTCTTCAATAAATACCGACCCTAATTTCTCAATTATCTTTGATGATGCTATATTATCATGTTCACAAGACAAATTTAAATATTCCATTCCATGATATTTGGCAACTTCAATGACAAGTTTACTTGCATGATAAGAATAATTATTTCCTTGATCGTCTTTATTGATTTCAAAACCAATATTCCCATTATAGTAAGAACTATAATCATTTCCAATTCTAATACTTATTTTCCCAATCTGTTTATTTGTATTCAACAAATAAATATCATAATAATAAAAGGGAATAGTGTTTTCATTTCCTTGATTCTTTTCAATGATTTTTAACATTATTTTATCATTTTTAATTTCATCGAACTTCTCATTAAATCTCATTATTATCCCCACTCTTTTTATTATTTGTAATAATTATAACATATTTGATAGCGATTTTTATCTGCATATAAAAAAGAACATATTGTAATTAATATGCTCCATAAAATTTAGTTATTTATTTTTTTTCTTATAAAATAATATGATCCAAAATATAAAACTAATGAAATACCATATACAGTAAAATATCTTTTATTTGTTATGTATTTTGAATTAATATAACCAGTATATCTTAGATTAACTGTTTGGTTTTGCTTATCATAACTTATAAAATCAAGAACTTTTACTTCTTTATTCATTTTATTATATCTGCTTATTAGTATTTTATATTCTATATTATCAATAGTCATTTCATAGTAATCATCAGAAACAATTGTTTGAAATCCATTTCTTATCTCTGAAAATGCTATCCATTCTGTTGCTTCATTACCACTTAAATTACTTTTTTCTATAACGTCAATCTTTTTTGAAGGAACTATTGAATGTGTTATAAACGGTATAAAAACAAGAATTGGAATAATAATTATATAGATAAGATTTAGTTTTATTTTTTTTACTAAATATCCCTTAATCCACGAAAATAAGAAAATCAAAGATAAAACTATACTAAAAGGAAAAATCCAATATTGCAGCAAAATAGTGAAATATCTTTCTGATGTTACAACACTGTTTTCACTACCAGCAAAAAAAGGTAATATGAACATAAAGCTTATTAAACCTAGTATTAAAACTCTAAACGTAATAACATCAATATTTTTTTTACTGCTTGGTTCTAAATTTTGATTAATATTCTTAATTCTTCCAATCACTAAAATAACAAAACCAACTATAACAAATGCCAATCCAATTCCAATTCCTAACATAGAATTATATGATGCACTTGAAATAAAGATTGTTAGTATTAAACCTACTATTAAACATGCTAATGATATTAAACTAGTAATTTTAAAATTTTGCAAATACTTATTATTCAAGTATTCTTTACGAAGTAATAATTTTTCTTTACCTTTTTTTGTATTATTTGTTCCAATTAATATTTCATCTACTGTAACATCGTACAATTCAGCAACAGCAATAAGAGTTTGAATCTCTGGAAGACCTTCTCCACGTTCCCATTTACTAATTGTTTTGTTAGAAACGTATAATAAATCGGCTACCTCTTCTTGTGTATATCCTTTTGTTTTTCTTAAAGCTTTTAAATATTCACCAACATCATGTGTATCCATGAAATCACTCCTTTTGATATTATTCTACGCAGAAGTGTAGAAATAAAACAGGATTTTTGCGTAGACTTTTATCTACGTAATGTAGATATTATACCAAAAAAACTATATTTATATATTTTACTACTAACACATTAATAAAAAATGGTAAATATCATTATACTTACCATTTATAAAACCTTCTATATCTTATTTAAATTTGTAACAAGATTAAGACTTTTAACATCTTTAATATCTTCTCTACTAACTTCTAAAACTTTAAATAAAACATCAACTACATCGTTAATTCCCATCTTACCTTTGACATCAACTTCTAAAATTCCATCTTGTTTTTTTAAACTGATATTGCAAATATTATTTATATTAGTTGCTGTCTTAAAAGCAATTACTATTAAACTTTTGGTTTCAAAATATTTATCATCATACTTTTCATCAATCTTAAATTCAATACTATTTAAAGATGAATCATCAACAATTACTAAAACAGTTTTTTTAATATCAATTACTTCACCTGATCCATATTTGAAATTAACTTTATTACTCTTACATGCATTTAGTATAACACTTCCTAAAATAGCCAAAACTAAACAAATAGCAATTCTTGTATTCTTAATCTTCATTAAGTCCCCTACCCTTCTAAATTTATATTTTCACAACATTCTTTTATTTAATTTTATATTTTTTTTATTAAATGTCAATCATATTCTTAGTTTTAACAATAAATCTAGAAATTCTTTTTAATTATTTTATCTTTAGTTCAAGTTTTTCAAATAGATATTCAGTACTTTTACTTTCTTTATATATTTTCCATACACCCTGATTTATCCTCATAACTAAAACTTCTTTTCCTGACTTTATACCAATTTCAACGAGTTTTTTTGCAAATTTCGTTGTTTCAAGATTCATTAATTGTTTAATCTCAAGTGCAGTAAAATCAAAACTATTACTTAATGTTGGATATGCAAAAAGATTAATAAAACAAAATTGATTAAGAAAATCATCGATATCAATCTCCCGATACTTGTTCTTTAGATAAAACCTATCCAATTCTTTTGTATACCAACTACGCCATTGTTCATTTGGAATAACTAGTCTAGCTCTTTCTTTATCTAAGTTAAAGCATCTAATTAACTCTTCCTTCATTTGAAAATCAATTTCATTTTCTTCTGTACCAGGATTTGAATATAGCAATAAGTATTTAGCTTTATAAAAATTACCGTTTATCGGTACAGGAAACTGATTAGAAAATTTGTACTTATGATTATCTTTCCAAAATATTTTATTTTTTATCTCATTATATTTTTTATTCTCAATTATTTCTCTATCTTTTTCTACTATATATCGATCAATGTAATCGTTCCATGGATTATAAAAATCATCAATTTGTTTTAAAACTCTTTCTGTTTTCAAAACTCTATTATTCTCTTCATTCATACTTTATTCTCCTTAACTATTGATATTAAATATTTATTTTTTTAAAAAAGTTGTATATTTTGATAATCAGAATTATCTTTATACAACTTTTACAATCAAGCTAATTATTTTCGGATATTTTATCCTTATCCATTAATTACATGTTCATCTTCTTCACTAATTAAAACATCTTTCTCAGTTTTAATTAATGCAAAAAGAATAACACTTATAATACTTCCTATCAATAAAAGAACATTAAAGAATATACTTTCACTTTGTTTTGGATTTCTTCCTATATTAATAAATATTTGATATATTACTACTACTAGTTGTAAAAAAACTATTGAGTATAATTTTCTATCTTTATTCTTATTAACTAATGATATAACTATTAGTATTGTCGCAATTAGATTAAACACGTTCATAACAATATTGATCCAATAATTTATTATCATCATATTTTCTACTATTTTATGGTTATCTTGGATTCTAAAAACATCAAAAACCGCTATTTGTGTCGTAAATAAAATTTTAAGTACTCCAATTTGAGATAATATTATATATGCATTAATTCCTTTTACTCGATTTTTAAACTGTAATAATACTGTTGTTATAAACATACAGTTTAAAACCGTTGAAATCCATAATACATAGTTTTTATAATTAATCAAATTATTTAATCTTTCGGCTAGGTTTGTAGTGTTGTTAGAATCGATTGTTAAGATTTTAACTGCCAAGTAAAAGGAAATTATTGTTAGAAGAATCAAAAACGCTCCTGTTACCAATTGTGAAACCAAGTATTTATGTCCCTTTAAAAGAGATAAATAAGAAAGTCTTTCAATCCAGGAAATGTATAAATATATAACCGATAATGATATAAATGAGAATACTGCTGCAAGTAAAATTGCAAGTACGATATTTCCTAAGTATTGAGTATCTATATACATTATAAGTGCAATAAATAAAGATACAAGATAAATACTAACTACTAATATTAACAGTTTTAAGATATTTTTAAATACGTTAGTATAGTAATCTTTTTTATTCTCAATGAAAGAATAGTTGAAATATATTTTATTGCTTTTGAACATATAATTCAAATAAATAAATCCTAATATCTCTAAGTTAATCAAAAGAGTATTAAGCGGTAAATATAAATTAGCTTTATTAAATTGTAGGGGTACTGCAATTGCAAAACCTAATAATGAGAAACCTAAAAAGAATTTTGCTGCTGTAACATAATAATTCTTCTTACTTACATCAATACGTTCATCATTTAAATTATCCTTAAACTTATACCATCCAACAAGAATAATTATAACTCCTGTAAGAATAATTGCTAATTCTGAGATTATGTATTCTAAATTTAAATTCTTAAACATTTGATTTGGTATAATCTTTAAAATTAAAAAAACTACTGATACTAACGTTGCATAAATTATTCCATTTTTAAAAATATCGCTTATTTTATTATTAATTCTTTCATCACTAAACATACTTACCTCCAAAATAACTCATCTAATGTCTTGTCTAATGCTTTACATATTTTCAAACATAATGCAAGCGTTGGGTTGTAATCATTATTTTCAATCATATTAATTGTTTGTCTTGATACACCAATAAGATTAGCTAGATCTGTTTGGGATAAAGATTTTGCAATTCTTGCTTGTTTTAATTTTTCATTAATCATTCCATCACCCTTGTCGTATATATTTGACATTCATATTTTAACATCTCATTTAGACTTTGTCAATTATATTTGACAAAATAAAAAATCTATACTAATTTCAAACATACTTATTCTACTTTAAAAAATATTTGACAATACTAATTTATTCTTATATACTTAAAATAAAAGAGGTGGTTAATATGTCGTTTCAAAGTTATTTAGATGCTATTCATAAAAAAACAGGTAAAACATTAGATGAAATCAAAGAACTTGCTATAAAAGAAAACATACTAAAACCTGATATTACTGCTACAGAATTTAAGACTTGGTTAAATGTAAAATTTGATCTTGGTTCAGGTCACGCCATGGCATTATGGAAATATTTTATTGATAATAACTGGATTATTACAAAACATACAACAATTAAATAGTTTAAAATAAAAATGGTTGTAGAAGTTAAAATCTTACAGCCATTTTTCATTTACTATTAGGTCTAAAATTATTCTTACTTCATTACATATTATCAGATAGAATCTAATACTTAATCAAATCTTTACTTTGAATATACTCTAACATTTTAATCCTTCCTTGGTAGGTATTCAAACTCCAATTAGTAATCATTTTTGCAAAAGTATCAATTCTTTTATTTGTTGATCGTGCACTATAATAATCAGTAACAATTTTATCGTATTCACTAAGTTCTAAACTAATATTCTCCCATTTTGGGTATATATTTTCAAAATGAATAAGATGCTTCGGTAGTCTTGGCTTTGCTTGTGGTGATTGATCTGGATAACCAAGTGCAATACCTAAGACTGGGACTGCAAATTTAGGTATTTCAAACAGTTCATTTAATTGATCAATTTGATTTAAAATGCTTCCTAAAAGTACACCACCAATACCAAGGCTTTCAGCAGCAATGATAATATTTTGAGCTGCTAAAATTGCATCTGTTGCTGCAATAAAAAACTTATCAAATGAAGAAAAAATTATTGTATCTTCTAACTCTTCTTTGACAATTGCAGCATTTCTAGCTTGATCAGCAATCATAATGAATATATGTGCAGCATCTTCTATATATGGTTGACAACCAATTTCTGCTAATCTTTTTTTCTTAATTGGATCAGTAACACTAATAATTGAATATGATTGTGCATAGTTACTTGTTGCTGTATGTTGTGCAACACTTACTAATGTATCAATTATTTCTTGTGGAATTGCATCTGTTTTAAATTTTCTAATTGATTTATGATTTAATTGTAGTTTAATAGTTTGGTTCATAATTTCTCCTCATTTAATACTTACTATTCTTTTACTTGATATTATATTATAATAATTATATATTTTATGTTGCTTAGGCAACGAAGGAGCACTATTATGATTAATAATTTATCAATCTTAACAAAATCAAAATTATTCTCTGGTATGAGTCTTACAGAGATTAATATCCTTATTAAATCTATGAATGCAGCATATATCCACTATAAGAAAGGTGATATCCTAATCAATGAAAATGAAATTGTTAGTGATCTTGGCATCATTCTAAGTGGTGTAGCACAAAGTAAAAAATTAAATATTTATGGTAAACAAACGATTGTTTCAATGTATTATCCAGGTGGATATACTGCATTACTCACAGCAATCAGTAATAATAGAAAATGTCCGATGTCAATTTATGCACTTGAAGATATCAATATTATTTCTATTCCAATATCAAATATATTTTCATATTATCCAGATCATCTATCACTACATCAACGTTTTTTAATAAACCTATTTGATAGTGTATCTGAACGTGCACTAGAATTACATGACAGAAATGATTGTCTTACAATGCCTTCAGTTCGTGATAAAATTCTTACATTTTTAAATCAATTAGCGAAAACAACCGGATCAAAAATTCTTCTACTTCCATTTAATAGGGAAGAGATGGCAGAATACTTAGATGTTGATCGTAGTGCATTATCGAGAGAATTAAGTAAAATGAAAAGCGAAAATATAATTGATTATTATAAGAATGAATTTAAAATCTTAGAAATAAATAGCGAATATACTAGATAATATTTTCACTCTTTCTAGTTAATTAATTACATTCTAAACTCTTAAATTTTTTCAATATACTTATCAGATTTTAATGTTTTTTTGTACGTAGAGTCAATCAATAATGCTCCAAGTGGTGCTGTAACTAAAATAGCAATGACAGCAACTGATAAAATGACATTACCACTTTGTAGTCCCATAGCAAGTGGTATTCCTCCTATTGCTGCTTGAACGGTTGCTTTTGGAATACCTGTTAATGTACAAAAGAATCGTTCTTTCCCGTTTAGATTAGTTTCAATAAGTGTTGCTAAAATACCAATTGCTCTAATTGAAATAATAATGATCAGTAATAAGATTGATTGCCATAAGTAATTAGTTGCAAAACCAATATTTACTGTTGCTCCTACCATAACAAATAGAATGATTTCAGCGCCTGTCCACAGTTTATTAAACTTTGCTGAAAGTCTATCAGCTACAACCTTTTGTTTCTTAAAAATGACAATACCTTGAACCATAACAGCAAGTAAACCACTGATTGGAACAAGACCTTCTAGTACTTTTTCTAACGAAACCATTAAAAAAGCAATACCTAACACCATAATCACTTTATATGAATCATGCATATGTATTTTATTAAATACTATAGATAATATAAACCCCGATACAATACCAACTATCACACCCAGTATAATTGAAATTGGTACACTTGCTAACTGTAATGCATTTGTTGTTCCAGTTGTATGAAAACTTAATAACATTGTAAAAATAACAATATTAAACACATCATCAACCGAATCACCTGCTAAAATCATTTGAGGAATACGTCTATTTGTACCATATCCCTCATCCATAAGCTTAATCATTCTAGGAACAATAACAGCTGGTGATGCTGATGCAATCACAGCACCAAGGAGTGCTGCTTCCATATATGTGATATTTAAAAGTAATGGTGCAAAAATAATAGTTGCAGCTATTTCAAACAATGCTGGAACAAAACTCATTAAAACTGCTGGTCTTCCAATTACTTTTAAATCTTCAATATCAAGAGATAATCCTGCTCTTGTTAAAATAATAATTAAAGCTAATTCTCTTAAATCAGGTCCAATTAGTAAAATACTATCATCAAGTAAATTTAAAACATATGGTCCAATAACAATACCACTAATAAGCATACCAATTAAACTAGGGAGTTTTAGTTTCTTAAATAAAGATCCTAATAGTAAGCCACATAAAAAGATAAGTCCAAGACTTTGAATCATATAATACCTCCATTTTTTTATAGCGAAGTATTATCATTTTCATAAAAAAAAGACATACTACGCAAAATAAGCGTAGACGTCATCAGCAATTTTCGTGCGGTTTTGGTTAATCCAAGGGAGAACATCATTCCCATATAAATTCTAACATATAGTGTATATTTTATCAAGATAACAATCATTTTTAATTTCCAATATTTACTCGTTTTTACATATCTAATGCTCATTCAAACGTATTATTTCATACACTTACGTTATTGAACTGATTAATAATCTCTACTCAATAGGAATATAAATGTCTGTATAACTCTTTCCTTTTAGACTCTTAGGCGGTTCTGTAACATATAATTCAAAAGGAACTGAATCTCTCGCTTTTTCTTTACTTTTAAATAGCCACTCATGATACATATGATGCCATGCATCACCATATTCATTTAATTTAAGTTCAAAACTTCCTACTCCAAATTTCCCTGAAATAATTGTATCAGTAATCTCATCAGATGCTTCTAAAACAGCACCAACAGTAATTGTCATAGCAACACTTGTTCGTAGATTTCTCGAATCTGTTATAAATGGATTATCATTATATATGGTTAAAACTTTTGTAACTTCAGGAATAATTAAGTTATTCTTTTTAGCATAGTCAAATAGCTTTTCAAACAGTTTACGACTGTTCTTTCTGAATTCTAAATAAGTACCTTTAAATCTAATATAAATGATCCGCATTTCTTTAACATCTTTAATTGTAATCTGTGGTTTTTCCATTTTAAATACCTCAACTTTCTAACTCAATTATAGTTAATAGTATTTGCGTTTTCTTGTCAAATCTTGCTATTTCTAAATTGGGAAGGACTTACACCGAAATATTTCTTAAATGCTCTTATATACGAACTAGAATCGCTATATCCATATAAATATGCAACTTCAGTAATTGTCAAATCATTTCTTACTTTTAAGAATATACTTGATCTTTCAATCTTCACTCTTGAAACAAAAGAGTGAATTGTTTCATTAGAATGTTGTTTAAAAAGCCTATGAAAATGAAAATCAGAAAGTCCAACATGCTGTGCAATATCATTTAATCTAATCACAGAATGAAGATTGTCTTCAATATAATCTTCTGCTTTGTTCATAATTTTATGATATATCATGCATTCACCTCCACTTTGGACTCTATGTTATTGAATTGATAAAACTACTGTTCTTTATTTTCTAAATACCTGATTTCTTTATTTAATGAAGTAGCAAACTCAATTTCACTTTTTGTACTTTTCCCTATATATCCACCTACATTAATCACTAAAATAGCATCCGAAATTTTTATTTTCTCTTTGTGCATTTTACCAAGTATATTGAGTTCTTCTTCAGTATATTCATCAAAATTATCATCTAATGGAAAGATTGGTATTAAGACAACGTTACCTAATAGTTCCAGTTTCATTGCTGCATTCATCATTTCTCTTTTAAATTTTAAACTACCACATATTGTAATTACTTTAGACTTAACTTCTAATTCTTTAAAAATTCGTTCTTTTATCTCTTTAAAAACAATCAATTCTCGCTCTGCTATATCATTATTTCGATTATTATTAAGCGCTCTTTCATTAATATCGATAGTTTCTTCAAGTTCAATCCAAATAGGTTGAAAGTTTTCTTCAATCTCATATCCCTGAAAATTTGTCTTGCTTGGTTGTTTATTCACTTCAACTAAAAAATATTTGGATCTCATTGAAAATTGTTTTTCATTGTTTGTTTTGCTATTAGCAAATAAATCAACCACTCCAAATTCAGAAAAACTTAATACGTCATATCCAGTTTCTTCTTTAACTTCACGAATTAGTGCATCTATAAATGTTTCATCATTATCTACACCACCACCAGGAAGTTTAACTTCGTGATTATCACTTTTAAGAACCAATACTTTATTATCCTTTATAATAACTGCTCTTGAAGCTTTTCTATCAAATTCAAATACATCAATTTTTTCTCCAATTGTATAATGAAACATTGTTTCTACTCCCCTTTTAATCTCACTTATATTTATTCAATTTCATCAATCTAATATTCATACAAGCATATCTTTTTTCTATTTAATACGTAATAAACGTAATTATTACATTCATTTGATTACGGATTTACAATCAAATATGCTAACTACTTTATTATCAGTTATGAACTTAGAAATATCAACTTTATTCTTGAGATACTCATTAATACGTGTTTTCTTTTTAAATATGAAGCACTTGTAGGCTTCATACTGAATATAATAAACCATATCTTCGTTCATTTCTTTTATAAAATACCAAATATCTTGTGTTTCAATAGCTTTAGAATACAAAATCTCATTAATCACAACTTTAAAGTAAATCAATCCTGTAATTTTGACAATGAACCTATTATGATAAAAGATTTCAATACTGTTTTCATTCAATTTCACTTTATCCTTGAGAAAAATTTTCACGCTATCATAAAGTTCTTTTATAGATTCAAAATCACGGTAATGCGTATAACCTTTGCAAGATAATACTTCAACTGATTCACAAATGAATTCAAATTGTGTAGCACCATCATAAATACCATCTATGTATACTTCAATGTTAGAGTCACGCTTATCAAACTTAACACCTAAAATCGAACGTTCTTTTCTATTGAAATTATGCTTTAATTTTCTAACATTTGTAAATTTAAATTGTGTAATAACATCATGATAACCTTCTTTAGATAGCGAATTAATTGCATTTTGAGCTGTTCTTATAGTTATAAACAGGTCATTTTTTTTGATTGACCACCGAACTATTTTATCATCATGAAACGTTGGAAAATAACCAAAAACATCTAAAATGCTTTGGTATGATTTAATGAATTCATAAGTTTTATCAGTCATATTAGTCATCATTTCCTTATTTAATCATTTTTTTAATTATTTTTCTATCTATTGCTTATATAAACATATCGTTTTTTGCTTTTAATAAATCTTAAAGTAATTATTAAATAGATGATTTATTAATGAATTCAATAATTCTATCTAGTGGCATGGCTTTTGCTTTGATAAACTTATCTCTTCTTGTTGTTCCACCTAAATTAATACCAACAACTTTTAGATCATTGTTAATAAGAATGCTCCCACTACTTCCTTCATTAATATATGAATTATGTTCAATAACATTATACTGTATGTTATCCTTATCATCACCAAATGGAACAGCAATCTTAGAAGTTATTTTACCAAAAGAAAGATAATTTCTATCCCGATCTTTTGGATTGCTTATACTGGATATATCATCTCCAAACATAGCTTCAGTATCGCTTATTTCAAGTATTGGTAGTTCTTTGCCACTTTCAAAACTTATGATTGCTAAATCATATTTAATATCTGTATATTCAATTTTAGCTTTGGATTTTGAGGCATAATAACGAGATATTCCTTTTTTCTGTTCACTTGGTAAATCATTGTATCTTGGCTCGTTCCATAAAAGAACAATTAAGTTCTCATCAGTTAATTGTTCAATTGGATGAAAAGCGGTCAAAATGTAGTATTTATTTTCCTCTTTCTTAATAATGCCCCCTGAAAAACCATATGAGTATGTTATTGAAGTAGCTGAATCATTACTTGTTTCTTTTTGTTCTTTAACAATTAAAACAGTTGATTGGATAATATTTGATTCTGTAATTTTTGATTTTAGTTCTTCATTTATATACGTATGTTGATTACTGCATCCAATCAATATGAATAACAATATTGCTAAAAGTATTAGAATATATCGCTTTGATTTAATTATTTTCATAAATTATTTTTCCTCACTTCTTACTTTTTACATCAAGTTTATTACTTTCTTTTCAAGTCGTATTAAACACTATTTATGATTCATCATTATTATCTAACTTACATCGTATACTTCTAATCATTTCAGATAGTTTATTTATTGAAAATTCATAAGACATATTATTACCATCCTTATAGAACATTTACATTGCATTTTGCTTACTTTAAATCACTCTATTAAGAAAAAATTCTAATTACTCATTTTTCCAATATTTACCAATCTATTACCCATACAAGTATATGTTTTTCCTATTTAAGAGTTCATAAATGGCAATTATTAAATAGTTTCAGTATCTGCCGTGATACAGTGATTTTGCTTTTTCTGTTATGCTAGTAATAAACTCTGTTTTAGCATCAGTATAACCATCACGATCATGCTCATATCGTTTCCATAACTCTAGTTTTAATTTCTCATAATCTTTTGCTACTTCTTTATATTCGATAAGATAATCTCTAAAATAGAGTTCGTCTATATCTCCCTTTTTTCTTACATGAACATGAAATACTTTTTCAGCAAACCCATCTTCAGTATATCCTTTATTTAGTGCTGCTCTATTTTCTTTTTGATACATAATAATATAACCATTATTAGATAAAAGATTACTTGTTTTAATATAATCTTCATTTTCAACTTCAATAAGTATATCTACAATATTTTTGGCGTATATTGTAGAAATGGTGGTGCTACCTATGTGTTCAATTTTCAAAGTTTTTACATTAGTTAGTAAATCTTCAAGAAGTTCTTTTTCTTCATAAAACCATTCACTCCAGCATGTTTTATGAGGAACTAAAGATATTGGGAACAATTCCCATAGTTCTTCTAATGTCATTTCATTTAGTTTTTTCTTCATAAAGACGTCCATCCTTTGTTTACTTAATCTTTCACTATTTGTATGTCTATTACCCATATAATTACATCATTTTCTCATTTAAGAATGCATAAACACTGATTATTGCATCCTTAAATATTCTAATCTTTTGCTCACCTATTTTCCCCGTATTATTATTCTGGTAGTGCCAAAAGTAACTAGGACTAGTTAGTTTTGACCTACACCTTTTTTATTATAATCACTGATTTTAATATATAAAAAGAATAGTTATTCTCGTATAATTGCAAGTGACCAAACTCAATAAAAGATAAAAGTACTCTATTAAAATTCTATCACATTTGAATCAAAATTTAAAGATACTTTATGCATTACTTATCAAGCATCTATTAAAGTCGCCCTATATTATTATCTATCTCATATTTATCTGACGAATTGTTATCTCAAATTAAATCATATGAACTTATTGAATCAATTTCTTTAAAACAAAACTATCTATGTATGGGGAAAGTGATATTCTTTTTAATAACCGCTTCAAAAAAAGTATATCACAGAATTCTTGTATTGAAACGTTGGTTTGTTTTGATTTTTTTTTATTTTTATATATAATACCCGTTTCATATAATGCATTATTAACTCGCTATATTTCTAGTCCTATTATGTTATTTTCATACGTATTTGGTACATTAACCTCATATTTAGTTATTGACCTAGTTATATATTAACAAATGTAATCCTAAAAGAGGAAATCTATTGAAGGGGTTATCTAGATTTAAATGTACTCAAAGAATTCTTTGACAAATACATTAAATTTTATAATTATTATAGACATCCAAAAGCTTTAGGAAATCTATCTCTAGACGAGTTTGAACAAATATATTATGATATAAAAAAAAGATCTAAAAATCCAGAATTAACCGGACTAGATCTATTACATGTCTCAATAAATACCTAATATTGAATTTGATACATCATTAAATTCAACTCTATTATTCATTACAATGATTTCAGTACCATTTTCAACTAAAACATCAAGGATTGTATCATCATCTTCTAATAAACCAAATACTGCATTAGTAGTAGTCTTGCTTTTATATTTACTGATCAGTTTAAAACTTTTGTCATAGATTAACACTTCTTCATAGAAAATAAAAATATACTTATTGTTTATCTCTTTTATAATTCTTAGATGGTTAGATTTAATATTCAAATCCTTAAAATAAATGAATTGATTATCTTCAAAATTATATATGCCAGTATAATCATACACATATGGTCCATGATTAATCAGTGTAAATAATCCACCATCAAATGCTGTTTCTAATACTTCCACTATTTCTAAACTAGTTTTATCCAAGTGAATGAGCAATGCCTTTTTCATTTCATCTGCAATAATAGTCTTAATCATTATAATTGTATCACCATCGACTTTATAAGGGGAATACACAGCTAAACCTGGAATTGTTTTTATATTTAATTTTTTTAAAATAGGATTGATTGTAAAGATACTTGCTTTTTTATGAGATATATCTGTAAATGATGAAATGATTAATCTACTTTTTTTATCGTACAGTACTGAAAAAACTTCTTGATCTAAGCTAAATATTTCTAATAACTTAAAAGTAAAATCGTATAAGTATATTTTTGTCTCTGTTGTTGTCAAAGCTATAAAATTATATTCGACATCTGAAATAACCGATGACACATTTTTAATTTTAAACACATGCTGTTTCTTATTATCGTTATCTCTTACTTCCACCTTGTTGCTCGTTAAGAAATAATTATATTTTGAATCTGCAAACACACTGTCATATTTTTGTCTCATTCTTTTACCCTCGTTATCATTATATCATTGGTTAAATAATTGTGTCAAATACAGTTGAGTTGACATTGTTCAGTTCTTTTTCAAATTCACTGAGGTAAGTTCAAATCCGTTTGAGCAAACCTATCCCCAAAAAAACAAAAAAAGTAAGTACTTCTTACCTAATTACTTTTTAACCAGATGTTTTCATTGTTTTGTTAAGACCGTTAGGTTTATTTGACAATACTTCAATCTGTTTTTTTGCAACTTGATTTAATTGAACAATTCTTTGGCTTTGCTTTAATCCTTGTTCAATCAAAATTGCATTGTAGCTTTCTAAGTTAGAAAGGACTAGTAACTGATCGATGGTTGCATAATCACGCATATTACCCTTTTTATCTGGATTATTCTTTGCCCAAATTGATGCAGTTAATCCAAATAACGCCACGTTTAGCATATCTGATTCATTGGCATAGACATAATTGATTTGTTCTTTTTTCAAATCAGACACAATCAAGTTTTCTTTAATTGCATCTGTATGTATTAAATAATTAACTTTTGCCAGTTCTCTTTTAGCATTCCACTCAATTAGTTTACTTTCATCCTGTTTTAAGCGTTGAAATTCTTTGATAATATAAAGTTCAAACTCAACTGAAAGCCATCCAGCAAACTTAAAAGCAATATCTCTATGAGCAAGTGTATCGGCATATCTACCTTGTTTAGTGATGATTCCAATGGAGTTAACAGCACTTATCCATCTTTTTGGCGTTAACATGAATGAGTTTCTGCCTGATTCTTTGTCAATTCTATCGAATTCGATGGAATTAAAATTGGGATTGTATAGTTTTTCCCAAACACCTAAATACTCTACCGTATTTTTATTTCTCATCCAATTTTGAATGATTGTGCTTGGAAACTCGCTTTCCCTAACTCTAGCAATATCGGTTAATGATATGTAATCATTATCTTTTATTTTTATGTATGAAACTTTAATTCCTTGCACATCAACTTGTTTTTTCGCCATCTTGAATTCCCCTCACTTGTTTTTTCACTTAATCACATGATTATTCTTGCAATCATCTTCAAATATTATATTAGTAATTTTCCACTTAAATTACTTTTATATCAACAAATATTATACGAATCTATTTTCATTAGAACTTTCGAAATAAAATAACTCCTCAAAATTCTTATCAAGAGCATAACATATTAAAAGTGCTAATTTGGCTTTTGGATTAAATTGTCATGTTTCAATCGCACTAATTGTTTGACGGGACACACCAAACTTTTCTCTAATTCATCTTGTAGATTTCTTTTTCAGCTCTTGCTACTCTAATTCTGTTTTTAAATGATAGTTTTTCCGTTATATTATTTCGCGGATATATTGAATAGCAGAAAGTATACTTGTAATAGATGCAAATATAATGAATAAAACTTCTATTTTTTCTTTGATTTTGATAAATTTATATATGCTTGGAAATAACTGTAGTGTGGCAATAATTAACATGTACTGCGGTAGCATGCTTTCATTTTGCTTTATTAAGTCTATAACTAAAAAATGCAATTATATAGCAAAAAAAAACTGGGATGTGGAGATAATAGTTGATGACTATGCTTAAATAACGATAACAAAAGCTTTAAGTCCATTATAAAAAAATAAAAACAATGTTATAATAATAATGCCAAACAATCTTAATAAAGGAACTATAAAAGCGAGTGTTTTATTCCTGGATTGTTTGGCGACGTTCCTTTAGGATAAAACACTCGCTTTTATAGTAGAAAGGGACGTCAATGCAGAACCAAAACTGTGATCTATGTGGTTCTTTTAACAGTTTAATAAAAAATGGAAAAGACAAAAATAATAAACAAAGATATAAATGTAAGAGTTGTTTAAAAACTTTCATAATTGATAAGACTCCAATGAAACATCTTAAGTTAAGTGATTATAAAATCAAAAAGTTAATAGCTTTTATGATTGATGATGTTACGCTGGAAGTTATTGCAAGAAATCTTGATATTAATATTAAAACAGTTTTATATTATAGATATATTATATTTCATTCATTAAAGAACTATCAAGAAAACTTGAAGATAAGTGGAGTGATCGTAATTGATGAAACATTCATTAGTATTAGAGAAAAACCCTATAAACATGTTAGACCAGATGGTAAAGGTATTAGAGGTCTCTCATTTAACCAGTTATGTGTAGTCACAATGGTAAATATATATGGTGTATCTGTAGCTAAAGTAGTATCCAGAGCAATGCCTCTCCCTCAGCAATTCATTGATAATTTCACTGACAATATTGGACAAGTTGAAAAATTTATTCATGACGGGAACACTAAAACATATCAATTCATGAATCAATTTGAAGTGGAAAATATCAATGGAAGAAAAGATGAAACTGGAGAATATTCAACCATAATGGTAGACAATTATCATAGTATATTAAAAAGATTTCTCTATAAACATTCTGGATATAAACTTAAAAACTTACAACACTATTTGAATTTTTTCGTTTATAGGCAAAACTATTTAGCGTATCATAATATTAAAAATATGAATCAAAGAATTAAAACTAAAAATAAAATGATTAAAAGTATATTTAAAAGAGTTCTAAAATCAATAAAAGAAGTTACTTTTGATGATTTTATGAAAGACAAAGGTATTACAGAAATTCTGGAAAACAGATAAATATCAACTATTATCTACACACCCCAGAAAAAAAAAACCGATATATATCCAATTCGATAAGACTCTGAACCTATTTTTCTAGTACGCTCCTCGACTCCTTTTTTAGCTTCAATTTCTAGTATTTTATTTTATAAAGAAAATAGCTACTTCTTATTTTTTATTCAAAAACACTTTTAGTTCATTTACTATCTTCAAATAAAGAATTAAATGATATATATTCTCTTCGTAATATTTATACTAATCTTAATAGATTTAGATCTAGAGTTCTGTATTCAATCAACAAAGATGTTGAATTAACTATATCAAAAAAATAATTGTTTTTAGCGTCAAAAAAAAGAAGGATTTCTATAATTCTAGAAATCCTTCTTTAATATTTTTATGGGTCATATCCCAAGTTATTTTAAATAGCCGATTTTAAATGATATTTTTTATTCTTTTAATTACTTTTATTAAATATTCTCCGAACAAATCAACATTATCAAGTTTAAAGCCTTTAATTTGTTTAAGTTCTTCTAATGTAGTAGGAAGTTTTTTAACTAGATCTTCTAGAACAACGTCATTATAAGCAGCATATTCATTCTTTAAATTATTGTACTTACTAATTTTTTGTCTTTCTAAAATTAATTCTTTTTTAATCTCAATTTTGCTATCTTCACTGTATCTAGTGATTAATTCTAAAATATTTTTACCAAATAGAGATATTTTATTTTCTGTTATGCCCGTAATATCTTTAAGTTCTTCTAATGTTAAAGGTTTTTTCAACACAATTTCTTCAATCGTTGCATTGTTATAAACAAGATAAACAGGAAAAAGTTTATGTTGCTTTGCAAGAGTTGTTCTTAGTTCTTTTAAATCTTCGAAAAGTTTATCATCTTTTACATCACTTTTATTTCCAGTTGCTGTATTTAAAATAACATCGGTACTCTTGGTTACATTCTTTTGACGAAATTTAACATTCTCTCTTTTCTTAAGTTCTTCTAAAAATTTTTCAACTCTATCTCTATTAATAATTTCAATATTATTATTCATTGCAGTAGTTTTAGCTGCAGATGTTAAATCACTTGTTGTTACTATCCAAACTTCATCTAAATTATAATGTGCTCGCCCATCTAACATACTTCTAATTTCATCTGCTCCAACTTTACTTTTCCACCTTTTAGCTTGAATTCCAACTATTTTTTGAGCACTGTCACTATTCATTTTTACAATTAAATCAATACCTTTATCATTGGTGTCATCTGTCATTCTAGTTGAAAAACCTAACTTTTTAAAGAATTCCAAAAGAAAAATTTCAAACTCTTTTCCATTAAACTTATCTAGTTCTTCAATTGTGGACGGAAATTCATACGAAAAATCAAATATATCCATATAAACACACCTTTCATACTAATCAAAGATTTATTTGGAGGCCCCGAACGGATTTGAACCGATGATCAAGCTTTTGCAGAGCCATGCCTTACCACTTGGCTACGGGGCCATTTATTCACGCCTTATTATTATAGCGTTTTACTAGCCCTTTGTCAATGGCAAACACTTATATGAGTTTATATATATTAACTACTTAAGAAATAAAAAAACTGCAATTAATGCAGTTTCTCATGTTATTTACTAATTGATGCTACAAATGCTTTTAAATCATCTGCTGATGCTAATCTTGCTTCTAAAAGTTTTCTCATATCTTCAAGTTCGCTAAAAGCTTTTGATGATAAATCACTCTTTAAAACAACTTTTTTAACTACATCATATTCTTCATTAGTTAAAGTATTGTTTTCAACAAGTTTATTCCATCCTTTTAATGTTCCAAGTTTAGTATTTTCTTTTCCATTTACTCCGAATTTAGAATATCCAAAATAATCTAAGCAAGCTACTACAAAGTAATATACTGAACTTACTAAGAATAATATCATAACTACTAAATCTAGTACAGTTGCTATTGAAGTTAATTCAATACCTCTAGCTGAAATATTTGCAATTCCTACTGTTGCGTTAATTGCTAATATCCCATAACCAATTTTTTCAACTACATTATTTTTAGCAAACAAGAATGCTACAGCAATTAAAACTCCTATTAATCCTGTTGCTGATAATTGTAAATCTAATCCAGGAAGTGTTGTTGTTCCTTGTGGATTAGTTGCTGCTGATAAAACAATACCTAATAGACTCACTACAAAACCTAAAACAGCTAATGTTCTAGGCAAATTCTTTTCTTTTTCATTTATTCTTATCCCTTTCATTTTTCTTATATTTTACTATATTCTAAAGAAAAAACAAGGTATTTTAAAAGTTTTATGACATTTTAGTATTATTTATAAGTCTTAATCGTCTTTCAACCTCTTCATTTGATAGTTTTTCTCTAATAACATATCTATTTCTAGGATGAATGCGACATTCATGACTACATGCTCCTAAATACTTATCTTCGTTTTCTTTACTAGTAAGAATTTGTTTATTACATTCAGGGTTTGCACAATTAATGTATCTTTCTTGTGGGGTTCCATCAAAATAGTCTTTTCCAACAACAACATGTTCGTGTTGATTAATTGGAACACTAATTCTATTATCAAATACATACATCATACCATCCCACAACATTCCTTTAGTATCTTCATCTTTTCCGTATGTTGCTATTCCACCATGTAATTGATTAACATCTTCATATCCTTCTTTTTTTAACCATCCAGAAAATTTTTCACATCTTACACCACCAGTACAATATGTAAGAATCTTTTTATCTTCTAAAATTTCTTTATTTTCTCTTATCCAATCTGGTAACTCTCTAAAATTCTTTATATCAGGTCTAACTGCTCCCCTAAAATGCCCTAAGTCATATTCATAATCATTTCTAGCATCTATAACAACAGTATTAGGATCAACCATTGCGTCTAAAAATTCTTTAGGCTTCAAATAATTACCAGTTATTTCTAGAGGATTAACATCGTCTTCTAAACTTAAATTAACTAATTCTTTTTTTGCTCTAACAAAAATCTTTTCAAAAGCGTGTTCACTTGCTTCATCAATCTTAAACATTGTATCACTAAATCTTGGATCTTTTTTAAAATCTTCCATGTACTGATTTGTTTGTTCAACAGTTCCTGATAAAGTACCATTAATACCTTCTTTTGAAACTAAAATTCTTCCTAAAACTCCAAGTTCCTTACAATATTTTAAGTGTTCATCTCTAAATTCTTCTGGATTTTCTATATTAGCGTACTTATAATACAATAATACGCGATATTCGTTATTCATAAATCATCATCCTTCTTTTCATTTGTTATTATTGTAAATAATAAGTTCAAATAAGACAATCAATTTGCTTATAGCAAATAATATAATTTCCACTTTTTAGCACTCTTTACTTGACAGTGCCAAAAAGAAGTTATATAATATTCGTATGTAAGGAGGGATATATATGAACTTTACACAACAACCTGATTATACAAACGATCCAAATGTCTTAGATAAATTTGGACGTAATTTAAACGAGCAGGTAAAATCTGGAAAAATTGATCCAGTTATTGGACGCGATGATGAAATTCGACGTATTATTAAAATATTATCAAGAAAAACTAAAAACAACCCAGTATTAATTGGTGAACCTGGTGTAGGAAAAACAGCAATTGTTGAAGGTCTTGCAAGAAGAATTATTGATAAAGATGTTCCACTTGGACTTAGAGACAAAATTGTTTATGAATTAGATTTAGCATCACTTCTTGCTGGGGCTAAATATCGTGGTGAATTTGAGGAAAGACTTCAAGCTGTTCTAAAAAAGATTAAAGAATCCGATGGAAATATTATTCTTTTCATTGATGAAATTCATAATATTGTTGGTGCTGGTAGAGCAGATGGCGCAATGGATGCTTCTAACATGTTAAAACCACTCTTAGCACGTGGTGAATTACATTGTGTTGGTGCTACCACTCTAAATGAATATCGTGAATACATTGAAAAAGATAAAGCCTTAGAACGTCGTTTCCAACAAGTAATGGTTAACGAACCAACTGTTGAAGATACTATTAGTATTTTACGTGGATTAAAAGACCGCTTTGAAGCACATCATGGGGTTAATATAAGTGATAAAGCTTTAATAGCTGCTGCTACATTATCTAATCGTTATATAACAGAACGTTTCTTACCTGATAAAGCAATCGATTTAGTTGATGAAGCTTGTGCTTCTATTCGTATTGAAATTGATTCAATGCCTGTTGAATTAGATGATTTACAAAGAAAATTACTTCAATTAGAAATCGAAAGATCAGCATTAGAAAAAGAAAAAGATGAATTATCAAAAACACGCTTAAGTGATGTTAAAAATGAAATTGAAGGCTTACGTTTAGAAGAAAAGACTCTTAGAGAACAATGGGAAACAGAAAAAAAATCTGTTGAAGAAGTTAAAAAGGTTAAAAGCCAACTCGAAAAATATAAAAATGATTTACAGATTGCTTTTGGAAATAGTGATTATAAAAAAGCTGCTGAACTTCAATATGGCTTAATTCCAGAAACTGAAAAGAAAATTATTGAATTAAGTAAAAAGATTGAAAATAATGAATTAATAACCGAAACTGTAACTGAAGAATCAATTGCTGAAGTAGTTTATAAATGGACTAACATTCCTGTTCAAAAATTAATGAGCGGAGATCGTGAAAAACTTTTAGGATTAGAAGAAAAACTAAAATCTCGTGTTATTGGTCAAGATCATGCAATTAAACTTGTAAGTGAGGCAATTCTTCGACAAAGAGCAGGTATTAAAGCAGCAAATAGTGCAATCGGTTCGTTCTTAATTCTAGGACCAACTGGTGTTGGTAAAACCGAAACTGCTAAAGCATTAGCTGATTTATTATTTGATGACGAAAATAAAATCGTTAGAATCGATATGAGTGAATATATGGAATCTCATAGTGTTGCTAAATTAATCGGTGCTCCTCCAGGATATATCGGATATAATGAAGGTGGTCAATTAACTGAAGCAGTTCGTAGAAAACCATATTCAATCGTTTTATTTGATGAAATTGAAAAAGCACATCCTGAAGTTTTCAACGTTTTATTACAAGTCTTAGATGATGGTAGATTAACTGATAGCCAAGGTCGTGTTGTTGACTTTAAAAATACTGTAATTATTTTAACATCAAATTTAGGTAGTTCGTTCTTATTAGAAAAAGATATTGATGCCGAAAAGAAAGTTATGTCATTAGTACAAGCAACTTTCAAACCAGAATTCTTAAATAGAATTGATGATATTATTATGTTTAATCCATTAGACTTTAAAGTACAAGAAAGAATTACTGAAAAATTACTTAAAGAATTACAAGAAAGATTATTTAGTAATCATATTCTTGTTCATTTTACTAAGGAAGTTAAGAAAAATATTATGAATAATGGCTATAATGAACAATATGGAGCAAGACCATTAAAGCGTTATATTCAAAAAGAAATTGAAACATTCTTAGCTAAGAAAATACTAAGCAATGAATTAGTACCTAATGAAAAATATATTGTTGATTTCCAAAATGATGAATGGGTTTTACAACATCAAATTGAAAATAAAAAACTAAGTGAATAAAATAATTAAGATCATTCAATTTCAAGGATGATCTTTTTTTATAATTTAAATTTTAGTTTTACAAATAAAAAAAGTATTGAAACCTAAATTTCAATACTTCTTACTATCTATTATGCAAAATTTTGTTCAATTTCAGATAAGAACTTATTTCTTGCTTCTTCTACGTGAACTGTTGGGCAGTGAATCCAATCACAGTTTTCAACACCAATAGTTTTTAATATTCCACCTGCAAGAACATTCTTAATTGGATCACCTAAATAAGAGAATATTGTTTTATCAATATTTGCAGTTGTAATAATTGTTGCTTTCTTAGTATTTAATAAACCTTTCATTTGATGATCAACTTCGTGATAAACTTGACCTTTTAATAAGACTTTATCATAAAATCCTTTTAAGATTGCAGGTTCACCATACCACCAAATTGGAAATACAAATACTAATTCATCAGCAGCTTTTAATTTTTCTACATAACTCTTAGCAAGTTCATCATGATACTCACCTCTAGCGAATACTTTTAAATCTGCTGGATGCATTACTGGATCAAATCCATCTTTGTTTAGGTCGATTACATCGACAGTCTTTCCTTGATTTTCTAATAATTCTGAGACTTTGTCTAACACAAAGTGATTAAAACTTCCATCCCATGGGTGTGCGTACACAACTAATGTTTTCATGTTTGATTCTCCTTGTTATTTTACTTCAAGAACAATTATAGCACTAGTCATTTTTTTAGTCTATTAAAACGATTAGTCTTCGACATCAAAACTCTCTAACAAGCCCTTTTTAGCAATCTTAACATCTCCATGTTTCACAAAAATCATTGTTATAAATGATAATACAACAAAGAATGCTGCATATGGGAATAATACTGATCTTTGCATTTTATCCATTAGTAATCCCGAAATAATCGGAGTTATAATTTGTGCAGCCATTGAGAATGCATAGTAATATCCAGTAAATCTACCAACATCCTTACCAGTTGCAAGTTCTACTGCCATTGGGAAGGAGTTAACATTAATTGTTGCCCATGCAACACCAGTTAATGCTAATATGATATATAGTATGCCACCTGTATGAGCAGTTAGGAATGAAGCAGATCCAAAACAAATTGCTAGTAATGCAACACCAAATAAAATCATTTTCTTTCGTCCAAATTTACTTGATAGTATTCCAATTGGTATAAATGAAACTATCGCTGCACCTTGAGCTACTAATAAAGGTAATGCAAAATCCATGTTCAATTGTTTTGGGGCATAGTCTGATAATTTGGAAATAACCGCATTATATCCCATGTACCAAAAGAATACTGACATTAATATTAGTAACATTGAAGTTTTTTCTGCTTTTGTTAATACTTTCTTTTCAGTATGTTCTTCATCTTCTTTTTCTTCTAAACCATATTTAACACTTAACTCTTGATACTCATCTCTAAATTTATTTTCTTTAACTTTTAACATAAAGATTAATAAAGCTACTAACATAACAATACTTGTTGCTATAAATGCTGGAGTGTATTCAACATATGATTTTTTAGATAAGCCAAAGACCGTAAGTATCCCTATAGAAACAACCGCACCAGCCGAACCTAATAAATTAATAATCGCATTTGCTTTACTTCTTAATGGTTTTAATGTCACATCAGGCATTAAAGCAACCGCAGGTGATCTAAAGAGCGACATTGCAACTAAAACAATGAATAGTAAAACAATAAACATTACTAAATTCTTTGAATCTTTTCGTGTTTCTTCCCATGCTCTATTACTTAGTGAATTGTAATAAATATCACTTATATCTCTTTGATCAAACTTATTAATGATATCACTATCAGCATATTTACTAGCAATAACTTCATACTTTTTAGTTAATTCCGGATATTTAAAATCTTCATCATAGAATACTAAATTCCATTCTGCTTTAGTCATTCCATCTTTTCGGTTAATCTCATCATACATTCGATTATACTCTTCAACTATTCCTGCTTCTTGCACAACTAACGTTTGTTTATGATCAACAAATGATAGTGAAACAAAAGCAACCGCTGCAATCAATGTTCCAATAAGAATAAAAGGTGTTCTTTTACCTAATTTACTTCTCGTTTTATCAGATAATAGTCCGAATAATGGAAGCATAAAGATTGCTAAAATATTGTCAATTGCCATAACAACTCCAGAAGTTGCTTGACTCATTCCAAACTTGTCAATTAAAACTTTGGCAATTATCCCATCATATGTTTGCCAAAACATTGTTATTAAAAAAAATGCTAATCCTATGTAAATCGTTCGCTTATAATTAAGTTTTAAATCTTGCATAAAATACCTCACTTTATAATTATGCCTCTATTATAGCATTTATCTTTAATATCAAACTTCTTTTTTAACATCAAATCGTATTTTTCTTGTATAATTGTTATTAAGGAGTTGAAAAATGATGAATGACTATATTTTTAAGACAACTGCAGTGAATTCCGATGGAGCGAAAGGTACTGCTCATATCATTGATGGAATTGAAGTGAAACTTGATCATGTAACTAAAAAAGATCGTAATGGAACTAATCCTGAAGAACTTTTGGCACTAGCATGGGCTACATGTCTTAGTTCGACTTTAAAAACAGTTCTTAGAAGTAAATCGATTGAAAATGAAATTGAAGTTAGAGTTGATGTCTTTTTAAAACATAATGAAGCATTAAAAAGATATTATTTTGAAGTCAATGGTTATATTGAAATAAAAGGTATGCCTCTTAATGAAATGAAGCAATATTTAAAAGAGACTGATGAGCGTTGCCCTATTTCACAATTAATAAGCAAAAATACTAATGTTACTTTAAATGTAACAAATTTCTAAAAAATTTAAGGAGATAACTATTAATAAGTCAAGTGAATAAATATATAAAGACTAAAAAACCTAATTGAAAGTATTAGGTTAATAAAAAATGATTTATTAAATAAACAATTGGCTACATAATGTTTATCTAATCTTATTTTTATCGTAATTAATATTATTAGATTCTAAATGATATATGATACGAATTAGTTTACGAGATATTGCTGAAAAGATAATATTACGATGTTTTCCTTCAGCACGTTTCTTATGATAGTATTCAGTAATTTCAGGTATTAATCTAATACTTCCGATGACTAAATTCCAAATAGTCTTTCGAAGTAAAGAAGAACCACGCTTAACTAATCTACCATAAGACATGGATTCTCCAGATTGATGTATAGCTATATCAAAACCAGAAAATGCTATTAGTTTGGAAGAATTAGAAAAGTTATTAAAATCCGTAACTTCACCAAGTATAGTAGCAGCAGACATCAAGGATATGCCTGGAATAGTAATCATTTTACAATTTGTTAAATTCATTATAGATTTAATTTCAGTTTCTAGCATTTCAATATTACTATTAATGGAATAGAATAAATCAATATGAACTAACATAACTGTAACGATAGAATTAGATTTTATACCAATGGTATCACTAGCTAATTCCTTAAGTTTTAAAAACTTTGGATAGGTAAATTTACCCATTGATTTATTTGAAATTGTTTCAAAATGTGTTTTAGTTAATTTACTAATTCTTTCAGGAGTTTTATACTTCTTTAGAATATAAAGAGCAGTAAGGCCTAATCTATTGTTAAAATGAGATTTAAACTCTGGAAAGATAATATCTAGAGCATTAGTTATTTGTACTAAAGCATTTGATCTAGATTCAATTAAACTATTTCTAGCTCTAGTAAGTGATTTTAATTCATTAATATGATAATATTTAGTATGTAAGGTCTTGTAGTCTACAGACGCTAACATACTTGATAATAATCGTGCATCAACCTTGTCAGTTTTAGTTTTTCTTATCGTGGTGGATTTAAAAAAATGTTTGGCAAGATAAGGGTTAAACTCTAAGAAGGTATAACCGTTTGTACTTAATGATTGTTTTAAAGTATTGCCGTAGTGTCCCGTAGCTTCAAGACCTATTTTTATTTCTAAAGATTGATATAGAGCACTTAAATGTTTAAGTAGTAACTTAAACCCATTAGAATTATTATCAAATGAAAATTCATTGATAATTTCACCATGTGTTGTAGCCATAAAACACTGGTGACTGTATTTAGCGATGTCTATACCGACTAGATACATATGAATCACCTCTTTAATTTGTTTGGCACTGTTGTTTGCACACGAGATCCTATTTTCTATAATCTTGTGATCGAGCGTCATGCGCTAAATAACTTATTGCTAGTTAAAAAATAGGACTGTGGTAAGAGTCTCCTTATGGTAGTCAAAGCTACAAAAAAATGAACCAAATCCACAGTACCATATATAGATTATAGTATAAAAATATAAGAAAGGAATGTATACTCGTTTAACTACTATAATCATAAATAGAGTATACAAGAGAAAAATGAATTTAGAAAAATTAACAAACGAAGTATTTAAAGAAACTGATGAGATCATAAATGAGTTTGGTCCAAGGTTAGCAGGAACAAAAAGTGATGAAAAAGCTGCTTTATTTTTACATGATAAAGCTAAAAAATTTAGTGATAAATCACACATTGAAGAATTCAATATTAATAAAGGTGCCTTCTTCGGTTGGATTAACATCTTAGTTATTAATTTTACCGCTGGGGTAGTCCTTATTTGGTTTAACCTTTACTTATATGCAGCAATTCTATCACTACTTAGTGTCATTATATTAATCGTTCAATTTATATTTTATTTACCAATGATTGATTTTCTTTTTCCAAAAAGAAAAGCTCACAATGTTCATGGAATTATTGAACCTAAAGGTGAAGTAAAACAACAAGTTATCATTAGTGGTCATCATGATAGTGCTCCAGTTTTTAACTTCTTTATTCATCAACCAAATCTTTATAATCTAAGAACTACTGGATCAATTGGTCTTGTTATACTAATGTTTGTTACAACATTGGTTGCTTATTTTTTAAAGATTGAGACTTTTAACTTTATACTTAATATTGTTTTAAGTGCCGGATTATTATTAGTACTGCAAATGTGGTTCTTTGTTTCTAAAAAACATGCAACACCAGGTGCCGGTGATAATTTGATTGCTACTAACGTAGCTTTTAAGATTGGTGAATATTTCTTTAATGAAAAAAAGAATGGCAATGGACTTAAGAACACTAGAATAATCTTTGCAAGCTTTGACGCTGAAGAGGAAGGTCTAAGAGGTGCTCGTGCTTTTGTTAAGAAAAACAAGAAAATGTTAACTGAAACTAAAACATATGTACTTAATGCTGATTGTTTATATGATGAAAAAGAGTTATTCTTCTTAACAAGTGACTTAAATGATACTGTTAAACTTGATGATAAATTAATCTCTAGTTTATTGAAAACAGCTGATAAGTTAAACTTAAAAATTAAAACTCAAAAACAAGCATTACTTACTGGTGGAACTGATGCAGCAGAATTTGGTAAAGCAGGTATTAGTGCTACAACCTTAATTGGAATGCCATGGACTAATAGTAATAGAAGTCCGCTGTATCATACTCCTAATGATGTAACATCAAACGTTAATAAACAAGTTGTTACTGATACTCTTAACTTATACATTACATTTATTAAAGACAATGACTAAAAGTGCTTCGGCACTTTTTTAATTTCTTTTTACTATTATTATTGTTTTTCGATAATTTTATGGTAAACTATTATCGTTAAACAATAATTCAGGAGGGTAAAATGAAAAAATATATTATAATTACTATTTGGATACTTGCAATAATCTTAACTTTTTTAACAAATAATAAACCACTAGATAAAAATTTATTTGAAGAAATTAAAGTAAATACCAATTATGATACCGCAATTAAAGAGATTGGGATTACAGATTCTATTCCCTACGCTCTTAAAGAAACTATAATTGAAAGTAACTTAACATATCTAGGTAAATTTCAAGATGGTTTTGAGATTGAACCTTATAGTCATTACAGTAATACTTATAAGTATAACTTTGATCAAATGAAATCAAAAGTATCTGGTTTTATTTTTAAAAAAAATACATTCTTAACTATTTTCGTAGTCTATGAAAAAGATGTTAGAATGAATGAATCAATTGACTTACACTTTTACAAAAACAGTATGAATGCAAGTTTTTACCAAAAACAAACCTTTTTAGAATATGATGATAAGACTTTTGCTTACAATAATCATAGTAACGATCTCGTTGTTCCAAATATCAATTTAAAAAATTTAAAAAGAGCAAAACAAACCGGATTCTTCCATTTCACAATTGATATAACTGATATCACAAATTATGTAATTGACATTCATATTCGTGAAGAAAAAAAGATTCCTAGTATTCCAAAATTAGGTTTTAACATTTTTTCCAATAAATACACTAAAACATATTATTCAAAAACACTATCATTTTTTAATATAAAGGAGAACATCTAATGCTTATCATCTTAATCTTATTCATTATTGCACTATTATTAATTTCAGTGTTAACATTCAAATTGCTGTATATAATTAAACATAGTAACTTTAAAAAAACTATTTCTTTTTTAGAGAAATATATAATCATTATTCTATCACTTCTAATTTTTATTTATTCAGCATATACAATCTACTCTATTAGCAATACTGATTACTTTGTTTTTATTTATATTGCAAATGCAGTAATTTCAACAATCTATTTTATTATAATATTTAGTTCATCAAAAAAATTACTAAAAAATCTAAAGAATGAGATTATTTTTGATGATCAAAATGCAGTAGAAATAAGAAAAATTGGTACGAATTTCTTATATCTTGCAATTACCGAGATAGTAACTGGTTTATTATTAAATATTGTTCTTTTCATGAGTAGATATACTGATACATTCTCTATACAAACCAACTTAACTATTTTTATATACATTACTATTGGAGTCATACTTTTAATTATCGATTTCATATTAAAAAAAGCAATTGAAATTGATAGAGAAAACAAATTAACAATATGATAAAAATTGATTTAGATAAGATACTAAAAGAAAAGAATATGACATCAAAAGATCTTGCTGAAATCATTGATATTACTGAAGCAAATTTATCAATATTACGAAGTGGCAAAGCAAAAGCAATTAGATTCCAAACATTAGAAAAGATTTGTGAAGTATTAAATGTAACACCTGGTGACATTATAAAATATGAAGGAGATAATTAAAAATGTACATATTTAATAACTTTATACTTAAATACATAATCTTAGTTATTATAATCTTTATGATAATACTTATACCTAAAAAGTTAAAAACAAAACTTATGCTATCAATATCTCTTATACTTATTATTGCTTTGAACTTTGTAATAGTTACCATTTCATCAAGACCTTCTTATGATCAAGTTACAAATATCGATTTAATTGAGGAAGATAGATTATCAATTGAGCTTAAAGACTCTAAACTTATTCATAGCAATTCAAAAATACCAGTAAAGTATTTAGTATTTGAAAAAGAAAATAAGAATTTTTCTTTTTCACCTATATATTTAAACGACTTTGAAGACTACTACTTCGTAATTTTTTCAACTGATAAAACAAAAAAAATCACTAACAACTTATTTAGAGTTCTTAGAACTTATAATTATAACATGAGTGATTTTGCAGTATTCATAGATAAAAAAACTGGTGAAGTTATAGATATTCAAAAACATGATTTATATGGTAATTTTATTATTTTGGATTCAATCTATTTTGTTAATAATAGTTTTAGTTTTAAACTTATTCATAAAGATTATCCAAATATTGATGTTTTAATAACTGGTGATATTGCACACAAAAATAATTACCTATATATTAGTATTGAATTCTTTGATTATGGAGGAATCATTAAATCTGCATTTGATGATAATTATGTATCCTTAGTAGTTGATTCTAGCGGAAGAATTATTTTCAAACAAAAAATCTATGAAACAGAAAATGGTAACGTAACTAAAACAACTGAAAAACACTATAAATATTTAGCTAATGAAGAGTATGTTAAACAAGGATATTTTGAAACTATTAATAAGAAAATTTATTATGTAGATAACAACATGAATATCTGTATTATAAATGGTAATAGTTCAAGTGTTGTTATGAAAATAGATTCACTAGAGAATTGGACAATGCATATAAAATAAAGAAATCCCTAGGTTTATCAGCCTAAGGATTTTTTATTTTAATTATCTAATTGTTTTTAAAGCTTTTGACCATGCAGTTACTTGATCTAATAATTCAGTAACACTTGGTAATTGATAACTTTGTGGATTGAATTCACTAAAGTTAATGAAATCAGCTGCTAATAATAAGTTAACATTTCTTTGAGTAGTTGCAACACTTAATTCAGCTAATACTAATCTTAATTGTTCAATTGCTCTTGCAGCTCCAACACCACCATAACCGATTAATGCAGCAGCTTTATTAGCAAATTGTGGTTTTAAGAAATCTAATGCATTTTTTAATACTCCACTAAATGAATGATTATATTCAGCAGTTACAAAGATAAATCCATCAAGTTCATTAATCTTATTTCCCCATGCTTCGATAGCCTTACCTTGTTCTGCAGTAGCTGCAGCTCCAAAGATTGGTAAATTAAAATCTTTTAAATCAACTATTTCGTAGTTTACTCCATCTTTTCTTTCATCAGCTAATTTTTTCACCCAATTAGCAACATTTAATGATTGTCTTCCTTCTCTTACTGTAGTAGTGATAATTCCTATTTTCATTTCTTTATTCTCCCTTTTCGATTTCTTTTTTCATATTGGCAATTGTGTATTCTTTTAAAGTATTTTCAAACTTTGTTGTTGCATCACTAAGAACGTTTGATATTAGTCCTGTTATTTTGTTGCCTACTGGACAAGCTTTATTAGGATGATGACTTGGTTGTAAGATATTCCCATCAAAAAAAGTCTTATAAACATCATAAAACGTTATTTGTTGTGGGTCTTTACTTAACCTAGAGCCAAATTTTCCTTTTTTAGTTTCAACTAATCCATTATTTTCAAGAACTTTTAAAATTCTTCTTACAACTACCGGATTAGTATTAACACTTTCAGCTAAATATGCTGATGTCTTATATTCTCCAGTCGGTTCTGATAAACACGATAATAGATGGATAGCAACTCCAAAATTTTGATTTACTTGCAAGATACCAACTCCTTATGTAACAATTATAGTTACAATAGATTAAAAAATCAAATTATATGCTTTTGATATTATAAAAAAAGAAAAAGCTTTAGAAATTTCTAAAGCTCCATTAATATTAAATCACAAAATTACCATTTTCAAATACTAGAACTTCTTTATTGTCTTGTGTTAAACCAACGATTTTTAAATCTTTTGATCCAAACATAAAGTCACAGTGAACAATTGAATTATTAGCACCAGCTTTATCTAATTCTTCTTGTGTCATTGTAGTTCCACCCTTAACATTCATTGCATATGCTCTACCAAGTGCCATATGACATGATGCATTTTCATCATATAAAGTATTATAGAATAAAATATTTGTATTCGAAATTGGTGAATCAAAACTGATTAAAGCAATCTCTCCAATATATGAACTTCCTTCATCGGCATTCACTAATTGTTTTAAAGCATCATTTTCTTTTTTAGCTTCAAAAGCAACAACTTTTCCATCTTTGAATTCTAACCAGAAGTCTTCAATTAACTTGCCTTGGTAGTTTAATGGTTTAGTAGCAAACACTTTACCTCTTGTTCCCTTTTTGTTTGGCATTGTGAAACTTTCTTCAGTTGGTATATTAGGATTAAAGATAACACCTTTACCTGATGTTTCTGCACCACCTGCCCAAATATGATTTGGAACTAATTCAACAATTAAATCTGTACCTAATTCATTCGTAAAGTGTAAATGTTTAAAGTTTAAATCATTTAATATTTTATTGTGATCTCTTAACATTTTATTATGTTTTTCCCAGTCAGCAATCGGATTATTATTTTCATACACTCTAGCTGAATTTAGGATTGCAGTCCATAATGCTTCAACTGCTTTTTCACCTTTTAGTTCAGGGAAAACTTTTTCCGCCCAAATTTGGTTAGGTGCTCCAACTACAACCCATTGTGTTTTATTAGCCATCATGTGTGCTTGATAAAAAGGAATTGCTTTTTGACGTGCTGCCATTGATGCTTGAATTTTAGAACCATCTAATCCAGCATTTAATCCTGGAATTGGTGATGTAATTGAAATAAAACAAGCATTTTCATCAACAAAGTATCTAGTTTGATCAATTGACCATTGTTCAACTTCCTTTAATGTTTCAAGTGTTGCATGTTCAAATGTATATTTACCAACATAATCATCACTCCATTGAACATAAACCTTTTTAGCACCAACAAGATATGCTTCTTTTGTTAATGCACGTGCAAATTCTTTTGTTTCTGTTGTAGATCTAATTACAACGATTTGATCCTTTTGAACATTTACACCTATTTTAACAGTTAGTTCTGCATATTTTTGAATTAATTTTTCTAACATTTTTTATACCTCTCTCTTCTTTAATCCTGTATATTTAACATCTTCTTGCATCGGATCGATAATTGATGATGCAATATTATTTAAATGATCGCCAATTCTTTCAATATCAGATAAGATATCTGTGAAATTTGATGTTTGAGCAAAATCAAATTCACCAACTTTAAGTCTTTGAAGATAGTTTAAACGAGCGTTTTCTTCTAAAATATCAACTTCTTTTTCAATTTCTAAAACATCTTTGGGTAGATAAGTATATCCACTTTCAATTGATGTTTTGACACTGATAAACATTTTATCAACTAAATTATATAGATTTAACATATCTTTTTTACCTTCAATTGAAAGTTCATGATTACTATCGTATCTAATACTAAAGAATTCAGTAATATTAGTTAAATGGTCTCCAATACGTTCTAAATCTTTTGTTATATCTAAGTATTTAGATAAATCTTCAGATTCATGTGACATATCACCTTGTCTAATAATCTTGATTAAATAGTTATGAATCTTAGCATCTAATTCATCAATAATCATTTCATATGTATCAGCTTCTTCTAAGTGCTTATTGTTTTTTGTAAATGAATAGTTTCTAGTACTTTCAAAATATTCATAAACTAAAGTTGATAATTGGAAAATTGCTTTTTGAATAAAATCAAGGGCAACCCCCGGTGATTGTTCGATAAGTTTTTCATCAAACACTAATTCAATTTTCTTATCATTTTTCGGTGGTACAATCCATTCTGTTAATTGAACAATTTGTTTTATAAAGAACATTAGTAGCACCGTTGATACAATATTTTGAATTAAATGTGCATACGCAATTGTAGCCATTGAATATGGTGATAAGAATTTATTCTCAATCATTTGTGTTACTAAATAATATGGATGAATTCCAATCATAAATACTACAACACCTAAGAGATTAAAAACAACGTGAATCCATGCTGTTCGTTTACTCTCATCATTTCCACCAACTGCTGCAATCATTCCTGTTAAAGTTGTTCCTAAATTAGCACCTAAAATAATTGGTAATACGCCTCTTAGAGATAAAGTTACTATTCCATTTGCTGGATCATTTAATGAGTATAATTTTTGAATTATTGCTGTTGCTGCTGAAGATGATTGAATTATTGCTGTGAAGACTGTCCCAAATAAAAATCCTGACATTGTTCCTCCAAAACTAGTTTTAGAGAATGTTTG
The DNA here is from genome assembly GCF_900660745.1 of Haploplasma axanthum. GTDB lineage: Bacteria > Bacillota_I > Bacilli_A > Acholeplasmatales > Acholeplasmataceae > Haploplasma > Haploplasma axanthum. The sequence goes on along the minus strand of NZ_LR215048.1, from coordinate 974,525 downwards.
AAATAGACTGTCAGTCGCTGCTGGATGAAGAGAAATAAGTTTTTCCATTCCATCACCCATCACATTAAGTCCTAAGAACAACATCCCAATCCCTGTTAATATCCCACCGATATTAACGCTTTTTTTATTCTTTAAAAATAAACAAATAACACCAACAAATAGAATCGCATATGCATACTTACCGATTGGTAAACTAATTATAAAAGCAGAAAACGTTGTTCCAATATTTGCCCCCATAATAATTCCCACACTTTGTGCTGAAGTCATTAAACCTGCTCTAACCATTCCAATTACTAAAACAACAACCCCTGTTGAAGAATTAGTTATTGCAGTTATTAATGTTCCAACAAGTATTCCTTTAAGTGGTGTATTAACAGCTTTATCAATAATTGTTTTAAATCTATTTCCTGAAGCTTTTTTTAAATAATCGCTCATCAGTGTTATTCCAAAAATAAATAAGGCAATACCACCAAGGAACATAATAATTGACTCAGTTGTCATAAATCCTCCTATCAAGTTTTTTAATTTATCTATACAGTTTTTTTACATTAAAAATATTAAAAAAAAGGTGTCAATTAAGACACCTCTTCAATTAAAATACTTTAATTTCAACCTTGTCGTTAGTAACAACTAAGTATTTGTCACCTTTAACAACGTCTAAAGCTTGAAGTTTCTTCTTAACATCAGCATCTTTTTTACCAACTACTGGATAAACACCAAAGCGAAGATTTAATTTTCTTGCTTCATCATGAGTAACTGTTGGAATTACAAATGCTTGTGGACGATATTTAGAAACTGCACCTGCTAATTCAGCATTATCAACTACGATTGCTCTAACATCGTGTGTTGAAGCTGAAATTGTTGCCATAAATGCTACATTTTCAATATCATCAGCACTTACATATAATGGGAATACAAAATTGTCATAATCAACATATTTTTCATTTGCTTTAACAATTCTCTTCATCATTTTAACTGCTTCTAAAGGATATTTACCAGCAGCCATTTCACCACTTAACATTACTGAGTCAGCACTATCAAATGCAGCGTTTGCAACGTCTGAAACTTCAGCTCTTGTTGGAACCGGGTTATTTTGCATTGATTCAACCATTTGGGTTGCAACGATAATTAATTTACCTGCTTGGCGAGTTTTTTCAACAACTTCTTTTTGTAAGTGTGGTAAGTCTTCTGGTAATATTTCAACACCTAAGTCTCCACGTGCATACATAATTCCATCTGCAGCTTCGATAATTTCATCTAAATTATCTACACCTTCTTGGTTTTCAATTTTTGCAATAACTTGAATTTGTTCTGCTTTATGTTCTTTTAATAATGCTTTAATTGATAAAACATCTTCTGCTGTTTGAACAAATGATGCAGCGATAAAATCAACACCAACTTGTGCACCAAAGATTATATCATTACGATCTTTTTCAGATAAGAATGGCATATTAATCTTAGTGTTTGGAACGTTAACTCCACGACGATTTTTAATTCTATGTGTATTTCTTGCTTTAATTGTAATTGAACGGTCTTTTGCATTTTTTGCAATTACATCTGTTTGTAAATAACCATCATCAATTAAAAGAACAGTTCCTACTTCAACATCATCATATAAACCTGGATAGTTGATTGAGAATTTTTCTTTAGTTCCTAAAACTTGTTCGAAAACAACTTTTACTTCATCGCCTTTTTCAATAATTACAGCACCATCTTGGAACTCATTAGTTCTCATTTCTGGTCCTTTTGTATCTAACATAAGTGCAACGTTAGTTCCTAATTCTTCGTTTAATTCACGAACTGTTTTAATTCTCGCACCGTGTTCTTCATAATCACCGTGTGAAAAATTCATTCTAGCAACATTTAAACCTGCTTTGAAGATTTCTCTTAAGATATCTTTTGGTTCAGAAGCTGGTCCCATTGTACCTACTAATTTAGTTTTTTCCATTTTAATATTTCTCCTTCTAAGTTTTTGTTATTTATATTATAACATTTCTATAACGAATATACTATATTTCAACAAATTGAAAACGTTTTTTATGAAACCTCTGTAACTAGTTTGTAAAGTGGATTAACTGGGCGTTTATTATTTATTACAACACCAATTGGTAAATAAACTAATCGATCATTTTCAATCCCTATTGCAACTCCACTAATCTTTTGATCAAACAAGTCAATTGCATATGCTCCCATACGAGTACCTAATATACGATCTTGAGCGGATGGAGAGCCACCTCTTTGAACATATCCTAAAATCGTTGCTACTGAAGTAAATTTAGATTTTTCAGTAATCTCTTTAGCAAATTCAAAGACATCCATTTGATGTTCGGTAACAACAACAATCGCATGTGTTCTATCTTCTTTCTTATATTGAGTTAGACTAGCGATAATATCTTCTTTTGATAGTTTATGTTCTGGAGTAACAAGAATTTCAGCACCACCAGATATTGCAGCATACAATGCTAAATCACCACAGTTTCTTCCCATTACTTCAATAATTGAACAACGTTGGTGTGAAACAGATGTATCTCTTAACTTATCCATCGCAGATACAATTGTATCAAGTGCAGTATGGAATCCAAGAGTATAGTCAGTACCATAAATATCATTATCAATTGTTCCTGGAATTGTCACAACTTTAACACCCAAATTATGAAGTGCTAGTGCTCCACGATATGAACCGTCTCCACCAATAACTATTAAGCCTTCAATTCCTTTCTTCTTTAAATTTTCTACAGCCTTTTCTTGAAACTTAGCATCTTTAAATTCTTCTAATCTTGCAGTTTTTAAAAATGTTCCACCCATAGATATAATACCTGACATTCGTTTATGGTCTAGTTTAACAAAGTCACCTTTGATTAAACCAACATATCCACTATATACACCATAGATTTCATGTCCTTTTTTGATACCATAACGTACCGCAGCACGAATGGCAACGTTCATTCCTGGTGCGTCTCCCCCAGATGTTAAAATCGCAATCTTCATATTATCACCACTTTATTCAATTTATTTTCCTTCATTATATCACAATATTATTTATAATTTCACTTTCTTTAAAAAAGAAAACCCTTACATTTTTTTATGAATAGATAAACAATATCTTTTATGTTAAAATTATATCAAAGAAATAAATATTAAGGAAATGGTGATAAAATGGAAAAATTAAAAGGCGCTGTTTTACTTGGACAATCAGGTGGACCAACAAGTGTTATTAACGCTAGTGCTGCAGGTGTGTTTTTAGCTGCACTTGATAGTGAATATGTAACTGATGTTTTCGGTGCTGTTCATGGTGTTAAAGGTATTTTAAATGAAGAATTCTACGATATGCGTAAAGAAGATCGTGCAGAATTAGAAAGATTAAAAAATACTCCTTCTTCATCAATTGGTAGTGTTCGTTATAAATTAGCTGACCCAGCAAAAGATGATACAGATTACAAACGTTTATTAGAAGTATTTAAAAAGTATAATATTCGTTACTTCTTCTATAATGGAGGAAATGATTCAATGGATACTGCAAACAAAATAAATGAATTTTTCAAAAATTCAGGTTATGATTGCCGTATCATGGGAGTACCTAAAACAATCGATAACGATTTAAATGGTACTGACCACTCTCCAGGATTTGCAAGTGCTGCAAAATATATTGCAACAACTTTCATGGAGTTATTCCACGATGCTACAGTTTATGATACAAAACAAGTAACAATCGTTGAAGTTATGGGTAGAAATGCTGGTTGGTTAACTGCTGCTGCTGCTTTAGCACAAGCAAAAGGTCAAGGACCAGACTTAATCTTCTTACCAGAACAACCATTTGACTTAGAATTCTTTAACAAACGTGTTGAAGAAGTTGTTAATGCAAAAGGTAAAGCAATTGTTGCAATTAGTGAAGGTGTACAAACTAAAGATGGAAAATATATTCCTGAATTATTTAAAGACTTACACACTGACTCATTTGGACATGCTCAACTTGGTGGTACTGCACAAGTATTAGCTGAAGAAATTGGCGGAAAATTAAACGTTAAAGTTCGTGCTATCGAATTTAGTTTAATGCAAAGATCTGCAGCTCACTTAGCATCAAAAGTTGACGTTGAAGAAGCATTCAATGCTGGTAAATTAGCTGTTGAAGCTGCAATTAATGGTGAAAGTGGAAAAATGGTTGGTTTCAAACGTATTTCTTCTAAACCATATGTAATGGAATATGTATTATTACCATTATCATTAGCTGCAAACCACGAAAGAAAAGTTCCTCTTGAATGGATTTTACCAAACAATGAAGGATTAACTCAAGATTTCGTTGATTATGCACTTCCATTAATCCAAGGAGACTGCAAAGCTGAACTTGAAGATGGTCTTCCAAGATTTGCTAAACTTAAAAAAGTAAGAGTTGCAAAACGATAATTTCTAACTAAAAGCGAAAATTTTCGCTTTTTTTTATCGTTTTACTACTATATTTTTTTTCATATGCTATAATTATTACACGACTTACAAGAGGGGTTTACATATGAATAGTTTAATAACAATTTCGAAGATATTTTCATCATTCGATGAAGCGATATATATAGTAGATAAAACGAGGAAAATTGTATACTTTAATCCTATAGCTGAAAAAATTACTGGTTTTAGTTCTAATGAAATTGTTGGAAAACACTGTTTTGATAATATCCTTAATCATATTGATTCTACTGGTAAAAATCTTTGTATAAATGGTTGTCCCTTATTAAAAACAATCAACGAAAACATTGTTGTACAAGATAACGTTTTTTTACATCATAAAGATGGTCATAGAATACCTGTTTATGTTAAAACTATTCCTTATATTGAAGATAATATTCTATTAGGTGCAGTTGAACTTTTCTCAACAAAAATTGAAAGAGAAATGATTGATAAAGAAAATATTATTAAAGAAAACCTTTCAATGATTGATCCATTAACCGGTCTATTAAATCGTAACTTCTTGTCTTATCGCGTTCACGAGCTCATTAGCAAACAAGATTCAAATTATGCTGTTTTATTCTTAGATATTGATGACTTCAAAACAATCAATGATAACTACGGACATTTAGTTGGTGATAAAGTATTAGAAATTGTTTCAACAACGATTCTTGCAAATACAACAAATGATGATTTTGTAATACGCTTCGGTGGGGAAGAGATTATCATTTTTCTAAAAACTCCTAATCTTGAAACAGCATTTAGAAAAGCTGAACAATTAAGAATTGTCATTAATGCTTCTGAAGAACGTAATATTAGATATCGTCCTAAAGTTACAATTGGAGTATCAATGTATGATAAAAAACTTCCTTTAAACACATCAATTGAACTTGCTGATAAAGCAATGTATTATGGCAAACAGAAGGGAAAAAACCAAGTTTCATTTAATTATTGAGAGGTCTAAACCTCTTTTTTTATTTTAGTAAAATTTTCGATTACTTTTTTTATTTTCCATGTTATACTTGAATAAGTATAAACTTATATTGAAAGGATTAATTTATGAGTAAAATAATTATAGCTGATTCCTTTAGAATGTTTGAAGACAAAATCAATGATGATTTTGAATATGTATTTGTATCACCTGATACGGTTATTAATGTTTTAGAAAATGATTGTTACAAAGCATTAATACTTACTTCTGATTTTTCAGAAATATTTCATAAAATACGACAAATAAAAGGACATGAAAATTCTTATATTATAACTTTCTCAAATGACGAATTTTCTTTTATTTGTTCTGATATAACCTATGATGGAAATATAACTTTAGAAAACTTTTTAGATGCATTAACAAAAATTAGAATTCTTCTTTCACCTCTACACCATGCATCTATATTTAACTTCTTAAAAAGATTGCTTGTCGCTAAAGATTCGGACATGCTTTCACAACTATATCGGGTACCAGACTTAGTAAATTTTATTATTCGAAAACTTATAGAAGAAAAAGTCTATATTGAACTACTAACAAAACAACTTATAAAAGATACAGTCTTCTTTTCAACTTTTCATGATATTGGTAAATTAACCATCGTTAATGAAAATCTTCATTTTACTGGTGAATTTGATGAACACCAAAGAAAAACTATGAAATTACATACAACCCTTGGTTATGAATTCTTTACTGCAGTAACATCAATTTTTCCAGAATTAAAGTCACAAACAGCCGAAAATATTATTTATTATCATCACGAATGGTATAATGGTAATGGTTACCCAAAAGGACTTTCATATGATGAAATACCTTTAGAAGCAAGAATAGTTGCTATTGCTGATGTTTATGATGCATTAAGATCAAAGCGTAAATACAAAGACTCGTTCACACATGAGGAATCATTCAATATTCTTTTAAAAGAAAAGGGTAGTCACTTTGATCCAAAAATCATTGAAGTCTTAGAAAAACATCAAGACGAATTAAATAAAGAATATCAAAAATTCTTATAGGAGGAACCTATGAAAAAAACACTTAATGTCCCTAATCATGTTGCAATCATCATGGATGGTAATGGCAGATGGGCTAAAAAAAGATTGTTACCACGTTCAACTGGCCACTATTTTGGTGGTATGAATGTTCAAAAAATTGCTAATTATGCAAACAATATTGGAATTAAAGTTTTAACTTTATATGCATTTAGTACTGAAAATTGGAATAGACCTGTTGATGAAGTTAATTTTCTAATGACTAAACCGATTGAAATTGTTACTCCTAAAATTGATTCTATTGTTAAATCTAATATAAAAATTATTTTTATTGGTAGAAAAGATCGAGTACCAAAGCCACTTCTTTCATTAATGATTAAATTAGAATCATTAACAATTAATAACACTGGTTTATTACTTAATATTGCTTTTGATTATGGTGCTTATGATGAACTTATTACTGCAATTTCTAAAATGAAAGATTCAACTATTGAGGAATTAGAAAAGAACTTAATGATTTCAACGCCTGTTGATCTATTAATACGAACAAGTGGTGAACAAAGATTATCAAATTTTTTATTATGGCAAGCCGCATATGCTGAACTTTATTTCACTAAGAAGCATTGGCCAGCATTTACACCAAAAGAACTTTCAAAAGCTATAATTGAATTTAATAAACGAGATCGAAGATATGGTAAAATAAAATGATTAAAAAGGTCAATTGATCTTTTTTTATACTTATATAACAAAAAAGTCGACAGTTCCACTACGGAATCATCGACTCTTTTTGTTTATTATATTATAATCCTACTTTTTCTCTTAATGTATCATATAGTATTCTAGATTTATCTTCTTCTGTCTTTTGTTGCTCTTGAATATATATTGTCACTAACTCATTTTGATTTAATCCGCCATTCAATTTATCAATCAATTCAGTAATCGTTGTTACATCTTCAATAGATTTTGATGATTGAATTAAATTTATTAATTGTTTCTTTTCAATAAATATTTCATTTTCAATTGAATTATCCGTTGATAATGAACTACTAATTAATGATTTAGAAATAAGTCTTCTAACAATTAATGAGTCAACCTCAATTATATGAGTCATTTCATCAAAAGTTATTCCATTCATATCAAGTGTATTAAGTGAATTAATATTGATATCTCCACTAAGTAATTTTAACGATGCTATTAATCTTCCCATTTCTATTCTTTCAATATCATCGCCATTTTTCACTTCATTTGGTACATCTGTTCCTAGTGCAGTAATGATTGCTTTTGACATTATTCTATCTATAATCTTAGATTCTATTTCATACAATCCTTGAAGTTTATCAGCATTAACATTGTCTACTTTAATAGATTCTGTTCCTAATGTTTCTAATTCTAATACTTCAAGTGCATTTACTAGTTTCTCAACTTCTAATCGTTCGATATCATCGCCAGTTCTAACTTCATCAGGTATATCTTCTCCTAAAGCTGTTATTATTGCCTTAGATATTATTCTATCGATTATTCTTGAATCTAAGTTATGTAATCCTCTTAATTTAGACGTGTTTACATTATCCACTTTAATTGATTCTGTTCCTAGTGTTTCTAATTCTAATACTTCAAGTGCTTCAATTAGTTTCCCAATTTCTGCTCTTTCAATATCTCCATCAGTTACTACATCATTTGGAACATCATTACCTAATGCTGTTATTATTGCTTTAGATGTTATTCTATCAATTATTCTTGAATTTAGATTATATAATCCTCTTAATTTAATAGTGCTAACATTATCAACTTTGATTGATTCTGTTCCTAGTGTTTCTAATTCTAATACTTCAAGTGCTTCAATTAGTTTTCCAATTTCTCCTCTTTCAATATCACCATCAGTTACTACATCATTTGGAACATCATTACCTAATGCTGTTATTATTGCTTTGGATGTTATTCTATCAACAATTCTTGAATCTAATTCAAATAGTTTTTTCAAATCAGCAACAGCAACGTTATCAACATTAATAGTTCCATTTGCTATTTCATTAATCTTCAATATCACAAGAACATCAATTAATTTAGTTATTTCATCTTTCTTGATGTATCCTTCATATTTTCCATTTACTTCAAGTGCAGAATCTGGAATATCTGTAATTTGTGCTTTTAATGTTAAGTCAATAACTTGATAGAAATAGTTTGATTCTAGGACTGTATTTAAATTATTATTTTCTAGATTTTTTAAAACTTCATTTGAAATAGTAATATTTTTAAAATCAGTTATTCCTAAAGCTTTTAATGATTTTAATATCCCTTTAATTTCAAGTTTGTCCATATCTCCATTATCATTTCTTACAACTTCATGTAAATCAAAATCTTCTTTATCAAACTTACCACTTACTGCAATCATATTTCTTACTGTATTTGAAGTTAAGAATCTTGATAATAACATATTCAAATAATTTGATGCTAAAAACTCATCCAATTCATCATCAGTAAATCCTAATATTTTATCTAATTTAATTTCATTTGCATTTGATAAATCATTAATCTCTAACATTTTAACAGAGTTTAATAAGCTTCTAATCTCAGACTTTTTAAATCTTCCATCTTCACCAAACTCAGTATTATGTGGTTTAGCCTCAATAGTATCATAATTCTTATTAAACATATCATTAACAAGTTTTGCATATAAACTTCCCATTGAATTAGAAGTTATTAATCTATCAATATATGAATGGATAATAACTGAATCTAACAAACGATCAAGATCATCTAGATTATCTTTAGGATTCTGACCAATTAAATCAGTAAATTTTTTAGGTACAAAACTACTTGAATCAATTTTCTTAATATTTAATATTTTAATTGATCTTAATAATTTTTTAACTTCACTTTCTTTTAACAATCCGTTTTCATATACATCTGTTGGTAATTTTAATTCATCAAATGTTAAACTGATATTTGTTTGACTTTCATTAACCATCTTAACTAAGTAATTAATTGTCTTTTCACTCTTTGTGATATTGCTAATGACACTTTGTAGAATTAATGAGCCATACATTCTATCAAAACTATCAGTTTCATTATCATCCTTTTGTGAATCAACTGTATTTAAGAATGAATCAAGAGTTACTTTACCAGTTAAATTTAATTCACTTACACTCTTAATTAGATTTATAATTTCACTTTTCTTTATCTTATTATTTTCATATACATTATCAGAATATATGAATATATTATCTGTTTCATCTATTCCAATAGTCGGTATTGAAGCTGCAATTAATGCTGTTAATTCCTTGTTTAGGTTTTCATTTGTTTTTGTGTTTAATATATTATCAAAAAGGTTATAAATGATATTTGATTCTAAGACTACATCTATTACTTTTTTATTATCAGTATTCGTTCTTAATAGTTCTTTAGTAATACTATTAACTAGTAGAGCATTACTTCCCTTTATATTTTTAAACTCTACTGCTTTAATAGCGTTAATTAATCCATTAAATTCACTTTCATAAATGCTTAAGTCTTCTTTAAATAGGTTATCAACTAATGTATCATAATACTGATCATATGATACTGATAATTTAACTTCCTTTGATAACGATTCAATTGCTCTATCAAAATAATATCTTCCTAGAATATAGAAACCTTCATTATTAATAAAATTAGAAATTAATTCTGTCAATAAATCTATCTCTAATAGATTTTTCAGTGTTTCATCATCAAGACTATTAATTACTGCGGGTAAAATATCATTACCTCGAGCTTTTAATAATTCCTCTGACTTACCAAGTTTTTTAGCAATTAATAAAATTTTTGTTAGTGTATCTTCTTTTATCTTACCTTCATTATCAATTGATTTTTCAAATGTAAATAGTTTTGGTGTAAATGTGTTTGTTCCTGTTGGAAGATTAATTTCATTTACTTTATTGTATGCCAGGTTAGTAGAACCTTCATTAGTAAATGCTTGTCTAAAGACACCATTAATTATATTGTTATTACCAATTAATTTAATGTCTTCATCTGTAAGTGAACTAAATGTTCCTAACAATCCAATTATCTCTTTACCATCAACTTTTTGTAATACATCTTTAATCGTTGTGTTTTTATATAAAACATCAACAATATTTAACAAATCACTGACTTCATTACCATAATTGAAATCATCACTATTGATAATATTTAAAGCAAACTCTTTCATAACATCATCTTTAACCAATTTGTTGATTAATGGTTCAGCAACAATTTTGAGTACATCATTTACAATCATGCTTCCTTCAAAAACATTATTAACAATCAGTTTAAGTGTTTCAATATTTTCACTCTTAGATAATACTTCATCTATAATATTTACCATTGCTGAATCATTATAATTGCTTAATCCTAGTTTTAGAATTTCTTTATAAATATCATTGATATTAGTAAGTTCTTTTTGATAATCTGTTTTATCACTAATTTCAATTATTTTATCAGCAAGCTCATTAACCGTTTGATTTTTACTATTATGTAAGCCAAAATCAACACCTACTGGGATAAGTTTACTTACTGATTTAATATTAATTAAATTATCAAGTGCACTACTAATAATTAATTCTGCATCATTTCCAAATGCAGTACCAATATTAAAACTACCATCTTTAATAAAACTTGAGTAATCAAAATCGCTAAACTCGTCATCAAAAATACTTGATAACAGTTTAGTTATATTTTTAATTTCCCCATCTTCACCTCTAAAGAAATTAACATCACTTAATATAAAATCTAATCTTTCTTCTAAATATTCTTTAGGCGTATCACTCCACTTAATCTGTTGTAATACTTTTTCATTATTCATAAGTGATTCAATCATTAGATTACTTGCTACTAAAACATTTAATTCAGCAAAACTATCTAAGACTTTAATTATTGATTGTCGATCTTTTTGGCTCATCAATAATAAATCATTTGGATTATTTGCAATCTCCATTAATCTATTTACATCGCCAATCATTAAAGCATTTTTTACAATTGTACTTAATACTTTTGTTTCATTTTTCCAATCAATCTTCTTTAACTCATCAATTGCTTTTAAAGTATGTTCTACTTTAAACGGATCATAACCCAAAGTAGTTTTTAAAACACCTTGCTCATTTAAAATATTTAATCCTACAGGTACTGCAATTTTTAGTAATTTTGATTTCCCAATATTATTAAGTACTTTTTCTAAATCTTGATAATTATCTTGATAATTTATTTTTCCATAATCAAAACTTGAATCTAAATATCCCTTACTATATAAAAGACTTGCAGAACCAACAAAACTATTTAATTCTTCACTTAATTTAAATTTATATGTTTCATCTTTAATTTTTACTTTTGAACTACCAAAAGCGAAATCAAAAACAATTTCATCAATCGTTTTTTCACCAAATTTTAAATTTTTAGTAATAAGTCCAACCCCACCATTATTAATCTTAGTAAGTTGCTCAATAATTTCATCTATTTCACTATTATTCTTTGAAGTACTTACAGGAGTTGTAGTATTTTCACTAGCAGTTTCGTTGCCAATTGAACCAGTTATAACAATTACTGGTAAAAGAATTAAAACTGCAACAACTAATCCTCTAATTGAACCTAATAAACCGCCACCTAATCTATCAATAAAAGTTCTTTTTTCTTTTTTTGGTTTCAAATAAAGTTTATTATTAACAATTATTCCTTGTCTATTTTTTGATTTTTCAAATTTCTTATTCCAAATTGGTTTAAAAATAAGTCTTGTCAATATGAATTTAACAATCGGATATAAGATAATAAAGACAATAATTTTTATAACCACATCAATTAATGCAAAAATAATTGGACTTATATCTGGATTTACAAAGTATTCCTTAATATCATCTGAAAGTGTAAAATAATTTTCAATAAAGCTTAAAAGTTGCTCTGGTGATTTAAAATATATTTTAATAGTTACAAACGATATTGCTAATAATAAAATGAACGTTAGAAACAAACTCACTAATGTATAATATAGTGATTTTTTAGTACCTCTTGCAAATCCAATAAATAAATTTACTAAGACAAAGAACCCAACAAGGCTCCACTGGATTATATTAACAATTAAATAGACATCTTCCATCTTACATCCTCCAAATCTTATTTCATTATAATTCTACCAAAAAGGTGCCTCATTAACAACTAATTAGACACCCTTGCAAATTTTTTACTGCTTATTATTTACTATTCTTCCATTTTTATCGTTCTAATGCTTATTAAAACATACGTATTTTTATCTCGATACCTGTTTTTTCTAAGTTTAAAGATTAATATCTTATTCTTATATTCATCTGTAACAATTTGTTCGAAGTCTGTTACTTCTTGGACACTTTTTCCATCTGATATTTCAAGGAAAGACATTAATCTTCCATTTTTAGCTTGATAGTTTTTCTTGTTTAATATAAATCCTAAAACTTCAATTTCTTCTAGTTTATGATTAATATTTGATGGTGTATAAATATTTTTTTCATTTTTTAATAATTTACTTAAATCATATTTAATATTAACACCTAAGACATCTTTTTCATTATTGAAGTTTTCTAAAAATGAATATTCAATACTTTCTTTCATCTTAAAATCTTTAATAAACTTCTCATAACCAACATTTGATAAATCTTTGTTATCTATCAATGTCTTTCGATTATTTTCTAAGAAGTCTAATGCTCCAGAAAAAATCAAATTTTCTAATTGTTTTTCATTAATAATCTTTGATAAACGTTCTTTAATATCTAAAAATGAACTAAATTCACCTTTTTTTCGTTCTTCAATTATTTCGTTAACTGTTTTATATCCTAAACTCTTTACTTGTGATAAAGGCATTAGTATTTTTCCATCAACGATTTTGTATGAATCAGTGCTTAGGTTTAAATCAGGTGCTAATACTTTAATGCCTTTTGAAATAACTTCTCTTATATAGAGATTAGTTTGATTTAAATTTCCTATTACGTTACTTAATAAAACCGTCATAAAAACTTTATAATAATGAGTTTTTAAATAGGCCATTTGATAAGCAACTACTCCATATGATACACTATGGCTTCTATTAAATCCATAATCCCCAAATTTAACGATATAATCATAAATAACATTGGCTAGTTCTTTATCATTTCCTTGTTTTATTGATCCTTCAATAAATTTTATTCTTTCTTTCTCAAGCATTTCATAGTTTTTCTTAGAAATTGCAGCTCTTAGTATATCAGCACTAAACAAATCATAACCTGCAAACTCTTGTGCTACTTGCATAATTTGTTCTTGATAGATAATTATTCCATAAGTACTTTTTAAAATACCTTCAAGTCTTTCATGATAATATTTAAATTTTTCACCATTTCGTCTAGCGATATAAGTATCAATATTTGCCATTGGCCCCGGTCTATATAAAGCAAGTGTTGCTACAAGTTCTTCAAACTTATTAGGTTTTAATTTTTTTAAAACACTTCTCATTCCATCAGATTCTAATTGAAACAATCCTGTTGTATCACCCTCACTTAATAATTCAAATGTTTTTGGATCATTAAACGGAATTTCATTAATATCAATTTTAATTTTTTCTTTTTCTAAGATTGCTAGAATATCAGTAATAATTGTTAAATTTCTAATTCCTAAGAAATCTATTTTATGTAAGCCAATTGTTTCTAATGTTTTTGCTTCAAACTGACTTTGAGAAAAATTAAAAGCTCCAGTTTGTAACGGAATATGCTTAGTTAAATCTTCGTTAGAAAGAATAATTCCTGCTGCATGGGTTCCTGTTTGGCGGTATAACCCTTCAATTCTTTTAGATATTCTTAATAGTCTTGTTAAATCATAATCAGTTTCATCAATTCTATTTTCTAAAACAGCATTGATAATTCCAGAAACTCTTTCAGGAGCAATCTTTAAAACTCTTGCTATATCTCTAATTGAAGACTTTAAAGCAAATGAACTAAACGTTGTTATTGAACAAATATGATTATCACCATATTTATTTCTTACATACTCAATAACTTCATCACGTTTATTATCAGGGAAATCAAGATCAATATCAGGCATCGTCATTCTAGATGGATTTAAAAACCTTTCAAACATTAATCCGTAATAAATCGGATCAACATTCGTTATTCCAAGACAATATGCAACAAGAGAACCAGCAGCTGAACCTCTTCCTGGACCAACCAAAATGTTATTATCTTTAGCATATTTAATAAAATCATAAACTATTAAAAAATAATTCTCAAAGTTCATATCAATAATAACTTTTAGTTCATGTTCTAATCTTTTAATATAGATCGTATCATTTTTAATATTTTTAAGTTCTAAACGTCTTTTTAAACCAAATCTTGCTAGTGAAACTAAATATTCTTTTGAATCAACATTATTTTTTGTTTGATATTTAGGCATTGAAAATTCTGGTAGCTTAAATTCAAAATTAATTGTCTCTAAAAAAAACTTTAGACCATCATTAACTTTAGAATATTTTTGATATTTTTGATCTAATTCTTCGCTTTTTAAAAAATGATAGTCGGCATCAATATCAACTTTATTATTATCATTTTCAATCTTAATTAATGCTTCATAAACATCAATATCATCCTGATTTACATAAGATGTTTGATGAACTGGTAAAAGTTTGAACTCATTTTTTACGCATAAGTCATAAATAATATCACTTGAAACATTTGTTTGAATATCATGATTCATTGATAATCCAATATAAAAATCGTCAAAATTATTTTTATATCTTGTTAAATACTCTAAAACCATATCTTGATTTCCATAAAGAATAGTTTGATCAATTATCGATTTATAGCCTGCTGTTACAAAAATTAAACCTTTTTGATGTTTTACTAAGTCATGAAAACTAAATTTATGATTTTTAGCTTTTAAATATGAAAGAGCAAGTAAATTTTCATATCCAAAATCATTTTTAACATACACTAAAAAGACTGTTTCATTTGGTTCTAAAACAGTAATTTTAATTCCTAGTATTGGTTTAATTTTATGTTCTTTTGCTAATTTAAATAGTTCATATGTTCCGTGTAAGTGTTCATCGGATAATGCAACAAACTTATATCCATTATTCTTACAATTTAAAACTAATTCTTCAAGATGAATCATGCTTTTTAACATACTATATGAACTTTGAAGATATAATACACCATCCATTTCATCACCTCTTTATATCAATTATACTAGATATTATTACTTTATTAACTTAAAAAAACATGGAAGTGGTAATCACTTCCATATATTTTATACTTGTTTTAATAGTTGACTTAATTTTGCAGGATCTAATCCTGGATATGCTTCATCATTTAAGATTGCTGTTGGAACAGCAAGAACTAAATGTTTTTTAACTAGTTCGTTAAATAATTCTTCATTGTCTTCTTTTAAAATAATATCAAGTTTTGCTTTTTGATCATCTTTAAGTGCATGCTCAATATACATTTTTAGTTTATTACACATAGGACAATCAGTTTTTGTTAATATTGTGATTTTCATATTATTACTCCTCGTCAAAAATAAAGTCTTCGTCTTTTAATGATTCAGATTTCATTTTTTGATAGCCATTTCCTTTCATTGAAAAGTTATCCATTGTTTTTGTTTCAGTATTCAATCCATTTAAAACAACTGGATTAACTTCTTCATAAGGGAATTTAGCATCAAAGCCTAAATTCATTAATGCTTTATTACAATTATATCGATTAAATATTTTAACATCATGTGTTAAATCAACTGGATCATATATTTCAGCAGTTAATAAACCTTGTTGTTCATATAGTTTGTCTAATAAGTTATGCATCCATGCTTCAAGTTCAGTCTTTTTAGTTTCAGTAAAACCTTCAAAAATATCTTGAGCAAGTCTTCCAATATATAAACCGTGAATACTTTCATCTCTTAAAATTAGATTAATAATTTCTCCAGCTTGCATAAGTTTTCCTTGACCGTAGTAATATAATGGATAGTAGAAACCACTATAGAATAACCATGTTTCTAAAAATACACTAGCAACCATTGCTTTCCATTGTACTTCGGCAAATTTTGTTTCATCAACATTTGTTTCGTATTTTTTTTCATGATTCATAACATCTAAATCACGGTAATATCTCACGATAAGATCAACTATTTTTTGTAAAATAGGGCTTGTTTCTCCCCAAACAAATAAATCATTAATCTCATCATTGTTTAAAAATGTCATAAAGATATTTGAATAACTCTTCGCATGAACAGCATTTTCCATTGCTGCCATAAAGTTTAAAACAGCTTTTCTTTGATGAAATTTATCATCAATCGAACGTGAAACAACTGGCATACCGATATCACCTTGGTAAGTATCTAAGAATGTTAGGACTAACAAATTCTTAGAATATGCAAGTTTAATTTCTTCACTTAAAACGTTCCATACGTTTAAGTCTGATTGTAAACTAATATCTTCTGGACGCCAAAACTGACTTAAGTTTTGTTCATAAAAGAACTGTGTAAACTGATCTTCTAATTCATTCCAATTAGCACCATCATATTTTTTATTTTTATTATCCATAATTATCCTCTTTTCCTATACCACACATGCTTCACATTCTTCAATTTTTAATTTTTGTGTTCTTGTATAATACAATGTTTTAATTCCCTTGTGGTGAGCATATAAATAGTATTTAATTAAATCTCTTGTTGTTTCATTTGAAGTTATTCCTATTTCAAATGAAATACCTTGATCTACGTGTTTTTGAGCTGTTGCTATTACATCAATTATTTTCTTTTTATCCATTGTATATGCTGTTTCATACATAAATGATGCTGTATCAGTGTGTGGCATTGGATAGTAAGTTTTTGAATTCCCGTAAGTACGTTCTTCAATAATTTGTTTAATCGGTGTTAATGATGGTGTAGCACTCATTACATATCCTGTTGAACCATTTGGAGCTACCGCTAATCTATGAGAATTATATAAACCATATTTCATAACATCTTCTTTTAATTGTTGCCAATCGCTATCAGTTGGGATATAAATATCTTTCATTATTTCTTTTACTTTTTCAGTCTTAGGAAGAATTTGTCCTCTACCATCAAAGTATGTTCCATCTGCGTATTTACTTAATTCAAAACGGTAGAATTTTTCTTTTGTTTTTTTAGCCATTTCCATTGAATGAACTAAACTATAATAATTAACAACATTAAAGAAAACATCTATTAAATCAATATTTTCATCACTTCCATATAAAATATAGTTTTTAGCAATGAATCCATGATGTCCCATCATTCCAAAACCAACACTTCTATTTAATCTATTCGCTTTAGCAACCGCTGGAACATATCCAATATTTGTATTTTGTGATACTGAATTCATAACATCCATAGCTGCAAACACAGTTTCTTTTATTGTGTTATTTTCAATCATTTGTTCCATATTTCCAGAAGCTAAATTACATGAAATATCCATTCCAATTTGATCTTCACCTTGTTTATCATAATCAGCATAATGTGAAGTAATTGTTGGTTGAAGAATTTCTGTACAAAGGTTTGAGAATTTCACAGGTAAATCTAGTGGATTTGCTTTATTAACATTATCACTAAACACTAAATATGGATAACCACTTTCTCCTTGAAGACTTGCTATTGCATCCAATAGTTTTCTTGGGTTAATTTTTCTTTTTCTAACATTTGGATTATCAACTAATTTATCATACCATTTGTCAATTTCAATTGAGATATCAGCAAAATCTTTTCCATATTCTTGGAAGACAGTATGAGGATAAAACACATACATATCTTTATTCTCTTTCGCAAGTTCCATCATAAGACTTGGAACAACAACTCCAAGTGATAATGTTTTAGCTCTAATATCATCATCTGCATTAAGTTTTTTAGTATTTAAAAAATCTTCAATATCTGTATGGAAAACATTTAAATAAACTGCTCCAGCACCTGTTCTTTGTCCCATTTGATCAGCATATCTAAAGGCATTATCTAATAATTTAGCAACCCCTACTACACCTTTTCCAACGTTTGGTATTCCTTTAATTGCTTCACCTTTACCTCTTAGGTTTGTTAAGTTAATAGCAACCCCACCACCAATTTTTGATAATTGCATTGAAAATTCACTAATTCTTGCAATATCATTTAGTGAGTCTCCTGCTTCTAATAAGAAACAAGATACAAACTCACCTCGTTGTTTTTTTCCAGTATTTAGTAATGTTGGTGTTGCAGGGGTAAAGTCTTGATTAATTAGTGCAGTTATAATTCGTTTTGCAGTTTCAAAATCACCATTACCATGGTATAGCGCATTTACTGCTAAACGATCTTCATAACGCTCTAAATAAGCTTTATTATCGCGTGTTTTAAGTGCATAGTCATTATAGAATTTAAAAGCTCCCATATATGATGGAAATCTAAATTTCTTAGCATAAGCAATATCATATATCTTTTGTATTTGTTTAAATGTGTATTTTTCTAAAAATTCTTTTTCATAATAATCATTTTCAACTAAGTAATCAAGTTTTTCTTTTAATGAGTGAAAGAATTGTGTTTTCTTATTCACTTCATTCAAAAAATATGATCTAACTGCTTCTTTATCTTTTTGTAAGTCAGCAATTTCTCCATTTTCATTGATTATTTGATTATTTAATAATACCCATTCTGGTATTGCATTTTTCTTTTCCATCATATCATACTCCCTTTTTATTTTCTTCTATCCATTTTTTTACAATCTCGACATCTCTATCGAATCCTGATCCTTCAAACTTTAAAACTAAAGGTATTTTATAAAGGTCTCTAATCTTATCGCCTGCTTTTCCATAATTTGTTCCCCAGTTTCTATTTCCAGATACTGCAGTTCCAATTACTCTGTCGTGATAATCATTTAGAAATTCAACTGTTGGCACTGGTATTTGTCCAAAATTAAATGTTCTTGTAACTAAGAATATTTCTTCATCTTCATCATAATAATCATCGACACTTATAATTTCATATCCTAGTTTACTTGCGAATCTTTTGGATTGACCAGTTAAACTATCAAACACAACGATCATAAAATTCCCCTCCAATTACTTATGATTATAAAGTTGAAAACTATTTTCAACAACTATTTTGACTCTGAAAGTTGTTCCATATATTTCAAGTAAAAATAACCCTATTTTTTATCTAATATAATAAAATAGGCAGCCCTTTAAGCTGTCTATTTACTTTAATTTCATTGTATATGATATTTCAAGTTATTGCAACAAAATGACTTTTGAAAATACAATTACTTGCTTTCATTTATTTTATCAGTTAATTCAACTATTTCATTAATAATATTACTAATACTCTTAATTGTTTCTAGTAATGGTTTTTCAGTACTTAAATCTACATCAACCATCTTTGCTAATTCTAGTGGATTTTTAGTTCCTCCAGCACTCAAAACATCTAACCATCTATTAATATCTAATTCATTGTTTTTAATTTTCTCAAATGTTGCAGTAGCAACAGTTAATCCTGCGCTATATGTGTATGGGTATAGTCCCATAAAGTAATGTGGTTGTCTCATCCAAGTTCTTCCAGCATAATCATCTATTTCAACTGTATCTCCCCAGAATTTCTTTAATACATTAAGTTTTAACTCATTTAAAACTTTAGCTGATAAAGGTTTTTTATCATCAACACGCTTATAAACTTCTCTCTGGTATGCAGCTTCTAATAAGTGTGTAACAAAGTTATGATAATAAGTTCTTGAAATGATTGTTGATAATACCCAACGATTAAATCTTAGATCATTATTTTGTTTCTTTAAATAGTCTGCCATAATAAGTTCATTCATTGTTGAAGGTGCTTCAATAAAGTATAATGATGGTCTAGTATTAAACGCATTTTGATTTTTACCGCCATAATAAAAATGTCCAGCATGACCAAGTTCATGAGCTAATACAAACACTTCACTCATTTGACTATTCCAGTTTAATAAAATAAATGATCCCTTTTGGTAAGGACTTGAACAAAATCCTCCTGTTGATTTACCTAAGTTTTGAGGGAAATCAATCCATCTTTCATCAAATGATTTTCTAACCATTTCAGTATACTCACTTCCGTATATTGAAAGAGCATTAATTGAATATTCTCTTGATTCTTCAATAGTAACTTTTGGTTCAAATTCATCATCAATAGCAAGATGCAAATCTGCATATGTTAATTTATCTAATCCATAAATATCTTTAATGTGTTTTGCGAACTTTTGCATTGGCTTAGATAGATATTCCATAATTAAATCAATTTGTCTATCGTACATGTCACGACTTACATCTTGATTATATAGTAAATAATCAATTACTGAATCAAATCCTTTTAAGGTAGCATATGCCTTTTCTTTTAGGACATGTGTTTGATAATTATGAGCTAATCCATTTTCATATTCTCCTAATTTTTCGTAGAAAGCTTTAAAAGCCGCTCTTCTAACCTTATGATTAGAATCATATGACCATTCATTTTCAAATAATGTAAATGACATTGGATATTCTTTTCCATCTATTTCAAATGAATCAAACTTCATATCACTAAATTTAACTTTATCATACATTGGATATGTAGAACCTAAAACTTGTGAAAACTCTGATAATGCTTGTTCTACTTCAGCACTTAAACTATGTTTTTTATCTTTCATTATTTCTTTTATATATAAATTATTATCAGCACTTACTTTCGCTGCTTCATTTAATAATTCATCATTAAGTGCTTTTAGTTCTGATGAGAAAAAAGTTAGTTTAGAACCAATCTCAGCATATTTAATTCCTATATTTCCTGATCTCATAACATTTTCTTCATTTGTTTGATCAACACTTAAATGAAGATTTTGATATGTACCAACATAGTTTAATTTTGTTGTTAAATGTCTATAATCATTTAATGCATTATTTATTAATGCTACAGATTTGATTTTTCCTTTATAGTTTTCTTGAAATTTATCAACTAAATCCATTACTTCATTAACTGCATTATCATAATCTTTCTCAGTTTTAAAAAGTCTTTTTAAATCCCAAGTATACTTTTCTTCTACTTCATGTCTTTTTAATACTTTTTTATCCATATGCTACACTTCCTTTTTTATTTAAAAACAATTATATCACAAAACAACTATTTATTCCTATTTCTCACGAAAAATATTGAACTAATTTTTATAAGAATATTAAGTAATATTAAGACTATTCCTGATAAGATTCCTAATATAAATGGTGAATAAAAATATAATATATTTTTTAAAGGAGATAATGTTACTATAAAATAAATCCATATTCCAGCAATTATTGAAAGTAAGATAGTTAAATTTTCTTTTTTTGTCTCTAAAATTTCATTCATTAGTGATTCTCTTATTCCTATGCCAAGTAAAAAGAAAACCTGAAATTTATATTTTTTGTTATTTATCACTAGAAACTCTTTTATGATTATTGCTACTAATTGTAAAAATAAGAAAATGGCTATTATTATTCTAAACATTTCTATTGATTCAATTCTATCTTTATTTTCTGTGTTAATATGTTTATTATTAGATATTACCTCATAATAAATATTATCTTCATCGTTAATATTTTCTACATTATCGTTTAAAATGTAAATATAATATTTACCCTTTAGATAATTAGGAACCATTTTATACATAATCTTATATGCTTCTTCATTTTTTATCATTATATCGGAGTTTATATCATTTGATACATCATAAATTTTAAAAATATATGTTTTATTTTTCGATACTATTATTTTCAAAGAATCACCAACTTTATGATTATTTGATTTCAAAAACTTTTCACTTACAATAGCCTCATTAGGATTTAAATTAACTGCATAATTGTCATTGATAATTGATGCTTCAATTCCACCTTCTAAATTAATACTAATTCTTGTATCCTCATAAAAATTAGATTCAGTTTGAAATATAATTTGACTTCCTGTATCCACTATAGCTCCAACTTTATAGTTAGATTTGTAATATTTATCAGAAAGTTCAATTCCAAGCAGATCTGCTGGTTTATGAATTCCAAGCAAAGAAAGTTTTTGTTTATATTTGTTAAAGATTGTAATATCAACATATATTTCATTCATATCATTAGTAATTTCACCAAAAACAGGTCTTAAATCATTATGATTTTCTAAAGAAACTATTCTTTGTAAATCCAAACTAATTTCTTTGTTTTTAAACTTTATATCTAAATTTCGAAACTTTGATGCGTTAATTTTTAGATTATTTTTTTCAACCACTTCATAGATACTATCTCTAATAATAGATCGAACGTTTTTTGAATCATAATTACTATCAACACTAATAATTTCTTCACCATTTAAAGTTTCAACTGGCTCCAGTTTAATTTTTGAAAAACTCAAATTCAATAATAATGCTACTATAAAATTTAAACAAAATAGAAACCTCATTAAACTGAATTTTTTCTTTATTTTTGAAAATTTATAACTATCTTTTTTTCTTTAGTAACTTGTTTATCATATTCTGCATTTAAAATATTCTTGTTGTTCTTAACAACTCTAATTTTTCTATCATTAATTTCAATATAAAAATCAACAATGTCATTCAAATTTTCCTCTTCATGCGATACAATTATGATTGTTTTATCTTTTGATTCTAGTTTCAATAATTCAGAAAGTACCAATGAGTTGTTTGAATCTAAATTTGAAAAAGGTTCATCTAATATAATCACATCTTTACTATCAATTAAAAAAGCTCCTGCAATCTCAATTATTCTTTTTTCACCAGCTGATAAATCATCATATTTTTTACTTAATATTTTATCTTTGTTGAAAAGAGCAATTATTCTCTTATATTCTATTTTTGTTTTTAAAATTCTCCCTAAACTTTCAAAATAATACTCAATACTATACTCCATTGGATAATTATGATTTTGAGAAAGTATTCCAATTCTATTTTTTCTTAGTTTTAAAAATTCATTTGTTGATTTTATTTCTTTATTATTAAAAAAAATCTTTCCACTATCAGCATTTTCAATTCCACTAATAATTCTTAACAATGTGGACTTTCCAATACCTGATTTTCCTTTAATACAATAAATCCCTTTTTTTTCTATATGGAGATTAGCATCCTTAAAAATGACTTTAGAAATTTTACCACGATATTTTTTAGATATATTTTCTAATTTAATCATATTGTAGACCCTCCATTTTTTTCTTTCTTAGAAAATATTTTAATTGAAAGAAACATTTTTAAAACGATAATACTAAAAAATATCGAAATTAAAACCCAAAATTGGGAAACTTTAAAATATGCGCTTAAATATGGGAAAAATATTTTAATTATATAAACACATAAAATACTAAATATCAAAGAAGCAATGAAAACTATTGTATTCTTTATCATATTTATTAAGTTGATAAGATTAGAATTTAACCCATTTTCAATTCTTTTTTCAATGTTTTTTAATTCTTTTTTTGTAATTATTCTTAGATATATTTTTAAATTTAAATATATAAAACATAAAAAAAGTGTAATAAATACTAAAATATCAAAGTAATTATCTTTATATCGTTCATTTAGAATATGATTATTTGTTAAAAACACATAATCATTACCAATTGAATTTTCTAATTTCAAAAAATCCGAATATTTATTAATTTTTAGGCGTATTAAATCACTTGAATAATCATTGTATTTTATTGAAAATTCATCTTTGTATTGGCTTATTATTTTTTCAAAAGTTTTATAGTTTATTTCTACCGAAGCTAAACTACCACTTACATGTTTAACTATAGGATCTATTTCAAAAATAACTTCAGTATTAGTTTTTGCTAAAAACACCTTGTTTTCATCATTTAAATTTTTCAAAAATTCACTTGATTCTTCCATTTCATTTCCAATGTTAATTATATATTCATCTTCTTTTAGCTCTTCATTAAACTTCAAAAAATTAATTATAGAGATATAAGTTTTGTCGAAACCGTTACCTTTTATTCTTATTCCATTTTTCTTA
This sequence comes from Haploplasma axanthum, assembly GCF_900660745.1. GTDB lineage: Bacteria > Bacillota_I > Bacilli_A > Acholeplasmatales > Acholeplasmataceae > Haploplasma > Haploplasma axanthum. The sequence goes on along the minus strand of NZ_LR215048.1, from coordinate 950,163 downwards.
AACATACTATTTCCAATCAATTCAATAAACTTTTCTTTAGAGACTATATTGTATTCATTTGATATTCCGATAACTTTCATGTTTTTTATATTTGATTGATAGTAAAAATCATTAGTATGTAGCTGATAGTATTTCAAATATTCCGAAGTTAAAACAATCTCATTAGCATTTTTTGGTAATCTTCCAATAATCAAATCATCTGTTTTAAAATTTGAACTTGAATAAACATTAACTAACTTTTGACTATTTGATGCATAATCTTCAACATAATATATAATTTCATTTACATAAACATTCTCAATATATTTATTATTAGAAAATTTTTCATATTCATTACTAGAAAACTCTTTACCATCTTTTCTGGCTACTTCAACATAGTTATCAAAATAATTTCCATAGTAAATTTTATTATAATTGAAGTTTAAGATTGCCAGCAAAGTAATCACTAAAACGAGCAAAGTATAGAAAAATTTTGGAAATAGATTGCTAGGTTTTCTTAGAAGATCAGTTTTAAGAATTGTCTTAATCACTAAATTAACTTCATTTTCAGTTCTATTTTCATTGACAGAAATTGTATTATTGCTTTTAATCTTTTGCTCATCTGATACTATTTTACCATTTGCGAGTTTAATGATTCTATCACTTTCATCTAAAAAGAGTTTTTCATGCGTTGCAATAATAACGATTTTTTTCTTTGCTTGCTTAACTATTAAATCTTTAATAATCTTAATATTTTCCAAATTTAATTTTGAAGTTGGTTCATCATATATATATACATACGAATCTTTTATAACTGTTCTTATGATAGATAACCTTTGTTTTTCACCTTCAGATAAATTACTTGCTTTTGTATCTTTTTCATTAAATAAATTAGTAATTTTTAAATAGTCATTTACTTCATCAATTTTAAATGAAGCGCCTTTATTAATCAACATTGATTCATATACATTTTCAAAAACAGTTAAATGATCAATATAATTGTATTCATGTCCCATATATGTAATTAACTTACTATCTGTTACATTTTCATCGGTAAAATTAATATCATATTCCCCTCGACTCATGTCTATTTTTTTGGCAATTATTTTCAATAATGTAGTTTTACCTGATCCATTTTCTCCTAAGAGGGTAATTAAACCGCAACTATTTATTTCTAAATTAATATCATCGAGTACATATTCATATTTTCCGTTTTTAAAATACCCTTTAGAAACATTTGTTAATTTAATCATTTTTATCTTCCTTTTTTTAAAAATATAGGTAACAATTTAATAAACTGTCACCTATATCTTATAATAATTCTTTTATCTTATCATAACTATAATCATATATTTGAACAATTGGTGATGCAATATAATAGTCCATTTCATCAATACATACACTAATTAGATGATTATATATATTCTTAGTGTATTTTGTTTCCGAATAAATATTATTGTACTTTAAACTCGAATTATTTTTCGATATATATTGCCCACTTTTTATTTCATTATCAATATTAAGATTACATGTTTTAATTTCTTCCTCTGTCAAGCCATTTTTTATGTAGTTAAATTTAACTATATCACTAGTATTATATTCAAGACTAAATACCTTAGGGAAAACTGGATTAATAATAATTCTTTCTCTTATACTTAAATCAGTTAAATTATCTTCTTCATTCAAGTAGTAGTTTATTGTGAATTTTTTTGGTTTTAAGTTATATTTCTTTTCATCAATTTTTAATTCAATATTATTGATATTTAATCTATCAATTTTATGATTAGTTTTAATGTTTAATACTATTTGATAAACATATTTTCCATTATACTCAAAAAGATAATCAAACTTCTCATTAAGTGCATATTTTCGAACATTTTTATTGTTTTCATCATCTATTTCAACTAACACTATTTTATCAGCGCCTTTATTCATTATTATGGGAATACTAACACTTATGTCATTTGTATCAGTTTTGTAAATATTAAAACTAAAATAGTTAGACCCCAAGTTAATTAACTCATTCTTAGAACATGAATTCAATAAGAATGTACTTATTATTAGTAAAATAGTATATAAGGTTTTTTTCATATCTATTAGAATGCCCTATTTCCTGTATAAACCCATGCCAATGCAGGCTTTTTAGAAGTGAATAAGTACATTCCAGTATTATCACCTTGTCCTATTTTTTCAGATCTATCGATACCATTTTTACCATTTCTACCATAAGTATGTCTATATGTATAGTAGTTTGTTTGGTATACAGCAGTAAAAGTATAATATCCTTTAGGCATATTGTTGTCAAGTTTGAAAGAGTTAGTTTTTATCTCTGTTCTTGAAATTGTTGTTTCTTCTGTCTCTTCAAAACCAACGCCTGATATTTTAATTAACTCTTTAATCTCTATACTTGGTTTAGCTTCAAATTTCTCAATATGTTTAACTCCAATTGTTACACTAGTTGAGTATTCAGTAGTTTGTTCGTATGAAGTATAATTAACAGATGATTGCAATGGGCTATAGAATTCTTTTAAATAACCTGTATCAATATCGAACCATTCAACATGATAATTATAACTCCATGGTGGTGTATATCTTTTAAATTCGTTTTTAAGAGATTAAATCGTTTTTCCTGATTTCTCAGATATTAACAGACTTTTTTCTGTTATAATACCCAAATGTGTTTCATCATCTGTAATATAAGTGCTTGATAATACTGATTCATTTGAATCAATTTTTTTAGCATTTAACACAGTGTTTTCATTTGATGAATACTTTACAAAAAAACAAAGAGTTACTAAAAATGCAACAATAAATATCTTTTTTTTCATTATTCTATCCCCTTTTTTTAGTTTTATTACTTGTATTTTAGCACTTTTATTAATAAAAATCAATTTTTTTAGAATAAAATATATATATTTACCTATTATTGACATATATTAATATTTCTAATACTAAAAAAGAAATAAAAATTTGACAAAAAAGTTCTTAACTTCAGTAAAACTTTATTGAATCTATATAAATCGACAGTTTTTTATCCACTAAAGTATTATCAGACAATAGGGTACAAATTACTATAATTCCTGAGATCCTTCTTTTGATTTTCATATTTAATACTCTAAGTTATTAATGTTAATATAGGTTACTCGAAATGTACTTCTATGATTTTTTAAATAGTATCATCTTTTTTATTATTTTTAAAACTAGTATACCAAATAACTGAAACTGCTATGAGTATTGTTAATGCACCATTGTAAATGTTTAAACCTACTAGTTTAACATTATTCTCTATTAGTTGTTTATTAATATTATTAATTACATATTTATTAACAATTGAAGCACTGATTCCAAATGCTATAAATATACTTATTAGCTTTATTATAAAAAACTTAATTTTCATTTTTTTGATATTATAACCAAATGATTCTAATACTTGATTTTCTAATAATTCATTCTCACTAAACATCTTATTGATAAGTATCACTAGCACAGTAATCACTAACGAGATTATTAACCAAATATACTTTGCATCTTTAATATTATTATTACTTATTTCAAGTTTTCGATAGTAATCTAAATATATCTCATTGTCTGTATTATATCCATTATCAACAAGAATCTTATTCAAACCTTTAAAACTAGTATCTACCATTTTTAAACTAAAATCATCATTCTTGATCAATACTTCTTGAAGTAAATCATTAGTACCTAAAATTAGTGGATAATTCTCTGTTCCTATACTTTTAATAATACCAACAACTTTGTAATATTTGCTTATTCTATTTGTATCTTTCACATATTTAGAATTATCAAATTTTACGTAATTATTAAAACCTAATATCCGACTTTCTAAATCAGATATTGTTAAATAATTATCTTGATTTTTAAATAGTACATTGTATAAATATAAGTTTATAATTATTTCATCTTCTTTTAAGATTACATTTTTTTTATCTTCTTCACCATTTCTAGTAAACAATCTATCTTCATCTTGCACATTATTCGTATCCTTTAGCGTAGTAAATATAGCATGACTATAAGAAATTATCTTGTTATTTATCAAAAAATCAAATTTAGCATATCCGTAACTATTTTCTTTCATAAATGCTTCTCTAAATCCGTAATTAGCAAAAAAATTAAGTTTATTTTCATCATTAACTTTAAAATCTTTTAAGACACCAACAATTTCAAGTTCGTGATCATTATTGTAACCACTAATAATAAGTTTTTTTCCTAAAGCATTACCTTGATATTCTTTCATTTCTGTATTGCTACTTATTATAATTTCACTATTATTATTTGGATATCTTCCTGTTTTTAAATTTAATTTAAAGTGATTAAAATCTTTAACTTCAGTTATTTCTATACTACTTAAATGATTTAATCTATTGTATATGTATGTATCAGCAAAATCATTACTTTCATATAGTCCATGATCATTTGTTTTAAACTCAAGATGAGTAATCTCATCTTTTCTTAATTTTTCAATAGTAAGTCTATTTGGACTTTTATGAATAAATAAAATTAAAGTTATCATTAATAATAAAATCATTGATAATGTCAAAATAAATTTAGAAATATTTTTTAAAAAATATTTTCTTAAATGATAATAATAAAAACTCTTATTTATATTCTTTTTTTCATCTTTAAATATTCTAATAATTTCTTCTTTGTTAATTATTTTTATATCATAACTATTAATTAAGCTATTATTATCTGTATTTACAATTATAGTTCTTTCCATTGACTCATCTTTTAATAGTTGATAAAAAGTACTAATAGCATTTTCATCTAGATAGATATCTTGTTCATCGACAATAATTACTTTTTTTCCGTTGTAAATTTCTCTTGCTAAAGCTATTTTTTGCTCCTCTAAAAACGTTACTTCTTTAATTTTCTTATCTTTAATATCGTATAAATCTAGATCTTTTAATACTTTATTCAATTTTTTCCAATTATTAGTTTTATACTCCAAAATATCTTTTATTGTTACATTATCTTTAACACTATATTTTGTAATAAACTTACTTTTCTTACCGATAAAACCATATTCCACTTTATTCTTACTAGAGATTTCTAGTAGTTCTTCAAAATCATCTTTACTATTTATCCTAAAAAAAGAATAATCATTATTTCTCATATTATGTAATCCCCTTTTACTTCTTATGATATCGTATATTCTAATTTTAACATATCTAAACTAAATATAAACACATTCTTATAAATTATCATAAAATTAATCTTTTATTTCTATCTTACAACAAAAAATGACTCAAATGAGTCATTAGTCATTATAATATTCTATTTCCTGCTGCGATATATATTTCATACCATTCTTCTCTGGAAAGTATAATTTCAGTTGCTTGTGCACATTCTTTAATTCTTTTTGGATTCATTGTTCCAATAATTGTTTGAATATTTGCTGGATGTCTTAAAATCCACGCTACTGATAATGTTGTTTTTGTAGTTCGATATTTTTTAGCAATCTCATCTAATTTTTCATTCAATTCAGGGAATTTATCATTATCAATAAATACACCTTCATATCTTCCATATTGAAATGGAGACCATGCTTGAATAGTAATATTATGTTCTCTTAAATAATCAATTATTCCAATAGCATTAAATCCATCATTCTTTAAATTTGTATTAACAAATGTTCCAGTTGATACCATATCAGCATGCATAATTGAAAATTGTAATTGATTAGCAATTATTGGAAAATCTAATTTTGATTTCAAATATGATAATTGGAATTGATGCATATTAGAAACACCAAATTTTCTAACTTTTCCATTTTCCTTTAATATCTTAAATGCTTTTGCTATTTCTTCTGGTTCCCATAACATATCAGCACGATGTAATAATAATGAATCTAGATAATCAGTTTCTAATCTTTCTAAAATCTCATCAACGCTTTTTAAAATATGTTCCATACTAAAATCATATGCAATGCCTGGTTTAATACCTACTTTAGATTGTAGATAATATTTTTCACGTGGAATATTTAACTCCTTCATCGCTTTAGCAAAAACTAATTCACTTTTACCTCCACCATAAATATCTGCATGATCAAAAAAATTGATTCCTGCATCATATGCTGTTTTTATTATTTCAACTGCTTCTTCATGAGTCTTATCAGCAATTCTCATTAATCCTAATGCAACTCGTGATGCATAAATATCTGATGCTCCAATATGTTGATACTTCATATATTATTACCTCCACTTATTTTATAATTTTATTATAACATCATATTTGTTTATATGTTTTAATTTTATTTGTATAATAGATGTAAGGATGTGTTAATGTGAGTCTAATTAAACCAAATCAATTAACTGAAAAAGAGAATTATAAAATTTTATCTGGAACAATTATTCCAAGACCGATTGCTTTTGTTACTACTATTAATGAGAATGAAACAATAAATGGTGCACCTTTTAGCTTCTTTAATGTTGTATCAGCTAATCCGCCACTTATTTCATTATCAATTTTAAAAAGAGATTCAAAATCAAAGGATACTGCTAGAAACATCATTAAGAATAAAGAGTTTGTTGTTAATATTCCAAGTGCAAGCTTTTTCGAACAGATTAATGATGCAGCATTATCTCTTGAATATAATAAAAGTGAGGTTGACCTTGTTGGTCTTACAAAGATTCAAAGCGAATTAATTAAAACACCAGGAATTAAAGAAGCTTTAGTTAGATTTGAAGTTGTTTTAGAGCAACATCTAGAAATTAATGAAAGTGCAGATTTAATTATTGGAAAGATTGTTCTCTACCACTTAGATGAAAAAATATATGATGGTTCTTATATTGATTATAAAGTTCTAGATCCGTTAGGAAGAATAGCAGGCAGTAACTATGTCAAACTCTCTAATATCGTTACTTTTAAAAGACCGAAATAATTATTTTTAGACTTGTAATTAGGTGTAATTTATAATAAAATTGTAGTCGCTTGAAAGGAGTTTTAATATGGAAGAATACAAATTACATAAAAATATTCTATGTATTGATTTGAAAAGTTTTTATGCTTCAGTTGAGTGTGCTTTTAGAAATCTTGATCCTTTTGAAACTCCTTTAGTTGTTGCTGATAGATCCAGAGGAGATGCTGCTATTTGCCTAGCCACTACTCCATATTTAAGGAATTTAGGTGTTAAAAATCGAGGAAGAATTTTTGAAATCCCAGAAAATTTAAGAGAAAAAGTTATTTATGCTAGACCTCAAATGAAATTATATATGGAATACACGTTAAAAATTATTGAAATATATTTAGAATTTATTTCTGAAGAAGATTTATATGTTTATTCAATTGATGAGGCTTTTTTAGATGTAACAAACTATCTAAGTTATTATAAAATGACTGATATTGAATTAGCTAAAAAAATTGTTGATAGAATTCATAATGATTTAGGTTTATATGCTAGTTGTGGCGTAGGACCTAATATGTTAATGTCAAAGTTGGCACTTGATATTGATTCTAAAAAAGAAAAAGACTCAATAGCAAAATGGACTTATGATGACATTGAATCAAAACTTTGGCCTGTTACTCCTATATCTAAAATGTGGGGAATAGGAAGACAAATGGAAAAGAATCTTAATAAACTTGGATTAATAACTATTGGTGATATTGCTAATTACAATATTAATCTTCTAAAATCACGTTTCGGAGTTATCGGTGAAGAGTTATGGTATCACACTCATGGAATTGATATGAGTATCTTGCAAGAAAAAGATATGCTTAGAAATAAGAATAAAAGTATCGGAAACACACAAGTTTTGTTTCATGATTATTATTCACCTGAAATCTATACAATTATCTTAGAAATGGCTGATGAAATAACTAGAAGACTTAGACTAAGCAAAAAAAAATGTAAAGTAATGCATTTTGGAATGCGATATTCAAAAGATTTTGGTAGTTTCCATAAACAAGTAAGTTTTGATCAACCAACATCAAACTTCAAAGATATTTATCACGCATGTATAAAAGTATTTGATAATCTATATGATGGAACAAGTCCTATAAAAGGTGTATCAATATCACTTTCTAGTTTAGTTGTTACTAGCATTTATCAATTTGATATGTTTGAGGATTTTGAAGAAATTGAAAAAGAACGAAAACTCTTAGAATCCCTTGATAAAGTAAAATTACGTTATGGGAAAAATGCAATTAACAGAGCTTCTTCTTTATCTGAAGCCTCAACAATAATTGAAAGAAATAAACTAATTGGTGGTCATCATGAATAAATATAAAGATCGCGGAATAATTAAATGGAGCCCTTTTGATAGTTTAGCAGGATTTAATGATTTATATACAGAACTAAAATATAAACTAGGAAAAATGGATAAACCAATTTTATCTGAAGACCAATTAAATGAAATGGATATAAACCTAAATAAGGCTATATCCAATAATTGTGAAATATCTGTTACATATTATCAAGATGGTTATCGTAAAAATATTTTTGGTTATATATCAAAGATTGATTATCTTAATATGTGTATTTATATTGAAAGAAACAAACTTGAAATTAATTCAATTGTTGATTTATTTGTTTATGATTAAAAGTATAGTGAAAACTATGCTTTTTTTATTGAAGTTTGCCACATATGTTTATTACTATTTATGAGATTAGATTGTGTTATGCTAATATATATTCAAAAGAGTGATATGAAAATTCGTCTATATGAAGAAATAAATATCTGCTAACATTTTTATTTGTTGCATCTATTTCTCTTATAATAGGAAATATGTCGTTATTTTTAAAAATCTTTTAATCTTTTCATCACTAGATATTTTTTATATTTATCTTTAAACTCTAAAATTGTAATTATCATACGATTTGCTCCACTTACTTGCATTATACACAAGTTTATGGAGTAAATCAGCCTAATTTATTTGATTATTCATTTCTTTACAAAACGAAAAAACAATTAAATATGTTCTATATAAAACAAAAATGCCACACTTTCGTGTAGCACTTATTTCGTTCAAAGATGTGTTGACTGTACACCATATTTTTTATCTGTGAATGATTTTTCTTCTATGAACTGTCAATACTTTAGTGGACAAAAAATTTTCTAGCCTTTAAGGTATTCATACTTACCGTGAACTTTTTCAAAAACTTTAAAACTATGTCTTAATTTTATATTCAAATTACAAATTAGTATTCGTTATATCCTTAAATCCATCATTTCTATCAAATATACTAAACATATCTAATCAGTTGAATTGAAGTCTTAGTTCTTAACTTTGATATAATCATTAATGAGAAGACAAATGTTAATATCAATAAAAGTGCTGTAAGCATTAAAGGTGAATATAAACTATAGTAAATATAGTTGAATGAAATCAATCCTTGGTTAATCAGCATTTTATTGAATAATTGAATTATGAAAATTTCGGATATAATACTTACTATAAATACTGAAACTAACAAAATCATTATTTCCACTATAAATATGAAAGTTATTTGTCTTAATTTTATATTAAAAGATCTTAATAATCCAATTTCTGGTGTTTTTTCAATAATTGAATTATTTATATACGATAGTATTATTAATGCAGAAACTAAAATCAATATTCCACCAATTACTATAATAATATTTGAGATTGAACTTATGTACTCATCTGTTACATTTATATCTAAACTTGAATAGGAATAATCTCTAATATTTAATTTATCTAGATCCTCTAGTAAAGATTTTGAGTAGTTATTGATTGAAATACCATTTAAAGAACTATTTTTATAATTATTTAGTCCATAATTATATGAGATTTTCAAATATGATTCATCACTAAAAATCCAAGGAATTTGTTCAAAAGAATCTACAAGAATACCTTTTATATTAAATGTTTTTCTTTCACTCAATGTATATGACCTATTACCAAAAATATATTTATAAAACACTACTTCAAGTTCTTTATTTAAAAGATTTTCTAAATTTTCATCTTTAGCAATACTTAAAGCATCTTGATAAGAAATAATTACATCATTATCACTAAGTGTAGCATCACCAAGAAAAAGTTCTTTATGAAATGCATCGTTATAATTTGTTATTCTTCTTTCTATCTGATTATCTATCGAATTAGTAGTTAACATTACTCTATCTCTAATTGTTTTATTACTAATTTTTATAAATGTATTTTCATTAAGATAAATTGCCTGTTCTATTTTTATTAAAACATCTTTTTCATTGTTTGATAAGTTTAATGAATATTCTTTATCCTCATCTATAATGTTTACTATTCTAAGAACAGTATTATTAATTGTTATTTCAGTATTTAACAACTCTTTTATTTCAGCCATATTATTCTTTTCGATTATTTGCTTTGCAATTTTATAACTAATAAAAACATCATTATCCTCAATCTTTTTTTGATCACTAATGGTTTTAAGTTTTATTTCATCAGTCAAATAAATTCTGTTAATATCAATTTTTTGTGGTACTTTGTTTAATATAACAGGTATCTTGTTAGGAAATATTTCTATAAATTCCATATAATCATCCCAATTATATTTTTTTATAAGTTCATTTTTTGTTGAATCTTCAATGGATATTGCACCACCATTATTATCAAAAGATACTAATTCCAAATACTCAATTTCTTCTGACTTATATCGCTTTTCTTTTATTTTGTAAACATTATTATTCATAATATTTAATGCTGTAAGTGCAAGAATAAAACTAAAAACTAAAGTGAAAATTAAAATTAATGCCTTAGATTTTTGAGTACTATACCCTTTAGTAGCAAATCTAAATATGTGTTTAAAAGTCAGTTTCTCAGTACTATTTTTATTTGAAATTATAGGTTTATTAGAATTTTCACTTTTAATATGATGTGATTTAATAGTACCATCCTCTATAAGGAAAATTTCATTTGCTAACGCTTCAAATATGTTTAAATCGTGAGAAGATACTAAAACAATTCTTGTTTCACTAATTTCTTTTAGTATTTTGGCTATTTCTAAGGACTGTTTTAAATCTAGATTTCCTGTTGGCTCATCAGCAACAATAATTGGCTTATTACTTAAAAATGCTCGTAATATTGATACTCTTTGTTTCTGACCACCTGATAGTTCACTTGATTTATGGTCTTTCCATTCATATAAATTAAGTTTCTTTAAAGCATGATCAATTTTTCTTACATCTTTATCCCCGTTTATTTCTAATATAAATAGTGCATTCTCGTAAATAGTAAAATGTTCAATTAATTGATAATCTTGAAAGACTATTGCTGCTTGTCCACTAGGTATTATATTTTGGGTTTTTGATACATCAAAAGTATCAATCCCCACAAGACAATTTAATAGTGTTGTTTTACCTGAACCCGAAGATCCACTAAATAAATATAGTCCTGAATTTGATATATCTATACTAATATTTTTTAGCCCCTTATACTTATTTTCAAAAGTTTTAGTACCCTCTACGATTTTTATCATTCGTTTATCTCCTAACTAGTAACTTTATTAAAATTACCATTTGATGAATAATTGTATTGATGTGTGTGTGTTACATAATCATATATTGCATTTTTTTCAAACCAGGCAGCATCTTTAAAAATTAAAGGTGTATAATTAATTGCTATTTTCGAGTTACTTAGTCTTGGAAAATTTACCGAATAATTATCTACAGAAAAATAAATTGTAGCTTGTTGCCTATATGCTCCTTGGTAAGGAGTTCCTCTTTTATTATCTGCATATCTTGTAAAGTCGAAGTTCATTAAAATGCCATTGTCTTCTTCACTAGAATATAATGCAATTTCTTTAAACTCCTCAGTGAGTGTTTGTGTTATTGTAGGTAATGTTACAATACCTAAGTTAGGGATATAAATATGTTGTGTCCCAATTGAAATACTTACAGTATAGCTACTGTTTTCATATTTTGGAGTATAAGTTACCAATCTAGCATATCTGCTATCAAATTTTACATTTAAACCTATTTGCATACTACTAAATGATCTACTAGCATTTTTTTCTGTCGAAGCATCAATCATTGCCTCAACCAAAACAGCATAGAACATCTTGTCTTCATCTGGTATATATACTTTATATATACTTGTCCACATATTCATTTTACCATAATAATGCTTTGCACCCCATAATTCTTCAATATTAGAAGTATGATCAGCAACATAGCTGAAACCATCTATATCAAAGCCTCTCAAATCAGCCTCTGATGCACTTACTTCAGTAGTATAGAGAACTAATCCCACAACTAATAATAACATAGTTATTAAAACTTTTTTCATTATTTTTACCTCTTTCTTTATTATTTTTTAAAACTTAATTGCTCTAAGTTAAATAAACAACTCACCTCTATTCTTGAAATAATCCTACTTATTTTATAAAAATCAACAAAAACTGTTGAATTAAATCACTATTTAGTTTATTTTGTAAACTAAAATATTTCTGAATGAATATACTATAGATAAAATATTAAATTATAAGCTTATATTTACTATTATAGTAGATATAAAATTTTTGTCAACTATATATTTTAATAACACACATTGTATATGATTATCTTGTAACAGTATCTTAATACGTAACTCTCAATGATACCCCATTTTTTTCAGAGATTTTTTTATTACTAAAAATATTAAAATATTTGAATATAACAATACAACTAATTAGAGAATAATACCTACATTTTAAAAATTCTACGTAATTCTTAATTACTTCTTTAAATTTAGATCTACTACTTTTGAATACTTTATTAATTCCCTCAAAACTAGAATTGGAATATAATTTATGTATATTTAAAACTGAAGAATCAGTTAAATATGTTCTATATAAAGCAAAAATGCCACACTTTCGTGTAGCACTTATTTCGTTAAATGATGGCGGAGAAAGAGGGGTTCGAACCCTCGCGCCTTTTACAACCTACGAGCTTTCCAAGCCCGCCCCTTCAGCCACTTGGGTATTTCTCCATGCGCACTCGACAGGAATTGAACCTGCGACCTCATCCTTCGGAGGGATGCGCTCTAATCCAACTGAGCTACGAATGCTTACTTAAACATTATACCGCATTAGAACTATTTATTAAAGTTTAAATAGCTTCAATAACTACATTCTTACCTCTATATTTAACTTTTTTATTTGCACCTAAAATATCAACAGTTCGATTGCTTATTTGGAAGTTAGTATATTTATCAAAATGTTTAATATCTCCAACATTTTTTGGTCTAATATCAAAAATATTACTTAATAATTCTAATAAATAATTTGGATTAATTTTATCTTTTCTTCCTAAACTTATTTTATACATAGTATAGTTACTATCATTTCTAGTTCTTGTTCTTGATGATTTATTATCTTTGTTTTTTTCTCTTTGTTCCCTTGGAGCAACAAATTCTATTTCTTCATATTCTGAATCACTAGGAATAACTTTATTAATTAATGTATTTAATAGTTGTTCATAAGTAATACCTTTTCCAATTAAAGTATTAATTACTGTTTCATGGTTAGATTCATTATTTAATGCTTCTTCTGTAATTTCATCAATGAATTTAGCAACTCTTTTTCCTCTAATTTTTTTCTTAGTAGGAACTTCTAAAACACCTATTTTTGACTTAGTAAAGCTTTCTAATTCTCTAATCTTACCTTCACCACGTGGAGTTACAATACTGTATGCTTTACCAGTATTACCTGCTCTACCTGTTCTTCCTATTCTATGAACGTAAACTTCATTTTCATGTGGTAGTTCATAGTTAATAACAAGTTCAACATTTGAAATATCTAATCCTCTTGCTGCAACGTCTGTTGCTACTAAGATTGTTAAACTTTTATTTCTAAATGAGTTTGTTACAGCATTTCTTTGACTTTGTTTTAAATCTCCATGTAATGAATCTGCATGATATCCAAATGTTCTTAATTCTTCAGTTATTTCATCAACTTCTTTTTTAGTATTAGCAAATACTATTGCAGAATTAATTGAATCTAGATCTAAGATTCTTCTAACTAATTTTAATTTATCACGTTTTTGAACAACGAAATAGTTTTGTGAAACTGTGTCAACAGTTAAATGTTGATTTTCAACTTTAATAATTTCACTATCTCTTTGATAATTTTTAGCAATCTTCTTAATTTCATTAGGAATAGTTGCTGAAAATAAAACTGTTTGACGTTCACTTGGTGTATCTCTTAAAATACGTTCAATGTCTTCTTGGAATCCCATTTTTAACATTTCATCAGCTTCATCAAATGTTAAAACTTTTAAATCTGATAAGTCGATTGTTTTTCTCTCCATATGATCAATAATTCTTCCTGGAGTACCAACAATAATATGTGGTTTACGTTTTAATGCTTTAAACTGTCTATCGTATGATTCACCACCAACAATTGGTGATACTGTTACATCTTTATTATATTTAACTAACTTGATAAATTCATTATATACTTGTAATGCTAATTCTCTCGTTGGACATAATACTAGACTTTGAGTTGATCTGTCTTTTACATTAATTTTTTCTAAAATTGGAACTGCAAAAGCAAATGTCTTTCCTGTCCCTGTTTGTGCTTGAGCTATAAAGTCTTTTCCTTCTATCATTAAAGGAATAGCTAGTTCTTGAATTGATGTTGCACTTTCAATTCCAAGGTCTTTTATAGCTTGTTTTGTTTCACTTAATATGTTTAAATCTTCAAATAATAATTTCAAATTGTTTCCTCATTTCTTTTAACCTTAATAACTATACCACAAATTACAGAAAATAACTATCAAAATATACAAATATTTAGTTTTTACAATATAAAAAGGATGATTTTAGATAAACCATCCTTTTTTAAGTGTTAAATCAATTTTTAGTCTTGTAACAATAATCTATTGTCTTTAAATGTTTCAATAATTGCGTAATCATTTTCTTTAACAATAACTAAACTTGTATTAACATAATTAATAATGTTAGCTACTCTTTGAGGTGGTACAGCAATTAATAATTGAATCGATAAACTACTATAGAATTTCATCATCGCGTCAATTCTTGACTCATCCATGTTATTGAATGCTTCGTCAAATAAAACAATACAACCAGAATTAATTCGTTTATTTCTTGATAGTAATTGTTGGAATGATGCTGCAATAACAATATAGAATGGAACTTGGGTTTCTCCCCCTGATTTTTCTCTAGAAACTTTTGAGAACATTGAAATATTACCGTTTGTATTTGTAACTTCAATATCATAAGACATATAGTTTCTATAGTCTAAGAAAGTATAATTAAGTTTATCATGTTCTGGATCAGTTGAAGCAATCTTTTCAAATAATTCCATTAATATTTGTTCATTCTTTTTAGTCAAACCTTCAGTAAATAATTGATTACTTGAAACAGTTTTATCATTCATAATCATATCATAGTAAACTTTAAAGTCTGAATCTTCACTTGCTTTATAAACAAGTTTATATGAATCATTACCGAACATTTTTCCTTCTAAGGCAACATTTAAATCTTCAATTTGTTGTTGAGCTGCTTCTATTGAAGCTCTTAGCTTATTAACAAATTCTTCTTTAAATCCAATTTCAGAATTTCTTCTAAGTTCGGTTGCTTCATGTTCGTATTTAACTAAGTTATTATTTCTAATAATATTTGCTTCTCTAGTAAATTCATCTAAATGAGCAAAGTTTGGTTCTGCTGAGAAGAAATACTCTCTAACATACATTCTCATTAAGTTAGTTAATTCAATTTCTTGACGATTAACTTGACTATTCAAACTAACATTATCTTTTGCAAGTGCATCTGTAATTGCTGCATTACTATTTTGATAACGTTGTTTAAGTGCATAGAATTGTGTATGTGCAATGCTTAGTTTTTCTGGATGCAGTCTTGATAATTCATCTTGACTTTCATTATATTTTGTTAGTTTTTCTTTAATTTCATCAATTGAATCTAACAATCGTTGACGTTCATCACGACTAGATGCAATATCACCAACAATCTTATCAGAATCCATTCTTAATTGGCGTTTCTTAATTCTTTCTGTTTCTAATTGATGTTCTAGTTTTGCAATACTTGGGCTTTGTGATAATTCATTAATTTGTTCTTCAAGATGAGTATATTCTCTTCTAGTTTCTTTTATCTTACTAAATAATCTTAAATAATTTTGGTGAACAATCTTACTTGCTTTACTACTTCCTAAAAGTCTTAAAACTTTGCTTTGTTTATTAGAGATTTCTTGGAATTTTTCCATTTCTTTTTCTAATTGTTCTAAGTCATCAACTTCAATTTTAATTTGCATTTCAGTAGCACTTGATCCAATAAATGGAACTTGATATGTTCTTGGGTGAAGTTGTCTTGCAGTATAGTTTGAATATGTCATACAACTTGGTGTAATTGAACGACTATAGTTTTTTAATTCCTCAGCCTTTTCAACAGTTATTACACCATTTAAAATCATATTGATATAATTTCTAGCATGACGATAATCTGTATCAATTTTACTTGCTAAGCTCTTTGAATCAATTTCACCATATTCAGAAAGTTTTTGAGTATTAACTAAACCTACTCCATAAATTTGTAATTCATTTTTAACTTCATCATAAATCTTTAAAGCTAAATCAAAATATTCAGGTTCAACAATTAAATTAAACTTTTGAGTACTTAAATATCCTTCTAATGCATTACGCCATTTCTCATCATTAACTTCAATTAATTCTGCTAATGGTTGAACTTTAATGTCTTTTTGGTAATGTTCACTTAATCCTTCATTCAATGACTCTATCAATGATTGAACATTTTTAGGATATGTCTTAATATGTTTTTTTAATTGTGATAATCTTTGACTAGCATAGAATATCTCATTTGATAGTTTTTGTTTTTCTTGTTCCGCTTTATCTTTTTCATTATAGTAAGCTTGTAGATACGCACTAACTTCATCACTAATAAGCGTTAAATGATTAGTAAGTTCTAAAGGATCCAAGTTATCTTCATGTCCTTGATAATATGAGACAAAACTCTTAAATGATTGACTAGGAACTAAAGTTAATAATTCTTTAATAATGTTGAATTCATCAAGTAATGTTTGTTTAAGTTCAGTTACTTGCTCTTTCTCGTTTTCATACTCAATTGTCTTCTTACGGAAAGCTTCTTTGTATTGAGACATTGTTCTCTCAACACCATCATCATCTTTAGCTCTTTCAAGATTTAAGATTTGACCTTCGTTTTCTTCAATTTCTAAGTCGATTTTTGTTTTTTCGTTTCGATATGCTTCTAATTTTTGTTCAACCTGAATTAATAAATTTTCACTTTGTTTAACAAATCTTTCTCTTTGCTCAACCCAGTTTAATTGACCAATAATCTCATTAGTAATAACTTGGTTTTTAGCATCTGCTATTTCTTCACCAAGCGTGCTTATCGCATCTAATTTTTCTAATTTTTCACGGTCTTTAATAATCTGCATTTCAACTTTTTTAAGTTGTTCAACATTATTCTTTAAAGAACGAATATCAATTGGATCATCATCAAGTAAAAACTCAAAAATAAATGCTTGTAAATCGATTGGTTTAAATGCTAAAGCCTTTGGTAAGATCTTAGCATACTTTCTAGAATCCATTCCAAAAAACCTTGCTAGAGCATCTCTATAAGCTTTTTGTGTATCGAATGTTTCTAATTCTTTACCGATTGCTCTTACATAGTCTTTCATTGCTTTATAATCTCTTGGATATTTACGATCTAGAAATAATTCATCGTGAATACTTAAATTTTCTAATAAGTAAAAACGTTCTTTTAGAGTTGCATTTTTAGGTAAATCAAGGATTGCTCCAATAATACTATATTGTTCATCATCTTGATCATAAAACTCTAATGCTAAATGCGTTATAACATCATTTTCTCTTAAAAATTCTTTAGTTTCTGCCCCAATACGACCTCTAACATATCCTTCCAAAGTTCTTCTTGCATCATCAGTTGCTGCAATATTAAACTTAGCACCACTCTTACCTCCAACTAATAAATATTGAAGAGCATCTAAAAGCGTTGATTTTCCGGATCCGTTTTCACCAGAAATTAAGGTGTTATCACTAATATCAATTGTTTGATTAGAAAATAAATGCCAGTTAACTAATTTAATTTTCGTAAGTTTCTTCATTAGTTCCACCCATCCCTTCTACATAACTATCCAAGCGATCAATAACTTCTTTAATTCCATCTAAATTAGTTACATAAAGGATTGTTGGATAAATCTTAATTCTTGCATCATCATTTAAACCTTTATCGATATAATCAATAATATTGTAACTTCTTAAAAAAGTTAATGCAGGTTTTAATTCTGTTTTAGTAATTCTTTTATTATCTAAATAACCAATTCTCGTTAATTCATCATGAATTTCAGATAAATAAACTTCAACATCTTCATCTAATGTTACAAGTTCTTGTTTTCTTTGGAAGATAATTCTAAGAACTAATATTAAAATACTTTCTGTTTTTCTTAATGTAATATGGTTATATCTTTCTTCATTGATAATATAAATAACTTCATCTTCACGATGGATATTAAGGATAAAATCAATTAAAGCAAAGAATCCTTCAAATGTTTCTTTATAAGCCAAAATGAAACGAAAATCGTTTTGATCTCCAGGCTTTCTTTTTGTTAAAAAATTAACTTGTAAAAGCTTATTAACAATTCTTGAAAAATTATTTTTTTCGCCTTCTTTTAATTTTGAATAATTATCATTAAAATTTTTAAGTGCTGTTGTTTTATTCATTATAATCACCGTTTAACCTTAATCGTAAAATTTTTAAATGATACAAAGTTTGTTTTTGCTTCATAATCTAATAAATCAATATCATAACTCATCCCAATTGATTTTGAGTATAAGAAGATTAAAATTAGTTTAACATATTCTTCTTGTGAACTGATTTGAAGTTCAGAAGCTAAAATCTCTTTACTACCATTTAAGATCTCTAACACATATTTATTAATTTCTTTTTTACTATACATATTATGTTTCAACATTAAAGCAATCTTTTCACGTTTTTTCTCGTCAGTAATAAAATCATCATCTAAATATAGTTCTTCTGGTTCACTATCCATTCTAACTCTTCTTTGGTTATATAGTGAATAAGTATCCAAATTCTTTATTTGTGCCATGTGAATTATCGAATTATATTCAAAGTCATCATCATTTAAAACTAGTTTAAATAAGCGGTTGAAGATTCCTTCTATATCATCAGAGTGATTTGTTAAGAATAATATTTTTGATGCTGTTGCACTAATGTATTGTTCATTCTTTCTATCAATATCTAGAATTAAATTTTCAAGTGCACTAAAACTATCTGTAATAAATCTTAATCTTGTTTCTAAATATTCAAATGCAACATTATAATCATCAATTCTTTTTGTTTGCATAACTAAGTTTGCTAGATGATCCATAACTTCAACATTATCGTAAATATTTGAAACTCCACTTAAAATTCCTCTTTTATACCTAGGAAGACTATCTTTAGTCTTTAAGTTATAATATGCAGAATCGAAGAAGTTTTGTTTATATTCAACTAATAGTTTTTCTAAGATTTTTTGAAGATCTTGTTTTGATTGTTTTTTTGTAACATCAAAATAATATCTATAGATGTTAGCTTTTAAAGTTTTTAATTTTCTAATTACCTCATTAGTTTT
The DNA here is from genome assembly GCF_900660745.1 of Haploplasma axanthum. Taxonomy (GTDB): domain Bacteria; phylum Bacillota_I; class Bacilli_A; order Acholeplasmatales; family Acholeplasmataceae; genus Haploplasma; species Haploplasma axanthum. Next base: position 930,578 of record NZ_LR215048.1, on the reverse strand, counting down.
TTGGAATGCTTGTTCAATAACGCCAATTCCCTCTTCTTTAGTAAATGCATTAAGCAATGAATATATGGCAAAAATCTCGCCCGTATACTCATCTTGGCGAGCATTAACTATATCATCTAAAATTGTAATTATTCTTATACTATAATCAAATAAATTAATTGAAGTTTTATAATCTCCAAGTTCTTCTTCACCAATCCAACCATTGTTTTTTAAAACATTGATAACGTGGTTTGCTTTTTGTCTGCTAGTTGATGCTTTTTCATCTTCTGATACATCTGCAAATTCTTCACTTTCTTTATCATCAAAATAATCTATAAGGCGTTGAACAACGTATTCACGATCTCCTTGAAAAGACTCTTCAATACTATCAACAGCATTATAAATTATAAATATACAATCAACATAGGTTTTTTTATTTGGCGAAGCCAGCACACTAAAAAAATTAGGGTGTATCATTTCAAACAAATGTGCCATTTTGGTCCCCCTCTTTTTATATTTAATCTCTAATATATTTTAACATAGATTATTTTTTTTTACTATCTTTTTTAATTATAGTAAATAGTAAAAAAACTATAAAGAAAAGTAGTCAATTATGACTACTTCTAAAAATCACAAAATTCTCCACAATACTCAACTTTTTTGTTGTTATTTAAAACCTTAGAAAAAACTTCTTTAATTTCTTCTTTGCTTAAATATTTATTGTAGTTGTTTTTAATATTTACTCTTAAATGAGGAATTTCATCTATTCCTTTATAAAGAGCATTTTCTTTGTTAGAAATAATTTGTTTTATATAACATTTAGTTTCTAATGTTTGTTTAGCAAGTTCATAATCTATGCCAATTTCTTTAGCGATATCAAGTAAAACTTTTTTATCACTAATATCTTTACCTAATTCAAAATAACTCTTTAAAACTAGTGTATTATATTCTTTTGCTAAATCGTTTCTTTTAGCAAGATGTGCTAGTTCATGAGCTAGTTCAGTATTTACTAATGGTAATTCTTTATATTTTGGAAACTCTCTATCAAGAAGTTCTAAAATATCTTTTGATTTAAGCGTTCCCCTCTTATCAATAACAGGATTGTCATTATTGCTAACAAGGCAACTCTCATTAACTATGTAACTGCGATAATATAGTTCATAGTTTTTAAGTCCTAATTCATCAATTGCGTCCATTAAGTTTTTGTGTGTTAAATAAGAAATTGGGCATAAATAATCAAGCCAAAATTCGATTCGCATATATAATTACTCCATTCTAAGTGCTAAAACCAAATCTTCTTTCATCTTCTTAAATTGTTGTTATTAGGAACATTTACTTTAAAGTCATAAAGAATTGGTAAATCAGCATAATTTTAAACTGCTTACATAAATAATAATATCATTTGTGCCAATTATAAGCAAATAACTTACTCTATACAGCACTTATAATTGTAAAACTTTTGTTAAGAAATATCAATCATTTTTAATAATTTTAATTAATATAATCAATTATATACAATTAATATCGTTTTGACACAGATATAAGTATCTTTTTTTTATTAATAAAGAAAAAACGATAGAACTAATGCCTATCGTTTGATCTTACGTATCTTTTAAAAACTACATAAATAGTTTTGAATAAACTCCAAAATAAATAACAAAACCAACTGATAAGATAAAGATTAAAGGGTGTACTTCTTTAGCACGTTTTTGAGCTAACATTGATACTGAATATGAAATAAATCCAAATGCAATCCCATCAGATACTGAATATGTAACAACCATACCAAGTATTGTCATGAAACTTGCGATTGCAATTGCTTTATCGTCCCAATTAATTTCTTTAATTTGAGCAGCCATTAAAACACCTACTAATACAAGTGCCATTGAAGTCACTGGGAATATTCCAAAAACTGACATAACTGGGTAAAGTGCAATTGATATTAAGAATAAGAATGCAACAACTAAATTAGAGAATCCTGTTCTAGCTCCTGATTCAACACCTGTTGATGATTCAACATATGAAGTAATTTCTGGTGTTCCCATTGCAGAACTTATTAAAGTTCCTATTGCATCTGAGAATAATGCTTTATCAAGATTAGGTAATTCGCCATTTTCATCTTCAAGTTTTGCTGCTTTAGTAACTGCTACTAAAGTACCGGCAGTATCGAATATATCAACGAATAATAATGCGAAAACAATAAAAGGTAATGTAATCAATTTAGCACTTGCTGTCATTGCTTCTCTTGCAACTACACCATCAACTAACACTGCAGGTGAATCTTGGAATAAAGTTTTAAATCCTGTAATAAATCCACCAAATGAATCTTTAAATCCAGCTAATTCACTATATTTAAACAATTCAATCTTTGTTAGACCTTCAACACCAATAAGTGATAAAACTGCATAAAGTACTGCTGTTCCAAGTATTGCAAGTATAAATGAGAATCTTGAAACTTTTGAATTTAAATTATGTAAAACAAAAATCAAGATTATTCCAAATATAGCTACTAAAACATTTGGATTTGAAAAGTTTCCTAATGTAACACCTGTTGAACTTGATTGTGTTACAATCCCTGCATTTTGAAGTCCAACAAAAGCAATAAAGAAACCAATACCAACACCAATTGCCGCTTTCAATCCTGAAGGAATTGCTTCAATTAGTTTTTTTCTTAGAGGTGTAAATGAAATAATAACAAATAATACCCCACCTAAAAATGAAATAGCTAATGCTTCTTGCCATGAATAACCTAAACCAAATGATGAAGTACCTGCAATTCCACCTACAATTGTAAATGTAAAGAATGCATTAACACCCATCCCTGGTGCAAGTGCAACCGGATAGTTAGCCACAAGTGACATTACAATAGTTGCGATTGAAGCACCTAATGCAGTTGCAATAAATGCACCTCCACGTGGTATTCCTGCAGCACTAATCATACTTGGATTAACAGCTAAAATATAGCTCATAGCTAAAAATGTAACTAATCCACCAATGAACTCACCTTTAAAAGTGGCTCTTCGTTCTTCAAATTTGAAAAACTTCATAATTCTTTCTTTCATGTCTTATTTCCCTTCTTATTTTTTTTGTACTTAATAGAATGTTTCAAAAATGAAAAAACCAAAGAGATCTTTGGTTTCTACTACTTTTGACAACGGAAAAAAAGCCATGTCAACCGTAGCCGCGCAATTTACGGTAGCGCTGTAGAAACTTAGTCACCATATTAGACTAATTATACGATTCATATTAAATACACATCTAATATATCAAAGTTTTCAAGTCTTGTAAAGGGGGATTTTAACTCTTTACAACTTAATTATCTTTTTCTTTACTAATGATGTATTCAATATCATTTTTACTATAACCTTTTTGATATAATTTTGTTTTAATGAAATAATTTAGTTCTTCTTTTGTTTTTTTGTTCTCATATTTTCTAATAAGTTTTTGATAATCTTTTTCGATAACTAATAAATCATCAAATTTCGTTTGATTAATCATTTTATCAACAATTGAATAAATATAACTCTTTGTGTAACCTTTTTTTATTAAATCAAGTTTAAGTTTGTTTTGAAACTCATATTTATTTTGCTTAATTCTTTTATTTAATTGCGATTCAACTTTTTCTGTTATAATCTTATTTTCATCAATATTTTTAAGATTCTCATTAATTATCTCTTGACTTATACCTTTACTTATAAGCTTTTTGGATATTAATGAAGGTCCTTCTTTATATTGTCTATATGATATATATTCTTTTGTATATAAGTCATCATTAATAAAATTATACTTTTTATACTTTATTACTAATTTATCAATCAAATCTTTATTAGCTCCTAAATCAAAAAGAAAATTTCTTAACTCATTTTCAGTCAATAATCTTCTTAATTTTTCTTTAGCAATACGATCAAAATAATAATAATTGTTTTCATCAATTATTTCAGTCCACTCATTATTATTAAATGTTTTTCCTGTATTAATCTTATATTTAATCATAATTTCATTTTCAATATTATAGTTATTATTCTCATAAGTAACTTCACTATAATATTTATATTTTTTAATATTAGTAACCATTTTAATTAAATCCTTGACCAACTGATTCAGTTGTTTTAGTTATGAATGTAAATGCCGCAGGATCAATTTCAGCAATTATTAATTTTAGATTATATAATTGATTTTTAGTTATTGTACAAATTATCATATCTTTATCTTGCTCGCTATATCCACCAACAACAGATATTTTCGTAACACCACGTTTGATTTTTTTGTAAATAGCATCTTTTATATCGTGATATTCATTAGTAACTATGAAAACAGTATACCCTGCTTTTCCTGTTAACATTAGTTTATCAATAACAATTCCTGCAATTATAATTGAAAAAATTGCATAAAATGTCGATTCAATTCCAAATATAAGTAACCCAATTGCAACCATAATACCATCAGTCATATATAGTGCAACTGAATATGAAACTTTCAGTTTATGATTCAAGATTTTTTGAATAACATCCATACCACCAGTTGTTGCATTACTTTTAAAAACTAAACCTAATCCAAGACCGGTTAGTACTGAACCACCTATTGCTGAAATTAATAATTTATTAGAAGCTATTTCTCTCAAAATGAAATCTTGTGGAATTTTTGCAACAGTAAGAACAAAAATTAATAATGGTAAAAAGAGTGTTCCATAAAGTGTTTTAAAGAAAAACTTTTTTCCTAGTACTAAACCTCCAACAACTAAAAGAATTGCATTGGCAATAAAGATAAAGATACTAACTGCAGTAGGACTTGCATCAAATACTTCTCTAAAAACAATTGATACTCCTGTAACACCTCCGGTAATTAAATTTGAAGGTGCATAAAAGAAATAATATCCAATAACAACCGATATTACTCCTAAAGTTATATTTAATAATTCGTTTTTACGAATTTTTTCATGGATCATTAGTTACCTCCTGCTTTTAAATAAGCTGTAATAAAATCAGATATTTCTCCATCCATTACAGAAGTAATTTGTGAGGTTTCATAATTAGTTCTATGATCCTTAACCATTTGATATGGATGGAATACATAAGATCTAATTTGTGATCCCCATGCAATGTCTTTTAATTCTCCTTTAATATTTTGAAGTTTCTCTTCTTGTTTACGCATTTCTTCTTGAATCAGTTTTGACTGTAATAATTTCATTGCAGTTTCACGATTCTTAATTTGACTTCTCTCGTTTTGACAACTAACAACAATTCCAGTTGGAATATGCGTTATTCTTACTGCTGAGTCAGTTGTATTGACTGATTGTCCACCAGCACCAGATGAACGATAAACATCCACTCTGATTTCTTCATCTTTGATTTCAACTTTAATGTTATCATCAATTTCCGGCATTACTTCAACAGATGCAAACGATGTATGTCGTCTTGCATTTGAGTCGAATGGTGAAATTCTAACTAAACGATGAACTCCTCTTTCAGCTTTTAAATATCCGTAAGCATATTCACCTTTTATTAAGATTGTTACTGATTTAATACCAGCTTCATCCCCAGATTGAATATCAATTATTTCATACTTATAGTTTTTAAGATTAGAATATCTTTGGTACATTCTATATAACATTTCAGCCCAGTCTTGTGCCTCAGTACCACCAGCTCCAGCATGAATTTCTAAAATTGCGTTGTTTATATCATATTGACCGCTTAAAAGAACTTCAATTGAAAACTCATCTAATTCTTTTTCGAGTTTTTTAATGTCTTTTTCAAGAATTTCCCATTCTTCAGTTCTTTCTTCACTAATCTCAAACCATTCAATAACACCATTTAATTTTTCATTTAAAGAGGTCAAAGCAGCCAATCTATCATTGATAAAATTGGCTTCTTTGGTTACAACTTTTGCATTATCAGGATTATTCCAGAAATCCGCTTTTTGCATTTCATTATTTAATTCTAAAAATCTTTTTTTTAATTTTTCAGGATTAATGTTTTTATCTAAATCATCAACCTGTTTTGTGAATTTTTCAATTATTCGATTTATTTCGTATCTTTCCATCAAAAATACCCCTTAACGCCAAGGAGCTTGTCTCCCTCTGATTTTTCTTACTCTTTGTTTCTTCGCTTTATCCTCTGAACCTTGATTAGTTGCTGTATTTTTAACTACCGCTTCTCTCTCAACATTTACTTGGATATTAGCCTTTAATATATATTTTGTAATATCTCTACCAATATTAGCAACCAGCTCATTAAATAGACGATAACCTTCTTTTTGATAGATAACTAATGGATTTTGTTGACCATAAGCTTGTAATACTACACCTTGTCTTAATTCACTCATTGTATCAATATGACGCATCCAATAAGTATCAATAATTCTTAACATAATAACTTTTAAGAATTCATTAAAGACTTCTGGTGGAATTGTTGTTTTCTTATTATTAATTTCAATATCAGCTAAATGATTTAAATGTTCTAATACTTGTTCATATGTTTTACCTTGAATATCTTCAATCAACAATGTTCCTTCTTTAAAGATTGGACCATCAAAAAACTTAACTAAAGCTTCATAATCAACTTTAGGATTTCTAATTGTTGTGTCAACAAAATCAAGAGCATTTTCTTCTAAACTCTTTTTCAATGTTATAATTGCTTGTTCTTCAATACTTTCTAATGTTAAAACATCGCGTCTTTCTTTATAAATAATTTCTCGATGCATTCTTAAAACATCGTCATATTTCAAGACGTTTTTACGTGAATCAAAGTTACTACCTTCAATTCTTTTTTGAGCATTTGTAACAAACTTAGTAAACATTTTTGATTCAATTGGAGCTTCTTTATCTTCATTTAAGTTTTGAATCATTTGAATACGGCGCTTAAATGCATCACCAGCAAAACGAACCATTAATTCATCTTCAGCAGAAATATAAAATCTTGAGAATCCAGGATCACCTTGACGTCCAGAACGTCCTCTTAATTGGTTATCAATTCTTCGTGATTCATGTCTTTCACTACCTAATACTGCTAATCCACCACGTTCAACGACACCTTCAGCAAGTTTAATATCTGTACCACGCCCAGCCATATTAGTTGCTATTGTAACAGCTCCTATTTGACCAGCTTTTTCAACAATCTCTGCTTCTCTTGCATGGTTCTTAGCATTTAAGACTTCATGAGGAATTCTTCTTTTTCTTAATTCTAATGATAAATATTCACTTGTTTCTACTGCAATCGTCCCAACTAACACCGGTTGTCCAGCCTTATGTCGAGCTTCAACATCATCTAATAACGCTTTAAACTTTTGTTCCATAGTTGAATACATATAATCAGATGCATCAACTCTAATAACTGGTTCATTAGTAGGTATAACAATAACATTCATATTATATATTTCATTAAATTCTTCTTCTTCAGTTTTTGCAGTACCAGTCATACCTGATAATTTTTTATACATTCTAAAGAAGTTTTGATATGTGATTGTTGCAACAGTAATTGTTTCTTTTTTAATTTGAACGTTTTCTTTAGCTTCAATTGCTTGATGTAATCCTTCACTAAATTGACGCCCTTGTAAAATACGTCCAGTAAATTGGTCAACAATTAAAATCTCTCCATCTTGAACAACATATTCTTTATCTTTAGCTAGAATATAGTTTGCTCGCAATGCATTATTTATATGGTGAACCACACTTACATTTTGTAAATCATATAAGTTTTCTATTCCAAATACTTCTTCAGCATGATTAATACCTGAAGGGGTTAATTCGATTGTCTTTGATTCAACATCAATTTCATAATCTTCATCACTAAGTGTCTTAACTAATCGATCAGCTCTTTCATATAAGTTTTGATTATTTTTAGCTCCACCAGAAATAATTAATGGTGTTCTAGCCTCATCAATTAAAATTGAGTCAACTTCATCGATAATAGCAAAATTTAATCCTCTTTGAGCAACCATATCTTTAGCATATAAAACCATATGATCACGAAGATAATCAAATCCTAATTCACTATTTGTTGAATACATAATATCAGCATCATATGCTGCTTGCTTTTCTTCTCTTGTTAATTCACGAATATTTAAACCGACAGTTAATCCTAAAAAACGGAAAATATTTCCGATTTGGCCTTCAACCTCACGTCTAGCTAAATACTCATTCACTGTAACAATATGAACGCCTTCACCATTTAATGCATTTAAATATGCAGGCATTACCGCTGTTAATGTTTTACCTTCCCCTGTTTTCATTTCAGCAATATTACCTTCATGAATAGCAACAGCCCCTAATACTTGTACATAATAAGGTGTCATTCCAGTAACACGTTTAGATGCTTCTCTAACAACAGCATAGGCTTCAACTTGTAAATCTTCTAACGTTTCACCATTCTTAAATCTATTTTTAAATTCTTCTGTTTTATTTCTTAATTCTTCATCGCTTAATTTCGCCACATCATTTTCAAGGCTAATTACTTTTTTAGCGATAATATCCGCTTGTTTAAGCACCTTACGCGAAGGGTCAAACCACTTTTTAAACATGAAATCACTTCCTTTTTATCTCTATTATAATACTATAATAGAGTGTTTTTTTCAAGTATATGTATAAATTACCAATAATTTTACATATCTATAACAAAAAAGCTAACTAAGATAGTCAGCTTTAATATTTTTATTAAAAATCAAATTTAACGTCTTGACGTTTGATATCTTCTGCTTCAAAGAATTGTAATTTAGTAGCTCCACCACGATTAGCAATAATGCTATTTGGGAATACAACAATGTATCGGTTGTAATGTGAAACATTTGAATTGTAAATTCTTCTTGCTGCTTGTAAGTTTTCTTCAACATTAATTGTTGCATTTTGTAACTTAGTAACTGTTTCTGAAGATTTCAAGTTTGGATATTGTTCAACAACAACGTTAATTGCTTGAAGCCCTCTTTCAACTTGATTAGAAAAGTTTTGTTTATCTTCAATGCTAGCACCTGCTGCTGGTTGACGTAATTTAACAATTCCTTCTAAAGTTTCTTTTTCATGTTTCATGAAACCTTTTGTAGCTTGAAACAATTTATTTAACATATCAAATCTTTGAGTTAATGCAACATCAATACCTGATTCTGATTCTTCAACTTTAACTTTCATTCTTTTAATTGTATTTGAAACACTAATTGCCCAAAAAACAACAATTAAAACTAATAAAACGATTATAACCCCAACGATTAATAATACTTGACCTGTATCTGCTAAAAACATATTTTCATTCTCCTTCTATTCTGTAAATTTTATATCATCTAAACGAAATTCTTCAATAATTGTTTTTATCAAAACAATATCTTCAGTAAAACGTTTTAACGTTTGTTCATTAATTGGAACACTAAAGTCCACTTCCAATGAATCACTATTATCATTAATACCAATATGAAGTTTATTGTTATTTATACAATAATATATTGATCCACGATGTTGATTTTCTAATATTAATAATCTTTCTATTAAATATGGATTTACAACATAATAGAAAAACTGTTCATCTGATCCATAAATCGAAAACTTTTTATTGAATTCAAGCATCTCAGTTTCAAACTTTTTAAGCGCTCTTGTATTTGTACCTGAATTTCTTTCAACGATTTTTAAAACTTGCTTAAAGTTTTTAGAAAACTCATATACATACCAACGGCCTTTAAAATAAGTTCGATATGTAACAATTGTTCCATTCTTAGTTCTTGTTTCATGACGTTCTTTTAAATCAACATCAGAAACTTGAAACTTAACTCCATTGTAACTTCCTGTTATTAAATCTTCACCGCTAAATCGATCTGGTCTTCTAACTAGACCTGCTGAATTGATTGTTTCAATCGGAACATAGCCTTGTGGATTATATGAACTATCTTCAAGCGTTTCTTTTAAAACTATGTTGACAATTTCATTTTTGATTGTATTGTCAAAATTTTTCTTTAAATCTTTTGCTTTTTTATTGTAAATAGAAAATGGGATTGCTGTTATTCCAATTATAACTAATAGTATAATTATAACGCTAGTTGAATTATCATAATTTCCCGTTTGCGACATTATATAAACGACAACCGCAGCAACAACAAATCCAATTATGGCAAACATATATGATTTATTACGATTCTTTTTATATTGTTCAAATAAAATAACTCTTTTTTCTTCTAACTCTGTATATAAACTCATATCATCACCACAGTGTTATTTTACATTAATTACTTAAAAATATCAATATCATTCAACTGTTCCCAAGTAAAATCATTTGATTCTTGTCCAAAATGACCATATGATGATGTTTTTGTATAAATAGGTCGTTTTAAATCTAATTTCTTTATGATTGCTGCCGGTCTTAAATCAAAATTATTTACAATAATACTATAAATTTGTTCTTTACTTACTTTTTCAGTACCAAATGTTTCAATATGAACACTTACTGGTTTTGCAACACCAATTGCATAAGCAATTTGAATTTCACATTTATCAGCTAAGTTAGCTGCAACAATATGTTTAGCTAAATATCTTGCCATATATGCTGCTGATCGATCAACTTTCGATGGATCCTTTCCTGAGAAAGCACCACCACCATGTCTAGCATACCCACCATATGTATCAACAATAATTTTTCTTCCTGTTAATCCTGAATCAGCTGCAGGTCCTCCAAGAATAAAACTTCCTGTTGGATTAATATAGATTTTTGTATTATCATCAATTAAGTTTGATGGTACTACTTTTTCAATCACTTCTGGAACAAGAACTTTTCTAAGTGTTTCTTGATTATGTGCCTTATCATGTTGAGTTGAGATAACGATACTATCAATTCTAACTGGTTGATTGTTTTCATCATATTCAACAGTAACTTGAGTTTTACCATCTGGTCTTAAGTCTTTAACAATCGATTTTTCTCTAACTTCTGTTAATCTTAATGCTAATTTATGTGATAAATCAATAGCAAGCGGCATATAATTTTCTGTTTCATTAGAAGCATAACCAAACATTAATCCTTGATCCCCAGCACCTTGATTCAACTCTTCTGTTCTATCAACGCCCATAGCAATCTCACTTGATTGAGTAGATAATTTAATCACTACTTCAACTGTATTACCATTAAATCCTAGGATATCGTTATCATATCCAATTTCATTAATAGTTTTTCTTACTATATCTTCATAATCTATTTTAGCATTAGTCGTTATTTCACCAAAAACTAAAACTAAATCTGATTTAATTGCCGTTTCACATGCAACTCTTGCATTTTTATCTTCTTTTAAAACTGCATCTAAAATTGCATCACTAATTCTATCAGCTACTTTGTCTGGATGTCCTTTTGTAACTGATTCACTACTAAATAAATAATTCATTTCCTAACCTCTTTCATTAAAAAAACGTTATCAACAAGGACAACGTCTATTTCCTTATTGTTGGGTTTCCCCCTTGTGATGGCACCTAATTTAATAGGTTGCCGCTACTTCAACGGTCACGGGCCTCGATAGCTCTTAATAAGTTTATTAAGTTAAATCAATTATAGCATTTGTACTATTAAATATCAATTAAAAATTATTATATAATTCTTCAACTTCATCAGCAAATTTTAAAAATCTATCTTTAAGTTCAATTCTAAAATAATTTGACATTTGATGCTCAAATAAACTAATCGACATTGCATGTGTATATGGTCGTTTATATGTATTGAAACTTCTTAGTGTAACATATATATCAGCAAGTAAAATAATTTGTGACTGCAAATCTGGTTGAGTATTCATAATTGCTCGCATTTTTTCATCTGAAATAGTATTTTCAACATGTGATCTTACAATTGCTTCACAGTTTTGTGATAATTCCATACGTTTAACAATATCTGCTCCAAGCGTTGTTTTAGCTTTTAATTGTTCATATTCTGCTTCATCATAAGTTGTTGCTGATATATCAAAGTCTTTAATTTCAGAATAGCGATAATGAATTATTGCATATTCACTTAAATTTTTAATATCAGCTTCATTCATACCAACAAAACTAGCAATTTTCTCACTAACCTTTTGAACTTGATATGCATGCTCTTGATTAACGTTAATATATGCATTAATAAAAACTGCTTGAAATAAATTACCAACAATTGATGAGAAATCTTTTTGGACTTGTCTTCTTTTTATTAGTTCTTTCTTACGTTCTTCTTGCATATATTGTCCAATTGAAACAATAACATAAACAACCAAGTAGAATAAAGCAAAGACTAATGATCTTAAAATCAAATCTCCAAACTCATTGGTTCCAACAAAATCTTTTAAGAAGTCTAAAACACTTAATCCTTGTGTTCTAGTAGTTATTTGATATGTCCATGTAAAATGAATAACAGTTACTAAAACAAATAAATATGAAAATGCTGTTGATAATAATTTTTTATCTTGATAGAGAGATATCACAACAATCGCATAATAAATCAAAATATATGATACTGTTTCAAATATTCCTGAACTATATAATCTTGCATATATTAATACTGATGATAAGAAAATATAAAATGAAGCGATATATGCAGCAATAAGCTGTTTTGTTTTATCTTTTCTGTCCATATTAATCAAAGCTTTTAATAGTTTATTAATTAAATAGGTTACTGGGAATGAAATAACTGTAATAGCCCAGTCAGTCCTTTGTTTTGTTGATATTGAAAGAATTAATAATAATAATGAATAAAATAAACCAGAGATAAAAATGATATTTTTTATAACAACGTTACGTCTGTTTAATACAGCAACATCATCAGTAATATCGATTCCTTCTTCAAAGCCAAAAAACTTGGCAAAAAGAGCATTACCAAGTTTCTTAATTTTATTATCTTTTACTTTCTTTTTTTCTTCCAAAGTAAATCACACCTAATGTTTATTTTTTTATTTCATCAAAATCGAAAATACTTATACGTTGAAAACTATTGTCACTTGCTGCAAATTCTTCATTTAAAACTTGAGCAACTCTTGTAGATGCTGCTGCTGCAATTGCACCAACAATATCATCTAAGAATGTATGACAAACACCTTCTTTTTTTCCTTCTTCATTTAGAGTAGAAACAACTCCAACTTTGTTAACATCAATATCTCCAAAGTTTGTTTGACCAATTGTTCCATATAAACCAGCTAAATCCAGACCAAGTGTTTCATCAACCCCAAAAAGTCCTAAATCATCATGTAAGATGTCTTGCATTGGGCTTCTAAAAGCTTTTTCTTCAACTAATCGATCAATTTCAGCTGCTAAATGGACAAAGTGAAATACATCACGATATGAAAGAATTTTTTCAACGGACTCAATACATAACGCCATTGGTATACCTTCTGTGTATTTTGCTTGTTGTGCTTGTGTAATTTCAGCGATTTGTTTAACTAAAACTCCACGTTCTTTTAAAATCTCAATATTCATTTTAAGCATTTCTTCTCTTGTAAATAATGTTCTTTTTTTAGACATTAGAATTCCTTCTTTCTACATAGTCACCAGATTTAAGAGATTTTTGACCGTTTAAGAAATCTTTCACCAACATTTTTTTCTTTCCTTGAGCTTGAATCTCAATAACTTCAACAATTTCAGTTGTTGATTTAATAAACATTCGACGATTTTCAATCAGAATCTCTCCCGGTTTCATCTCTTTTATTATATCACTTTTTACCATTTTATATACTTTATAGAATTCACCATTTACAACTATCGTTGCAGCAGGTTCTGGTAGTAAGCCTCTAAGATGATTTAAAACGTTAAAATAGCCACCATAGAAGTCTAGAAATTCTTCATGTCTTTTAATATTATATGCAAATGTAACGTCTTCTTCATTTTGTTTAATGCTTTCATAATTACCTTTTAAAACTTTAATTAAAAGATCTGCACCTAAAACAGACATTTTCCTTGCTAGTGTTTCATAATTATCATCTTCAGTTATTGGAACTTCACCTTGAAGAATAATATCACCACTATCCATTTTAAAAGCCATATCCATAATTGTTACACCTGTTTTTTGAAGTCCATCAAATAAAGCATATTGAATCGGTGCACCACCACGATATTTAGGTAATAATGAGCCATGGACATTGATTGCTTTGAAACGTTCTAATAGTTTTTTAGGAAGGATTTGTCCAAAAGCAGCAGTAACTATTAAATCTGCATCAACATTTAATATTTCATCTAGTTCATCTTTTAATTTAATTGGTTGAAATATCTTTAAATCTTTTTCTAAAGCTAGTTTTTTTACAGGAGAATAAATTATTTCTTTTTTTCTTCCTTGAAGCTTATCTGGTTGTGTAACAACCATAACTATCTCATAATTATTTTCAATTAGTTTTTCTAAAACTGGCACTGAAAACTCTGGTGTTCCCATAAAAATTATTTTCATTCTAATACCTCCTAAAGTATATCTGGAATACTCAAGTAATTAACTCTTGATTTCGAGTATTTTTCAATTACTTTAATTATTATTTTATTATCTATTTTTTGATCTTTAACGGTAATAACAAATCTAAATTCATTTTTAATAAACTTAATTAATGACTCTGCTGGTCCTAAAACTATTTCAAATTCTTTCTCTAATTCTTTTTTAATTCTTAAGGCATCTTGATATGCTTCTAAATATGATTCATTTGAAATCAATAATTGAACTACTTCATAAAAGGGTAGATACTTTGATAATTTACGATAATAGATTGCTTCTTCATAAAAGTTATTATAACTCTTATCAACGCTACTAATAGCGTAATTAGCAATATCATAACCTTGAATGATCGCTTCACCTGTAATTTTTCTACCACTTCTTCCAACCATTTGCGTTAGCAGACTATATGTTTCTTCTGCTGCTAAATACGTAGGAGCTCTTAACTCTAAATCAGCCATTAAAACACCTACTAATGAAACCTTGGGAAAATCAAGTCCTTTAGAAACCATTTGGGTTCCAACTAAAATATCATATTGGTAGTCTTTAAAATCTAACCAAATACTCTCATGACTACCTTTTCTGCTAGTTGATTTAGCATCCATTTTAACAACCCGTGCATTTTCAAAATGTTTTCTAACAATTTCATAGATTTGATCAATTCCCATACCGATTGGTCTAATGGTTTTATTACCACACGAAGGACATACCTCTGGCATTTCTTCCTTATGATTACAATAAGGACATCTAAGTTCATTTTCATCCTTATAATAAGTTAATGCAACATCACAGTTTTGACATTTAGGAGTATAACCACAAGTTCTACACATTACAAATGATGAATATCCTTTTCTGTTATAAAGAAGAATAATTTGTTCTTTTTTATTTAGCTTTTCATTAATTTTTTCCTCTAATAATTTTGAAAAGATTTTTGTATTACCATTTTTAAGTTCATTTTTCATGTCAACATAATGAACTGTTGGTAGTTTTTCATTTGTCGCTCTTTTATTTAGTTCAAGAAGTTTATATTTATTATTTAGTGCATAATACATGCTTGTTATTTTAGGTGTTGCACTCCCTAATATTACTGGACAATTATGCAATTCGCTTTTAAGTTTAACAATATCGATTGTTTCGTATTGTACTTTTTCTCTTTGTGTATAAGAATTATCATGTTCTTCATCAACAACAATTAATCCTAAATTTTTAATTGGAAGAAATACTGAACTTCTCGTTCCAACAATAATCCTTGCTTCATCATTAATAATAGCATTCCAGGCATCAAATCTTTCACCTTGTGAGAGATTACTATTGTAATGAACAATTCTTTCATTAAATCTGCTTGAAAGTTGCTGCATAAGTGGAGCAACCAACATAATCTCAGGAACTAAATATAAAACCTGCATGCCTTTTTTTAAGATGTCTTTCATTACATGCATATAGACTTCAGTTTTTCCTGAACCAGTAATTCCTCTAAGTAAATATATATTCTTACTGTCTTGTTTAATCATTTCATAAGCTTTTTTTTGTTCATTATTTAATTCATATTCTGAAATAAGATTTGTTTCTCTAAATGTAACATCACGATTATCAACTTCTAATACAACATCAAATACCTGATTTTTAATTAGGGTATTAATAGAACTAATACTAAACCCACTATTAAGAAGTTCTTGTCTTGTTAGATTAGGATATTCTTTTACATGTTCAATTAAATCTTGATATTTAATAGCATTTTTATAATGACTATCATCTAAATATTTAATTACTTGTTTATATTTTGTTTTTGCTTTTTCTTCATATTGTGTAACAACTTTAAGCTGATCATTCTTTATTAACCTGTTAATCTCTTTTTTATATTTTTTTAGTTTATTAGTATATTTTACTTTTCCATTTTTAAATTCATTTAATAATTCTTTTGACACTTCTTCAAGAGAATTAATATAGATATATTGTTCATATTTCAAGAAAAGTTCAGAAGGAATAATCGTTTCAACTATTTCGATTAGTAAGCGGTTGTTTTTAGATTTTAAATAGTCAAGATATTCAAAAGCTTCTTTTGAAATACTTGGAACAACATCTAAAACTTCTATAATTGTTTTATCTGCAAAATCACTTTCTTCAACAAATTCAATAATATAACCTAATCTTTTTTGCTGACCAAAAGGAACGACTACTCTCATTCCAAGTTCAATACTATCTTTTTCACTTTCCGGAATATAATAATCAAATAATCTATTTAAAGTCTTAACTTTTAAGTCTACTAATACTCTTGCTATCATTTTTTCACCATCAATATTATAACACTTTAAATAACAAAAAAGTAACCGAAGTTACTTGATTGTTTTAAGTATTTGATCAATATGATTACCATATGCTAATGCTTCATCATATGCGAAGATTATTTCTGGTATTTTTCTTACATTTCTAATTTTTCTTGCTAGTTCCATTCTTATAGTTGCATTTTTTTCATCTAATGTCTTTTTTGCATAGTTTAAAGTTTTTTCGTCATCGCTTAAAATTGTATAATAAACTTTTGCAAAAGATAAATCTTTACTAACTTTTACTTCTGTTAAATTAATATAGCCGATTTTACTATCTTGAATAACTGTATTAACAATTGGTGCTAATTCTCTTTGAATTAAACTACCTAAACGTTCAACTGTAATTGACATTTTATGCTACCTCAACTTCCTTCATTTCTGAAACTTCAATTATATCTCCAACTTTGATATCATTGTAATTTACAATTGATAAACCACATTCATATCCTGTTTTAACTTCTTTAACATCATCTTTAAAACGTTTAAGAGAAGCTAATTTACCTTCATAAACAACAATACCATCACGAATAATTCTAACTAATGCATCTCGTTTAACAACTCCATCAGTTACATAACCACCTGCAATTGTTCCAATTTTTGAAGCTTTAAATGTATCTCTAACTTCAACTTGACCAATTACTACTTCTTCAAATGTTGGTTCTAACATTCCTTTTAAAGCTTTTTCAATATCTTCAGCAACGCGATAAATAATATTATATAATCTTATTTCAACGCCTTCTTTATCAGCAACATCACGAACATTACCCATTGGTCTAACGTTAAACCCAATAACAATCGCATTAGAAGCACTTGCCAGAGAAACATCACTTTCAGTGATTGCTCCTACACTACCTCTAACAATATTTACTTGCAATCCTTCAATATTAATTGTTTGTAAAACATTTTTTAGTGCTTCAATTGATCCTTGAACATCTGCTTTAATTAAAAGATTTAATTCTTTAACTTCTGCACCCATTTGACCAAACATTGAATCAAGTGTTGCTTTCATTTGCTTTTGTTCGCCTTCTCGTTCATTTGCGATTCTACTTTCAGCAATTTGTCGAGCAGTTTTTTCATCTTTAAAGACCATGAAAACATCTCCAGCAAGTGGGACAGAGTTTAATCCTGTTACCTCAATTGCTTTTGATGGACCTGCTTCTTTATAACGTTTTTGCAAGTCATCTTCCATTGTTCTAATCTTACCATATGTATTACCAACGACAACGTTATCTCCGATATGAAGTGTTCCTGTTTCAACTATGAAAGTTGCAACTGGTCCTTTTCCTTTATCTAATTTAGCTTCAATAACTGATCCTCTAGCTTCACGATTAGGATTTGCTTTATAATCTCCTAATTCACTAACTAGTTCTATCATATCTAATAACTCATCAATACCTTCTTTTTTAAGTGCTGATATTTTAATGAAAGGTGTATCTCCACCCCACTCTTCTGGTAGCAAACCATGGTTTGATAATTCAGTCATTACATGATCTGGATTAGCTGATGGTTTATCAACCTTATTAACAGCAACAATAATTGATGTTTTAGCAGCTTTAGCGTGATCTAGTGCTTCTAATGTTTGAGGCATTACACCATCATCAGCAGCAACAACTAAAACAACGATATCAGTAACTTTCGCTCCACGTTTACGCATTTCAGTAAATGCAGCATGTCCTGGAGTATCAATGAAAGTAATTTTTTTACCTTTTCTGTTTACTTGGTAAGCACCAATATGTTGTGTAATTCCACCAGCTTCACCGGCAGTTACTCTAGATTTTCTAATTGTATCTAATAAAGTTGTTTTACCATGATCAACGTGTCCCATAACTGTAACAATCGGTGGTCTTTGTTCCAAATTTTCTTCATCATCTACAATTACAAATTCATCATATCTAACTACATCTGTAATTACTTCATTTTTAACTTGATATCCTAATTCCATTGAAACAAGTTCAACAGTATCACGATCTAATGAAACATTAACACTCGCCATAATTCCTAAATTCATTAAACTCTTAATTACAACTGCATTTGATACGCCTAGTTCTTTTGATAAGTCAGATACATTCATACCTTCTTTAAAGATAACTATTTTTTCACCGGCCTTGTTATCTTTTTTATTACTATTATTACTCTTGTTAGGCGCTTTTTTTTCTTGCTTTATTATTTTTTTGGCCATATTATTCACTTCCTTTTCTGATTCAGTATTGACTTACTAAATCCGTCGTCAACGATACCTATAACCTTTATGTTTTCTTTTCCGATTGCATCCGACAATTCAATTGTAGAAAATTCTTCAACAACAGTTACTCCATAAGTTTTACATTTATCATTAACTAGCTTTTTCGTGTTCAAAGAAGCATCATTCGCTAGAATAACTAACTTAACTTTACCACTTCTTACACCATTTATTGTTATTTCAGTACCACTCGTGATTTTTCTTGCACGTCTGGCTAAACCAATAATTTTAATCATTAATTAATTCACTCAATTTTTCATATATTTCATTAGGTACAGTAACTTCAAGTTTACGATCTAATGCTTTATTTTTCTTTGCAAGTTCAATAACATCTTTCGATAATTTTAAGTAAGCTCCTCTTCCAGGTGCTTTTCCTGTTAAATCAATTGATACGATTCCTTCTTTTGTTGCTGCTACTCTCACTAATTCTTTTTTAGGAAGAACTTCTTTTGTAACAACACATGTACGCATCGGTATTTTCTTAACACGCATCTTTAGTATAGAATCCCTTCACCGGCAGCCATAGCTTCCGATTTAATATCAATACTCCAACCTGATGCTTGAACCGCAAGTTTTACGTTTTGTCCTTGTTTACCAATAGCAAGTGACAATTGGTCATTTGGTACTATAGCTAAAGCTGTTTTTTCACGTGGATTAACTTTTGTAACTGCAACAACATCAGCTGGTTGAAGAGCATTTTCAATTAATTCACGTTCATTATCACTCCATCTAAACAAGTCAATTTTTTCACCTGATAATGCAGCAACGACTTCTCTAATTCTTGAACCACCTTCACCAACACATGCTCCAATTGGATCAACTTGTGGATTATTTGTTCTAACTCCAACTTTTGATCTATCTCCAGCATCACGACTAATACCAACTATTTCTACTACTCCCTCAGCAATTTCAGGAATATGTTTTTCCATTAACTTCATAACAAGTCCTGGATGTTTTCTTGTTACATAAATTTTTGGTCCTTTAGGTTTCATTTCTACTGATGAAACATATACATAAATATCATCACCAATATGAAGATTATCTTTATCTAAAGTTTCTGTCTTAGGTAACAATGTTGTTTCTTTACCTAAGTCAATACGATATGTTGTTGGTGAAGCATCGATTACTCTAGCTCTTAACATTTCATTTTCTTTATCTTTAAAGAAACCTAATAGATTACTCTTTTGATAATTAACAACTATTTCGTTATACTTTTGTTTCATATCACGAATAGCGTAATGTCCATATTCTTCTGGATTTACTTTAATTTCTAAAATATCTCCAACTTTAACTCTTGCTTTTTCAGCTTTTGCATCTTCTAATAACAATTGTGTATATGTTTTATCAGCTGTTAAATCATAATCATCAACAACTAAATATTGTTTATACACTAAAAGTTCATTTTTATCTTCTTTAAATTCAACACGGCATGAATTCACTTTATGTGTTCTTTTACAACCAGATATTAATCCTTGTGTTATTGCTTCTAACACTTGTTCATCTGTTAATCCTGTTGCTTCAGCAACACTTGAAATATTTTTTAGCAAATCTTTTCTTATCATGCTACCACTCCTTATATTTTGACACTCGTTCTAATATTTAGAACATCGTCATATTCAATTTTTATTTTTCTAAATTGGCCTTTTTGATTATACTTAATTACTAGTTCATTATTATTAACTTCAAGTAATAATCCAACGCCCTTAAAATCTTTTGTCTCAACATATACATATCCATCAACATGCTCCATTACTTCATCTAATGAATTAAGTGGATATTCTGCACCTACTGATGATAATTCTAAGAAATAATCATCATCCAAATCATCTTCTAAATTCTCAAATAGTTTAGTGTGGATTTGTTCTAAGACATCAGTTGTAATATTTTTACCTTTTAACAAGATTTCTAATATTTTTTCTCCAAACTCTTTCTTAGTCTTAACACTATAAATTGTGAATTCATAATCTTCAAGAATTTTATTCAACTTATCTTTAATACTTTCTATTTTCACAATACACCTCACTAAATATTAAATTATATGATTCTCATATCAATTGTATATTATACCACTTTTCAAGTTCTTTTCCAAATCTTTTTATTTTTGCGAACAATTTGCAAAACAATTATATTAGTGATATAATAATTTAGGTTTAGATAAGGAGAATTATCCATATGAAAAAAATATTATTTATTACTATAACACTTATTCTAAGTATAGTTTTAATATCATGTACAAAAAATAAAAATGCCGATATAGTTGCTACTATGTATCCACAGTATGATGCTACAAGAATTATAAGTGGTGATAAACTATCAGTCTCACTACTAACAAAACCTGGCGATGAAGCTCATGATTTTAAACCTACGAGTAAACAAATAACAGAAATTAAAAAAAGTAAACTATTTTTATTTACAAGTTATGAAATGGATGCTTGGTTAAATAATAACGTTAAAAATATTACTAGTAATGAAACAATAACATTAAATGTTAGTTCATTAATAGCAAAATCAAACAACACACATGAAGATCTACATTACTGGTCTGGTACTAATAATTATATAAAGATTGTTCAAGGAATTAGAGATACAATTATTGAAATTGATCCTTCTAATAAAGAGTTTTATGAAAATAATGCTAATACATATCTTAATAAATTAACTGAATTAGATACAATTATCATCAACTATTTTAAAACAAAAAATAAGCCAACAATTTATTTTGCTGGACACAATGCAATGCAATCATTTTCTTCTCATTATGATTTGAATGTAATTGCTTTAAGTGCAACTAGTAAACCAGATGCTGATTTAAGTGCAAGTCAAATTAGCACTTTACTTAATGAAGTAAAAACTGCTAATACACATTACTTATTTACTGAAGAATTGAAAGAACCTCGTGTTGCCAAAACAATAATGCGTGAATTAAGTAATGAAAACTATGAATTAAATCTTTTAGAATTACATGGTTATCATAATGTTACTTTAGATGATTTTAACAATAAAGTTACTTATTATGATTTATTAGAAAGAAATTATCAAAATATTAAAAGAGCGTTAGGTGATTAATAATGGATAGTGTTACTGTATGCAATTTAACTGTTAGATTCGGAAAATATGAAGCATTGAAAGATGTTTCTTTTTCGCTAAAAAAAGGTGATTTTTTAAATGTTATCGGACCAAACGGAAGTGGAAAAACCACTTTAATTGAAGTTCTTACTAATTTAACTACTCCTTCTTCTGGTTCAATAACAATCAATGAAAAGAAAGTTGGTTATTTACCACAAAAACTTCAAACGAAGAAAAACTTTCCAATAACTGTTAAAGAAGTTATTTATGGTGGACTAGATAAAATAGAAAAAGAATCTACTGATAACGAAATTAAAAAATGGCTAGAAATTATGAATATTTCCCATTTAATTAATGAGAACATGTCTATCTTATCAGGCGGGCAGCAACAACGTGTCTATATTATTAGAGCCCTAATTAGTAATCCTGATTTACTAATTCTTGATGAACCAACTAGTGCGCTAGATCCAGAATTTAGAGAAGGTTTTTATCTTTTCTTAAATAGTTTACAAAAAGAAAGAAATATGACTATCATTAATGTTACACATGATTTAAGTGATACATTAAAAGATAATAGTTTAATTCTATATATTGATCAAGAAGTTAAATTTTTTGGTGAATCAAAAGAGTTTAAAGAATTTGAACATAGGGGGCATAAACATGTTTGAGTTTTTACAATATAGTTTTGGATGGTATGCATTATTAATCGCGATTATTATCGGATTATCTGCGGCAATTATTAGCCCTTTCCTTGTTTTAAATGAACAAGCGTTAATCGCTGATGGACTTGCTCATGTCAGTTTTACTGGACTTGCTATTGGAATGTTATTTGTTAATGAACCATTATTCGTTAGTATTCCTTTTGCGATTGTTCTTTCAATTCTTGTCAAATATTTATCCCAAAAAAGAAATATTAACGGTGATGCTGCACTAGGAATAATTTCAACAGTTTCATTAGCTGTTGGACTTATTATCATTCATAAAAGTTCGGGATTTAATCGTTCAATTGAAGGTATGTTAATTGGAAATATGTGGACTGTTAATCTATCAGAAATCATTATGGGGATAATCATTCTTATATTAATTATTCTATTTGTAACAGTATTTTATAGAAAACTTTTATTAATGACTTATGATTATAAATATGCGAAATTTAGAGGCGTTAAGACAACACTACTTTCTTATTCATTATCTGTTTTAACTGCAATATTAATTACTATTGGTGTTAAGACTATTGGAACTCTACTTATTTCTTCGTTTGTAATATTTCCAGTTATAATTGGAATGCAGTTTAAAACAAGTTTTAAAAGAACATTAGTTATAGGTTCTATATCATCTATTATTGCTGTTTTTTTAGGAATTTCGGTTGCTGATCAATTTGATATTCCTGCAGGTTCTACAATTGTTATTGTTTATGCTATAATATTAATAGTTCTTATGATAATTAAGAGATTTATTAAAGGTGGCGGTTATCGTGATTAAACTTACCAAACAGAGACAAACAATCTTTGATGTTTTAAAAAATTCAAAAAAACCATTAAATGCTGAAATGATTTATGAACTTCTTCCAATGGATACTATGAATCTTTCAACAGTTTATCGAACAATTGAATATTTTGAACAAAAAGTGAAATAAATTTCACTCGGGGCGATTACTAATCGCCTCTTTTATTTTCATATCTTATTATTTATAATATAGCTATGGATACTAATGTTTATGTTAAAAATCTTTATAAAGATTTACTAGCCACTGCTGCTAAAAATGGTAATACTGTTTATGAGAATGAATTAACGAGACTTTCTAATCTTGAGCATGTTCGTTCCCTAAACTCTAATCACGTCTCTATAAAGGAGATTTTTCGCGCTTTTTGGCCTTCTTTTAAATTACTTCATCAAGATAAACTTCGTTCTTCTATTATTAAAAATGTTGAATCTATGATTGATTGTAGAAATTTATCTAAGGGCTATCTTTTCTATGAGTGCTCTAAATGTGATCATTATCATTTATCTGGTTTATCTTGTCATTCTAGATTTTGTTCCTCTTGTGGCCATAAATATCGTGATTCTCGCTCTTTGGAAATTCAAAAGAAACTTATTTCTGTTCCTCATCGTCATTTTGTTTTTTCTCTTCCCTTTGATTTAAGACCTTTCTTTTGGAAGTGTCGACCTTTATTTGATTGTTTATTTAAATCTGTTAATGATTCTCTTCATTTTTCTTTAGATCTTTCTAAAAAAGATCTAGCAGATGATGCTAGGCTTGGCTTCGTTGCTTTCCTTCATACTTCGGGCCGTAGTTTAAATCTTCATCCTCATATTCATGTTTTAATTGCTGAAGCTACTATTGATAAGTTTAACAAGAAAAAAGATCTTTATTTTTTTCCTTTCGAACGTCTCAGAAAGACTTTTATGTTCAAATTCTTATCCTTAGCTTCTAAAGTTCTCAAAGCTTTTGGTAATCATTCTCTTTATCGTGAATTTAACATCTTAAGGTCTAAAATTATCAAAAAATATAAAGACGGTTTTTATACTTACGGTCCTAGGATTAAAGAGTTTACTAAATTTTATAACACTAAAAAAATTGCTAATTATATTGCTAGATATGCTTCTCATCCTCCTATTGCTGAATCCAATATTTTATCTCTTGATTCTACTAATAGCACTGTCTCTTGGCGTTATACTCCTCACGATGATCCTAATAATCCTGTCGTTATTACTGAACATCCTCATATCTTTATTTCTAGACTAATTAGACATATCCATGATGAGGGTTTTCATCAAATTCGTTACTATGGTTTTTATGCTAATAAATCTGCTCGTGCTAACTCTTTTACTAAATTAGTTTCTAAATCTTCTATTGATTACTTAAAATCTAGATTAAAATGGCGTATAATGTTGCTAGATACTTTTAAGTTTGATCCCCTTCTTTGTAGCTGTGGTGCCAAGATGGTTTTAAATATCAAACTTTCATTTCTACCAAATAATAATAAAGGAGCTTATATTTCTGATGCCTAAACTTTTTAAAACTTATAAACCTATTTTGTCTAATTCACAAAAGAAGAATCTTTATCGTGAATATGAATTAGGTATTGCTGAGGGTTTTATCCCTGGTCCTAAGTTATCTTTTGATAACTATTTTAAAAATTCTGATTTGTTTGATATGATTGAAATGAAATGTCTTGATTGTCACTTTGAATTAAATTTAAGTTATGAACATTTTTCTATGGATGTTCTTCATAATGAGGCTGCTTTCCCTTTAGATTTCTGTCCTGAATGTGGTAAGTTGCAGTTTGTTCCTAAAGATGTTTTTAAAAAATTAATTCCTTTTAACGTTTTAAAATAAACTAAGATATATTATACTTTGTAATAAACTTCTAATATGGAGTTTTTTTAAGTATATCCTTTTTTGATTAGACCAAATACAATTTCCTATTCAAAAAAAAATAATTTGTTACTCAAATTTCATTTTGATGGAAAAAGTTTTTACTTTTTAAATGTCGATGGACATCATCATCACTATTTTGTTTGTACTAATTGCTTATCTATGTTTGCTATTGATTGTAATATGAATAGTACTATTAAAGAATTAAAAAATGAGCATGATTTTCTTGTTACAAATCATGAAATGACTATTTATGGTCTATGTAAAGATTGTCGTTAAAACTAGGTTAATTCCTAGTTTTTTTATTTAAATTAAAAAAATGACCTTAATTAAAGGTCACTTTGATCAATCTTCAAATTATCATTATAATACAAACTATATAACGAAACACTCTTTAATGTCATTAAAATTGTGTTCATTATTATTACAATAATGAAACCTACAGAATATGCAAGTTTTTTTCTATCATCGTGAATTACTACATCAATAAAATCATACTCCATAACTGAAAAGAATATCAGATACATTATAGCAGCAACGATTAAAACTAATCGTTGTTTTTTTATTGACATATGTCTTAATGAATAAAGTTCAAGAATTAAAACAACAATGACACCTATTAATGATATTAATCCTAATTTCATAAATATTCTCATTTCATCTTTAGCTTCAAATTTTAAATATGCAATTAATCCCATAACAAACCATACACTAAAAAATGAAATTGCTATTAAAGATTCCACAATCATTATTTTTCTAGACTTTGATATATCATTCATTATTATTCAACCTATTTTCTATTCTTTATAACTTTCATTCTTGAAAACTCTTCACGTTCTCGTTCTTCTAAAACGTTTGTTATTGTTTTTATTTGTTCTTCTAAATCAGGCATAACGATATTTTTTAAAGCATTAGTTCTTTTTTGAGATTTTCTTATACCGTTAGCTATTCTATAAGCACTATTATCAATTTCAGCTAGAAGAATTGTTAATTCTTTAACTTTTTGAAAGGCTTGAAAAGCTTGGTCAAACTTACTATTAGTACTGCTTAACCCATAAGATAGTTTGATTTCTTGTTTGTTATGATGTATTTTTGGAATATCTACTCCCATAATACTTTCATAGCTAACTGATAATCCATTATCAACAGGAACAGCTTTAGCAATTTCATCAACAATCCCTAATGTAATATTAGCTTCTTGTAATAATCGATATGCTTTTTTATAAGTATCAGATATTTCATCACGAATTTTCGCTACTTTATCAAGCAAAGTCATCATTTCGCGCATTAAAATATTCTTTTTTCTCTCCATTAAATCTTGCCCAAGACTTGCTAACTCATAACTTTTTTTAATATTTAATAAGTTACCTTTTGTTGGAACAACTTGATTACTCATTCATTTTTCCTTTTGAGATTATTTCATCAGAAATTTTTGAATTATTAATTTTAAATCTTACTTGGGCACGGTTTGAATCATAAAATTCTTCAATCGTTTTTTGATCTAATCTACTTAATTCACTCTTTGGTAGTAATGATAATAAATCCCATCCTAGATTCAATGTTTCATCAATTGATCTGTTTTCATTACCTTGAGATAAGAAATAATTATCAAAATAATTACCATATACTAAGTATGCATGGTCAACTTCATTTAATTCATCTTCACCAATAACTGATGCTAATGATTTAGCTTCTTGTACTCTTGCGTAAGAAGCAAATAATTGATTTGCTAAATCTTGATGATCCGCTCTTGTATATTTAGAACCAATTCCATCCTTCATCAATCTTGATAGCGATGGAAGAATATTAACTGGTGGATAAACACCTTTTTGATGTAATTCTTTACTTAAAACAATTTGACCTTCTGTAATATAGCCAGTTAAATCTGGTACTGGATGAGTTATATCATCATTAGGCATTGTTAAAATTGGAATTTGTGTCACTGATCCTTTTGCTGATTTAATAATTCCAGCTCTCTCATACAATGAAGAAAGGTCAGAATATAAATATCCAGGATATCCTTTACGCCCAGGAATTTCACCTTTAGAACTTGAGAATTCACGTAATGCTTCACAATATGCAGTCATATCAGTTAAGATAACTAAAACATGCATGTTCTTTTCGTATGCTAAATATTCTGCAGCAGTTAATGCACATCGTGGTGTTAAAATTCTTTCAATGATTGGGTCATTTGCAATATTTACAAACATAACAACTCTTGACATAACATCTGCTTCTTCAAATGCTTGTCTAAAATAATTGGCAACGTCGTGTTTAACACCCATTGCAGCAAATACTATACAAAACTCTGAATCTTCTGAATCAGATAGTTTTGCTTGTTTAACTATTTGAGTAGCAAGTTCATTATGACTTAAACCAGAACTTGAAAAGATTGGTAATTTTTGACCTCTAATTAAGGTTGTTAATGTATCAATACTACTTATTCCTGTATGTATATAGTTTCTTGGATAAACTCTTGAAACTGGATTTAATGGGCTACCATTAATATCGTATCTAACTTCCGAGAATATATCACCAAGACCATCAATTGGTTCACCAGAACCATTAAATGTTCTTCCTAAAATTTCTTTTGATAAATCAATTTTCATTGGTTCACCAGTAAAAGTTGTTTTTGAGTTTTCAAGTGAAAGTCCTGTAGTACCTTCAAATACTTGAATAGCTACTTTATCACCATCAATTTGAATTACACGACCTTTACGTCTTTCCCCATTTTTTAATTCAATTGTAACAACTTCTTCAAAACCAACATCTTTAATGTTTTCTAAAAAGATAAGTGGTCCATTTATTTCATCTAATCCAATATATTGATATTTCATAATAGACCTCCTATAAAATTGATTTAACAACTTGATCTATTTTTTCATAATATAAATCAAATTTATCTAACTTATCATTTTCAACATCATATTTCATCTTAATAACATGTTCAAAAATACCTGTTTGAATTAATGTACTTAATGCTTTACCTCTTAATGTAAAGTTCTTTGCTTCTTTATATAGATATAAAATTACATCCATCATCTTTAATTGTTTTTCAAGCGATACATATGTATCATCTTTATGGAAAGCATTTTGTTGTAAGTATCCTAATCTAATTACTTTACCTATTTCAATAATAAGTTTTTGATCATCAGGTAATACATCACTACCCATAAGTTTAACAATTTCTAATAGTTTATTTTCTTCAGCAAGAATTGCCACTATTTCTTTTCGATTTTCCAAGAAATGTGGAGATAAGAATTCATTATACCATGGTGTTAAATCTCTTAAATATTCTGAATAACTTAAATTCCAATTTACTGCGGCATAGTGTCTTTCATACGCTAATTTCTTATCAAGTGCCCAAAAACATCTAACAAAGCGTTTTGTGTTTTGAGTTACTGGTTCAGAGAAATCTGATCCTTGTGGAGAAACAGCACCAATAATTGAAACTGATCCGTGTTGATTATTTAAAGTTTTAACATAGCCTGCTCTTTCATAGAATTGTGAAATTCTACTTGGTAGATAAGCTGGGAACCCTTCTTCTGCTGGCATTTCTTCTAGACGTCCACTGATTTCTCTTAAAGCTTCAGCCCAACGTGATGTTGAGTCAGCCATAACAGCCACATGATATCCCATATCACGGTAATATTCCGCAATTGTTAACCCTGTATAAATACTTGCTTCTCTAGCGGCAACCGGCATGTTTGATGTGTTAGCAATTAAAACTGTACGTTCCATTAATGATTTTTTAGTTTTAGGGTCAATCAATTCTCCAAATTCTTCAAGAACTTGAGTCATCTCATTTCCACGTTCCCCACAACCGATATAAACAATAATATCAGCATCACACCATTTTGCTAATTGGTGTTGCATCATTGTTTTTCCAGTTCCAAATCCACCTGGAAGAGCTGCAGTACCACCTTTAGCAATCGGGAATAATGTATCAATTACTCTTTGACCTGTAATTAATGGTGTACTAATAACTAATCTTTCCTCAACTGGTCTAGCTTCTTTAATTGCCCATTTTTGTGCAAATGGAACATCAACTACTACTTTATTTTCTAACTCAACTTTTAGTGAGTTATCTCTCATTTTATACTTACCATCTTTTGGACTAGAAACAACAATTCCTTTAACATTAGTAGGAATTAAGAAGCGATGCTCAATAACATCTGTTTCTTTTGTTGTTGCATAGATTTGTCCTGGTGTAACATAATCACCTTTAGATACTTTATAAGTGATTTCCCATTCTTTATCTAAATCAATTTGATCAATGTCACTACCTTTTGACATATATACACCATTTTTTTCAGCAATCGCTTCTAAAGGTCTTTGAATACCGTCAAAAATATGTTTTAAAATTCCTGGAGCAAGTGTTACGGATACTTGTGTTTTTGTTCCAACAACTTGATCCCCAACTTTTATTCCTGTTGTACTTTCATATACTTGGATTGTTGTTAAATCTTTAGAAACAGAGATGACTTCTCCCATTAGTTTATCTTTACCTACATAAACCATTTCTAACATTGAAAAATCTTTTGTGTTTTTTAATTTAACAACTGGTCCATTGATTGAATATATGGTATTTGCCATAATTCCACCTCTACTTTTCTACTACAAACAATTTAGAATTTTGATGGAACCATTTTTTAGCGTCTTCAATCTTTGAATTAAAAGTAGTATCTATTTGGAAAGAACTTTTTTTCAAGACAATATTAACGCCACCAATGATTTCATCATTTGTTTGTATTTTTATATCTTTAATTTTTTTATTTAAACTATCTGTTTTTGAGATTTCAATATAGTCAATATCACTACGATATTTTTCAATAATGTCACTCATCTTTGAAACATATTCATCAGTTTTTGTATATTCAATTAACTTCTTTTTCAATTCGTTGATTAATTCATTAACTAAGCCATTTCTAATTCTCATTAGTTCCAAATCATATTTATGTTTTAAATCACTTAAATTTTTTTGGTGCTTTTGATATAATAATTTTTTCTTAGCTTCAAGATTAATTTCTTTTGATTTTTCGAGTTCATCACTAACATTTTTTAATGCTTTTTCACGCATTACGACTAACTCTTTTTCAATCTCTTGAATAATTTCTACTGATTCACTTTTAATTGTTTTTTCAAAGTATTTATATAAACTCTCTTCGTTAAAATGATCCATCATTATTCACCTCATATCTTAAAACCGATTGCTTGACTAACATATCGGTCAATTGATTCACCAATGTCTGATGAACCATGTCGATCGGGTATTTCAACAATAAGTGGTTTTGTTTGACGAAGCTTTAATTCTGAGATAACTTCTGGACATAATTCCACAAGCTTAGTCGTCATTAAAACAATCGAAACAGTTTCATCACTCATTACTTTTTGTAATTCATCTAAAACTTCTTGTCTTTTATGAATAACTATACCTTCGATACCTACTAATCTCATACCTGCAAGGGTATCAACGTTATCACTTAATAAGAAAAACTTCATTATTAATCACCGGACTATCCAATAATTAAGATTGAAATTAGTAGTCCGTAGATTGCAACCCCTTCACCTAAGGCAACGAAAATTAATGATTTACCAAAGTTCTTTGGATTTTCTGAAATTGCTCCAATAGCACTTGGTGCTGCAGCAGCAACCGCAATCCCTGCTCCAAGAGCTGATAAACCTGTTGCAAGTGCAGCAGCTATATATTTTAACCCTGTACCAACACTTTCACCTGCAGCTGGAACTACTTCTTCAGCAGCAAATACAGTTGGTGTAGCAAGAGCTAGACCTAATACTAACGCAAAGAATAAAGCAACATGAAGAATCATTCTTTTTTTAACTGATACTTTACTTGCATTTCCTTTAAATACCTTTACTAAAGGTAAAATAACTAATAAAACTCCTAAAATTGGAACCATAATTTTTAATACATTTAACATAATTTTTTCCTCCTAAAATTTAATTGGTGTAAAAGGTGTTCCGTCACCTTCATAATATCTTGAAAACATTTCATAAAATTCTAATCTTAATACTTGAATACCTACAATCAAGCCTTCAAGTCCCATAACAAATAAGTTACCGATGATTAAGACAACTATATTATTGCCACCACCCATTTGTGCTAACTTATTAACAACTAACATCATACCAGCATGTGATAATATAAAACCACCGACTCTTAAGAATGACATTGTGTTTGTTACATATGATAACAATACTTCAAATAGTTCAAAGAATCCTTCAATAAAGAATCCACCAAATCCATCTGGGAAAGGCTTTTCTTTATGTAGTAATCTTTCAATTGGTTCTTTAAGGAAAATAGTTAATAATGGTATAACCACTAATAATATTATTGTCACTGTATTAAACAAGTTTGCAACATTTAATATTTTAAGTACAATACCTGTTAATAAGAAGCCGTAAAACAATAACCCCATAAGACCATTGTTAGAAAGAACAGCATGTGCATAATCTTTATGTTTAAACTTAATAATCGTGTTCATTATAATTACAGTAAGAATTAATACAGCACCGATTAAAACTGTTCCTATAAGCAAGTTCATTGTAACGCTACTACTCATTACATGGAGTGGTAAGAATTTACCTGCAATTCCAATCTTTTGATATATTTCACCGAGTATTTCTTCATTACCAAAGAACGATCCATATATAAGTCCAAAGAATGCTGATGAAATACCAATTCTTGCAATAATACTTCCAAGTGGCATTTTCTTATATTTAGCTAATAAGAAACCAATAAGTGACATTAATAAGCCTTGACCAAAATCTCCAAACATTATACCGAAAATCAATGTATATGTAATCGAAACAAACAATGTTGGATCAATATCTTTATAAGAAGGTGTACCATACATTTCAACATACATTTGGAATGGTCTTGTAAACCAATTATTTTTCAACTTAGTTGGTGGAGTAATTCTTTTATCACTTGATGCAGGTCTAACATCAATATCTAAATTTGCTGTTTCTTTAAAGTGATCTTTAAACTTATCAACATCAGTTTTAACAACAAACCCTGTAATTGAAAATCTTTCACCAAGTCCAACAACATATTTTTTAGCTTCAAAAAGTTTTCCTAAAAACTCTAATTCACCTTTTGTTCTTGAAAGATTTCCCATACATGTTTCTTTCATCTTGCTAAGTTCATTTTTTAAACCATCTAAATCAAGTTTTAAACACTCAATATGTTCTACTAATTGTTTTTCAGCTTTTTCAGGAGTTCCATGAACAAATTCTGGAATTCTAACTCTTTCAAAGAATAATGAAGCAAATAAACTATCAATTTCATGTTTATATTCTTCAGTAGCCATATACATACACCAAACATAATTATCTTTTTCATTAAATGCTTTAAATATAAATGGTTTGTTTCTGTAATATTTTATTTTTTCTATACTATCAACTGGTAATCTACCAAATCTTGTATATAAAAACTTACATGAGAAGATATCATCAAGTGAAATATCTAAGTTTTCTAAGTTATGGATTTGTTCTAACGATAGATTATATAATTCCATTTCTTTTTCAATATCTTTAATTGCTTTAACTTCTCTTCTTAATTCCTGATGCACTTTAACAACTTCATCATGCATCTGGTCAATGTTATATTCTAAATTATCTTGTTTAACTTGCGGTAATTGAATATTGAATTCATTTTCTATTTCAATAATTTCATCTAATAATGATTTGAATGGATTCGATGAACTAAATGTTTTTAATCCTCGAACACGGTCAACAAATTGTTCAGATGCAATCGGGTGAAATTGTTCAAATTCAATAAATTTACGTAAAACCTCGTCTAATTGATTCAAGTCTGAACTCAATGTAACAAGCTTCATCTTGGCAATGCTCACAAGAAACACTCCCTTTCTTTTTTATTTTCTTTATTTTTACCAAATACTTTGGATTATTTTATATAATAATAATCTCTCTAATTTCGCTTTCAGGTACTCCATATCTGATACCTTCAATAATATGGATTAAATTATCAATTTCAACATCACTAATTGTTAAATATGACATATAAACAAGTGGTGCTTTTTGACTATATAACAATGTCTTCTTAGCTAGTTGATATGAAATACTGTCCATATAGTTTTCAATATAGTTTTTATCAACACTTGCGAGATTTTCATATCTGTTTTTTAAAACATTTTTTAGTAAATCTTCTGGTGTTTCAACATTTAACAATGCATTAAGTTTACTTTCTTTAATTGGATTATACTTATTAACTAAGATGCTTTTAATTTCATCATCAGAAGTATGATAGAATTTCTTTAAACGATAAACTTTGACAACATTGTTTAATTCAGTTCTTGTGTTTAAGATATTTAATAAATCTTTTTCAACCTTACCTTTAAAAAACTTCTTTATTTGAATTGATACGTATTCATTATATCTTTGCTCAAGTAACATTTCGAATTGATTAAAATGAATTTGATCATTCGTAACATTAACATAAGGATTCATAATCTTTTCATATACTGTTCCTTTTAAAGCAACAACAAGTTCTTTAATATTCTTTGTTTTCGATATTTCATATAAATCTAGTTTAGAATATCTATCAAAAAATATTGGTAAATCATTAATTACATCATACTTATCATCAGAAATATATGATTTTAACATTGACATAATTATTTGATGTTCTTTTTCAATAACATTAATCTCATAAAAAGGCTTATTTTTGTTAGCAGCAAACTTAATTAATTTTAATGTTTGTGTAAAATGATATTTTCTAATTATTTCTTCTAATCTCTTACGATTAATATTTTGATCTGACACTCCACTAAATGCTTCAAAATAAAAAGGATGCGCTCTTAAATAAGCTGCAACCTCACCTACTGTTCTCTTTTTTATTAGTTGATTAAAATCTTCATCCTTGAGAAGTTTTCCATAGATTGAGCGCGCTTTAGTGACTAATGCATTTTCCATTAGCATTTTTTCACCTTCTTCACTTTAGTTTAATGATATTTCAAACATTTTATTAACCCATTCATCTTTGTTTTCAGTAAATTTGTCTTGTAACTCTTTACTGCTTTGCTCAAATGAACGCTTCAATCTTCCTTCTTCCATCATGAAATTCTCTTCTAGTTTCTTTTCTTGTAAACTTAATTCTTTAGCTATTTTTTTATCATTATCTTTGATCATTTTAGCTTTTTCTTTTTTAATACTATTAACAAGTTCTTCTTTATTTTGTTGTAGTTCAATAATTTTTTCTCTTGCTTGTTTATCTAATTCAATAACATCTTTAATTAAGCTTTCCATAATGTCCCTCCGTTCAATACTTTGTTATTATACTCTTGCGATTTTTAAAAGTCAAATCGTGAAAACGTTATTAATTTTTTTGTTCAATAATCACCTATATTTTATCAAAAATATTACTATTTTCAAATCGATTTTCTGTTTATTAATATAATCATTCAAAAGTTTAACTAATTTTTACATCATTGTTTTAAAAAAACTACTTTTAAACTATTTACAGTTGAAAAAAAAGGAGTATAATAAAAAAATGTGAAAGGTTGCGTTAATTAATGAATCATATGAAAAACAGTTGGAACAACGTCTTAAAAGTAATCCTTTTTTATGGAGTAATAACCGGAATAGTTTCTGGTTTAATACTCTATGGATTTAGGTATATTGCTAACTATTTTAGTCAATACTCTAAGGATATATATATCTTTGTACGAAATAATCCTCTATATATTCCATTATTCTTTGGGGGATTAATATTTATCGCTTTTTTAATTTCAACAATAATTGATAGAGTACCAAGTACTGCTGGTGGAGCAATTCCTAGAACAGCAGGATTAGTAAGAGGTTTATTAACTTTTAAATGGTTACCTACTTTAATCTTCACAATGATATCTACGTTATTAGTTTTCCTTGGTGGTTTCCCACTTGGAATTGAAGGTGCTAGTGTTTTAATTGGTACTTCGATATCTGAGGGTGTTAACGAAACACTCCATACTAAACCAGCTTTTAAAAGATATATTTTAACATCTGGCACAAGTGCAGGTTTCTCATTTGCTACTGGTTCATTAATGGCAGGAATTATTTTCCCATTAGAAGAGATGCACAAAAAGTTTTCTTGGATGCTTCTTACTGCAGCAATGAGTGGAGCAGTTTTCTCAACAATTGTTACTAGAAGCCTTGATGCAATCTTTAATAAAGGTTCTGTGTTTTTCCCAATTCAACAAATTACAGCAATGCCAATCAAATATCTTTGGATTGCTCCATTAATTGGACTTATTACTGGTTTATTTGTGAGTTTATTTAACTATTTAATTGAATTAATTGGTAAAATATCCTCTGAGAGATTAAAAAATGTCAAAAGATTTTACAAAATATTATTTGCTATTATTATCATTGGAATTATTGGCTTGTTGTTACCTGAGAATTTAGGTAATGGACATCATAATATTATTATCGAATTATTAAACAACCCTGTTCATTTTTCATTGCTAGTTTTAGTTTTATTATTTGCTGCTAAAATTATTACAATCACATTATCAAGTGGTTCAGCAGTTACTGGTGGTCTTTTTATTCCTGTTTTAGTAATTGGAGTTTTAATTGGTGCAATTTCAAATGTTTTTTTAGTTAAAATGGGATTTAATCCTGAATATTCAACTGCAATAATCTTAATAGCAATGGGTGCTTTCTTTGCTGCATCTATGGATGCTCCAATAACAACACTACTATTTATTGTTGAAGCTTCTCTTCATGTTGAAACAACCCTATATATTGTTATTGCTATTTTTGTTTCAATGATTGTTGCTCATTTATTCCATGCTAAGCCTTTAAATGAAATTGTTTTAAAGAAAATGATGAAGGAACAAGATAGAAACCGTGTTTGGCATATGTATGAGATTAAAGGAATTATTAATGACAATGCATTTGTTGTTAATAAAACTGTTAGAGATATTCTTTGGCCAGCAAACTGTTTAATAAAAGAATTAGTCCAATCTGATGCAACTAACCGAACAAACATTATGGTTCATGGTGGAGATCGTGTTTTAAGTAATGGTGATCATGTAATCTTCCAAGTTCAAAGTTATAATTTAGATGAAACTATTACTAAATTAGAATCTTTAGTTGGAACACAAAAATTTGATGTTGAATTAAAATAATAGGACAGCCCAAAAGGCTATCCTATTATTTCTATATTTCTACTATTTTTATCTCTTAAAAGAATTCTTGAATGCAGTATTATCCCAACTAATGCTGATAGAATCAGTATTACACTTGTAATCCAAAAAACAATATTTTTTATACTTTCGTTAGTTATTAACATTTGTGCTAAATACCCAACCATAAATACATATAAATTATATTTATTAATAATAATTTCTGCTTTGCGAATTTCAATTGGTTTAACACTTCCTTTTTTATACATTAGAAAAAAAATAATTCCTAGTACTATAAAAACTCCAAGTCCAACATATAAAACCCATTCTTTTCCTACTACTGTTCTTACAATCATAAAGATTGCTAACAGCAGAAATAAAATATACATCAATAATTGGAAGACTATTGATCTTTTTTCAATTCTCATGATTTTTCTCCTTTTTTATTTAATATTATGTTATACTAATTGTGATGAGGTGATACTATGGTTAGAGCTGTTTATGCCGGAACATTTGATCCTTTAACAAATGGTCATTTAGATGTTATAAAACGTGCAGCAAAATTAGTTGATGAACTAATTGTTTTAGTTGCGAATAACGCTTTAAAGGTACATAAGTTTACAACTGAAGAAAGAATTCAAATGATAAAAAATGCATTAAAAGATGCTCCAAAAATTAAAGTTGATTCAACAAATGGATTAATTGTTAACTATGCTCAAGAACATGATATTAAAATTATGTTTAGAGGTTTAAGAAATATTCAAGATTATGAATATGAATATTCATTATCAGAATATAATGCTAATATCAATCCAAATGTTGAAACTGTTCTTTTATTTCCTTCAAGAAACAATCATTTTGTTTCATCCAGTGCAATAAAAGAACTTGTTTATCATAACGTTGATATTTCTTTATATATTCCTAAAGAAAATATCGAACTAGTTAAGAAAAAACTTAGTCTATAATCTTTAATTCTTTAAAGAAATCATAAAGCTGATTACTGTCTATATGTGGGGCAACGTAATTAGCTTTTTCTTTTAATTCTGGAAACCCACTATTTCCCATAGCAATTCCAATATCAGCTAATTTAATCATTTCAATATCATTATGGCCATCACCAACAGTGATTAATTGATAATCGGTTTCGTTTTCTAAAACTTTTGCAATAGCAATCGCTTTATTAGTATTTCTGTCAACCAAATCTGCTCCACCACTATGCCATGGATAACAAAGAAAATTTGATTTACTAGTAATTTTATTAATCTTTTCTTTATCTCTTGAAAATAACCATAATTGGTAAACTTCTTTTTCAATATAAATTTTTGGATTAATTTCTGGAACTTTGTCGCCAAAGCCTTTTATACCATAATCAACTTCTAGACTATATTCATTAACATATTCTTTATCAATAGTAACAAAACCTACACTAACTTCTTCTTTTTCAGTTTCTTTTAGAACTTGTTCGATATCATCAAGTTTTAAAGGATTACTATAGATAAGTTTATTGTTCTTATATGCAACACTTCCATTAATGAAAATTTTATATGTGAACAACTCCTCAAGTCCTTCTAACATATGAACTTTTGATGGTCCTCTTCCCGTTGCTAAGCCAACATATGTATTAGGCATTAATGCTAACTTTTTTATTAAGTCAATAGTTTGACTAGGAATTTCTTTATTTTTAGTACTATGTATTGTGTTATCTAAATCAAAAAAAATAAACTTTTTCATCTTTCCACCTCGAAAATATTATAACATAAATTGTCTTATACTATCTTTTTTAGAGTTTTTATCTTATAATAAGAGAGAGAAGTTTTGCTTACGGAGGATTATTATGAAAAATACACTATTAAAAACCGATGAAATCGGCATTTTTTCCTTAGGAGGCTTAGGCGAAGTAGGAAAGAATATGTATATTTATGAGATCAGCAATCAGATATTTATTGTTGACTCTGGAATTTTATTTCCAGACAATCATTTACTTGGAATTGATTATGTTATTCCTGACTACCAGTATCTAATAGACAATCAAGAACGTATTGTTGGCCTTTTTATTACACATGCCCATGAAGATCACATTGGTGGAATTCCATATTTATTAAAAAAAGTAAATATACCTAAAATATATGCTGCTGGTATTGCAGTTGATATGATCGAACATAAATTAAATGAACATGAAGATGTTAAATCACCTCAAATCGAGGTTTTTAAGTCTCATTATAAGTACAACTTCAAACATACTGAAATGTCGTTTATAAGATTAAACCACTCTATTCCTGATATGTTTGGAATTGTTTTTAGAACTAAAGAAGGTATTCTATTCCATACTGGGGACTTTAAAATTGATTTTACACCAGTTGGTCCGCCAGCTGAATATGATAAATTAGCACAAATTGGTTCTGAAGGTACCTTATGTATGTTATCAGACTCAACAAATGCTGAACGTGAAGGTTTAATTGAATCTGATAGTAAAATCGGTAAATCAATTAATGAATTATTTTCAAGAATAAAAGGACGTATTATTATTGCTACTTTTGCATCTAATATGTACCGAATTCAACAAATTATTCATTCATCAATTTTAAATAAACGTAAAATTGCCGTTTTTGGACGTAGTATGGAAAGAGCAATTGAAGTTGGTAAACAATCTGGTTACATTAAAATACCTAAAGGTTTCCTAATCTCTGGTGAAGAAATCAATAAGATCAAAGATAGTGATGTAACTATAATAGTTACAGGTTCACAAGGTGAACCATTTGCAGCATTAAGTAGAATTGCTAATGGATCACATAAACAAATTAAAGCTCATAAAGGTGATACTGTTATCTTCTCTTCTTCTCCAATTCCTGGTAATCAAGAAGGAGTTAATCGAACAATTAACAAACTATTTAGATTAGATGTTGAAGTTATTACTCACGGACCACTTGCTGATACACATACATCAGGTCATGGTTCACAAAATGATCTTAAACTTATGTTATCACTTGTTAAACCAAAGTTCTTTATTCCTATGCATGGTGAACATAGAATGCTTAAGTACCATCGTGATTTAGCTGTTAGTTGTGGAGTTAAACCTAACAACATTTTAATTATGGATAATGGAGATGTTGCCGCAATTACAAAAGATTCAATTAGATTAGCAGGGCATGTCCAAGCTGGAGATATTTATATCGATGGTAGTGGAATTGGTGATATTGGTAGTGCAGTTATTAGAGAAAGAAAGACTTTATCTGAAGAAGGTCTATTCGCGATTATCATTACTATTGATTCTTCTAAAAAACGTTTATTATCTAATCCAACAATTGTTTCAAGAGGGTTTATTTATATGCGTGGTAATGAAGAAATAACTAATGAACTTGCTTCAATAGCAACCAAAACAGCTATTGCAGAATTAAATAAAAAAATGTTTAATGAATTAAATATGAAACAAAAAATTATTGATCAGTTACAATCAAAAATTTTCGAGATTACAATGAGAAAACCAGTAATTATTCCAATAATTTCTGATTTATCTAAAACTAAAGAAACAAACTAATTCAGACAATTACCACATTGTGGTAGTTGTTTTTTTATTAAAAAAAAGACTAAGAATTCTTTCTTAATCTTTTTGTTTTTGTCAATTTAGTTTTTTTAGATATTTCTTCCATCTGAATTGGAATTGAAAGTGCCTTAACTTCTCCGGCATTAAATAATGCTCTTGTTAATAATAATGGTGCAAATAACTCAAACATTAATACACTAGTTAAGACAACTAATAATATTTGATTATCTTTTAAAACCGTTGCTGCAATTCCAGCTAAATAAATTTCAAATCCACCTTGCGTTAATACTGCATATGGCAAATGATTTTTTAATACTTTTTTTGTTGATGGAACAATTCTTGTTCCAAGATATGCACCAAGAAATTTTCCAGTTGCATGGGTTATCACATATACTAGTGCATATAATCCTGTTATTGTAAATAGTTTTGTTACATCAAGTTCCATCCCAGCAACAACAAAGAATGCTGTTAAAAGTGGTGGTAAGAATTGATGCATTGCATATGATTGTTCTTCATTTGATGCTTGATCAATAAAGTTTGTAAAAACTATTCCAGCAACAAGCGTAGTTATAAATGGAGATACATGATAAATACTTGTTAATGGACTGTTTGATATCATATATGAACCTAATGAAATTAATAGTATCATCCCGACCATTATTACTAAGTATGAATGCTGTTTTTCATCATTATCTTTAATTTTAACAAACATATATTTATCAAATAAGACTAAGATAAATCCTGTTACTATCCCAATAATGATTGCAGCAAATGCTCCAATCAAATACTCAAAACTTGGAAGGTAACTAACATTCAATGTATTTCCTTGTTCAATAAAACCTAATATTGTGAAAAAATAAATTATACCTACTAAATTATCAAGAGCGACTATTGAAGATAAAACATCTGTTAGTGCCCCTTTAGTTTTATATTTACCTGTTATTTCAACAATTGCCGCTGGTGCAGTTGCTGAACTGATTGCTCCAATTAATAAAGCAAACTTTAAATCATTTAAAATCCAAAAAAACAATGTCGTAAAACTAACAACAAATATTAGTTGTAATATAACAACTGGAATTACTGTCTTTGAGAATTTCCTGACCTTATATTTAGATATTTGTGTACCAATCATAAATGAAACAAAACTTAGTGCTATTACAATAACAACTTGAAATGAATCAACTAACTCATTAACGATTGCTTCTTTTTTAAATATAAATCTAATAATTAAGTTTATTAGTATACCAGAGACAATATATCCAGTAACTTCAGGCATTTTAATTTTATTAAATAATTTCCCAATTAAGTGTCCTATTAAAATCATTCCACCTAATGCAAACATTAACTCAAAACCATTTAAGTTACCAAATGCATTAACTAGAAAAACATTAGTAAGCACTTCATCACCAACCTCTCAGATTAATATGCTCTTGCAAATAAAACTGTTTGTACAGCTTTTTTATTTGTAACAGGGCAAATTTCAGTTACTAAATCTGAGTCAATAATTGCTCTTGCTGTTGCTCCTGTATCTTCTTTAATTTTAATTTCTGCTTCTTCTCCACTAATACTAATTTTTACATATCCACCTTTTTCAAGATGTTTTTTGAATTCATCATAAGTTTTAGCTTCTCTTGTATTCTTATTAACATGATTTAATGCATTTTGATACATTTCTTCATGCATTTCTTTCATTGATTTTTCAACTTCAACAGCTAAATCGTCAAGTTTAACTTGTTTTTTATTACGATTATGTCTAGTTACTAAAGTAACCTCATTAGACTCTAAATCACGTGGTCCAACTTCTAATCTAATTGGAACACCTTTCATTTCATATTCACTAAACTTCCATCCTGGTGATTTATTAGAATCATCTAATAACACACGAATTCCCTTTTCTTTTAATTCCTGATAAATTTTATTTGAAGCATTTTTAACTTCTTCTTTTTTACCTTGAATAGGAATAATAACAACTTGATCAGGTGCAACATATGGAGGTAATACTAAACCTTCATCATCACCATGAACCATAATTATCGCACCAATTAATCTAGTAGATACTCCCCATGATGTTTGGTATACATATTCAATCTTTGATTGTTCGTTTTGGAATTTAATGTCAAATGCTTTAGCAAATCCTTGTCCAAAGTAATGTGTAGTTCCCGATTGAAGTGCTTTTCCATCATGCATTAATGCTTCAATTGTATATGTTTCTTCTGCTCCAGCAAACTTTTCTTTTTCCGTTTTTCGACCAGTAACAAAAGGAATAGCTAATAAATCTTTTCCTAAATTTTTATATGTTTCAAGCATATCTAGAGTTTCTGTTTTGGCTTCTATTTCATTATCATGAATTGTATGACCTTCTTGCCATAAAAACTCTTTACCTCTTAAGAATGGTCTTGTTGTTTTTTCCCATCTAACAACACTACACCATTGATTATATTTTTTAGGTAAATCACGATATGATTGAACTATTTTAGAATAATGTGTTGAAAATAATACTTCTGATGTTGGTCTAACAATCAGTCTTTCAGGTAAATCTTCAACACCTGATGTTGTTATCATTGCTGTTTCAGGAGCAAATCCTTCAACATGATCTTTTTCTTTTTGAAATAAAGATTCTGGAATCACTAATGGCATATAAACATTTTGATGCCCAGTTTCTTTAAACTTTTTATCTAAATAACTTTGAATGTTTTCCCATATTGCATATCCATATGGACGATATATTATAAATCCTGCAACATCACTATAATCCATTAATTCTGCTTTTAAACATAAATCCGTATACCATTTAGCAAAATCTGTATCTCTTGATGTAATTGCATCTACTAATTTTTTATCTTTCATTTTTTTCACCATCTATTAATATTGTTTCTGTTTCTGTAAAGTCAACTTTTCTTTCTTTGTATAATAAACCTAAAGCTCTTTTAAATGCTTTTTTACTCATATCAAAATAGACATTGACTTCTTCTGAACTACTTTTACTAGTTAATGGAAGTTTTTTATATCTTTTTAAATAGTTCATAATCTCTTCTGCATCATCAAATCGTAGTAATTCTTTTTGTTTAACAAGTGATCCAGAATAACCTTTATCACTTTCTCCGATTACTTTAACTACAACTTTTTCACCTAAATGGTAATTTCCACGATACATTGAATTATGTACAAAAATAATTTCTAAATCTTCACTAACTAAGTTCAATCCTTGTTCACCAATTCTTTGAACATAAAACTCTTTTTCATCATTAATTGCCAAAGTTTCTTTTCTTTCAACTTCTTTTAAATCAACAATTTTAGCAACCAATCTACCTTTAACATTTAATTTAACAAATAATTTATCTCCCACTTGGGGCCATTCCTTTTTATTAAGGGGTAAATCATCTTTTGATAACAATAGATCTTTACTAATTCCCATACGTAAAAAAACACCTAATTTACTAACAATATCTCCAACCTCTAATAATGCTGGTTTTGACGTTGTTATTAAGGGGGTTTTTAAGGTAGCAGCTAATCTACCATCTTGATCATAGTATAAAAATGCTGAAACTACATTTCCAGCTTTTAACTTTTGATAATTTGATTCGTTTTTATGTAAGAAGATTTCTCCTTCATCTGAATCAAGCATAAAACTTATATCTGTTTCTCTTAGAACCTTTAGTTCATTTATATTTCCTATTTTTGGCATTCTAATCACCTACATCTAATTTTACCATATTTACAAAAAAAGAGTGCATTTTTTAGCACTCTACCTCTAATTCATCAATTAATTCTTCATATCTTTTATTAAGCATGTTTTTTATAAATAATTTTAATGGCATAATATCTTTTTGTTCTTTAAAAATATCAATAGCATTAAAATATTCAGTTCTACTATCTAATGGAATGGTTATTGGAATATGACCTGATTTTATTAAATAAAAGTTTAAGATTAATCTTGTTAATCTTCCATTACCATCCAAAAAAGGATGAATCTTAGCAATCATTGCATGAAGATATATACCTTTGTCAAAATAATTCATATTATCTAAATCTTGATCTGAAAATAATTTCTTCATTCGATCATAAACTTTAATGTAATCAGGTGGTTGATGGATTGCTCCTAGTATTTGAATATTAACATTCCGATAGACACCACCAACAAGAATATCTTTCATTAACATTTCATGAAGATCTTTTATCATATCTTCTGTTAAATCTTTCTTTGCTGATGTCCACTTTAAAATTTGATTATAACAATTCACGTGGTTCAAAACTTCTTTTTGTTCTCGCTTGTCAAAACGAGCAATTTCTCCATACTTAATCAGTTTTTTAACCTCTTCATATGGTATTTTACTCTTACCCTCTAAACTAACTGCATCATAAGTATATGCTGGTAAAAAACATTCATTAAAAAATGATATGTCTGTTATTCTCTTTTCATGCATAAGATTCTTCAAGTGATTTTTATGCA
The DNA here is from genome assembly GCF_900660745.1 of Haploplasma axanthum. Taxonomy (GTDB): domain Bacteria; phylum Bacillota_I; class Bacilli_A; order Acholeplasmatales; family Acholeplasmataceae; genus Haploplasma; species Haploplasma axanthum. The sequence goes on along the minus strand of NZ_LR215048.1, from coordinate 886,069 downwards.
TTTCCAACAAATCTTTTTCCATTTGACCACTCCTTCTTTTTTATTCTTTTATATTTTCAGTTACTTAGTAACTTTATTTTAAAGTATCAATTAAAAGAAGAAGGACACTCTAAAAAGAATGTCCTTTGACTAATTAAATTATAATTTTACAACGTTTGCCGCTTGTTGTCCACGGTCACCGCTTGTAACTTCAAATTCTACTTGGTCGCCTTCAGCTAATGTTTTGAACCCTTCGCTCTTAATTGCGCTGAAGTGTACAAAAATATCTTTTCCTTCATCTGATGAAATAAATCCATATCCTTTATCAGCATCAAACCATTTTACTTTTCCTGTCATTACGTTACTCCTTTTTTAATTCTTCTATCGTGTTACCACATAACTATTATACAATACTAATGATAAAAAAACAATTATCTTTTATCCTTTATAAGATTTTTATAAGTATTGAATTAATATTTTTTTTTGATATAATTACTTTGTTGCCCTCATAGTTTAATGGTAGAACGCAAGCATGGTAAGCTTGAAATACAAGTTCGATTCTTGTTGGGGGCACCATTTTTTTATTCCATCACATTGATGGATTTTTTTATAGTATAATAAAAGAAAAGGAGTTTATTATGCAAACATTCATCGGTTATCTTGCACTTTTTATGATTGGTTCATTTATGGGATGGATTCTTGAAGTATTCTTCAGAAGATTTTTCAGTGCTAAAAAATGGATTAATCCTGGTTTTTTAACTGGTCCTTGGCTACCTTTATATGGGGCTGGAATTGTGATTTTATACTTAATTGGTTTAATAAACATTTCATGGTGGGTACAAGTTATAATTATCACTGTAACAATGACTTTAATTGAATATCTTACAGGTTTAATTTTTATAAAAGGAATGGGGATAAAACTTTGGGATTATTCAAATATGAAAGGAAATATTCAAGGGATAATTTGCCCATTATTTACTATTATTTGGGGAGTTATTGGAACAGTGTTTCTTTTTCTTTTAAAAGACCCTATAGAAGTGTTTTTAAATACTTTAGTGTCTTCAAATCTATCTTACATTTTTGATTTTTTCATTGGAATATGGTTTGGAATATTAATTGTCGATGTACTTCACAGTATTAATATTGCTAATAAAATTAGAAGTGTTGTTAAAGTTAGTAAACAAACTATTGTGTATGAAAAGTTTAAATCCTTTGTTGGTAATCAAAGAGAAAAAAAGAAAAACTTCATTATCCCAATTAAAGCATCCGAAAACATTAAATCTAATGTTTCAAAATTCCTTACTTCATTAAAAGACTCATTACTTATCAATCCAAAAAAAGATAATAATAAAGAAACTAAAAAATAAACGGCTAAAATGCCGTTTTTAAATTTCTGTTTCTTCTTTAAACTCAACTGTACATGAATATTGAGCAAATGGTAGTGTTTCAATTACTTCTTCAAACATCTTTTCTTTATTAATGATTGGAAGTAACAGTTCAATATCAGTATATATCACTTCTTTATTACTTTCTAAATAATTTATATTATCTTTAATATTTAATAAATGCTCATATTGTTTATTTAAAAAATCTTTTTTTAACTTTTCAACATACGTATTATTTGTATCACTAACTATTTTAAATAACTCATAAGCTTTTGCTACATCTTTAATCTTATAATAAAAAGCAGCAATTTCATATGCTAGTTCTAACCCGTGTTTACTACTTGCTAAATAACTAACGTTATATTTTTTTATCACATCAAGAATATTTTCTTCATTACTAAAGTCATACATATTAAGATAATTTGATACTAATGAAATATCAAAGATATTATATCCAGGATATTTGTTTAAATAATGTTTTTCAATTTTAGAATATAAATATTCATCATCTTGATCTGGTTCTATTAAAGAAAAACCTCGATATTGAATTATTTGCGTAAGAACAAAAGTATCATCTTTTAAAAACTTTTCATGTGCTACATAATCACCATATAATTCATCAGTATTAAGTTTTGATGAAACTATTATTAATATTGTCATTAATGCTGTAACAATCAAATTAAGATTTAAGAAACCTATCCAAAAGTATGAATTAGTAAAAAACCAAAGTGTTAAAAAACTTATAACTGAAAAAATCAAATATCCGATACTTGTGTTTGGTCCAGCAATCAAAGCTTTCGAAAACTTTATTTTTGTTTCTTCATATTTTTGATCATTATGGATTGGAGATAAATTAGGAACTACTAAGCCTCCAAAGAGTTTAATATTTTTAGGATGAATTTCAAACTTCCATTTATTATTAAAATCTTTTTTAATAACAAAAACAACAACATACAGTGCTCTTATTTTTATACCATTTAGAACAAAACTTATTAAATGTCCTAACTCATGAATTAAGATAGCTATAAACACAAATGCTGGAATTAAAAGTATGTAACCATAAATTGGAATTGATTTAAAACCTGAAATGATTTTAAACCATAAACCATTATGCTTTAATACACTCATCATAAATCCAGTTATTGCAGCAGTGATTATGACAATAAAGATTGTCTTTAATTTTTTCATATAAATACTCCTAACTTTTTTGCAAATAAGTATTGACTTAGTATTAGAATTTTGTTATTATAATAAAGCGTGTGGGCGTCGTATAATGGTTATTACACGTGCTTGCCAAGCATGAAATGGGGGTTCGATTCCCCTCGCCCGCTCCAGTTTAATTTTCAAAGTCAACAAGTGCTTTAAATTAAACAAATTGTTTGAGTTAGCGAAGTCAATAAGTACTTCGTTAATATTATAACATAATAAGAATTAAGTCTTATTTTTTTTATTTATAAATATACGCTATAACGTATATTTTAATGAGGTTATTCCTATGCTAATAAACAATCGAATAAAGTATTACCGTAATATTAATAAACTAACTCAAAAAGACTTAGCTGAAAGAATTGGGGTTAGAGTTGCAACCATAAGTGACTATGAAACTAATAAAGTAATTCCAAACATTGAGAATCTTATAAAAATAACAAAAGTTTTTAAAATAAAAATTGATGATTTAATTGAATATTAGTTTAATATAAAAAAAGATGCATTTTTTTGCACCTTTTTACTAATGAATATTTGACTTATCCATTTTAATACTATAAAATTTATTTATGAAGGTTGAGCCAGACAAACGTGGTCTATAATTCCTTCATGATTATTTAAAAAGTTACAAAGAAACATAATTTTCGCCGTGGTTTCTCCGTGGAGGGTTTCGTAACTTTTTTTATTTATTTGCGCTTCTTTTTTATAAAAACATATACAAATGTTGTACCTAGCGCTATTATACTTATTCCTAAAATTATATATGTAATGTTTAAATTTTTAGAATTACTTTCGATTTCCTTTTTATTAAATACTCTAATCTTTCTATCAATAATATGCTCTTCTCCATTATTATCAATTATTTCCATTTTAATTAAGTATTCACCACTTATTGATTCATTACCTTGGTATTCATTAATTAAAACATTATAACTTGATAATTCAATATTTTCATAACTAGCTATTAATTGTGCCAATTGATCAAGAGTCATTTTATTAACATCTTCAATTGAAATTAAATTCTTTGATACCCAAAATGATGGAGCATCAGTTGATACTACTTCATAAGTTCTTTCATAATAACTTGTATTAAGCGATTTATCTTTCACTTGATATTTCACTTTATATATACCTAATTGTTCTTTAACTTGGTTATCAACAATCTTGATTGATTTTGTTAAATTCCCATCAATTTCATCAGATGCAGAAAGTCCAAATAACAATAACTCATTTGTAATCTTTTCAGTATGATTAATTTGAACTATTCCGTTATTTTCATCAGTAAATATTGGTTTAACATCATCAATAATTTCTAAGTCATATTTATGAACTGTCATATTACCAGATAAATCTTTAGCAATAAGATTAAAAGTATATTTTCCTAATTTATTATTAACAAAGTTATCACTTTGGATTTCAATGTTTAATTTATCATCAATATTATCAGTAACTTTAAACTTATTTTTTATTTCTTCTCTTGTTATTTTTTTAGTATAAGAAATAACTTCTGATTTAGGTCCTTCAATTTTAGGAGCATCGAAATCTTGATTCTTTATTTTTAAAATATAGTTTGTTGTTAATCCTGCTGAATTTGTAACACTATATTCTTGTTCATAGATACCAATCTTTTGTTCATTACCTAACCATTCATTTCTAATTATTTTAATTTTCTTTGTCATATCTCCATCATAATCATCTTTAGCCGTTAATTCCGATATTTTTAATATTTCATTTTGGGTATATGGCTTTGAAACATTATTAACTATTAAATCTTTACCGCTTATTGCAGGCTTTTTATATAATTCTATTCCAAGCATAAATTGTTTTGTTGCTTTATATACTGGTGCTTGATAAAGAATTCTATTTCGATACACTTCAATATTATTTGATTTAATAAACATTTCTCGGTAAGTTCCAGTTGGAGTACTTTCTTTTTTACCATCTAAATATATATTCAAGTTTTTTTGATTAACATTTACTCCTGGTAAAATTATTGTCAATTCTTTCTCATTTTTCATTAGAATTTCGATATTGTAGTTGTTTGAACTTAATTCTGCATCAATATCAATTTTATTTTTACTCGTATTTTCTGGATTTTTAGTTTTTAACCAAAGTGTATCTCCATCTCTATCAAAATAAAAGTAACTATCAATATTAGCAACATTATTTCCATAAACCCTTGCAGATATATAATCTGACGCTTTATATTCTTCTGCCTTCAATACACTTGATGTTAATAAGATACTTGTAAAACTTATAAACAAACCAATAATCATTTTTTTCATATTATCATTTCCTTTCTTCTCTATTAAATAGTAGTAAGGAAATGTTTTATTTACTTTTAAAAAAAGAAAAATCTAGATTACTCTAGACTTCTTTTAAGATATTAATAATCTCTTTTGGTTCATTAACAATGTAATTAGGATTCAAATCAGCAAGTACTTCATAATCTCTAAATCCCCAAGTTACAGCAATACTTTTTAGCTTTGCATTTTGGGCCGTTAATAAATCAACTTCAGTATCACCAACATATAGTACTTCATCAGCATTTAAATTTAATTCTTTTAAAGCTAAATAGATCATGTCAGGATTTGGTTTAAGCTTTAAGCCAACTCTTTCACCAATAGCAACATCAATCAAACCTTTAAAAGTATCATTATTAAGGCTTGTAACACCTTCTTGGATTTTATTTGATGTTATTGCTGTCTTATAATTATGATTCTTTAAATACTCCAATAATTCCATTATTCCATCATAAGGTTTGGTATCAATATTACTGTTTTTCTTATAGTAATCATTATACTCTGATACAATACGATTAAGAACTTCTCTATCTTTTTCACTTGGAATTGATCTTTCAACTAATTTTTGTGCACCATTTCCTAAATAACTACGAACTTCTTGATAATTTTTCAATTCATAATCATATTTTCCTAATATTTTGTTAAGACTATTCATAATATCTGTAACAGAATCTAACAACGTTCCATCTAAATCAAAAATAACACCTTTAATCATCTAAATTCTCCTTCATAAACTCTAATAATCTCTCAAGTGGCATTGGTTTTGCATAATAATACCCTTGTATATTATAACATCCAATTTCATTTAAAACTTTCACTTGTTCATATTGTTCAACACCTTCTGCAATAACCCTTTTTTTCATATTATGCGCAAGAGCAACCACTGCTTGTACAATAGAAATAGTTTCATCCAAATATTTATCAATAAATGATTTATCAATCTTTATTTCATCTGATGGAATTAGTGCTAAAGTACTTAATGAATTATAACCCGTACCAAAATCATCTAACGATATTTCAACACCTAATTCTTTTAAACTTCTAGTGTATTCAACTAGTCTGGTAATATCAATTATTTCTTGTCCCTCTGTTAGTTCAACAACCAAGTTTGTTGGTTCAAAATTATACTGTTTTAATTTTGCTTTTAGACTAAAGTAAAATTTTTCATTTGAAAGTTCTTGTTGTGAAACATTAATTGAAATTTTAGTATTAGAACTAATAGCTTGAATTCTTTCATAATCGTTGAATGCTGTTTCTAAAACAAATTCATCAATTTTATTCATATATCCATATTTTTCAGCAACTTTTAAGAATATATTTGGTGGAATTGTTCCTAGTTTTTCATTATGCCATCTTATTAATGCTTCTACACCAATTATTTCTTTAGTTTCGCTATTAATTTGTGGCTGATAATTTAAATTAAAAAGTTTGTTTTTTACTGCTTTTCTCAATTCTTCTTGCATTTCTAGTTCATCATAAAATCTTTTTTCTAAAGATTCATTATAATACATATATATTTGATCTTTAGTTTCAATAACTTTATTAACAGCAATAAATGATTTCGATAATAACTTTCTTGCTGAATTATTATATTCACTATCATAGATTGCAATTCCTAGTCTAACATCAAACGTTATTTCTTTATCGCTGATTTTTAAGACTTGTGCAGCACTAATTATTTTATTAATTATTATTTCATCTTTATTTTGACAATTAGTGATAACAAATGCGAGTGATGAATTACCAAGTTCAGCCACTAACGTATTTTCACCAATAATATTTTTAACTTTATTTGAAAATAGGATCAATGCATCTAAATAAGTTTTATGTCCAAACTTTGATTCAATAGGTAATTGATTCATTATTCGACAATAAACTACTTTATGATCAACTGTACTATCTTTTATAAAAACATCTAAATTCTTAATAAAGAATCTTTCATTAGGTAATAACGTTTCGGTTGAATAATATTGATATTTATCATTATCAATTTCTAATTTTTTGATATAATCAACATTCTTTTGGATTGAAACATACTTGTTAATTTTCCCTTGCTTATTAAAAAAAGCAATAATCTTCGTATCTTTAATAAAAATTGATCCATCCTTTTTACGATCAATAACTTCGCCTTTCCAATATCCCGTTTCTCTAATTTCTGCCCACATTTTAATATAAAAATCTTTATTATGATATCCAGATTTAAAAAATGATGGCTTCTCATTATGAATTTCATCATATGAATAACCAACCATATCTAAAAATGCCTTATTAGCGTAAACAATTCGATTTTTTCGATTAGTTACTAATATGGCATCTTCTAAATATTCAGTTGCTGATTGTCCCATTTTGATTATTTCATTCTTCCTAATCATATAATACATTAAAAATCCACATAAATATAAAAAGAAAAGACTAGTAACAAGAAGAACTTTTACAATAGTTATTTTTGTTTTTGTCATTATCAAAAACACTCCTATTGCGAAGAGAACTAAAACTAATAAATGTAGTATGGTTCTAATCTTGTTTTTCTTCGTCATCTGATCCCTCATTTCGTCACATATTAAAATCTATATTTATTATAAATTATTTTCATAATTAAAACAATCAATATAAACTACCAACAGTTAGTATCTTCATCTTTTGTATAATGATATGCTAATCCACCTTCTGATGTTTCTTTATAAGATGTATGCATATCAAGTCCAGTTTGATACATTGTTTTTATTACTAAGTCAAAAGAAATCTTTCTTGAATCACTTAAGAAATACGCTAAACCACAGGCATCAATTGCTCGAAGTGCAGCAACAGCATTTCTTTCAATACATGGAATTTGAACATATCCATTAACTGGATCACAAGTTAATCCTAAATGATGCTCCATAGCAATCTCTGCTGCATATTCCACTTGGTCAATTGATAGATTAAATAGCGTTGCATGAGCTGCAGCTGCCATTGAACATGCACTACCAATCTCTGCCTGACAACCTGCAACTGCACCACTAATTGAAGCATTTTTTTTAATTAAATTGCCAAATAATCCGGCAACAGCAAGTGCTTCAATAACTTTCTTATCTGTAACATTTTTGTGCTTTTGGCGCATATAATATAGTAAAGCAGGTAATACACCACAAGCACCACATGTTGGAGCAGTTACGATTATACCACCACCAGCGTTTTCTTCACTAACAGCAAATGCATAACTACTCACTAATCGATTTTCTGTTATTTCTGATGGTTCATTTTTCATTTTTTTGTTAAAAAGAATCTTTGCTTTTCTTTGAATTTTTAATGGTCCAGGTAATATCCCATCATTATTAATTCCTCTTTTTATTGCTTCTTGCATTGAGGTCCAAATCTCACCTAAAAATTCATCAATTTCTTCCCCTTCAACTTCTTTAACATATTCGTACAAAGTTATATTCTTACTTTTACAATACTTCTTAATTTCATTAAAACTCTTATGTGAATATATTTCTTTTTCCGCTTGTTCTTCACCTTCAAAAACAATTTGTCCACCACCAACACTTTTCACTTCATGTGTCGAAGTTATAAAACCATCTTTATAACCTACAATATTAATCGTATTAGCATGTTTAGTTAAATCAATTCGATTAAAAAATGTAACACTTATTGGATTAATGGTATCAATTATTGCTTCTTCAGTTAAATGTCCTTTTCCAGTTAAAGCAAGCGAATTATATAAAGTTATATCAAAATGGGTAGTATCTGGATATCGTTCCTTAATTATTTTTAAAGCTTTTGCTGGCCCCATTGTATGAGAACTTGAAGGACCATATCCAATTTGGTACAAGGATTTTAACGATAACATACTACTACCTCCACATATATAATAATTAACATTTTATCATATTAAAAAAAATAAGGATATATAAAATCCTTATTAACATAATTACTCATATTTCGAACTAACTGCTACAAAATATCCTAATTCATTTTTATATTTTTTGAATGTATTATACATCTTTTGAAATTGTTTCTTGTTTTCTTTTTTTAACTGGGATGTGGAGATAATAGTTGATGACTATGCTTAAATAACGATAACAAAAGCTTTAAGTCCATTATAAAAAAATAAAAACAATGTTATAATAATAATGCCAAACAATCTTAATAAAGGAACTATAAAAGCGAGTGTTTTATTCCTGGATTGTTTGGCGACGTTCCTTTAGGATAAAACACTCGCTTTTATAGTAGAAAGGGACGTCAATGCAGAACCAAAACTGTGATCTATGTGGTTCTTTTAACAGTTTAATAAAAAATGGAAAAGACAAAAATAATAAACAAAGATATAAATGTAAGAGTTGTTTAAAAACTTTCATAATTGATAAGACTCCAATGAAACATCTTAAGTTAAGTGATTATAAAATCAAAAAGTTAATAGCTTTTATGATTGATGATGTTACGCTGGAAGTTATTGCAAGAAATCTTGATATTAATATTAAAACAGTTTTATATTATAGATATATTATATTTCATTCATTAAAGAACTATCAAGAAAACTTGAAGATAAGTGGAGTGATCGTAATTGATGAAACATTCATTAGTATTAGAGAAAAACCCTATAAACATGTTAGACCAGATGGTAAAGGTATTAGAGGTCTCTCATTTAACCAGTTATGTGTAGTCACAATGGTAAATATATATGGTGTATCTGTAGCTAAAGTAGTATCCAGAGCAATGCCTCTCCCTCAGCAATTCATTGATAATTTCACTGACAATATTGGACAAGTTGAAAAATTTATTCATGACGGGAACACTAAAACATATCAATTCATGAATCAATTTGAAGTGGAAAATATCAATGGAAGAAAAGATGAAACTGGAGAATATTCAACCATAATGGTAGACAATTATCATAGTATATTAAAAAGATTTCTCTATAAACATTCTGGATATAAACTTAAAAACTTACAACACTATTTGAATTTTTTCGTTTATAGGCAAAACTATTTAGCGTATCATAATATTAAAAATATGAATCAAAGAATTAAAACTAAAAATAAAATGATTAAAAGTATATTTAAAAGAGTTCTAAAATCAATAAAAGAAGTTACTTTTGATGATTTTATGAAAGACAAAGGTATTACAGAAATTCTGGAAAACAGATAAATATCAACTATTATCTACACACCCCAGTTTTTTTAAACCCTTATTAATAATTTTTACTGCTCCTAATAATCCTTCATCTCTAATCATTCCAACAGGATTCATCAGTGTCATTTTACCAAAATCATTTGTCACTTTTTTAAATCCAGCATTTAAAAACAATTCTCTCCAAGCTGAATTTGTTAATGGATCAACATGAACATTGATTGCTCTTGATAATTCTGCTTTAATCTTTTTTTGAATATCTATATTTTCAGCAAACATTAATACATCATGTGTTAATAATCTACCATTATTTTTAAGAACACGATAATATTCACTAACAGCTTTTTCTTTTTTATCACTTAAAAGCATTGTTAACATTGCTTCATTTATAACAACATCAAATGTTTCATTTTCAAATGGAAGATTCGTAGCATCAGCTTTAACTATTGTAAAACGATCTTCAAATCCTGCTTTTTTAACATTTTCCAGAGCTTTTTCCAAAGCTTTATCATCCAAATCACATATTACAATTTTTTTCAAATCGTATTTCTTAACCAATTCAATTGCTGAAGTTGCAATATTACATGCAACCTCAAGCACATAAGTATTACTATCAATATTGGCATTCTTAAAAAGAAACTTAGTTCCCTTTTTGCCACCTGGTCTTAGTCTTTTTTTGCCTAGAGTAGCTAGAAATGTATGTCCTGCTTCCATTTTATTCGTTTGGAAAAACAACAGTTAAAATCATTTTAAACTTTTCAACTGCAAAAAGTGCATGCGGAATACCAGCAGGCATCACGATTGTTTCACCTTTTGATAATACATATTCTTTATCATCAATTGTTATTTTTGATTTGCCATCTAAAATTGTTACCATTGCATCTCCTTTTGATTTATGAGCACTGATTTCTTCATCTTTGTCAAATGAGAACAATGTAATACTTACATATTTATTTTGAGCAATTGTTTTACTAGAAACTTGGTTTGGTTGATATGAAACTTCATTTTCTAATTGCTTAATTTCACTTAAAGTTATATTTTTAAACATTTTTATTTCCTCCTTTAATCTTGTCTTTTATTATACTATTAAAAAAAAGAAAATGCTATAAAGCATTAATCTTATCAATAAACATATTCAAATTTTCTTCTTTAAGCCATGAGTTATCAGTATACTTTTTAAATGGTTGTTTGCCACCAAATGATTCAATAATAATCGCATTTTCTAATAATTCATCCGGAACAGATTTCTTAATTGCATCACTAAATGTTTCATCTAGCATATTGCATGCATAAATAGCGAGTTTTTTATTTAGAAGTTCGTTTTTATTTTTCTTTAAAAACTTTCTAGTTTTAGAATACATTCTACTAAATCTAATTCCACTTCCAATAATGATTAAATCATATTCTTCAATTACATTTTTATTAACTTTTTCAATTTTTTCTAATTTACAATTACTTAATTTTTGATTTATTATTTCTGCACATTCTTTAGCTGCATCTGTTTTTGTTTGATAGACAATTAAAGTTTTCATATGAATACCCCCATTTACTACATTATAACAAAAAACCCGTTAAAAAAACGGATTTTATGAATAAATATTAATAATTATCATTAGTGACATTATTGAAAGAGAAATACCTTGTGTTATTAACAATATATTATTTAAAAATGATTTTTTAACATATTTTTTAATCAAATATGCAATAGCAATTAAAACAATTGGTGTAAATAACAATAAATAATAAGGTAATCTTAAATAATCCATAAATCTTCCATATATAATCATTAGCGATGTTACTACAAACAATAAAACATTTCCAATAATTACAGGATATTTGAAACTATCTAAACTCTTATTAACTTCTATGTTAACATTTGTCTTATCAATAATATTAATTATGTATCCTAAAAAAGTTCCAAAAACGCCAAATAAACTTATATATAAAAACAATTGACCAAAGTCACTATTTTTAAATGATAATTGATTTGACATTCCATTTAAACCTAAATAACAAAGTGGAAATCCAATAAAGTAAAGAATGCTTGAAACTTTAAAACGATAATTCTTTTTTGTTTCTAAAATAATACTAGCAATTATAATTAATAATCCACCAACAATCCCCATTATTCCATAAGTAAAGCACATATATTCTACCTACTTTAAATAATCATATGAAATAACATTAAGGTTATCATCAAGTTTAAAAACTAAAGGTTTGCCTGTAGGAATTTCAAAATCGATTATTTCACTATCACTAAGTTTAAGTAAATATTTTGATAATGCTCTTAAACTGTTTCCATGAGCAACAATCAACAACTTCTTATGATTTTTCAAATCTTTTTCAATTGTTTCGTGAAAGTATTTAACTACTCTTTCATATGTATCTTTAAGACTCTCACCGTTTGGTTCAGAAAGATTTGGCTTTTCTGCCTCAGGTGGTCTAACATCATATGATCTTCTCCACGTTTTAACTGTTTCTTCACCAAATTTTATGGTAGCTTCTTGCTTATTTTGACCTTGCAAACCACCATAGTGGCGTTCATTTAAGTTCTTAGATTCAATAATTGGAATGCTTTCATTTAAAACATTAAGGATAATGTTTAGTGTATGTCTAGCTCTTTTAAGCATTGAAACGTAAGCAATATCAAACTTATAATTATTGCTAACTAATTTTTCACCTGCTTCTCTTGCTTCCAAAACACCTTTTTCTGTCAAATCAACATCAACCCAACCTGTAAATCTATTTTCTAAATTCCAGAGAGATTGTCCATGTCTTACAACTACTAATTCAACCATATGTTTACCTATATATTCAAGTAATCTATTAAATTTAACTTAAAATATATTTTCCTTTCTTTTACTATATAAATTTAATTCTTTTCTTTATTTAATTATACCATGTTTGGTTTTATCATTTTAAACTTTAAATATAGACAAAAAATTTTTTTATTATTATATAAAAAGAGTACCTTTTATCTATTAAGAACTGAAAATTCTTACATGCTAGGTACTCTTGTTTATAAGTTTAAAGTTCTACTCTTATAATAATCATTATCTTTATTGCTTAATTATTTTGCAAGTGAACCCATTGGATCCCAAGGTTTTAAAACAGTTGGTTTTTCATTCCAAGCTTTTATTTGTTCTTTTGTTAAATACTTTTTGTTAATTATTGATTGATAAACAAATTTATCAAACCATGAATCGCTAGCAACATAGTAACCTTTATTTCCATTTTCACTACCCCAGCTATTTTCAATTTTAAATCGTTTACTTATATTATTATCAAGATGAACACCTGTAATTACCATAGCATGATTCATTGCTCCTTGACTATATAATAATTGATCCTCTTTAGATATTTCTAAACTCATTTCAAGTAATGTTTCATAATCAAAAGTATTATCATCCCAAACACCTTTTTTTCTATCTCCATAACGTGCAACGTCTGAACCAAACCAAACAACCTCATTATTTAATAATTGCTTAATAGTTAATTCTTTCAATTCATTAATATCTAAATTCAAATACTTAATTTCTCTACCACCAATAACATTTCCTAAATATGGAACAGTATATGTTTTCATATATGGTTTATCAAATGTTGGTGCGTGGATAACTGATATATAATCACCCAAAATATCTCCAACATGTTTATGATAGAATTCTAAAGGTGTTAAATCTTTAATAATATGATATCCTTCATCGTTTTGATATTCAAAATCAAATTTTTGTGGTGGAAGACCAAAACATGAAACTAAGAATGTATATAACTCTTCAATTACTTGACTCTTTAATTCATCAATTTTTTTGCCTTCTTTATGCAATAATCTTGCATCTGCTGCATATTTTCTTAACTTAACATTGATAATACTATTCATAAATCTTGTGTTTGAACTAGAAGTAGTCTCTGGCATTACCTCTTTAGGTACTACACCATATTTTTCAATTAAACTAACAAACATATCCCATTGACCACCATCTTGAATACCAGTTTTTAAAATATGTTGTAGAGTTCTATCATCATAATGAACATCTAGGAAATCATCAATTGATTCAATGAAATAGTTAATCTTTTCAAATTTATCCCAAAATGCTGTATAATTTTGTGAAAACTCAAAACTCTTCAAATTATACTTTTTAGCAAGTTCTTCTCTTAAAACATTTAAACCTGCAAATATCCAACATCTGCCACTTTGTTTTTGGTTTGCAACCGGCAATGTCTTTATTTCATTTGAAAAATAAAATTGCATATTTTGTTCTTCTTCTTGTTTAGTAAAGATATTTTGTAAATCATTACTATATAATACTCTTCTTAAAGCTAGTTGTGTTTTTTTAGCATTAAGTTTTTCATTTAATTCATCAATTCTTGTTAATTTGATTTCTTTCATTGTAATTCCTCCATGCAACAATCTTTTTAATTTATCTTATTATAGTCCTATAGACTATACTTGTCAAATCTATATTTTAATTACATAATAAAAAAGAAAAAGGACTTTTTATCCTTCTCTATCTTTCAATAATATATTTCATAACAACTTCATTATACTCATTAGTCTTATCAAACTTAAAACCTAATCGTTCATATAATCTCATAGCAATTTCATTTCCAACAACATAATCAATATAAACTTTTTCATAGATAGTTTTATCATTAATATATTCTAAAGCTATTTCTAACGCTCTTTTTCCATACCCCATACCTTGATATTCTTTATCAATCATTATTCTCCAAATTGTTATTTCTTTTTCTTCATCCTCTGTATAAAACATAATAAAACCAATAATTTCTTCATCATTATAAATAGCAAACGGAAAAACATCGTTATTATTTCTATATACGTAACAATCTGCAAGTGATTTTACATTTGGTGCAACATATTTCTTTTGATCATCATTAACTTCTAATTTTATTACTCTTTCATAATTGTCTTCAGTAATCTCTTTTATCTCTATCATTTCACTATCACTTTTTTTTATAATACTTTATGTTCCTTATTATAAACATTTTTCTTTTCACCTATTATAAAGTACATCAACTGTAGTAAACCTTTTAAGTTTATTACTAGTTTTTAATATGATTAATAAACTTATTAATATACATATAGTAACTACACATATCACTGCCAAAAGATTATAGTTTATCCAAAAAATTAGTGAAATACTTTCTTTAATTAAAAAAAGATTAAAAAAATGGATTTCAATGCTTGAAATAATAACTGCTATTAAAAATGCAGGGACAATTATTATAGCTAAATCATATATAAATATTTTGAAAATTTGTTTAAGTGATACATGTATTGTTTGTAATATTCCAATTTCTTTTTTTCTCCCATACATATTTGTTGAAATTACATTTAACAATAAAAATAATGATATTATAAGAAACAATCCACTTACTACATACATAATATACGAAATGATTTTTATACTTGAAATTGTTGACTCAATTCTTGTACTAATAAAAGTGTTATGATATAAACCTTCTTTTGAAAGTTTTGATATAGTATTTTTATCATATTCTTCTATAAATATACCTCTCATAAAATTGTTAATCATTTTTCTGTTATCAAATCTATTCTTAAAACTATCAAAAACACTTGAATCAAAATAAACATCATAATTGCTTGTTCTAGTAATTCCAGTTATAACAAACTTAGTCTTTTCATAATCATCAAAATTTTTTTGTCTGTATGATTTATTAAAAAACTCAAATGTTATCTCTCTACCAATTAGGCCTGCTAACTCTGAACTATCGCTTACTAAATTTTCAAGTGCATATTTTTCACTAATTATGATTTCATTATTCTTATTAGTAGTACTACCAAGATTTAAATCTATCTCTAATGTTTTTTTTCCTATATAAATACTAGTTTCTTTTTCTCCCTTTAAAATATTTGCAGTAAAAAACTTTGAATTTACGTTATCTATTAATTCAAAAGTGCTTAAATTCATATAGATTTGTTTTCTATGAAACAAGTCATACTCATATTGATACTCTTGATTGGGTATTTTCTTTGATTGCTCGATATATTCTACATTTAATTTATGATTATTTAAAATTACTTCTTTACCTAAAATCTCATCATAACTTATATAATTAGAATTTTCAATAATCTTATCTGCTATATAGTCATTAATAACAACACTATTATTCTCAATTATATTTCCATTGTAAGTATCTGAAATAATTATTGTAGTAAGAATCTCATTATATGTAATATCTTCAAATCCAAGATCTATATAGCCTCTAGATGGTTTATAAAACATTTTAGATTTATATTTTTTGTTGTATGACTCAGTTTTATTTAGAGGTATAGAACGTAACTCATGCATTCCTTCAACAACTCTATCCACTTCCAGATAATATAAATTAGGTTTATCAACTGAAGCAAAAGTTCTATATGTTGATATATCATTTGAATTAAAAGATATACTCATACTTAATATAAGTGTTGATAACGTAAGTATGAATAGTACTAGCGTAGTAATATACTTACTTTTTTGTTTTTTAATCGATTTTTTAGAAAACTTAAATGCATCAGAACTTTTTAGTTTGAATTCTTCATTATTCTTCTCTACTCTTACTAAATTATTACTTTTAATATCATTGCTTATTATATTACCATCTTCTAAAATAAGTTTTTGATCATACAAATCTTCCCATAGATTTTCTTCATGGCTAACTATTAATACTAATCTATCTTCAGAAAGTTTTTTCAATATTTTAGCAACAGCTCTTTTATTTTCTTTATCTAAATTGGCTGTTGGTTCATCACAATACAGTATGCTAAAATCTAATAGTATTGCTCTTGCAATAGCAACTCTTTGCTTTTGTCCACCAGATAGTTGATTTATTTTACTTTCTGAAAATTTTTCCATATTAACTTTTTTTAATGCCTCATAAACTAAATCACTATCATTAATATTTTTCAGCCCCAGAATAATTTCCATATTTTCATAAACAGAAAAATCGTCAAATAACTGAAAATCTTGAAAAATAAAACTACCTTTTCTATCATTTAATTCAGGATAAATTTCCCCATTAGTTGGTGAATCAATACCAGCTATTATATTTAAAAGTGTTGTCTTTCCAGAACCCGATTCACCACTAATTAAGACTAAACCACTATTTATTATTTCAAAACTAATATTTTTGAGTGCTTTAATCTCTTTTGGTTCATTTTCAAAGAATACTTTGCTTATATTATTAATATTCATGTTTCATCCTCCAAAATACCCTTTTTTGATTTTAATACATTCACTAAATTCAAACATAATCCTAATTGTATTTCCACCTTGAAAAGTAATTTACACCTTATATATAGTAGATATTCTACAAACTTTACATTATATAAATACTATTTTTTTTGAAATTTACCTAATCCGTAATCGTAATCAAATTTTATGCTTCTTGACCCATTATAGTCAACATTCTTCCACCAATGATCTTTAAAAATTGTTCCTGAATAGTCAATTTTTATGTAAGTATTTGCAAATGAAATATTAGAGTAATTATCTACTTCATATGTTAACATCCCTTTTTGTTTGTAATTCCCTCTATATGGTGCTTTATCAGTTCTATCATTCTTATAGTAATTCTCAAAAAAGAAGTTTTTTCAACTTCATTACTACCTTTGGTAGTAGAGATTAGTCTAATTTCAGGAACAAAATCGCTTTCACTATAGCTAGCAACTGAATGCATATATCCAGAAGATGCTCCAGATTCTACACTCCAACTAATCGTTTTACCTTTTACATAATTATCTTCATTTGGATAATGTGAATTAACTACTACTCCCGGAATATTAGAACTAACTACTATATTCATTTCCTTATTTACAAACCTCTTAATTGCACTTGAAGTTTTATTTGATTCAATCTCTGCTTCCCATAAAACTAAAATAATCATCGAATTTTCAGGAGTCCTTGTCACATATACTGCACTCCATAAATTTATCTTTCCATAATTATTGTCATCAGTATCCAAATTCAAATATCCTGCTTGTGCATCATGATGATATATCATATTTGATATAGTAAATCCTTTAGTCCCAGCGGTTCCAGAGCTAGCATGAGTTTTAGTTATTGGTATTAGCGTTGCTACTCCAATAGTAATAAAGATTAATATCAATTTTTTTATTCTTTTCATATACTTTATCCCTACATATTAAATTATATAGAATATCTACTTAAATTAAGTATAACATTTAATATGTATTTTGTAAAGTTTAATTCAATACTACCTTTAATAATAGGAATAGTCTATACTATTATAGCAATTGAGACATTTAATGATTTTATATCGTTTCAACGTATAAGCTTTTTTTTCTTTATTTGAAAACTCTTCTTTAATACACTATTTTCTAAGCGACTATAAAAAAACTGAACCCTTGATTTTCAAATTTAGCATTCAGTTTATTACAATGAAAACTTTTTTGTTTCAAACTATTATTTTATTTCTTAAAAGCTTTCCAAATTTCTTCAAACTCATTATCAGTAAGTAAAGCTTCATCAAGTGATTCTCTTACTTTCTCTTCATCCATATTATGACCAATAACAACAAGTTCAGTTAATCGATCACCATACTCCTTATCCCAAATAGTACTAAGACTTGGTGTATTTTTAAGATATTCATCTTGTTGTTCCTTTGGAAGATTAGCAACCCAACTACCAAAAATATCAAACTTCAAACTTTTTCCAGCTTGTGACAAAATATAAGATGATTGATTATCTGATTCTAACCAAATAATTCCTTTACTTCTGACAATATTCACTGGTAACTCTTGATAAAATTTTGATAATCTATCTGCGCTAAATGGAATTCTTTTACGATATACAAATGATGTAATTCCATATTCGGCTGCATGGTCATGATCATGGTGATGTACTTCACCACTTAATTCTTTTACCCAACCAATGTTATTTAAAACATCTTGTAAATTAAAAAGATTTTTATTAATTATTTCTTTATAATCAAACTTCGTATATTCTGTTTCAATAATTGTAGCATATGGTTGAATTTTTTTAATATATGATTTAATTACTTCTAAATCTTCTTTATCAACTAAATCAACTTTATTTAAAACAATAATATTACAAAACTCAATTTGTTCAACAAGAAGTCCTGCAAGTTCTCTTTGTTCTTCTTCATCTTCATGATGGTCATGATCGTGGTGATGTTCATGTTCGCTATGTTCTAAATCATGGCCTAAACCAAATTCTGTTTTTAATCTGTATGCATCAACTACAGTAATCATTGAATCAATAAAAGCTTTTTCTTGTAATAATTTACCATCTTTAGTCTCACCATAGTAAATTGTTTGAGCAACTGGAATTGGTTCAGTCATTCCACTGCTTTCAATAATAATATAATCATATTTTTTTGAATTGATTAAATCATCTAAACTAGTTAATAAATCACTTTGGAGTGTACAACAAATACACCCGTTTGATAACTCTACTAAATTATCATTAACCTTAGTTACTGATGTTCCATTTTCAACTAATTTCGAATCTATATTAAACTCTGCTAAATCATTAACTATAACTGCAACTTTCAAACCATCTTGGTTATTTAAAATATTGTTTAATAGTGTTGTTTTACCCGCACCTAAATAACCATTAAGAATAGTTACTGGCATCTTTTTATTTGACATATTATATCCTCCTGAAGATATTCTTCACACTAAAATAATATTATCACTTAAAATCTTCATTTGCAAGTGGTTCGCATCATTTTAAATCATAAGTAATATTGTCTAAAAAGCGTTTAGTTCGCTCATTCTTTGGATTATTGAATATATCATTCGAGCTTCCTCGTTCAACAAGTCTACCCTCATCAATGACTAATATTTCATCTGCAAAGCTTTTAGCAAAATTCATTTCATGTGTAACAATAATCATTGTCATACCATCATTTGCTAATTCTCTCATAACAAGTAATACTTCTTTAATCATCTCAGGATCTAAGGCACTTGTTGGTTCATCAAACAATATCACATCAGGATTCATGCAAAGTGCACGTGCGATTGCAATTCTTTGTTTTTGGCCTCCTGATAATTGATTTGGATAACTATATGCCTTATCAGTAAGACCAACTCTGTCTAAGTACTGCATTGATGTATTAATTGCGTCAATTCTAGTTTTCTTTAAAACATCGATTTGTGCAATATTTAAATTTTCAAGAACAGTTAAGTGCGGAAAAAGATTAAAATTTTGGAAAACCATTGTAACTTTCATTCTATGATTACTTAAGTTAAAATCCTTTGAAGTAATATCTTCATTATTATATAAAACTTGTCCTGATGTCGGTTTTTCAAGTAAATTAAGTAATCTTAATACTGTTGACTTTCCAGATCCTGAAGGTCCAATAATAACAGTAACTCCGGAATTAATTTCAATTGATAAATCATCTATCGCAATAATACTATTTTTAAAAACCTTAGTAACATTCTTTAATTCAAACAATTTATTTTTCATCATGTTTTCTAAGTTTCCTTTCAATAATAGTCATAAGTTTTGAAGTTGATAATGTTAAAACTAAATAAAGTACTGCAACAACAATATAAACTTCTTTTGTTCTATATGTTTCAGATTTAATTATTTGTGCTGAATACATAAGTTCCGCAACACCAAGATACATGAAAATAGATGTTTCTTTAATCATTGTAATAAATTCATTTCCAAGTGATGGTATTATATTTTTAATCGCTTGAGGAAGAATAATCTTTCTCATTACTAAACCATCTTTCATTCCTAGTGATAATGCTGCCTCACTTTGCCCTTTATCAACTGATAGTACTCCACCTCTAAATATTTCAGATACATAAGCACTAGAATTAATTAATAGTGCTAACATCCCTGGTATAAAACTTGACATATCAATACCAAAAATGATTGTTACTGGAATTTTAAAAAACGAGTATATTAGTAAAACTTGTACTAAAAGAGGTGTTCCTCTAATTATTTCAACATAAACTTTACCAATAAAATTTAATACTTTATTATTTGAAATTCTCATTAAAGTTATTAAAAAACCAAACAAACTACCTAATACAACAGCTAAAAGTGCTAATACTAAAGTTAGTACTAGCCCTTCTAATAATGTCTCTATATAATACCAATCAAATATAAATGAAAAATCCATAACTAATTATTTTCTGCAATTGCATTTGCAACAATTTCATTTATCTTACCACTTGAAATTAATTCATCAATAAGACCATTTATACTATCTAATAATTCTTTGTTGCCTTTTGCAACAGCAACTGCACTACCTTCTTCTGGATTTCCAATTTTAATGTCTTGTATCTTTAAATTCGGATATTTACTTACAAATGATAATGCAACTGGATTCTCTACAATTCCTACCATCACTGATTTATCATTTAATTGCATCATTAAATCTGTAACTGCTTGCACATATTGTTTAGTAGCTAGCGCTAAAAATTCTTCTGCAAGATCTTGTTGTACAGATCCAAGTTGAGCACCAACTTTAGTACTTTTATTATTTATTTTTTCTAGTGAATCATATTTCACACTATTATCTTTGTGAACTACTATTGCATGATTTGCTTCATAATAAATTTTCGAAAAATCGACAATTAATGCACGTTC
Source organism: Haploplasma axanthum (assembly GCF_900660745.1). Lineage (GTDB taxonomy): Bacteria > Bacillota_I > Bacilli_A > Acholeplasmatales > Acholeplasmataceae > Haploplasma > Haploplasma axanthum. Next base: position 864,469 of record NZ_LR215048.1, on the reverse strand, counting down.
TTCAGTAGGATTCATTCCTGCCATAACAAAATCAACTTTCCCACTCTCTAAATCTGCAAGTAAATAGTCAAAAATTTTATTAACAACTTTTAAGTTCTTACCTTGTTTTTTAGCTATTTCTTTTGCTATCTCAATATCAATACCCACTAATGTATTTTTACCATCAACTCTTTTTGGATACTCATATGGTGGATAATCTGCACTAGTTCCCATAGTTATAAACTCTGTAAAACTCTCATCAATAATGAATGTATAAACATTCTTTGGTGTTTTATTACATGCTTGTAAAACTACAACAGTAATTAAAACTAATACTCCTATAATACTTTTTTTCATTTTTTGTTCTCCTTTTTTTATTTATCTAGGAAACAAAAAAGTCCCTAGACATAATTGTCTAAGGACGTAAATTTATACGCGGTACCACCTTAGTTCCAGTAATGAAAAACTGGCTACTTTAAATCGCTAACGCCGACATACGTTTAAACCTGATAGTAACTACTATTTCGATTTAACAGCTCCCAAGCACGTTCATGAATATTCTTCTCTGATTTTCACCAACCATCAGTTCTCTAAACAAGTTTTTCTTCATTACTACTCTTGTTCATTGCTTTATGACAAACATTATACATAAAACTTTTTTGATTTGCAAGTATAAAATTTTATTATTATTATTTTCCCGTTTTATTAATCTTTGACTATATCTTGGACTTTAAAATCAAAAAGATCTTTAACATCGTTAAAATTAAACTCTATTTGATAACCAACTTTTCCACCACTTGTCATAATAGCACTATAATCAAGTGCTGTTGTATGAAAAAATGTCTCAAAATTTTTCTTCATACCAAAAGGACTACACCCACCATGTACATAACCAGTAAGGGGTAATAATTCTTTTTGTTTTATCATATCAATTTCTTTTTCATTTAAAAGTCTTGCTGCTTTTTTTAAATCTAATTCCATATTTACAGGAATAACAAAAACATAATTTTTCTTTGATTTTGCAACAGTAACAAGTGTTTTAAAAACTCTATTTACATCTTCACCAAGTCTTGTTGCAACATCAACACCACTAACTGCATCAGTGTTACTATAATCATTAACTTTATATTGAATTTTTTTAGAGTCTAATATTCTCATTGCATTTGTTTTCAATTTAATTTCATCCCTACTCTACTGGAATTTGTATTTCCACTACTTTATAATTACCATCTTTTGAAATACTATACTTTTCAACCTTAACTGGTAATCTATCAAACTTCTCAGCAATTTCAATTGGCTTAATATTTAAACTACCATTCAGTATTTTTCTTTCTATCTCTTGATACATCAAAAAAACTTCTGTACTATCAACTAATTCAGTATAATAGTTACCTGAATTCAGCACGTATTCGTCAGTACCCACTGCATCTATATTTCCAATAAAATAACTAAACCCATCTTTTCTATTATGAACTGATACTCCAAAGAAGCTTTCTAAATCTTTATTATTACTTATAAATAAATCGATACTTTTTTTAACTTCTCCATTAAATGCATCTTCATATGTTCCAGTCCACATAAATCCCTTTATTATAAACTCATTATTTTCTTTTATCATTTTTTCTTTTTACAGGAACTTTAAGTTCCGGTAATATCCTCTCTATAACATTATATGTTAATATTTTATCATCAATATCTAAAACATAATGTTCTCTTGCTCCATTATATGGAAAACCAGTATCTGCATTTATCATTAATTCTTTAATAACATCAAGTTTTTTCACAAATACTGTATCATCACAAACTAATAATGTTGGTTTATCATCGATATAAACCATATAATCACCAAACATTTTTCGATATCTTATTTGATTATCTAAGCCCCTTAATGATTCTAAAACGTGTTCTATATATTCATATGTTGACGCCATTATTTTCTCCTTGTTATAAAGTGTTTAACGTTATTACTTATATTCTTCAAATTATCTTTAAAAAATTCTGGATATGCCTTATATTTAGAATATTCATCCAAACTAATCCATACCATTTTTTCTTGTGCTCCATCCATTCCATGACTTACACTATTAAAAATTCTTGTTCCGTTGTTTTTCATTAAAAAATAAAAACTAATCTCATGTGCAGGCATATTGTTATGATAAAAGAAATTCTCATGAACAAAAGCTAATTTATCAATCTCATATTGAGTTCCTGTTTCTTCATAAACTTCACGGATACATGCATCTTCTAATGTTTCTCCAATATGAATTGCTCCTCCAACAGAGTAGTAATAATCATCTACATTGTTCTTAACCATTAAAACCTCATTATTATCAATAATAATCCCACATGCTCTAACTCTAAACCAATCTTGATCATTCTTTATAAATGCATCTCTTTCCATAAATTACCTCCATCATCTTGTCGTTGCTATTTTTCTTTTAAGTGAAACAAACATTGAAACATCCTTTTTATATATTTAATATTCAAATCGCATTAATAAAACTTACCATCTATCAAAATGAATTTTATCTTCAAAATTAACTTTTACTTGCTCGATATTTTCATTATCGTCTTTATGCCCAATCGCAATATAACAAGGAATTACATAATCCTTTGGTATTTCTAATACTTCATTTAAATACTCTATTTCATTTTTAAAGGGAATTCTAAGTGCGTATCCAAGATTTTCATTAGTTGTAGCTAAAAAAATATTCTCAATTGAACACCACATAGATGCAAACCCATTTAAATCACTTAATGATTTAGGTTCTAATATATTCTTTTTATTCTTAAATAGTGGAATTAATAAAACATTAGCATCACATAGCATACTATACTGTTTTGGAATTGAATCTTGATACATTTTAATTTGTACTTCATCTTTTAATTTCCATGAATTCATTATAAACTCAACTCTTTTAGGTGACTGTGTTTTAGGAATCTTTTTTATAACTTCTTTAATTCTTTCCTTATCCTTTATAACAATAAACTCTATTTCTCTTAAGTGATTATTACTTGGTGCTTTTATACCAGCATCAATAATTCGTTTAATTTGTTCCATACTAACATCAATATCTTTAAAACTTCTTACAGTATGTCTTCTATCTATAACATCATTAAACTCCATATTCTACATCCCCTTTTAATATTTAGTATATCACAAATATTGAAACACTATTCTTGCAAATTAGTTTATTAAAAACGACTAAGTAAAAAAGTATGCATCAATAAAGATACATACCAATCATTATTCAGCCTTTGAAACTATTCTTAATCTTCCTTTTATTGTTTTATCTTGAAGAACATTATATACATGTTCTCCCTTACCATTCATAATCTCAACAAAAGTTGAAATATCAAGAATAGTAATAACCCCAATATCATCTACATTTACTCCTTCAATAGAACAAAGAGTTCCAACAATATCAGATGCTCTCATCTTAGTTTTTTTACCTGCATTAATATGAATTTTCATAATATCCTTATTCAATGCTTCATCTCTTTTAGATTTTTCAATTGGTTTATTTAATATATATTCTTGCTGTTCCTTTTTTGTTGTTACAAATTCTTCTATTTCATAATCAATTTCATTCATTTTCTTTTCAAAACTACTAATTTCTTCTTCACTCAAAATAGCAAGAGTTAAACCTTTTTTACCCATTCTACCCGTTCTACCAACACGATGAATGTATGTTTTTAAATCCTTAGGAATTTGATAATTAATAACATATTCAATTTCACTAACATCAATTCCTCTTGCAGCAACATCTGTTGCAACTAAGTATCTTATTTTACCTTCTTTAAAATCTGTAATTGCTTTTGTTCTTACACGTTGATCTAGGTCACCATGTAATCTTTTAATAAGCATTCTCTCATTACTTAAAAATTCATAAACTTCTTCAACTTTATCTTTTGTATTACAAAAAATAATCGCTGATTTTACTTGTTCTCTATTAATAAAGTTAAACAATTCAGAAGTCTTATTTTTATTAACTTTCAAATATTTTTGTTTTTCTTTTATAATATTTGAACTTACTTCCTCTTCTATATAAACAGGATCTTTTATATATTTATTAATCGTATCTAATATTTTCTTATCAAGTGTTGCAGACAATAAAATAACTTGCTTAACTTTTAAATGCTTGAATATATCATCAATTTGTTCGATAAACCCCATTCTAAGCATTTCATCAGCTTCATCAATAACAAGATACTCTACATCACTCAAATTAATAGTTCTACTCTCTAAATGATCTAAAACTCTTCCTGGTGTTCCAACAACTACGTGTTGTCTTTGTCTTAATTGTTTTTCTTGTCCTTCAAATGCTGTTTTGCCATATATTGGAATTATTTTAATTCTTTTTAATCTTCCAATATTAAACATTTCTTCTTTAATCTGCATAGCTAGTTCTCTAGTTGGGGATAAAACTAAAACTTGTGGATATCTATTTTCCCACACTATCTTTTCTATCAAAGGTATCGCAAATGATGCTGTCTTTCCACTACCTGTTCTTGATTTAACAACAAGATTATTTCCTTTTAAAATCTCAGGTATAACTTTATTTTGTATATCAGTAGGCATTTTATAACCTAATAAATCAAGTGCCTCTTTTATTTCATTACTTATCATAAAATCATTAAATCTATTCATATTATCAACTTCCTAGTTAGTTTTAATTTTATTAATTAAACTATCATAAATAATTATAACATATTAGATATCTTAACCTTTAATAAAGATGAATCGATATTTATGTTATAATTATTAAAAGTTAATGTGAAAGGATTTAAAATAATGTATAAATACTTACTTTTTGATTTAGACCATACTCTTCTTGATTTTAATACTACCGAAGCTATAAGTCTAAAAAACTTTTTACTAATAATAATCTTGTTATTAATGATGTAACAATATCGAAATATAAAGAGATTAATAGTAAACTTTGGCGCGATTTAGAAAATAATCTTATTACAAGAAGAGCTTTACTTGATACACGCTTTGAAATATTTTTCAAACATTTCAATATAGAAGTTAATGGTGTTGAATTAGAAAATGAATATCGGAGTTATTTAAACAATGGATCAGAAATCATTAAAGATGCCGATAACATTCTTAAGTATTTAAAAGATAAAGGTTATCATATTTATGCAGCAACTAATGGTTCATATGAAACACAAGTAAAAAGACTTAACGATTCAAATTTATTACCTTATTTTGATGCTTTATTTATATCAGAATTCATCGGTCATGAAAAACCTAGCAAAGACTTCTTTACTCATTGCCTTAAACATCTACCAACAACAAATATAAAAGAAATATTAATGATTGGTGATAACAAAGTAACTGATATTAATGGAGCAAATAATGTTGGTATTGACACATGTTACTTTAATAATCTAAATTCATATGATAATGCTACTTATTCAATTAAAGAATTAAAGGAACTACTTAACATACTATAAATAAAAAGATAACCATTAAAAGTTATCTTTTTATTTACCTTTATTTTCTTCTTGCAAGTTTAGTATTTGTTACTAGTAATCTATTAGTTAAATAGATTATTGAGAAGATTAATATATCAAGTAATATAACAATACCTACTATAGATAGATAAGCATTAAAATCTATACTATTTTTTGAATTTTGTATATAGTTATATAACATATTAACTAATAGTAGATTCAATATTAGAGTTATAATAAATTTAAATTCTTTCTTTACAAATACAATAAAGAAATCCTTTAACATTATTATTTTACTTGTTCTAATAAAATGTCTTAAATATATCTCATTTATATAGTTCAAATATACTGTTGTAGCATAAATAATTGAGAAAATAATTATAAAAATAATTAGAATACTTTCTATCGTATCATAAGTACTTACTATTTCATTTTTTCTAGTTTCAAATCTTAAACTTAATTCCTCATATGGATTACTATATGTAATACTATTTATAATTAATTTGGCAGTATCTTCTTTTATGCTTTCACTATAGATTGCTTTTGTGCTTCTACTATCAAGATAACTCTTTTTAAAATCTATTTCATTATAATAAAATTTATCATCCAAGGAATTCGCAACCACTAAATGCTTTCCAAAAACCTTGCCTATTTCATATCTTTCAGGTGCTACAATTTCAATATACTCGCTATTTTCTTTTGGATAATCACCTTTGATTTCAATCTCATTATTTAGCATATGAAATTTGTGATTAAAACTAGTATTATAATTATCTTTTAGTTCCATATCATTAAATAAAACAACTTTATCTGGTAAGTTCAAGACATCTTTTACGATGTAATATTTACCCCCAAATTCAACTTTTTTTCCAATAAATTGTCTTATATTTTCAATATTAAATACTCTGAAATTTGAATTAACAACAACTTTATCTGAAACAATAATTTCATTAGCTTTTAGTTTTATATTTTTATCTGCTATACTTGATGGAATAGCATTTATTTCTAAGTTTACTCTATGATTAAATTCTTTATATATAAGATCAGTACTATTATAATCAAATATTTTGTCATACATCTCAACTATTCTGTGACTTACATTATCTAGTTTGTATATTTTAGGACTATTATAATTCAAGTTTTCAAAATTTTTTATACTATTCTCTGTATTCTTTTTTAGTACTAATGTAAATGCTAATAAAACTGAGAATATTCCTATTAAAACTAACTTACTATTCTTTTTTAAAAATGATGTTCTTGTTTTAACTTTAGTTGTTTCTTTATTACTTTTAATTTCATTAGGACTTTCAAAAACTTTAACTGTAACTTGATATGAAGCGTTACTCTTAACTTCCTTATATCCTTCAAACTTATGTTCTTCATGTATAGCAACAATAACTAACCTACTCATAGCATTTTCTTCAATTAATTCTTTTACTATTCCTCTATTTAATTTATCTAATTCTGCAAATGGTTCATCAATTATACATACATCACTATCAATTAAGAATGTTAATAGAATTGAAAATCTTTGTTCTTGTCCGCTTGATAAATTTTTAACACGTTTATTTTTACATTCACTGATTTTAAGTCTTTCAAATAAATTATTAACTTCTAATTCATTATATCTTTGTTTTTTTAAGTTTAGTACATATTTAACATTATCTATAAGACTTAAATCTCTAAGAATTACTTTTTTAATTGTACTATATGTTATAGTTTTATTTTGTATTTTTTCATTCAAAATGTTTAATATCGTACTCTTTCCACTACCTGATTTACCAATTACTTCTATTATTCCTTTTTCTATTACATCTATCTCAATATTTTCGAATAAAACTCTTTCTTTAATTTTCTTCTGCAGTTTAATTGTTTGACTCATTAGTTTCCCTCCTAAACTCGAAAATATTTATTGTTAGAAGAACAATAATTGGTAATATGTAATAAATAGTGTTAATCTTCGAGTATTTTATAAAAGAAAAAATATTATCATTCATTAAGAATATTGAAAGTGCAATCTCTAAAATAACTATTGAAATAATACAACTAAACATTCTTTCAAAGGCATTTATAATTACTTTTTCTTTTCTATAAAGAAAATCTGATACATATTTATCAAAGCTAGTCTTATAGAATATTACTCTTTGCATTATAAAGACAAGTACAGTAAAACTGAAAGCAACAATAAGCATAAGAATTAACTCTTGAACCCGTTTTTCACTTAATGTATTGATAATCATTTCATCACTTATTAAATAATTATAAAAAATTAAATCTTCATCAACCAATAATTTCTTTAAATCTTTAAAAGAACCGTATCCATTAAGTAATAAAATTTTGATATCTTTATTTAAGTCTTTAAAAACCATATTATATACTTCTTTGCTTATTACATATGAATCAGTTTCATTTTCATCAATTATTTGCACCTTAACATCAATATTAGTATATTCAGCATCATAAAAAAACACTCTTTTATCATTTAAATCCAAAATAGCATCTTCTTTAACATTAGCAACTAAGCTAAAACCTTCTAAATTAAAGTCTACACTTAGGTTTCTACTATTTGTTACTGATATCCCCATCATATTTAGATTATTATGTATAATAAAATTTTTAAATGCTATTTTTTCTCTCATATCTTCATTAATAAATACGTAGTTTAATTTAGTTATACCAACAACTTCTACATCTTCAATACCTTCAAAAGTTATTTTATCCCTAATCTTATATTTAGTTGAAATAGGAAGAACAATTTCTTTCTCATTTTCTGGTACCCTTCCATCAATAAATAAATCCTTGGCTTTAATATCTTTAAACGAATATACAAAATATTCATTTAACTCTTTAAGTGCATCTTTAGTTACAATCGATGTTTTATTAAAATCCTTATAATATCTTATATGACTTTTAACAGTTTTGTTATCCATTAGTTTTTCAATATATGTATCAACATTTCCACTCTTAACATATATAACACTATCATCAACTATTCTAACTTTCGGATTAGCAAAATAACTAACAACAAATAAAATAGAGAAAAAAATTAAAAAAGTAGCAAGAAAAGCCATAAGATATTTTTTAAACTGAAACTTTACTTTAGAAACTAACTTATTATTAGTACTAGTGATACTATCTTTATTAACAAACGGGTCGATTGTTTTATTATCTTCTGATATATTTTTATTTTTTACTATTTCAATTTTATTATCTATAATATTCATGTAGTAATCACAGTATTGATCAATTTCATACTCTTTATTGGTTGCCATAATTACTATCATGTTTTTTGATATTTTCTTTAAATATGATAACATCTTAGAGGCATTTTCTATGTCAGATGTTGCTGTTGGTTCATCAACTAATAAGATATTTTTAGAGCACATCGCTGAAAATAAAAATAATGCTCTTTGTGTTTCTCCTGATGATAAATACTTGATTTTTTTATTAGGTATATCAAAGTATTCGATAGAAGAATTAAAAAAACTATCATTAAACTCAATATTCTTCAACTCTAGTAGGAAGCATATATTTTCTTTAACACTTTTATTTAGATCAAAAATATTCTTACTTGTCATATAATGAATGTTTTCATTTTTAGTTTTTTTAAACTCTTCTATACTTTGGGAGGTTATATTTAAACCATTTAAATATATAATGCCTTGGTCTATCTCTATGTCGTTATTCAAAATTTTAAGTAATGTAGATTTACCACTTCCACTTACACCTTTTAATCCATAAAATCCATTTTTATCGATTTTGAATGATAATCCCGAAAAAACTTCGCTCACGACATCATTATCAGTATAGTGCTTTTGCACATCTATAAATTCTATTTTATTTACTTTCTTCATTTAATATTTGCTCCAATAATCCCCTAAAATTTCCAACATAAGACATAATATTCTTAGTGTAAGAATATTCTTCTCCATTATATTCCAATACAAACTCCATATTATATATAACACTTGCTGCAGGGTATGCTATACCAACATCCTCAGTATGTACAGTAATTGTTGGTAAATACCCTGAAATTGTGTTTTGCTCACCATAAGTAGTAGAAATTATCTTTTCTGTTGTTATTATATCTTTTATGTCTACTTCATCTATTTTTTCAATCATATAAGTAATCGGATTTTCAACTTCATTATAGACTAAATACTTTGAAAATAATTTAAATATATCATGATCTATTTCTTCATATCTTGCTTTTACTACTGCAAATCTTACTGGCTTATAGTTGATTATTTCTTCATTATTCACTTTAAACTTCATATTTTCTATAACAATTGAATTACTTACTTCACTAAGTTTACTTTTAACTTGATACAAATAATATTTCTTGTATTCATCAATAAGTTTAAAACCTTCTAATTCAAGTTTCGCTTCACTATTAGTAGAAAAATTAATTTCAATTAAATCAATTTCTTTAATCTCTTTTTGTACTATGATTGGTATATATATATCATCAATTGCAGTAGCAGTCTTTTCCACATATCTATGATAATAGAAATTCTTCTCTCCATTTATTTCAATTCTTTTTTTGCATGCAGTTAATGCAAATAAAGAAAAAAACGTCAAAAACATTATAATTATTTTTCTCATCATGTTAATATTAAACCTCCATTTTTATAGTAATTAGAGTCATGTTTTAATTATAAATATTAAATTAGTGGAGCTCCACCACTATATATAAATATAACTTTAGGTTTATCAGTATCAAACATAAACACATTTTCAAAAATATTAAACACTTTATCATACGAATAGTTACTGTCGGAATATTTATGTTCAACTCTATATTTCTTTCTTGGTGCTATTGCATAAAAACCATAATAGCCTCTCGGAGAATCAGGTGATGTAATATATGTATATGAAGTGTTATTCGACTCTGAAACTGTAATACTTCTTGTCCTAGAATATCCACCTAGTTTTATACCCATAACTTCAGGAGCAAATTCAATTGTATTTGCTACCGAGACTTTTATTTCTGCTGTTTCTTCTAATGTTGAAGTAAATGACCCTTGAGAATACGTTCCTGATATTTCGCTTAAAACATAGTTATCTTTATACCCCTATTCAAACGCTTGAATCCTATGTCTAAATTATAACATTTAAATACTAAAAAAGAAAGTTTTGATATTTTTTTAACAATTCTGGAAAATTATACATAAACTATTGCTAACCACTAATACTAGTTTCACATGTTTTAATTTAATTTTTCTATTATACTAATCGAATTCCATAAATGCATAAAGTGATGTTTAGAAAATGTCATAAGCATTATTTCTTGATAATCTTTCTTACACCAATAATCAACCAACCAAAATGCATTAGAATGATTAGACACAGATCAAAGTTCAAGTAATTATTCTTTTCTTTCACTTATAATTAATGTCCTACTATCTAATTAATTAACTGTTTTAATATATTTAATTAGTTCATTAATATTTAATGATTCGAAAAACTTTTTTCTTCTTTTTATTTTAGAAATTTTCAAATATTACTGTTTGTTTTTTCTTGCTAAATTATGCATTATTTTTCTCGCGTTGATATTCAATAACAAGCTTCTTCTTGTTCAAAATATTTCTATACATAACAACTTCAAAGAGAACTTCATCATTAGTAGTTTTATAAATCTTTCCAGTTAAATTAATTATATCCTGATTTTGAATTTAAAAACATCATTTGTACTATAATCCTCTATGTATTGATTAGTAACTTCTAAGATTTCATACTACTTTTTTCCATTTATAATTTCCTTAAGTATTTCATCATCAGAATTGAATATTTCTATATTATCAATGTAAGAAAAATTATTCTCAGAATCCGATACTATATATTGAAAGTTAAAAGTTACAGATAAGGGGAAATCAATATCAATGTTCTTTAATTTGATTAAAATTTCCGCTGTAATATTACTTCCAATAATCTTATCTAACTCTTGTAACTCCCAACGCTCTACTCTTTGTAACGATTTCAAATCAATTACTTTAAAATTATTACTATCAATTCTATATTTTATGTTAGAGGGTACATTATTATATTTAATTATTGATGTTAACAATTTAAATTCATCATGTTCGATAATTTCATAATCAGTTTTAACTATAACAAATGATTTTGGCTTATAAGTAAAAATTCTGCTATTATTAACTCTAAAATCTAGTGTCTCAAGAACAAAAGAGTCAGTAATATTAGAAATATTTATTATTAAAAAATACAGATTATATTCTTTATATGTAGCCATTTTTTTATACCCCTTGATACTAATAAGAGGTTTGTTAGAAGTAGAAACACTAAATTGCATAAGATCAACTACTTTGAGTTCTTCTTTAATAATTATTGGTATTTTTATGTTTTGAATGGTATCTTCATTTTTCTCTATATATTTAGTATACATAAAGTTTTTTTCTCCATTATCATCTACTTTTTTATTACACGATGAAAGAATTAAAAGAATAAAAAATGAAACAATACCTATTATTATACTTTTTTTCATTACTAATCACAATTAAATAGTTTATTCTATTTAAATATTCCTTTCTAAATTTTGAATACTCTAACTTCAAATTTTATTTTTATAGTTCAATCAAAAACTTTTACACTAAATTTTTATTACCTGTATATAAAAAGATTATGTCTGGTCGATTAGAAGAAAATGTGTATAAATTAGGATAATGATTATATACTAGACTATATGTCTTGTCACTTTCTGAATAATCATGATATATACTATATTTGGTTCTATCACTTATCGTATAAAAACCATAATGTGCTGAGTCATTTTCAGACATTATTTCAACTGTCCATGAAGCTCCTATACTACTACTAACTGTCGTTGAATTCGTATATGTATATCCACCTAACGATATATCTTTAACTTCTGGCGAAAAGCTAAATTCATGGGATACTGTCTTTGCAATTGTTTTATCACCACTTACAGTAAATACACTTTTCCCTCTACCAACTCTGAAAGTAGCTATTGAACTTGTTACATATGTGTCTTTATATCCTTCTTCATATGCAGTAATTCTATGATAATTCCAATAGAATGGTGGTCTCCATCTACGAAAATAATCTATATAAATTTCTTCTCTTTTATAAGTCTCTATAGATTGTTCTCTTTTTTCCCAATGCTCGGGATAATAATATGGATCTTCCGACATAGTATCCAAGTCATTTATCTCCAATGAACTTGTACTTAACTCTTGATTTTCACTATTATATGCTTTGACATTATAATAGAAAAAAACAGTAAAAAAACAAATAATTGTACTAATTGTGATTTTTTTTAACATCTTTTTCCCCTTTTATTGAAGTTAAAATATTCATGTTGAACTATACACTAATTATACCTAATAATTATTAAAAATCAATGAACTATTAAAATTTGTAAATAAACATGAAATATTAAAGTTTGTAAATAAAAAAAGTATTAGAGATATTAACAAGGATGTTTATTTCAAAGTTATGATGATTAATAATCCAATTGATATTGGATTAATATATAAAAAGAAGAAAAAAACAGACTTTAAGCAAACATTAATTGTTACTTATCAAAAGAAATATTTTTTATATGAAAAACTTTAAGAGACAAACAATTAACGCGTGCATATGAAATGATAAATAAAGGTACTTATGATAAAACCACTTTTAATAGTCCTAAACGCTTTATTGAAAAGACTGTTGATATTGAAGTATTTATTGACCTAGACAAGCTACAAAATGAATAAAGTATGATGGTCTATATGCAGTAGTTACTTCTATTGAAGATATGGAAGCTTCTGAAATCTTAAAGATTAATGAAGGTAGATGTGAAATTGAAGAATCACTTAGAATTCTTAAAAGTACTTTTAAATCCAGATCTATTTATCATAGAAAAAATACACGTATTACTGCACATTTCGCTATATGCTTTACATCACTTTTGATTTACAGGTTATTAGAAAAGAAATCAGATTCAAAATATAATACAGATGAAATTATTAATCAATTAAGATGAATGTATTACCTATAAATGAATCAATATTTGAAAGTATTTATGCTGGAAACAAATTACTCGATCATTTAGCAAAGGTTTTCAAGCTTGGTCTGGATAAACAAACATATAGCAATACATTTTTTTAAAATAAAAAAGACAATTTAGAGGACTTAACAATGCTAATAAGTGGTCTTTTATTCTTTTTTAACTGTCAAACTCGGGATTATAACATTAAAATACTAGAAAAGAAAGTTTTTATATTTTCTTAGCAATTCTTAAAATCTATATACAAACTATTTCTAAACATGAACGCTAGTTTTGCTTGTTTTAGTTTAATTTTTCTATTATACTAATCGAATTCCATAAATGCATAAAGTGATGTTTGGAAAATGGCATGAGCATTATTCCTTGATAATCTTTCTTACACCAATAATCAACTAACCAAAAAGCTTTAGAATCATTAGATACAGATCCAAGTTCAAGCAGTTTTTCTTTTCTCTCGCTTGTAATTAATGTTCTACTATCTAAATAATTAACTATTTTAATATAGTTGTTAGTGTTTTCAAATACTTCTTTCACATATTTAATTAGTTCTTTAATATTTAATCTTTCAGAAAACTTTTCTACTTCATCAAGTGTTAATTCATTGCCGGTTGTATGTAATTTAGAATTAATTCTTTCTTGATAATTATTTTTATAAAAAATTTGTTCCTGATCTTTAATTAAAGTATTTAATGTGATATCTTCAATTCTATTTAAGTGATATAAATAATAAGCTATTGTTTTAAATTGTTTGATTGGCTTTTTCTTATACTCTTCTTCTTTTAAAGTATTAAATACATACTCATACATATTCCACATTTCAATTCTAAATTCAATTAAGCTTTCAATTGATTCAGCAAAACTTTTTTCTTTTTTTATTTTACTTTGAAAATTTTTAAATATTACTGTTTGTTTTTCCTTGCTAAAACTATGCATTATTTTTTTCTCTTTTATACTCAATAACAAACTTCTTATTATTAAATATATTTCTATACATAACAACTTCAAAGAAAACTTTATCATTAGTAACTTTATAGATCTTTCCACTTGAATTAATTATATCTGGATTAAGTGATTTCCATTTAATTACAAACACATAACTCTCACCAAATACAGGTAAGTATAAATAATTATTATTTTTCTTATGTGATTTTTTATAATATCTCATTGATTTACTAATTGTTTGAAACTTAATCTCTTCATCTGTTTCTAAATAGTCAATTGATTTAATAATTTCTGATAATGCATATTTATAATGGATTTCTTTTTTGTTTGTTGGATTACTAAATTCAAAATGTTTTGTTACTAATTTATTATTGAAGCTAAATACTGCAGTTGCAGTATATCTTTTTTGTACACCATAATATCTATGGTGTAAATCAAATGAATCATCAGGATATACTTCATTACCATTTATAAACCATGAAACATTTCTTTTACTATTATCTCTATTGGTTATTTCAAAATTAAGAATCATTTTTTGGTTTTCATAATCAAATTTCGGTATTTCTAACTGACTTAAGTAATAATTAAAATCTTTTTCATTTGTTAAAACAAACACCTCAACATTATATACCCTAACTGGTAAGTCTTTAATATAAAATGAAACTGTTATTAATCCATCATCAAGTTTTTTTATTTTCCCATCTTTATTTATATTTTCATTTTCAATAAAAATATATTCTAATCGTTTATCTAAAAACTTTAAAAAACTTTCACCCTTTTTAATGTTAATCAATTTTTTATTTAATACTTCTTCACTTATAAGTCTGCTGTTAATAATGGTGTCTACAAAAATTTCACGTTCCAAAGTATTATTTTTAGACTTTAAAAATACTTTTATTCTTGCAACATCACCATTTGGTCTAAGTGTATAAAGAAAATCTTTGATTAAATCATCTCTTCTTGTTGTTTCATAAGAAATTTGAATATTATCATTTGAAATGCTTGGTAGCATAAATTCATAATTCTTAATATCTTTTAATCTATTCTTTATTTCATTAAACATATTATATAATTCATAATTTTCATTAGTATTGTACTTAATCTCTTTATTCAATATAATCTCATTATTATAAACAATATCAATATTAGTTTTTTCATTATTTAAAATAAACAAATCAAGCTCATCATCATATGTACTATTGCTTACTTTGATTTCTAGTTTTTTACCAAAAAAAGTATACTTTTTATTTTTAATTAAACCATTTATTTCATTTGTTTTAATCCTTTTTTCAACATATTTATTAAGATCATTCTTAATAAGATTATACTTAATCTTATAAAAAATAAACATAATTAGTGTTATCGGTAATAAGACTATACTATATATTACTATAACAAGATATTTATAAATCAATTGCCAAACTATTAGATTTACTATAATCCAACTATTCTTTATTTTAGTTGAACTTATATAATCATATTTTAAATTCTTATAATAATTGTTTGATAATTTATGAATATTAATACTTGGATAATATTGATTTTTAACATCTAAAATTTCATTATATTCATTATGATTAAAGTTTAATACTGATTTGAAGAATAATAAAATACTTACAAATAAACTATATATAAGTGCAACACTTGCTAATAATATAAATATAGGAATAACAATCGGTGATAGTAAAAGAACATAATAATATGGAGCAATAAGATAGATTTGTTCAACAATTACATATAAAAAATTAAGTGTTTTTTCATATAAGAATACTAATATACTTTTGATAGCTTTTCCAAGTGTTTTTAAACAATTATAAATAAATGTTATAACTGGGTTTAAAACCTTTATTATTACAAGATAAGCTTCGTATGGTATTGTAATAATTATAAATCTTGGTATTACATATAGTATAAAGTGAAATACTAACATTAGATTTATTAAACCATTCATTGAAAAACGGTATCCACCATCAGGAAATGATCTAAATCCATATTTAAAAAAGTTTACAACTGCAATAAAGCACTTTTTTAATATTTTATAAAGCCAAACAAAAAACTCAACAACTTTGTCTAAAACAATGTTAATTCCTCTTGCAATAGTAGTAATTAACCATTTTACACCTTTCCAAATATATCTAAAGATTAATCTGAAAAATCTTCCAATTATTTTCAAAACATTCCAAATAAACTTTAAAATATTAAGTAGAAGTCTTCCAACTGGTGCAAGTAAGATTTCTAGTTTTTTAAAAATATACGATAATCCTTTATATATTAGTGATGTTATTTTTTTCAAAAATATAAAAGGATATTTTAAAAGATTATCCCATAGAAAAATTGATATTTTCTTAATAAAACTATAAATTGATTTTGATACTTTTTTTATTCCTGTCCAAATAATTAATATTAAATTCCATAAACTTAAAAAAATCTTTTTAAAGACACTTCCTATTTTCCTTGCTATATCCCCTATTAGTTTCATCTCATCATTTTCCTTTTTTTGTTTTTTCAATTATAACAAATATGTATTTCAAAATCTACTGTATCAATATTAACTTTTAAATATATAAAAGTTATACAGTTTCAAGCTTTTTAATAATTCTATTTTTACCAACTAATAAGACTATTACTCCTATTGGAAAAATAATTGCTGCTAATATTCCTAACTTCAAATTATCATTTAGCGTGCTAGCTACCATACCAACAACAGTTGGGCCAAGTGATGCACCTAAATCACCAGCAAGTGCAAGTAAAGCAAACATTGATGTTCCAGCACCAAGTATCTCCTTTGATGCAATACTAAATGTTCCTGGCCACATTATTCCAACCGATAATCCGCAGATACTAAATCCTATTAATCCAATAATCGGTGAGGGAATAATACTAATCATCAAGTAAGATATAACTGCTAGAAATGCACTTATATACATGAATCTTTCTAATTTTACTTTTTCACCATATTTACCATAAAAAAACCTTGATATTCCCATCATAGTTGCAAATAACATCGGCCCAAGTAAGTCACCATAAATCTTATTAAGTCCTAGTTCATCTTGAACAAATTTAGATGCCCATTGACTTACTGATTGTTCGCTTGCTCCTGATGTTATCATTAATAAAACAAATAACCAAAATATTTTTTTCTTTATTAAATCTTTAACTTTTAATTCTTTACTATGATCTTCATTAAGTTTTCTAATTGGAGCTTTCATAAAATAAAACATATTTGAAATTGGAATTAATGCAAAGATTAGTGCTAATATTTGCCAGTTTTTTGTACCAAAAATTAAGAAAAATATCGTTGTAATTAAAACAACAATTACATGTCCAAAACAATAAAATGAATGTAGAAGACTCATTGCTTTTTCTTTATTAGATGTTGGTAATGCCTCAACGATTGGACTAATTAGAACTTCTAGTAATCCACCACCAATTGCATATATTACTACTGGTATTAAAAAACCAATAAATGGGTTACTAAAATATTCTGGTAAAAATGCTAATAAAACAAGTCCAATACCAGCAAGTGCATGTGCTAAAATAACCGACATTTTGTAACCTATTCTATCAATAAATGAAACAGAAACTAAATCTGTTATTAATTGTACACCAAAATTAACAGTTACTAAAAGTGTTATATTTGCTAAAGTAACATGATATGTATCTTGGATAATAATAAACAATAATGGTAGAAAGTTATTGACGATTGCTTGAACAATATAACCTATAAAACTTGCTATTAAGGTACTGTTATAGTTTAACTTTTTATTCATTTTCTAATTTCCAAATACAATTTGTAACTTTTATGTTAGAAAATGTTGCATCAAATGATCCATTTGTTGGAGAGCATGCAATAAGTCCAATATTAATTGCATCATCCGCCTTAAACAAATGAAAAATTCTCATTTGCTGATAATTTATTCCATCATATGAGTTTTCTAAAAGAAAATCATTTTCTCTTCTACTTAGTCTATACCACATACTCTTAATAAATGCCCCAATATTCGTTGTTGCCCAATCAGAATATCCATTATTTGTAACAACGCTACCTAACCATGCCTCTGCGTTATTATGATACTCAATTCCTGATTTAAACCAATTATTACTATCTTGATATATTACTACTCCAGTTTGATCAAATAATTCACTACTATTAAATTCAACTTTCACATTAAATGTAAAAAACTTTTCACTTGTTGAAACATATAATATATGTGCATTATCTCTCATAAATCCATAGTATGTTTTTTGCCATAAATCAGTGCCTGGAGTTGTCTTAATTCTAATACTATTATCATTAATCTTTTCAATTTCTAAAGGCTTATTTAGCCATTTTATATCATCAAAATCAAATTTGAACATAATAACCCCCTATTAATACTAAATTTTTTCTTTATAATAAGTATAACATTATTTTATCATTAAAAAGTTAATCGAAGATACTTTCCAAATAAAAAAAGAGACAATTTTTGTCCCTTTAACTGTTATAATTCAAATAATTTAGTTTAAAACTTTTGAATATATTGAATCAACATTTCTTAATAAATACTTATAACTGAAAACCGTTTCTATTTCTTCAATAGTTACATAAGACATAATCTCTTTATTATCAATTATTATTAGTTTAAATTCTTTATTATTTTCAATAGTATCATATGCTAATTTTTGAATTAGATCATATGCAGTTTCTCTTATCATTCCTTTTTGAATTAATAAACTCAAAACATGTTGACTAAAAACAACACCTTTTGTTAATTCAATATTAGAACTTATTTTCTCCACATTAACATCAAGGTTTTTTAACACATTATTAATCCTATTTAACATATAATCTATTAAAGATGTAGCATCAGCTAATATAATTCTTTCAACAGAAGAATGAGATATATCTCTTTCATGCCATAAATTTATATCTTCAAAAGATGTAGTAACATAACCTCTTAAAACTCTTGATAATCCCGAAATATTTTCGCTTGCTATTGGATTTTTTTTATGTGGCATTGCGCTAGATCCTTTTTGACCTTTAGCAAACGATTCACTAACTTCTCCAACTTCAGTTCTCGATAGATGTCTAATTTCTGTTGAAATTTTTTCTAACTCTGAACCTAACAGTGCTATAGAACTAATGTATAATGCATGTCTATCTCTTTGCAAGACTTGTGTTGAGATATTTGCACTTTTTATATTTAATATTTTTGATATTTCTTCTTCAAGTTTTGGTGTATTCGCAGCATAATTTCCGACTGCTCCACTTATCTTTATTACTTCAATATTATCTTTTGCATCTAAAAATACTTTTTGAATTCGTTTTAAATCTTCATACCATAATAAAAACTTTAATCCAAAAGAAGTAACTTCTGCATGAATTCCATGAGTTCTACCTATACAAGGTATGTCCTTGTATCTAATTGCTTTTTCTTTTAATGTTTCAATTAAATCATTTATTCGATTATTTATATGACTATTTACTTCTCTTAAAATAAGAGCATTAGCACTATCAACAACATCTGTTGATGTTAGTCCGTAGTGTATCCATTTCTTTTCATCACCAATCGTATTTCCAACAGTTCGTGTAAATGCTACAACATCATGTTTCGTTTCTTTTTCTAACTCATAAATATCTTCTAGTTTAAATGTTGCTTCACTAATTTTTAGATAGGTTTTAGAATCATATAACCCTAATAACATCCATGCTTTAGCAGCAGCAAGTTCAACTTTTAAAAAATTATCATAGCGATTTTGATCACTCCAAAGTTTTTCAAACTCGTCACTTTGATATCGTTTAATCATTTTAATCAGTCCTCAAATATTGGTAAAATCTCAATTGTTTGTTCTCTTTTTGGTCCAACTGAGAATATTGCTACTTTAACACCTGTTAATTCTTCAATCATTTTTAAATATTTTTTAGCATTTAAAGGTAATTCTTCAAATGACTTAACATTAGTAATATCTTCACTCCAACCAGCAACTTCAAGATAATTTGGAACTACTCTTTCATAATCTTTAATATGTGCTGGAATTGTATCTATTTCT
This sequence comes from Haploplasma axanthum, assembly GCF_900660745.1. GTDB lineage: Bacteria > Bacillota_I > Bacilli_A > Acholeplasmatales > Acholeplasmataceae > Haploplasma > Haploplasma axanthum. The sequence continues at coordinate 844,026 of NZ_LR215048.1, read as the reverse complement.
TTTCCATCAAGCATATACGATTTAACAATTTTAATTTTATCTAATCCTGTTAGAACATCTAATAACGTAACAGCTAAATAAGATAATCCTGAAACACGTTTTGTATATCTTAAAACAACGGTATCTAGCCAACCAATTCTTCTTGGGCGTCCTGTTGTTGTTCCGAATTCATTACCTTTAATTCTAATGTTATTTCCTATTTCATCAAACATTTCACTAGGTATTGGACCTTCACCAACTCTTGTTGAGTATGCTTTAGTCACTCCAACTGCACCATCAATAAGCCAAGGAGCAATCCCAGTATTAACTGGAACAGAGGCTGCTGTTGGTGATGATGATGTTACAAAAGGATATGTTCCATGATCAAGACATAACATAACTCCTTGTGCACCTTCAAAAAGGATTTTTTTATTATCGATAATTAAATCATTAAGGAGTTTAGATGTATCAGTGACATACGGTTTAATTATCTTAGCGTATTCACTATATTTTTCATATACTGATTCAAAATCGATATTTGTAGTTAACTCTTTATTCTTATTTTCAATTAACTCTTTTAAGTTTTCCTTAAAGTCATTTGCTATTAGAGTACCAACTCTAATTCCAATTCTAGCTGATTTATCTTTGTAAGTTGGTCCAATTCCTTTATGTGTTGTCCCAATTTTTTTATGTTTGCTATTTTCTTCTTGTTTATCAATTTCTAAGTGAAATGGAAATGTAACATGTGCTCGGTCTGATATAAATAGTTTATAATCTCTTAATCCTATTTCATTCAGTTCATTTATTAATGCTTCGATATTTATTACCATTCCATTTGCTAAGATATTGATTTTATTAGCATTTAAAATTCCTGAAGGTAATAAATGTAATGCATACTTCTTTGAATTAACAACAATCGTATGCCCAGCATTATTACCACCTTGATATCTTGTTACTACATCAGCTTTTAAAGCGAGATAATCAGTAATTTTACCTTTACCTTCATCTCCCCATTGTGTTCCTACAATAACGACTCGTTTCAATCTTGTTTCCTCCTAGTATCTAAAAAATACTTTTTTATTTTATCATATTTTTTTACTAGGAAAATAGTTTATTTTATATTTTTTACATATTTTTTTAATCTTAAGAATACAATCACTGCCATTATAAGTGATACTAAAATCGTAATACCTAAAGCTATCTCTGTAACAATCATAATTATTTGTTCAATTTCGATAAATGAAGATATTACAAGAAGGATAACAAAAACAATCATTCCTGATAAAGCTAATATTGATCTTAAATAAAACTTTTGAATCATTTCTTTAATTTCTTTTTGTTGCTCATCTGTAAATTTTTCCTGATTTTCTATTTTCATATTTTTATTCTCTTATTCTTTCTAAATATTTTATATATTCTTTAAACAGTTCGTCATTTCCATCAAAAATAATATGATGTGAAAATGAGAAAGCTATAATCTTTTTATCATTAAACGAATATGCTAGATTTAATTGTTGTTTTATTCTTTCAAAATCAGCAATTAAATTCACCATTAACTTCACTAAATATTTCAATATTTACAGCCATACCTATTTTAGAATTTTCTTCTATTGATTTTCTTATACTCTCTAAATAATTAAAAGCTCTATTTTCATTATTCAAATCATTTGGTAAGACATTACCATAAGAATCCATTGGTATTATTAAATCAAAATCACGAAACTTTGATTCTTTAAATAAAATATCAAAAGTATCTTTAATATTTTGATTAGTGCTTCCCGCATAGTCACTTAAAAACGGAGAAAATAATAACGGTATACTAAATGTTTTTAAATTTAAATGTTCAATTAAAATATTAAACATATTTGCCCAATTATGACTAAACCCACTTGCATTAGTATATATTTCAAAAGGTAAGTAATAACCTAAAATAGTATTAAAGTATTCTTCTCTATATAAATTCTCTATTTCATCAACTTGATTTTTAGCAACTTCCATTTGAAATTTTAAATAATCTTCATTATTTTGATAATTATTCCACCATAGCAAATCATTATTTAATCCAATATAAATACCAACATTATTCTTCTTAGCACTTTTTAACAACTTTTCAAGAATACTATCATACTTATCCTTTGTCTCATATTTAGAAGGATATAACCGATATTTAAACTCATCACCATCTGATTCAATTGTCCATTGAATAATAACTTCTTTTATTTTTACACTTTCTAATTTCAAAAAATGATTATCAAAATCTTCATCATTCCAATCAAGAATCTTCCAAGGTTGAATAAAATCGGTTGTTATTAAAGTTTTATTTTGATTTTCTTTTCTAGTTAACAACAGCACTATTATAAGTAATAATATTGTTAAACCTATTTTCTTTAATCTATTCATTTCATCATCTCGCAATATTATTATAATATAAAAATGTTTTAAAATTAAAAAATCCTCTAATTTGAGGATTTATAATGTCTTTTTATCTAAATATATTTGATATATCACTTCTTTAAACTCAATTAAATCAAAAACTTCACCTTGTGTAGGACTATTTTCACATACTTTCAAGAATTGCTTGGAAAGTTCATCATTATTTTGATTATTTCGAATTAATTCTTCATACCACTTAATTAAAACAAATGATGGTTCATACTTCATAGCATCCAAGATTTTAATGACATCTTTATCTTTCTTATCAATCGCTTGTTCTTGTTCATCAATTAACATCAATAAATATTTATATGGTTTTATAAGTAAAATAAGGATTGAGCCCGGTTCATTATATGTTTTTAGTATTTCATCAATCTGAGTTTTGGCAAGTTCGAAATTCTGTAAATATATGTTTTTAATTACAATACTAAATGCATAATTAATTTGTAGCGGTTTTGTAAGATCTAATTCATCAAATGGAACATCAAGTAACATAGTTGTTATACGCTCATTATTAGATAATCTTGCATTAATATCTAATATGTAAAATAGTGCATTTCTTGAATCAGGATATTTCTTAGCTTCACGATAATTATTACCATCATTAGTTAAACCTTTAATACCAACCCAATTAAAAACAGCTAAAAATAAATTAATAGTAATGACTATGGTTAAGGAGATTTTAATTAAATCATTATTCCCAACAAACTTAAAAACAATAATACTGACTATTGCAAATAAAAGATTCATTGTAACTCCACCAACGTTATACCAAAAAATTGGTAATGGCTTTTTCTTTGGAGGTATCATTAAGCATTGTCCCAATGTTCCATGGACAGTAAACCTTTTTAAAACTAATTTGTTTTTTTCATTTCTCATTATCAAAAAAGAACGATATCGATAACTTAAAAACTTATATCCTGTTAATTTACCAAAAATTAAATGTCCTAATTCATGAAAAATAATCGCCAATTGGTAGACAATATATAGAACAATAACTAAAATAATCCACTCATACCATAAAAGGCTATCAATTCCTTTGGCAATATTATAACCAAGTAATAGAAACATTACTCCAATTACTAATCCAATTAATGCTCCTTCTAGTAGTTGTTTTAAAAATGACTTCACATTAATTCCTCCATAATTATTTATTTTTTTTAACCCATTTATTAATGAACAAATAAAGAATAAAGAATACAATGATTGATAGGGTTAAATATAAATACATGTATGTACTATTTATTTTAGTTCCAAACATATGTAAATCAAAACCATATGTTTTTTTAATTTCTTCAATAAAACTAGCTGGTATATCACTAGGTAGGTTTTCTATCATTCTATTCATAAAGATGATTCTAAATAATCCAGTCGAATGAGATCCTGGTATTAAATTTGCAAAATTTTGAATTCCAATTGGTAAAATACTAACAGGAAGATATGCACCTATTAAGAAACCAACTAAAGCACTAAAAATTCCTGTAAATGAAGATGCTGCTGCAGTTGTTTTAAAGAATGTTGTTATACACATTAAAATAATAACTGCCGATAAACTTGATAACAATAAAACTAAAACAAGTTCTAAGATTTCGATAATACTAAAGATAACCCCAGTAGTAATTACTAAATATAATAATCCAACTATTAAAAATATAAAACAAATAACAAAAGTTAAAAGAAATGCTGAAATAAAATAGCTTAATGTCAAATTAAAAAGCTTAACAGGGGATGCAGTAAAATCATCAACTACTCTTCTTTCACGATCTGAGATTGCAACAAACATACTATTTAATGAAACTGTTAATGAAGAAATTCCAACAATACCAGAGACCATCCAAGCATTTGCAATTCCTCGAATATCCTTTGTGCTAACAACAATGTCACTTGGTAATGAATCTTTAATCATATTTATTTGTAAATCCCCCATAAACAAGATATATATAACTAAAATTAGAATTGGGGCAATCATTGAAAAGAAGAGTGTCGTTTTATTTTTTAAGAATATTAAAATATTCCTTTTGGTTAACTCCCAAATATTATGAAGATAATTCTTTGCATTACTTAAATTAGTTTGCATTGCTTACCTCCAATTTTTTGCCCGTAGCATTTAGAAATACTTGATCCATATTTCCTTTTAAAACTTCAAAATTTTTAAATAAATCAATATCACTATTAATTATTTTTAATGCCTCAATAGAGTCTTTAACTTTAATATGATAACTATCATTAATATACTCAAAATCTTTATCTTTTAATTTTTTTTCTAATTTTTCATTTTTTTCACTAATAACTCTTAAAATATCATTTGCATATTTTTGCTTTAAATCATCAGGAGTTCCTGAAGCCACAATTACACCTTCATCAAGAATAACAACTTCTCTTGCTTTAACAACTTCTTCCATATAGTGTGTTGTTAAAAAGATTGTTAAATCTTGTTCCTTAATTAATTTATCTAAAATTTCCCAAACCGTTATTCTTGTATTTGGATCAAGTCCAGTAGTTGGTTCATCTAAAAACAAGATCTTTGGTTGATTAATTAAGGCTCTTGCTATATCAACTTTTCGTTTTTGTCCACCCGATAAATCTCCATATTGTCTATTAATAATTGGTTCTAATTCTAATATACTGATTAAATAACTAATTCTTGATTTTATTTCATCTTTTGTTAATGGATAGAGACTCGCTCTTGATTCTAAATTTTGTTTAACCGTTAATTGATAATCGAGGACAGATCTTTGAAAAACAATTCCAATTTTTTCTTTTATTTTAAGTCTATCTTTATCTAAATCTAATCCATCAATTACTACTGAACCACTATTCTTTTCAATGATTGAACATAAAATATTGATTGTTGTTGACTTGCCAGCTCCGTTTAATCCTAAAAATGCGAACAATCCACCTCTTTTTACATTGAAACTTATTCCTTTAACCGCTTGAAAATCACGATAAGACTTTTTTAGATCTTTAACTTTGATTATGTGTTCCATTATCTTGTTCCTCAATTCGCATAAATTCTTTTTTTAATTTTCGGTAATAACTATTCGCAACAATTCTCTCAAAAAACGAATAAACATGTTTCCCTAGAATTTTCCTTGATCCTCTAGCAAAACTAACACTTCTTTTTTGTGCCTTGTTATGCCATGTACTACCATAATAGTGAATACCAAATGTATTATTTGTTTTTCTCATTTTTAAGGTCATATAATTAATTGGATAAAAATATTCTTCTGGCAACAATAAAATATCATTAATAACATCTAATTTTCCATTTGGTTTTAACCCATAATAAAATCTTAGAGCTGCAGCAAAAGCATGAACTGTCAATGGATTAGTGTTAAACCCAATCTTTGCCGGCTGTTCATATCTTTTATATATTTTTTCTAATACCTTATGTTTAGGTATAAACCCTATAACAGCAGTACCAAACCAATATTTACTTTCGTAACATAAGAAACCATCATAGTTTAAAAGTTCATCAATATTTTTTGTTAAGCATAAATCAGTATCAAAATATATTCCACCATACTTATATAGAGCCCATACTCTGATTATATCTGATGCATATGCATAATTTTTCTCTTCTAATGCAATTCTTACTTGTTCATTACTTGAAACATCAAAATTATCTTCATTCCATTCAATTATTTTATATTCTGGACAATATGTTTTGAAGCTTTCAATACATTTAAGAGCAAGTTCACTCTTTTCTTTTCTACCTACCCATACATAATGGATAATCTTAGGTATTTTTTTATTATTTTCATTATTCATAAATAATCCCCTCATATCCTTCCCTTACTTTTATTATATCACATACTTTTACTTATTTTCAGGCTCTTCTTCTTTCTTTAATTGCTTTCCAACAAGCTTTTTAGATATAAAAGCCACCGTAGGTGTTACAAGCATTCCTATAGCAATTGGTACCCACATTAATGACTGACTCATTATTTTTTTAAATACTTCAATATTTTCTAATGCTAAAAATATATAATATGAAATTAGTAATAAAAATAAAATTGAAGTTAAGCTTCCGATTGTATTAAGTCTTACTTTATTTTTATAATATTTAGATTCAATAATTTCCAGATTTCTAAGTTTCTTTTTATCTTTCGCATTTACTTCAATTATTTCTTCTAATGATTTAGTCAAAAAATCAATTGTTTTAAATTTTAATAAACTATCTGCTTCTGTATAAACAATATCAATAGCATTTTCATTTAATCTAATATAATAATGTCTTAAAGCTTTTATAGCATTAACTGATAACGATAAATCTTTTCCATATCGATCAATGTAATATGATTTTTTTAACACTGTTATACTCTTACTAATATCCTCATTAATTTGATTCTTTAGTTTTTTACCTAAAAGTTCAATATCCATCTCATATAGAGAATCAATAATCTGAGCAGTTTTATTTAAATCATCATTCCAAATTCCATATTCATCTTGTTTATCTAATAAAACCTTTAAATATTTCTTTGATAAATCTACTAAATCATCTCTTTTTCCGTCAGATAATTTAATAAGCTTTAAGTATAATTTTAAATCATCAATAATTACTAACTCAAATAGATCTTCAATGTTTTCTTTAATTGAATTCTTTTCAATATAATTTGTAAATTTCTCTTTGTTATTATCATAAAACATTTCAATAATAATGTTGATATCATCATATGAAATAAACGTTTTAATGATATTTTTCTTTTGATAAAAACTTGCTTTTTCAAATTGACTAATCAACCATTTCTTAGTCTCTTCTCTTTTCCCTTTAATTCTTTCATTTTCATATTTTTTTAGAATTAAAGACTCTAATTTTAACAAACCACATGTTTCAATAATCTTATTCTCATAACTTCCATTTTTATAGTATTTATCCACCTCATCAAAAATACTATTAATGAATTGATCAAATTCTAACTCTAATTCAACCAACGCTTCAACAATACTAATTGTTTCATAAAAACTATTATTCCAGTAGCCTATCTTATAAGTATAGAGAACTAAACTATAGACATCCATTCGTTGATTTTCAATCATTTTTTGATTTGTTATTTCCGTTAAAAATAAATCTTTACTTATTTTCTTATAATAAAAGAATTTAACATTTTTGATATTTTTCCATTTAATAAAGATATCAAGAATTTCTTCCTCTAAATACTCTTTGGAAAATATGTAAACATCATGATACTCTTTTAATTTTGACTTTAACATCTCATTTTTATTACTATATGTTTTACTTTTTAAATTTAGTGCTTCAGTCTCATCATTTAAATAATTAAAACCCGAATCTTCCTCTCCATCTTTTTTAACAAATGCAATTCTTGGAATTCCACAAGTTATATACGATAAAATATTATCAAGAATTTTTTCTGTTTCAACTAAATCTTCAAGAGATATACTTGTTACTAAAACTTTTTCATTATTCACAGGAATACTAGACATTAAGAAAATTGATTGAATTCCAATTATTCTGAAAAAATAAGCTGGACTAGCTGGTATTAATCTTGATTTTAATCCAATTTTCTCTTTTAAACTATCATCTAATTTATTTGGATGATTTAAAATATACTTATTTGCATCATAACTTGACTTACTATTAAAAACAAATTCATCTTGGTTTTTAGTATCCACCACTTGATACTGATATTTATCAGGTAAAAAGTTTTTTTCATACATTGATGAAAGACTTGCAGATATGAAAACACCTTTTCCTAAATTAATAAACTTTTCTATTTCCTCTTTTGATTTAACTAGTTTTTCTATTATTGATTCTTCAATAATATTAATAATAATTGCATCATATTTTAAAATATTATTATTGTTGCTAGAAAAGAAATCATCAATATTATTCTCCGTAATTCTAACTAAATCATATTCATCACTATATATTTTTTTTAATTTGGGAAAAATATCTCCTTTTTCAAAATAATTAATCTTATAACTACTCTCTAATACGGCTATTTTTTTCATATTAACACTTGAATCATTAAGATTCTCTCCTTCCGTTCTTTTGTTTTATTATATTTAATAAATAGCAAAATAACGTTAATATGTTCTAAATTGCTTGTTTAATGTAATGAAAAGTTATTTTTTCATAAAAAAAAGGCCGAAGCCTTCTTAACATGAATCTGCAACATAATCAGTGTAGATATATAACATTCCTTTTTTTGTTTCTGTGTTTTTAACATTCATACTTGATAAATCAAGATATTTTATTATATCGTTAGGAATAGGTATTCTAACTCGATCTGTTAAAACAAATTCTTCAATTTTATTCTTTTCCAAATATTCTTTAACTGTCATATCATTACCTCCTACTCTTATATTATATACCTTAGATAGCTTTTATGCTTAGAAAATACTTTTAGAAGTATCTTTGATATATTGTAAAAATTAATCCAATAATTGCTAAGGCAGCAAAAATAATTAAAATAATATCATAGAGTTTTCTATATTTCTTATTTTTTGGAAGAAATAGATAAACACCGATTGATAATGGTGTGAAAACTATAATCAATGCCTCTCTAGTATTTATTTTATTTTTTAAAACTAAGATAATTCTTAATAAGAATAAAACGATTAATGATACGTAAATGGTTATTAACATTGATGATTGTAAAATAAACAGTCCTACTTTAAACATTATTTTTACCTCCAACAATTAAAAATATTATTGAAAGAATAACTATAGAAAAAATCCAGAGTGAACCTAAAAAGAAATATAGAAATACACTAGTAATTATCGAATGTAGTAGAACAATCATTCTTGATTTTATTTTCATGATAATACCTCATTTTCTAAAACAAGATAAGAATTCAATTCATAGTTACTCTCATTTTTTGTAACTTCAATTATTCTTGCTCCTCGTTCTTTTTTTCCATATGCATTAAATCCACTAACATTTCCATAAGCTAACATAATATCATCTAAATAAAAACTAAAATCTAGCAAATGATCATGTCCAACAAAAACACCCATTGTTTTTTTATTACCTTCATTAACCATTGCATCAAAGAATCCTGTATCAACTGCTTGAGCATGAGTTTTTTCTTTATAATTATCAAATCCATAATATTTTAAATATTGACGTAGCGGTATATGCATAAAAGCTAATGATCTTACATCATCTGTTACTATTTCACGTTTATACCAATCAACTTGGTTAATTGTTAAATAATCATATACTCCACCATCAGTTTTACCATCTAATCTATTTGCTTTAGTATCTAACATGTAAAGATTTAAAATCGGATTACTATTATTCTGAATTTCAATCTTAAAATTACCGTATCCACCATTTTCACCTAAATCTTCTCCGACTTTAAAATAGAGATTCTTAGTTTTAGTTTTATCTATGATTTTAATTATTTCTTTCATATCATGAAAATCCATTTCATGATTACCAAAAACAAAACTCCAAGGAACATCATATTTATCCATATGATTAATAAACTGTTTAAATAGTTTCTTAGCTAACAAACTCATTGTTATATCACCCGTAATAATTATTACATCCGGATTAACATTTTCTACTAATTTATCAATTAAAGAAAATGTTTTTTTATCTAAAAAATCATTTCCATAAGCTAAATGTAAATCTGTTAGTTGCATTATTTTAATTTCATCATTTTCTTTTTCTAAATTAATTGTAAGTAAATCTTTATCATATTTGACCTGATACTTGTTACATCCAATAAGAGTAACTGATAAAATACCCATTAGTATTATTACAATTAACTTTTTCATGAGAGTTCCTCAATTTTTTTAGTTATTTTTTCAATTTTAAAATTATTTATTTTATTAATAACTGTTTGTAGATGACGAGCAATAATCATATTTGCTGCTTCAATTACTTTATTATTTGCTTTAGTAATTATTTCACTTTGTTTATTTATTTCTTCTAATTGTGTCGTAATATGTTTAATTGAATTATCTAAAATTTCATTTTTCATTGCTTCAAAATCATTAATAATTTCTTTAACATCTATAAATTTAGCTCTTTCTTCTTCCTTCGCAAGTAATATTTCTTTATACTTTAATCCAAAAGAAGTAATTATATTTAAAAAGATCATAAAATACTGTGGTCTAACAATATACATTTTTTCATAGTCTGGAACTTTTTTAATTGGAACATCATTTTCACTATCCCACTCAAGTTCGCTAACTAATATTGCATATTCAATTTGTTTATTAAGTCTATCTTCATTTAACTTCTTAAAAAACTTTGAATTGGGTTGTTTATTAATTGAATCAGGATCTTCTGATTTCATTTCTAATATTGCTGATGTTAATAATTCATTTTCTAGTTTTCCACTAGTTGCATAAACCTTATAAATAAAATCAGCTTTACTATTTTTTATAACTTCATTATCTTTTTGCCATGAAATATTATCAAGCGTCGCTAGTGCTTGATTATTAAATTCATTATCACACCATTTTTCTAAATTTTCACCAATATTTTTAATATTTAACTTAGAGCGTTCACGCTTAAGATTTTCAATCATTATTTCTTTATCTTGAAGAATTTTTTGAAATTCATGATTTTTATTTGTTAATTTTAGTTCATTTTCTTTTTCACTTAATTTTAGTTTTGAACTTAACACTTCTTTCTCATTATTAAGTTCATTAATCTTATTAATATACTCATTATCTTTTTGTTGTTTGATTAATTCAACTTGATTTTTTAAAGTGCTAATCTCTTTATCATAATTTGATTTTTCTCTTTCAAATTCTAATAATAATTGATTTTTAATTTTAGATTCAAGATTCTTTAATTCATTATTTAAATTTAAGTTTTCTTTTTCATATTCTTCAACAGCTTTTTTAATCTCTAATTTTTTTTCTAAATCAAATTTATCTTTAACTTCTCTTAATTTTTCCTTATAAATTCGATCAGTTTCTTGATTTATCTTTTCTAAAATGATCGTTGTATCAACAGTATTAACTAAATTTAAATCAATAATTTCCCCTTTTTTAGCATCTCTTTCTAACTTTAATTGATGATTATTCACAATTGAAACAAAATTATCCATATTATCAGCCCTTTCTTAGTATATATATTTTAACATATCTATTTTACTTTAAAATAATTTTAAAAAAATGACCATCTTCATGATCATTCTTATTGTTACTTTATTGGTCCTAATAGTGCATTTGCCCATGCATTATGAAGTGATTCTTGGTCTGATGGTTGGAATATTCCAGCAAGTACATCACGATATAATCTTGAGAGTTCAAAATCATTATAATAACTTCTTCCGCCAGATGCACGAATTATTTCATCTAATGCACCTTTTGATGTTTCTACACTCTTATTTTTAATTGTTGAGAGTTTTTGAAAAATAAACGGATCATTAATATCATTTTCAATTAAATCTGATAAATGATCAATTTGTGTTTCAATTCCATCTAGAGTAATTGCTGCCTCAGCAATTCTCCATCTAATATCTTTATCATTACTATACATATTATTATTTGAAACTGAATTACGAGATTTAACTCTTTCGATTCCAAGTTCTAACGCTCTTTTACCAATACCATGATAGGTTGCTGCTAAAAGAATTTCAAAGTATGCAAAGATTCCTAGTATAATTGGATCCTTAGTTGGTCCTGGTTTAATTTTAGAAATAATATTTGTATCTTTAACATGAACGTTATTCAAATAAATTGAATTTGATTGTGTTCCTCTCATTCCTAATGTATTCCAATCGTTTTTAACTTCCATTTCGCTACTTCTATCTAAAATAGCGAATACACTCCATGGACCAGTCGAATCATTAGCATAGGTTAAAATCTTATCAAATTTTTTCGCTAATGAAACAAAAATTTTTTGTCCTTTAAATAAATAATCATTATCTTTTTTAATTGCTTCACTAATTGATCCAAATAAAACTTTATCATTATTTGGTTCCGAAATTCCAAAAGCTATTAATTGATCTTTACTAACAGCATCAATAATTAAATTACCTTTTTCATTCCCATGTTTAACTAAATAATTACCAACACCAGCAATAATTTGATGCATATTAATTCCAAGTGCTGTTGCAGGTGCATACATTGCAAGTCTTGTTTGTTCTCTAGCTACCTCTTTTAACGAATAACCAAATCCATTTTTATTTTTGGGTGCAAATAGTCTATAATAACCCGCTTCCTTTAATTCTTTATAGTCTTCCTCTGGAAACAAATTATTTTCATCATAATAAGAAGCACGTTCTCTAATTTTCTCAAGTAATTCATCTTTTAAAAACATTACTTTCCCTCTTTTCATGTATATAGATATATTGTAGCACTTAATGTTTTATACTTCAAAATATAGGCACAGTTTTTTGAAAGTAATTTGTTATATAGTTTTATTTAAAAGATTGATTCCATATCCTTCTAATTAATTCTAAGCTTATTTCCTCTTCTTTATTTACTCCTAAAAGTTTTAAATGATGATCACTTAATATTTTTTTACCTATTATTAATTTTAAGATTTCGATATAATCATTTTCATCAATATTATTATCAGATGTTAAATCATATCTAAGTTCAATAGTTATGCTATTTGATTTTATTTTTTCACCAACACTAAACGCTGTTTTAGGTGTAACTATAAAATATATAGTCTTATTAAGATGTTTTTTATCTAGCAACAATGTTCTTCCACTACCAATTACAAGATCATCTGCATACCAAAGGATTGTGCTTTTATCGGTATTATTATCGTTAAAATCATATTTTGCATTGACTACTTCATCTGTTATTAGATTACCTTCAATATTCAGATTACTTACTGTTGGTAGATTAACTGGTTGTTCGTTCTTTAATAGTTCAACTAATTTCTTTGTTTTGTTATCATTACCAATTAAATTTTTATATCTAAACAAAATATGTCCTTTAATATTTTCTATTTGTTTGTTTAATGATAATTGCTTGGATATTTCTTCTACTTCCCATTCACTATTATCAAACAATCTATATATTGCTATTCCAATATATAAATTAACTTTTGTATTTTGAACAACATTATTCCACCATTTAGCAATAATTTCATAATCAGCAATCGTATATCCAATCTTCCAATATACTTGTGGTGCTATATAATCTAACCATTCTTCAATAACCCATTTTCTTGTATCAGCATATAAGTTATAATATGATTCACTGCCTCTTGTTTCACTTCCTAAACTATTATTACCTTTGTTAGCCCATATACCTGAAGGACTAACTCCAAAAACTACTTTTTCATTAATTGTTTTTATCGCTTCATTAGTTCTTTTTATTAAATCATTATTATTCTCTCTTCTCCAACTATCAAGAGTTAGATTATTTGGATTATTACTTAAATATTCTTTTTGATCATTAAATTCTTTTCCTGGATAGAAATAATCATCAAAATGAATTCCATCAACATCATAGTTTCTAACAATTTCTTCTACTCCATCAATTATATAATCACGAACCTTTTTAATTCCTGGATTAAAGAATAATTTATCTTCAAATAAAACAGTCCAATCAGGTCTTATTAAAGCAATATGATTTTCAGCTAGTTTATCGTTTTTGCTCATTGTTATTCGATATGGATTAATCCATGCGTGTAATTCCATACCATATTTATGGGATTCTTTAATGTAGAAGTCTAAAATATCAAAGTTATCATTTGGTGCTAATCCTTGAGTTCCTGTAATATATTTGCTATATGGAAAATATGCTGATTTATAAATAGCATCTGCACTTGGTCTTACTTGGAGAATTATTGCATTGAATCCTAACTCATAACTTTTTTTAATGACTTCAATCGCATCTTCTTTTAATTTTTCAGAATTAGTCGTATATGTTGATGGATAATCTAATTGATATACTGTTGATACCCATACACCTTTAAATTCTTTATTATTAGATTCATTTTCTGCATTTAATTTGAAACTAGTAATAAAACTAAGTATTACTAAAATAACTATTATTGTTTTTTTCATTTTACACCTTGTATACTCGATTTATGATTATAGTGGTGAATCGAGTATACATCCTTTCTTTATTTTCTACTATAATATATTTAAGGCGCCGTGGATTTTTTTCATTTTATTAACGCTTGACGTTTACATGAGGCAACTACTACGGCTCTTATTTTTAACTTTCAATTAGTTAGTTAGCGCTAGACGCTTTATCACAAGGTTAAAGAAATAAGAGATTCGTTAAACCCTGCGCCAAATCATTAGGAGGTGAGTATCATGTTCCATGTTGGAATAGATATCTCAAAATTCAAACACGACTGCTTCATAGCTACTGATGCAGGTGTTAAAATTAATTCGTTCACATTCACGAACGATTATGATGGATTCCAAAATCTCAAAAATGAGCTAAGTGCTTTAAGTGATCCAAGTCTAATAAAAATAGGTTTTGAGTCAACTGGGCATTATGGAATCAATTTGAAATCATTTTTATCTAAATTAGGTTATACTTATTTAGAGTTTAATCCTCAATTAACAAGTCAGTTTTCCAAGGCTACTACGTTAAGAAGGACTAAGACTGATAAAATTGATGCTAAACTAATAGCTTCCATGTTAGGCCAGTTTGACTACAAAACCTTACATAGTAAATTTTACCATAAAAATGAATTAAAAGAATTAGTTAGACAACGAGACACTTATTTACAAATGCGTTCTAAACAATTAGTTCGTCTAACAAATGTTTTAGATAAGTCTTTTCCTGAGTTTAAAGGTTTTTTCAATAATTTAATGGGTAAAACACCTTTATATATATTAAAAACCTATAAAAACAAAGAGAAGATATCTAATTTAAATATGACCCACTTTGATAAATTACGCAAACTTTCAAGGGGCAAATTCACATATCCAAAGTTTTCAAAACTAAAATCTTTGGCCAAAGAATCAATTGGTACTTCAAGTAAAATATATGATTTACTAATTACTACCATCATCAATCATTATTCTGAATTAGTTAGAATAATTGAGGTTCTTGATACGGAAATTGAAAATCTTTACTTTAAAACAGATTCCTTGATTCACACAATCCCCTCTATCAGCATCATCGCTGCAGCAGCTATTTATGCTGAAATTGGAGATATTACTCGTTTTTCTAATCCTGGTCAACTAACTGCTTATGCCGGACTAGATGTCAAGATTAGTCAATCTGGTACAACTGAAAGATTCGGAAAAATTGTTAAACGTGGTTCTTCACTACTACGTAAATATCTTTACATGTATGCTTTCTACTCATTACAGTATATTCCACAAATAAATGACTATTATCACTTAAAACGAAATCAAGGTAAACATCATAAGGTTATTTTAGTCAATATCTCTAGGAAATTAATCCGAATAATTTATCACATTGAAACTAATAAAGTCTCGTTTGATACAAACAAGTTAGTATAATATGTAGCTGATTATACTCTTCATATTTTTAATTTAACCTTGATTGAGGTTTTTTCTTGTTTAATACTTCAAATCTCTTGACTTCTGATAGTTAGTCTCATTAAAAAATAAAGGCTTTTACAAGCCTTTACCTTTTTATTTAATTTTCTTTGTTCCTGTAACAGTATCAATACTTACTTCATTAAGTGTTATAAAAGTTCCTTCTTCAACAACAATAAATGAGTGGAATAATTCTACTTTTATTTTTGATAATCCTGTTGTTGCAATAACAACTTCATTATCTTTAACATTAATATCATATATCCAATCACTTGGAAGAATCTTTGAAAAAGTGATCATTGATTCTTCGATTGTTTTATCTGATGTAAACTTTATAATAACACCTAATATTTCTTCATTTGATTGAATGTGGATTTCATTATCAATCACTGAAGCATTATTTGCTACATTTGTTGTAACAAGGTTACTATATTCGCTTCCTTCAAAACTACTATTATTTGATACCGCTTGAACACTGATGTTTAACTTATCTTTATTTTCTAATCCGTTTAAGTCAAATTGTTCAATACTTACTGATTTAACTTCATTATTAATCTTAACATTATACGAAGTAGCATTTTGAATCTTATTCCAACTAATAATTCCGTTCTTTATTGTTATAACTGGAGCATCTAATTTAACAACCAGTTTATTAACAATCACTTTAACGATTACTTTAGTTTCATTTCCTGCAGTATCTTTTACAGTATAAACTAAATCATAAGATCCTTCTTTTGTTAAATCAACTTGTGAATCATCCACACTAACTTTTAAATCTTTATCAATATTATCAGTTACAGTAATGTTTTCTAAATAGTTTGGTTTTGCATCACCAACTAAGACATTGAAATCTCTTGTTCCTAAGATTACTGGTTTTTCATTGTCAACTTTTTTTCCACATGCTACAAGTACTAGTAATAATGTTAATATAAAAATTGTTTTTGTGACCATTTTAATGTTTTTCATGTTATTTATCTCCTAATACTTCTAAAATTTCTCTAACTAATGATAAGCTTAATTCTTTATTTTCTGATTTAAGATATTCTATTATTTCATTGCTTAATAATTCTTTTCCTGTCAAATGTTTTAGAATTGCTTTGGCATCATTTAAATCAATAACTCCATCTTGATTAACATCATAAATACTAGTTTTTATTTCTTCTGTTATTACTTCAATATTCAAGTTTTCTTGAACATTAGAAACTCTATATATATCGTTTTCTTGATTTAATTCTTTTCCATTAACTAAAACTTTCGAGATTCTATATCCTACTTTTGGAGTAATTTTAAATGTATGATTTTCTCCAGTCTTAATTGCGTAATCACCTTCATAGTTAGCATTGCTTGCATCAACATTAATATTTTGTTTGCTAATTACAAATTCATCAACAACAACATTTTCACCATTTTCTACTGCATACGCAATAAATTCTATTCTATTTCCATCTCTAAATTTTAAAACTGTGAATACAGGATTATTATTATCATAAACTTTATCAACCCATGGTCTTGTATTATCACCATCATAATATTTTGAACCAGATGCACTTCCACCAACTACATAAGTTACACCACTTTGTGTTGTTACACGTTCATTTTCAAACATTGATGTACGGCTATAAATATGATCATGACCACTTAAAACTATATCAATGTTATTTCTTTCAAAAACAGGTGATAATGCACGTATTTCTGATTCATTATAATTTAATGGGTATGCACTTCTATGCATTATAACAATCTTAAATGTTTTTGTTGTTTTTGACATAACTTCATCAAATAAAGCAATTTGTTTCTTATAACCTGGATCATAAGATCCATAACCTGCTTCTGTATCAAAGTTAAAGAATACCGCATCTCCAACTTCAAAATAGTAATTACGTGCACCTAGTTGTCCTGTTGTTCCATTACTTGGACCGTAAAAATAACCAGTAAATGCTTGTGCATCATCATAAACGTCATGATTACCAACTGTTGCCATCCAAACATTATTATTGAAATATTCTTTTGTATATTTATCAATGTCAGTCCACTCTTGGTAAATATGTGAGTTATCTGCAACATCTCCAGCTAAAATACTAAATTCGATATTTGGGTATAAATCATTTAATCTTTTAACTATGTTAGGGAAGTTGCTATATCCACCTTGAATATCACCATAAAATGCAACATCCATATCCCCTTTTTCAACTGCTGTTTTGAAGCTATGAATCTCTGACCATTCATTATCTAATCCATTTCCAACACGGTAATAGTATTTAGTGTTTGGTGTTAAACCTGTAATGAATGAACCCCACGATGTATATTCTCTTGAATTACCGCCAAATGTTGTTACAACAGTTTTTGATAATGCAGTAAATTGTTGTTTGTTTGCTAAATCTTCTGATAATGAAACTTCTACAAGACCGTTTTTAACATTATGAGATGTTTGCCAACCAATTCCAACACTTGTCGATAAGTTTTCCCCGACAGTTACAGCAATTTTTTCTGGAATATTTGTTCCTAAGCTTTCTAATACTTCAAGTGTAACGGTATTACTAATAAATCCATCTTTGATAGCTTTTATTAAGAATTTTGTTCCTATTGGATATTTACCAAAGAAATCAGTAATTAATTCTCCTTTTTCATTTGTACTACCATCAAATGATACTTGATCACCATCAAGTGTTACAAAGAATTCTGCTCCTTCAACTAACTTACCTTCGCTTACTACTTTTAATGTTGTATTTCCTTCGATAGTTTGTCCTTCATATGAAAGAATATTCTTGTAATCTAATTTAACATCATAACCATTTAAAATTAAATCTGTTGTTACTGAACCTTCAAGAATTGTTATTTTTGTTGGTTTAATTCCTGTTGTTCCATTTACTTCTTCTAATGCTTTAAACTTTAATTCAATGATATTTTCTACATTGTTCTTTTCGATATTTTCCATTCCAATTATTATCGCCTTAATAATTCCTTTTTCCTTATCAACATCAAGGTTTGTTACTATAAGTCTATTATCAATAATTGGGGCGTCAAGTAACTCTAACATTTTTGAGTTATATGTTATTTCTAAATCAATTGAAGAAAACTTTTTATATTCAACAGATGATATACCATAAGTAAATTCTTCGTTAGCATAAATAATATCCTTATTTGGAGCATTTTCAATTAATTCTACTGCATATCCTTCCACAATAAATGACCATTCAATAAACTTTTTATTTCCAAAATTATCTTCAACTCTTACTTTCACATTTTGTTTTCCTGGTCTTAATTGATCAAGTGCTCCTGGTTGATAAGAAATATCTACCGAACCATCTTGATTAACAATTTGTGTTAAGTTTGTTATTTTTTTACTATTTATATATAATTCAGTTCTTGATGTATTTATCCCTGTTTTAGGTTGTCCTTCAACAGTTTCGTCATATACTGTTAAACTGATTGGTTGTTGGATATCTGAAGTTTTTGATCCTTCACTTGGGAAAACACTTGCTTCATTATATGTTGGAGCATCATTATCATCATTTTTAAAATCATAAATTGCTCTTACTGAATCAACATAAATTGTTCCTTTTTTATTATTGGCTATTGAACTTGTACCTAATAATCTGATTGCTCTTTGAACTTGATATGGGAATGGCGCATCTTTTGGAATAGCTGTTTCAATATATTTCCAACCTACCCAATCAATTCTTGTATCACCGGCATATTTACCTCCAGTTAATTGGATTCTAAACCAACCACCATTTCCATCTCCATAAATCCATGCCCCAATTGCTGTTGGTTGTCCTTCTAATGTTGTATACCCTGATTCACCTATTTCAATTGCTACTGTACCTGTTAATGGTTTTGTTGCGAAATCATAATCTATTCTTAATGATCCATCTCCATGTTTTACAAATCTTTCATCATTATTTATTGATATGCTACCTGCACCACCATTATTGGGAATATTTGTGAAATATTTATTCCAGCCATTTTCAAAGATATTATCTTCAAAATCAAGAATTTGCATTGGCATTTTACCAACTTCAACTGGAATTGATAATTCATACTCTTTATATGAAACAATTAAGTTCCCTGTTCCTTGTCCTTCTGTTGCTGTAAATGTTCCATTTTCTGATACACTACCTAAGCTTTCAGGATCAAGTCTAAAACTTAATGCACGACTTGATAATAAGACTGGAATTCCTTCGTCATATGCTCTAAAATCTAATCCAAGTGTTCGACCTGGGGCAACAGAAATAATTGTTAAATCTGTTTCTATTTTACTTATTGAATCAACAACTTCGATTTCAAAATTACCAACTATATCATTATTATATCTAGCAATAACTTTTCCCTTTGATTTACCACTTGATGCTGTAAATCTACCAGTTTCGTCAATTGTTCCAATTGAACTACCTTCAGTTGTCTCAAGTGTATATGTAATATTACTTTCAATTGTTTTTGAATAGAAATTTTTATCCGTTGCTGTAACTAAAAAATCAAGATTACCATTTTCTAATACACGTGCTTTATTTGCGTAGTTTGTTCCACCAGCAACATATAAATGAAGTTTTTCAACTGGATCATTTTCATTTTTATCTTCAGTAGCAATGAAAAGTAACGCATTTGAATTCGCTCTTTCATGACCATCACTAGGTCTATTCAAAACTTTTGCTGAATCACCACCAGGAATTGTAGCAGAAATTGTTGATGATCCACCACCATCAAAATTAAATAACGTAACAACTCCTAATTCTTTCATATATTCAACCATATCTTTAAATGACAAACCATTTGCCCAACCAATTTGTCTACCATCATTTTGCATTAAAACGATTGTTCCATCAGCCTTTATTCCCATTGAAGTTCTTGGATGTACCGCAGGATCATTAATTTGTCTAGTTGCTTCTCCATTTTCCATTAATAAATGAAAAATTCCCATTCCTGTTTTCACTTGTGACCAATCAATTCTTTCATCACTATTTCCATTAGCATTTATCGTGATTTTTGTTCCATTTGAAAGTTCACTTAATGCTTTATAATATGGACTAGCTTCATGAGTAGAAATAACTACTTTACCTTTTTCAATTGCAGTTTTGTTACCCTCAGTATTTGCATTAACAATAACAACTTCTTCAACTGTTAAATTAAATGCGTTACCAATTCTTAAACCTTCTTCACCTGCACTTAAAATTACTTCAACACCTGCTTGCGTTGAAGCTGTAACACTATTAAAATCTTCTGTTAAAAGATAAACACCGTTTGTATCTAATTTACGTTCCTTATTAACATGTTTTATTGAGAATGTTTCTCCACCAGTTATAGAGGCATTTATATCTAACTTGGCATTCCCATATTTAACAGTTCCATCTTCATACATACCCCATCCATATGTGGCATTTGAAGTTGTAATAAGTTTTCCATCATTAATAACTAAACCATTTGAAACACCATTAGAAGTATCATAAGCATCACCATTTATTCCAAATACAACATGGCTCCCTCTTTCCTCTTCAGCTGCAACAAGGCTTGACATTGTATTTCCATACATTACATCTCCTCCATATGCAACAACTGGCTTCAAATTAGCTGTTTTTGGATTAAATTCAATTGTATATGTTTTTTGATCTTTATTTCCATTATAGCTCATTGTATGATTTAGATTTACTCCGTTATATATTTCTCTATCCCAAGTAAATCTTTTTTCACCAATACCTGTATATTCCAATCCAAGTAACTCGGTTGGAGCAATAGCTAAAAACCCTAAAAATGTTAAACTTATTGTTATCATAAAAATCGATAACTTTGATAATAATTTACGCATGCATTGTTTTCCCTTCTTTTGTTTTTGGTTTTAAACCATAACAATTATTCCAAAAACAGACGAAAAAAGTAAGCATATTGTAGTAATGTATTCGTAAATAAAATGCAAAAAAACAGCATTGTAAATATGCCGTTAATTTGTAGTATTAATTTATTATTTTTTTAATATTTTCGTATACCAGTTCTTTACATCTATTAAAGCTTCATGCTCTATTCGATGCCCAAGCCCATAATAAATATCTAAATTAGCATTTTCATTTTTCAATTTTGATAATAGCTTAATGATATTTTCAAAATCAACCATTGTATCATTTCTTGATGTTGATAAGAAGATATTCATTCCTTCTAAATTACTAAATCCTTTATCTGAATTAATGTAATCCGGACTAAATAAAACATAATTATTGATTAAACTTGGAAACTCTTGAATCATTCCAAGACCAATATTTGCCCCATTTGAAAATCCAATAACAGTCACATTTTCAAGTTTAAAATTGTATTTATTACTCAATTCTTTGATTGTTTCAACTAAATGATTTGTTTCATTTTTATAACTTTCTAAATCATATATACCAGGAGCAAATCTTTTGAAAAAACGATTCATTCCACCTTCATTAACATTGCCTCTAATACCTAAGATACTTGTATTTTTATCAATCATTTCAGCAACATTAACTAAATCATATTCATTTCCACCTGTTCCATGTAATAATATAAAAACATTTTTACTCTTTTTATCTATAAATACATGCTCCATTTTTAATCACCTATTCTTTTGTATTATATCCAACTTTTTTTAGTAAAGTATTTAATGTATTTTTATCTTCATTATCTAAAATACTAAAAACACTTCTTAGTCTTTCATAATGTTTAGGAAAAATACTATTAGCTTCTATAGTTCCTTTTTCTGTAAGTTCAATATAAAATATTCGTTTATCAAATTCATCTCTTGTTCTTGTAATAATCTCTTTTTTCTCTAGTTTATCCAAAATATATGTAAGACTTGAATTTGCAACTAATATTTTTTCTTTGATTTCTTGAACTGTTAATTTGCCTTTATGAAAAACAACTTCAAATACTGAAAACTCATTTAAATCGTAACCATATTTCTTTATATCTTTTTTAACAACTTCTACCAAAGCTTTATGAGTATTAAAAAGAATTATCATCGATTTCAAATCATCCTTATCGGCTTTCAAATCATATTTAGTCATTGAAATATTCCTTTTTAAACTCTTTTGTGCTTCTAACTGTATCAATTGGTCTAACAATTTTTTCAACATACTCACGATCATTTCTAAACTTTGGCGGTAATGCTAATTTTTCACCTAAGATTTCATATGATTCTTCATCATCAATAAAACCTGGTCCATCGGTTGCTATTTCAAATAAGATATTTAAATATAATCTTGTATATAAACTTCCAAAATAAAATCTATCAACATATCCAGAATTTGGTGCACCAAATTTTTCTAATCTAATACGCCATTCTTCTAACTCTTTTAAGTCATTGACTCTAAATGCCACATGATGAATGCCACCATATCCTTGATAACCTTGAACACTTGTTGTATCTTCTTTAACAATAACACTAGCGCCATTTCCACCAGTTCCCATTTCATAAAGATGATATTTACCTTCAGTTTGAATTTTTCTCATTAAAAGAACTTCAGTTAACATTGTATCCATACCCTTTAATCTACTAACATTTAAAAAGATTGGTCCAAGTCCCGTAATAGCAAACTCATCAGGCACTGGTCCTTTTTTCCATGGTGTTCCACTTTTAATTCCTAGATTATTTTGATCCGAGAAAATAGTATATAATCCACCATCAAAATCTTCAAAAAATAAAACTTTTTTACCAAACATTTCTTTTATTCCATCATTCTTCACATTATAATGTTTGAATCTTTTAACCCAATAATCTAATGATTTATCATCTTTAACTCTAAAACCTGTTCGATTTATCTCATTAGTTCCATGTAATGCCTTATCAATGCCTCTAAAATCAAAAAATGTTATATCAGTTCCTGCACTACCTAAATCATCTGCAAAGAATAAATGATATGTATTTATATCATCTTGATTAATTGTTTTTTTAACTAATCTTAATCCTAAGATATATGTAAAAAATTCATATATTTTTTCTGCACTGCTTGTTATTGCAGTAACATGGTGAATTCCTTGTAACTCTTTCATTGTAAATCTCCTTCTTTCATTGTAAAGAAATCTTTAACTTCTCCATCCTTATCTTCAAACTTAACTGTTGTGATTAAGTCTGTCATTCCACTTCGTATATTTATTACATATTTATTTCTAAGTTCTTCACGTTCAGTTATTTCTTCATCAGTTAGTTTTCTTGTTTTTGAAATTCTTGATAATTCATTAATTCTTTTAAGAAGTGTTTGATGATATATGTATAATTCATATTCTTCTTTATTTTGATATGGATAATCCTTTAACTCTTCAGTTGGTTCAACAAAAACTGGAATTAACTTTTCTTCAATTTCAGTTCTTCTATTTTCAAACCATTCGGGTAAATAAAGTTTTTCCATTTTAGGATCTAATTCAGCTTTTTTAAACCCAGGTTTATCTGTTGCTAGTTCGATAATTATTCCACCTGGTTCTCTAAAATATAGTGATTTAAAAAAATTTCTGTTTTTAACATCTGAGACTTTAAAACCATTTAACTCTAAGAACTTCTTCCAATCATCTATTTCATCATATCCAACACTAAAGGCAATATGATGATTAGTTCCTGTTGATAGTCTTCCTTCGCCTTGGGACTCTTTATATAAATCAATATATTTACCTACATTGTTTTTCATTTCAAAACGATAATATAATTCATCTTCTTTTACTAATTCTAGTCCTAAAATATTAATCAGGAAATCCTTAGTTTCATGAGTTTTTTTAGAATAGAAAACTGCTCCAAAAAATCCTTTGATTGCTTTATCTTTAGTTATATTATTAAATTCCCATTCATTCTCACTACCTAACGGACTTTCAACTAGTTCATTTTTAATACCATGCTTATCTTCAAATGCTAAAAATGTTTGATTAAATCGATACTCTCTTTCAAATATAATTTTAAAACTCTTTAATCTTTCCTCCCAATAGCCAATTGTTCCAACAGGAATCATGTAAGAAGTTACTCCTACTTGACCATCACCAACTAGTCCCTTTTTAGCTTTATCTGCCCAAGGAAAAAATGTAATTATTGTTCCTAAATCTGCAGAATCATTACTATAATAAAAATGGTATGTTTCTGGATTATCAAAATTAACAGCTTTTTTCACTGCTTTTAATCCTAATACGCTTGTATAAAAATCAATATTTTCTTGTGGATGTTCAACTATACCTGATATATGATGAATTCCTTTTACTTTTAATCTCATTCTACCACCTCACGTATTAATTATATTTCGAATTCGAAATAAAATAAAGCGATATGCAAAAAAAAGAGCATTGCTCTTCTAGTTAACCACAATAGTTAAATCAAGAAACATTAGAAAAATTGGGGTTTTTATTATGAAATTATACTATGATGTTAAAGTAAAGATAGTTGAAATATAAATGTCAATATAAGAATGGACAAAAGTGTGCATTTAAGATTCCTCAGTTTGATTCAGTTCAAGTTTATCTTTAAGTCTATAAGAAGGACCAATAATATTAAACAAATAAGACTGATGAATAATTCTATCTAATATAGCTTTTGTTATCATTTCATCATTACCTAATATTTGAGGCCACTTATCAAAAGTCATATTAGATGTAAATATTGTTGATCTTTTTGTATATCGTAAATCAATTAATTGAAAGAATAACTTTGCTTCCAAAGGTGTTATTTCATTAAATCCCACTTCATCAATGATAAGTAGTTTGTATTTAAAGAAGTGACCTAGTCTTCGATTAAATGTTCCATCATTATAAGCGTTTTTAAGGATTGTTATTAGTTTGTTAAACTTAATAAAATATACACTATTACGTCTTATAGCGACTGAGTACGCTATTGATATAGCTAAATGTGTTTTACCAACACCAGGGTTACCAATTAAGCATATATTAATTGCTTCTTCATAGAAGGTTGATTCAATGATTCCTCTTATTTTTTCTTCATTAACACCTGGTTGAAAACTAAAATCATATTCATCAATAGTTCGAAGAAACGGGAAACCTGCTACTTTAACATTGTATAATTTATTATTTTCTTCCTTAGCTAAAACCTCTTTATTCAATATCTTATGAATTCCTTTTAAATCAGTATTTGTTATCTCATCATTAATATGCAGTTCTTTTAAATATGTATATGCACTTTTAAGTTTTAGATATGTTAATTGATTAAGTACTTCGTTAATCATATTTTATATTCCTCATCTCATTGTTTATAATAGTTGTTCTTTCTTTTGTTTTTATTTCTTTTTCGTATTTTAAATCATGTTCATCTTTAATATTTAATAATTTATCCGTTATTTTGTGGATTGTTATGATTTTTCCTTTATAATAAATATGGAGTTCATTTCCTTTGATAACTGTTAATCCTACTTTTAAACCAATAAATTTTCTAGGGACAGAGTATTTATTAGATTTATAGGATATTAGTGATTCATTTGTTACATGAACCTCTTTTAAACTAAGGTGATACTTTTGTCTGATTTCTTTTCTAGGGAGTGGGCTTAAGTCACCTTTTTCTTTTTCTAATAGAAACCTTCTTGGTAGTTTAGTAGCTTGACTGATATTATCATTATCTTCCTTATGAATTATTTCTAGTTTTTCATGCATTTCATAGATATCCTTATACTTACCATTATAGTTTTTTAGTTGGTCAACTATTTTATTTTGTGTTTCTGTTTTTCCTTTAGTTTGTGGTCTATATGGCATACATGGTTTAATCTTAATATTGTAATCCTTAGCGAACTCTACTAGTTTATTGGTAATGATTGCTTCATTATCTTTATATCTTGGTTTTTCTACGAATTGTTTTAAGTTATCAATAACGAGTTCATGTGGTACCCCACCTATTTCTTCAAAGCTTAAAGCTAAAAACTCTAATAAGTTTTCTGTTTTAGTATCTAATATTAGTTTTCTTACATTATACCTAGACCATGATAATGTTAATGTTGGTATTGTTATAACTGTTTCATTATTGTTTTTATCAATAAGTTTTACTTTCTCCTTCATATCAAACTGTGCTTGTATCCCTGGATTTGTTTCAAATCTTTCTGTAAAACTCATATCCTTTTTTCTTTTAAATAGTTTATTTAACTCATTATCATTTCTAATATATCTATTTAAACTTGTTCTTGAGCAAGTTATATTTTTTTCTCTTTTTAGATATTTAAACAAGTGATCAATGTAGTCGAAACTCTGATATTTATCAGTTAAGACTTCTAGTATATATTTTCTATGTTCATCTAAATATTTAACTCTCTTTCTAGTTTCCTTTGGAACTTCACCGTTTAAGTATTTCTTAATTGTTTTTCTATCTTTATTTAACTCTTTTGATAGTTTGCTAATATTCAATTTTATTAAGCCCTCCTTGTATGCTCTACTAAATAGTAGTAAATCTTTTATATTTGTTATTTGTTCTAGTATTATTTTTGTCATAATATCATCAACCTTTCGTTAATAACTATTCTAACAAAAAAGAGTACCTCTTAGTGTTAAGAATTGGGGATTCTTATTTGCACACTATTGGGTACTCTTATTTAACCATTTATATGAAATGTATGAACAAGAATTTTCACAAACTCGAATAACATTTAACTATAAAGTTAATGAAGTACTATAAAAAGATTATTACCAACCTATCGAAAACATGATTTAGAAACATTAAAAGACAAAATTAAAAATATTAGGCGTATTATAGGATTAGTTACTAGGAAAATGGAGAATCAAATCCTTTTCATTTTTAGCCTTGTATACTCGATTTATGATTATAGTGGTGAATCGAGTATACATCCTTTCTTTATTTTCTACTATAATATATTTAAGGCGCCGTGGATTTTTTTCATTTTATTAACGCTTGACGTTTACATGAGGCAACTACTACGGCTCTTATTTTTAACTTTCAATTAGTTAGTTAGCGCTAGACGCTTTATCACAAGGTTAAAGAAATAAGAGATTCGTTAAACCCTGCGCCAAATCATTAGGAGGTGAGTATCATGTTCCATGTTGGAATAGATATCTCAAAATTCAAACACGACTGCTTCATAGCTACTGATGCAGGTGTTAAAATTAATTCGTTCACATTCACGAACGATTATGATGGATTCCAAAATCTCAAAAATGAGCTAAGTGCTTTAAGTGATCCAAGTCTAATAAAAATAGGTTTTGAGTCAACTGGGCATTATGGAATCAATTTGAAATCATTTTTATCTAAATTAGGTTATACTTATTTAGAGTTTAATCCTCAATTAACAAGTCAGTTTTCCAAGGCTACTACGTTAAGAAGGACTAAGACTGATAAAATTGATGCTAAACTAATAGCTTCCATGTTAGGCCAGTTTGACTACAAAACCTTACATAGTAAATTTTACCATAAAAATGAATTAAAAGAATTAGTTAGACAACGAGACACTTATTTACAAATGCGTTCTAAACAATTAGTTCGTCTAACAAATGTTTTAGATGTATTTGTTAATATATAACTAGGTCAATAAAACAAATAATGTTGGTACGAAATTAGGTCAGTATACCCACGCATAGTATAATAACCTCATATAAATTAAATGATGTGAGGTAGAAAGAATGGTATCAATATACATGAAGAACGATATATTATCATTAAAGCGTAACGGTATGTCAAATCGAAAAATAGCTCTAGAATTGAACATTTCAAAAGATACAGTTAATAAGTATGTTAAAGAAATGAATAAACTAACAAAATTAATAGAAAATGAAACAGACAAACAACAAATAATTAAACTTCAAAAAGAGTTAGTAAGTGCACCTATAAGAAAAGGTGTAAGTGTTAGAAAGATATTTAGTGGTAATTTGAAACAAAGATTTTATGAGTTACTAAAACAAGATGAAGATAAAGATTTAATACTAGGTTTAAACAAACAAAAAGTAACAGCATCACTTCTTCATAGGAAATTAAGATCAGAGGGATTTAATGTAGGTATAACAACAATTCAAATAGAATATAAGCGTTATAAGAATAGAAATAAGGAAACATTTATAAAACAAAAATATGAGCCAGGATTTAGGGCAGAATATGATTTTCATGAAATTAAAGTCATAATTGATGGTAAGTTAAAGAAAGTGCATCAAGCAACAGTAACACTACCATACAGTAATTATATTTTCGTAAAACATTATGAAAATCAAAAGTTTGAAACATTCATTGATAGTTTAGTACACTTCTTTGAAGAAATAGGCGGAGTACCAAAACAAATCGTTTTTGATAATATGCGAAATGTCGTAAGTAGATTTGTCTATGGTGGTTCTAAGATTTATAATGAAGAATTAATTAAACTATCTAACTATTATGGTTTTAAAATTATGACAACGAACCCAAGAAGCGGAAATGAAAAGGGACATGTAGAAAATAGTGGAAAAATAGCTAGAACAGAGTTATTTACATTCAGCTATAAATTTAACTCACTAAAAAGTTTAAGAGATTATGTATTTGGTGAAATAAATAAACTTAATCAAGATAAAATAAAATTAATAAACGAAAAAACTCAATTAATTAACTTACCAAAAACAAGATATGAACTAGGAAGACTTGAACAATCAAAAGTAAATCATGAATCAATAATAATGATTGAATCTAACTATTATTCAGTTCCTGATTCTTATGTTGGTAAAAGTGTATATTCTAACGTTTATATAGGACATATCAACGTTTACAACTTAAAACACGAACTAATAGCAAGTCATAAAAAAATAGAAGGTAATAAAGAACATTCCATCAATATTCTTCACTACACTTCTACTTTATTAAAAAAGCCTGGTGCACTAACAAATTCACTGGCTCTAAAACAATCTCCAAAAATATATCAGGAGTTATTTCATAAATATTTTACCACAAACCCCAAAGATTTCATTAAATTGATTAGTGAAAATGATATTTATGAATTAAATGAGTTATTAGTAAAACTCAATAATGGCAAAAACATAAAGTGTAGTAAAACTAATGAAATTAGTATTGAAGAGGTTAGTTCAAACCAACTAACACAAATATCAAATTTATTTAATCAGGGAGAAAATATTCAATGAAGACAATTGAGCAATTAGCAAACAATTTAAAACTAGCAAATATTAGAGATAACTATCAAAGCATTATTAGTGAAGCAATGGATAATAATGCAAGTTACGAAGACTTCTTAAATCTAGTATTAACTAGTGAAGTGAAGGCTAGAGAATCAAATGGTATTAATCGTAGGATTAGAATGGCTAAATATCCGCACCTTAAGTATTTACATGATCTAAAGTTAGAATCATTTCCTATTGAAGTTTCTAATCAAATTAGAGAACTTCAATCATTACGGTTTTTAGATGAAGGAAGAAATGTAATATTAGTTGGTAATCCTGGTGTTGGTAAAACTCATACAGCGATTGGACTAGGTATCGCAGCTAATATGAAAGGTAAAAATGTATTATATATTACAGTGCCTAATCTAATAACAGAATTAAAAGAATCAATGACGCTAAACCAACTTACTAATTATAAAAAAAGGTTCATCACATATGATTTAGTCATATTAGATGAACTGGGATATATTGGCTTTGATAAAGAAGGTAGTGAGTTATTATTTAATTTACTTTCAATGAGAAATGAAACTAAATCAATAGTTATTACTACTAACCTAGCATTTACTAGGTGGGAAGAAATATTTGGTGATCCAACATTAACAGCAGCAATGGTTGATAGACTAGCTCATAAGGCAACTGTAATTAATATTAAAGGTGATTCTTATAGAATTAAAGAAACTAAGGCGTGGTTAAGTAATTAGTACTGACCTAGTTTCGCACCAATATATTGACCTAGTTTGGTATTGACATTTACATTAGATAAGTCTTTTCCTGAGTTTAAAGGTTTTTTCAATAATTTAATGGGTAAAACACCTTTATATATATTAAAAACCTATAAAAACAAAGAGAAGATATCTAATTTAAATATGACCCACTTTGATAAATTACGCAAACTTTCAAGGGGCAAATTCACATATCCAAAGTTTTCAAAACTAAAATCTTTGGCCAAAGAATCAATTGGTACTTCAAGTAAAATATATGATTTACTAATTACTACCATCATCAATCATTATTCTGAATTAGTTAGAATAATTGAGGTTCTTGATACGGAAATTGAAAATCTTTACTTTAAAACAGATTCCTTGATTCACACAATCCCCTCTATCAGCATCATCGCTGCAGCAGCTATTTATGCTGAAATTGGAGATATTACTCGTTTTTCTAATCCTGGTCAACTAACTGCTTATGCCGGACTAGATGTCAAGATTAGTCAATCTGGTACAACTGAAAGATTCGGAAAAATTGTTAAACGTGGTTCTTCACTACTACGTAAATATCTTTACATGTATGCTTTCTACTCATTACAGTATATTCCACAAATAAATGACTATTATCACTTAAAACGAAATCAAGGTAAACATCATAAGGTTATTTTAGTCAATATCTCTAGGAAATTAATCCGAATAATTTATCACATTGAAACTAATAAAGTCTCGTTTGATACAAACAAGTTAGTATAATTTGTAGCTGATTATACTCTTCATATTTTTAATTTAACCTTGATTGAGGTTTTTTCTTGTTTAATACTTCAAATCTCTTGACTTCTGATAGTTAGTCTCATTTCAATTTTTAAATTACTTAATTGCTTTCGACGCATTTGCGTATTTTTTTATTTTTTTCGCATTTGCTCTATAGTGAAAACTCTATAAATTTTAAAACTTTAAGACTGCTTTCCAACTTAGTAAATTGACCGCTTAAAGTATGATTACCTTTCAAGGTCCTGAAATTTTTAGAAAAAACTTCTAAGTTTTTAATTACTATCTTTTGTTCGGATATTTGCTTAAATTTTTCAATCCCTTCGACTAATATAATTGTGGAAATGTACAAAACATCAATTGCTGCATCTTCAGCATCAATATAAGTAAACTTATTGCCATAAACATATCCTCTAAACCCATTAATTGCACTTTTAAGATATTGATGTTTTTCGTTTGAATATTCTCCTTGAGTTAAAATATCTAGAGCAGTATATATAGTGTCTGTTAAAGTATTCTTAAAATCTATTTTTAAGTTTCTGTTTTTAATTTGAATACCAGCAATAATGGGATATAAATCAATTAATATATCCTCTTCACTTATTTTTTTGCTAATCTTTGAAACATCATACATCTGTTTAATGATCTCCATATATTTTTCACTTTCGTATGTAATCCCTATGGTATTAGGTGCAAATGCGGTTAACTTATCAATCAATATATTTTTTAAACTAGGTGTTTTAACATAATAATATGGTTCTGTCGTTTGTAATAATAAAAAATCTAATTTTGTCTTTTCTATTTCATTGTAAATAGTTTTTTCAAATACGATATCTAATAAGACATAATCTTCTTTTTCATTGTGCTTTGACATATAATAAAATTTATAATGTCTCTTAAGTAATTTCCCCTTTTGCGGTCTTTCTTGTCTTTCAAATCTCAAAAAATAATCTTGATAGTTTAATACACTTAAATATGAATCAATATCACCCTCTTTCATATCAACCGTAATATCAATATCAATCGAAAATCTAGTAAACTCTTGAAGTATCAATGAAAGACATGTTCCACCTTTAAATATAAAATCCAATTTGCTCTCTAGCAGTAATTCTAATAATTTTAATGCATATATCTCTTTTTCAATAATTTCAGGATTTGCTCTTTGAGGTTTTCCATTAAATGTCATAATCCAATTCAAATCAAATGTTTCTTTTTTTATCATACAAATTCTTCTCCCCATATCGAATTAATGAATTCTATCATTTCACTTCTTTTTCCCCTATTTCTAGCATAATACAGAAGTGTGGTAAAATCGATATTGTACTTTTCATATACATTGATATAAATTTCCTTTAAATTATACCGATCATACCAGTTAAATAGTTTCTTTTCGTGAAAAATGTCAACAAGAACCTTTTCAATTTTCGGAACAGTTACATAGAATTTTTGATTTAAATTTTCCTTTTCCAAAGGAGCTCTACTAACTAGTGGTAGCAATATAATCACCTTGTTTTCTGATTCTAATTGATACTGTTCATTTTTATAATCTCTTGTGACATACCATTCATTTGCATGTTCTTTTAAATAAAAAAAGAATTCTTCTATTCTATATTTATTAAGTTCAATAAAGACATACTGAGTCAAGGTTTGGTGTGTTGTAAACTCGTTTAAGATAGTACTTTCCCAGATGGAAATATTCAGCATTTCTTGATAATCTCTTCTATAATATTTAGAATCCAATAATACTCTTTGATTAAACTTTTGAGCCATTTCATAAATCTCTATTTGCTTGTTTTGAATTGTATACTTTATCTTTTTCCTTTCAATATTTACTTTATATTTTTGATCTGAAAGTTTAGTGATATATCCAGCATTCTTCAACTTATATAAATTCCATCTAAAACTCGTATCTTTCATTGCTGGATAGAACTCTAACAAAAAAATTCTTATTTGTTCCTTACTAATCTCTTCATAATTATTGAATCTCTCCATAAAAATACGGACAACATCCTGTCTCATTTTTTCACCTCTTTTACCTACAATATAATTATATCACTATTTGACGCATTTGCGTATTTTTTTATTTTTTTCGCATTTGCTTGATTTTGAAAAATAATCATTATTTAAGTCTTTGAAAACAGTTAATATGTTTTCTTATTCTGTTATTATATATAAATACCTTGTAAGAACTCAAATCAATCTCTTTATATTTTATTTTCAACATTATTTGCTATCTGTAAAATTAAAAAAATCCTAGTACTAAATGCACTAGGAAATTAATTTAAAAAAAACCTCTTCATTAATTTGATATTTACTTATTGAATTAAAATACGAACCATAATCATTTCATCACTGTCATTATCATAACCAATTAAAGCCTTCTTACCTTTAAAAGACTCATAATTAACCTTACCCTCAGTAAGTTTTAGAACTGGAAACCATGACGATAAGAGTTCTTTCTTATTTTCTTTTAAATCTGTAAATGAAATAAAGAATCTAACTTGATTAAACTTTTCTTCAATAGGTTCATTAAGAACTATTTCAATTATTTCGTATTTATTATAATCCTTAACTAACTTTCTTACCTTACTGAATATCTTTTTATAAAAGTTGATAGAGAATGGTATATAGAAAATGATTGTTATCATGAATCCTAAAACGGATATTAGTATTGCTTTTTCAAAGTTTATATCTTTTATTACAAAAAATAAATAAATGAAAATACCTAAAAAAAGTAAAAATGTAATAACTAATATACTACCAAATAATAAACTAAGTCTTTTCTTTTCTTTATATTCTAGTGAATTTTTTATTTCATCTTTAGTTAATATCATATTTTATTTTTATAAAACTTCATTCTATCCATTACTTGAAGTAAATTAGTGAATTCACCTTCATTTGTTTCTTTATATGCTTCTCCAAGTGGAGTAAACTTAGAATCAATAGTATCTAAGAACCAAATAAGTAATGCTTCTCCAGTTTGAGGTTTCTTTGGTGAACCGAAATTAAGTAATCCGTGGTGTGAAACAACAATGTGTTTTAACAATAGCACTTCTTCTGATTTTTCAATTCCTAATTTCGATGCTACTTTTTCAATTTCAAGAGCAATCATTACTAAATGTCCTAACAATTGTCCTTCAACTGTATATTCACCATCTGCGCCTGTTATTTCATCAATTTTTGCCATATCATGAAGGATTATTCCTGCATACAGTAAATCTTTGTTTAAGTATCTATAAACCTCAGTAAAAGGCGTTGCTAGCTTTAACATAGTTAGTGTATGGTGTGCTAATCCTCCAACATATGCATGATGGAACTTCGTTGCTGCTGAATGTAAATAAAATTCATTTTTATATTTTTCGTATAGTTCTAGAGTTATTGCTTTTATCTTTTTATTCTCTATTTTATTTAAATGATCTTCTATTCCTTTTTTCAACTCTTTATGTGAAATTGGTGCATAGTTATAAAAAAGTGGTAAAAGTTCATTAAGTTCTTTATCCGTTAAAACATCTTCAATTAATTTTGCATTTTCAAAATTTAAAACTTCTTTTTCTTCTTTCATTGTTTTTGAAACTTCAAAAACATATGCTTTTCCAATAACAAGACTAGATAAAACATCCCGATCCAACTTAATATTAAAAGCTTTTTTATTTTTATCTAAAACTGTAATATTACAAAAATGTTGTCCCTGATTAGCATTATCAATCTTTGCTATTAATTTTATTTTTTCTTCCATTATTATCACCTAAAATCTTTCATGATTGGCTATAACATATTCCTTTAACTCATTATAGTCATTTTTAAGTTTCTTATCTAAAACTTGATTAACCATATCTGTTATTAAATTATTAACCCATGCTCCTGCTTTGCGATTAGTTGTTGTTAAGATATCTCTTGCTCTAAATTTTAAATCTAGGCTACTATTAATTGGTAAATCATTAAAGTCTTTTGCTATTTCTAAAACCCTAAGTTTGTCTTTTCTTAAAATATAATTAACACGGTTTGCCGCTTGAGTAAATTCTAACCCATATTCATATAATTCTTTTGCTCCAAAATTAATTTTGCTATTAGCAAGATTTGCAACACTTTGATATTTATGACGATGTTTATTTGAAAACTTCCAATAGCTTGGAACTACTTTATTTAAAGTAAAGCATGTACTAAAGAAAATATCTGTTAAAGGCATTTCATCTTGTTTACTAAAATGAAGAATTCCTTCTTTTAAACCAGGTAATACTTCATGAAATTTTGTATCTACCATATTCTTTAAAGTTTTTTTCAAATATTTACCATGTAAAATTTTTAACATTTCATCTAAAACTCTTTCAGCAGAAATCTTTAAAATTAAATTACGGTTTTTTTCAATGCTAGCCTTTGTATTTGAATCTATTTCAAAATCAAGTTTTGATTGAAAATAGAACGCTCTAAGCATTCTAAGAGCATCTTCATTAAATCGATCATCTGGATTATTAATTGTTCTAATATATTTATGCTTTATATCTTTTTTTCCATCAACATGATCAATAATTAAACCGGTTTGATC
This sequence comes from Haploplasma axanthum, assembly GCF_900660745.1. Classification (GTDB taxonomy): domain Bacteria; phylum Bacillota_I; class Bacilli_A; order Acholeplasmatales; family Acholeplasmataceae; genus Haploplasma; species Haploplasma axanthum. The sequence goes on along the minus strand of NZ_LR215048.1, from coordinate 808,113 downwards.
CATTAAAAGTCCATTCATCGTGAAGTCTCTTCTCTCAACATCTTTTAAAACGGATGTCTCATATTGTATTTCTCCAGGATGTCTTGAATCATAATATCCTTCTTCACTTCTAAACGTTGTAACTTCATAAGTATTTTCTCTAAATGTTATTGTTACTGTTCCATATTTAATACCCGTTGGTATACCTTTAAATAACTTCAACACTTCTTTAGGTGTTGCACTTGTCGTTATATCTACATCATTGATTGGTAACTTTAAAAGATAGTCACGGATTGCTCCACCAACCATATATGCTTCATATCCATTTTCTTCAAATATTTTTAAAACTTTTTTTCCATCATTTATTTTCTTCAAGTCAATCACCTTATACTATTATACCAATTTTTCTATCATTTTTTCATTTTTTATTTATGATATAATATATTTGGTGATTTTATGAAGTATCTAAAAGAACAAACTGAAGAAAAGATCGTAATTCAAAAATCAGAGTTCATTGGAATCTTATATCCAATTAAAAACGATGAAGATATTAACAACTCAATAAATGACGCTAAAAAGCGTTATCCAAAAGCAACCCACTATGTAACAGCTTGGATTAGAGGAGCAAAAGCTGAATATGCTTCATCTAATGATGATGGTGAACCAGCAAGAACTGCAGGTTATCCTGCCCTAGATGTTTTAATGCATCACGAAGTAACCGATATTTTAATTGTTATTATTAGATACTTTGGTGGTATAAAACTTGGTGCTGGTGGTTTAACACGTGCTTATCGTTCTAGTTGTGTTGAAGTTTTAAAGAAAGCTAAGTTTTATAATAAAGTATTTGCTAGTAAATATGAAATAATATTTTCATATAATTTAATTGATACAATTGAACATCTTTTATCTGATAATGTTACTTATGTTAAAAAAGATTATCTTGATAAAGTTAAATATGAAATTGTTTTTTTAAATAATGATTTATCTTTACTTGATAATATTAAACATCAAATTGAAGTTAAGGAATTACCAAAAGAAGAATTATATATCGATTTATAAGAAAAGGATCAAGTTTGACTTAATCCTTTTTCACTTATAATTCTGAAATTATTCGCATTTCTTCTTTTGTTAAAACAAAATCAAACACACTAATATTAGCTAATTGCCCTTCTTTTCTATGTGATTTAGGAATAACAATGACATTTCTTTGAATTTGATATCTAAGAATAACTTGGGCCCAAGTTTTATTATATTTTTTACCAATTTGATTTAAAACTTCTTTTGTTTCATCATTAACTTTTGATAATGGTCCCCATGCTTGGATAGCCACTTCATTTTTATGACAAAACTCAATGATATTGTCTTGCCAAAATCCTGGATGTGATTCAATTTGATTAAGAACTGGTTTAATTCTACTATTATTAATCAAATAGTTTATTTGATCAATATTAAAGTTAGAAACTCCAATTGATTTAATAACCCCATTATCAACATATTCTTCTAAATAACTCCAAACTTTTGCAATCTCTTCGTTATTATCCCATGGATGATGAATAAGCACTAAATCAATATAATCTGTTTTTAAGTTTGTTAAACTTTCTTGAATTGCACTTTCAACTTGTTTTTTTGTTCTAAATCCTTCAGTTCCTGGAATCTTTGTTGTTATAAAGAATTTTTCTCGATCAAGCCCTGATTTAGAAACTGCTAAACCAACAACGGATTCATTACGATAAGAAATAGCCGTATCAATTAAACGATATCCTAAATCAATTGCACTATCTAACTCTTTAGTATCATTTGTAATATTCCCATAATAATCATTATTTTCTTTTCCAAATGTATTTGTACCTGTTCCTAAAATTGGTATTAAGATACCATTATTAAGTTTTACTTGTTTCATTAGTATCTCCTCCTTAGTTAGATTTTACCATTTTTTTGATTTTTTTCATTATATTTACATCAAACAAAGAAAAAAGGAGTAAGTTAATACCCCTTGAATTAATACTATTTTTTATTTTTCTTTTCTTTTAAAGGCTGTTCCTGAACTGAAACAACAAACTCTAAGTTAACAACAATTGTCTTTTTTCCAGTTATAATAATTGATTTATCATTTACTTCTTCTAAGTTTCCGATTATTCCCTGTCCAAGTGTTTCAACCCAGACAGTTTTTCCAATTAACGCTTGTAAACTCTCTTTCATGACTAACCTCCCATTTTTTCTTTTATTCAAAATATATGCATACTTTTTCTTTTTGCTACTATCAAGATACAAGACTAATATAATAATTAGTATTATAAAAATTGAATACCACATTATCTTATCATTTCTTTTTCAATCATTTGAATAAATTCTTGAATATCAACTGTTACTTGATCAGTAGATCCATACTTACGGTATGTTACTGAACCATTGTCTTTTTCATTATCTCCTAACACTAATTGATAAGGAATTTTTAATGTTTGAGCTTCTCTAATCTTATAACCAAGTTTTTCTTCTCTAACATCTAATTCAGATCTAAATCCTAAATTTAATAATCTTTCATTAATATTTTTTGCATATTCACTATGATGTTCTAGATTAACCGGAATAACTTTAATTTGAACAGGAGATAACCAGAATGGGAATGCTCCTTTATAATTTTCAATTAAATAAGCAACAAAACGTTCCATTGTTGAAACAACACCTCTATGAATAACAACAGGGCGTTTATCGTTTTTACCATCTTCACCAACATAAGTTAAATCAAATCTTTCTGGTAATAAGAAGTCTAATTGAACTGTTGATAATGTTTCTTCATTACCCATAGCAGTCTTAACTTCAACATCAATCTTTGGACCATAAAATGCTGCTTCGCCAATCGCTTCATCATACTCTAATCCTAATTCATCCATAACATGCTTCAATGTGCTTTCAGCTTTAATCCACATTTGATCATCATCAAAATATTTATCAGTATTTTGTGGATCACGGTAACTTAATCTAAAATGATAATCTGTTATATTAAAGACTTTATATGTATCAACAATTAAGTTGATTGCTCTACTTATTTCATCTTTGATTTGATCTGGTCTAACAAATAAATGAGCATCATTTAAAGTCATTTCTCTAACACGTTGTAATCCTGATAATGCTCCAGATTTTTCATATCGGTGCATCATTCCAAGTTCAGCAATACGGATTGGAAGTTCACGATAACTTCTTACTTCGTTTTTAAAGATCATCATATGATGTGGACAGTTCATTGGTCTTAATACTAGTTTTTCACCATCTGGCATTTCAATTGGTGGAAACATTGTATCTTGGTAATGTCCCCAATGTCCTGATGTAATATATAATTCATGTTTAGCAAGGATTGGAGTATAAACGTGATTATATCCATGACGAATTTCAACATCTGTAATATATCTTTCAATTACACGTCTAATAGTCGCGCCTTTAGGTAGCCAGAAAGGTAATCCTTGTCCAACTTCATTACTGATTAAGAATAAATCAAGCTCTTTACCAATTTTTCTGTGATCTCTTTCTTTTCTCTCTTCTAAAATTTGTAAGTGATTCTTTAAATCTTTTGCAGAATAGAAGCTTGTTCCGTATATTCTTGTTAGTTGGTGATTATTAGAATCTCCTCTCCAATAAGCCCCAGCCATATTTAACAGTTTAAAGTGTTTAATATCTTTTGTGTTTAAAAGGTGTCCACCACGGCATAAATCAGTGAAATTACCTTGTGTGTAAACTGTTAATGAATCATTTTTATATTGTTCAATAATCTCTAATTTATATTCGTCTTTAGCAAAGATTTTTTTAGCTTCTTCATAACTTACTTCTCTTCTAACTATTTCTTCACCTAAATCACTTAAGCGATGCATTTCTTTTTCAATTTTAGGAAGTAATTCATCAGTAACAACTACATCACCAAAATCAACATCATAGTAAAAACCTTCTTTAATTGATGGACCTACACCAAATTTAGCACCTGGATAAAGATTAGTAATAGCCTCAGCCATCAAATGACTAGTACTATGATTTAAGACATCAAGGCTTTCAGAATCTCTTTCTGTCAACAATCTTAAAATACCGTCTTCAACTAATTCACGGTTAGATTCTATATAGTGTCCATTAAACACTGCTGCTTTCGTTTTTTTAGCTAAACCTTCTGAAATACTACTTGCTATTTCAATTGGTTTAACACCTTTTTTATATTCTTTAATACTTCCATCTGGTAATGTAATTTTAATCATTTTTCTTCCTTCTTCCTTATAAAATTAAAAAAGTCCTTAGATTCCTCTAAGGACGGATTAATATCATTCCGCGGTACCACCTTAGTTCTAGATTTCTCTAGCACTTAATTTTCTATAACGGGAATTCCCGGGTATCTTTTCAGTACCAACTCCAAGGTAGTAATTAACTAAATCGTAGCTTACACCCTCCTACGTCGCTTTTTTCAAGTTAATATTGTCCTCTTCTTTGTTATTGGTTTAATTATAGCACAATTTATTATAGTGTCAATAATTAAAAATCTATTACATACTATAAAATGTTCCTCTATTAGCATATATACCATAAGAATTATTACCATCATTTTTAACTATAAAAGAATTATGTATTCCATCAAGAATATAATAGTCTTCTCTAATACCAGAATTAAAATCTAAAATATATTTACTACCTTCAAATTCTTCTGAAGCACCAGTAACTTTTCTAATAGTCTTTTGTCTGTTATAACTAGCATAGATAAAATCAGTTTTTGTCAAATTAGGTAATTTAACGTTGTTTAAAGTTTTCAAACAAAAAAGGAATATATCTAATCCTGGAATTGCTGTTGTTAAATACAATTCAAGTAAACCAATTACATTCTCTGTAAGAATTCTAACTGCTTCCTCATATTCAAAATCTCTCAGGTAATCATCTATATACGCATCCATTGCTTTTGAAATAACCGCATAATATAATGGCATTGTTTCTTTACCTATATATGAAATAGATCTACTTCCTTGATTTTTCATTCTATATTCAATATCTTGTGTCCAAATAGAAAATTTATCATATTTCAAATAATCTTGATTAACTTCTATTTTGTATTCATACATAAATGTACCTCTTATTGCACTGTGTGCAATATAATAATCTTCATCTTTATCTAGATCCATTTCGATTCTTAAATCATCGTATATAATTATTTCCTGTCCTGGATAGGTATATTTACGATATGCCGCAGTACCCTCTTTTCTTAAAACTCTTTTATAAAAAAACAATGCATTTTCTTCCTCATAAATCTTCGCAACAGTTCCTGAGTTTCTACTTTCAAAGATAAAATTATATGCACCTGCTATCGGGGCTTGAAAATGAGAAACATTATACCCATATGATGATCCAGCAGCAGCTTTCCTTTCATTTAATTTAACTGTTTGTGCATTATTAAATTCGCTTGTGGTTGGATTAATATCACTTAAACCTGCTGCTTTTACATTACTTGAAATGAATACAATATTCATTAAAACAAAAAACAAAATAAAACACTTTTTTTTCATTTTTTCCTTCCTTTCTAAACTAAACATTTCATCAATTTTTTCTATTTATTTTGATGTAAGTCAAAATCTCACTTTTAGTTAATACTCTTGAATACGTAAACTTAGTGCATGCATTTTCAAATGCTTTTTCATATCCTTCATACTCACTTAGTTTTGATTGACTTTTATAATACTGAATTCCTTCTTTTTCTAAAATTTTTAGAAATCCTTCAATATATTTCCCATTACTATTTATATTATTATACTCAATAAGAATATACGAGTCATTTTTAACTCTATATACCTCCACATTAGTTACATTTAAATTTTCACTATTTGAGTAATATAAATTACTAAAACCAATGTTCAATAGTTTTTCTTCTTGAGCATAATTATTCTTATTATTTACACTCCGTTGAATCATAAAAACTAAAAAACTAACAACCACAATGATACACAATAGACCTGATACTATAATCCTCTTTTTCACTATAAAGCTCCTTTCTATTTTTTACTACCTTAGAGTCTCACTTTTTTACAATCTAAATATATAATCAAACTTATTATTAAACAAATAAAGAGTATTAAAGGTAAAGTTATGATTATAAATATAAAATCATTTGTTAAATAACTATATGCTAAAACATTTAATGAATTTAACAATGCAATTACAATTATTGATACTATAATTCCAATAAAGGTGCTAATCCAATACATGTAATTATCTTTTATATATTCCTTTATTATTTTATTTTTCTCAATACCCAACAAACTGTATGTGGAGTACTTTTTATAGTCAATATTTATAATTATTATTATTGTATATACTACTATAAACACTACTATTAAGAATATAAGAATAATTTTAAATGTTGATAAATTAAATTCCTCATTTTGTTTGATGAGTTTTTCTTTTTCTAAATTATATAAGTTTTTTATATGAAAACCATCACTGCTGAGTTTCAAACTTTCTTTATTATTTAGTTTCAAATAAAAACCTTCATATTCATAATTAAAAAGTGCTTTTTCATACTCATAATTATCTGAAAAATAGAAGCCTTCATTAACAGTTTCAATTATTCTTATAACTTGATATATATTTTTAATTATTTTACCCAGATCTTCTTCATTAGTTGAATAAATTTTTATTTTATCGCTATAAATTTGATTATTCGATAATTCTTTAAGAACTGTATATTTATCATCTTTTAAAAGTTTGATACTTGTTAAATATCCTCCTTCAAGTATTTCATCTTTATCGACATAAAAATATCTATAACTATTTGCTGATACTCCAGTAATCTTATATTCTTTATCTCTATACTTTATTTTATGACCAACAATTGTTTTTAAATTAACACCATAACTGTTAAGAATTATTTTATCATCAAAAAAATTACTAAAGATACCTTTATCAATAACAACTTCATCTCTTTGCTCAGGTATTTTTCCAACTATTAAGTCTTTTGCCGTAATCTCATTTAAACTTCTAATATACATTCCTCTCAGATTAAATGTTCTATCATTAGAAAACATTAATTCAACACTCTTCATATCATTTGATGGGATTGATTTATCATCCAATAAGTATTCATACCCTTTTATATTTTTGATATTTGAAACAAGATAAAGATCTTTTTCAACAAAAATTTTATAGTCACTAATATGTGTCTTACTATAAAGTAAAGATAAACTCATAAAAACTAGAAAACTTATAATAACTAATATAAGATTCAACTTTTTCCTTTTTTTCTTTGCTCTAACTTTTCTAGTTGTATTTTCTTCTTCTAATTCATCAATTGAATATGAATTGAAAATAGTACTTTCTCTTGGAATTTTTTCCAATCCATGCTTATTATATTGAAATATATTATCACTAAGTGTTGTTATATATTTGTCGTGTGTAACAACAATTATTAATTTTTCTTTTGCTTCTTCTTCAAAGAACTCCATCATTTTTTTACTGTTATATTGATCAATTCCTTTTGTTGGCTCATCAAGTACTATTATTTCATAATCTTTCATTAATGACCTTGCTATTGATAGTCTTCTTCTTTGTCCACCTGATAATGTATTAACCAGTTGATTCATATTTTCAACCAAATTTAGTTTTTTTAATACATCGAGAATCTTTTCTTTTGAGTTATTAAGAATTTCTAAATTTTCATGAACCGTTTTTTCTTCTAATAAATATTCTTTTTGTGTAACATAGTGAAGTTTTTTATTTCTTAGTTTATGAAAGTTTTTTATTTTTTCGCCATCAATGATAACCTCACCTCTGGTTAATTTTGTAACGCCAGTAATTATGTTTAAAAAAGTTGATTTACCAACACCATTTCCACCCGTTATTATATACAAACCTTTATTTTCAAATGTAAAGTTGATATTCTCACAAACTATTTTATCTTTAAACTCTTTAAATATATTGTTAATTTGCATAGTTAATCTCCTTATAATATTTTGTAATATTGGAAGCAAATATTATTATGGCCGAAACTGCTATATAGAAATAATTAAGTCTTATAGCATAAAAATCAAAGAATTCTTTACTTAGAATAAATAAAATACTTACTAAAAGAGTTGCTATTAGATAGTATATTATGGATAAGTAGAAACTAATTTTTTTAGCTTTTCCACTATCTAGACCACATATCCTATAGTAATAAACTGTTTTATCAAAATCTTTATAACTTTTTTCTGTCATCCTATTATTCAAAAGAACAATTCCACTTATTATTAACAAATAAACAATAATGATTATTACATTAGTTATAAGTGATGATAATTTGTTTTCATTTGATATATTTAAAGAATCTAAATCTATAATACGATATTTATTTTTCTCTAATTTCTTAATCGTATCTTGAAGTTTAATCCTACTTTCTGATCTTATTACATATTCATTAATATCTCTAAAATCACCAAATATTTTATTAATATCATTATTACTAATTACGATTTTATTTTCTTCACTATCATATACAACTTCAAGATTTTCAATATTAAGATTTTGATCATCTTTTTTTATATAAATATCTTCCTCTTGATTTCCATTTTTTAAATATACTATTGCTTTATTATTTTCTGAAATTTCAACTTTAAGTTCTTGACCATTAACTCTTATTGAGTTTAACTCATTTAGAGTATTAATATAGTTATAATTATCATTTTCATTATTAATCAAACTGTCATGTACAAAAATTTCGTAATTAACCTCATCTAGTGTAATACTCTTTGCTTTACCAACAATCTTATATTTATCTTTAGTACCATTAATTGTTAATGTAATTTGTTCATTAAGATTTCCAAATGATGCTATTATTTCTTTATTAGTTTCAGGTCTTCTTCCTAAGTATATTTCACTATCTACTAACGAGTTTTCTTTTAGCACTTTAAATTTCTCTATCTCTGATACGTAATGATTATTATAGTAGGCATACACATAATAACTCATATTTTGAACTACTTTCGTTTTATTAGTTTGAAGATTTATTAACTCGTTTTGATCAGCAACATTAAAAGATGTATAATCATATTTTTGAATAATCATCTTTGGTAATTCATTTACTTTTCTTGTACCGTTTAAAGATGAGAATAAAAAAACTGTACTTATAAGTGTTATTAGTAACATAATAAATGCCAACGTAATATACTTAAATGTATATATTTTTGATGCAAATATTGATGTTAGAAATAATTTTTTAATTTGACTTTTATTCTCACTATCATTACTTGAAATGGACGTTATTGGTAATACATCTTTTATAGTTTTATCATAAATTATAATCCCATTATCAATAAATATTTCTCTCGTGTAATACTCTTCGTATAAGTAACTATTATGATCAACGAAAAGAATTAAGCGATCCTTTGAAATCTTTTTAATAATATTCATTACATCATTTCTAGCTTTTTCATCTAGATTTTGAAGAACCTCATCTAAAATTATTAATTTAGGATTATATAAAAGGATTCTTGCTATTGAGATTTTCTGTAATTCTCCTCCTGATAAGGTTTTAACTTTTCTATTGAGAAAGTCAATTCCATCTACTTCATTTAGTACATCATTAACTTTATCTGTTGTAATTCCTAAAATGTTACATGCAATTTCTAAATTCTTTTTAACTGTCATTGTTTCAATAAACTTGATTTCTTGACTAACTATCCCAATATTATTCTTTCTTAAGTTAGCTAGTTTTTCATCACTTATTTTAGAATAATCATTATCAAGAAAAATAACAGACCCACTATCAAAAGGAATAATTCCTGCTATTATATTTAATAAAGTTGATTTCCCACTTCCAGATACACCTTTTATATTAACAAATTCTCCCAAAGTAAAATCAGCACTTATTTTTGAAAGCGCTATCTTTTGATTAGGATAATAAGTCTTTGATATTTTATTAATCTTAAGCATATTAAATTCTCCCCTAAATTTATCTGTATCGTATAGTTTGATTATAGCATTATTTTTATATAATACAATCACAGTTAACGAAAATCAAACGAAAGTCTTATATATAAAGAAAAAAGAGATAAGTTTTCACTTACCTCGTTAATTTATAATAATTATTAATTAATTCATATATTTTTCAACATACTTTTCAATTTCTTCTTTTTCAAGTATTTTTTTATAATCATAATCATTTTCTACATCAGAAAAGATTTTTTCATATTCTTGATACTCACTTAATTCATCACTAGAATATTTTATATCTTCTTTTTCAAAAACCTTGATGAATTTATTAGTTTTATTACTTTCTTCATTAGTACTTTCAAATTCTATTAAAATATATGAATCTTCTTTAATCCGATAAATTACTACATTTGTTATTTCAATAGTTTCTGTATCTCCAAGTATCAAATTTCTAACTTCAACATCAATAAGTTCAGCTTCTTGTTCGGTATTAATTCGATTAGTCCGTTCTTTGTTAGTAAAAAAAATGATTCCCAAGAATGAAAAAAAGATTAATGAATATATAACAATATATTTAACTTTCATTTCTACCTCCCAAGATACATGTCAATTAGTTTTTATAGACAATTTGATATATAGTTATTATATCAATAAATCTTTTTAAATACTAATATATTATTAAAAGAGATATAAATACACCTTTAAGTATCTATATCTCCTATTTATTTTCTATCCAATATCTTCTTGTAACTCTTTCATTGGAAACTATTTTATTTTCTAATACTCCACCACATGAAAGTATTGTTTTATATGATTGAATATTAGTATCTGAACAAGTAACTAAGACTCTATCTACATTTTTTCCCTTTAATATTTCAAGGGCTAACTTTAATTGGATTTTTCCATATCCTTGACCTCGTTTGCTCGGCCTAATAGAATATCCAACATGACCGCCTTCATTAAGTAGAAAATCATTTAAATAATGTCTAAGATTAACCATTCCATAAATATAGTTTGTATCATCTACTAGTAACCACTGACTTCCTTCAACAAAATTATTATTAAAATTGGGGTTAAATCGATCGCTATACTCTTCTAAATGTTTTAACCAAAGAGATACCTCATCATATTTATCTAATGATCCACATCCGCTCATTTTATAGTCTTTGTTATTGAACATTTCTTTTTTATAATCTAAAATCTCTTTTTCAAGATTAATTGTAGGTTGGATTAATTTAATCATAAGAAACCTCATATTCAAGCATAATAAAATCACTTGAAACATCAGTTTCTAAGAACCCAAGTGATTTATAAGTTTTATATGCTGGGATATTTTCTGCAACAAGGCCTATTTCAAGTTTCTTTGCCCCTTGTTGTTTTAAAATTTCAATCGCTTTTTCTAGCATAATTTTACCATAACCTCGGTTTTGATATAGTTTATCTATTTGAAAAAATCTAATTTCAAATAACTTATTCTTTTTATTCATAACCAAAGTAAACATACCTATTGGAACACCATAATCTTTTAGAACATAGTTATAATTATCTTTCTTTTTATATGAATATGCAATACATTTATAGACATTTGGTACATACTTTTCTTGTTCCTCTTTAATCATAATATCATAGAAATCATATCTATTTTTATCATTGAATTTTTCAATGTATGGATTATTTGGATATATATAATTATTTGTAATTAAGTCTTTAGCTTCTGATTCAAAATAGAACCATGATCCATGCTCTAAAATATAGTCACCTTCATAATTAGATGCAAAGATTACCATTAACTCTAATTTAGGATTATATATCGCACTTATTGAATGTTTACCAAAACCTAGACTTAGTTCTATCTCTTCATTACCATATACACCTATACCAACATCTTCTTTAAATGTTGTCATTATCTTCCATGATTCTTTGGTAATAATCTTATTTTTTATAATCCCATTAAAGATTTTTATATATTCTTTCGTTTCTAAAAGATAATATTTTTTAGATTCATTAGAGATATTAACCTTAAAACATTTTGTATCATCAGTTTGATCATAATCACTTGCTTCATTTATTGATTTTGTATGTATTTCTAAATCTAAAGGTTTAATAATATTTTCAAATACATATTCTTCGTATGAGGTTTTTGATATTCTTTCAACTAAAATACTTACAAGTAATGGTGTTGTTTTAGTAAACTCAAATTCACTTCCTGGTTTCTTATTTAATTCATATTGATTGATAATATCAATAACTTCATTTGCTTTATAATCTTTTGTACTATTTAATATTTCAAACCTTGCTTTATCAACAAAGCTCATCTGATTGTAACTACTAGTTTTAATATATTCTTTCATTATATGTCCACTAAAGAAATCAATAATTAATGATTGATGTTGGAGTAACTGTTTAATCGTTATTTTATTACCTTCTTTATATTCAGGAATATATTTACTTATCTTATCAGAAAATTTAAATTGTTTTTTCTCATAGAGTTGCATCATAGAAACCATAACAATCAAATTATTATATATTGAAAATCTTATTAATGTTTGATCATTAAATTTTATTTTTTCTTCAATATCTTGATAACCAAAATATTCGTTAAAAACTAGTTTTTCATCTTTATATACGAAATATGAACCACTTGGTTTATATTTATTTATTAATTTTTGAAACTTACTATTCATCAGAATCTACACCATTTTAACCTTTTTATTTTATGTCTTATTATTAAAAAGAGAGAATAAATCTCTCTAAATTCACTTAAATCATTTAAAATTCGTAACTAGTTCTATTTGATGATTATAATCACTAATTCTTCTTATAATTCTAATAGCTTTAAGTTTGTTTTCTTTCAATGTATAGTCAATTGAAAGTGGTTCAACCAACTGTTCTAACGTCATATTTGATGTAAATAGCGTTGGTAGATTTGCCGATAGTCTGTATTGAATTATTGGTAAGAATATTTCGTCTCTAAACCATACAGTTAAGTTTTCTCCACCAAGATCATCAATCATTAAAACATCTGTTTGTTTTAATTTCATAACTTTATCTTCCATATCACCACTACTAATTCCACCTTTAATAACTCTTACAAGGTCTGGTAAAAACACAAATAAAACCGTTTTTTCTTTTCTCGCTAACTCATTCGCTATTGCTGATAATAAGTATGTCTTACCTGTTGAATACATTCCATGCAAAAAAATACCTTTAACTTGTTTTCCACTTAAAAAGTCATCAACAAATTTGATTGAGATTTCTAATGCTTTAGAGCGTTGATCATCAAGTACTTTAAAATTAGTAAAAGATGCATCTTTATTTATAAAAACATCACTACCAAAGACATGCAGATTTCTTCTCATTTTATCATTTAATCTTTTTTCTTTTGTTGCTTCTGTTTCAACATAAATAACATCAATATATGGCTCAGTAATTAACTTTAATTTTGAACCATCAAATTCTTTATCTCTATCGTCAAGATATTTATTTACTTTTAATAGGTCAACATCAGCAATTTTTAAATTTTTTGTCTCTGAATCTTTTGATATTCTTTTTCTTATTTCATCTAAAGTCATATTAATCCTCCTTTTTAAATAAATCTTTCATATATTCATCAAGCCAATCTGGTTCATTAGCTTCTTTCTTAGTATTATTTTTACTATATGCATTATTTTTTCGATATTCATCAGCTTCACGTTGTAACTGCATAGCATCACTTACAGTTTGAACACCTTTTTTTCTCCATGATTCCCAAACTTTATTTAAGTAGTTTACTGGTGGCAATGCACCATTTTTATTTTTAAGTATAAACAGTACAAGGAAATTTAATATTCCTGGATCAATATTATTTTGGCTTATAAAGTCATTTATCGTATCAAGTGCCATAGATTTGTTAATCACATCTCCAGTAACGTATTTATCAACAATAACACTAAAAGGAACAATACTTAATGCTTCATCTTCATTAGCAATTTTCTCTTTAACAAACAACTCTTTATTTTTTTGTTCATAGTATTTTTTAGCTTGCAAATTAATTTGTTCAATCGTAATATTTTTTCTTCCTTTATGTGCATTTTCATATATACTAACTAGATCTTCTACATTGTATTGATATACATATGCTAGTTGAACTATTTTTTGTTTAAAGTTTTCGTTAAATAAGTTTGATGTTTTTAATGCTCTTGGAAGTTTTTCTACAAACAGATTATAATCAATGCTATCTCTTATTAGTTTTGTTGTATTACCATTTCTGCCTTCTAAATCAACATTAACTTTTAATAATTCATTTGTGTTAAATTCGTATAGGTCATCAAATGATTTGGTAATGTTTTTACATTCAATAGTATCAGGTTTATTAACTTTAAAGATTTCAAGTAAAAATGCAAGATTTTTTTCACCAATTTCACTTTCCAAATATGTTCCTAAGAAAGTATCAACTAAAAACTGTTTAGCAGTAAATGGTGGTTTTATGACATATAGATATAGGCTAGTGCTTTTCTCATATGTTTCTAATAATCCAATTGCTTCTAATTTTTCTCGGTACTTTATAAAATCATTTTGTTTAATATTTAACATATCAAAGAAAATATGATGTGGTATTTCTGCAACTTTTCTTGCTAAGTTATAAAATGTTGTATATATTGCATATGCTTCAATACCTATTAATGGTTGATATAAAAGTGATAAAACTTTAAAATCAGACGAACTTAAGTCTGTTTGCATAAATAAACTAAATTTACTGTTTGTTTTCATTATTCATCACCTTTAATAATCTTTCAAGTTCAATTTCTAAATCTTGATGGCTTTTGTTATTATTAATAATATAATCAGCCATGTTTTTTTTCACTTCTAAATCCATTTGTGCATTAATGCGTTTTATTGATTCTTCTTTTGTCAAATTATCCCGATTCATTAATCGTTCAATTTGTTTATCTTTGTCAAGATAGATTAAAATACTTTTATTAATATAATTATGATAATTCACTTCAAATAAAAGCGGCATATCAATAATTAAAAATTTCTCGTTATTATTATCTATAATCCATTCATCAATCATTCTAAAAACAAGTGGATGGATTAAACTATTTAATTCATTTCTAATATCTTTGTTGTCAAAGAGAAGTTTAGCTAACTTGCTCTTTCCTGTTTTCGTGTTCATATCAATACAATACTTACTATCCATATGTTTAACTAGTTGTTTGTTTTCGCTCCATATTTTTTTAACTGCTAAATCAGAATCAAAAACTTTAACTCCTTCTTTCAAGAAAAAGTTAATTGCTGTTGATTTACCAGTTGCTATACCACCAGTTAATCCATATATGTATGGTTTATTTTTGACATGATTCACAGACATATGTTCCTCTTCCTCCTACAACAATTTTGATTATTTCATTACCACAAACAGGACATGGTTCACCTTTTTTAGTATGAACTAAAAGTTCATTTTGAAAACGTCCATGAACATCAGTTGCTGAAAATGTTCTAATTGTTGTTCCACCAAGAAGTAATGCTTTATCTAAGACTTTTCGAGCATTTAATGTAATATTATTTGCTTCTTCAAGAGATATACTACTTGATAGCCTTGTTGGATGAATCTTGCTCATAAAGAGTGTTTCATCAACATAAATATTTCCAAGCCCTGCTATTATCGTTTGATCTAACAATGATACTTTTACTGGTTTATTTTGTTTCTTAATTTTATTATATAATTCTCCAAGTTTCATATCTTTAGGTTCTGGTCCCAATTGAATTAATGGCATTACTTTTAAATAATTTCCTTTAGTTCTTAAATCCATTTTTCCAAATTTTCTAGTATCATGATATCGTAATGTTGTTCCATCTTCAAATGTAAAAATAATGTGTTCATGTTTATTTCGTTCTTCATTAACATTTCTAATATGATATTTTCCTTCCATTCTTAAATGTGAAATCAAAACATGCCAATCATCAAGAATGAATACTAAAAATTTACCATATCGCTCAACATCTATAAATTTGTTTCCTGTAAGTATACTTATGAACTCATTGATATTGCCATTTACAATATTATCATGGAAACTTTCTACTTTAATAATTTTTTTATTTAAGACTTGTTTTTTTAGTTGATTTCTTACAACTTCTACCTCTGGTAATTCTGGCATTTTAACACTTCCTTATATATCATACCAAGTTTTTCCTGTATCACAGGATGCTTCTAGTTTAACTTTTAAGTCATACGCATTACTCATTATTTTTGGAACTATTTCTTCCATTTCTTTAATCTCTGATTCTGGAACTTCTAAGATAAGTTCGTCATGTACTTGAAGTAATAATTTACTTTCTTTGTTATTTTGTTCCAGATATTTATCTAAATCAATCATTGCAATCTTAATAATATCAGCAGCTGTTCCTTGAATTGGCGCATTTAATGATGTTCTCTTTCCAAATTCACGTTGCATGAAGACTGTTGATTTTAATTCTGGAATATATCTTCTTCTTTTAACTAATGTTTCTACATAACCATTTTTTGTAGCAAATTCAACAATATCTTCCATATATTTCTTGATTTCAGGATAAACACCTAAATACTTATCAATAAAGTTTTGGGCTTCCTTTGGAGTAATATTTAAATCTTCTGATAAACTCCATGCACCAATACCATAAATAATCCCAAAGTTTACAGCTTTAGCTGCTCTTCTTTGTTCTGATTTAACATCGCCATCAATATCAAAGACTGCTTTAGCTGTTTCACTATGAATATCACGCTTATTATTAAATGCTTCTTGTAAAGCTTTAACATCTGCCATATCAGCTAAGATTCTTAATTCAATTTGTGAGTAGTCTGAGCCTAAGAAATATTTGTTTTCACTAGCAACAAAAACTTTTCTTATTTGTCTTCCTTCTTCAGTTCTTGTTGGAATATTTTGAAGATTTGGATCAACAGAAGATAGTCTTCCGGTTGTTGTTAGTGCTTGTTTATAAATTGTGTGAATCTTCCCATCTTCGAATATAACACCTTCTAATCCTACTATATATGTTGTATATAGTTTGTTTAATTCTCTAAATTCAATTATTAATGGAATAATTGGATGATCATTCTTTAACTTTAATAAAACATCCGCATTTGTTGAATATCCCGTTTTATTCTTTTTAGCATGTGGCAAGTTTAAATCTTCAAATAATACTTCGCCTAATTGCTTAGGTGATGCTATATTAAAATCTTTTCCTGCTAAAGTTATAATCTCATTCGTAAGATTATTAATTCGTTCTTCTAGTGTAATTTTTTGTTTATGTAGTTCTTCTTTTGAAACTAATATCCCTTGAAATTCCATTTTTGCTAATACATTTGATAATGGTATTTCTAGTTCTTCTAATAAATATAATTGATTTTCATTTTTTAATTCAGTAATTAGTTTTTCTCTTAGAAGATAGATTGCTCTTGCTTTACTAACAATGTGTTTTTGATAAACTGATTTTTCTTCTGGTAAACCTTTTTTAGCACCTTTACCATAAACTAAATCATCATACTCAACATCATCGTAATTAAATTTTGAAACAATATATTTAAATTCTTCTTTTCCGTAGTGAGAATCAATTAAATATGCTGCTAATAAAAGATCAAAACTGCAATTATTAAAATCAAGGTCTTTCCATAATAGATTTACTTTTGCTGCTTTAAAATCATATGTTTGTTTTCTTATTTTGTTTGACTTTAAATAATCTTTTAGTGTATTAGTTTTTAATAGTTCTTTATCAATGAAAAAACTTTTTTCTCCATCAAAATATCCAATTCCCCAAATATCTGCTAAATGATAATTTTCTTCGCTAAATTCAAAATGAATTGCTGCATTATCCTTTAAAATAGTCTTCAATTGTTCTTCAGTTTCTATAACATTATAATCCCATTCAACTTTAACTGTTGGTTGTTCAAGTTGTTTTACTAAACTATGTAATTCATATTTTTGTAAAAAAGAAACTAGTTCTGGATAATTTGTTTCTTCTCGTTTTATTTCATCTAGTGTATAATCAAGATTTCCAGTTGTCATAATAGTAACTAACTTTTTACTCATGAATGCTAATTCTTTATTATTAATTAAGTTTTCCTTAACTTTTCCTTTAATATCATCGATGTGTTCATAAATGTTTTCAAGTGTTTCATATTGTTTTAATAGAGTAGTTGCTGTTTTTGGCCCTACACCTGGAACACCTGGAATATTATCAGATGAATCACCCATTAGCGATTTTAAATCAATAATTTGATTATGTGTTAATTCAAACTCATCAAAAAGTGTTTTAGGTGTATATGAAGAGACTTCTTGCATACCTTTTTTTAATAAATTTACTGTCACATTATCACTTACTAATTGAAGTAAATCACGATCACTAGAATATATATCAACTTTAATACCTTTTGAGCTAGCCTCGGTAGCATAAATACCAATAATATCATCAGCTTCATATCCACCCTTGCAATATGCTTTTATTCCCATTAGTCTTACGTATTCATAAACTCTTGGAATTTGTTCGGCAAGTTCAGCAGGCATTTCTTTTCTTCCTGCTTTATATTCATCATAAGATAGATGTCTAAATGTTGGTTCACTTGTATCAAAAGCTACTAATACATTTTCTTCTCCATTTGTAACTATCTTTGTAAACATATTTACAAACGCAAATAAAGCATTAGTATATTCACCTTTACTTGTTTGCATTAAAGTCGCTCCTGGATATGCTGTTGCATAATATGCTCTAAATAGAATTGAATTTCCATCAATTAAGATTAATTTCTTCATTTTACCACCCTCTCAACACTCTTATTTTATCATATTATGATAATTATTTTTTCCACATTAACTGTTAATAATTATAAAGTCCTCAAAAAAGAGGACTTTATATCTAAATATCATAATTTGTTAGCATTTGTGCTGGAGTTTTTCTTAAGAATAAATTAACAGGTATTAAAGCTATTAAAATATTTAATGCATATATTCCAGCAATACTTGCTAATATTCCAAGTGGAGTTGCATTATAATCTAATAAATCTCCCATCGATGAATTATAAACTGATCTTAGAATAACGGCAACGAATACTACTCCTATTAATGATGAAAATGTTGTTAATACCGCATATTCAACAATAAAAATACTTCTTACTTCACGTTTTTTAACACCTAAAGCTCTTAATATACTAATCTCTTTCATTCTTTCTGTTAATGAAGATCTAACAAAGAAATAAAACATAATTAATGTAATTACTACTATAATTGCTAACCATATCAGTGAACCATTGATAAATTCACCTTTTTCTAACTCAAGACTTTTTAGTTGCTCATCATATTGATTTTTAATATATATATCATCAATTGCTTTCCCAGTTTTAGAATATATCGCATCAGATGCAAATGATCTACCACTAGTAACTATAAAATATAAATTCTGATATGACTCCTCTGCAACATAAATATTGTTATTATAACTTCCACTTGGATTCTCAAAAAATCCTACTATTTCAAATGAATAACCATATAATGAGGAAAACTCAGCAATACGTGTTGTACTATCTCCGAGTTCATAGAGATATTTACCGTTATTTATATTTTCCTCATCTTTTTTCTGATATCGTTCATTTACTATTATTGGTATTTTTTTATCTAATACTTTTGTAGGAACATTACCAATTGTTATTGTCACTTTTGTAGAATCATAAATAGCCACTTCATTTATTTCGTAATAGTTTTCTAAATCACCGGATTCTTTATTAATAATCTCTCGTGGTAGGTAAATTGATTTTGTTCCCAAATCAACAATTTCATTAATAGTATATTCTTTAGGTATATCCTGGAAGTAATTATTTTTTTCATGAATGTTAAATCTAAGTTTCTTCCCAATTAAATCTTGTTTCTTATATATCCCTAATGATTTATACTGAGCTTGTTCTGCCGTTGTTCCTTTAAGAGCTGATGAATCAATATAAATTTTATTTTCATCATACATTTTTATTTTATCTTTTAAAATTTCTGAAGGAAGAACATTAAGTTGAACACGATTATAGCGATTATTTCCAATTCCTATATAAATATAATCAAATTTTTTGTAAACAATAAAGTCATCACTATCTAAATACTCTGTAACTCCTTTATAGTTATTTGGTCTTTGATAATCAAAATTATTATTCGTTGTATAAACATTTTTATCTACAGTGATTTTAGATTTGTCAACAATTAAACCATTGATTAGTAAATTAACCCCCAATGAAAACATCATTCCTATTAACAATAACATTGTTATTTTAACAAATCTTTTGAAACCTTTTTTTCTTAGTTTATTAAAACCAATTTTTATTGAATCAGTAATTGAGAAAAATCTTGCTTTTGTTCTCTTTGTTTCATGTTTGCTTAATTCATCAATCGAAAAATTAACTTTTTCTAATTCTTCTTTTAAAACATCTTCTCGTTTTCTATCAATAACCTTAATTCTAGATGAATTATCTAATACCTCTAATTTAACATTATTTTTAGATTTTATATAATATTTCCCATTTTCTTTAATAATAATCAAACCAAAATCATTAACATCTTCGTTACTATATATATCGATATTATCATATTGATTCTTTTTATAATCTTGCAAATAAATATTATCATCAGTTTGATTTATATGTGTTTTTCCAGATGAATTTTCAACATCGCTTTGAACACTTCCATCAGTAATATTAATTATTCTATCCGAATAATGATTGGCAAGTTCAACATTGTGTGTAACTAAAACTACTAGTTTTTCTTTTGATATTTCTTTAATTATTTTTAAAACATCAATACTATTTTTACTATCTAAGTTTCCTGTTGGTTCATCAGCAATAATAACATCCGGATTTTTAACGATTGCTCTTGCTATTGCAACTCTTTGTTTTTGTCCACCTGATAAATCACTTGCAAGTTTCTTTTTAAATCTTAACATACCAACAGCATTTAAAACGTAATTAACACGATACTCAATTTCATCTTTATCAGTTATTCCAATCATTCTTAACGAATCAGCAATATTTTCATAAATAGTTTGAGTTTCTAGTAAATGATAGTTTTGAAATATAAATCCAATTTTTTCTGCTCTTATTTGGTCCCATATACTACTCTTATATTTATTTATTGTTATATCATTAAATATAATTGTTCCTTGCGCTTTATCTAGTCCACCAATAACATTTAATAATGTTGATTTACCTGAACCAGAAGATCCAAGCAATGTAACTAAACCTTTTTCAGGAAGTTCTAATGAAGTATTATTTATTACATGGATACTATTTTGTTTACCTTTGTTGAAATATTTATCAACATTAATTAATTTTATCATTATTCTTCCTCCTTAAGTGCGCCAATTACTGTTTTATTAAATATTTGTCTGTTAAACTTAGCACCTTGTCTAAGTGAGAAATATATAAAAATTGCTGCTATAAAAACATAACCACCAAATCCTACATTTCTTGATGCTAGTCTAACACTTCTAACAAATATTGAAGTTATTGAAAGTGATATTAGAACAAGAATTGTAGCTGTTAAAGAAATTATTGCTTGTTCAAGAAGAATTGCATATTTAACTTCTTTTTCATTAATACCAATAGAACGATAAACCGCATAATCTTTTCTTTGTGACATCATCATATTTTTTTGAATTACATACACAAGTAAAAAGATTATCAAAACAATAATAAACATAATGATAAAGACTATTATATTTCCAACCAAATCAGTTATTGCATTTTCTGCTTCATCAATTGAATACGGATCATATATGTTATAAATATCTTTATCAAGTTTTCTTATTAAATGCTTTATTTCAGTTCTATCAATTCCATAAAATGCTATTTCTTTATTGGTATCATTAACATTTGTAAAATATTGTTTTATTATCGGATTAACTTGATTATTCTCATCAAAAATAAACATATCACTAAAATAGATTACTTGTCTGTAGTTGTAATCCATACTGTTTTCTAAAACTCTACCAACAACTTTAAATCTTTTAATCGTTTTTTCTCTGTCTTCAGGGTCAGCTAAATCAATATATATATTTTCATATTCATCAGAGTATTTATAGTTCCCACTAAGCATAACTTCATTTTCTTTTACCGGTAATCTACCTTCTATTTCTTTAGCAAATAAACCATTAAGTGGTTGAGCAACAAATCCCATTCGTGAATACTCCATTCTAAAATCTGCTGAACTTTCTTTACTAAATACACCATATGTAACTTTTAAATCTTTATTTTCAAATTTTTTTCTAATTTCCTCAAGCTCGCTTTTTGTAAATTCCTTATCATCACGTTTTTGAATATAGGTTATAGTTGGATCATACGAATAATCTCCAATACTAAGTTTTATTGAACTAGAAATTCCGTAATAAGTAAATATTACTGCAAGTAATGAAAATACAGCTAAGATAAATGTGAAAATGGTCTTTTTAGGCTTTGATAAAACATTTCTAGCGGCAATATCAAATGATTTTCTAATACTACTTGTTTTATTATTATTTTCATCATCAACAACTTCATTTAGTTTTTCATTTTTAACTAAAACTTTATCTTCTTTAACATTACCATCACTCATTATGATATTTCTTGTTATATAGTTCTTTGCTTCTTCATAGTTATGTGTTACTAAAATAATTAATTTATCTTTTGATATTTCTTTTAATAACTCCATTATTTCTCTTCCAGATTTACTATCTAAGTTTCCTGTTGGTTCATCGGCTAAGATTATGGGTGCGTTTTTAGCTAATGCTCTTGCTATTACAACTCTTTGCTTTTGTCCACCAGATAGTTTTGCTGTCTTTTGATTCTTATGGCTTAATAATCCTACTTTTTCGATTAGTTCTAATGCTCTTGCTTTCTTCTTTTTTGGATCATAGCCTTGTGCTTCTAATGCTATTACAACATTTTGATAAACTGTATATGAATCAATTACGTTATAGTTTTGAAAGACAAATCCAATATTCTTGGCTCTTAATTCTTCAAAGTCTTTAACAGTAAAATGAGATGTTTCTAATCCGTTAATATATAACTCTCCATCTTCATATGAATCTAATCCACTTATTACGTTTAATAACGTTGTTTTCCCTGATCCTGATTCCCCTGTTATTGCTACAAACTCATTTAGATTAAATTCTAAATTGATGTTTCTCATTCCTTCTGAAACACCTGTTTGTGTTTTATAAAACTTTGATACTCCTTCTAGTTTTATTAATGGCTTTTTTTCCATTTTATCCCTCATTTTCATTTTGTTTTTTATTATTTCCATTATACTATATTTTTATTATCTTTTGACATATTTTTTATTCTTGAAATCAAATTATACGTTATATGATAATATATATTTGTTAAAAAAGGAAATGATCTTCATCATTTCCTTTATTTATTGAACTTAGTTTATTTTATAGTTCCATTTTTCGAATATAATGATACTAAATTATCAACTTCTTGCTTTGAATACGTTTTTTTGTATTTTGGGTTATCTTTTACTTCAAGATATTCTTCCCATAAAGTTTTTTGTCTTTCTTTATTATCTTCTTCTAATGTAACATTTCTATCAAACACATTAATCTTATATGTCGTAACAATTTTATCACCTAATACTACATCGTTTGTCTCAGGTTCTACTACATACTCTCTTAGCGAATACTCGTAGTATATAAAGGCATTATTTTTTCCTTCATAAATAGTAATCTCTTTTATTTCTAAATCCACAGCAAAAAAACATAGTGATTCAACTATTTTATTTACTTTCGAATTATAGTTATTTTCTCTAGTATCTCTAGTGCTTTTATTAACAATTACAGTTAGAAGTGCTAGTAAACCTATTACAATAACTGAAATTAGAATTGTTAGTTTTATTTTTTTCATATTTCACCTCAATATAGAGTCATTTCACCCCTTTGTAATATTAATCCTGTAACATTACTATTTTCCCATTTTGTAAACCCATGTGAATTACCAGGTATTTTAACCGGAAACGATTCCATTCCACCTATTAATGCTGGTAAGAAAAAAACAGCACTTAGAAAAACATTAACTTTACTTGTTTTGCTAGTATATTCGATCATTGGATTCTTAAATGTTATTTTAAAATAGTCTTCGCCAGGTTCAGGAGTAGCATCAGTAGCTTCTCGTATCTTTTTTTGGACCTCTGTAAGTTTAACAATATAATCTTCTGGTGTTGGAATTTCAAATAAATCACTATCTAAAATCATTGATAATACACCTGATAATTGTGTTTCATCAAAAAAACTAACTATTGAGAGTGCGGTAACCAAAAAGTCTTTTATTTCTTTAATTGTACTTCCATTTCCCTTTAATTTCGCAACTTTAGAAAATATCATTTCATCTAGAATACTATAATAAAATGCAACTTGTCTTACAGTATAAAATCTTTTTTCAACATTAGAAGCATCATCAGTAAAATATCTACTATCTTGCTTCCACATACCACCATTTGGTGCATAGGCTGAATCTAAATTTTCTTCAACAACAAGTTTATAGTTTCCTGTGTTATTTCCATATAATGCACTGCCTATAACATAATCCTCATTTTTATCTAGATCATACTCAATCCTAAAGTTTCTGCCTTCACCACTATCATCATCGCTTTTTCTAAGCATATGTCTATAAATGAATAAAGTATTCTCTTTTTCATACAATAAGCCAACTGTATCACTACTACCTCTTGTATAAATATTATAAGCCCCTTTTTTTGTCGGCTTGAAATGATTAGTATTCCAATTACCTTTTGTAGACTCCATATTTTTTTCTTCAACATTTATAACAGATTTGTAACCTTCCTTCAACTGTTTCGAACTTAGTTCATCACTTTTATAAGCTGCTTTAACACCAACATTCCCAAGTGTAAAGCTTAAAAGGAAGAATAAAACAATTATTAATGATTTTTTTGCAATTTAAACATTAAATCAACCCCTTTTTTATTTTATTATATAAAAAAACAGGGTTTTTGTCAATTTTTTTTATAAAGAATGATCCTTTTTGGGTTTTTCAGCTTTTTTTACATCTCTAATATACTAATATTTTTTTGTTCATCTAACAAAATGATAAATAATTGCAAATCCACCCATTAATAAACAATAGATTGCAAAATATACTAAATTCTTAACTTTGACTGATTTATATAATATTTTAACTGTTATGTATGTTGCTAGAAAGCTTGCTACAAACGCTAAGAAGTATCCAAGAACATTTATTGATTCACTTTTTGAAAATGCATCAGCAATTCCTTTAATTGAAACTGGAACAGAAATGATTAAATAGGATAAAAATGAAAATTTAAGAACTTTCTTTATTTCAACTTTTTGTGATAATCCTCCAATTAAAGTAATACCACTTCTTGAAATTCCCGGCATTATTGCTGTTGTTTGGAAAAGTCCAATGATTATTGCATTTTTCCAAGTTAACTCTGCTTCAAATTTTTTATTTCTAAGTGTATAAACAATAAATAATAAAACACCAGTTATTAATAATGCTAAACCTACTGCAAGTAGACTTGTTGGTAAATATTTTTCTAGGAGTAATCCTGCAATTCCAATTGGAATAACAGCAACTACTAATTTCCAAGTATATACAAAATCTTCTTTAACTGCTGGATCATTTCTTTTTTCTTTATTAAATAAGAATGTGAAAAAGCTTTTAATTAGTACAATAACATCTTTTCTAAAGAAGAACAATAACGCTATAAATGACCCTAAATTAGTAATCATTAAAAATACTGTTAAAACACTTGGGTCAAATGTTCTAAAAACATGACTAAAAATTGTTAAATGTCCACTACTTGATACTGGAAAAACTTCAGTTACACCTTGGATAATTCCTAAAATAATATACTTTAAAATCTCTAACATAATATCCTTCTTTCACTTCTAAATATCGTAATTTGTTAGCATTTCGGCTGGAGTTTTTCTCATTAGTCCAAAGACTGGAAGAAGTGCTAATAAAACATTAACAACATAAACTCCAATAATTGCTACTAATAATCCAATCCAAGTAAACCTAATATCGAATACTTCATTTAAGAATGATCTTCCTACTGAGTTTGCTATTAAGCTTCCTATTAAAACTCCTATTAATGATGAAACGCTAGTTACTATTATATACTCTAGAGCATATAAAGTATAGACTTCTTTTTTATTAACGCCTAGGGATCTTAAAATACTTAATTCTTTAATTCTTCTTATAAAAGATGATCTAACAAAGAAATAGAACATTAGTGCAGATAGTGCGATTGCTATTATCATTTGAACAAGAGATCCCGCAATTTGTTCTTTTTGTTTTTTAATTAGTGAATCTAATTCATCTTGATACTTGTTTTTATAATCATTTTGATTATTAATTGTTCCATCTATTGAATAAATATTTAAATCTGATCTTGACCCGAAGATATCAAAATGATCTCGATATAAAATATTATAGTAATCATCATCATTTAAATATACACTTGTTTGATAGTTTTGAGATGGTTCTTCTTCATAAAAACCAGAAACTATAAACTTTAATTCCTTATTTCCTAATTGATTCAAATTTAAATCAATGAATTCATCACCTAATTGGTATTGACTATTATCGCTACCACCAAAATCATTTTTATTAATAATGACTTCGTATGTTTTTCTATCGATACTTTTTTTAGGCATTTCTCCTTCTGTAAGCTTTTTTTGATCAAATATAGCAACAGAATTTCCAATTATTCTATCATATGTAAATAATGAGTTAAGATTTCTAAGGATTGTTTTATTAATGTATAAGGCTTTATTTCCTGTTTTAACAGTTCCTACTATTATTAATTCTTGATTATTATTAAATACAATTCTTTGATTTAGAAGATCTGTTGATTTATAGATTCCAATACTATTATATTCAATTACATTACTATAAGTTTTATCAAGTATTGTTTCATCAATTAGTATTTCATATTGATTGTTTGGCATTCTTCCTCTAACTAAATCATTCTCTTGAATCCCGTCTAATGGAAGTGCTGTATTTGTAATACTAAATGATTTAAATGCACCTGGAGCATTTGAATATACTTTCCAAGAAAAACTTCTTACATCATAGTAAAGAACGATATTTTCATCATCTGCCAAATTCTTCATATCAACAGAAGGACTTTCAATAACGTATAAATTTTTATCCGTGTATAGTTTACTTTTGTCTAGTGTTAGACTTGATACTAACATAAAAACTGAAAGGCTAAACATTGCTCCGAGTAAGATTAATGTTAATAATTGGATTTTACCTTTATTTCCAACTCTAAAGATTTTTCTTAAGGCTTCAATTATTGATTCTTTAAACGTTAAAGTTCTTTTTTTAGTTCTCTTAGTTTTAACTTTTTCAAGTTCATCTAATGAAAAGTTAATTTCATGATTATTAATATTATTTGCATCATAATTTTCTTTAGAATCATTAACTAATTTGATTTTTGATTTTCTATCAATTATTTCAACACGAATATTTTCATTACTTTCAAGATAATATGTTCCGCCAATTTTAACAATTGTCAGATCAAGTTTACTTAAATCATCATTACTATATAATTTTGTGTTTTCAATATTGATATTATTTAAATCCTTCAAATAAATATTTGAATCATCATCACTACTTTTTGATAAATTACTATTGTTTTTAACATCATTTGATACAACACCGTCAGTAAGTGAGATTACTCGATCAGAATATTTATATGCTAATTCTTCTTCATGAGTTACTAAAACAACTAATTTTTCATCAGCTAGCTTTCGTAAAATTCTTAAGACATCATTACTATTCTTAGTATCTAGGTTACCAGTTGGTTCATCTGCTATAATAACCTCTGGATTTTTAACGATTGCTCTTGCTATCCCAACTCTTTGTTTTTGCCCTCCAGATAAATCACTAGCAAGCTTTTTACGATATCTAAACATTCCAACTGCATTTAAGGCATAGTTAATTCGATACTCTAATTCTTCTTTATCATTAATTCCTATCATGTTTAAAACAATCTTTAAATTGTCATAAACTGTTTTGTTTTCTAATAAATGATAGTTTTGAAAAATAAACCCAATTCGTTCTGCTCTTAGTTTATCCCATGTGCTGTTTTGATATTTTTTTATTTCAAGATCATCAAAAATAATTGTTCCATTTGCTTTATCAAGTCCACCAATAACATTAAGTAGGGTAGATTTTCCACTTCCTGATTTACCTAATAATGTTATTAATCCTTTTTTTGGTAAATCAAGACTTGTATGATTTATAACATGAATACTATTTTGTTTTCCTTTATTAAAATATTTATCAATATCTATTAATTTAATCATTAGAAGTCCTCCTTTAAAGATTCAATAACGGTAACATTAAAGATTTTTCTGTTGAATTTGAATCCTTGTCTTAATGTTAATAAAACAAATGCTAAAGAAATAATTATGTAATCAACGGTTGTTATATTTCTTGTTATGTTTCTTACTACTAAAAATTGTCCACTTAAAATATTCAAAAGAATAAATGTCAAAATTGTTGATATTACAGCAATCATAAATTGTTCGAATAAGAGAATAATTCCTACTTCTTTCTCACTTATTCCTATTGATCTATATACTGCAAAATCTTTTTTTCTGCTTTCCATCATATTTTTTTGAACATGATATGTTAATAAGAATATGATTGAAGTAATTGCTAATACTAGAATTGCCATAAAGAAAATTACTGTTCCTTTAACAAATTTCATTTGATTTTCTAAAATCAAATATCTGTCAATAACACGATATCCATCATTAATCAGTTTTTCACTTGCAAGCACTATAGATTGTCTGTCATTTCCTTTAATTGCTAATTCACTTATTTGAAAAGTTTCTTCTTTATTCGAATATTGATTTAAAATACTTTTAACAAAATCAGTTGGTTGATAATCTGCATCGTATAGAATGGAATTATATACATATATTTTTGATATATTTCTGAAGTTATCTTCAAGAATACCAACTATTTTATAGTCTTTAGAATCTGCTGAATAAAAAAGTTTAATCGTATCACCTATTTTATATGTTGGTTCGTTATTTCTATATCTTTGTGAAACAACTACCTCATCTTGATTTTTAGGAGCACTTCCTTTATATTCTTTATCTAGAAGAATTGTAGAATCACTTATTGTATATCTATTAATCCCATCATTAAAGATAATATTTTCATACAATGATGGTGTAATCAACGTTTCATTATTAGCATATTTATTCTTTATTTCATTAATTTCCTCTTTAGTTAAAACTTCGTTTTCACGACTTTGAACATAAACAGTAAATTCACTCGCAATATTTAGTGCTTCATTAACATAGTTCTTCATTAACGTTGAATAAAAGAAAATAAACATTGAAATAGTTATCATCATAACAATACAAGAAAAAATTGTTCGCTTTGGCATTGAAATTATATTTCTTAATGCAACTTGGGATGCTTTTTTAATTGTTGATGTTTTAACATTATCTTGATTTTCTTCACTATGGTAATTGCTTTTTTCTTTGACTAAAACTTTATCTTCTTTAACATTACCATCACTCATTACGATATTTCTTGTTATATAGTTCTTTGCTTCTTCATAGTTATGGGTTACTAAAATGATTAATTTATCTTTTGATATTTCTTTTAATAACTCCATTATTTCTCTTCCAGATTTACTATCTAAGTTTCCTGTTGGTTCATCTGCTAAGATTATGGGTGCGTTTTTAGCTAAGGCTCTTGCTATTACAACTCTTTGTTTCTGTCCACCAGAGAGTTTAGCTGTCTTTTGATTTTTATGACTTAATAAGCCAACTTTTTCAATTAGTTCTAATGCTCTTGCTTTCTTCTTTTTCGGATCATATCCTTGTGCTTCTAATGCTATTACAACATTTTGATAAACTGTATATGAATCAATTACGTTATAGTTTTGAAAGACAAATCCAATATTCTTGGCTCTTAACTCTTCAAAGTCTTTAACAGTAAAATGTGATGTTTCTAATCCATTGATATATAGTTCTCCATCTTCATATGAATCTAATCCACTTATTACGTTTAATAACGTTGTTTTCCCTGATCCTGATTCCCCTGTTATTGCTACAAACTCATTTAGATTAAATTCTAAATTGATGTTTCTCATTCCTTCTGAAACACCTGTTTGTGTCTTATAGTACTTTGAAACTCCTTCTAGTTTTATTAATGCTTTTTTCTCCATAATTCCTCCTAAACTATGACACCTACTATAGAACCTAGTGCGATTGCAATAAGTAATGCTAGTATGTCATATTTTTTTATTTTGAAACCTTTTCGATATATTGCATAAAGAATAAAGGCAAATATTACAATTATTATTAAATAAATGATATTTTCACTATTTTGGAAATCATTAATCATATTGCTTGTTATAAGAAATGTTCCAAGTGGTATTAATGTTTTATATCCAAAGAGACTATTACTTTCTGTTCCAATTAATTCTGTTTTCTCATTTTGTAAATTTAGAATTCCATACGTTAATGATAAAGCTGTTAACATAAATACCCAGACTAAATTAATGATTATACCCGTATTCATTTTATACTCAATTGACTGTTCGGCTGCTTTATAATAAAAGTTCGTAATCATTCTATCCATTGCATAAAGTGGAACAAACGCATTACTATATGTAATATCATTTGTTATTTCTGAAAGAAGTTGTCCAAGCAATACTAAAACTAAAAACCAACCAATAATAAAAATTATTCCATCAATAACACTATTAGCTCTAAACAAAATAAATAAACTTATTGAATACATTATTCCAACAAATAATAATGTTACAAGGTAAACCAGTATTAAATATCCCCACGCATATTGAAAATCCGTTTTAATTGAATGAACTAAAATACCAAAGAAAAACATTACAGTCACAGCAATAGCTATTTGGATTAATCCAAAATAAATATTTGTTTTAATAATTTTTTCTTTATTAAGTGGTAACGAATAATATAAGTCAACTTGTTGTTTGTTTTTAAACTTTGCAAACCTAAATATGAATACTAATGCTGCAACTATAAATGCTAAGACTACACCAACTGTAATGATATACGGGATTTGAAGTCCAAATTGAACATAGTCACTACTATACATTCCTGTTCCGGCCAATATAGCAACAAAAAGCATTGTCGGTAAAACTGTTAGAATTACTGTTTGGAGGATATTTGTTTTAAATAAATATTTAAAATATTTTTTCATTTCTTATTTTCCTCCTGTGTAACTATAAAATATTCTTCAAATGATATTGATAGTTCATCAATTACTAAATAATTATTTTTATCTAAATAGTTATTAATATCTTCAGTTAGTTCTTCCGTAATAATTGTTAAAACTCTTCCTTCTTGTTTCTTAAATAAACATTTAAGTTGTTTGATAAAAACATCTTTTTCAAGTTCTTTTAAAACAATCTGATATTTCTTTAATTTATTAAGTTCAAAATCAATTTGACCATAACGTTTAAAATATCCACCATCAATCATTCCGAATGTATCACAGATATCTTCTAGTTCTCTTAAAGAGTGACTTGTTATAATGATGATTTGTTCAGAGTTAATATTATTAATCATAAATTGTTTAAACTTTAATCTTGCTTGTGGATCAAGACCATCAAAGACTTCATCGAATAAAAGATAGCTGGCTTTAGTAGCAAACGCTAGTGCGATATAACCTTGTCTTCTCATTCCTTTAGAAAATTTTGAAATGGGTTCATTGATTGGAAGTTTAAAGATTTCAATAATCTCTTCAAATATTTGATTATCAAAATCATAGAATGTTTCATAAAGCTCTTTAATATCAACTAATTTTGTTAATGAAGTGTATGGTGGGTTATCTGATAAATAAAAGATTTTCTTTTTACTTTCTTCATTAATTAGTTTTTCATCGACAAAAATCTCTCCACTATCTGGGTTTAAAACGCCAGATAATAATCTAAGAAGTGTTGATTTACCTGCTCCATTTATTCCGATAAGTCCAAAAATTGTTCCTTTTTCAAGTTTAAGATTCATGTTTTTAATTACATGTTTACTTCCAAATGATTTATTTAAATTCTTAATCTCAATCATATAATCCCCTCACAATTTCATCAATTTTTTTCATTAACTCTTCTTTTTTATATTCATCTTTTAATTCATTCAAGATTCTTTTTAATTCAAGAAACTTTTTTGATTTATCAATTTTTAAATCTTGTTTTACAAAAGCACCTTTCTTAGGAAAAATTTCAATATACCCTTCACTTTCTAATAACCTAAAAGCTTTATCAACTGTATTAGGATTAACACCTAAATCAAAAGCAATCTTTCTTAAACTAGGTAGTGCCTCACCATTAGTTAAAGCCCCAATTTCAATTAGTTTTTGATAATGTTCTTTTATTTGAATATAGATATCAACTTTATTATTTTCTAATTTCACATGATTTCTCCCTTCTGTTATGTTTGTACCATCTGTATTATCTGTATTAACGATAATAGTATATCAAGATTTTATTTCTGTGTCAATAAAAGAAAAAAAGATAAAACTTTTTACAGTCTTATCTTTATTATTAGAATCTAAAGTTTCCTTTTCCCTTACCTTTACCTTTATTGGTACGTTGTGGGGCATTCTTCATTAATGCACTTGGATCTTTTTCTAATCTCTTTAAATCATCTTCACTCATATTAGACATAGTTTTAACCATTTTCTTTTGAGCTTCTAACGCTTGTCTTAAATTATTAACATCACTAACACTAACACCTGCACCTTTAGCAATTCTTTGTCTTCTACTTGATGCTTTATCAATTAATTCGGGATTTTTCTTTTCTGCTTCTGTCATTGAACTTATGATAATTGCCATTTTATCAAACTGTTTATCATCGATTTGACTTGCTGCTTTTTTTATATTACCCATTCCAGGAATAAATCCTAGAATTTTTGAAATTGAACCCATACGTTTAATCATTTTAAACTGTTTTAAAAGATCATAATAATTAAACTTATCGCTCATCATTCTTTCCATCATGTTTTTAGCTTCATCTT
Source organism: Haploplasma axanthum (assembly GCF_900660745.1). Taxonomy (GTDB): domain Bacteria; phylum Bacillota_I; class Bacilli_A; order Acholeplasmatales; family Acholeplasmataceae; genus Haploplasma; species Haploplasma axanthum. The sequence continues at coordinate 775,181 of NZ_LR215048.1, read as the reverse complement.
CATCGATTGCTTCAGTAGCTTTTTCAATTAATGTTAAAACATCACCCATACCTAAAATACGTGATGCCATTCTTTCTGGGTGGAAAGGTTCAAAAGTATCCATCTTCTCTCCAGAAGACATAAACTTAATTGGTATTCCCGATACTTCTCTAATTGATAGTGCAGCACCACCTCTAGTATCACCATCTAGTTTTGTTAGAATGGCACCGGTTGCATTTAATTGATCATGAAAACTCTTAGCAATTTGAGCAGCATCTTGACCAGTCATCGCATCAACAGTTAATAATATTTCAGTTGGATTAGCTAATTTTTTGACATCAACTAGTTCTTGCATCATTTCTTCATCGATGTGAAGTCTACCAGCTGTATCGATAATAACTACTTCATAGCCATTTTTCTTAGCATACTCTAACCCATTTTTAACAATTTTTCTGGCATCTTTAATACCTTCATCATAAACTTCAATTCCAATTTGTTTACCGATTGTTATTAATTGTTCAATTGCCGCTGGACGATAAACGTCTGCTGCAATAAACATCACTTTTTTCTTATAATTTTTTCTTAAATAAACACCTAATTTACCGATTGAGGTTGTTTTCCCTGAACCTTGTAAACCAATTGTCATAAACGTTGTTATTCCAGTATTTTCAAACATTAAAGGAACTGCTTCTTCTCCCATAATACTCTTTAATTCATCATGAACAACTTTAACAACTTGTTGACCCGGATTTAACCCTTTTAAAATCTTTTCTCCAATAGCTTTTTCTTTTACATTTGCAGTAAATTGCTTAACAACTTTAAAGTTAACATCGGCTTCTAAAAGTGAAAGACGAACTTCACGCATCATTTCATCAATATCAGATTCATTTAGTTTTCCACGTCCAGTTATTCTTCTCATTGCCATTTGCAATCTAGAACTTAAACTATTTTCCATTATTCATCCATCCTTTTAATTTCATTTAAAATTTCTTTATCGTTTGTTTCAAGATACTTATTAATTAATTCAATTCTTTTTTTTCTTAATGAAACAAGTGCTAATTTTTCTTCATATAAATAAAGACTATCTTCTACTTTCTTTAATTGATCATAAACAGCATTTCTGCTAATCCCAAATTGATCAGCTATTTCTTGATATGAATAATCATATTCATAGTACATATTAAAATATTCAACTTGCTTATCAGTAAATAGTTCTTTATATGCTAAAAATAGTTCATTTAATAATTCAGCTTTTTCTAATGTCTTCATTAGAAGAACTCCTTAAATAGTCCATATATGTATGACTCAATATCAAACATTACTAAATCATCAATTTTTTCACCTAAACCAACATATTTAATTGGAATTCCATATTCATGTCTAATCGCAAGAACAATCCCACCTTTAGCGGTTCCATCAAGTTTTGTTAATATAACACCTGTAACATCGGTTGCTTCTTTAAAAACTTCTGCTTGTTTCATCCCATTTTGTCCAGTTGTTGCATCAACTACTAATAATGTTTCTTGTGGGGCGTTAGGTAAGCTCTTTTCAATTACACGGCGCATTTTTGATAGTTCAGCCATTAAATTAGTTTTAGTTTGTAATCTACCAGCAGTATCCACTAAAACAACATCAAACTTCTCCGCTTTTGCTTTAACAAGGGCATCATGAATAACACTGGATGGATCACTACCAGCTTCTTTTTTAAAAACTGGGGTTTTACTTCTCTCTCCCCATATTGATAATTGTTCTATTGCTCCTGCTCTAAATGTATCTCCTGCAACCATTAAAACCTTTTTACCTTGGTCTTTAAAGTTTTTAGCAAGTTTTCCAATTGTTGTTGTTTTACCAACACCATTAACTCCAACGAATAAATAAACGTTTGTTTCATTTTCATCGTAGTTAAGATCAACTTGAACTAATTCACCTTTTAAATATATTTCAAACATTTTATCAACAATTATTTCAGCTAATTCTTTTGGATCTTCAATCTTTTTATTATTTACTTCGTTTTTCAATTCATTAATAAAATAAAGAACAGTATCAACACCCATATCTGCTTGAATAAAAATATCTTCTAATTCATCAAACAAATTATCATCTATTTTTGATGATTGTGCTAAAACTTGTTTCAAATTACCTAGTCTTTCTTTTGTCTTATGTAAACCCATTTCATACTTATCATTTTTTGGTTTTTTCCCAAATAATTTACTAAAAAATCCCATTAATATCAACTCCGATTCAATGGTTATTATAACATATTTATATCTTTAAAAGCAAAATTATCTACTAATCACTTTAAAATGAAAAACGGTAAATCTTACGAAATACAGTTATTAAAAATAAACTGGGGTCATTGTATACCTATGTAATTATCTGGGGTTATAAATAAAGAAAATCCTTCTTGTGTTATTATAGTTTTGCACACTTAATAATCAAGGAGGATTTTCATGTATGATAATATCATAAAAGTATTAGAAATTGAACACTTAAGTCATAAAATTGAATCTATTGATGCAGTATCAACTGATGGAATTGTTAGTTTTCATATTAAGCTTAAAAAAGAAACTATTCCATGCCCTTTATGCAATGGAATTACCACTACACATGACTACCAAAATAAAAATATAACTCATAGTATTTCTACAAATAGAAAATCTTATATTATTTATCGTAGTAGAAGATATCGATGTTTAATATGTAAAAAACGTTTCTTTGAATCTAATCCCTTTACTATTAAGAAAGATAGAATTAGTCATTACACCAAACTATCTATTTTAGAACACTTAAAGAATCCTTCTAATACATTTACTAGTGCTTCTACTATCTTTAACATTTCTACTAAAACTGTTATTGATATTTTTGATGATTATGTTGATCCAAATAGAAATATATTACCTAAGTTTTTATGTATCGATGAATTTCATGTTTCAAAAAGGACTAAACATCCTTATGCTTGTCTATTCTTAGATTTTGAAACAAAAAAAATAATTGATGTTTTAAAAACTCGTCATAAATCATATCTATTAGAATATCTATCTAGTCTTAAACATACTGAATTAGATAGTGTTAAAGTAGTTATTATTGATATGTGGAAGCCTTATAAAGACGTTATATCTAAAGTTATGCCTAAAGCTTTAATAGCTATTGATTCTTTTCATGTTATTAAACATATTAATGATATCGTTAATAAGCATCGTATTAAAGTAATGAATAAATATGCTGGTAATATTGAGTTTAAAACTTATAAGAATGATAAATATTATATGTTAAAGAAGTTTCATTATTTCTTTACTAAAGAATACGATAATATCTATAATGGTTATATTTCTATTCCTAAGTTTAGAATTAGTCTTAATAAATCTTCTATTAAAGATTTTCTTTTATCCATTGATGATGATTTAACTGAAGTTTATAAAATCAAGGAAGAATATCGTGAGTTTAATAGAAACACTAATTTTGATGATGCTAAAGAATTATTATCTGATTTAATTACTAAATATCGTAATCACAGGTTAGAAGATATTAGATCTTTTGGTAAATTACTTTCTAATTGGAAAGATGAGATTATTAATTCCTTTATTAAATCTGATTCTAACAGAAGATTATCTAATGGTCCAATTGAAGGTACTAATTCTAGAATAAAGACTATTATTAAGACTAGTAATGGGATTAAAAGTTTTAAGAGATTAAGAGCTAGAATCATTTATTCTATTAATAAAGATGTGGCTCTTAAAATACCTGAATAATAATATATAAGTGTGTAAAAAAAATCGACTTCCATATATAAATGGTTGGCGATTTTTGTTATTAGACCCCAGATTATTACAAAGGCTATTTTCTCAATACCCCAGTTTATTACTAAGAGCCCGAAATACCGTTTAATATTCTATGATTTTATTTTTTGATACCATTTGACTCCCATAGTGCTTAATAATATATATTCTAACACTGTAATAATTATTATTATTCCTAAAACAATTAAAAGACCTATTTCAAGATCAATCGCGTTTCCTAAAACAAAAGTTAGCGCAACTAAAGCTCCCATTAGAATCATTCCTATAAGCATTGTAATAAAGACACTTAAGCTTTGTTTAACTGCTTTAATTGGTAAGTCCCAATCTAGTTTAGGAAATTTAAGATTAATAAGTAATCCTAATATTGCTGTATGTATTAATAAAGCGGTTAAAACTGCAAACATTAAAACACTTATAAGTATACTTGGTTGCATCATTATGATAATTAAAATGACTGATATATATCCTAAAACAACTGATGGAATAAAATCAACCAAAGCTTTAGAGAAAAAGATTTGTTTTTCAGTTGCTGGACTAGTTTTTAAAATCCATAATTTCTTACCTTCAATACTAAATGTAACAGCTGTTGCTGGGGATAATGTTCCCATAAAGATAGTGATTGCAAACATAATTAAAGCAAATATATCAGTTTGTATAGTGCCTAATTGTGACCTAAGTTGAAAATACATTAAACCCATTAAAAATACTCCAGCTACTTTACTCCCTAACGTATTCATAACATATACTGGGATTGAAAAGAATTTTTTAAACTCCATTTTAGTTAGTAATTTAATGATTCCAGTTTGTTTTTTATCAATTGTTTTTTCATCGAATTTTGTGCTATTTCTTGTAGTACTAAGACTTGTATTAATTCTTAAATAAAACTTTCCAGTCACATGTATGAATATAATAAATGGAATAACACTTAGTGCAATAAAGGATAGATGATAGATAAGTCTTCCTGTTGTTAATGCTTCTTTAGCAATGTATGCTGGGTAATAAATATATTTTATTTGTTTATCTAGAGCTACAAAAAGATTCGCAGTTTGATCATCAGTTCCACCTTGGAAATTCAAAAATAATATTCCTAAAAAGAAAGCTAAATATCCTATTATTGATATTAAATTTTTGTATTTAAATCTTGATAGTAAAGTTGCAAATAAATATGATACAAAACTAAATATTGAAATAATCAGTAATGGTAATAGTAAAAAAACTAAAATTGCTGTTATCCAATATAGGAATGTTGTTTGAACATAAATCGCATAAACAACAATCATTGGAATAAAAGTAAATGATAATGTTAAATATGTTGTTACTATAAATGAAAGTATTTTGGCAAGCGTAATTGAACTTGTTGGGATAGGTAGGGATGCTAATAAATCAAAGTCTTTTGCTCTAAATAAATATGCATTTGCTCTAACTACTACTGTCATTAAAAGTAATATCCCACCGGATATTAATCCTCCAGATAGTACAACACTTGGTCCTACATCTTCACCTAGTTGTCGAACAACTTGAAAAAACATAAATCCAATAAAAAAGTAAATAAAACATAGTCCTATTAATAAAGTCAATGAACCAACAATAATCGAAGTTTTATTTTTCTTTCTAAATAGTTTATTCAAACCTAATTGATTAATTAGATTGATTTTTATTAGGTTTAAAAATCTACTCACTATCAGTCATCTCCATAAATACAGTTTCTAATGATTTATCTCCTTTAACTTCATTCATTGTTCCAATCTTCATTATTTTACCTTTTTTTATAATTGCAACGTGATCACAGAATTTCTCTGCGACTTCTAAAACGTGAGTTGAAAAGAAAATAATTGAACCTGCATCTGCCATTTCTTTCATTAAAGTCTTCATTTTAAAAGTAGCGTTTGGATCCAAACCTACAAAAGGTTCATCTAAAATTAAAAGTTTTGGATGTCTAATAAATGCTGAAATTAATGCAAGTTTTTGTTTCATTCCATGTGAATAAGAACTTATTAAATTCCCTAAATCTTCATATATTTCAAAATCTCTTGAATATTTAACAATATCATCATTTCTTTTTTCTACATCTAATTTGTAAATGTTTGCTATAAAATTTAAATATTGAATTCCTGTTAAATTATCATATAATTCTGGATTATCTGGAATATATGCAGTCATTTTCTTGAATTCAATTGGTGCATTTTTAATATTGACTCCATCTAAAAGAATTTCTCCTTCTTCAAATGAAAGAATACCTACTATTGATTTAATTGCTGTTGTTTTTCCTGCTCCATTATGACCAATAAATGCAAATATTTCACCATTTGCAATATTCACATTGACATTATCTAATGCTTTAATTCCTGGAACGTAACTCTTTGATAAATTTTTAATCTCTAACATCACTTATCTCCTTCTTGTTTTATATTATTTTTATTTTAACTTAAAAAAATAAAAAAGCCAAGTGCTAATATCATTTACTTGGCATTTTATTTATAAAGTCTAATAATTTGTCATAATCTAAGTGTTGATTAATTTCTTGTGCATATTCATCATAGATTATTTCACGTTTGTTATTTAATACGAATACACTTCTTGCTAGTAATTTTAACTCATTAATAAGTGTTCCATATTTCAATCCAAATTCATTATATAGATAGTCACTTAAAACTGTTATACCTTCTAATTCTACAGCTTCGCACCATCTTTCTTGTGCATATGGAAGATCATTACTAATTGTAATCACTTTGATATCCAAGTCATCTCTTTTAATAACTTCTTCGTGTAAAGTTTTAGTTTGTAAGTCACATACCGGTGTATCTAATGATGGAACTACGTTTATAACAATGTAGTTATTCTTAAAATCACTTAAACTTACATCTTCCAAATCTTTATTTACTGCTTTAAAATTAGGAGCTATATCACTAACTTTTAATTCTTTTGCTGCTAGTGTAATTGGTCTACCTTTATATGTTCTCATTTGAATCCCTCCAATTTAGAAATATTATACCATAAAAAAGTTTTTAAAAAAAGAGACTCCCAAGAAAAGGTCTCAGGAGTCAAATAAGGGGATCTATTGTGTACTTGAGTACACTTAATAGGGGATAAGTAGCATCCGTTTATCGGATGCACAATTATATTAACACTTTTTATATTGAAAGTAAAGTTTTTTGTTTTAACTTTGCTTTTTTGTATCTAAATTATGTTATTTTCCTCATTTTTTTCATTTTTTTCGATATTTCTAGTATACCTACAAGTAGGAAAATTACTACATCCAATAAATGGACCATTTTTACCATTTCTTAAGACTAATGGTTGTCCACATAAAGGACATGCTTCATCTAAAACTTCTGGTCCAATCTTCTTCATATTGATATTTGCGTGATCAATCATTGGAATAAATGCGTTATAAAAATCTGCTAATAACTTAATATCATCTGCCTTACCTTCAGAAACCTTATCTAAGTTTTCTTCCATTGCTGATGTATAATTAACATTAATAATATCTTTGAAAAACTCATCTAATTGTTCAACAGTTAATATTCCTTGTTTAGTTGGTATTAGTTTTTTCTTTTCAACTGTTAAATAATTTCTATCAGCTGATTTTAATGTTTGAATTGTTTGAGCATATGTTGATGGTCTCCCAATTCCTAATTTTTCCATTTCTTTAATTAAACTTGCTTCTGTATATCTTGATTTAGGTTGTGTTTCTTTTCTAATTGGATTAACTGCGCTAGCGTTTAACTTATCACCAACATTTAATTTAGGTAGAATAACATCTTTTGTTTTTTGATCATCGTAAACTTCTAAGAAACCTTTGAACACTTCACGAACACCAGAAACATCATATAGATTTCCGTTAGCATCAAAAATAACTTTTGTTCTTTCAAAAATAGCGTTACTCATTAAACTTGCAAGTGCTCTATTATAGATTCTTTCATATAATCTATGTTGATATTTATCTAAGTATTGTTCCATTTTTTTAGGAGTTAACTTTAGTGAAGTAGGTCTAATACCTTCATGGGCATCTTGACTACCTTCCTTTTTTTCATAATGGTAAGTACCAACATAATCATTACCATATTTATCTTTTATTACGTTTAATGCATCTTTAATAAAGATATCTGATAATCTTGTTGAATCAGTACGCATATATGTAATTAAACCTGTTATTTCACCATCAATTTCAATACCTTCATAAAGTTGTTGTGCTAAAGCCATTGTTCTAGCACCACTTAAATTCAAGTTAATATTTGCATCTTGTTGTAATGTTGATGTTGTAAAAGGTGGTTTTGGTGAACGTTTTGTTTCTTTTACTTCAATGTCTTTAATAACGAATGGATTCGTTGAATTCTTAACGATTTCCATTGCTTCATCTTTTTTAATTCTTTGATTTGCTTTTATTATATAATTAGCTTTAAACTCTTCAAAAACTGCTTCTATTTCATAGTATTCTTCTGGAATAAACGCAAGAATTTCTTTTTCTAAATCAACAATTAACTTTAAAGCTACACTTTGAACACGTCCAGCAGATTTTGATTTTATCTTTTTTTGTAACAATGTTGATAATTTAAACCCAATAATACGATCTAGTGCTCTTCTTACTTCTTGTGAGTGAACTAAATCCATATCAATCTCTCTTGGTTTATCAATTGCTCCTAATATTGCCGGTTTTGTAATTTCTGTAAATACAATTCGATTCTTTTGATCTATATCTAAATTTAAAACATCTGCAATATGCCAAGCAATTGCTTCTCCTTCACGGTCAGGGTCGGTTGCAATTAAAACTTCACGGTTTTTAGCAGCTTTTTTTAACTCATTAACTACTTTAGTCTTTCCCTTACTAATTTGATAATCTGGTTTAAAATTATTATTAACATCTAATCCTAATCCACCTGGACCAGAAGTAGCTAAATCGCGGATATGACCAACTGATGATAAAACTTGATATTCTTTTCCTAAATAAGAATTAATTGTTTTAGCTTTTGATGGTGATTCCACTATTACTAGTTTTTCAGTCATTAATATACCTCATTTCCTTATTAATTATATATTTTAAAAAATCTTTGTCAAGTAAAAAAATCATAGTTTTTTATTATATATTTATATACTATATAATATATATTGTTTTTTTCATTTACTTTTTTAAAGATTAAAAAAAGCAATTCTTATGATAATTGCTTCATTTTTGGTAATAAGAATCAATTGGTGCAAATGTCTTTCTGTGGATTGCACATGGACCAAATTCTTTAATTCTTTCTTTATGAATTTTTGTTAAATAGCCTTTATGTTTTTCAAATGCATAGTTTGGATAGAGAATTGAGTATTCTTTCATTAATCTATCTCTAGTTACTTTCGCGATTACTGAGGCAGCAGCAATTGAAATTGATTTTTGATCACCTTTTATAATACTTAATGTTTTGAAATTACAGTTTAATTTAACTGCATCAATCAAAACATATTCAGGTTTAACTTTCAGATTTTCAATTGCTAATGTCATAGCTTTTTTAGTTGCTTCTAAAATATTAATTTCATCAATTATTGTCTCATCAATAATCCCAACTCCAAAAGCAATTGCATTTTCAATTATGTCAGTAAAAGCTTTTTCTCTTTGTTTCTCACTCATTTTTTTTGAGTCATTGATATATCCATAATGGAAATCATTTCTTAATATTACTGCTGCAGCAACGACCGGTCCAGCAACTGGTCCTCTTCCTGCTTCATCAACACCAGCAATATAAGTTATTCCTTTTTTTATTAAATCATTTTCATATTCTCTCATAATAAATCAAACGTTAATTCTCCTAGTTGTTTTGTTCTTAAGTCGTTTAAAACAATCATATAAACACGATCATAATCAATATCTCCACGACTAATTAATGCGCCACGCTTTTTTCCAATAATATCTAAAACTTCAACATACTCACTATTTTCTGTAATTTCATCACTATATCTTTCTTTAAGTCTTGAAAGATAATTTGTTTGTAAAAATTGTATTGCGTGATGAGTAACATCATCAAGTGGTAAAATATTATCTTTAATTGCACCTGTTACTGCTAAATTATAACCAACAGTTTCATCTTCAAACTTTGGCCATAAAACACCAGGCATGTCTAAAAGATCAAACCCATTTGCAAGTTTAACCCATTGTTTGCTTCTTGTAACCCCTGGTGTATTACCAGTTCTAGTACTTTTTCTATTTGAAAGAGTATTAATTAAGGTTGATTTTCCAACATTCGGAATACCAAGTACCATTGTTTTTATGCTTCTTTGTTTTAATCCTTTATTTTGTTCACGTTCAATTTTTTCTTTTAAAACTTCTTCAGCAGTTGTTTTTAAAAGATTAACATTTTTTCCACTTTGAGCATCAATTTCTAAACAAGTAAAACCTTTTTGTTCGTAATATTCAATCCATTTTTTCAGTTTACTTTTATCTGCTAAATCCATTTTATTGAATAAAATAATTGTTGGCTTATTACCAAGTACTTTTTGAATTTCTGGATTCATACTTGAAAAAGGAATTCTTGCATCAACTAGAACAAAAATTATGTCCATAAGTTTAAGATTCTCTTTTATTTCTTTAAAAGACTTAAACATATGTCCAGGATACCAATTTATTTGTTGATAACGATTATTCTTTTCCACTATAATCACCTAACGCTCTTCCAATTATTCTTTTTGTTGACAATACTCCAAAACTTCTGCTATCACTTGAACGACTTTCATTATCGCCAAGTAAAATAACCTCGTACTTTTTCAATACATAGTTATTATTATTACTATTGATCGTTTTTCTTAGTTCGTCATTTAATCTTAACTGATATTTTTCTCCATAATGATTTGTATATAATTGATCATTAATATATAAATACATCATTGAATCTTCTTCTTTTATTGATAACTTATCGCCTTCAACAGCTGCTACTCGCTTAATTATTAAGTCACTAGTTCGCTTATAGACAACAACATCTTCTTTTTTAGCCGTATATCCAAATGTAAATATATATACATGTTTATTTTCTTTAATTGTTGGTTCCATTGATGTTCCATCAACTCTTGCAGAGAAAAAGAAGAATGAAGTAATTATTAAAAACACAGAGACAACAACAGAAATAAATGCTATCCAATCAACAAATTCATTCTTAGTTTTTTCAGTTATTATTTTTTCCGTTTCTTCATCATTTGATTCTTCAATAATTGTTTCTTCACTCTCAGTTTTAACAAATAATAAAACTGCTAAACCTATTAAAATTGATATAAAAAGAAAAGTTGTTTTTAGAGAAGTTGTATTATTTGAAACATTAAAAATCAAAAGAATTAATGAAAATAAACAATTAAAAGCTAGTATTGATACATATATTATTTTATTTTTTCTACTCATGATTTTTTATTATTTCCTCTAATTCTTCTAAATTAACTAATACTTCTCTTGCTTTTGTTCCTAAATTTTCAGAAACTATTTGATAGTTTTCAAGTAATTTCATTATTGTTTGTGCTCGATTAAAACTAATTGAGAATTCTTGCATAATACGGTTTATTGATGCTGTTCTTGTTTCAACAACATAGTATGCAACTGGTTCAAACAAATCATCTTTCTCAACTTGTTTAAATTCAACACGATGTTTTAAATCATCATGTTTTAAAATGTAATCTGCTTCACGCATATCTCTAATATAGTCAGTTAATTTGTATATTTCATCATCAGGAATATATGCCCCTTGAAGTCTATGAGGTCTATCAACTTCTTTTAATAACATATCTCCTTTTCCAAGCAATCCTTCAGCACCAGCGCCATCAAGGATTGTTGTTGAATCAACATATGAAGCAACTTTAAAAGCAATTCTTGCTGGAATATTTGACTTAATAGTTCCCTTAACAACATCTGTTGTCGGTCTTTGAGTAGCAACAATTAAATGAATCCCTGCAGCCCTTGCTTTTTGAGTTATTCTTTGAATAGCATCTTCTACATCACTTGCAGCAGCCATCATTAAATCAGCTAACTCATCAATAACTACAACGATATAAGGCATTCCTGGCTCATCAACTATTCCTCTTTTAACATTATCGTTATATGACTTTATATCTCTACTTCTGTTATTAGCAAATATTCTATATCGCTTTTCCATTTCATCAACAGCCCATTTAAGTGCTTGTGCTGCCATTTTAGCATCTGTAATTACTGGTGTAATTAGATGTGGAAGATCATTATATGCATTAAGTTCTACCATTTTAGGATCAATTAAAATAAGTTTTAATTCATCTGGAGAATTCTTAATTAATAAACTTGCTAATACCGTATTTATACAAACACTCTTACCACTATTTGTCGCTCCTGCAATAAGACCATGAGGCATTTTAGTAATATCAACGTAAACATTCTTACCATCAATATCAACACCAAGTGCTACTTGTAACGGTTTATCATGAGCTTCTAAAAACTCTTTATCATCAACAACATTTCCAAATGCCACTATTTCCGGATTAACATTTGGCACTTCTAATCCCACATATGGTTTTCCAGGAATTGGTGCCTCAATTCTTAATGATTTTGCCTTTAAATTCATCATTAAGTTATCAGAAATATTACTAATTCTATTAACATTCACTCCTGGTTGTAGTGAAATCTCATATCTTGTTACAGTTGGTCCTTTGGTACTTCCAATAACGGTCGCTTCAATTCCAAAGTCTGTTAGTGTCGCATTAATTATTTCTATTTGTTCTAACAACCAGGCTGGTTTAGATTCTTGATCTCTAGTCATCTTTTTAAACATTGTAACCGGAGGTTTTACATACTTTTTATTATTTCCAACTTTTTGAACTTTTGGTTTTTCAACTATTTTAGGTTTTTCTATTTCTTTAACTTCTTCAACAAACTCATCTTCAAAATTACCTCTAACTACCATTGGTTGCTCACGTTTATGTAAATCAATTTTAGGTTCTGAGTTTTCATTTAATACTGGATCTAAGTTTATATTTTTAGGCTTCTCATTAATTTTGAAAACAGGTTCTTCTTTTTCTTCGTGATTACTTATGATAGGAATAATCTTTCTAGGTTCAATAACTTCAACAGTTTTCTCTTCTTCGTCTTCAATAATCACTCCACCTAAATACTCTTCTCTAGATTTATTAGTTATGATATTAAATTCACGATATTCATCACGACTATTCTTTGGTTTATCTCTAAATGCATCCAGTCTCTTTCCGCTATCTCCTAAACCTTCTGGAGACTTAGGGATTACAACTTTATCTGGAACTTTATTACCAAAAATAGGTGACACAAATCTAGATAAATCATCTTCTTTTTTACCTTTACGAATACCTACTAATTTAACAAATTGGTGGATTTTAAAATCTGGACGATATACAGATTTATATATTTTTTTATTCTCACTCATCTTCAACATCCTCCTCATTCAAATTTTCTAAATCACTCTTAATTCCAGCATACAAATCATCAACGCTAGTTGAAATGTCAATATCTTTATTAAAGACTTTTTTAGAGTATATCTTATACGTTTCTTCGCCAGTAATAGCTATTACAGATAATCCTATTTTTACTATTATTATGTCTAGCGCTTTATTAACAGTTACTTTTTTTATCCAATAAAATGGATTAACTGCATTAACAACCTTCATAGTTGATGATATTACTTTAGCAATTCCAGTCTTCTTAGCAGATTTAACTAATCTACTTTCCTCAATTTTAGTTTTTGTATTATTAAGTTCAATAATCTTTCTAATTGTCATACCTCTAAATAAGCGTAATATTTTTCCGCTAATTAATTGATCAACACGATTAGTTATATAATGAACTAACTCTAATGTCTCATCAATCGTTAATTCTAAATATGGGTATGGTGAATCAGGATAAAATTTCTTTGATATATCATAAGCAAGTTCTTTCGACTCTCTTAATAAGAGATTTCCAAAACCAACTTTTTGTCTAGTTTCTTTATTTTTAAATTCTTTCTGTGCTTCAGCTATTAGCCATTTTATTTCTTCTTCATCAATATCTTCCTCTTGAACTTTATTAAGTCGCAATTCTTTATTTAAACCTCTTAGAACTGCATACAGATAAATAAGTAATAAAAGTAAAAAACCAACTCCAACACCTGTAAAAAAGGTAATTATCGTTTTCCAATCAATAGTTATCTGTCCAATTTTTAATAAAAACGTCATAATTTTACCCCTTTCCTTTTAAATATTATATCATATATAATTATTTAAATTGTTATAATATGATATCTATGTTAGAATTATTACAAATGTGTGTAGGATGTGAATTGATGAAGAATTTAATAGCTCTTGACTTAGATGACACATTATTAACAAGTCAAAAAAATATTAGTCCATTAACTAAAGAGGCAATAATCAATCTCTCAGATAAAGGTTATAAATTTGTGATTGCAACCGGAAGAAGTTTTAATGGAGCAAAAAAATATCATAAAGAATTAAACCTTGAGACCCCAATTGTTTCTAATAACGGAAGTTTAGTAACTTTCCCTGATGGTAAAAAATTGGCAGAATATATGCCTGAATCTGAAATAAAAGATATTATTGATAGTATTAAAGAGTATGCAGTAACAATCATTATTAACCTTGAAGACTCAATCCATAGTCATAATTTTAATAAGGAACTTGAAGTTTTATTTAATGGTGCTTCAATTAATGAAATTGTTGAGTTAGATTTTAATAATATTCCAAAAAATGTTTTAAATTTAGTTGTTTTAATTAACGAAGAAAATCGTACTAAATTTGAAAAAATATTTGAAAACAAAAGAATAAAACAACGTTATTGGGGAACTTATGATGGTGAATGCTTCTATGATCTTTACTTAAGTGATATTTCCAAATATTCAGCATTAAAAAAAGTTCTAAACCATTATAATCTTACTAAAGATGATTTAATTGCTTTTGGAGATAGCTCAAACGATATTGAGATGTTAAGTAATGCAAAAATTGGAATTGCTATGAAAAACGCTCATAAACATGTTAAAGAAAAAGCAAATGAAGAAACTGATTTTGATAACAATAATGATGGTATTGGCCATTATCTTAAAACTTTTATCTGAAAAATAGAGACTTTCAATTAAAAGTCTTTTTTTATTACAATTCACTCCAACTCCTTCTTATTACATAAAAAAGAGAATGATTTAAAAATCACTCTCAACACTTAATAATTTAACTCGTTTATTCCTTTTCTCTAAAATTAGGACTATAGATTGTTAATTCTTTTTTTCTTGTTAATAATTCATCAACAAATCTCCATGAATTTTCAATTTCATCCCATCTTAAAAACTTTTCTTTTTCAAAGGCAATCGCAGATAAAATCAATTTACCATATTCATCTTCAATATTTTCAAAAACATATCTATTATTAATATTTTCTCCAAGAATTTTTGTAGATAGAAGCAATGAACTATCTGGATTAACAGTAAGTAATAAACTGCTACCATCTTTTAAGTTCATCTTTATATAGGTTTCTTTAGCATCTAGTTTTTTTCCTGTTAGTACTTTAATTGGAACTTTTTTAAACTTGTTATTAACAAATAACTCAACAGCTAATAGTGTTTCTGTTAAAGAATTTTCATTAACATTCGTTTCCTTCAAATATCCTTTATATTGTCCAAAAACTAAAGTTTCTTTTTGATACTTTAATTGTTTTAACACTTTAACTTTTTCATTAATAATCGTTTCATGGTCAAACTTCCCTGGCTTTTTCATTGTTAGTAGCGTTACAATTTGTAAAATATGACTTTGGAACATATCTTTTACTGCACCAGTTGAATCATAGAAACTACCACGATTTAAAATACCATCTTTTTCTTTAACAACGATTTCAATGCTGCTTAAATTTTTAGGTGAAAAAACTGATTTTAAAATATCATTTTCAAATCTAAGTTTTAAAATACTATCCACCATTTTTTTACCTAAATAATGATCAATACGATAAATTTGTTTTTCACTAAAATTCTTCCATAATTCTTCATTTATTTTATGAGCAGTTCGATAACTTGAACCAAAAGGTTTTTCAAAAATTACACTTTGATTCAAGTTGTTTTTTTCAATTATTTTTTGTTCACTGATAATATTTGATACGTCAATCATTAATTCTGGTGAAACAGCTAAATAGTGAATTACTCTAGTTTTATCACTACTATTTTGATCTAATAGTTCTTTAAGACCAACATAATCATTCTTATCAGTTATTTGCATTTTATAATATTCTGTAATATTTTTTAAAAGTTCAATATCTAATTTTTCATTATGAGACTTAACAAATTCCAAATATGCATCTGTAGTAAAATCTCTACGACCTAATGCAACTAAAAGGAGATTATTATTTATATGTTCTTTTTTATATGAATCAATTATTGCAGGTAAAAGTTTCCTAAATGTTAAATCACCTGTTGATCCATATAATACAATTATGACTTCTTTTTTCATTTTTTCTTGTATATTGCGTGACCGCCAAATACCTTTCTCATTGCTGCAACACTTTTTTCACTAAATTTACTTAAATCACGTGATTTATATCTTACAAACAATGAATTTGTAATTACTGGCATTGAAACTTCAAGTCTTAATGCTTCTTCAACAGTCCATTTTCCTTCTCCTGAATCATCAATTCTTCCTTCTAGAGTTTCAAGTTTAGGGTCATTTTTAAAAGCTTCATGCATATATCCGATTAGTGCTGATTCAATAATTGATCCATGATTCCAAACTTTTGTTAGTTTTTCAAAATCAACATCATATTGAGACTTTTCAACTAATTCTAATCCTTCACCTATTGCTTGCATCATTCCATATTCTATTCCATTATGAACCATTTTAACATAATGACCAGCGCCTGCCTCACCAAAATAACCATAACCATTTTCAATTGAGATATCAACAAACACTTGTTCAATTTCTTTAACAACATTATAATCTCCACCAACCATTAAACAAGCACCGTTTCTTGCACCATATGTTCCACCTGATGTTCCAACATCAATGAAGTTTAAACCTTGTTCTTTTAGTTCATGATATCTTTTAACTGATAAGTTATAGTTTGAATTTCCTGCATCAATGATAATATCGCCTTTTTTTAAAAAGGGTTTAATATCTTCAATAACATTTGTAACAAATTGATTTGGAACTAACATCCAAACAACTATTTTTTCATTTCCTTCACGTTCTAAAACTTCTTTATAACTATTTTTAATTTCAATTTTTGTATTAATTAGTTTTTTTCTTGTTTCTTCGCTTATATCATATCCATATACTGTATGTTTATGATCAATCAAATTTAAAGCTATATTTTCGCCCATTTTTCCTAGGCCAATCAATCTAATTTTCATAATTACCTCCTAAATACTTTTCTATTATATCATTTTTTTGTTTATCCTATTTCAAATATAACACATATGCTCTGTATTTTAAAACCAAAAGTAAAAAAAGACCAAATGGCCTTTTAAAATTCTGCAAATCTCTTTCCAAACTCTAAACAGCTATCTTCTTCTTCAGTTGATGGTGTTGAATTTATGATTAAGCCTTTTTCAAATAAGATTGCCCCAGTATTTGCGACTCTCTCTTCCCAAGCTTCCATCCATTCTCCATCGCCCCATCCATATGATCCAAATAAAGCTATTTTTTTATCAGTTAGTTGTGTTTCAATTTCTTCAAAGAATGGTTCAAATTCTTCTTCTTCAAGTTCTTCGATTCCCATTGAGGGACAACCAAAAGCAATCTTGTCGTACTCTAAGACAGCCTCAACTGATGCTTCATAAACTTGTAGCATATTAGTCTCATATCCAGATTCTTCTAACCCTTCTTTGATTTTATCTGCCATTATTTCAGTATTACCGGTTCCACTCCAATATACAATAACCGCTTTTTCCATTTTTACACCTACTTTTTATCAATTGATATTATATCATTTTTTTAGATTTTGTCAAAATTAATAGTCTTTTTTCTAGACTGAACATAGATATATATAATCATAATTAAGCCTGTAATTGTAATAATAACTTGAATATAAATATTTATTTTATTTTTATTGTTTTCATCAACAATCTCAATTATTTGGATAATTTCTGTGTAATTTCCTCTTATGTCATATCCAATATATTTAATTTCGTTTTTTCCAACTTTTGTAGTATCGATTACTTTAGGATAATACTCATATCTAACAACATCTTCTCCAATTATTATTCCGTCTAATGGTGACCAATAATCATTCTTATTCATCGTTATATTTGTAAAATCTATTTTGATATTCTTTCTTTTATCTACATAGAAATTCATTGTTTTTATTGTTTCATTGTATGCTTCATCTTTTAGAATAAAATCAACTTGATATTTACCTATTTTCTCATAATCAATACTACTCTTTATTTCTATTTCCAGTTTATCTTTTATAGTATAATTATCTTTATATTCTTTAATTAGTTCTCGAAGATTTGGTATTTGATCACCAACAAAATAATAATATTCATCCTGATACAAATTAATAATTGGTATTTCATTATCAATAATATAAACATCTGCTTTAATAAGTTTTTGATTATTAGATTTATCTTTAAATATAAATTCACAAGTCGTTACTCCCGTTTTAAAATAATCAATATTAGTTTTTATTTCAAGAATAATATCAGTTGAATCATCATAATTATCGGTTATTTCAAAAAAACTCTTATAAAAATCATTATCTTTATATGTAAAATCTGTAATAATTATTTCGTTTTTTTGTACTATTTCAGGAGGTATCATATCTTGAATTATAACATCAAAATATTCAATTCTTTTATTTTTACTTGAATCAGTAACAGTTAAACCTAAAGTATATATACCAATCTTTTTAAAGTTAATATTACTAATATCAAATTTAATTGTTAAATCATCATATTCATCATAATTATCGGTTATTTCAAAATAATTATTCCAAAAGATATTTGAATCAAAAACATCAATTTCCAAATTCTTTTTAAGTTTTATTGTTGGTTTTTTTAAATCTTTAACTTCCAAAATCATTTTCTTACTTATCTCGTTATTACTCTTATCTACTATTTTATAGATAACTTCATATTTACCAATTTTTGATAAATCAACATCCTCAAAAACTTGAATATCGTCCTTAGTTAAAAGATCGTAATTGTCAGATACATATGTTACAAAGTTTTTCAAATCTTTTCTTTCATATTCATTTACTTCAATAACTTTATTAGTATCAACAATTAAGATTGGCTTTACATCATCTATAATTGTTACCTTAGTTTTAAAAAGTGTTGATAATTCACTATTATTAATTGCTGTTATAAAAAGCGGATACTCGCCAAGAATTTCATAATTAACATTTGAATCATCAACAATAATTACTAAATTAGTATCATATACATCTGTATACTTAAAATAATTATGATGATTAAAACTAGTATTAACTGTTATTACAAGATCTTTTTCTTGTTTTATTTCGGGATGTTCTTTACTAATTATTTTGTATACTTTGGTAATTCTTGTCACATTATATGATGGATCCATTATTTCATAAATAATTTCATAATCACCTGGTTTATTAATATTTACATGGTTTAAATTTAAAACTTTAACAGTTAATTCTTCTGTTTTATAATAATTATCTTTATATATTAATCCTGAAACTATTTCTTTTTCTGTTAAAAGTTTTGTTTTAACAGGCATTACTATTTCTGGAATTTTAATAATTTCTGGTGGTTTATTATCAATAATATTAAAGATTATTTCCTCATCAAAGCTAATATCGAGTTCAGAATATGTTACTCGGTAAATAATTCTAAAAGATTTAACATGTTTACTATTTACAACGCTTAAACTTGTTCTATTAACACCTTTTTCATAATAATAATCAGTGCTTACTAAAAAGTCATTTAAATCATATAAAGAAGCCTCTGGATAATCAACATAGTCATAGATATTATCATTTAATGGAATATCTATCACAGTATTTTTCCAAACAACCTTATACATACTTAATATATTTAAAACTGTCATAATTATTTGCATTTTATCATCTCCTACTTTATATTAATCAGTAAATTCACTTTTTACTTTTATAGTGATATAATATTTATGGTGATAAAATGAAAATATTAATTGGTTCTTATAATAAGAATGTTTATGAACTCATAATAAAGAATAATAAAGTTAACAAAACAAATGTTTATTTAGAAGCATCAAAACCTAGCTATTTAATGAATTTAAATGGGCTCTCTTATATTTATGAGAAAGACAACAAGCAATATATTAAAATTGAAAATGATGATATTCTTCTTAATGAAAAATCATGTCACATTTCATATGATAAAACTAATAATTTAGTTTATAGTTCTCATTATCATGATGGAATTTTAAAAATTCTTTCTAAAGATAAAAATCACTGGGATGTTGTTAATACTCTTAGTTATACTCCCCATTCTCATATTCATTATGCAGAATATATCCCTAGTATAAATAAGGTTGGAGTTTGTGATTTAGGAGATAACAAATTTTATCTTTATGATGTTAAAAACAAAGAATTAAATCTAAGCGTATTATACTCATTTAAAAATAATGAAGGTCCTAGACACTTTACATATAATAAAGATTTACCAATCATTTATATTATTAATGAGTTAACACCTTCAGTATCAGTTTTAGAATTCAGTAATAACAAACTTAACTTATTACAAACAATTAATTTAAGTATAGGTGCTGGTTCCGCAATAAGGATTTCAAAAGACAATAAATTCTTATATGCTGCTGTTAGAGATAGTAATTATATATTTGTTTTTGAAATAGAAAAAAATGGACTTTTGAAAGTTATTCAAAAAATCCATACTAATGGCGATCATCCAAGAGATTTTAATTTAATCGATGATGATAAATATTTACTTGTTGCAAATATGAAAAGTGATAACCTATCATTATATTCAATTAATAATGGGAAACTTACTTTAGAAGATTATAATTATAATTTAGATCGTGGAGCTTCAATTATTTCTATATAACATTCTTATTTCTTTGTTTTAAAAATCTATTATGCTTTTCAAGCAAAGAAACCGTTCCTTTATAATAATGTTCACTCTTATATAATTCACATGCTTCATTAAACAAATAGTCAATTATTATTGCTTCATCTGTTAAAAATTTAGCAATGACAATTTCTTCTTTTATAAATGAGAAAAGTCTTTCATTTGAGTATTTCTTTTTTAAATAATTAATAATTACTTTATATGAATTAGGCATATCAAAATTAGGTTTTGATGATAGTATTTTTACTATCTCATGACCTTTTTTTGTTATATCAAGTGCTATTAAACACATAATATAATAATGAGCATTTAAGTCTTTGATTTTAAGTATTAATTCAACTGCTTTTTCATAATCATTTTTCTTATAAAAATAATGAACAAACCATATATATTCAAAAGACATTTTTTCTGTATTATTTAAAAGATTTAAATGCTCTATTAATACTTCTGTTTCTAATTCTTTAGCTTTAGCTGCTAAGTCATAACTTCTAAGTTTAATTATTTCTTCAAACATATTATAGTTTAATAAGTCTGAAATGACTTTTTCATACATAATATTTGCCTCTGAATAACGTTCACATTTATAGAATGATTTTAATACTATAACCTTTATTTTTAATTGTAGTTCTCTTTGTTCATTAAAAATTAATACATCTTTGTACATATTTATTATTTCTGAATATTGTTCTTTTTTGTAGTAATTAATCATTATTAAGTATAAGTAAAAACACATTTCCTCTTCAGTGAAATATGTATAATATTCAGTTAAATCAATATATTCTTTATGTGCTGCTATCATATCATTTTTGATTAACAAATTATATGTATATTTGATTAATTTTGATTGATAGTCTTTTAAATAAAACACACTATTATACATTTTTTTTAGAATATTGTAATCTTTTAATACTTCTTTTACCCAATCACTTTTCTTGTTTGTGTTTATTTCTTCTTCATTAATCTTTAACCGTTTGATTAACTTAGGTAATATTATATCACTAGGTATTAATTGATTCTTTTCAACTTTACATAAATATGAAATACTACAAATTCCATTTGAAGTATCATCTAGTGTATAATTTCTTTCCTTTCGATAGTGTTTAATGATTGATCCAATTGTTCGATCTTTTTGATCTAACATATTTTGATATTCATTAATAATTTTTCTTATTCTTGTTAAATTCATCCTTTTCACTCCTTATAACTATATTTTCTACAAAACAAGTTATAAAGTCTAATTTTTTTTGAATTCTTTATAAAATATGCAAATATCTTTTAAAGCACATTCATTACATTTAGGTTTTTTAGCAGTACAATGGTATCTTCCAAAGAAAATTAACTGGTGATGAAGTTTTGTCCATCTATTTTCTGGAAACCTCTTCATTAATTTTTTTTCAACTTCTAAAACATTATCCGACTTATTTGCTAAACCAAGTCTTTTTGAAACTCTCTCAACATGTGTGTCAACAGCAATTGCTGGAATATTAAAAGCAATACTCATAACAACATTTGCAGTTTTTCTTCCCACTCCAGGTAATGCTTCTAGACTCTCGCGGTTATTTGGAACAATTCCCCTATGCTTTTCAACAAGTAACTTAGATAACTTAATAATATTTTTACTCTTAACTTTATAGAGTCCAATTCGATTAATTATCATCATCACATCGTCTTCGTTTGCTTCACTTAGTGCGAACGCATCAGGATATTTACTAAAAAGTAAAGGTGTTATATTATTAACAGCTTTATCTGTTGTTTGAGCGCTTAATACTACAGCAATTAATAACTCAAAATCATTTTTATGATTTAATTCTCCTTTAGCATCTGGAAACATTATATCTAATGTATCAAGTATTAGTTTATCTTTATCTTTTTTAATCATTTACAGTTTCTTAAAAATATCATCTAATAGTTTCTCAGTTTGATCATCAATTTTAATATCAGATTCGACATTCATATTAAGAAGTTTTTCAATATAAATAACACTTAAATTCTTTTTTGAGGCATTAATCAATGATAGAATTCTTGAATGACCATAATTAAAACTTTCATACCATATTCTAATTCGATCTAATTCATTGCTTTTTAGCATTCTTCCCATTTTTTCCTCAAATAAAGCAATTGTTTCCGATACATTACTAAAAGTTTGTTCTTTTTTGAGATTGATTTCATCTTGTTCATATAATTTTGTTATTTGGTCAAAGGTACCATCTAAATCATAGACTTCTCTTTCTCTTTTATTACTTGTTTCTAATTTTATTTTCAAAAAGTTTTTTTCCATTAAAGATTCAATTATTTTAGCAATCTCATTTTGATTATAATCAACTTTTTTTGAAATATCATTTAAAGAAAAAATATTCTTTTTAACTGGGAGCGCAAATAAAACAATTAAAACATTTAACTCTTCAATTGTTAAGTTTAATCTTTTATATTCTTTTATAAGGAGTTTTTCAATATTAAAATTATATTCTTCATATATTCTCTTTAAAATCATAATTACCCTTCCTTAATGCTTCCTCTGCAGCTTTTTGCTCAGCTTCTTTTTTAGTTTTACCAAAGCCAGTTCCAAGAATGATATCTTTATCTAACATTACAACTGCTTCAAAACTCTTATTATGAGATGGTCCAGACTCTTTTATTATTTGATAACTAATATTTCTTTTTTCACCACTATGAATTATCTCTTGTAAAATTGATTTATAGTCTTTAATGTTAAATGCTTCATTTAAATTAGGAACAACAATTTTATTAAATAATTTTTTAGACTCTTCTAAACCAACATCAATATAAGTTGCAGCAAAAATAGCCTCTAAACTATCAGCAATCATCGCGTTATTTGCCCCTTTAGATTCTTCACCTTTACCTAATAACAGATATTTATTCAATTCAATTTTATTACTATAAATAACAAGTGCTTCTTCACGAACAGCTTGAGCTCTTTTAATTGTCATTCTTCCTTCAGGTAAATCAGTATTTTCATATAAATAATCACTCATTAAAAGTTCGATCACTGCATCACCTAAAAATTCAAGTCTTTCATTATTTTCAACTTGATTTTCATTCCCATAAGATGAATGTGTCAATGCTGTTTTATAGTACGAAATATCTTTATAATTTATTTCTAACTTTTTTAATAACTCTTGCAACTCAATCACGCTTTCTTAGATAATATTTCTTCAACCGTTTTAATAACGTTACTTTCTACCATACTTCTTGCTTGCCTAATTGCATTAAAGAATGCATAATCATTTGATGATCCATGAGCTTTAATTAAAACATGATTTAATCCAACAACAAGTGCTCCACCAATTTCTGATGCATCAAGAGCTTTTTTGAACTTATATAATGCTTTTTTCATAAATAAAGCGCCTATTTTACTTCTTAATGATGCCTTTATTTCTCTCTTTAATACTTTTCCTAAACCTAGTGCAGTACCTTCCATTGTTTTCATTAAAATATTTCCAGTGAAACCATCAGTCACTAAAATATCAACATCACTTACAAAAACTTCTTTAGGTTCTAAATTACCGACAAAATTAATGTTTGGATTATTTTTCAATAGTTCGTATGCTTCAACTTCAATTTCACGACCTTTTCCTTCTTCAGCACCGATATTAACAAGTGCAACAGTTGGATTTTTACGATTTAAAACTCGTTCAGCAACAATGCTCGCATAAACAGCTAAATCAACTAGATGTTCCGCTTTTAAATCAACATTTGCTCCAGAATCTAATAAAATCTTTCCTCTTCCATCATATGATGGAATAACTGGCGCAATAGCAACCCTTCTCATTTCAGGCATTCTTTTTAATGCTAAATGTCCACCAACAACAACGGCTTGCGTTGGTCCAGCAGTAACAACTGCTTCTGCATTACCATCTGCAACATATTGCATTGCTTTGAAAAGTGATGCTTCTTTATTTCTTCTATATTCTCTTACAGGGTCTTTAACACCCATATCTAAATATGCTTCTGTGTGAATAACTTTTAATCTATCATGAGGTTTTAAAAATGGCTTCATTTTATTTTCATCGCCAAATATTGTTATCTCTAAATCTCTATATTTTTCTAATGCTAATAACGTTCCTTTAACAATTGGTTCTGGAGCAAAATCTCCACCCATTCCATCTACAGCAAGTTTTATCATTTTTCTTTCCTCTCTTACTTCTTGATATTTATAATTATATCATAATTTATTTTTAGTCTTTAGTAATTCTTCCCTCATCATTTTTAAAATTTCATAATCATTAATAAAATCTAGGAATTTAAAATCATTAAATCCTGTTTGTATAACTCCTAATAAATCACCAGGTCCACGAAGTTTCAAATCATAATCACTCAAGATAAATCCATCATCCTCTTTTTCAATTATTTCTAATCTTTCTTCAATATCTCCAGTTGATATTAAATAACATTTACTTTCTAAGTGACCTCTTCCAACTCTTCCTCTTAATTGGTGTAGCTGACTTAATCCAAAAAAGTTTGCTGAAAAAATAACCATAAGTGTTGTCTTTGGTATATCAATTCCTACTTCAATCATTGTAGTTGCTATTAATATCCCACGTTTAGAATTCATAAAGTTTAAGATAGCTTTTTCTTGTTCATCTTTTTTGTTTTTACCATGAGTAATAAAGATTTCTTTATCGCTAAATTTTCCAAGTAATAATTCATAAACATTTTGAATATTATATTTTGCATGTTCTGATTCGATTGCTGGAACAACAACATAAACCTTTTCATTTCTTTCTAATGTTTTTTGAATTTCATCAAAAACAATTGTTAGATCTTTATCAGTAATTGCCTTAGTAATAATCTTTTTCCTTTTTTGAGGTTTCTCTTTAATAACAGATATATCTGCATCTCCAAAAAGTGAAATAGCAAGCGTTCTAGGGATTGGGGTCGCAGTTAAATAAATAAGATCAGCATCAATTGATTTCTTAATTAGTTGATTTCTTGTTTCAACACCAAACTTATGTTGTTCATCAATAACAATTAATCCTAAATTATTAAACTCTACATCATCTTGAATTAACGCATGAGTTCCAATAATAATTTTAATATTCCCATCTTTGATACTATTTTTTATTTCTTCCTTATTTTTTGAATCACTTGTTAGTAATTCAATTCTTAAACCATCATTTAAAAGCCTTTTAAAGCCTTCATAGTGTTGTTTGGCTAACAATTCCGTTGGAGCCATTAAAACTGTTTGAAATCCTGCAGTTACAACTCCATACATAGCAATATTAGCAACAATCGTCTTGCCAGATCCAACATCACCTTGAATAAGTCTATAACCAACTTCACTCTTTTTGAAATCTCCAAAAACATCATTAACTGCTTGTTTCTGATCATTAGTTAATTGGTACGGAATTTTTTCAATAAACGATTTAACTTTTTGTAAATCATATTTTCGTTTTTCTCTTGTTATTCGCTTATTTATTTTATTAACAAATTCTTTTTGAAAAAAATATGCTTCTTCAAATTTAATTCTTCGCTTTGCTAATTCAATTTCATTGTTATTATTTGGAAAATGAAGTTTTTTATACGCTTCATATCTATCAAGTAACTTATACTTCGTTAGAATTGTTTTAGGCATATTTTCATAGATTTCAACTTGATTTTCTTCAAAAATATTGAATAAGATTTTAGAAATTATCGTATCACTCATACCATCAATTTTATATTTAGGTTTAATACTTTCAAAACTATTTTCTTTCATAATTTTATTAACAATTATTTTTTTCTTATAAAAATCATATTTACCTTTAATGTATATATCATCAGTTTTTTTCAAACTATTCATTAAAAATTTTTGGTTAAAAGCTATTACCTTAACAACAGTTTTATTTGTTTCTAAATCAAATGTTATCATATCAACTCTAGAATAAATATTTTTTTCTAAATCACTAATTACTATCCCTTTAATTGTAACAACTTCATTATGTTTACTTGAATCAAGTGTCGTTAGTTCAAATTCATCATATGATGATGGAAAAAAACGGGCTAAATCATAAGTTGACCATATACCGTTTTGTCTAAAAACTTTCTTTAATTTTTCGCCTACACCTTTTACCTTTTCAAGTTTCACAATCATTTTATAACCCTACAAATAGAAATTAGCAAGCACAATTGCCGTAACATTTTCTAAAACAATCGGAATTCTTCTCACAAACGCTGTATCGTGTCTTCCTTTAATTTCTAAATTTTCAATTTTTTTTGTTTCAAAATTAAATGTTTTTTGAGGGATTCTAATACTTGAAGTTGGTTTTACATAAACCTTAAAAACAAGATCATTACCATTAGAAATCCCACCATTTATACCACCAGAGTGGTTTGTTTTAGTTTTACCTTGTCCATCAATAATTAAATCATTATTTATGCTACCTAGACTTGTTACATCAAAGTTATCGCCAAAAAGAATTCCTCTTACCCCAGGTATAGTTATTATTAATTTTGAAATTTCTGCATCAAGTTTATTGAAGTATGGATCACCTAAACCATCAATCATTTTTTCAACTCTAAGTTCAACAATTCCTCCAACAGAATCTCCTTCTTGTTTAATTGTTTCTAAATATTTATCAAGTTTATCCATTTCTTTTAAATTTCCTACTTGAATTAATTTAGAATTAAAACTAAAAGGTAATAACTGTTTTGCAATTGCCCCAGCAATAACTAGTAATGTGGTTAGTCTTCCTGAAAAAAAACCTCCACCACGATAATCGTTATAGCCATTATACTTCTTATAAGCAACAAAATCAGCATGACCAGGACGTGGATGTTTATAAAGATTTGAATAATCTTTTGAGATGATATTTTCGTTTGGAACAACAATATGAAGCGGTCCTCCGGTAGTTATACCATTAAATAGTCCGTTAGTAATCATAAACTCATCTTTTTCAATTCGTGGCGTTGTTCCAATAGAAGTTGGCATACGTTTCTTTAAATCATTATTTATCAATTCTGAATTAATCGTAATTCCTGCTTTTAATCCATCAATTATAAGTCCCATTGTTTCCTCATGCGAGGCTCCATAAATTGTTATTTTAAATTTATTTCCATAACTAAACATTTTCAATCAACTCCTTTATTTCATTAACAATTCTTTTGTTAATTTTTACTTCATTTCCCCATTTTTTTGATGCGTATAATGCTTGAACAATTAACATTATTAATCCATTATATGAGTCTTTTGTATAACTCATAAGTTTAGTTTCTCTAGGATTATATGTTAAATCAATGATTATTTTATTATTTACATA
This sequence comes from Haploplasma axanthum, assembly GCF_900660745.1. GTDB lineage: Bacteria > Bacillota_I > Bacilli_A > Acholeplasmatales > Acholeplasmataceae > Haploplasma > Haploplasma axanthum. Next base: position 747,137 of record NZ_LR215048.1, on the reverse strand, counting down.
TTCACTTGAAATAGGTGATTCATTAATATTAGGAAATGTTCCAATTGGCGTAGCATTAATGATAATATCAAAATCATATTTAGGAAATTCAGCATATGAAATTGTTAAGTTATCTTTTCTCGTTCTTGAAATATAATAAACATCGCTTGTATATTTTTTAAGATAATAATGGATAACTTTTGCTGCACCGCCTGTACCTAAAATAGCAATTCTTTTATTTTTAATGTCGATATTGTAATAACTTATTAAATACTTAAATCCATAATAATCAGTATTATCACCATAAAGTTTATTGTTTTTGTAATATATAGTGTTTACTGCACCAGTCTTTTTAGATATTAAAGATAGTTCATCAAGATACTTTATAATAGTTTCTTTATATGGTTTAGTAACATTAAAGCCTTGATAAAACTTGTTTTTCAAATATTTTTCTAAGCTTTCTTCTTTTATATCAATTAGTTCATAATTAACTTCAAATCCAAAATATTTAGCGATTACTCTATGTAACTCCGAAGATTTACTATAAGAGATATTATTCCCTAATAATCCATAATTATTCATTTTGAAGATCCTTAGAAATTGAGAATAATTCTTTCATAAATCTTTCATAATAAAAGACTGTATCTTTATCATCATATTTTTCTTTCAATCTTAAAAGAATTTCATTTTCACGTTTAGAATCGTAAATCGGCAGATTTTTTTCTTTTTTATATTCTCCAATTTTCCTTGCAACTGCTAATCTTTTTTTAAAAAGATCTTGCATTAAAGTATCAATTTCATCAATTTCTTTTCTTAATTCATTAATCATTTTTTACTATGCCTCCAATATTTTTAATATCTTCAAAAAAGCAAGGATATGATTTTTCAACCACAGTATAATCATTTAAAATAACTTCATTTTCAGAACATAATCCATATACAGCAAGTGCCATTGCTATCCTATGATCATTATAAGTGTCAAAAACTTGATTACCTTTAAAGGATTTAACACCCGTTATAAATAACTCTTCTTCCTGGATATTAAAGATTACTCCCTGTTTTTCAAGATTATTTTTAATTGCTTGTAAACGATCTGATTCTTTAATCTTTAATCTAGATATGTTTTTAAAGACCGTAACACTATCAATACTTGAAGCTAGAACCATCAAGATTGGTCCTAAATCAGGAATATTCATCAAATCAATTACTGGAGCATTTAATGTTTCATGTTTATAAATTGTTAGTTTATTTCCATTAAAACTATATTTAACACCCATTTTTTTAATTATATTAAGAATTTCTTTATCTCCTTGAAGTGATTTTTCACTCAAATTATTAATTGTAAATTCTATGTTTTTTAGTATTGCTAGAACAATAAAAAATGCTGCTGCTGAATAATCTCCTTCAATTTCAGTATCAATAGCCTGATAATTTTGATTACCTTTAATAATAAATTCATTTCTATTAATCTCTATCTTAATACCTGTTTTATCTAAAACATCTAGTGTTAAATCAATATAACTTTTTGATGCAAGATGATTTTTAATAATAATCTTAGAATCACCATTTACTAATGGCAAAGCAAATAATAAACCGCTTATAAATTGAGAACTAATGCTACCATCAATCTCATATACCCCAGATTTTAGTGGACCGCTAACTTTCAGTTGATTGTTTAGTTTAGTTAATTTATATTGATATTTATTTGCTATATCATTATAGATAGTTAATGGTCTAACAGATAGTCCTTCTTGCATTTTAATACTTGATTCATTACTAAAAAGCCATAATAAAGGTATTATAAAACGTAAGGTTGAGCCAGATTCATAAACATCTAAGGTTTTATCGGTTGGGTTTAAACCATTACTTCTAACTAAATAATTAATATCATCTTTTGAACTTATATCAACACACAAGTTTTTTAGTACGTTGATTGTTGCATCTAAATCTTTTGATTTTAGAACGTTTGTTATTTTACTTTCGCCCTTTGCAAGTGATGCAGCTATTAAATATCGATGAGAAAGTGATTTAGAAGAAACAATATTAACATCACCTTTTATTTCACTTGGATAAATTATAATTCTGCTCATAAATCTTCACTCTTCATTCTAACAATTTTAGGTTTTCCTATTTCTTCAAGAAAAATAAAATCAATACCATCAGACTCATTCTTCTTATCATAAAAAACATCTTTTTTATAGATATCATACTCAAGTATTTCAGTTTCAATTAATTTTCTAGTTTTCAAAACATTAAGTAAATCATCATAGATAAATCTATTTGTAATGTTATGTTTTTCACCTATTTTTAGTGCTACAAGCATTCCATAACTAATGGCTTCTCCATGTTTATAAACAGAGTAGTTAGCTGTTTTTTCAATAGCATGTCCAAAAGTATGCCCAAAGTTTAGGACTCTTCTTTCTTTTAAATCATAAGGATCAATTTCAACTATTAGTTTTTTATACTCAATAGTCTTTTTTATTTCTAAGATATCAAGTTTTTCTTTATATTTAATAATCTCGTATAATTCTTTATTAGATAGTAAAGCCATTTTAATTGCTTCTGCCATACCATTATTATATTCACGGCTGTTTAATGTATCTAGAAATTTAGTATCGATTAAAACAAGAATTGGATTATAGAAACTGCCTAACAAGTTTTTTCCATATTCAGTATCAATTGCTGTTTTACCACCAATACTACTATCGATTTGTGAAAGTAATGTCGTAGGAATTTGGACATATTTTATTCCTCTAAAAATTGTTGATGCTACAAAACCACCTAAATCACCAACAACTCCACCACCTAATGCGATGATTAAGTTATTTTTTTGAATTTTATTTTGAAAAAGTTTATTAACAACTTCTTGATATGAATCAAAGTTTTTTCCTTTTGAAATAACAAAAAATAGTTCAAAATCTTTCAAACTATTTTTTAAAGTTTCAAAATATAAATCATAAACTATTTGATCCGTAATAACAAAGATTTTTCTACCTTGATACACTTCTTTTATTTTTTCATTAAAAGACGATATTTCATCACTTGTTAGAAAAATATTATAATTACTAGTTTCAATTATCATCTTTATTCACCGATTCAATATATGGTTTTAAAAAATTAATTTTATCCATCATTTTTTTAAATTTTTCTGGTTTAAGAGATTGCATTCCATCACTAAGCGCTTTTTCAGGATTATTATGAACTTCAACCATTAATCCGTTCGCTCCAATCGTTAAAGAAGCCAATGATAATCGTTCAACCATTTCCCAATTTCCTGATGCATGTGAAGGATCAATGATAACTGGTAAGTCAGTTAGTTTTTCAAGAGTTAAAACGGATGCAATATCTAATGTATTTCTAGTTTTATTATCAAAAGTTCTAATTCCTCTTTCACATAATATTACTTTATCATTTCCACCAGCTTTTATATATTCAGCTGCAAGTAAAAACTCATCAATAGTTGCTGCCATACCTCTTTTTAATAAAATTGGTTTTCTAGTTTTACCTAGTTCTCTAAGTAGAAAATAATTATCCATATTTCTAGCGCCAACTTGAATAATATCAACATACTCATTAAATAAATCAAGATACTTTTCACTTGGAATTTCAGTAATAATTGGCATTTCTAATTCTTTACCTATTTTGCTTAGTATTTTTATACCTTCTTCTTCCAAGCCTTGAAAACTATATGGTGATGTTCTTGGCTTAAATGCACCACCTCTTAGGATATTTGCTCCAGCACTTTTAATCTCTTTAGCAATTTCATATGTTTGTTCATATGATTCAACAGAACATGGACCTGCAATTATTATAAAATCTTTTCCAACACTTATTTTATCAGTAATTTTTATTTCTTTTTTTATCATTTAAATTTCACCACTTTGTAAAAAGTCCTTGGAGATCAAGGACTATTATTATTTTTTAGTATTTAATTTCATCAAGCAAAATGTATCCAAGTCCTAATGCTTTTGGTCCAGTATGAGCACCAACAACTGGAGTTAAATAAGTCGATATGATTTCTCTGTTTGGATAAACTTTTTTAATTTCTTCTGTAACATATTTCACTGCTGCATCATTATGTGCATGTGAAATATAAGTTAAAACATTCTTATCTTTTGTTTCTTCAAAATATTTTTCTAAAACTCTATTTAATGCTTTTGGTGTTGTTTTTATTTTCTCTAATGTTTGAACTTTACCAGTTTCATCAATTGTCAATAATGGTTTAATTTTCAGCAATGTTCCAAGTGTTCCTTGAAGTTTTGTCAATCGACCATTTTTAACAAGATATTTTAATGTATCAACAGCGAAATACCATTTATTATTTGATCTTATTTGTTCTAAAACTTTTATAACTTGATCCATTGTATACCCTTTTTCAAACAAACGATGTGCTTCTAAAGCCTGATATGCTTCAGCATAAGCAATTGTTCTTGAATCAAAAACCGTGATTTTAATATTTGCACTTTTTGCTTGATTTAAAAGTGCCTCATATAATCCGCTTAATGGCTTAGCTATAGTAATTATCAAAGCTTCCTCATATCCATTTTTTTCTAAATCTTCAAAAATCTCTTGCATTCTTCCTATTGAAACATATGACGTCTTTGGAACATCATTTGGATTTTCATCAATTCTTTCATAAAATGTTTTAGCATCCATTTCAACAAAATCATCATATGTTTCTTCTGTCCCAAAATGGATAACTGAACGAAGGATTTGAATATCTTTTGGATAATCTAAATAGTCCAGTCCAGCATTACTACAAACTAATACTGCTTTTTTTATACTCATTTTTCTCTAACCTTTCTTGTTGCTACTTATTTTTGTTCTTTAAGTGAGTCTCTAATTTCTCTTAATAATAATATTTCTTCTGAAATTGGTGCTGGTTCTTCTGCTTTAGCTTTTTCTTCTGCTGCAATTTTTGCCGCTTCTTCTTGTGCAAGTTTTTCTTCAAATTGTCTTCTTCTAATAACTAAAGTTAGTACTGAATAAATTGAAAACGCAATAATTAAAAATTCCAATATAACTGAAATAAAATTACCGTATGCGATTGCAACTGCAGGTTTTGTAATTACATCATTTTCAATAACTGCTTCTTTTAATACAATTGTTAAATCAGCAAAATCTACACCACCTATTAACAATCCAACTGGTGGCATAATAATATCTTTAACTAATGAATTCACGATTTTACCAAATGCACCACCAATAATAACCCCAACTGCTAAGTCAATTACATTACCTTTCATTACAAAATCTTTAAAACCCTTGAAAAAGCCTTTTGTCTTTTTCTTTCTATCTAATTGCTTATCTTTTTTACTCATCTTTCTCACCTCTCTTTTTTGTATTATTGTTATTCTTATTTTACTAAATTTTAATTGTTTTGTCATCTAATTCAATTATTTATGATAAGGATGGTTTTTAATAATACTATATGCTCTAAAAACTTGTTCAACCAAAAATAATTGCATAAGCTGATGAGGAAATGTCATTCTTGAAAATGATAATTTAAGATTGGACTTTTCAGAAACACTTGAATCTAGTCCATACGAGCCACCAATTATAAAAACAATATCACCTTGATTAACATTTTCTATTTCATTGATTTTTTCTGCAAATTCTTCACTAGAATAATTATTACCTTTTATTTCTAAAGTAATCACATAATCAGTATCTTTAATTTGCTTTAAAATACTTAACGCTTCTTTCTTTATACCATCAATATTAGGCTCATCTTTTAAAGTAATAATTTCAGTTTTCCTTGGTATTTGTTTCAAATAATAATTAATCATTTTATTTAAATTATCATTTTTTACTTTACCAACCGTAATAATTTTAATCATAACTTTATTTTCTCCAATGTTTGCTGAGATGTATATTTAATAATTAGTTTTGTTGGATCATCAAAAACTTTAACAATCGTTTTTTCAATTTCTAAAACTGTATTACAATCTTCTGAGATATGTGCTACTGCCCAAATAACTTGGTTTCTTTCGCTAATAAAGTTATTAACTAGCCATGCTGCCTCTTGATTTGATAAATGTCCTTTTTCACTAACTATTCTTCGCTTTAAATGAAATGGTCTTGAAGACTTCATCAATAGTTCTGTAGAATGATTTGCTTCCAATATATATAAATCAGCATTTTTTAATATTCCGAAATATGCCTCATCGATGTAACCTGTATCAGTTGCTAAAACAACCTTTTTCAAGTCATTTTCAATTATAAATCCAACTGGTTCGTTTGCATCATGAGAAACTAAAAAAGGAGTTACTAATAGATTATTTTCAAGTTTGAAACTTTCTTCAGAATTAATTATTTCATAGTTTATCAATGTTTCCTTAACATCATCCGATAAACCTTGATAAGTTCCCAGTGTAAGATAAACTTTTATATTATTATTTTTCTTTAATAAGGTTTTTAAACCCTTTGTATGATCATGATGTTCATGTGTTAATAGCAGTGTGTCAATATCATCTACGTTAATTCCCTGTTCGTTAAGTTTATTAGATAATATAAGAAAACTTATTCCAACATCAATTAAAATATGTTTACCTTCATTGGTAATGCTTAAAGCATTACCTTTTGATCCACTTGCAAGAATTATTACTTCCACGTTATCACCCATTAGTATTCTACCATAATTATTATGTATAATTGCTAAATATCTTGAAAATGGTTGCGAAAAATGAAAAATTATGCTATATTTATATATGCTTGTATGAAATAAATAAAGGAGTGAAATTTAACTATGATCCAAGTAAAGCATATCAAAAAAATTACTAGCTTTTTCCTAGTTTTAGTTACTGCATTAGTGCTTGTAGCTTGTACGAAAAAAGATAGTGTGCCTTATGGAAATATTAACAATGATACTTATTTATCTGTAGGGGATGTTAATGTCACAAATAAAGAATTATACGATAATTTGCGTAAACAAAGTTCTTCGACTTTAACAAACATAATTAATAAAGAATTATTTAAAGGGTATACTGAAAGTGCTAATGGTCTTTTAGACAGCACAGGAGAGAAATCAGAATGGGCTAAAAAGTTGTTTGATGAATTAGTAAACCAAGCAATCTTCTCATCAACTGATGTTGATAGCATTAAGAAAAATACTGATGCTAATATTGAAATAGCAATCAGAAAATTTGTTGATTCAGTTTATAGTTCAGATGCTAGTGTTGATCGTACAGCACTTACAACAGCATTAACTGACAAATTAAATAAAACTGAAGAATCATTTGCTAGCGAATATCATTCAATTCCTGCACTTCGTAGTAGATACTCAATTGAAATTGGTAAGAGACTATATGCAGAATCTATTTTAAAAGGTGCTGATAAGAATGGTGAAGTTTATGATGAAGACAATGATAACTATGTTGCTGATACTAATGTAATTTCTCATTATGAAACTAATGTTAGAGGACAACATGATACTAATGTATTCTTCTTCTATTTCTTAACACTTAACGAAGCTAATGCTGCTTTAAGAAGTAAGAGCATTAAAATTGATGGTCGTGGTAACTGGTATATAGTTCCTGATATTAGAGATAAAGCTGCAATGGTTGAATTAATCAATTCAGGTGAAACTGCTAAAAAAGAATATGTAGTTGAAACTGCTAAAAAAGCTGGGGTTGATGTAAACAAAGCTACTGAAGCTGATTATAGTGTTCGTGAAGGTGCTTTCAAAGATTACTATGATGCATATTCACCTTCATCAAACAGAGATACTGCAATAGTTGACACTGAAGTTCTAACTACTATGATTGAGTTATACAATATTGTAAACGAAAACAATAAGTTAAGTACTACTATTGAAGAACAAGATGGTAAAAACGTTATTAAATATGTAAACGGTGATGTTTATCAAACAATATATACATATAAAGACTTAAACACTTTAAGTTCAAGTTTTAGAAGTTATATTTATGATACATTAAGTACTGAAAAACCTTATTCAAACTTAAGATCAGTAAGTAACTTCCGTTATTTAGCATACAAATTAAATCCTGATGCTTCTTATATTGACTTAGTTGATGAAGAAAAAGACTCTGATGGAAATAAACAATGGTACACAATTGATAAATTAGTTGAAAAATATACAGTAGAAGAAATTAAAGCTGCATATCCTGAAGCTGTTACAACTGATACTGTTAACAAAGAAAAACTTACTGAATTAATTAATGCACAAAAAGATGAATGGAAAAACAAAGTTATTGATGATAAACTTACTGCTTCTTATACTTCAGCAAAAGTAACTGAATTACAAAAAGATTTAAAAGTTGAAATCTATGATAACTTAATTAGAACATTCTATAACAATAGTGCTTCTGAAGATGCTAAAGCTAAAGGTAAAGCTAAATCTGGTGAACTAGTTGCTAAAGTAACTGGGAAATTTGATGATAAAGATATTTCATTTGAAGTTAAAGCTGATGCTTTATTTGCAGAATTAGTAAAAGCTTATGGAGTAAGTGGTGCATTTGATTTAGCCGTTAACGAAATACTTGCTGCTAAATATGAAAATGAACATATTGATAAAGATACTTATAAAGGATTTGAAAAAGAATTTAGAACATTAATTACTAACTTCTCAAACGATCAATTTGCAAGTGCAGGATATCCAGCATCAATTGGCCGTGAAGCATTCTTATTATTAGTATTTGGTGCTAAAGATAATAAAGAAGCTATTAGAAATGGTTATGTATTACCAAAATTAAGAGAAGTATTTACTGCTGATTTAGAAGCACAAAGTAAATTATTATCTGGAACTGATAATAATACTGATTTTGTTTTTGAAAAACTATATGAATATGTTGAAAAACAATATACACAAGATTTTGGAATAACTGTAAGTCACTTATTAGTTTACTTTGATCAAAATGGTGATGGTACTCCTGATGATCCAAATGAAGTATTCGAAAAAATGAGTGAAACTGAAGTTGCTGAAGTAAAAGCTGCTATTGTTCAATTATATAAAGATGTTTCATATCATTTACAAAATAAAGCAACAATTACTTCTGGATTAACTGAAATTGCTGCTCAATTCCAAGAAGCTGTTAGAATCCCTGTTCTTGCTCCACTTAATGAAGTTAAACCATGGGTTACTGACGATGCTAATTCAAAATCATTAGAATATTATAGAAACTTAGGATTAAATCTTAAATACGAAGCAATTAGTTCAGCTATAACAAATGTTTCAAATTTACCAACTAATTCTTCTACTCTTGATACAGTATTCTATGATCGTGCTGTTCATCTACATGATTTAATTGTTAAAGAACGTGAAGATGCTAAAGAAGCTAAAGAGGAACTAATTGATGGTGGTCTTCCATACTTTGATTTTGGTGGTGGTTCATGGAATTCAATTACAGAACATGATACATTAACAACTGATTTCTTATCTGCTAAAAATGGTGATAAACCTGGTATTATGTCAAGCTTCGGTTTCCACTTCATTCTAGCAACAAACATTAGTGAAAAAACAAGTGCTAAATATGAAGCACCAAGTAACTATGGTGAAGAAGGATTTGACTATGATAAAGATGATTATACAATTACTATTGATGGTACACGTTATAATGCATACAATGAAAATGAAAAATTATCATTAGATCAAATTAAATATTCTGTACTTGGTAAAAAAGAAGACTTAGGTATCTTAATTCCAACTGCTGTTCAAAGTGCATTAACTAAATACTTTGATCCTGTTAATACATTGTATTCAAACACTTATATGCAAAGTGCAATATTATTCAAATTATTATCATCTGAAGGTATTACTTGGAGTTCAGTTGCTGAAATATCTACTGCTCAACAAGCTGCATTCGCTAATATCAAAGATATAAATCGTAATCAATTCTATACATACTTACAAGGTAATGCTAATTACGAAGAATTATATGCTAACTGGTTTGAAACATTCAAGGTAAATTAAGAATTTCACTTTATATATAAAATAGTATTCAATAAAGAAGGTTGATTTTAAATCAGCCTTTTTTTGTATATTTACTTTAGAACAAATATATAAATAAAAAAACCTAGAGAATTAACTCTAGGTCATTAAATCATTGTAGATTATTATTATTTTTTACTTGCCGCTTCAGCTAATGCTAAGAATGATTCTGGTTTTAATGAAGCTCCACCTACTAATGCTCCATCAATATCTGATGTACTTAATAGTTCAACAACATTTTCAGGTTTAACAGATCCACCATATAGAATTCTTATACGATCAGCAACATCTTTACCATATAATCCTTCAACAACTTTTCTAATTGCTACAATTGTTTCATTTGCTTGTTGTGGAGTGGCAGTTTTACCAGTTCCAATTGCCCAAATTGGTTCATAAGCAATAACTGTTTTTAAAGCATCTTCTTTACTTATATCTTTATATGCTTTAACAACTTGTTCACCAACAACTTTGTCAGTAGTTCCGTTTTCTCTAATTGATAATTCTTCACCAACACAAACTATCGGAACAATATCACTTTCAATTGCTTTTTTAGTTTTTAAATTTACTGTTTCATCTGTTTCATTATAATATGCTCTTCTTTCACTATGTCCAAGAACAACATACTCAACACCGATATTTTTAATCATACCAGCTGATATTTCACCTGTATAAGCACCTTCATCTAGGTAGTGCATATTTTGTGCACCAACTCTTAAATTATCGCCTTGACGTTTAACTAAATCTCTCAAGTAAACAGCAGGAGCACAAACAACAGTTTCAACAAGTTCACTACTTGGTAATTTTTCATTTATTTGATAGATAAAAGCTAAAGCTTCATCTCTATTCTTATACATTTTCCAATTTCCAGCCATAATAGGTTTTCTTTTCATATAATTCACTCTTCTTTCTTAAAACATTGGTGGGGTAGAAATCCATAATACTTTTGCAGCAGAAGTTCCATTATTAATTAAATAATGTTCTTTATTAGCTAAGTAGTAAAACGTTTCTCCCTTTTTTATTATATATCTTTTACGATTTAAAACAAGTGTAACTTGTCCTTCCAAGACATATCCAAACTCTTCACCAGCATGTGGATTATCAATAACTGATTGTCCACCAGGAGCAAGTTTAATAATAATCGGCTCCATTTGGTATTTAAGTGCATTCGGAACAATCCAACTTATTGTATTTTTTAATTCTTCATTTTCTTTTTCATTGAAATCTTCTTTTTTAAAAACTACAGTTAAATCAGGTTCATTTCCAAAAAACGTATGTATATCAGTACCTAAAACTTCAAGTATTGCAAATAATGTTTGAATTGATGGTGATGTAAGATTATTTTCTAATTGAGAAATATAGCCTTTAGTTAATTCTAACCTTGATGCCAATTCCTCTTGTGTAAGATCATTTCCTAATCTTAACGCTCTAATCTTCTTGCCAATATCAATCATCTTATTTGTCCTTAACAGCTTTAATTCCTGGTAGCTCTTTACCTTCTAAATATTCAAGTGATGCTCCACCACCTGTTGAAATATGACTAAATCCATCTTCTAATCCGAATTCTATAACAGCAGCAGCTGAATCACCACCACCAATAATAGTTGTCGCATGATCTTTAATCTTACTGATTGCTATAGCAACATCTTTTGTTCCTTCAGCAAATTTAGGGAATTCAAATACTCCCATTGGTCCATTCCATACAACAGTTTTTGCAGTGTTAATGATTGCTGTAAATTCCTTAACTGAATCTGGTCCAATATCTAATCCTAATTCATCTTTTGGTAGTGCAGTTGCAGGTCTAACAAATCTTTCAGCATCTTTATTAAATTCTTTTGCACTAGCAACATCACTTCCTAAAACAATTTTTCCTTTACCTTGTTCTAGTAATTCTTTTGCTAATTCAACTTTATCTTCTTCTAATAAACTCTTACCAATTTCATATCCCATTGCTTTGTAGAATGTAAATGCCATTCCTCCACCAATCAATACTTTATCAGCGATTTTTAATAAATTTTGAATAACTTCAATTTTATCAGAAACCTTAGCTCCACCTAAAATAGCAACAAATGGTCTTTCAGGATTTTCTAGTGTTCCACCAATAAAATTAATTTCTTTTTCTAGTAAGAATCCTGCAACAGCACTTTCAATATTACTTGAAACTCCCACATTTGAAGCATGCGCACGATGTGCAGTACCAAATGCATCATTTACAAACACATCACCAAGTGATGCCCAGTATTTACCTAATTCAGGATCATTCTTACTTTCTTTCTTACCATCTAAATCTTCAAATCTTGTATTTTCAAACATTAATACTTCGCCTGGTTTTAAAGCGCTAATTGCTTTTTCTAATTTAGCACCACGCGTTTCAGGAATAAATGTTACATTTTGTCCTAATAACTCAGCTAATCGTTCTGAAACAACTTTCAAACTATTTTTAGCTTTATCTTCTTCAGATTTGATTCTTCCTAAATGTGAGAAAAGAATTGCTTTTCCACCATTTTCTAATACATATTTGATTGTAGGTAATGCAGCACGAATTCTATTATCGTCACTAATAACCCCATCTTGAATTGGAACGTTGAAGTCCACTCTTATTAAAACTTTTTTGTTTTTTAAATCAATATCACGAACCGTTAATTTTGCCATAATATTTCCTCCTTTGTAGTTGTTTAATATCTCTTACATTATATCATATATTTTAAAGTATTTTCCATATTACTTTCATTGAAAGTGCTTACTTATTTTATTTTTTCAAGATATTTTTCAATTTTCAAAATTTTATTTTCAAGTTGTTTCCAAAAGCTAAAATTTTTCTCAATTGATATTTCATTTCCACTATAAAAACATAATATCATTTTCTCATTATCTAATCTAATATTACTAATTTCTTTATAATTTACCCAAATTGTTTCATAATTTTGCATATTCCCTAACGGACATAAATATAAATAATGATTTAAAAGAATTGGAATATTATATTTATAATCTAAAGTTAATTTAATACCAGTTGAATAACTTTTTAATGATGTTAGCTTTAATTTACATATATGATTTATTACATATAAGCTTCTTTCTTTGATTTGAATTTGTTTTTTTCTTAAATAAACTAATGATCCATATTCATTATTAACTATGTACTCCATATCTTGAAAAAAAGAAAAGGACTTAATAGTCCTTATTGAAATTAACGATATAGTTGTATTAGTTTGATTATACAAAATGACATCCCATTTCTTTTTTTAATATCATGTTTTCTTTAATAATATGAGGTAATTCTATATACGAAAGAAATAAGTATTTTATTTATTATCAATATACTCTAATGATAAACTATTAATTATTCTTTTACTTTTTAGATTACTTAAATATAAAACACTTGATGCTAATATGGCTCCCAAAGTATCAACAATGATATCCCGCATTGTATCAACTAATGCCTTTTGACCAACAAAGTCAATCTCCGTTACAACATCACGATATCTTTGCATATTACCATCTGTTAATAAATCGGCAACAAATTCATATATTTCCCATATTGTTCCTATTGTTATAGAAAACATAACGGAAACAACAAGGATAACAACTATATGCTTACTCCAATTTTGTACTTCTAGTTTTATTAGGCTAAATGCAATAATTGTTATTAACGCACCATTTGCAAAATGAACAAGTGTATCAACATATTTTAATTTTCTGTAAAGCTTAAACACAACACCACCAATTAAACCTGTCATAAATGATGATATTATAAAGTAATATAGTCCGTTAGAAATCTTTATATTTATTTTTTCTAAAATGGCTGGTAAGAAAGTTATAATTATGATGAAACTAGCATTAATGAGAACACTATATGGTCCAACTGTAATATCATAGTTACTTTTAGAAAAATGATCATAAAAAGCAAATGTGATTAACAAAACTAATAATGTTCTAGTTGTATAATTAAATTTTTTCAGCAATGATGCCACATCCTTTAATCTTAAATATAGAATAGATATTAACAATTATACCATATTTTAAAAACTATTTAAAAAAGAAAATATCTGTATCTAATAAAGAAAAAAAGGATTATTAATTGAATAATCCTTTAAACATATTCTTTAATCTAACTTAAATTATAACTATATATATTATCCAATAGAACCTTCCATTTCAAGTTTAATCAATTGATTCAGTTCAATTGCATATTCCATTGGTAATTCTTTTGCAAATGGTTCAATAAAGCCCATGACAATCATTTCTGTAGCTTCTTCTTCAGTTAATCCTCTACTCATTAAATAAAATAATTGTTCTTCTGATATTTTTGAGACAGTTGCTTCATGTTGTAAAAATACATCACTGTTTTTAACAACATTAATTGGAACTGTATCACTTGTTGATATTCCATCTAAAATGATTGTGTCACATTCTATATTTGCTCTTGCTCCTTTAGCATTTTTTCCAAAATGAACCTTACCACGATAATTCACTGCTCCGCCACCACGACTAATTGATTTTGAAACAATGCTTGAAGTTGTATTTGGTGCCAAATGAATCATTCTTGCTCCAGCATCTTGCCATTGACCTTTTCCAGCAAAAGCAATACTAATAGTTGTTCCCTTAGCTCTTTCTTCTAATAGAATGCATGATGGATATTTCATATTAACATTTGATCCAATATTACCATCAATCCATTCCATATGGCCATTTTCATAAACATGAGCACGTTTTGTAACTAAGTTAATAACGTTGTCACTCCAATTTTGAATTGTTGTATATCTACATGTTGCATCTTTTTTAACAATTATTTCAACAATCGCTGCATGCAAACTATTTTTTGAGTAAACTGGTGCAGTACATCCTTCAACATAATTTACATATGCCCCTTCATCAACAACAATTAATGTTCTTTCAAATTGTCCCATTTGATCAGAATTAATTCTAAAGTATGATTGTAGCGGTTTTGGAACATGAACTCCTTTAGGAACATATATAAATGATCCTCCACTCCAAACTGCACTATTTAATGCAGCATACTTATTATCATCATTTTTGACAACTGTTGAAAAATATTTTTTAAATAACTCAGGATATTCTCTTAATGCAGTATCTGTATCTACATAAATAACTCCTAAATCTTCTAACTCTTTTTGAGTACTATGGTATACAACTTCGGACTCAAATTGTGTTGAAACTCCTGACAAATAATTTCTTTCTGCTTCTGGAATTCCTAATCTTTCAAAAGTTTCTTTTATTTTTTCTGGAACATCATCCCAGTTATGTTCTGCTTTATCACTTGGTTTAATGTAATATGTAAATTCATCAAAATTAATAAATGATAAATCTGGACCCCAATCTGGATTTTTTATTTCAACAAACTTTTTATAACTTTCAAGTCTGAAATCTAACATCCATTTTGGTTCCTTTTTAATTTCACTAATTTGCTTAACTATATCTTCATTAATACCTTTTCCTGTATCTAAAATCGGCTTAGAATCAGTTATAAAACCAAACTGATATTCACCAACAATATCATCAATCTTTTTCTTGTTATCGTCCATTTTAGTCCTCCTTCGTAGTAAGTCCTTTTTCGACTGCTTTCCATGCTAATGTTGCACATTTAACTCTTGCTGGAAACTGTGAGACTCCACTATAAACAACGGCATCTCCTGTTAGAATATTATGATTATATTCTTGTCCTTTAATAAGTTCATAAAACTCGTTAATTGTTTTTAATGCTTCTTCTTTTGTTTTTCCTTTTAATGTTACTGTCATAACACTTGCTGATGAACAACAGATTGAACATCCTGTCCCTAAATGTCTAACATCAGAAACTAAATCTCCATCTAGTTTTAATTGAATCATAATATCATCACCACAAGATGGATTATTCATATGTACTGTTAAATAATTACTATCATTAACTAAGCCTTTATTTTGTGGATTTTTATAATGATCCATTATTACTTGTCTGTATAAATTGTTTATATCCATTCTAATCACCTAAAAACTTTCAAAAAAATCTCTTGTAGCAATAATAGCATTAACCAAATTATCACAATCTTTATAATCATTATATACCGCAAATGATGCTCTTAGGGTTGCTGTAACACCTAAAAATTTTGCAACTAACTGCGCACAATGATGACCTGCTCTAACACAAACATTATTTTGATCAAGGATACTTGCAGCATCATGTGGATGAACATTCTCGATATTAAACGTTATAATGCCTGTTTCAGCAGTTTTATTATATACTGTTAATCCTTTAACATCTTTCAATTTATTCAGTGTATAATCTCTTAACTTCATTTCATGTTCATGAATTTTATCTAATGATATTTCTTCCAAAAACTTAATTGATTCCTTAAAAGCAATCACTTCAGCAATAACAGGTGTTCCTGCTTCAAATTTGTAAGGAATATCTTTCCATGATGATTCATCTTTAAAAACTAAATGAGCCATTTCTCCGCCATATTCAAAAGGTTTCAATTGATTTAAAAGTTTTTCTTTTCCAAATAAAATACCAACTCCATTTGGGCCGTACATTTTATGAGAAGAAAATGCTAAAAAATCAACATCTAACTCTTTAACATCAATTTTTAGATGACTTGCTGCTTGAGCTGCGTCAAGAATCACTATTGCTCCATTTTGATGAGCAATCTCAATTATTTCTTTAATCGGTGTTACATAACCTAAAACATTTGAAACATACGTAATAGCAACTACCTTAGTTTTATTTGAAATAACTTTTTTGAAATTTTCAACAGTTATTTTCCCTTCTTCTGTCAAAGGCAAAAATTTTAATCTCGCTTTTTTTTCTTTAGCAATTACTTGCCATGGAATAAATGATGAATGATGCTCTAACTCAGTAGTGATTATTTCATCATCTTCAAATATAAAATCACTATAACTACTAGCAATCTTATTAAGCGAATCGGTTGTTCCTTTAGTAAATACTACTTCATTAAGATTACTATTTATAAATTTTGAAACATATTCCCTAGTTTCTTCAAATTGATTTGTCGCTTCATAAGCAAGTCTATATACACCTCTATGAATGTTTGATCCGTTATTAGCATAATAATCATTTAAACTCTCAATAACAGATTTCAATTTTAAAGAAGATGCAGCACTATCTAAGTAACTAACATCTTTATTCTTTATATAAAACGGGAATTTTTTTCTTATATCTTGATTCATTTATTCATCATATCCTTAAGTTCACAAGTTCGTTAAATCTTTCTTTTAACTCTTCATCTTCTATTTCATCAATTACTGGTCTTAAAAAACCATTAATTATTAATTTTTCTGCATCTTTTTTCGTTAGACCTCTACTTTGCAAGTAGTAAAGAGCCTCTTCTTCTAGTCTACCTACTGTTGCAGCGTGTCCAGCTTTAATATCATATTCATCAATTAAAAGAATTGGGTTAACTTCCACTACTGCATCATCTGATGTAATAACACCTTTTAATGTTTGATATACGTTAGAATTTTTCATTCCTTTTTCAATTTTTTCAACACCATTTAAGATTACTCGTCCTTTTTTATTAGCAATCCCTATATTAGTCATATCACCAAATGTATTTGGTGCCATATGATTCATATAAACATCTATTTTTTGATCATTATTATCACTTGATACTGCAACTGCTCTAATTTTAACACTTGCACCTATGCCAGCAACTTTAACATCAATTTTCGCTGTTAAAACATCACTCACAAGACCTGCAAGTAAATCAAGGTTACTATCCTTACCAGCAACAAACTCATGTGTTAGAATAGCATTTTTGCTTTCTAGTGCAGCAATCAATAAATATTTTAAGTTTGTATTCTCATTTGTAATTAGTTTAATTCTATAATCGCTATTTCCTTTTGATTTATCTGCAACTTCTAAAATTATTTTAACATCACTATTACTACCAATATTAATTTCTAACTCTTCATGATTATCTTCTAGCAAAGTTATTTTAAGTGGTTTTTCATAAATAGTTTTTTCTGGAATTGTTAATTTTCGGTCATTAAGTTTAATATTTTTTGAAGTAGTATTTTCAATTATTTGATGATTCTTAATAACAATACTTTCCATTATTCATTACCTGCTTCAAAATCA
This sequence comes from Haploplasma axanthum, assembly GCF_900660745.1. Classification (GTDB taxonomy): domain Bacteria; phylum Bacillota_I; class Bacilli_A; order Acholeplasmatales; family Acholeplasmataceae; genus Haploplasma; species Haploplasma axanthum. The sequence goes on along the minus strand of NZ_LR215048.1, from coordinate 729,114 downwards.
ATTCCTAATTCTTCTTTTACCCATTCATAACCATTAGTATCAATCTTAGTAATTAATTCTTTGCCGCCAGTTAAAACAATTTTCCCATCAATCATGATATGAACATGTGTAGGTTCGATATAATCTAGAATACGTTGATAGTGAGTAATTAATATACATCCAAACTCTGGACTAATCATATCATTAACATTATTTCCTACAATTTTTAATGCATCAACGTCTAACCCTGAATCTATTTCATCTAAGATTGCAATTTTAGGTTTTAATGTTTTTAATTGTAAGATCTCATTTCTTTTTCGCTCACCACCACTAAATCCTTCATTTAAATATCTATGCGGAAGATCTTTACGCATTTTTAAATCTTCGGCATTTTTTTCATACTTAAAAATAAAATCAATTAATGATACATCTTTACCTGAAACTGCCTTTAATGCTTGACGCATAAAATCACTATTTGTAACACCAGGTACTTCTGCAGGATACTGCATAGCTAAAAAAAGTCCAGATCTAGCTCTTTCATCAACTTCCATTTCTAAAAGATTTTCATCATCTAAAATAGCAGTTCCTTCAGTTACTTCATACTTTGGATGTCCCATTAATGCACTAGCAAGTGTTGATTTACCAGTTCCGTTTGGGCCCATTATTGCATGTACTTCCCCTGAGTTAACTACAAGATTAACTCCTTTTAATATCTTCTTACCTTCAATTTCAACTTGAAGGTTATTAATCTTTAATGTTGACATATATTCACTCCTTAAATACTACTAATTATTATATAACAAATACACATTTTTTTCTATCTAATCGATAAACTATAATATATTATAAAATAAAATGTGACATTGATTCATATCGATGTCACACTTCTTATTCAAAACATTAAACTATTTTAATTAAATCTACCAAAATATTTTTTCAAATCTTCCTTCTATAGTAACATCTGAAATAATAACAAATCTTGAAACTTGTACACCATTTAAATACCAACCTAAAAACTTATATTCAGGTCCAAACATCATCGGACCGAATAAATTAACTTGTGAGTTTGCGTTTGCGGATTCTTTATTTGGATTACTAGCATCTACATCAACATTATATGTATATGTAATTGTATATACCTTTATACTCCATTTTGCATATAAGTTAATATCTTTATCATAGTAAATGTTTGGTTCAAAGTTTATTGTTAATTCACTATCTAGATACCAACCAATGAAATTATAGTGTTCTTTTATAGGTGATTTAAGCTTTAATAAACTTCCATGTTCTAGTGTATCAGCATTATCATTAACTGCATCTTCAACATTAAAATATGAAATATTATATTTTTTCACTTCCCATTTTGCATATAAGTTAATATCTTTATCATAGTGAATGTTTGGTTCAAAGTTTATTGTTAATTCACTATCTAGATACCAACCAATGAAATTATAGTGTTCTTTTATAGGTGATTTAAGCTTTAATAAACTTCCATGTTCTAATGTATCAGCATTATCATTAACTGCATTTTCAACATTAAAATATGAAATATTATATTTTTTCACTTCCCATTTTGCATATAAATCAATATTTCCTGTCATATTCTTAATTTTTATAATTTTATCATTTCCATTTTTACTTAAGTACCAACCAACAAACGTATTTCCTTGTTTCGTTGGTTCATATAAATCAATATCACTAGTTATTTGATATTCATTCGGATTATTTGGATTATTAGTATCAATGTTTTTGTAAGTAATCGTATATGTAATCTTTTCCCATTTTGCATATAATACTAAATTACTACTAAAGCCTTTTATTTCAGTTACTTTAACAGTTGAATCAACGTTTCTATACCAACCAACAAATGTATATCCTGGTCTTGTTGCATCATGTAAAGATTTAGGTTTATCATCAAAATAGAATGTGGTTGGATTATTTTCACTGTTTGAATCAACATTATGATATGTGATAGTATATTTAGTTTTTGTCCATCTAGCTTGTAAAATAATCTCTTCTATTTCTGGATCTCTATCATTAAGATTGATTTCTTCAACTAATTGATAATTTTCTAAGGTAATTTCTTCATACCATCCATCAAATGTATATCCTTTTCTTTCAGCCTTTTTAAGTTCTAATGGATTAATGATTGAAACACTTCCTGGATTAGTATTAGAATCACCCTCTTTTAAACCCTCATATGTAATCGTAACTTGTCCCATGATCCATTTAGCAGTAAAGGTCATATTACCATTCACTTCAAATACTGTGCCGATTAATTTTCTTTCTATGCCATCTTCATTCATTGTATACCATCCATCAAATATATATCCATGTTTCTTAGGTGACGCTAAAACAGAATGTTGGTTAAGATCAAATTTAGATGATTCCTCATTACCAGTATCTACAAAATCATTTTTATCAGTCATAAACTTGAATGTTAGAGTATATATTTGTTTTGGCAACCATTTTGCTGTAAATGTAAAATCAGAATTTACGACAAATTCATTTCCTGTGTATTTTCTTTCCTCACCATTAGCAATAAAATACCATCCGATAAACTTGTATCCGTTACGGTTTAGATCATCATTCGTAACGTATTCATTTATATAGATTTTATCTCCATCTTTAAGATTTTCTGCAAGACGATTTTTTCCTTCAATCCCCAAATCAAATGTAACTATATAAGTAGGTTTTTTCTTCCATTTTGCATATATATTAGTGTCATTTGTTAACGCACTATTAAACTCATACTTAGTAATTAAGTTTAAATCTGTGTACCATCCTTCAAATATATATTCATCTTTTGATACTACTGGAGCATCGACTACTAAGTCAATTCCTTTTCTAAATCCATCTCTTGACTCAATTAATGTTTCTCCATCATAGAATGTAACTGTTAATAGTTTTTCCCATTTAGCATATAGTACAAGATCTTTACTTATAGTTTCATCAAATGTATATTGTGTTTTTAATTCTCTTTCCATATACCAACCTTTAAAGTAATAACCAACTTTTCTAGGAATAAAATCATCAATAACTTTTGTTTCTCCACTTATGTATCCATTTTTAATGTCTGTTCTATCCCCTTCAATTACGTATGTAACTGTTAAAAGTCTATTCCATTTTGCATATAGAACCAAATCAGATACAATTTTCTCATCAAAGTCATATCTTTGTGTTAATGCTTGATCTGTATACCATCCAACAAACTGATAATTTTCTTTATATGGTTCTATAGGCTCATATATTGTAGAATACTTTTGTATGCCATCAATACTATTTAAGTCATTGCCACCATTTGAAACATAATCAACTCTAAACACTTTTTCTATATATAGTTTTACAGTCCTTGATATACCTCCAGCATTAATAAGTACTTCAACATTTGCACTATCTATATTATCAGGTAGTGTTGCTTCTAGAATTCCATTTGAGCTTACTTTAACATTTTCAGATTCTTTTATTGGAATATACGTAATTGAATGGTGCCCTGTAACTTCGTTTTCATATTCAAGATTTACTTTATATCTAGTATTTGAATTTAATACTCCAGTTTTATAAGTTATATCTTGTATTTTTGCTATATCAGTATTTCCTTCTGGTTCAATTGTTACTTTCTTTATACCACTTGGAAAAACTATCTTTTTTTCTGAGTACTGACTTAATATACTTTGATAATTGTCTTGTCCAACTTTTAGGAAGTATGCTTGAATTTCTGATGCACGCTTTTGATATATTGCATTATCACTATCTCCATTAGAGTTAATACCTGCAACAATATCCCATATTGGATATAAAGAATTATCATCTTTAATACCCATTAATGATGGTTTATCCTTAATAGACTTTTGCCATTCAGCATATTTTTTAGATATATCTTGTTCAGAATATATACCAACAGTCTCACCACCAATGACACTTAAGTTAACTGATACATTAACATTTTTATTCTTTATACTTTCTCTATAATCTACATCAATATCAACGTTTGTTTTGATCCATCCACGAACTGATGCGTCAACAGCAACACTTACATTATTAACATTTGTATCATCAAAGCTTGCAATAGTATAATCAAGTTTCATTGCTCCACCCATAGTTACACTTGTTAAAACATGGCTTCCATATCTTCTAATAAACTGTTCTATCGGAAGATTTTTAGCATCATTTACAAAGCTTTCAGAAAGCATATCAGCATAATCATTAGGATTAACTTGTAATCCTAAATAATAACTTTGTTCTTGTATATCAATTGTCTTGTACATTTGTTCTTTAGAATTTGTAGTTTGTGTACTAAATGATGCAGCAATATCTAATTTTCCAAATGGAGCACCTAATTTAACTTTCGCTTTAACTTGTAAACTTTGGATATATTCTTCCATTGTTTTTCCCTCAATATTTTTAATGTCAGTTACTGTTTCATAAACTTTAATAACTTGTTGCTGACTTATTTTATCCCTTGCAAATACTGGAAACGTAATATTTGTATTTCTAGCACTTACTTGTGAATAATTTGCAAGATTAATTCCATACCCTAAGAATGAAGCATCAACATCATTTGCATTATGTGTAGCATATGCTCCAATTTCAACTTTATTACCTGCTGAATCTACCGTTTTAATTAATTCCCCATTTTTAGATTCATAATCATCATTTACTACATCATTACTTTTACATGCATATAATACAAAAAGTGATGTAATTAAAAAAACAATATAACTTATTTTTTTTAGCATAGTTTTTTCCTTTCACTATTAAATATACTAACTGTACTACCCTACAAATATAATATCTCCTTTCCTTTTTTATAGTACTATACTTATATTATTGTATTATTTTACTTTTTTGTAGAGCACATGTGTCACTTAATTGGAGAACATAAGAGTACATGTGGTTATTTAACTTGTTCTAATATCACAATATAGATTTTAAAAAATAAACTTTTATAAAAAAAAGAAAAAGGTCCAAAATTTTGGACCTATCTCTTTATTATTTTAAGTTATTAGTAATATCGTGTGGTCATCGTATAGCTATGTAATATAGTGTGGTGACCACACTTTTTTACATAGGTTCTTTTAATCATTTAAAAAAAGACCTCTTATGTTATGATATTGTTACTATCCAAATCTAACAAAGGAGGTCCTTCATGTATGATGATATCATAAAATTTCTAAATTTAAAACATAATGATTCTTTTGATTTTCAATTTGATATTCTAGATGTTACCAATTCAAATTCAATAACCAATGTTCATTTAACTCTGTCACTCAAAAAGATCAATTGTCCAGTATGTAACTCTGTAGATTCTAAAATACATGGTTATAAAACTAAAACTATCACTCATAGTATTTCTAATAGTAATCCTGTTAACATTATTTTTAGACATAGGAGGTTCATTTGTAAGTTTTGTAATAAAACTTTCTTTGAACCTAACCCTTTTACTATTAATAAAGATAGAATTAGTCATTATACTAAATTATCTATTTTAGAACACTTAAAGAATCCTTCTAATACATTTACTAGTGCTTCTACTATCTTTAATGTTTCTACTAAAACTGTTATTGATATTTTTGATGATTATGTTGATCCAAATAGAAATATATTACCTAAGTTTTTATGTATCGATGAATTTCATGTTTCAAAAAGGACTAAACATCCTTATGCTTGTCTATTCTTAGATTTTGAAACAAAAAAAATAATTGATGTTTTAAAAACTCGTCATAAATCATATCTATTAGAATATCTATCTAGTCTTAAACATACTGAATTAGATAGTGTTAAAGTAGTTATTATTGATATGTGGAAGCCTTATAAAGACGTTATATCTAAAGTTATGCCTAAAGCTTTAATAGCTATTGATTCTTTTCATGTTATTAAACATATTAATGATATCGTTAATAAGCATCGTATTAAAGTAATGAATAAATATGCTGGTAATATTGAGTTTAAAACTTATAAGAATGATAAATATTATATGTTAAAGAAGTTTCATTATTTCTTTACTAAAGAATACGATAATATCTATAATGGTTATATTTCTATTCCTAAGTTTAGAATTAGTCTTAATAAATCTTCTATTAAAGATTTTCTTTTATCCATTGATGATGATTTAACTGAAGTTTATAAAATCAAGGAAGAATATCGTGAGTTTAATAGAAACTCTAATTTTGATAATGCTAAAGAATTACTATCTGATTTAATTACTAAATATCGTAATCACAGGTTAGAAGATATTAGATCTTTTGGTAAATTACTTTCTAATTGGAAGAATGAGATTATTAATTCCTTTATTAAATCCGATTCTAATAGAAGATTATCTAATGGACCAATTGAAGGTACTAATTCTAGAATAAAGACTATTATTAAGACTAGTAATGGGATTAAAAGTTTTAAGAGATTAAGAGCTAGAATCATTTATTCTATTAATAAAGATGTAGCCCTTAAAATACCCGAATAAATTAAAATAGATTGGATAGAAAAAGCGGAAGAAATCAGGTTTAGATTCTTCCGCTTTATTACATACCACATTATATTACATAGGCTACTTAGCCACACCTAATTACATAGGTGTTTTCAATAAAACCACACGATATTACTAAGAGCCTTATTTTACTAATTATAATCAATAAAATCTTTATAACCTTATATATCTTTAAGTATTTGCTATTCTACTGGAAAAAAACGATAGTAAGCATATAACTTAATAATAAGATCAGGATATAATGTTTTCAAATCAGATTTAGGACGTAATAATTCAATAAATGGATATTTTTCTTTTTCTTCTGAACTTAATTTAATATATTCTGATTGTGGTATTTCTCTCCATCCAGTAAATCTTCCATACGATTCGTGTATTGGATGAGTACTTGAATCACTAGGTTTAAAGTAAACAATAGAACTATCAAAAGAAAATTCTGTTGGATAGCTTTTTCTTGCTTCCTCATTTGGTAACTCTCCACCAGCAAAATCATATTCAACTTTGAACACATCTACATCCCATTTGGCATATAAAGTAATACTTTGTTTTACAGTATTAACATTAAAATTAAACCTAGTTCCTTCATCAAATGTACTTGTCGTATACCAACCAGAAAACTCTGATGAAGTACGTGTAGGTTTTAATGGCTCATCGATTTTAGAGTTCGATGGAACAGTTAATGTTGATATTGTGCTACCACCATTTGTATAAAAAACAACGGTATATTCCTTTTGTGGTTTTGGTTTTGGCTGTACTGCAACGATTAAGATTAGAAATAAAATAATTGTAATAGTAATTAATTTTTTCATTTTATTTGCCTCCTAATTCTTTTAAATACTTCTTATATTCCGCATCATTTGCTGATATAAAATGACCAGGTTTAATTTCACGTAGTGTTGGTTTTTGTGTTCTATAATCATGAACACTTAAATCATATATAATTCTCTTACGTGTTTTTTCTAATTCAGGGTCTGGATGTGGGATTGCAGACAATAAAGATTTAGTATACGGGTGAAGTGGATTAGCAAACAACTCTTCAGAAGAAGCAAGTTCCACTATCTTACCAAAATACATTACTGCAATTCTATCACTAAAATATTTAACAACTGATAAATCGTGGGCAACGAATAAAATTGTTAATCCTAATTTCTCTTTTAACTCGTTTAAAAGATTAATAACTTGAGCTTGAATAGAAACATCAAGAGCACTTATAGGTTCATCAGCAATAATAAAATCAGGATTTACTATTAGCGCACGTGCAATACCAATTCTTTGTCTTTGTCCACCACTAAACTCATGTGGATATCTACTAGCATGTTCTTTACTTAATCCAACTAAATTTAGCATTTCAAAAACACGTTTTTGGATTTCTTTTTTATCAGTTACACCTTTTATACGTAATCCTTCAGATATAATATCACCAACAACCATACGTGGATTCAGTGATGAAATTGGATCTTGAAATATCATTTGCATTGTTGATAAGAAATTTACATGACTTGGTTTTAATTTATTTATTTCATTAAGTTTGTCTTGATGATTCTTTTTAGCTTCTTGAGATCTAGTCTTTCTAAGCTTATCATCTTCAATTTCAGAAATAACTATTTTTTCTGCCAAATATCTATCTTTTTCTGAATTTATTAATTCAATCCTCTTATTCTTATCTTCTTCACTTTCGCGGAAACTATTTTGACGTTTAGCTTCTTGAATTAATTTTTTCTTTTCATTAATATTAACTAATAATCTACTCTTTATCTCATCTATTTTCGCTGTATTTTCAACATAAGCATCAGGATTATTTTTAGCATCTTCTTTAGTTTTTAAAACTTGATTTTTTAACTCATTATCTAAGTCTTTAATTTGATTATCAAAATCTATAATTTTTTCTTTAGATTCTTGTGTCAAACTATTAATCTTGCTATCTATTTCATCTTTATTAATTGAAACAGATTGAATTTTTTCTATTGCTAATTCAAATTCTTTAGTTATAACAGTTTTTTCTTCATTGAATTTTTCTTTAAATTCTAAAACTTCTTGCTTCAGTCTAGTTTTTTCTTCAACAACAATAGTCTTTTTAATTGTTTTTAAATCAATCTCATCAAGATTAGAAATATTCAATTTATTAGCTAACTCTTTTTTCATTTTGTCTTCGACATATAAGATTTCGCTATCACGAGTTTGTTCGATAATTCTTACTTGTTCATCTTTTTCATATTTTTCAATTTTTGATGACAAAATAAATCTTGTTTTATCTTTAGCTCTTTTGTTTATTAAACTTACATTATCATTTCTATTTTCAATAATACGTGAAACACTTTCACTATATATTTTGTCTACAGAAAGTTGATATTGATGTTCTAATTCAGACATATTCAGTTTATATTTGACTTTTGTATCTCTAAGTTCTTCCTTATTATCTGTAATTGGTTTTTTAATAAGTTGAATCTGTTCTTTAAATTCATTTTTAAAATTTTCTTTTTGTTTCTTAATTTCATTAATTTTTTCTTTATACTCTTTATTCAAAAGATAAAGTTTGTAGTCTAGTGGTTTATTTGTCAAAATCTCAAATCTAGCTTCTTTACGTAGTTTTCTAATGTCATATAAGAATCCTTCATAGCCTGCACCAACAACATTATTATTGTAAACTACAGTTCCATCAGTTGGATTATATAATTTTATTATCGTTCTTCCAGTTGTAGTTTTACCACAACCAGACTCACCAACCAACCCAAAAACTTCTCTCTTATACACATCAAAACTTACACCATCAACAGCTTTAACAGTTATTTTTTTTCCTCCACTACCTACTTTAAAATATTGTCTTAAATTTTTAACTTCCAATACTTTTTTCGAATAGTCAACACTAGTGTTTTTCATTTGATGCCCCCCTTTGTTCATGCTTTTCAATTATTTTCTTAACAGCTGCAGGCATTTCAACTTTTGGAGCATCAGGATGAAGTAACCAAGTAGCAGCATAATGTGTATCTGAAACCTTAAAGAAAGGTGGTTCAGATTCTAAATCGATTTTCATTGCATATTTATTTCTAGCAGCAAACAAATCACCTTTTAAAATATTTGTTGATGATTCAACCATATTAGGTGGTGTACCAGGAATAGCTTCAAGTTTTTCAGCATCAGTATCAACACTAGGCATAGAAGAAAGTAATGCCCATGTATAAGGATGTTTTGGATTATAGAAGATTTCATCAACTTTACCATACTCAACAACCTTACCTGCATACATAACAGCTACACGATCAGCAACATTTGCAACAACGCCTAAATCATGTGTAATAAAAATCACAGAAAGATTTCTTTCTTTTTTAATTTTTTCAATAAGTTCTAATATTTGTGCTTGAATCGTAACATCTAAAGCAGTAGTTGGCTCATCACAAATTAATATATCAGCATCATTTGCCAGAGCAATCGCTATTACAATTCTTTGTCTCATACCTCCAGAAAACTGGAAAGGATATTGATAGAATCTTTTTTCTGGTTCTGGTATTCCTACTTCAGTCATTAATTCTATCGCTCTTTGTTTAGCTTTTACTTTTGGCATTTTTAATTTTAAAACTAATGCTTCCATAATTTGATTACCAACACGTGAAATCGGATTTAAACTAGACATTGGATCTTGAAAAATCATTGAAATTCTACTTCCACGAATTCTATGAAAATGTTCTTCTGGTATTAACATTAAATCTTGATTTTCAAAAAAGATAGAACCACCTTCATGGATTGCATTCCCAGCTAAAAGTCCCATTATTGCTCTAGATGTAACACTTTTACCTGAACCTGATTCACCAACAATTGCTAAAGTTTCACCTTTATATAAATCAAAGTTAATATTTCTAACTGCTTTTAAAATACCGTTTTGTGTTTTAAATGATATTTTTAAGTCTTTAACTTCTAATACTTTTTCCATTATTCATCAATTCCTCTCAATGATGGATTAAATGCATCACGTAATCCATTACTAAACATATTAAATGATAGCATTAATAAACCTATGTATAAAGCAGGATATAGAAGAGCATGGAAATGCGTATGCATAACAGCTTGCCCATCTGATAATAATCTACCTACACTTTGAATACCAGGATAATTAATGATTCCTAAATATGAATATGTCGATTCAGCAAATATGAAACTTGGTAATGCTAATGAAAATGATGTAATCAGTGTCCCAATAGCATTTGGAAGAATATGTTTTGTAATTATTTGTCTGTCACTTGAACCATATGAACGAGCAGCTAAGACATATTCTCTATTCTTATATCTATATACTTGAATACGTGTTGATGAATATGCGCCAATCCACCCGGTGAATACAAAGGCAAAGACAATTACACCTATTCCACTACCGAATCTTAACAATAATAACGTAATAACAATCATAAATGGTATATTTGATAGTACATCAACTATACGTTCGAATATTATATCTAACGTTGAACCAAAATATCCAACAATTGAACCTAAAATAACCCCTATTGTAATATTAATAACAGTTACTAAGAGTCCAAGCAAAATTGAAATTCTAGAACCTGTCCAAAGTTGAGTAAATAAGTCATCTCCATTTTCAGTTGTACCGAACCAAAAATATACATCATCTACATCTTTATCAAATGAAAATCTATAGATATCAAGTTGTACAGTATAATCATTTCTATTAACTGAAACTAAATTAACTACAGCATTTCTCTCAAGAGCTTTTTCATAATCATCTTTTGACAATGTACTTGTTACAAGTCCTCTTTCGCCATTTACTAGTTGTTTACCATAAATATTAAAATATCTATGATATCTATAATAATCTACTTCAACAACCATTGCCCCTGGGTTATTAGGATCAACTTCATGAACTACTCTTTTAACAATTCCTTCAGGTAACGATTCATAATACTCTCTTGACATCCCAGAAACAACTTTACTACCATCAAAAATACCTAACGATTCTAAACCTGGAACTTTTTCTGGTAATTTATCAAATCTAAGTGCCATAGTACCATTTTCTTTTGGTAATGTATATTGTCTAAAATATGGTCCAACTAATGTTAAGGCTAGCATAATCAAAATTATATACATCGCAACAACTGATGTTTTATTTTTCTTAAAACGTAACCATGCATCTTGATAGTATCCTATTGGTTTAGATTTTAACGCTTCATCTTTTATAACTATTTCTTGATTAATAAATTTAAAATCATCTTCATTTAAATGTCTTTCAATCATGATTTTCCACCACCAATTCTAATTCTTGGATCAATTATTCCATAAGACAAATCACCAATTATTGCAGCAAGCAATCCAATTGATACATAAAACATATTAAGCATCATAAACATCGGATAATCAGGAATACCTTTCGGCTGTTCTAATGCTTCTAAGAAAGCTCCACCTATACCGGTAATACCAAATGTACGTTCAATAATTAACGAACCTCCTAATAATGAAATAAATCCACCAATTATTGCAGGTGCGAATGGAACAAATGCATTTCTAAGTGCATGTCTAACTGTAGCTTGACCTTTAGTTAAACCTTTTGCACGTGCAAGTAACATAAATTCCGAAGTTAATGTTTCAGTTAATTCTGCTCTTAGTGATCTAGTCCATCCTGCAATTGTACCTAAAGATAATACAAAAATTGGTAATATCCTTGTTAATATTGCCTGTTTAGAAAATAAAGGAGCTAAATTATCAACCTTTGCTTCTGGTAAAATTTTCCATTCATAAACTAAAAAATATTGTAATAATACAGCAACAACAAACATAGGTACAGAAATAAAGAATACAACCCCTATAGAAATAGCATGATCTGTCAATTTATTCTTTTTAAGTGCCGCTATTATTCCAAATGTAATTCCAATCGGAACAGATATTAAAAATGGGAAAATATTTATTCTTATCGTTCTTGGTAATCTAGTTAATACATATGTAGCAACTGGTACGTTATTCTTATGGAATGATATACCAAAATCTCCGTCTCTAACTATATTTCCAATCCACATAAAAAATTGTGTGACAATTGGTTTGTTATAACCTTGATTTTCCAACCATTTTTGATATACTTCAGGATCTTGTCCTAAACCAACTTGATAAAAATTAGGCATTAACTTAATAAATACAAAAATCATAAAAATAATTATAAAGAAAGTTATAACCATTAGTCCAAGTCTTTTCAATATGTAATTCTTCATAAAAAACCTCATTTCTTTTAAAATCAAACAAACAACCCTATTTCATTATTATACCATAGGGTTGTCGTTTAATTTACACTATTAATTTATTTTTGTAAATTATTATTTTGATGCTTTGATGTAAGTATAACTTAATCCACCCCAACCTAAGAATAGGTGGTATGCATGAGCTTGACGAACAACACGATCAGAATAAACTGCTGCTGACGTTGCTGAGAATAATGGTACAGCAATCATTTGCTCTAATAAAGCTTTTTCTAAAGCAGCGGTAATCTTTGTTAAATCTTCTTCTTGTCCATCATACTCAACTTTTAATTCAGCAGTATTATTGAATAATAAGAATAAATCATCAAATTTACCTTTGAATGTTCCGTTGTTTGCTTTTAAAGCATCGTAGAATTTCTTTTCAGAAGCTGTTCTTTTATCTTCAGCTTTAGCTCCGATAATGTCAAACAGGTTACTTATGTCAGCTTCAACTGGCAAGTTTGGTACATCATGTCCTTTTCCACTCAAGAATGTTGAGAAAGATGGACTGAATATATACCCCATACCAAATGTTGCTTGGAATGTTGCACCACTCATACCTGTAAATACTAAGTCAAAATCTCCAATATTTCTTTGTGCAGTTAACTCAGCACTAGATACTGCGTTTAATTTTATTTCAAAATTAGATCCGAATACACTTTCATATTGTGCTTTAACCCAGTTTGCAATACGTGTATTACTTCCTGCATCGTAGTATAAGAATTCTACAACAACTTTTTGACCTTGAGTATATTTACCATCTGCAACTGCTTTTGTATATGCTTCTTCAAACAATCTTTTAGCTTCAGCACTATCAAATCCGTTCTTTTCTGGCTCTAATCCTAACTCTGTTAATTGTTGACTGAAGATTGAACTACTTGCATATGCTTGTTTTGCCCATTCTGTAACTTGGTGAATATTACTTAAGAATCCAAGTGCACCTTGAGAAGGCGGTTGAACGTTATTTGCAAAATCATTTCTTTCAGTAGCTAAGTAAAGTGCTTTTCTAAATTCTGGATACGCTAATATCGGTGCAGAAACTTTATTTGTATTTCCTTTACTTCTATCTAAACTGATTGCGATTCTATAGAATGAATTACTTGGTGAAATATATAAATTTTTATGTTCTTGATATTCATCCCAGAATTCTCCACCAACACCGGCAACATCTAAATTACCAGCTTTAAATTCATTTATCGTATCTTTTTGTTCTTTAATTATTGGCCCATTAATTGTTTTAATTGAATAATCCCATGCTTGAACAAATTTTTCATTTTTTGTAAAGACAAATTTGTTTGTTGTGTCATAGTTATTACTTAAAGTGTATGGTCCATATGAAACAAGTGGATTTTGAATTGATCCATAGTTATTAACAGTTCCATTTTGCAAGAATCCTTTTTCATAACTATCAGGGTGAACTAGATAAATTATGCTTAATGATCCAATAAACTCATATTGTGTAACTTCACTTGATAGATATAATTTAAATGCATAATCATTTATTTTTTCATATCCAACTTGATCCCATCCAACAACACCATCATAATATTCCTTACCATTTACTAGAGGTACATAATCATCAGTATATAAATAATTAGCACGTTCGTTGGCAATTTTTCCATTTAAATATTGTTTGAATGTATATTCGTATGTGTCAGCAGTAATCTTAGTACCATCTGCAAATTCTAAATCATCTCTCAATTCAATAATCCATTCATTATCAATCGTTTCTCTTGCTGACTTAGTATTTAAGTAAGTACCATAAGTACCTTCAACAACATTTCTTGTTTTTTTGTTTACAGCATAAGGGAATTCAGATGCCATTAATAATGTACGTTTATATGCGATTGATGGCATATCAACAGTTCCATTTGGATTTCTATCAGATTTAATTTTACTGAAATCTCCAGGGAAAGCAGCATTTCCATCTTTGATAGCTTGTTCCCAATCATAATCTCCACTATATAGTGTTGAAGTTAAATATTCATATACGTCTGAATCAGAATTTCCTGTTGACATCAACGGATTAAGTGTTACAATTTCACCAAATGATGCATTATATACACCATTAAGGTCTACATCTGTTCCAAACACCGTTACCCAGAACTCTCTTGTTGATTGTAACTCACCTTTAATTGCTGTAGCAGTTAGTTTAACAGCTGTATTAAATTCTTGTCTTGTAACAGCACCAGTAGTTGAAATTACTGCTGTATTACTTGAACTCCAATTTACATTAACAGAATCAACTGTTGTAGGAAGTGTTAAATTTGATGAAACTTTTTGATCAAGTTCAACTTTCTTCAATGCGCTTGTAGTTTCTTCACTTACATTAACTACTGTTGTTAAGACTGTTTCATTTCCAGCAGCATCAACTGATTTAAATACTAAATCATATGTACCTACTGCTGATAAATCAACTGCTGAATCATCAACTGTTACAGTAGATGTAGCATCTTTATCATCTTTTGCAGTTACACCTGTTGTCCAAGTTGGTTTAGCAGAACCCGCTACAACATTGAAAACTCTAACTCCACTAATAACTGGTCCAGATACATCACCAATTCTAACAGCAACTACTGCAGTGTTACTATTTCCGTTATCATCAGTAGCCTTATATGTTATTTGATATTGGCCCGTAATATAATTTCCAGCTTTATTAACAGGGATCTTAGAAGTATCAACAGTAACTTTTAGTTCTTTTCCAAGAGCATCTGTTGCAGTAACACCTTCTAACCATTTTGGTTCAACGTTAGAGTCAATTACAATATCTTTAGCTCCTGTAATAGTTGGAAGCGCAAGAACTTTAACAACAAATTTTTTATCAAGTGTTTTTGTTCCTACAGTTAATGTAGCTGTTAAGTCCACATTAGTCGCTTCTAATTTTGGAGTTACTTTAATACTTGTTTTATCTTCTGCAGTTTCACCCACAGTTAAAACTTCTTCATTTGATGATACCCACGTTACTGTGGCTTCACCTGCTTTTGCATCAACTTCAAAGTCTGCTACTACTTCAGCAGGTACAGTTAATACATTAGCTCCTTCTTTTAATTTTTTACTTTCAGGACTTGTACACGCTACTAAAACGAGTGTAGAAGTTATTACTAGTAAAAATGCAACAATTCTTTTTTTCATTTATTCTTCCTCCTAAATTGGATTTTGTACTATTTTACTTAAACAAGTTGATGAAGTCAAGAGAAAATCACTTTTTTTTGCATTTTTATTGATGTAAGCGTTATTATTTGGTTCAAATTTGTGTTTTCCTGAAAAATTTTGAAAAAAAACTACATAGTGGTATACTAATTATTGATTTTACTTCATAGAGGAGGTATTAATTTTGAAAAAAATTCTAAAACAAAAATGGTTTAAGTATTCAATTATTGATTTAATTATTGGTTTTATACTTATTCTTCTAATGTTAATCTATCAAAATGGATCAAGTTTATTACATTGGATAAATGCAATGCAGGTTGCTGGTATAATACTTTTTTCAGCAGGTTGGCTATTTTTCATAAATAACGAAGGTATTTTTGATGTTGCAGTCTATGGTACAAAGTATTTTTTAAAAAGTTTGGTTGGAAAACGTATGAAGCATAGTTTATATGAAACAAGAGTAAATAAAAAACTAACTCCTTCCTTAGTATATATAACACTTTGGATTCACGGAATAGTTTGGTTACTAGTTTCACTTGCTATATATTATTTATAAAGGAGTTTTTATGGGAAAAACTAGAAAAAAACAAAACTTGTTACTTGCTTCACTTTTTTTTATAAGTATTACAATTATTATATTAGCTGTTTTCACAATTATTAACATAGGAAACATTCTATTAACAGCTTTATTCGCTATAATGATGGTTTTATTACTATTTTTACTTTTATCATTTAAATCTAAATATGAATATTATACTCATTTATATAAATACCAATACTTATTATCTGTTGCAAATAAACCTAATATTTCAAAGAAAATAATATCGCTAGATTTTTTAAAAGATTTTTTAAGAAAAAACAATTACACTATTCATAATGAAACAAAAGATTATTTGTTATATTACAAAGTTGATAATTCTCTTTCAAAAAAAGAACGTCACAAAACATTATATGCATCACTAATTATTAAAAACAAGAATATTCGTTTTACTGATGATAAAATTAATAACTATTTTGGTTCACTAGAAAAAAAATTGTCAAATTCTAAAGTAAAATATATACATAGAATTTTTTATAAATTTAAAATTCAAGATAATCAACCATTGGATATTGAGGATGCAAACAATGTGTTTTTTATATCAACAAAAAATCAGCATATTATAATCTTAAATATTGTATTACTTGAAAACACTAACACTTTTTACTATTTATACTCTGATAAATATACCCCTAATATATATTATAAGCATGCTACTGATTTTTTAAATAAACTTATCTAATAAAAAATTACCAATAGAATATGATTTTAAAATAAAGAACACTTTCGTATAAAAGCGAAGGTTTTTTTATAAGAAAAGAATTGTAAATATATAGTTTACTTTTCAGTTTAAAATACTAATGTTTAAAAAAAGTAGACACTTTTTATTCACTGTCTACTTTTAATACTTTATCATATTATATTTTTCTTATTAAGTTTTATTGATTTTTTAAAATCACATCAATAATTTCCTTTTCATCATAAAGATCTTTTAATAGATAATCTGGTTCAATTCCATTTTCAATACTATAATATATACCTTCTTCTAATCTGCTTAATATCATATTACTACTCATTATTATTATAGATCCATCCGGTAATACAAAGAATCCAATTGATGATGCTCCACCACTAGATTTTTGTCCAATAACTGGAATACCAAGTTCTTTTGCTATTGATGCTGTTAGATTTGCAGCGCTAAATGTAACACTAGATGTTTTAATATAATAATTGTAATTACTAAACTCAGCTTTAACATCACCTGTTACACCATATGATACTTTTGCTTTATCTAATGGATTTTGTGCATGATACCAAATCTCTTCATCTGTCATCATTGCAAACATTCTTAGTACTGCACCTAAATTACCACCAGTGTTTAATGTTAAATCAATAATTACATTTTCGACTTTATCATCAAATTTTTTCATAATTTTTTTAATGTCGTTTGGTGTTTTAACTTCAAATCCAGTTAAATATATAATTGCTGTTTTTCCATTATCTATTAATTCATGGTCTTTTATTTTGATATTACCTGTTATTGATAACCCAAAATGTTTAATTGCTTGTTGCTGTACATTTGCAAGTCCATTATAAAATGCTTTAATATTAGAACCTTGATTTTCGGTATCATATGTTGTTGCTCCACCATTATAATTATAATAGCCACGCATTAAATGTGATGTATGTAAATCATCAAGTTTTGTTGTAACATCGAAAACTGCTTTTCCAATATCACTATTCATAAAATCATTTTGATATTCACTTATAAAATCATAACCATTTATTATTCCTTTATCACTTTTAAGTCCATAAAAATAGTTTAACGTAAATGCTAAATAATTATATGTTGCTAATCTAATATCTTCTGGTACATCATTTTTATTATTATTTGATTTTATTATTTTTTGAATTTCAGTTTTTCCAAGATCAGATGTATCAATACCATAAAGTCTATCACTATTATAGTAAACATCAAAATACGCACTTTGATTAAAAAGTAAATTTATAACATGTAATGGTACTAAGAATTTCTTATTATTAACAACCATATCAAAATCATATTTACCTAGTTCATATGTAACACTTTCACCTTCTGTTATTCTTGGTTCTAAATTTTTTAAACCTTCAGAATAATTAGTTGCTGTTTGAACAATATATATATCAAAAAAATCCAATGATTCAAGACTAATTAAATCTTTTTTAAAATCAAAATTTATACTATGTGATAACACTTCACCATCATCATATTCAACTTCAAATGTTACATCAAGAATCTCATCTGTTACATTTTTATTAAATTCAAAATATTGTGAGTAATAAACTCCATTAAGCATCCAAATATATTCTTCAACATCAATAAAAGGTAGGTTACTATCTTTAAAATAAAATAAATCAACCTTTGTATCACGTGCATTTTTATATTCTTTTGATATATTTGTAAATTTAGTTTGGACAACTCTATCTTTTGATGTATCAACTCGTAAGTTTTTCATCCTTTGTTCATTAAATAGATTAACTCCAACTATAACAGCAATAATTACTGTACTTAATATTAATATCTTGATTAATGTCTTTTTGACCATGTTACCACTCTTTTCTATTATTTAAATTTGAAACCTTTAAAAATATCTTTAAACTCTTCACCTTTTAAAAATGGAATTAATACAATGACTGCAGTATAATTTCCTTTTTCAATTTCTTCATCATAAATTTTTCTAATAATCTTAGCATCAACAAATGGAGCAAGTGCAACAATCGTATTTATTCCTCTTTTTTTATATAGAGCATATACGCTGTCATTTAATGTTCCATGTTTTACAAATGGTGCTAATCCCACTAACCATCCAAGATCAGAATCATTTTTATTAACTCCATCATTAAATAACATAGTAACTGCATCTTCACTCATAAATGGTGCAAGTGCAATCCATTTTGCAGAATCTAGATTTCTAAATTTAGTTAAAACAATTTCATCTATTTGTTCCTCTTCTAAGAATGGAGCTAGAATTATTAATTGTTCAAACTTCATGTCATCAAAATCTGTAAAACTTTTCTTAAACTGTTCAGGTTTAACAATTGGTAATAAATTCTTTAATTCATCTTCGCTAACTGAGTTTAGATCAATTGTTTCTTCTTCTATTATATCATTAATTATTTTAGCTTCTCTTTCATTACCCAATATTTCATCAATGCTTGTATCAAATATCTGTGATAATTCAGATAATTTTGATATATCTGGCATTGAATCTCCTCTTTCCCAATTACTTACAGCTTGATAGCTTATTCCAAGTTTATCTGCAAGTTCAACTTGCGTCATATTATTTTCTTTTCTTAACTTTGCAATTCTTTTTCCGATTTCTTTCATATTAAACATTTTTTTATTTCCTCCCTTTTTGGTATACTTCAATTTTATGGAGAAAAACACTAAAAGTCTATCAAGTAATACTTGAGTTAACATTTTAATCTTTTGTATATAATACACTAAAAAAAGAAAAATGGCTATTCTTTATTGAACAAGCCATTTATACTATAATTTTGATATTATGCTTCTTCGATTGCTTTTAATACATCTTTAGCATTATTCTTTGCATCTACTTTAGGCATTGAAACAAGAAGTTTTCCTTCTTCATCAATAACAAATGTAGATCTTAAAACTCCCATATATGGTTTACCGAACATTTTCTTTTCACCATATGCACCGAAGTATTTAATAACATCTAATGACTCATCACTCAATGTTGTAAACGGTAAATGATATTTATTTTTAAAATCTTCATGGCTTTTAACATCATCTTTACTTATACCTAAAATTACAATTCCTTTTTCTCTATATAAGTCAAATTCATCTCTAAAACCACAAGCTTGCGAAGTACAACCTGGAGTATCATTTTTAGGGTAAAAATAAACAACTACTTTTTTTCCTAAATAATCACTTAATGAGTGCTTCACTCCATTTGCATCTAACAATGTAAAATCTTTTACTTTATCGCCTTTCTTTAACACAAAATCACCTCTCTTAAATACATTATATAATATGTAGTTTGTTATTTCTCTAAATTTACATTAAATAAAAAGAACCTAGTTTCCTAAGTTCTCAATATTTACTTATTGTTTTTTCTTTAAAAATAGTACTGCTCCACCAAATGATAATCCTGCTGCAACAAAAGCAACAACAAATACCATCCAAATTGGTGCTCCAGCTTTATTGCCTAAATTCTTTGTAATTTGGTCAATTAAATTTGCTTCAGCAATATCTTTTTCTAGTACTTCAATACTAAATGTTATTTCACTTGTATTTCCAGCAACATCTTCACCAACAACTTTAACAGTATATACCCCTGGTTTAGATAAATCCATTCCACCATTGCTGGCAACCACAAGTGCTACATCCGAGTAATTATCAATTCCTAAAACATTTGAAAGAATCGCTTCATTTACTGATGTGTATTTTGTTCCAACAATTTTTAAATCTTTTTCTTTAAGCAATAAACTTGGTGCTGTTTTATCATCAATAATAATATTTTGACTAACTCTTGTAGTAACAGTATGCGTAACATCTGCAACATATTCTTGAACACTAACATTTTGTCCGTAAACTATAGCTTTTGCTACACCATTTAAAGGAACGCTTGCACTACCTGTCACTACTATTGCAGTTTGATTTTCAGTTAATGTAATAGTCTTGTAAAAATTTGCATCTTTAAGATTAGTATTTAATTCATCTTTTGTAGCATGAGGATTTTCAGCATCCATTACTTTGTTGTTTCCACGGCTAAATGCCATAACAGCTTTTCCATCTTCAATAATTACAAGTTCAGATGTCCAACTCATCGTTGCCCAGTTCTTCACGACTTTATCATACCCATCTTTAGTATAAACATGTACATTTGCAGCATTTGAACTTGCATGCTCTACATCGATTCCTTCATACTCAAATTCTTTTATTTCAGTCTCATCATTATTTTGAATTTCCACTTTCACAACCGCTGGTTGACCATAAAACGTATAGTCTTTAGACACTTCAAACTCAACTTTATATGTTCCAGGAAGTGGGTTATATTTATTTAAACCAAGTGGTGTTATAACTTTTATAACATTAGTTAAATCTCCACCATAACTATCATTTGCTGTTATACCATCAAGTATATCAAACGAAGTATTTTCATTATAATAAACATTAGCTTTAACACCTTCAAATTTAGGAGGCAATTTACCTACTACTAAATCAATTGAAACGCTCTCTACTAACTGCTCATTTACTGGTGATACTGCTTCAAATGTAACAATATATGCTCTACCAAAAATACTTGTATCAATAACAGTTGTTTCTTTCTCAGCAGTATATGTATCGCTTTCTTCATTATAATTAACTTTTATCTCATCAACTACTTTTTCATCAAGACTAATCTTAATTGTATAGCCTATCTTTTTTGTTTCTGCAATAATTCTTTCTTCATCATCAAACATGTGAATATAATCAACTACTGTATTCTCAACTAAACTATTAATACTAAAAGTTTCTTTATACTCTACAACGTGATTAATACCTTCAATTGTTTTATCTGAATCTAAAATAGTAAGTGATGTTCCAAAACTTGGTGCTTGATTTTCATATTCTTTTTCCATTTTGTTGTTACTATCCAACATCATATATGGCTGACTTTTAATAAACTCTAAAGTCTTTTTATTTGTTCCGTCTCTATCGACTGTACCATATGAAATAACAACTCCACCAGGCATAACTGTAAAATTATCTGGATTACCTTCAACAATAATTGATTTTTCTAAAGTTGGATAATCTTCTTGTCCATAGAATGTATTAGTCCACTTCAAATATCCCATAGGTTCTAATATGTACCCCTTACTAGATTCTTCATCTATTGAAATACGAATATGTGAAAGTAATGCATTATTTGGAATAACCGCATTTGGTTCTGAAAAAGCTGCTATTTCAGCGTCAGTTGCTAATCTCCAATCCTGAGTTTCATGTACATTCTTTGTACTTACTGCACCCTCAGCATTAGTAACGTCAACGGTTTTAACACTGCCCTCATTAACAATCCAATATTGATTAATATGGTCTTCAAATCTATAAAGAACCCCGTATTCATCATAGAACGTATAAATTCTATGTACAACAGATGTTAAATCAGTACGTGCATTTGTTGTTGCAAAAGTATATTCTGACTCTGTATCATTCATAATAATTGAAGCAAATGCATTGAAAGGAAGTGTTGACATTTCATCAGCTGTTATTGCACCATCACTGTTTTTATCAATAAAATCCTTAGTGTATCTTACCGATCCATTAACTGACCAATATCTATAATCACCATAAGTGAAGGTCCAATTTGAATGCCCTACTTTAGTACCTCTCCAGTTACTATTTGGATCCATACTTTCTTTCGCATCATAAGGATATAATTCAATATAATCACTTACTTCATCTGCACTAACGTTAAAATTATTAGCAATGATTAGAAATGATCCAATACTAAGCAAAATACCAATTAAAAGTTTTTTCATTATTCTAGTTTCCTCCTACTATTTTATAACTTTTAGGTATAGTTTATACACTTGTGAAAACGCTGTCAATGTAGTTTCATATTCTTACAACTATATATATTTTTTTTACATCTTTTGATTTTTTTTTTCACTTTATAACAAATGTTCATTACTCTTATTTTGTTGGTGCCTCGATTTTAACTTGATTGTAGTTTTTAAATATCATATTTATTGAATAATTACTATCACCTATTGAAAAATCAAAATCTATCTTTTCAAACTTGTTTTTACTTAAAATAATAGTCATACTTTTAATATCGAAATCTTCAAACTCATTTTCAAACAATTTCTTCACTTCAACAATTCCATTAACATTAAGTTCAAACACATTATCTTTTTCTTCAAAAATTTTGTCAGTCAGAATATGATAAAAATTAAAAACCTGATTATTATTTTCACTTCCATCTGTCAATATCCATTTACTATCTTTTTTAATATATAATTCTACACCTTTATCAGTTTTTATATATAATTCTATATTATTTGAATCTTCAAAAGTAAACATATTACTATCATGTTTAATGTAAACTTTTTCTTGTATTATATTATCTTTTTTTATCTCAACTTCTAACTCATAGTTATTATTTTTTTCCAAATATTTAACAGCAGAACTAATTGGTTTATTAGTACATGCCGTAAGTCCTACTCCTAAAACTACTAACAATATGATAAAAAATTTTTTTGTCATTATATACTCCTTCTTATTTTAAAACTCCTATATTAATATTCTTTAAAAGTTGTAATAAAGAGTTCACTTCTTCACTGTTTACTTTATAAACTATTTCGTTTGAATACTTGGATGTTTTTTTATCTTTATTACCTTTAGATCTCACCGATATTTTGTATATTCCTTCTTTTTTTATAAAATTCAATGCTAATCGATTATTAGCGACTTCATAGACAAGATTATTTATTTTCACTTCATAATATCCAGTATCACCTTCACTAAAAAACAAAGTGTCATTACTAATATATAAATTTGAAGGTATATTACTTTCACTTCTATTATCTGGAGTTTCAATTTCTAATGGCTTTTGTTTTAAATCACCTTTTACAATCAAAAAACCGTTAGAAAGAGATCTAATTCTTTTATCTGAAAGCTCATTTAAAACCTCATAACCATTACTATTACCAATCATTAATGTTGATGACCCACCACCATCAAAGTTATAAGCTGTTATTGCTCCATGTGATCTCATTATCTCTGCTAGTTCGCCAAACTTAACACCATCTCTTCCAGCAATTTTATTTCTTCCATCTATTACTACTGCAATTACATCTCCATCTTTTGTTATTCCAACAGCCGTTCTTGGATGTCTATCAATGATCCCATATGGTTCTGGAGTATATACTGCATTTTCGCCATTTTCAACTAATAAGTGTGTTGCATAAGTCCCAACCGCATTTCTAACATTCTCAAATCCTTCAATTTTTTCTTGAACTATTATAATGTCATCTTCTTCAACAATTTTTTCAATCTCATTTGATACTACAATAAATTCTCTCTCACTAACTTGGTTTTTACCATCTTCACTCTTAATACCTTTAGCAAATCCATAATACTTAGGATTTTGTACTATAGGTTGTTCATTATACATATACTTTATATCAGTACCTTTAACAATAATTTTTCTTAATCCCTCAGAAACTCGCCCTTCATAATTATCAAATAAAACTGTTGTTTCAAGGTCGTTAGATGGTTCCACATTAATATTATCTATAAGACTCCTTTTTTTTATCTCCCCATATTTATTCTTTATAATCACTTCTTTACCTAGTTTTTTAACTTTTTTAAACTCAACACTTCCATCAGTATTAATTGCTAAAACAACAGAGTTTGTTGTATTACCTGGATATCTAATTTCATAATCAACGATATATGTTCCAATTGGTTCTCCGTTGTCATTAATCATATAAAAATCTCCACTAAATCCACCTAAGACTTCCATATTTGGATTATTGATTTCATAATTTGCCATAAGCCCATTTAATCCAGCCATACCATAACCAAAATCTTTATATGCATCTACTGAAACAAGATTTATTCCCTCTTTTTGATTAAGTCCTAATTTTAAAACATTATAATGTTGATTTGTTTCTTCATTACCATATGTCAATTTACCATTAACTCTTGTATGAACAAAATTATTAATATATTCCGTTTTCCTATTTTCAGCATCAAATCTATAATATGTATTTGCATTTATCTTCTCAAATGGATTTATTAATACTAGAAAAATTATTGGAATAACTAAAGACAATGTTAGTATTTTCTTCATTTTAAAGCACCTTTATTTCAAATTTGAAATACTAATATTTTTGAGTATTTTCAGAATATTTTCTATTTCTTTAGTATTAACTTTAAAAATCATTTCATTAGAGTATAAAGAGGCCATTTTTGTTTTTGTACCTCTTGATTTAACTCTTATTTTATATTCACCTGGCTCAGTTAAAAAGTTAAGTGAAAACTTGTTATCAGCAGTCAAATAACTTTTGCCATCAATATTGACATCATAGTAATCATTCCCTTCAACATGATCAAAGTGTAAATAATTCCTTTGATCAATATAAAAACCTTCTGGTGTCTTATTTTCTTCTCTAGTATCCGGGGTGTTAATCTCAATTGCTTTTGTTCCAATATCGCCTTTAACAATCAAAAAACCATTTGATATGCTTCTAATTCTTTTATCCGATAATTGATTTAATACACTGTAATTACGACTATTTCCTAACATAAGTGTTGATGAACCACCGCCATCAAAATTGTATGCTTGAACTGCACCATGAGTCTTCATAATATTGGCAAGTTCTAAATAGTTAACCCCTGCTCTACCATTAATAATATCTCTACCGTCAACCACAACTACAAATACCTCACCATTTTCTTTGATTCCAATAGCTGTTCTTGGATGTCTTGCCGTTCCCATTGATCCTGTTTCTCTAATTGTTATTTCACCATTAACAATTAATGAATAATTATAATACGTTCCAACAGCATATCTAACATCTTCAAAGTCTTTAACTTTAGCTTGAAAGATAATTGTATCTCCTTCTTCAACAATCTCTTTTAATTCTTTTGAAACTACTACAAAATTATTAGTTTCAACTTTAGTAGTATTTGCTTTTTTTACTTTTCCTTTTGCAAACTGATAATACTTCGAATTATTATTATTACTTGTTTGTCCTAAAGCTTGTTTTATATCTATTCCTTCAACTATAATTTTTTCATATACACTATCTATTTCATCTTTATAATTATCAAAAAGAATGGTAACATCTTCACTATTATTCGGGCGTTGATTAATATAATCTACTTTTACTCTTTTTTTAATTTCACCATCAATATTTAAAACTAAAATTTCATTTCCTTCATATTTAACTTCTTTAAAAGAAGAGCTTCCATCAGTTTTAACAGCTAAAACAACAGAATTATTTACCCTTCCTCGATATACCACTTCATAATCTACAATATGAAGATTACTCGGTTCACCAGTATCATTTATTGCGTAAAAATCACCATTAAATCCACCTAAAACTTCAATATTTGGATTTTCTTGTTCATAAACTTCTATCATTGAATTAAGTCCCATCATACCATAACCATTATTTTTAAATCCATTTACACTAACTAGATGAATTTTTTCTTTTTGGTTAATACCTAAATCTAAAAAATTATAATACTGCTCTGTGGTTATTTCACCTAATGTTAGCCTGCCATTAATACGCATATGAGTAAAATTATCAATATATTCTGTTTTTCTCTCATCTGCATCAAATCTGTAATACTCAAGTGCATCAATCTTATTTCCAAAAGAACTTGTTAAAAATATAGTACTTGAGAATATTAATAAAACTACAAATATAATTCTTTTCATTTTTTTCCTCCTCACTTTACATATTTAATTCTATATCGATATGTATACGCTTTCAATATTATCCTTATAATTTTCTATTTATAATCTTTTTTTACATACTTTGATTTTTTCTTTCAAAAAAAGCCCAAAAAATTTGGACTTGTTTTATTATTTATTAAAGAAAAAATCAAAAACTTTATTAATCTCACTTTGCCAATATTCCCAATTATGTGTTCCATTTTTCACTATGAAGTCATGGTTAACATTTCTTGAATTTAAAAACTTACTAAAAGAAAGATTATCTTCATATAAAAAATCTTCTGTCCCACAAGATAAGTAAATCTTTAAATCAAAACTTTTTTTAAATTCAACTACATTATATAAATTATTAATTGAATCATTTACTAATTCTTTTTTACTGCCAAATATTGATTTAAATAAGTCTTTTCTATTCTCATTCATATCATACATATTAACTATATCAACAACACTCGATATCCCTGCAACTTTAGAATAATTTTCTGGATTATTAAAAGCAATCTTTAATGCACCATAGCCTCCCATTGATAAACCTGCTATATAACTATTTTTCTTTGTTATTTTTATGTTAAACATATTTTTAATAATATTTGGCAATTCATATGCAATATAATCATAATATTTTTGCCCATATCCTGTATTAGTATAAAAACTATTATTTGCTTCTGGCATAATAACTGCCACTCTATTTTTTAATGCAATTTTTTCAACTGATGTATGACGTATGAAATCTAAATATCCACCATTAAATCCATGCAATAAAAACAAAACATTGATTTCTTCATTTTCTTTTATATCATCAGGCATAATTATCGTTACATTAGTTGAGAATTCTAAAGATTTACTATAAAAAAGTCCATTTATTAACGCCATAATATTTCTCCTAGAAAGGTTTTGTAGTATAAGCAATATTTGAATATTTTTCAAATACTACATCGTTTTTTATTGCAACATCATTACTTAACTCTGGTATTTCTTTTATTATTCCATCGTTATACTGTCTTGCTATTTCAATCATTTCATTTGCTCTTATTATTTGTGTCGCTAATCTTGATTGAATAATTTCAAATCCATTAAGTTTATATCGTTTATACCAAAAGGAACGATATATGTTGTTTAATCTTTTTAAGTGAAAGATCATTTTCTTGTATTCATTCTTAACATTAATTCTTTCGTTATTTAAATATGCTTGTAAGAACTTATATTTTGCTTTAATCTTATAAAAATTTATACTTGCTATTGTATATTCGAAATCAAATAAATCTTTATTCTTATATAAATTAACGAGTTTTCTTTGTTCTTTAATCAAATCCAAATACTTATTAATTTCATTTCCTGTTTGATTATTCAAGTATGGTGAAAAAAGAATTTCATCCCACAAAACTCCAACCTGACTAAATTTAGTATCATTAAGTTTTGTTCTCAAAAGTGAATCATCATATTCTTCTTTTACGATAAATTTATATACATCGTTTGATTTTTGATTTTTAATATTCGCTTTCACTGATAATTCAAATACCCCCAATAACGTTGTAATATGATTTCCATATGCACCATCATCCATCCATTGTGTTAGTATAAATTCATCAATATTCTTCTTTATTGCAGCATCCAAATGTTTCATTGCAGTATCATCAGTTTTTTTCTTATCATAAGTAAATCTTGTCCAAATCCATGTTCCAGATGCAAAAATTATATTTCGACTCAGTTTCAAATGATTTTCCAGCATTTTTGTTATTTTATCAAGATTGTTATTATAATAATCCCAATATACTAATTTTACATTTTCAGGAATTTTGCTAATAATCTCTTTTGTAAATTCAATTTCAGTATCATAATAATAATTTGTCTTACTATGAAATCTAAAGAACATATCAGACCATATTAAGATATCCTTAAATCCATTTTTAATCGCTAGATCATTCACTTTGTTTAGGTGTTCTAAAAACACGTTAATTGGTCTTTGATAACCATTTTTCTTATAATAATTACCAAATCCAAAGCCAAATGTTTCATCCAATCCAACATGTATTTTTGTAGTTTCAAAAATACTATATAAAACACTAAACATCTCATTAATTAGTTCATATGTTTCATCCAATCCAACAAGTAAGACATTTGATTGATCTTTATACTTTGAAGTTTGATACCAACTTAAAAATTGTTCCATATGTCCAAGTGTTTGAATTGTGGGAATAAGTTTTACCCCAAAAATTTTTGAGTACTTAACTATTTCTATTAATTCTTTTTTTGTATATTTGCCTCTATTGTATCCAAATATCGGATATTTTTCTAATTCATATACATCTTCCATATAAAGCCAAATTTCATTAACACCCATCATGGCTTTTTTTCTAATAAGCTCTTTAATATAATTAACATTAAAAACAGCCCCTCTAGATAAATCAATCATTGTTCCAAAAGTTTTAAAGTTATTTGTAAAGGAAATATGTTCATTATTAACAGAATAATATGTTAACAATAATAACCCTTCCGGGATGTTTTTATAATATAACTTTTGGTTTATAATTTTTGTCTCACTTGAAATTATCATCTCTTTTATATTATCGGCAAATTGATATCCATGCTTTCTAAGTTCATTAACTGCATTAATCATTTATTTCACACTTAACAGCGATGCCGCTTCTTTATCTAAATAAATCACAACATCATCATGGGTTTGAAGTATTGAAGCTGGTACATTTTTTGTAATGTTTTCTTCAATCATTTTTTTGATTATAGAAGCCTTATTATTTCCTGTTGCAACTAAAATAATTTTTTTTGCATTCATTATACTGCCAATCCCCATAGTGATTGCATGAGTAGGAACCTCGTCTATTGATTTGAAAAACCTCTCATTCGAATATCTTGTTTCTTTACTTAATGAAACAATCCTTGTTTTAGAATCAAATTGTGAGTCAGGTTCATTAAATCCTATATGTCCATTAGTACCTATTCCTAAAAGTTGAATATCTATTACATTTTCTTCTAATATTTTATTATAAATTCTAATTTCTTCATAATTATCTTTAGTATTGCCTCTTGGTATATTTGTGTTACTCATTTTAATATCAATATGATTAAATAAATTAGAATTCATGAAAGTTCTATAGCTTTGTTCATGGTTTTCATTAATTCCTATATATTCATCTAAATTAAACGTTTTAACATTTTGATATGACGTTCCGTTTAATTTATGATCAGCAACAAGTTTTGCATATAAAGGTACTGGTGTTCCACCTGTTGCTAAACCTAGTTTTAATGATGGATTACTTTTTATTTCCTTTATATAGAAAGAAGACAATCTTTCAAAGAGTGCCTCACTATTATCAAAAATATATATTTTCATATTATTACCTTTCATATTTAATTACACCGCCAACAATTGTCATATAAACATCTAAGTTTTTATCCAAAATAACTAAATCAGCATCCATTAATTCTGAAATATATCCTTTATTCTTTAATCCTAAATTTCTAGCTGGTGAAGTGGACGCCATATATATTGCATCAATTAAATCGACATTAGCAAACTTTATTACATTCTTTACAGCATCATTCATTTTTAAGATACTTCCTGCTAATGTTCCATCTTCAAGTCGTGCTTCCATTCCATTGACAAAAACAGTTTGTCCACCCAACTCTGATTTACCATCTGGTAAATATTTTGCTCTCATACTGTCAGTAATAAGAATCATTTTTTCTCTTCCCTTTTGTTTGTATAAAAGTTTTACGGCTTCTCTACTTACATGTATTCCATCACAAATAACTTCTGCGTAATAATCATCATATAATAACATTGATCCAACCACATTAATATCTCTATGATGTAATCTACTCATAGCATTGAAAGCATGTGTAAATCCTTTTACTCCATCATTTAATGCATTTTGAACTTCTTCATGTGTAGCATTTGTATGGGCAATAGAAGCTATAATGTTACTATTTCTACAGTATTTAATGAACTCATGGTCTTTATCTTTTTCTGGTGCTAAACTTACAAGTTTAATATTATAATTCGAATTCCATTTCTTGAAAATATCAAGGTTTGCTGGAATTATGTATTCAAAAGGTTGTGCACCTTTAAATACCTCATTGATAAAAGGACCTTCAAGATGTACACCTAATAGATTTGCTCCACTTAGTTTTTTGGGAACTAGATTCTTCACTGATTTATCAATATTATCAATACTTTGCGTCATTGTTGTTCCTAAAAACGAAGTTGTTCCTTCCGCCAATAAAGCAGTTGATATTTTTTCTAATGCCTCATTTGTTGCATCCATAAAATCATAACCAGCCGCTCCATGAATATGCTGATCAATAAATCCTGGAACTAAGTAATAATCTTCAAGTTCATATCCATCTAAATTACATGTTTTTCCAATCGACTCTATCTTTCCATCCTTAATTTTTAAACTGGTCATCAAAATTTCATTTTGAAAAACTATATTTATCTTTTTAAAATTCATTTTTCTCACCTATTTATTAACCTTGAATATAAATCCGGCTTTGCATCTAGTTTTATTACATTACAGTATTTAGAATAAAAACCTACAACTCTATCACTAACACCACCGATTATTGCATAACCATACCCATCTGATCTCATAGCATCTAAAGTTGTTAACAATAAGACTTGCCCAATATTCAGACCTCGATACTTTGGATTAACCCCTGTTGGTCCAAAATAACCTTTTGCTGTTGCATCATAACATGCAAATCCAACAATCTCACCATTATCTATTGCAACAAAGCATGAAGGATTTGATTTATAAATTCCCGCTTTAACCTCACTTGCCCAACCAATACTAAAATTTTCTTCTACAAACTCTACTAATTTATCTGCATTTGGTGATAATAATCTTTTAATTTTAAGTTCTTTATTTTTCAATTCAATCTTCGAATCTTTCAAATATTCTCTTTCATAAAGATTAACAACTAAATCGGCCATTATCTTTTCTCCTTATTTTATCTTTTGTAATGATTTACGTATATTCCCTTGATTCTCTTCTAACAATTCTTGGATTTTATCATATTCTTCAATATTAGACATAATTGCAAAAATTGCATATTTTACAGAATCATATTTTTTTAAATATTTCATTGCGACTTCGGCAGTCACACCAGTAATATCAACAATTATTCTTTGAGCACGTGATATTAGTTTTTCATTTGACATTTTGACATCAATCATCAAATTTTCATATACTTTCCCAATTTTTATCATTGATGATGTTGTCAGTATATTTGCAATCATTTTTTGTGCTGTTCCAGATTTCATTCTTGTTGATCCAGTAACAACTTCTGGTCCTGTAATTGCCTCAATTGGATATTTCGCTGCTTTTGCAACTAAGGAATTAACACTTGTTGTAATACATGCCGTTTTTACGCCTATTGAATTAGCGTATTCTAAAGCACCTATTACATAAGGTGTCCTACCACTTGCAGCTATTCCAATCAAAATATCTTTTTCAGACAGATTATGATTTTTTAAATCTTTAACTGCTTCTTTTTTTGAATCCTCTACACTTTCTACTGCAAATCTAAGCGCATGATCTCCCCCTGCAATTATCCCTACAACCATATCAGGTGAAACTCCATATGTTGGTGGACACTCACTTGCATCTAGAACTCCAAGTCTACCACTAGTTCCTGCGCCAATATATATTAATCTTCCACCTTTTTGAAATACTTCTGTAATTTGATCTACAACTGTAACAATTTGATCCATTGCTAATTCAACAGCATATGCAACTTTCTTATCTTCTTCATTAATAAGAGTAACAATTTCACGTGTTGTTAAAACATCAATATTCTTTGTTTTCTCATTTCTTGTTTCTGTCGTAATTTTACTAATATCAACCATTTTCATATATTTCACCTTCTAATATATTTTATACAAACTGTATTAGTTTTCCTTTCCAATATTATTAATTTTAATTGCAATATTATATGCACCATATACTGGTTCAATTTCTTTCGTATCAATCAAGTAATTAATTCTTAATTCTTTTAGTTCTTTAATAAATTTTTCTTTTACATATGGTGCATTTTTAAGAAAACCACCTCTTAACGCTATTTTAATTCTCTCATTACCCATTTTTTTATACGCACTATAAACCTGTTCTGCTAATAATTTACCTTCATTTTCTAATAAATCAATTGCTTTTTTATTGCCATTCAATGCCATTTTACTAATCAGTTTAGAAAAACCCGCAGTGTAATCCTTACTATGTCCATATACAAAAGATTTAATATCTTGTATATCTTCAATTTGAAGTAAATTCATAAACTCTTTAGAAAATGTACTTAATTCAGCATTTTTTTCATAATCATTGATTAAATATCTAATAGCTTCAATTACCAAATGATATGCCGATCCTTCATCGCCAATAATATGTCCAAATCCACCAACTCTAAAAACTCTTTCTTTATCATTCGCATATATAATACTTCCAGTTCCACCAACAACAATTAAAACATTTTCATTTTCTAGTCTTGAAATTGAATTTAAAGCTAAATAACCATCCGATTCTAATACAACTTTAGATTTATATTTATTACTTAAATATTCAATAAAAATGTTTTTCCCATCATTTGAATAGTCTCCTGCCGCCCCAATTACGATAGTATAATTATGTTCTTTTTCATATAGTTCATTTATCGCTTCTTCAATGTTCTTCATTGTTTCAATAGCATCAACACTAAAATTAGCAAACCCTTTTGTTACTCTTTTTACTTCATTACCTTTTTTATCCCAAAGAACAGCTAAGGTTTTTGTTCCTCCGCCATCAATTCCAATAATTAAATCATTCATATTTTATTGGTATCCTCCCATTTAAACTTATTTCCCCTTTCAAGTACTTACTTAACACTTTAATTGAGTTAGGTGTATATTCATATAAACAAACATAATTCATTATCGACTTCGTATAATACAAATCATAAGGATTTCTTAATGAAACGACATGAAAATCTTTCTTTAATTCACTTATACTTTCAATAAGATTTATTTGTCCTATATTAGTATTACTATTATATGTAGTAAAAATAATCTGATTATACTTGTTACATGTTGAAACTAATTCTTCAATCTGTTTATAATCCGGGTTAATATCCGCAATAATAACATCTAAATTTTTAATGTTGTATATAGGATTTAGTAATTTAGAAATTTTTATATCGTCATCTGCTATTGTTAACGCTCTTGGTATTATTCCGATGTATAAAGTTTTTTCCTTTAGATTAAAGGGGTTCCCTTTAACAAGTGTTATCGCATTTTCTACTAGACTATATGCCAACTTTTGATGTTCAGTATTTTCAATATTTTTTTTAACAGTTTCGTACTCATTATCAATATTTTTTATATTAATTTCCTTTTTGGCCTCTAAAACTCTTTTTACTCTTTCATCGATCTCATCAATTGTAATTCTTCCTTCTTCAACTGCTCTATATATTGTCTCAAATGTCTCATGTCTTGGTTCGTGACTGTGACATACACAAATCAAATTGATTCCTGCTTTAATCGCGAGTACACACGCTTCCTCAGTAGTATATTTATCAACGACACCTTTCATTCCCATCCCGTCAGATACAATCAAACCTTCAAATCCAAACTTTTCTCTAAGTAATCCAGTCATTATATCCTTACTTAACGTTGCTGGATACCCATCATTTGTTAGTTTTGTGAAATTAATATGCGTGCTCATAATTGCTTTTATACCATTATTAATCGCACTAATAAAAGGTTTAAATTCAATCTCATTTAAACGTTTTAAATCGTGATTAATAATTGGAAGCCCAAGATGTGAATCAATATTAGTATCTCCATGGCCAGGAAAATGTTTAGCTGTTGCAAAGACATTTTGCTCTTGTAATCCTTTCATAAAACTATTTGCATATTCAGATACAACATCAGGTTTATCAGAAAAACTTCTTACCCCTATAACTGGATTATTAGGATTATTATTAACATCATAGACAGGTGCAAGATTCATATTTATGCCAAGTGCATCCAATTCTATTCCCATTGCTTTTCCTACTTCATATGCATTATTAGGATTATTTGTTGCTGAAATAGTCATTGCACCTGGAAAGAAAGTTGCCCCATTAAAAATTCTAGTAACCATACCACCTTCTTGATCAATACTAATAAACATTGGGAAACCTATTTCCTCAATTGCTAATTTTTGAATATTTTTCGTTAGATTATATAATTGTTCTGGAGTTTTTATGTTTCTTGCAAATAAAATAACATTTCCTAATTTATATTTCTTCACCATATTAATTAAATCATCAGTAACTGTTGTCCCATCAAATCCAAACATCGCTAGCTGTCCTATTTTATCTCTCAATGTCATTTTTGATAAATCATATTTAATCATATAAACGATATCTCCTTCTTATTTTTTCGAATATTTCATCATCAACTTGAAACATTTCTTTTATTTCATCCAAGTTCT
The DNA here is from genome assembly GCF_900660745.1 of Haploplasma axanthum. Lineage (GTDB taxonomy): Bacteria > Bacillota_I > Bacilli_A > Acholeplasmatales > Acholeplasmataceae > Haploplasma > Haploplasma axanthum. The sequence goes on along the minus strand of NZ_LR215048.1, from coordinate 693,820 downwards.
TCGTTTTGTCCTTAATATAATTACTACCTATATTTAGATTAATCATTGGTTCTCTTCCTTCACTGTATGGTTTATTGAATTTAAACTCTTCATGATTGTCTCTTATCAAAATTATTAGAATCATTCCAAAGTAAACAGGTCTAAATTTTTTAAAATCAGTAACAATGAATTCTATTCCATTACAAAGTTCATCTTTATATTTTGAAAATGTTGGTTTAAAATAAACTTCTCTAAAAACAACACCTTCAACATTAAATTCTCTTAACTTTCTAATTATTAACCTATTATTAAGCCAAGGAGCACCTATGAATGAAAATGGTTTAGTTGTTCCGCGTCCCTCTGATACATTTGTTCCCTCAAAAATACATGTTGATAAATAAATATACGCACTTTCTAATGTTGGTAGATTCGGTGAAGGTAAAATCCAGTTTCTATTTAAATCACTATATTCCATATCACTCTTCCAACCAAACATTGGTATTACATGAAGCTTAACTCCAATCTTGTATTCTTCATTAAATAATTGAGCAAGTTCCCCAATCGTTAAGCCATGACGCTGTGGAATTTCATAATATCCTATAAATGATCTATATTTTAAATCTAAAATATTCCCTTCAATTTTCCCACCTAATGGATTAGGTCTATCAAAAACAACAAACTCTTTATTCAACTCTTTTGCTGCAATCATCGAATATGCCATTGTATATATATATGTATAGAACCTTGCCCCTACATCTTGGATATCAAAACATAAAACATCAACTTCAGAAAGCATCTCTTTTGTTGGTTTTCTTGTTTCTCCATATAAAGAATATACTGTCAGGTTTGTTACTTCATCTATATATGTACTAAGTTTCTCACCAGCTTCAATATTTCCTCTAATCCCATGCTCAGGAGCAAATAATGCAGTTAATTTTACTTTTTCATTAAGAATGTCAACACTTGTTTTTAAATCTTTATCAACACCTGTTGGGTTTGTTATTAATCCAACTCTTTTATTTTTAAAAATATTAATAAATTCATCAATTCTTTCTATCCCTAGTTTCATTTTAATCCTCCATTAGTTTTTTTAAAAATAACCTTGGCTTACTTGTTATAATTACATTACTTAGTATTGGTAATGCGATTCCACAAAATACTAACAGTAATATTGTTGTTGATGTTAATAAAAGTAATCCAGGTGTAATTGCTATAATAACTAATAATATAGTTCTAACTATATACTTTCCTGCTAAATAGAAAGACAATTTAAATATATAATCAATATTTTTTTTATCAGACATTGTAAATGCTAGTGGAAAATAAAGTGATATCAATATAATTGTTACTCCCATCACTAAAGTTACAAAAAATCCTAAATACGCAATTATTTTAGGTTCAGTTCTTATCATATTTTGATAATGTAAATTACTTACAACAGCAATAACGATAAGAACCAATGTCATTGTCCCTAAAATAACTTTATTCCAAAAATCTTCTTTTAAATATTTAAAATATGCCTTAAATATATTTTCCTCATTTTTTTCTAAATAATCAGAAAAAAGTCTATATCCTGCTTGAAAAGCAGGTAATATTGTAATTATTAATAAAGATGTGGCTATTACTAAAAAGTTAATCAAAATAACTCTTAATACCCAATCTGATGCAGTATTTATTATTGTATGCATTTTCTTTTCTTTATATTCTTTTTTCATAATAACCACCTCTATTTAACCCACAATACCGGTTCTTTCAATTGATTCAACAAAATTCTTTTGAACAAATAAATACATTACTAATAATGGTAACATTGCAAGTAACGCTGCAACATTTAAAACTATTGTGTGATATTCAGCAATTCTTGAATAATCTGAACCCATTAGTATTACCATATCAGGTTTTAATAAAATTCCTCTAATATTCTCAACAAAGTTTGCCAACCCTGTACTTAGAAGTGGCATATGCTTTGAAGTTGATCCTATTTTCAACATACTTGTATAGTATGAATCATTCCATTGCCATACAAATGCAAACAATCCTACTGTTAAAATTGCTCCTTTAGCATTAGGTAGCATAATATTCCAAAAAGTTCTAAAGACACCTGCACCATCAACCATTGCTGATTCTTCTAGTTCTTTTGGAAGTCCTTCGAAGAAGCTTTTAAAAATATAAATAAAGATTCCTGATCTTATTCCCATTCCAAGTACTGCTAATAAATAAAGACCTTTTTCATCACCTGCAATTCCAAGATTTGCAAAGTAATTTGATCTTGACATCATAATAGCATTAGGTGGAATAATTATTGTTAATACCACAAAGAAAAACACAATACTTGAACCCTTAAACTTAAGTCTCGCAAATGCATAACCCGCAAGTGATGTAGAAATAATCTGGAAAATCATTGAAAGAAAACTAACTCTAAATGTATTCCAAAGGGCTGCACCATACTCAAGAGCTGCAGAAGCAACAATAAAGTTTTTAATTGACCACTTATCGGGTATATAAATCACTATAGGATTGTTCACTTGCGTAGGATCATGAAAACCCCAAATTATTTGTTGTGCTATAGGAAAAACGATTATAAATCCCAATCCTGCAATTAAAAGAAATCTAAAAACTGAAAGTAACAGTGATTTCACTTTATTTGATCTTCTTATTTTTTTTGATGGATTATTTAAATCATTAATAATCTCATCTTTATATTTTTTAACTTTATCTAGCAGTTTAACTTGCATAATGTGATTCCCCCCATTTTAAAGTCTTTGCTAACATACCTACAACTCCAATTATGAAGAGAACTACAAGAGTATAAATCCATGACATTGCTGATGTTAATCCGATATAATTTGATTGTCTTGCATTTAATGTAATTTGTATATAAGATGTTACAGATGATGTAAGGAATGAATCTACTAATACATAAATTAACACCGTTAATATATGTGGTGTAACATTTGGGAAAGTAATCAACCAAAACATTTCATATGTTGTTGCTCCTTCCATCTTTGCAGCTTCATATAGATGTGATGGAATTGATTGTATACTTGCAAGGAATAAAAGTATTGGTATACCCGATAATGTTACAATTGAAGTCATTCTGGATACTAGTCCTGTTAAAAATGTCACAGTACCTTCACCAAGTCCAGCATTTATAAGATAAAAATCTATATTAAACATTTTTTCATCAACTGCAGCTGCTGGTAAATTTAAATTACTCATTGCTTCTAATACTGTTGCTGAATTTAAAATTACTGGTATAAAAAATATTGCACGAGCAATTGCTCTCCCTTTAAATTCTGTATTAAGTAGTGTAGCCATTAATAAACTAAATATTACAATTACTGGTAGATTAACTACTGCATCTAATATTGTTGTTAATAATTCAACTTTAAAAAAAGTTCCTCCAATTGCATGTATATTAAAAACATCAATATAGTTCTTAAATGCAATACCACTAGTACTAATTCCTGAGTCACTAATTGTTACATTACTAAAACTATAGATTAAAGACTCTACTAATGGATATAAGAATAATAATACCAACCCAAAAAACCAAGGTGCAAGAAAGATAAATGCCCAAACTAGTTTTTGATTCTTATAACTAATAACTTTTTTATTTTTTTCGGTTTTTACATTCTTCATTATTCCACCACTTTCATGTAATTCATACCTTGAATGGTAATTCCCTCAACTTCAACTTGATGTGAGTTATAATTTATGATTATTTTTATGTTATTACTATATTTTGATTCATAAACGTTTTGACTTATCCTTCTATGTTCCAATAATTCTCCTTCGTGAATTTGAAGTTCAACCATTTCATTATATTGATTAGTAATTATTTCTAACCAATTTTTATAGTATGTTGAATAATACATATTGTATTTCGTGTTTAAAAGTTCCTCTGAACTTTTGTATGATAAAGTATATTTAATATTAGATCCTGTTTCTATTGCTTTTAGAAATTGAAAATCAATACTTCTTGATGTAGATAAATTCATACTCTCTGTCGTATAGTCAATAAATCCTGATAGCACCAATTGAGTAAGTGGTATCGAATAGTCAATTATTGAAAACAATGTCGAAGAAGTTGGTAAATCAATAATATAATCTGAATATGGAATTGCAAATCCAAGAGGATTTGAAATAACAAGACTCTTATCCATATTCTCTAGCAATTCTTTTTGTATATTCAATGAATCTTGTTTATATACTAAACCATTTTTACTATAACTACCCGCTAACGAATTTCCTATATAATCAAAGCTTAAATTTTTGAAAAGATTCTCTTTATTAAATCTCTTATAAATTTCTTCGTAATATATTGGATTTAAAACATAATTATGATTATATTCCTTCCCAAATACTCCTGTTGCGGGACTATACTCATGAACTCTTGAACTATCACCTGAAACTCTTTTTGCAGTATATTTATAACTATCAAAAGGTTTTTCATATTTATTTACTGTAGATACATCAGAATTTATATAGATATTAATTCCTTTACTCTCAAGTTCTTTTTCGAGCTTTTTATATTGCTTTTTTCCCCCAAGAACATTTTCAATTTTCGCTTTATTTGAAATATTTGGAGTAAGTCCACCATTAATTGCACCTTTATATAAAATATTAATATTATTAACATTCTTGCTCAAAAATTGATTAACTATCATTCCCGCTTCTTTAAAAGTTGTTAAAGATTTTTGTTTTGTATAGGGAATGCCTAAGAAGAAATTCTTTTCATCATATGCTCCTAAAAATTCTAATGTAATCATTGGATTTTTACTAGTGTCATTCTTTTGTAGATTTTTATAGTCTATTAAATATTTTTGATAAGATTTTGCAATCCCACTATAAGAACTATTTGTTTCATCTAAAAAATAATATGAAATACTATAATCAGTTTGAACCTTATCGTTTGTGACTAAAAGTATGCTATATGTTGTTGCTCCTGATCCCATTGTTACTGCTTCTACTTCTCTAACATTAAATGATGCATAGACCATATTGTATGTATCATCATTTGACGACACATTAGCGTTAACAGAAGCCATTGCATCACCATTTGATATAATTGCTGCAAAACCTGAATTCTTTTTAACCAATCCATATATAGGAAATATTAGTTTCTCTCTATTTATTTCAGTATATGGTAACATAGCCAAATCTGAACCATAAACTCTTCCCTTATATGCATTAGTTGCACCGCCCTTGCCATTATTAAAATTAATGATTGCCCCACTTCCATCTGGAACAAAAAGATATCCATCATTTCCAAGATTAGAAGCTTCACTATATGTCACCGCTCCAAATAAAGGATATGCTGTAATCTCTGTTATTTTATGAGCTGATGATTCTTTAATTGAATTATTTAATATTGACATCTTAATACCTTCGTTTGTAAGTTTAACTTCAACTGCAACTTCAAAATAAAAGTCTGGAATACTGCCAAGATAATTATTTTGTTCATTCTCTTGTTTTACTCTTTCAGGAGTATAAACACCTAATGATTCAATCAAATCTTCTTTATTTACTGGATAAAATATATTGTAGAATGTTGATATATCAAATGCGTTCATACCAACATAATTTGATTCTGGAATTTGATATTTATCATTAGAATAAGTGTACATTCTTTGAAACAAACTATACTCATCATAACTACTTGCACTATCATCTACTCTTCCTTTTAAAATACTAAGTGCATTTTCATATACATCTTTATCTAAAAATCTAGGTATATATAAATAATTAATATTTAAACTTTTTATTTCATACAAAACTTGAAATCCATTTTCAACATAGTTTACAGAAAAGGTCTTTCTACCTTTTTCATTATAATTTATTGATTCATCATGATTAATACTTAATTTATAATTGTTTACAGATTTTGCAGTATTATTTGCACCGCTAGATTCCAAATAGTTAATTGTAATTGTCGACTTTTGATTATCATTTTTTGAATCAATTGGATTTGAATACCATTTTTCTTTTGTTTTACTATTTTCAACATAGAAATATGATGTAGTCTCATCAAAATATAATTGATATGTTCCATTATCTGCAACTTTCTTATTCTTATCAGTTAAAACGTCTTCATATTGAAGATTACCATTATCTATTTTTTCAGTTTGAACTTTTATAAAATCCTCTTTATTAAACTCCATTAAATCTTCATTAACATATTTTGTTTTTGGCATTGGAAATGCAAATAAATATGTTGATGTAATTATAAGAATTCCAAATATTAGACTTGCTATGATTAACTTTTTTTTCATTTGTTCTCCTCCTTATAATCGAAGATTAATTTCTTGCCATAATATTTTTATAAAAGATATAATTTGTTGAATTAAATCAAAAAACAATATTGCAAAGAAAATCATTACTGCCATTGCAACAGCAGTTAATATAAATGCTCCAATAGTTTTTCCTAAACCGTACTCATGAACATTAAGTATTCCCATAAATAGTAACCATGCAGTTGCAAGATATGAAAATCCAATCACTAAATTATATATTGCCATTTCATCTTTAGTTAATAAATTTGAAATAAAAACAAATGGTATTCCAATAATTACAATTGGAAAAAGAGAATATCCTGTAACTGTAAAGATTTCTTTGAAATTTCCTTTACCTTCCATTAGTGTTGTAACAGCCCAATTTGCAATTGAAAATACTAAAACCATCAAAATAACTGTAACAATTTCTTTAATTGTGTTTAGATTTAAGGGATTAACAGTTGAAACTATTGGAGATTCATATGAAAACTTTATTATTCTAAATAAAACATATAAGAAAACATAGACAATAGCAACCGATAATTTACCTTTTTTATATTTCTTAAAATCATAAAATCCATCAAAAGGGTGGGTAAGCAAATACTTAGGAAATTTTATATAATTCTCATATGTTTTTTTGAATTTTTCTTTCATTTATTTTCCCCCTTTTTAAATATTTTATCTCTTTTTTTATATACTATGCTTCCTACTACTAAAACTGCAATGCCCGTTACCATTACTGAAAAATATTTTTTTATTATTTGATTTCGATAACTTTTAAATGCTTTAGAATAATAATATGAATCATGTCCTTTTTCAAAATTTTGCATTGCTATTTTATAATTTTTTTGACGTAATTCATTTTTTCCAATCCCATTGTATGCAACTTCATAATTAGTATTAAGAATTAACACTTTTTCCCATAGTTTTGATGCTTCTTCAAATTTTCCAATAGAGTGTAATTCTATTGCATCGTTAACAGTTTTTCCGAATTCAGTTAATCTTAAAACTACTATTTTTGTTGCTCTTTGATCCCCATCTAAAACTAAAATATCATCGCCAAAGTAATCAATAGCAACAGGCTTTTCTAACTTATCACTTTGCGTATTAGTTCCTTCGCTAGATGAACCATTGATATATAGCAGATTTCCTTCTTGATCGTATGTAAATAGTTTTGATCTTTGTTCATCTAAAACAGTGTATATTCCATTCTTTGTATAAGCTACATCAACAAGTTTTGAAGGTCCTACTTTACTTGTATATTTATCAACTTGTTTTAAAAACTCTACATCACCCATTGGAACATGATAACCATTTCTTTTTAAAACATCAACACCTTTAGGATTAATCAATTGAATCATTTTTTCATTATTATTCTCTGTTGGTTTTGCTGTTGCAAAGATAAAACCTTTTTCATTAACATTAACATTTGTATAAGAAGTTGATAAAGCTAAGTCAAGTTTTTTTCTTTGTTCCTCAGTCATAAGTGAGCGTCTTAACATTTCAAATGGTGAATGTTTGATTGTATTTGTACCTAAAAATCTATTAAAACTTCCATCAACATCTAACTCAATAATACCTTCATATGCATTATCTACTGCTACATACATACGCCCTGAACTATCTACACTAATTTTTCTAGGTTCATAGACCATTTGTTCACTGATCTTTTCTTGCTCATAAAAAATATCTATTATTTGATATTCAAAATTAAGTTTTACAATTCTTTTATTTTTAGAATCTGCTATATATATTGCATCTTCTTTAACATCTATTCCAGTCGGTGTATCTAAAGTCTTTGATATGTATCTATTCATCAAAATTTGATCATCAGCCATATCAGTTTTTATTAACTTTAGTTTATCTAAAAATTCATCTGCATATTCAAATTCTTGTATATCTTCAACTAATTGATATTCTTTATTTATAATTAATAGTTTTCCACCATTATTAGTTTGAGCAACCATATAGATTTCTTCTTGATAAACATACAAATCATGTGGTGTACCAATTGAAGTACCTAATGTTTGACCATTTATATATGTTTGAAAAGTCATACCTGGGCTTGAGCTTATTACTTCACCATAATATGAATAATTATATGGTTTAGATCCCATTAAAAGTGGAATTATAATTAATAGCGCAATTATAATTATTTTCTTTTTCATTATTTTCTTCCTCCTATTTCATACCAGAATGACTGAATGTTTCAACTATTCTTGATTGAGAAATAATGAAGAATGTTATTGGTACAATCATCATTATGAATGAAACAGCAGCAATCGTTCCACTTCTTTCAATTGAACCTTGTGCTATTTGTCGTAGTGCATATGATAATGGTTTTAATTCTTCACTAAAGATAAATGCCCCACCATCAGTTGTCCATAGTCTTTGAAATAATAGAATAATTAAAGTTAGCCAAGCGGGTTTAACAAGTGGCATAACAATTTGGAAGAAAATTCTATATTCACTTGCTCCATCAATTTTTGCTGATTCTATTAGTTCCATTGGTATTTGTTCCATAAATTGTTTCATCAGATATAATCCTAAACTAGCTGCTATTGCAGGAAGAATGATGGCTGCATAAGTATCAACAAGTCCCAAAGATGATATTATAATGTAATTTGGAATTGCTGTTACTTGTGGTGCAAACATCAAAGAATATACTACAAGACCGAACAAAAAATTTCTTCCAGGAAATTTATATTTTGCTAATGGATAAGCTGCCATTGATGCTATTAAAACATGTCCTGCAGTTCCAACTACTGTAATTATTATTGTGTTAAAAAAGTATCTAGAAAATGGTATCCATGAGCTTGCAATCAAACTTGATAAATCCCTAAAATTGTCAAATGTTACATTCTTAGGTATTAGACTAGGTGGAAATAAAAACAATTCATCTAAAGGTTTAAAAGCATTTGAAGTAGTCATTATAAGTGGATAAGCTGAAAATGCTCCAAACACTAATAGGAATAAGAATAGTGCAAAATTACCAAGTTTAGAACGATTAAGTTTTTTCTTCTTTTTATACTTTATTTTCTCTAAAAAAGTAAGCTTATTTTCTTTTAGTGTTTGCATCTTATTCACCTACCTTCTTTAAGACTGATCTTACGAGCATATTTGCAAGAATCATTATAAAAAATAATACGGTTGCAATTGCTGATGCATATCCAAGATCAAATCTTAGTGTTCCATAATCCATTAAATGTGTAACAATAGTGTGTCCTTCGTATCCTGTCGATGGAAATCCAAGTAATTGCATCGATACTTCTGCAATTGCTAAACTTGTGGTTATTTGCATTACAGCACCAAATAATAATTGTGGTTTCATTGATGGTAATGTTATATACCATAATTCTTGCCATCTATTCTTTACACCGTCAATAGCTCCTGCTTCATATAATGTTCTATCAACATTTTGAAGACCTGCAATAAATGCTAGAAAACTAACTCCTAAACTTAACCAAAGCTGAACAATGATTAAAACAATCATCATATATTTTTGATCTGTAAGCCATTGAATTGGGGTATCAATAATGCCCAAATTCATAAATATTGCATTAGCATATCCATGAACATCACCAGAAAAAATGATTAACCATATAAGAAAGGCACTTCCTGAAATTGATGGAACATAGAAAATAACTGTCATGAATGCCCGTAGTTTAGGTCCTAACTCATTAATCAGCCATGCAAATATAAATGCAGCTAAATAACTAACCGGTCCCGTTACAATTGCTAAAATAAAAGTATTTTTTAGTGCAATTATAAATACATCATCATCTAAAAATAAGTTCATATAATTATCAAATCCCACAAACTTAGGACTTTCTAATAAATTAAAGTATGTGAAACTAATCCCCATTGACATTAATACTGGTATAACAGTAAATGCAAAGAATAGAATAAAGTATGGAGCAAGTAATATGTAATTATGTTTATTTTGTTTTATTTCTTTAACTAAATGTTGTCTTTTAGTTAATGGCGCTTTTGTCGTTTTTTCAATTTGCATATTATCCTCCTAATTCAAATTAAATTCTTTACGTTTTTTATTTATTTCTTCGTTAATAATTTGAACATAATCATATATAACTTCTCGCGGATTTGCAGTTTCATTAATTACCATTCTAAACGCGTTATCCAAATGTCTACCTGTCATATATGATCCTGGAACTTCAGGTATTCCTCGTACCCATGACCATTGTTCTTTTAAAACCTCAAGTTCATTACGTTTCCATGGTAGACTTTCAAATGCTTCAACATTTGCTGTCGGGTATCTTGCAGCAGCACCTAAAATACCTTCCATTTCGCGTCCAAATCTAACTTGTGTATCTGTAGATGTCCACCACTTTAAAAATTCCCATGATGCATCTTTTTTACTCGAATTGTTCAAAATCATTGCTCCAGTATTAGTTGAAACTGTATCTCTTCTAATCTGTTTTTCACCATTCTCATCAATATATTCAGTACCAGGCACTGGTAAAAATCCCCATTTTCCTCGTATTTCAGGAGCAAAAACACTTAATGTATTATAAGTATTGTAATATGTAATACCTAATGGCATTTGTCCACTTCTAAATCTATTTGCAAAATTAGCTTCAACTGGAAAAGAATAATCAGTATAAAACTGAGTCCAAGTCTCAAATACTTCTGGACCTAATCCCTCATTAAATCCACTTTCTGTATTATTGTTAATATAGAAGCTTCCTCCATTTTGATAAAACATAGTTGAGAATATCGGATTTGGTGGTAGATTAACAACTGCACCTTGTGTTCTTGGAACTGGTAAGAAGAATTCTAAATTATATTTTTGTAAATCAGGAATCATTTTAATAACATCTTGCCATGTATTTGGAACATTCAATCCAAGTTCATCAAAAATATCAGTTCTATAAAACATCATCATAAATATTTCTTGTTCTGGAAGTGCATAAGTACCATCACCAAATTCAAATGATTCATAAGCACTTCTATTAAATCTTTTAATAATATCTTTAAAATCACTAAATTTTGTTAAATCATAACTTGCATTTCTAAGTGCATAATTTACAGGAACATTAGTTCCTACTCCCATTGCAACATCTGGTCCTTTTCCAGAGGAAGTTGCAGGTAATAATGATGCACTACTTACTAGTTTTAAATCAACTTGTATGTCATGCATTGGTGTAAATTTTTCATCAATAAGTTTTCTCAAAATATTTGCTTGATCTTTACCAACTGTGAGCCATACATTTATTGTTTCATTTGCATCTTTAGTTGTTTTTCCAACTGATGAATAATCTGTAGTAAATGATGCAAAGAATGCTCTAATACTAAAAAACATTTGTTTAAATATATTTACAGAATTTTTAGGTAGTTTCCCATCACTACCATGAACTGCTATGTAATCAAGCTCAAGTGGCTGATCACTCAATAGAATAATAAGTGTCCCAAGCGATGATACATTATTATTGAATGTTGTTAGTTTTTTATGGATTTGACTTGGTTTCTTTAAAAAATCTTCAATTTGTAAAATTATAGTATCCAAAATACCTGTTTTTTCACTTTTCGAACCAGATATTTCGATTATTTTATCTCTTATCTTGTGTAGTTCTTCCAATTCTGCATTTAATCTTGAAATTAGATTTGGAACTCTTGTTGTTAACTGATAGTCTCTATTTGGATCAGGTTCTGGTCCTGTAAAAACAAGTATTTCACGATAAATTTTACTTAAATTTGAAATAACATTTTCAATTTGAGCAATCTTTGGTCCATATGATCCTAACGATGTTTCCATAGAAAATTCATATTCTTTTCCAGCTTCAAAGTAAAATTTAAACGCCTCTTTATCTGTTCCAAGCGTTTGTATTCTCCAGGAACTATTAAATTTAAACGTATAATTTTCTAATTCTTTAAAAGGAATTTCATTATTAATATATATGTTTCTAGTCACAACCATTCCAGTTGCAAGATTTTGTCTAACTCTTAAACTAACATTATATAGACCAGACTTTTCAACACTTAAATTCCAAGTGATTCTATCACCAGAAATTCTCCAATTATCTCCACCTATAATATTTAATTTTATATATTTTGGGTCTGTTGGTGATGTTGAAGCACCAGTATCATTTAATGGATATAATGTGGGTGATGTTGTATTTTTCAGATTTTCTGCTTCAAATAACTTAACATTTTCATTTATTAACTCATATTTTTTTCTTCATAACTTTTTTTCAAATCTTCGTATGTCTTCAATTCTTCAATTGATTCTATTATTAAGTTTTTAATAACCATGGGTTGACTTAAGCTTCTTAAAGTTATTGTATTTTCACCCTGTTTAAAATAGAAAGCATACTTACCATTAACATAACCAACAGAGTCTTTAAAATAACTCTTAATCCAATTTGGTTTTTCAACTTGACTTGGTCTAATATCATTACCATACAAATCTTGTTTTATTTCAGTTTCACTTCCCCATAAGCGATGTAAAACTAAATTTTCAGCTCCATTAAAAGGAATTTCATCATTAATTAGTAACGTTCTTTCAATATTCGAACCATTACCTTCATACGGATAATAATTAATACCGATATTATAATATCCATCTTTTTCAACATTAAAACTCCATATAATATCTCCTTCATCAGAAGTTAAAATAACATCATTTTCTCCTTCAAACTTTGACAATATTTCTATATCCGATGTTGCATCAGTAAAATTTTTGCCTTCAATTAAAATCTCTTCATTTGCAGGATACTTCATATCATATTTTTTTATATAGTGATAATAATCACTTGAACTACTATTTTCAAAACTTGAAAAATCAATATCCTCTTTATTCACAATGTTTTGTTTAAGATAATTTTTTGATGAGTTATCTATTATATTTTTAACGGTTGCAAAAACAAAAAAAGTAACCAATATTGATAGTGTAATTATTATAATCTTTTTCATTTCAGCACTCCTCTTTAATAATTCCTCCCCAAACACTTTGGAGAGGAATTGAATATGTTCTTATTTATTTTTTTGCAAAAAATGAATCTAATGCTTCTTGATATATAGGCGCAATTGATTCAACTGCAGATCTTGGTTCTTTACCATCTGTACCTTTAATTGCCGCACCGATTGTACTTCTCCATCCCCCATCACCATAAGCACTTATTCCTAAATCATCAACTAGCTCCAAGTAAACATTGTTGTATACTGATAAAAATGCATTTACGTATTTATCATTACCACCGAAATTACTTCTAAGTTTTGCACTAAATTCTCTTTCTTGGAATTCAGGTGTTTTCCATAATTGTAGTGCATTCCAAACTTGAAATGCTAGCTTTTGTCTTTCTTTATCTTCACTATTAGCGACATTATATACTGCTTCACCTGAAACATATGTTATATATTCGCCACCTTTGCTTTTAAAACTATCACTAACTGGATAAGGAACATAACCTAAATCAAAACTTAATCCTTTCCATCTGTTATCTGCATTTAAAAACCAAAATGCACCTGGATGCATTAATACACGTCCACTATTCCATTCAGCACTTCCAGTATCATATTCACCTTTAGGTTCAAATAATTGATTATTCCACAATTCTTGCATGAACGCATACGTTTCTAGTGCTGGTGCCTGTGTAAATGCAACTCTTTTTGTTTCTTTATTAATCAATGTTCCTCCATTTAATGGGATAAGTGATTGAGTCCATATAGGTAACATACCGCCAAGTACATACTGTTCATTGCTTGCTTCTTTACTCATTTTCGCTTGAGCTTGTTCTGCCCATTCTTTAAACTTGCTCCATGTCCATTCACCTCTTATGAATATGTCAACAGGATTTTCAATATCTTTATCTCTAAGTAAATTTTCATTAAAATATAGACCTAATTGTCCAGTAGCTTTTTCAGGAAAGAAAGAATATAATTTTTCATTATAACTACCTATTTCATAAACAGTTTGATCAATATTGCTTCCATATTCTTGCATCCACTCATCAACTGGAGAAATAGCATATGAATCTGCTAATCTACTTGTCCAACTTGTTGTTGTCCAATATATATCGGCTAATGGTTTCTTTGCTTGATATGCTTCAATTATTGCATTAACTCTTGCTGGTCCCCATCCCGCATTGCTTGGATATGGTTTATATTCAATTTTTATATTAAATTCTTCTTCAACTTTTCTTTGCAATGCTTGCTTCTCTTCACGATCTGATCTTGTACTGTAATCAATATGGAATGGATCAACTTCACCAACTGATCCATGCATTATTACAATTGTCTTTACTTCCTCTTCTTTTCTACAAGAAACAGCAACAACACTAATTAAAATTATTACTAAAATTGATACTATTTTTTTCATATTTGAATCCTCCCTTTTATCACTGAAATTATAGCATGAAGCGCTATCATTTTTTTGTAGTGACAGCGCTTTTCTAATTCTTTTCAACTCTTTTGTTTTTTTTTTCAACTTCTAAAAAAAACTTTCAATTATTTCCACATACCTGGTAAATAAGTTTTAAATGTTTTAATCATCTCAGTATCATTATCAAACTTAATAATAAGATCATACTCAATTGTCATTGTCTTATTTGGATTCTTAACAATAACCCCAGTATTTTCAAGGTATTCTTCATTACTTGATACTAATTCAATACTTTTTACATTTGGAAATCTTTTTAACAACTCATATTCATTTTCAACAAATTCTTCAAATAATCCTTGTAAATCTGCTCTAATCATAGATTGTGGGCAAAGTTTTCCACTAAAATCTTGATGATATGAAATTTGTGTTGTTGGTAAATTATATTGAACTAATAACTCAGCGGCAAATTTTGCAGCACGTTGCCATGTTTTCATAATATTGCCGTCATCATTCACTGCCATTTCAATTCCAATTCCATTTCTATTTCCACCACCAAGATATGTACTACTCATACCAGGAAGTACACTACCATCTCCAGCATGATAAGCAACTTCATCAAAAGGTATATGTTGATATAATTCTTTACTATCAATTGTTGCATGCCATGAAGCAACTCTTTGAACCCCTGTTGTCGCTTGTGTCATTAAATACTTAGCATGTGAATAAGCCCCAGAAGCTGTTGATGTGCTTCCTGTTTCATGCATTACAATCCAAACAACATTATCATCATTAAACTTATACTCTTCTTTAATATTAGAATTCTTTTTTGTTCCTGGTCGTAGATCTGCTGTAACAGGAATGATCATATCTGTGTTTCTTTTTATCTCTCCGTAAGTAAGTCTTGATACACTATCATAGTGTGTTGAAGTAAAATTATGACTAGTTCCAAATACTTGAAATGATCTAATTTTTGAGTATAACATTTGCCTTTTCACTAGAAAATCTATGATATTATTATCATCCAACTCATCATAACTTGTAAATTCTATTATTTCAAATACTGATTTATCATCAAGCAATTTTACAGTTATACTAAAGTCACCAGCACCAATAACATTTACTTTTCCCTCATCAACTGTAGCAATATTTTCATCTGATGATATAAATTTGACTTGTTTATTTGCATAATTATACGGGAATGGTTCAGCTGTAAGTGTAAAATCATCACCAACAAGAATATCTTGTTTATCAATTGATGGTGTTAAATGTATCCCTGGATCAGTTGTAACTATCAAATCAACCGTATCAAATATATTAGAATTAGCAGCTGATGAGATTTTTATATTTAACTCACCACTTTGAATCGGATTGAATGTATTTGTTGTTGCTGATGCTTCAATCAATCCTTGCTTAGATACAACCCATCTTGTTGTTTTACTTGCAGTATATGGAATTGTTATTACATCAAACTTGTAACTTTCACCTAATTCAATTCTTCCAATTGGGTTCTCAATGATTACTTTAACGGGAACATTCGGTTTATAATCTTTTTTACTAAGAATATCAATTGCATTTTTATACGGTTCTCTAAGCATTGTATTATCAACATTGATAAATTTGGACATATCTAATGCTGTATTACCCCAATAATTTAGTGTCCATTCAAATTTATCTTCAGTGCGATTGTTAATTGCTACATCATAGTTAGTTACTTCATTAAATCTTCCATATGCAATGTAATTACCTGTTTTATTCTTATTTCCTAAATCAACATCAAAAGCTGTATTAACATTGTCAATTTTATTTCTATATAATTTTATATTTGCTTTTCTTTCCAGTTTATCAATCGCTTTTATTAAAATTGCAATTTGACTATCTGTAATTACATTATCTTCTATCAAATAATCTCCTTGTACATCAAAATCATTAATAGTTATTGCAGTACTGTTTTTTGCTTCAATATTATTTGATACAATCTTTATTTGACTAGAGTTGTTCATTATAATAAAATCTTTATCAACACTAACCTCATTTTCTTCAAAAATAAATTCTGACTTATTATCAAGTTTTATATTTGTATTTCCAACAAAAGTAAATCCTTTAAATCTAAGTGAAATATTATTCCCTTTGAACTCTCCCTCTAAAGTAACTTTTCCATTTGAAATTAATTCAAAGTCTGATTCAAAAGTAATGTTTTCTTTATATGCACCTGTATCAACAATAATTATTCCACTGGAAATAGTATTTACAGCATCATTAATAGTAGCAAAAAGATTTTCACCATATATATATTTTTTATCATTAATTACTAACTCATCATTAGCTTTTGCACCTTGTTTAACTGCAACTTCTTCAGTTACTAAGACTTCAATACTTTCTTTAACTTTTGAATCAGATTTAGATAGTATAGTTATAATCGCTCTTCCTTGTTTTATTCCTTTTACTTCACCTTCGGAGTTTACTGTTACAATTGTTTCATCAGATGTTTCATAAATAAGTCCTAATGGATCATTCGTAGTTAAATCGATTTTTTTAGAAGTATCTATTCCTAAACCCATTCTTTTTAGCACTAATAAAATTTCAATTTCCCCTTCATATACTTCAACATCAAGTTTTACTGTTTTCTTCAAGTTTGATTTAGATGTAATTTTAATAAAGGTCTTCCCTTTCTTAATTCCTTTGAATACTCCACTTTCATTAACTGTTAAAACAGTTTCATCACCACTTTCAAAGTTAAGTCCTAATTCATCACTTGTTGTAAACTCAACGTTTTTCTCTTCACCAACTTTAATTTGGACACTGTCACTTTTTAACTTAATTTCAATTTTATCCTTAGAACAACCAACTAATAAAATCGAAAAGAATACTAAAATCCCAATACTTAAAACTATTTTTTTCATTTTTTAACCTCCTCCTTATAAAATAAATTCAATATTTTCATTCTATATTTAAAAATATTATTATTTTCTCTTTTTGGATGAATTGCATTTGTCAGTAATACAAACCCTCTTTTTTCATTTCTATCAATCCACATATTACAACCAGTAAATCCAGTATGTGTTATTAAATCATTGTAATGCTCTGGTAAGAATGAAAATTTTTGATATCCCAATGTTCTAGATACTATCTCATCTTGCATGTTTTTTGATATTAATGTTGTATCAAAAATAAGTTCTTTATTTTTATTTGACATAACTAAATCATCATTAAGTATACTAAGTATATATTTACTTATGTCTTCAGCAGTTGAAAAAACTCCAGCATGACCACTTAAACCACCAAGGATTCTTCCTCTTTCATCATGAACAATTCCTTGCAATAATGTATCTTCAACCAATTCGGTTGGAGCGCATAATTCTTTGATTGGAAAATATGATGTTTTAGTCATTTTCAAAGGCACAAAAATTTCTTTTTCTGCAATTTTATCTATTGTATCTCCTACAACTCTTTCTATAATAAATCCAAGTAATATATACCCAGTATCTGAATAAACTATTTTGCTAAATGGCTCATACGTCATTTTTTCACAATATATTTGATTAATCAATTCTTCTTTAGTTTTAATTTCATAGCTGTTTTGAACCACAGGTGCTAGTCCTGATGTGTGCAACAACAATTCTAATATCGTTGTATCATGTAAATATTCTTTTAATATATCTTTAACTTGTGTTTTTAATGTAATCATGTTTCTTTCAATCAATCTAAAAATCAAGGTAGTTGTTACTATAATCTTTGATAATGATGCTATATCATATATTTCATTTGATACTAACTTCTCTTTTTTAGGAACTATTTTCTTATATCCCAAATAAGCACATTTGATTCGATTATTTTCTATCAAGCAAAAGTTTCCACCTGGAAAATCCCCATTTTCTATTCCATCATTTAAAATATCTTTAATTTTATTAAACATTTTCTTTTCTCTTAACTCTAACTAAAATAATAGTTATTGTGGTAATTGCTAAAATAAATACTCCACCAGCAATACTTATAATAAGTATTTTTTTATTATTTTTATTAGAATCTATTGTTGATATATTAGTTTCCCATGGGAAATCAGCAGTTGTTTTCCAATAATAGTTTTTTAAGAAATCAAGTGTTGTAGTAATTCCTTTAACATTCGTTTTTGTAATTGTCGTGTATGTAAAGAATGATGTTCCTAATAAATTTTCATAACTACTTAAAAACCTTAATTGCTCAATCATTTCATTTTCATAATTCCAAAATGCTGCTTCACTTGAATCTAATCTGTATAATCCTTGCCCAATAATTAATCCAACATTATTCTTCTCCGTTAACTCATACCACCAATCAACTAGATCAGCAAACGGTGCAGCTTTTGTATCAAAACTCCAATATAGTTGTGGGGTAACATAATCTAGCCAACCTTCTTCAATCCATTTTTTGGTATCAGCATACTGTGAGTCATAGCTTTGAAGACCATTTGTTGGAGAACCATTAGGGTCATTTGATTTATTACGCCATATTCCAAATGGTGAAATACCAAACTTTATTTTTTTGTTTAATAAGGTATTTTGTTCTTTAATAATATTTGATACATCTCGTACTACAGTATTTACATTTCTTCTTCTCCAATCACCAAGAGATTCATTGTTTGTTCTATTGTTAATATATGTTTGTCTATCATTTTCTTCTGGTGTTCCACTATAGCTATAAAAGTAGTCATCAAAATGAATACCATCAACATTATATTTAGTTACTATTTCTTTTATTACATTGTCAAGATATTCTTGTACTTTTGGTTCACCTGGATTAAGAATTAATTGTCCTTTTGAATCTGCTAAAACTAAATCTGGATTTTGTTTTGCAAAATTTTTATCATGTAAAGATGCTAATTGTGCAGCAATACTTCCACTACCATTTGATACACGATAAGGGTTTAACCATGCATGTAACTCTATACCTCTTTCATGTGCAATTTTAATTACAAATTCTAAAATATCAAAACCTGGATTTTTTCCCTCTACTCCAGTTATATATCTAGAATAAGGTGCGTATTCTGAATAGTATAATGCATCATTCATCGGACGAACTTGGAAGAAAATAGTATTAAGATTAGTTTCTTTAATTCTATCAAAACTTGCTATAATTCTATTTTTGTATTCATCGACACTGTCAGTTCCCATTCTTGGTAGATCAATATTGCTAACTGTTGAAAACCAGATTGCTCTAATTTGCTTATCTTTTTCAATATAGTCTGTTGGTAAAAGTATGGATTCACCGTTTATCTTTTTTAATTCAATATCATTTCTAATTACTTTATCAACAAGTAAATCATATTCAACTTCAACTCTAAAATATTCTTCCATTGTCTCAGTTTTTTGATTGTTATTCTTATTCAAAACATAAAATTCAAAGAAATATAATCCATTCTTTTTTGCTACTATCTTTTCTTTATATTCCATCCAATTAGACCAATTATTTGAATAATTATATCTAAACATAACAACATTAGGTGAATTTACCTCACTAAAACTAACTTCTGTATAGCTTGTATATTTATTATTATTAAATACACCCTCAATTATTATATTTACATCATCTAATTCTGCTTCATCAATATAAATTCTTTTAGAAACAACTTCTTTTTTTCCATCATTATTTCTAACCTCAATTAAATATTCACCTTTATTAACAATATCAATACCATTAACATATGTTTTCCATGTTCCTCCATTAATTCGATATTGAATTTCAAGGGCGTCACTTTCAAACGTTATTCTTGCATTAGTATAATTTGGATCAATTCCATCCCCTGTAACTATGATTGTTGGTGCATCATAAGATTTAGCAATAATCTTAAACTCTTTTATTACTTCTGCTGAGGGAGTATTTCCTTCAATCGTTCTAGCAAAAACACGATGATTGTATACTACATTTGATTTTATTGGTCCCGTATATGGAATATATTCTGCAACACTTCCCAATCCTCTCATAATATAATATTCAATTTGACTATTCGGTTCAGCAGTTATTACTATTTCAACTTCACCAACATAATCATTTCCTTCTTTTTCTCCATTTACTATAATGACAGGAAGATTATTATTATTCTTATTAATGACTATTGCTATTCTTCTAACGACACTAGTATTTTCGTTATCTTTTGCTCTATAATATATACTTTCTTCACCATGATGATCCAAGAAAATTTGACTATTATATACTTGCCAATTGCCATTTCCTATCTTATACTCAATCTCATAGTTAGAACTAAATTCAATTAAGACACTAGTTTTATATGTTCCATCTTCATTTTTTTCTCCTATAACTTGATAATTTGGAACATCTAAATTACTATTAGCATAATTGGTTGGAATGCTATTTTTCCAAAAGTTGTTTTTAATATATTCAAATCGTCCAATAGAATCAATATTTCTTAATGAATAAAATATCGATCCTTTTATTTCTTCAAACTGCGAGTTAAAAAGAACTTGTGCCGCACGTTCATATGAATTCCATGTTCCTTCGGAGACTGAATGTCCTATGATTAAATCAACGTTTGTATCTTTTACAGCATCAACCCACCACTTAACAACTTCTGCGTATGGAGCAAGCGTATTTGAAAATTGCCAATATATTTGTGGTGTAACATAATCTAACCATCCTTCTTCAATCCATTTTTTTGTATCAATAAAATGCGAATTATAATGTTCTTGACCCCCAGTATTTGATCCGTCTGGTTGACTTGCTGTCTTGTTCTTATATATACCAGATGGCGATATTCCAAACTTTGCATTTTTACTATTTATTAAATTAAAGTTCTTTACTTCTTCATAAATACTTTTAATCATTTTATTAATACTATCTCTTCTAAAATCTTGGATTGTTAAATATTGACTTCCATATTTTGTATATGTTAATTGATCTTCAGCATTACCTCCAAAATAAAAATAATCATCAAAATGGATTCCATCAACACTTGGATACTTTACAAACAACTCACTAACAACATCTTTTATATATTCTTGAACTTCTGGTTCACCTGGATTTAAAATATGTGCATCACCGCTTTTTATAACTAAATCCGGTCTTTGTCTAGCAAAATTATCTTGATGTAATAATGAAGGATTAAATTCTCCAGAACTAACAACTCTATAAGGGTTCATCCATGCATGAAATTCCATTCCTCGACTGTGTGTTTCATCAATTAAGAACTGCATAACATCCCAACCAGGATTTTCTCCTTCATTACCGGTTAAAGATTTTGAAAAAGCTGCGTATTCAGATTCATAATATATGTCATTCATCCCTCTTACTTGAAATAATATCGCATTAAAATTGTAACTTAGTGCTAAATCAAGTTTTTCCCTATATGCTGCTTTATACAATTCAATATCTTTAGCTGTTGCTGGCATATCAATATTCCAAACAGTTGCTATCCAAACACCTCTAAATTCTTTATCTTTTTCTATATAGTTATTTGGAACCATAACAGGCGTATTATCAGCATATGTTATTTTAGATGTTCCTATTTCAAGTTGAATCATATTTTCATTTGCATGTATGTTAAGCGATAAAATACTTGTTAACATTACTAACACCATAAAAACCATTATTAACTTTGATATTTTTTTCATTCTATTCTCCCTTTAATAATTTCTTTACTTCTAAAACACCTTTTTTATTCTCAATCTCTTTAAATGTATGATATGTAAAAAAGACATTTCCATTTACTTCTTTATACTTATTTGCATACTTTATTTGATTGACTATTTCTATTGGATTCTCAAATTCTCCTTCATTTCCAAGTCGATAAAGTGCATGCCCTATATATAACTTAACTTTTGTATCTTTAATTATATTCGTCCACCAATCTACTAAATCAGCATATGGTGCAACCGGATGACCAAATTCCCAATAAAGTTGTGGAACAATATAATCAATATATCCATTTTTGATCCAATTGTATGAATCTGCATATTGTGTATCATAACTTTGACTAGTATTAGCAGCTGTATTAGATCCCCTCTCATCATTTTGTTTACTTCTCCAAATACCAAAAGGCGAAATTCCAAACATTATATTTTTATCACGTTTTTTAATTTTTTCATTTAATCTTCTTATTATATCCGATATATGATATCTTCTAAAATCTGCAATTGTAGAATAATCATTCTTTGCTTCTTCATAATCATTTAGATCATTATCATGAGCACTTAGAGAAGAATAAGGATAAAAATAGTCATCAAAATGAATTCCATCTACATCATATTTATCAATTATTTCTAACATAGATTCAATTATAAATTTTTTAACTTCTTCCCGTGCAGGATTTAGAATTAATTGATTATTACTATCAGTTATAACCAAATTTGGATTCTTTTTTGCAAAATTCAAATCATCAAGTGTCTTCAAATATTCATTCTTATTTATATCTAACTTCATTGATACTCTATATGGATTACACCATGCATGAATTGCAATTTTATGTTCTTTTGCTTTTTTTATGATATATTCAAAAACATCAAAGCTAGGTTTTAATCCCTCTTCCCCAGTTAAATATCTACTATATGGATTTAGTTTTGATTCGTAGAATGCATCATTCATAGGTCTAACTTGATAAAAAATAGTATTAATATTAAACTCTTTTGCTATTTTAAACATTTCATTAATCTTATCTTTATACTCTTTATAATCTTTTAAAACTGGAAAATCAATATTAACAACATTTGATACCCAAAATGCTCTTACTTTCTTTTCGTGATATTTTTCAGGAATTATTACTTGTTCATTACTATCAAAATAATTGATTGGTTCTGTTGGTTTTTTATAATAAAAAAGTTTCATAAATTTCACTCCTCATAATAATAATTTATTTGCCCTAAAATACTTCTTTTTTTTGCACCAGTTGCTTTAATATCATTTGATGGAAATTTGTGTAATGTTTCATTTCCTAATATTGCAAATGCAATTGCTTCTTTATAATCGCTCGATATTCCATATTCATCTATAAGTGAAACACGCGCATTGACTAAACGTTTTTTTATATTTAGAATCACAAACTCATTATGTGCTCCACCACCAGAAAAGATAATTTCATCAAGTCTTCCATATTTATCAATTAACTTTTTATATTCATTTGCAACGCTGTTAATAGTAACCATAGTCAAAGTATTAATAATATCATACCTATCATGTTTAGAATATTTATTGACCAATAATTCAGTATACTTATCACCAAAAAGTTCTCTTCCTGTTGTCTTTGGGTATGGACATTTAAAATAATTTAAATTCATAATTTCTTCATACATTTCAGGAATTAAATTTCCTTTGCTTGCACATAACCCCTTATAATCATAATCTTGATTAAATAATTTTTTCATTGCATAATCTATCATCATGTTTGCAGGGCCAGTATCATAAGCCACTAAATCATTTTTTGCCAATAAAGTCAAATTAGAAATCCCTCCTAAATTATGTAAAGCAATATTCTTATTCTTGTCATAGAAAAGTAACTTATCAACATATGAAACAAGTGGTGCACCTTCTCCACCAGCAGCGATATCTGCAGCTCTGAAATTTGAAACAACAGTAGTTTTTAATCTATCTGCTAATATTGCACCTTCTCCAATTTGTAAGGTTGATTTAACAAAACCATTTTCATTTTTAGGTTGATGCCAAATTGTTTGACCATGACTCGCAACAAAATCTATATTTTTGATATCTAAATTATTCTTATTAAAGGTTTCAATAACTGCATTTGAAAATACAATCGCTAATTCATAATTTAAGCTTGTAATTTTTTGAACATTTGATTTTTCAAGATCAATTACATCCTTTATTTTATTAATAACTTCTGAATCGAATAAAATTGTTTCACAAGCAATTGTAGTTATCTTTGTATTCTCTTTATAATGATTAATTTCTACTACTGCAACATCAATACCATCTAATGATGTTCCACTCATTATACCTACACCAATTTTTTTCATATTATCACCATCTCAATTTATTATAGATGAAAACGTTATCAGTTTTCGTGTTTTTTCGTATTTTTAGCTTTTTTTTCACATAAAGAAAAAAAGTATCACATTATTATGATACTTTACTTAAAAATATAGATTTTATTATCCTTTAATTCTTTTTTGAAAAATTATTTGTTTTGTTCTTATACTTTTTAAATGTCTGATATGTTCTTTCTAATTTTCTTACTGATCTATCCAAATCATAGAATGCACATGTTGAAAATAGAGCATCAATAATTGCCATTTGCGAAATTCTTGAAGTCATTGCTGCACTTCTAAAATCACCCTCTAAAGCAGATGTGTATAATGTTATATTTGATAATTCAGCCAAAAAAGACTTCCCTGCCTTAACTATACTAACTATTTGAGCATTATTTTCTTTTGCAACAATTGCTGCTTGAATAATCTCTTGTGTTTCTCCAGAATTCGAAATTAAAACAACAACATCCCGCTTATCTAAAAAAGTTGCATCAACTAACTGTTCATGTGAATCTTCTTGTGCTATACAAAACTTATCAATTCTTCTAAGTTTCATTTGAAAATCTTTACAAGCTAAATATGAAGAACCTTTTCCAAACAATAAAGTTTTTCTTGAAGTCATAATAATTTCTGCCGCTTTACTAATTGATTGATCCGAATATAATTTTAATGTATCTTCTAGTGCTTTAATATTATTCTCAATTGCTCTACGCCCCTTACTAATCTCAAGATTTTTGCCCAATATAACATCTTCATATTCTTTATTATTTGGAATTTCAATCTTTGAATTAGCTAATAAAAAATCAACTTTAAATTCTTTAAAACCCTTATATCCAAGTTTTTTACACATTCTTACAACTGAAGCTGGAGAAGTAAATGCTCCTTGTGCAACACTTTCAACTGATAAATCTTTAAGTATTGTTTTATTAGCAATTAAATAATCTAATACTGCACGTTCAGAAATACTTAGTACCTCTCTTTGCTTAATCATACTGATCATAAGACTCATAAAATCACCTTTTTCTTGTTATACGTTACATTAACACTTATTATATACTATTTTTTCTTTTAATAAAACGTTTTCATTTATATATATAGTATTTTAAACTTTTTTTCTTGTGATTATTCGAATTTTTATAAATAAAAAGAGTCTGTTCAATACAAACTCTTTTTGGCTCTTAGTAATAAACTGGGGTATTGAGAAAATAGCCTTTGTAATAATCTGGGGTCTAATAACAAAAATCGACAACCATTTATATATGGAAGTCGATTTTTTTTACACACTTATATATTATTATTCAGGTATTTTAAGAGCCACATCTTTATTAATAGAATAAATGATTCTAGCTCTTAATCTCTTAAAACTTTTAATCCCATTACTAGTCTTAATAATAGTCTTTATTCTAGAATTAGTACCTTCAATTGGACCATTAGATAATCTTCTGTTAGAATCAGATTTAATAAAGGAATTAATAATCTCATCTTTCCAATTAGAAAGTAATTTACCAAAAGATCTAATATCTTCTAACCTGTGATTACGATATTTAGTAATTAAATCAGATAATAATTCTTTAGCATCATCAAAATTAGAGTTTCTATTAAATTCACGATATTCTTCCTTGATTTTATAAACTTCAGTTAAATCATCATCAATGGATAAAAGAAAATCTTTAATAGAAGATTTATTAAGACTAATTCTAAACTTAGGAATAGAAATATAACCATTATAGATATTATCGTATTCTTTAGTAAAGAAATAATGAAACTTCTTTAACATATAATATTTATCATTCTTATAAGTTTTAAACTCAATATTACCAGCATATTTATTCATTACTTTAATACGATGCTTATTAACGATATCATTAATATGTTTAATAACATGAAAAGAATCAATAGATATTAAAGCTTTAGGCATAACTTTAGATATAACGTCTTTATAAGGCTTCCACATATCAATAATAACTACTTTAACACTATCTAATTCAGTATGTTTAAGACTAGATAGATATTCTAATAGATATGATTTATGACGAGTTTTTAAAACATCAATTATTTTTTTTGTTTCAAAATCTAAGAATAGACAAGCATAAGGATGTTTAGTCCTTTTTGAAACATGAAATTCATCGATACATAAAAACTTAGGTAGTTTATTTCTATTTGGATCAACATAATCATCAAAAATATCAATAACAGTTTTAGTAGAAACATTAAAGATAGTAGAAGCACTAGTAAATGTATTAGAAGGATTCTTTAAGTGTTCTAAAATAGATAATTTAGTATAATGACTAATTCTATCTTTATTAATAGTAAAAGGGTTAGGTTCAAAGAAACGTTTTTTACATATTAAACATCGATATCTTCTACTACGATAAATAATATAAGATTTTCTATTTGTAGAAATACTATGAGTTATATTTTTATTTTGGTAGTCATGTGTAGTGGTAATTCCATTGCATAAAGGGCATGGAATAGTTTCTTTTTTAAGCTTAATATGAAAACTAACAATTCCATCAGTTGATACTGCATCAATAGATTCAATTTTATGACTTAAGTGTTCAATTTCTAATACTTTTATGATATTATCATACATGAAAATCCTCCTTGATTATTAAGTGTGCAAAACTATAATAACACAAGAAGGATTTTCTTTATTTATAACCCCAGATAATTACATAGGTATACAATGACCCCAGTTTATTTTTAATAACTCTCTTTTTATCTATTTATTAATTTTTTTAATTATTCTTTTCTTTTTTTCTGTTATTGGTTGATATCTAATATTAATATCTAACCAAGTCTTTCTATCAACAACAGCTTTATAATGTGAAAATGTTTTAAATGTATCAATTCCATGATATTTTCCCATTCCGCTATAACCAACACCACCAAAAGGAAGGTTGTTATTAGCAAAATGCATTAATGTATCATTAAATATTAATCCACCTGATGAAGTAGTTGTTAAGATTCTTTTTTTTATTTCTTTGTTTCTTGTAAAAGCATAAAAAGCTAATGGTTTTTCTTCTTTACTAAGATATTCAAAAACTTCATTTACTTTTTCAAATGTGAGAATTGGCAATATAGGTCCAAATATTTCTTCTTGCATGATTTTAACATTTACATCTTTAATATCTAATAATGTTGGTTCTATTTTTACATCATTATATTTACCACCAAAAAGAATATCTTCATCTTTATATAGACTTATTAATCTATCAAAATGCTTCTTACTAATTATTTTAGGATACAAATCATTTTCAAGCGGAGTATCAGTGTAAAACTCTTCAATATACATTTTATAATAAGTTATAAACTCTTCTTTTTTAGTTTTATCTATAAGTATATAGTCTGGTGCGATACATGTTTGTCCAGCATTTATAAGTTTTCCAAAAGCGATTCTCTTTGCTGCAAGCTTAATATCTGCATCATTAAAGATAACAGCAGGGCTCTTCCCACCAAGTTCAAGCGTTACAGGTGTTAAATGTTTACTTGCTGCATTCATAATGATTTTCCCAACATTTGTACTACCAGTAAAAAAGATATAATCAAATCTTTCTTCTAGTAATTTTGTTGTCTCATATACTTCACCTTCAACAACAGTAACATATTCATCTTCAAAAACATTTTGAAGTATCTTTTGGGTTATTTTTGTTGTTGCTGTTGAAAACTCTGATGGTTTAGCAATTACAGTATTTCCTGCAGCAATTGCTCCAATTAATGGATCTAAAAGAAGTAAAAAAGGATAATTCCATGGTGAAATAATCAATACTGTTCCAAGTGGTTCTGGATATATATAACTTTTTGCTGGAAATAGAGCAAGTGGTGAACCGACTTTTTTAGGTTTCATAAACTTTTTAAGATGTTTTATTTGAAAATTCAATTCTTTTAAAACAGGTCCTATTTCAGTCATATAGCTTTCACCTGATGATTTACCTAAATCTTTATATAAAGCATCTTCAATCTCTGCTTCATTATTAACTATCTCTTCTTTAAGTTTTTTTAAATACTTAATTCTAGTATCATAACTTAACGTTTTACCTAAATTAAAAAAGATCTTTTGTTTGCTAATCAATTCTTTATACATAATACTTACCTCCGAAAAAACTAAAACTAACCCGAAGATTAGTTTTGATTTATCATTTTATTTATTTCTTTTAATTCGTTATCATTTAAATAACGCCACTCTCCAACTCTTAAATCTCCCAATCTAACATTCATAACTCTAATTCTTTTCAAAGATTTAACATTATATCCTAATGTTTCAGTCATTCTACGAATTTGACGATTAAGTCCTTGTTTCAAGATAATTTTAAATGTTCGATTATCTAATGCTTTAACTTCACATTTATTGGTAACTTGCAGTTTATCAGAAACTTGATTATATATCTTTACTCCATTTGATAATGCTTTAGTAAAATGATAATCATAATCCTTATCTACAGTAACAACATACTCTTTTTCATGACCATGTTCAGCTCTCAAAATCTTATTAACAATATCTCCATCATTTGTAAGTAAAATTAAACCTGAAGAATCCTTATCTAATCTTCCAATTGGGAAAATAAGTTCTGGATAATCAACGTATTTTCTAATATTTCCTTCAACTCTCAAATCATTTGTACAAGTTATGCCAGTCGGTTTATGAAGCATAATATAAATATTTTTTGCTTTTTCAGATATTAAATCATTACCAACTTTAACTACATCATTCTTACCAACTTTAGTTCCTAACAATGCTATCTTACCGTTAATTGTTACTTTATTTTCTTCAATCAGTTTATCAGCTTCTCTTCTAGAACAGTATCCTGAATCACTAATAAATTTATTAAGTCTAATAAGATCATTTTCCTTGTGTTCAATTAAGTTATCATTGTGTTTCTTTGTTGGTTTTTTAATTGCTTTTTGCATAATACTACCTACTTCAAATTAATATAGATATATTATACTATATTTTTATTAATTACATTCATCAGTATCACAAACTTCTGTGTTACTCACATTTAAATCTTTAAACTTATATGACTCTTCATATGATTTTTCTAATGCTTGTTCAAACATTTGATCTGGTTGTGCTCCACTTACTGCATAATTTCGATCAAAAACGAAGAAAGGAACTCCTCTTATACCTAAAGTATTAGCTTCTTCAATATCTGCTAGAACTTCTTTTTCAAATCTATTTGAGTTTAATACTTCCAGTGCATCTTTCTTATTTAATCCAAGTTTTTCAACTATTTTTGTTAACTCATTAAAATCAGCAATATTTACACCTTTTGTGAAATATGCATGCATTAATGCCTCGGTTAATTCTTTATCTTTTTTAAATCTTTTTGCCCATTTAGCTAATCTATGTGCGTCTTTAGTTGAAACTAATACTATTTTATCCATGTGATAATCTAAATCATAGTTTTTAGCTGTTTTAGCTACTGAATCCATAAATTCTTTAGCTTCATTAATCTTCATATTCTTAAGTTTTGCAAATGCTTCATATCCCATTCCATCAGGTACCTTTGGAGCATCTGGGTTTAACTCATATGATCTAAATTCTATTTTAACTTTATCTTTATGTGGGAATTTATCTAATGCTTTTTCTAATTTTCTTTTTCCAATATAGCAAAACGGACAAACAAAGTCACTCCATATTTCTATCTTCATAAGAAATCACTTCCTTCTATATCTTTGTATATGAATTATAATTCATGTAAGCATTTTCGACTAGTAATTTGCATTTAAAAAGCCCTAAGGTTAGATACCTTAAGGCTTAAATTTATTTTTCTTTTTTAATTCTATCTATCACATGATAAATTGAGATAATTAAGAATATCGTTCCAAACACAGAATAGACAATCAAACCTACTTTATTATCGTTATTATTATTTTGTATATTCTCAATCAGCTTAAATGGTGATTCAATAAAGACTTGTGTCAATAATAATGAAGAAATAAGAGGCGATCCTGCAATATATCCAATTATCGGATAGAAAAGAACAATCAATGCTCCATAGAAACTTTTTTCAAAATAAAATGCAACTATAAAGGCAACAAAAATTGTTACTGCTACATTAGTCCAAGGAGCTTTTCCTGAGCCTGTTGTATCAAATGCATGAGATACTACTTGTAATAATAAAAATACAAATATAACAAATGCAACTAATAAACTCCATCTAAATCCACCATCAAATTTAAAAGCAATTATATAATTAATAAATGCAAGTGCACCAGAACTATATTCTATCATTAGTATTAAAAATGCAATTAAATGTTTCTTTTTTATAACTGCAATTATAACTGCAACTCCAAGTAAAATATGTGGAAGTGAATATCTAATAACATTTATTACTGTACCACCACTAAAATTACTATAAACTAAATATGCCGCTAATAAAATAACAACGACTAATCCTAACAAACCTGTAAACTGATTTTTAAAATTCTTCAAAAATTTACTCATCATGTATTCCTCTCTTTCGCTGTACTAATTATAGCATTAAGTTTATTCTTTTAAGCTAAAAAAAAGACTAACTAGTAAATTCCAGTTAGTCAATTATTTCTATATAGTAATCTTTATTGCTCTAGCAACATTTTCTGCTGTTCTAATTAAAGATTCTTTTGCAGCAGCAATAACTTCTTCAAGCGGTTGAACTTGTTCTATTGTTCCAAATATTGCATCAAAACCTTTATCATACAGTTCTTGATATTCTCTACCCAAAGAACCAGCAATTGCAATAACCGGTAAATCTTTAGAAACTTTCTTAGCTGCTTGTGCAACCCCAAATGGAGCTTTACCAAATTGTGTTTGGAAGTCGATTCCACCTTCACCAGTAACACAAAGTTTAGCATTTCTAAGTTTTTCTTCAAGTTTTACATAATTAACAACAATATCAATACCTTTTTGCATCTTCGAATTAGTGAAAACTAATAATCCTGCTCCTAAACCTCCTGCAGCACCTGTACCTGGAACATCAGCAACGTCCTTACCTAATTGTTTTTTAATAACATCAGCATAATGTTTTAAATTACTATCTAAAATTTGGATCATTTCTTTAGTAGCACCTTTTTGAGGGCCAAATACATGAGATGCTCCCTTTTCTCCACATAATGGATTTGTAACATCAGATGCAATAATTAATTCAACATCTTTTAATCTTGGATCAATATTTGACATATCAATTCTATCTAGTTTTGACAATCCGCCTCCACCTCTTGGAATTTGATTACCATTTTTATCTAAGAATTTAACACCTAAAGCTTCTGCCATTCCACTACCACCATCATTAGTGGCACTACCACCAATACCAATAATAATCTTTTTAACACCTTGTTCAACACAAGCCATTATTAACTCACCAGTACCATATGTTGTAGTAACTAAAGGATTTTTAGTCTCTTTTGTTACATAACCAATACCACTAGCCTCTGCCATTTCAATAACCCCAGTTTTTCCATCTCCTAAGATACCATACTTAGCAGTTACTGTTTTTTCAAGTGGTCCACAAACTTTCTTTTCTAATAATTTTCCATTTGTTGCATCAACTAATGATTGAACAGTTCCTTCTCCACCATCAGCCATTGGTACAAGTACATATTCTGCATTTGGAAATACTTTTATAAAACCATCATGTATTGCTTGACTTGCTTCTTTAGCAGTCAAACTCCCTTTAAACGAATCTGGTGCAATAACTATTTTCATTATTCATCCTCCTAAAATATAAAGTTAATTAATACAGCAACAATTGTCATTGTTAAACCAACTAATGCTTCAAATCCTACAACCTTAAATCTTTCTTTAATATCCATGTTCATACTTCCGCCAGTAACATGGAAATAATTACCATGTGGCAATTGATCAATTACTGTTGCCCCTGTATGCATCATAACGGCTGCATTGATAGGACTTGTTCCTGTACCTAAAATAGATTGTCCGAAACCTTCAATACCTACTGAAACACCTGCTGAAGTAGAAGCTAGGGCTCCACCCATTAAAATACCAGCAATTGGTGCTAATAAATCACCTGATATTCCAAGTTTTGCAATGATATTAGTTATTTGATAACCTAAATCTGATTTTGAAATTAGACCACCTAATGCACCAGCACCAATTAAAATCATTACTGTACCAGTCATTCTATTTAAACCCTTTGTTGTATAGTTAATTAAATTCTTTGACTCACCCATTGCAATTATTCCAATAATCCCTGCAAGCGGTAAGATATACATTGCGTCTAATGTGATGGCTTTTAAGAAACTCCAATTTGTAATATCACCAATTGGTCCAACAAGTAATAGAACAATTGCAATTATTGGCGCAACCAATGACTTACCAATACTTGGAAGTTTTCTTTCAACATCTTCTTCTGGAACTTCATTTTCTTTAACTAGATCACCTTTTTTTCTAAGTGCCATTGCAAGTAAAATTGCAACAATAACTCCAAAAACTGCTGGAATAAATGCATTTACCATAGCATCTCCTAATGAAATACCAAATCCATCTGCTGCAGTTATTGTATTAGGATTTGGAGATATAACATTTCCAGCTTTACCGCCACCTGATAATGCAACTAATAACGCAATCTTAGAGATCCCACTCTTTTTACCAACTGATAGTGCGATTGGTGCAACAATTAAAACTGCGACCGGAATAAATACACCAACTGCTGTTAAAATCATTGTTGTAGCGCAAGTGCAACCAAAGCCCATTTATCACCAAAGCCTTTAACCATTCCTCTAGCAATTGCTTCTGCAGCACCAGTTTCCATCATTGCTCCTGCAAGAACACCTGCAGCAATTACTCTAACTACTGTCCCCATTACACTCTTAGTACCATCAATAACTATTGTAACAGTTCCACCAAAGTCAAACTTGCTCGCATCACCAATTAATGCTCCTACAATTATTCCTAAAACTGCTCCTAAAAAAAGCGAATAAACCGGACTTACTTTTTTTAAAATTAAAAATATAGCAATCGCTAATCCTAGAATTGCCCCAATCCAACTAATAACCATTTTATGCCTCCTTTTTTCTTTTTTAAATGTTTATCATACATATATTATAATTTATGTTTTTCTATATATATATGTCTTACAAAACAAAAGAAAGCGTTTTATTATGTTGTTTAAAACAAATTATCGTATATTTCTATAAGTAAAACAAACACTGCAGAATCTTTTAAACTTCTTGGATCATACCCTGTTTTTTCTTTAATAAGCTTAAGTTGGTATTGTAAAGTATTGATATGACAATTAAGTTCAATCGATGTATTTTTAAGTGACCCATCGTTTTGGTAATATACTTTTAATATTTTTATTATATTTTTTATATCATTATTATCTAATTTTCTTGTTACGTCATTAAAATATTTTTCTTGATTAGAAAGCGAAATTGAAGTTATTAAACTTTCAAATGTTAAATCACTATGTACAACAATATCCCTTTTAGAATCATTAAGTGTTTTCTGTAATGCTTGTTTTGCAGTTTTTCTTTGCTCTTTAGGCGAAAGTTTGAAGTTGTTAGTTCCAATACCAAATTTAACTTTAATAAAAAGTGTTGACTCTAACATTTCTTTTAAATCTTCACAAAATTTCAAAATATCATGATCGTTTGTTATTGGACTTAAAATAGTATAAAGACGTTTTTCATTTAAGATTAAAGTCTCCTTCGAAATCTTATTCACCAATTCGTAAATCTTTTCTTCAATTTTTTCTAAATACATAATCTCATCATATGGTGTTAACTGTTTTTGGATTTCAATAAATAATAAAATAACTCTTCTTTTTATGCTTAGATCAAGTTCTAATTCTTTTCCTCTGTTTATCAAACCTTTATTTGTTACTGATTCCGAATTAATCCATTCATTTAAAAAATACTGTTTAATATTTTTTATTGCTACTTTTTGTTCATTCAAATATGTTTCAAGCATAAAGATTTCAATCATTTTCTTCATCAACTTACCATACTTTTCAATTTCTTCATATGGCCCTGT
This sequence comes from Haploplasma axanthum, assembly GCF_900660745.1. Lineage (GTDB taxonomy): Bacteria > Bacillota_I > Bacilli_A > Acholeplasmatales > Acholeplasmataceae > Haploplasma > Haploplasma axanthum. The sequence goes on along the minus strand of NZ_LR215048.1, from coordinate 659,281 downwards.
TATACCTACAACACCTATGATTTCATTATCAACAATAACAGGAAAATTAGCGCCTCGTTTAGCTCCGTCATATTCTCCGTCAAATTCAACAACAAGTTCTTCTAGTTTTTCATCAATGATTCTTTTTGCTCCACCATGAAAAGTATTAACTCTTGTAGGATCACTACTAACAATGATTATTCCTTCATCATTCATAACATTAATCTTTTCTCCAGTAATACGATTAATTTCTCTCTCAATTTCTCTTGCTGTTTGCTTCGAAAGTTTCTTCACGTTTATTACCTCATCTCTACTTTTATTATACTTTAAAAAGAAAAAAGGTAAGCATAAAATCTTACCTTTCAAATAACTATTTTTGTTTTTTATCGTTTTTAGGCTCATTACTTTCTTTAGGTAATGCAGCTTTTACACCTAACATAGTTGAAATTGTGCTTGATAAATCAATACCTGTTGATTCTTTAACAGATTCCAACACTTTAGAACTTGTTGCCATAATATCACTAACAAGTTTTGTGGAACCACCTTCACCCCATAAAGTAATTCTATCAACATTTTCAAGAGGTTTAGCTGCAGCTGCAACAATTTCAGGTAATACTTTAGAACTTAGAACTAACTCAAGTTTAGATGCATCTTCCATTAAATTCATCGCTTCTGCTTTCTTTCTAATTGCTTCTGCCTCAGCATTACCAACCGCTAAAATCCCTTCAGATCTTGCAAGTTCCGCTTCTTTAAATGAAATAGCTGAAATCTTTCTCGCTTCTGCTTCTGCTTTTTGTTCTTCAAGTTTAGCTTGTGCTTCTTTTAATCTTACGAACAATTGTGCTTCAGCTTTTTGCTCTGCAGCATATTTTTCAGCTTCAGCTGATTTCTTAACTGTAGCTTCTAATTTTCTTTCAGCAACTTCAACTTCTTTTGTTTCAAGTTCAATTTCTTTATCTCTCTTAGCAATTTCTGCTTCTTGATAAGCAATATTAACTTCTTTAAATCTTCTTGTTTCTTCAAGTTTATATGCAACATCTGCGGCAGCTTTAGCACGATCTGATTGTTCTTTTAAAGCTGCAACTTTTAACGCTAATTCATTATCTTGATATGCAATTTTTAACTCTGCTTCAACTCTGGCATTATTAGCTTCTTCTTTAGCTCTTGATACTGCGATTGAAATCTCTTTTTCATTATTAGCTTTTGCAATTGCTGCTTCTTTTCTAATTCTAGTAACATTATCAATCCCTAAATCTTTAATAACATTATTTTGATCACTAAAGTTTTGAATTGTAATATTAATAATTTCTAATCCCATTCTTTCCATATCAAGTTCAGCAGATGTCTTAACCATATCTGAGAACTTTTCACGATTTTGAACTAAATCAACTAAATTCATTTGACCAACAATTTCCCGCATATTACCTTCTAAAACTTCTCTTGCTGCAACTTTAATTTCTTCAACACCACGGCTAAGTAAAATTTGTCCTGCAAGTTTTAATGAATCTTCATCAGTTTTAATTCTAACACTGGCAACACCATCAACAAAGACATCAATAAATTCTTTTGTTGGAACAGATGTTCCAGTTTTTATATCAGTTTGAATTAAATCAAGTGTTACTTCATCACTTCTTTGTAAGAAAGGTATTACAAAAGCTCCCTTACCAACAACAATTTTTTGTTTTCTTGGTCCAGTAATAATCAAAGCTTTATTTGGTCTTACTTTTTTATAAGATAATAAAACGAATAAAACAATGACTGCAACTATCCCAACTACAATTCCTACTACAGTACCAGTTTCCATTAAAAACATTTTAATTCCCCCTCTATATTATGATTAGCATTCTATTATTAACAATAGAAACTTTAATTTAATTATATCAATTTTATTCCTTAAAAACAATGTTTTTTTAACTTCTTATTTTCCCTTGAAATTCAAATTCAATTCTTTTAGCAACTTTATTAACAAGTTTATCAACATCAGCACTTTCTAGGGTTTTATTTTCATCATTAAAAACCATTCTAACAGCAACACTTTGATATCCTTCTTCAATATGACTGCCTTTATAAATATCGAAAACCTCAGTTTTAATAATATTTTTTCTAACTGTTTGTTCAATTAATTTAACAACATCTCCAACCTTAATATCATCTTTCAAGACAATTGCTAAATCTCTTTCAACACTTGGATATTTGCTTACTTGTTGATATTTAAACTTACTTTGTTTTTCAAGACTATCCAAATCAATTTCAAACACAAAATTATCTTTAACACTTAGTTTAGGATGAATTTTACCTATAATACCAACAGTTTGTTTATTAACAACAATACTTGCTTGTTGATATGGATGAAATGATTGATTATTACTTGGCACTAGTTCATAATCAACTTTAAGTAAGCCCATTATATTTTTTAAAATTCCACTAACAAAATAGAAATCAAGTTTAATATTAGTTTTTTTCCATAAATTATTAATTGTTGAACTTGAAGCCATAAGTGTTAAATAATTTCTTTCAATCTTATCAGCATAAACATGTCCCATTTCAAAAAGATTAACACCATCAACACCATGATCTTTATTGTATTTTACAACATCAATTAAACCATTAATTAAACTTTGTCGTAGGGCTTTACGTTCAACATTTTGTGGTTTTAAAATACTAATTACATTACCAAGTTCATTAAATCTTGTAACTTCATTTTCTTTTCTTAAACTATATGTTACCACTTCATTAAAACCAATATTAGCTAAATAATGACGTAAGGTTCTATTTGTTTTTTGTTTTTTGGTTAATGCTCCTACACCTGAAACAGTTAATGGTTGATTAGGTATATTATTCATACCATAAATTCTAACTATTTCTTCTAGACAATCATCTTTCATTAAAATATCATGACGATAGCTTGGAGCTTTAACTGTTAACACATTTTTATTTACTTTAACTTCATAATTAAGTCTTTCTAAAATTGCAACGATTTCTTTCCCACTTAATTTATGACCTATTTTTCTTGATATCTCTTCTTCTGTTAAATCAATAAATGGATTTTTAAAACTATTTTTTACATCACTAACTATTCCTTTTGTAATACTTGCATTTGCAAGTGTTTCAAGTAAATAGCTTGCATGTCTTAAGGCTTGTTCAATTATTTCTTCATCAATACCTCTTTCAAATCTTAGTGATGAATCACTTTTTAACCCTATTTTTTTACTTGTATTTTTAATACTTTCAGGTTTAAAGCTTGCTATTTCAAGAATTATTGAATCAGTATTATCATCAATCATTGAATTTTCAAGTCCCATGACACCACCAAGTGCCATAACTTCTTTTCCGTTTGTAATAACAATTTCATCACCTGTTAATTCACGTTCAATGCCATCAAGTGTTTTAACTTTTAGTTTTTTAGTATTATCACTTACAACGATTTCCTTAGTTCCAAACTTCTTAGCATCAAATGCATGCATTGGTGTTCCATATGTATATAAAATGTAGTTTGTTATATCAACAACATTATTAATTGGCTGACAATCAACTGCTAATAAAAATGATTTTAACCACCATGGAGAATCTTTAACTTCCACTTTATTTAAATATCTTGCAAAATACTTATTTGTATTTTTAGAATCTATTTTAACTGTTAATGGATTTTTAGTTTCATTTTCTTTAACATTGAAATTAGGAAGAACAATCTTTTTATTAGTTGCAGCAGCTAAATCTTGTGCAAATCCATAATGTGATAAAAGATCAGAGCGATTTGGTGTTAGTGATAACTCTAGAACAAAACCATCCATCGCTAAGTGAGAAAGTGCATTTGTTCCAACTTCTTTTGGTTCATCAAAATAATATATTCCTGATTTAAATTCTTCTGGAATCAATTTTTCATCAAACCCTAATTCTTTTAATGAACAAATCATCCCATTTGATTCTACTCCACGAATTTTAGATTTTTTTATAACAAAATCCCCTGGCAATACTGCTCCTTCTGTTGCTACAATAACATATTGACCCTTTGCAACATTCTTAGCTCCACAAACTATTTGTTCAATTCTACCATTTCCTAAATCAACTTTTGTTACTGACAATGAGTCTGCATTTTCATGTTTTTCTTTTTCTAGAACATGACCGATTAATACATTGTTAATATTTGATAATAAACCAAACGATTCAACTTCAGTTATATATGCATTAGTTACTTCATCAATGTTATTTGGAACATCAATAAATTGTTTTAAATTATTTTCAACTATTTTCATGATAAATCCCCCTTAAATTGTTGCAAGAATCTAATATCATTTATATAAAAATTTCTAATATCTTCAACACCATATTTTAAAATTGCAATTCTTTCAATTCCAATTCCAAATGCAAATCCACTATAAACATCTGGATCATAACCACCCATTCTTAAAACATTTGGATGAACAAGTCCAGCACCCAAAATTTCAATATATCCTTTTGTTCCATCAGGTTTAATATACACAACATCAACTTCAACACCTGGTTCAACAAATGGGAAATAAGAAGGTCTAATTCTAATTTCACGATCATTTCCAAATAAATGTCTTGTCATATTTAATAATGTATCTTTTAAATTTGCAAAGCTTATTCCTTTATCAACAACAATTCCTTCAAACTGCATAAATTGATGTGAATGAGTTGGATCATCTTCATCTCTTCTATATGTTTTTCCTGGACAAACAGCTTTAACTGGCTTGCCATTTTTTTCTAGCATTGCTCTTGCTTGAACAGGTGATGTATGTGTTCTAAGTAATGTCTCTTCTGTAATATAGAAAGTATCTTGCATATCTCTTGCGGGATGTCCTTTTGAAAAATTCATCATTTCAAAATTATAAAAATCACTTTCAACTTCTGGTCCCTCTTTAACTTCATAACCTTGACCAATAAAGAAGTCTTCTAAATCTTCAATAACTTGATTTAATGGATGAATTGTTCCAAGTGATATTTCATCCGCTGGAATTGTAACATCAATTTTTTCATTTTCTAGTTTTTTTAATAACTCTTTTTCTTTAAGATCATTAATTTTTGATATAATTCTATTTTCAACAAGTTCTTTAACTTCATTAATCAATTTACCAAATAAAGGTTTTTCATCATTAGGTAAATCTTTCATTTTAGCCATTTGCTGACTAAGTTCACCTTTTTTACTTAAATATTGATTACGTAGTTTTTCAATATCATCAAGTGTTAAAACACTTTCAATTTTTTCAATTATTACTTTTCTTAATTCTTCTAAACTATTATTCATATTTTCCCTCCTTAAAATAAAAAAGTCCTTAGAAAATATCTAAGGACGAATAATCGCGGTACCACCTTAGTTCTAGATTACTCTAGCACTTAATATTCTATAACGGGAATTCCCGGGTGTGATTAGCACCACTCAAAGATGAATTCATATAGAATTACTTATGCAACTTCCACCATCATGCACTCGCTATTAAATAAATCTCTATATTACTATTTCTTATCAACGATTTTAATTATTTCTTCTTCCTAATACAATTACAATAACTCTTAATACTTGAACATAAATCCAAACTAATGTAACCATTAATCCAAGAGCAACAGTCCATTCATATTGTTTTGATGCACCCATTTCAACAATTTGTTCTGCTCGATCGAAATCTAAGACTAACATAAATGCTCCAAACAATACTAATAAACCAGCAATGAAAATATTTCCTGAACTAAATAAATCTAATGATGGAACAAAGATTCCAATAATACTTAAGATTAATAAAGTAAATAATGTTCCAAACATAATTTTTTTAAATTTATTAGTAGCTCTAACTGCTCTAATTGAATATAGACCAAGCATTACTGCAAAAATTAATCCTGTTGCAATAACAGCTGTTAAACCAATTTGATTACCTGGAAATACTAACTCTAATAATACCGTTAATGTTCCTAAAGTGAATCCTTGTGCTGCTGCATACAAAATTGAAAATGGCATTGAAATTCTTGGAATCATTGTTCCAATTAAAACTGAAATAAATGCTACAATCCCTGATACAGAGATTATTGTAATAACTGGTTCAATTTTATTGTCTTTAATTAATGTTGCTGCGAAAAATGCTGCTAAGAATGAAACTAATACTAATACAACAGTTTTAATAGAAACACCTGTATAAGTCGCTCCAAAACTTCTATCTCTTACTTCATCTTTTTCAACACTACGAAATACTGGGTTTGATGAATTCATCATTTACCACATCCTTTCATTCTAATACTATTATTATAAACTATTCTTTAAATTTCTGCAAATAATCCTATATCAATCACATCATTTTCCGTATTTAATTCTCCATAAGCGCCGTAATCTTTTAATAACACTTGAACAGTTTTATTGATCTTTGTTCGCTTATGAACATCAGAAACTGAGTTGAAAGGTTTTTCGTTTCTTGCTTCTACAATTCCATAAGCAACTTGTTCGCCAAGTCCATCTACAGAAACAAACGGCATTCTAATTCCTTTTTCCTCAATAACAAACGTTGTTGCTTCCGATTTATCAATATCAACAGGTAAGAATCTAAATCCTCTTCTAGTCATTTCCAGTGCAACTCCTAATGTTACTAATAAATCATTATCTTTAACTTTTCTTTGATACATTGGTATTTGTTCTAATTGATTAATTCGATTTCTAATCGCGTTAGCTCCTGAAACCATTGCTTCATAATCAAACTGTACAGCACGTTTAGAGAAAAATGCACTATAGAACAGAAGTGGTTTATAAAACTTAAACCATGCAATTCTAATCGCCATAATTACATAGGCAGTAGCATGTGCTTTAGGAAACATATACTTAATCTGACTTGCAGACCAAATATACCATTTTGGAACATCATGCTTTTCCATTTCTTCGACATAAGTATTCCATTTTTTAGTATCTTTACTTGGTTTCCCTTTTCTAACAAACTCCATAATTTCAAATGCTTTTAAAGGTTCTAATCCCATATCACTTAATTGAACCATAATATCATCACGACAAGCAATAATATCATCAAAAGATATTTTTTCATATTCGGTTGTCCCAGCAATTAAATCTTTAGCATTTTTAAGCCAAACATCAGTTCCATGGGATAAACCAGATATTTTTACTAGCCCTGCAAAACTATTAGGTTTAGTATCATTTAACATTTCGCGTGTAAATGGTGTTCCAAACTCTGGAATACCGAATGAAGCAACTTCACTCATAATATCATCGGTTTTAAGACCTAATATTTTTGTTTCTTGGAACATTCTTAAAACTTCTTTATCATCTAATGGTATATCTCTTGCATCGCTAAAAGGAAAATCATCTTGATGTTCTTTAACATAATCCATTAAGAACTTAATCATTGTTGGATCATCGTGCCCTAATATATCCAACTTCAGTAAATTAGACTCAAATGAGTGATAATCAAAATGTGTTGTATACCAGTCGCTTGATGTATCATTAGCTGGATATTGAATTGGTGTAACATCAAAAATCTCTTTATTTTTCGGAACAACAACAATCCCACCTGGGTGTTGTCCAGTCGATCTTTTTACACCTTTAATTTTATCAGCTAATCTTTTTATTTGTGCTTTTCTAAGCATAATATTATTGTCTTCTAAATAACCTAAAACATAACCATATGCTGTTTTATCAGCAACTGTTCCAATAGTTCCAGCTCTAAATGAATAATCCTCACCTAATAACTCCCTAACATATGAGTGAGCTTTAGATTGATAATCTCCTGAGAAGTTTAAATCAATATCTGGAACTTTATCTCCTTTAAATCCTAGGAAAGTTTCAAACGGAATATCATGACCATCTTTAATAAGTTTCTCACCACAAATTGGACAAACTTGATCAGGTAAATCAAATCCTGATTGAACATTTTCAAAATATTTTTGAAACTCTTTTTCTTTCTCACTTATTCCGTATGTAAATAATTCTTCTTTTGTTAAATTGAAAACTGTGAAATCACCATTTTTACAACGATAGTGAGGTTTCAATGGATTTACCTCAGTAATACTCATTAATGTAGCTACAAAACTTGAACCAACAGATCCACGAGAACCTACTAGATATCCATCATCTAGTGATTTTTTAACAAGTAAATGTGATATGTAATAAATTGGGGCAAATTTATTCCCAATAATACTATCTAATTCTTTTTCAATTCTCGCTTCAACAATTGGGTGAAGTTTTTCACCATACTGCTTATGAGCTGTTTCATAAACAAGTCGTTTTGTTTCTTTCTCAATACTTTCAACTCCAATACCAGTAAATGCATCATCTGGCAATGAATATAATTCGTCTGGGAAAGCTTTAATACTTTCAATTTGTTTATTTATTAAATTTGTATTAGTTATAACAATTTCTTTTGCTAAATCCAAATCTAAAAAACTAAACTCTTCAAGCATTTCATTTGTTGTTTTAAAATATTGTTTAGGTAATTTTTCAGCTCCATGCAAAGGATGTAAGCCGCCACCCACAACCGGAGTTCTAACATAAATCTTACGATACAATTCATCTTCATCATCCAAGTAATGAACATTTCCTGTTGCTACAACAATTTTATTCTGTCTTTTAGCAGATTTAATTATTTTTGTAATTGTAGCTTCAATAATTACTTTACCATCATTGCTATTATTTTCCATTAGATGCATATATGAACTTGGTGGTTGTACTTCAATGTAGTCATAAAAACTAATTGCTTTATCTAATTCAATATCTCTTCCGTTTAATGCAGCTTCAAAAACATCTCCAAAGTCACAAGCACTCCCAATTAAAACACCTTCTCTTAAATCATTAAGTTCTTCTTTAATTGTTCTTGGTCCATTATAGAAATTCTTTGTTAATGCCTTACTTACAATCTTAAATATATTTTTATATCCCGTTTGATTTTTAGCAAGTGCGGTAATGTGTGAAGGTATTAGATGTTTATATGATTCATTTTTATCTATTGAATTATACAAATCGGTAGTTGTTTTAATTCCCCAATCACGAAGATTATATAGCATTTGAATCCAAACTTTGCTTGTCGCCTCAGCATCTTGATCAGCTCTATGGTGATTTTCAAGTTCTACTTTAAAAAATCTAGATAATGCTTTTAAATTAAATCTCTTTAAATCTTTATTATAAAAATATCTAGCAAGGTTCAATGTATCAATATATGTATTATCAATCTTTAATCCCATTCTCATTGCTTTTTCTGTAATAAACTTAATATCAAATGCAGCATTATGAGCAACTAAAATTCCATCTTCAATAAAACTAATAAACTCCGGTAAAACATCCTCAATTTGACGTGCATTAACAACATCTTCATCAGTTATATTAGTTAATCCTTTAGTAAATTCTGATAACAACATATTTGGATTAACAAATGTTTGATACCTATCAATAATTTCTGTGTTTTTAACTTTTACTGCTCCTATTTCAATAATTAAATCATTGGTTGTTGATAGACCTGTTGTTTCCAAGTCAAAAACGATATATGTTTCTTCCAAAAGATTTCTTGATTCTTCACCATTTGAAACAACAACAAATTTTTCAGTATCAACCATATCTAATTCAACACCATAGATTGGTTTAATTGGTTTCCCTTTCGTAGCTTTTAAAATATCTGGGAAAGCATAAACACCATTATGGTCAGTAAATGCGATTGCTTCATGTCCCCATTCAAGTGCTCTATCAACATAATCTTTAACTTCCGTTACACCATCCATATCTGACATTTTTGTATGAAGATGTAATTCCACTCTTTTTTCTTTTGATTTATCAAGTCTATTTTGTTTTTCAATTCCTTCAATAATAGAAATCTTTCGCCCCATTATTACCACTTCGTGAACATAAGTATCAAATTGTGCCTCTCCTTCAACCTCTACAAACATTCCGGCCTTTAAGGATTTACCAAATTCAAAATCACGATCATTATTAATAAAGTTTTTTATTGTTATTGCATCATTTTGATCAGCAATTGTCATTTCTAAAAGCTTAATTGTTCTTAATTCTTTAACTTCAACTTCAACAATTTCTCCCTCAATAACAAATCTTGTATTTCCATTTTGATTTTTATATTTATCAATTCCAAACTGATCCATTGGAATTGTATTTATTCTAACTTTTTGAGCTTTTTGATTTCGGTTTAAAACTTTCGTTTCTTTTACTTCCCTCTTTGAAGGAACATAATTATTTTCATTTAGTCTTTCAGTTCTTGTTTCAATTCTTTCATCAATCTTTTGTTTAATTGTTGATAAGTTTTCATCAATAAAACATTCGATTTTTGATTCAATTTTAATATCTCTAAAAACATTATATATTTCATTAAAATATTCTTTAACCCAAACACTATCTTTATCAATATGTACTAAAAACTTATTTTCTTCATAAGTAACGTTATAATTTTCTAATGCAGAAAAAGATGGTTTAATATTACATAAATAATGAATTGAACTATCCCAATAATTTAATGCATATTTAGAGAAATTATTTTTGTTATTATGAACTACTTTAATATCAATTTTTTTGACTGCTGCATTATTAAAATATTCTTTAACTGTTTTACTAAAAGAAAATAACAAATCTGCATCAATAAAATCATTAAATTCTATGAAAAAAACCCACTCATCTTTTTTTGGATATACATCAACTATCTTTAATTTTGAGTTTTTTATTATTTCGTTATCATAATTTTTTTGTTTCAAAAATAAATCATACTTATTCATCATCATTTTCCTTCTTTGAACCATTTGTCTTAACAACTCTAATCATTCGATATGCAATCATTTGATAAACATACGCAACTATTATAGTAAAATAATATAGGTCGTTAAATCCAAACAATGTTATTATCAAATTGAAAATAACCCACCCTGTTAATAGATAAATATTCGTTTTAAAAATATTACCAAAACTTAAAGGTAATCTTCGCATCATCATTGATAATGCTGTTAATACAAGAGCAATCAATAAATAATCTAGTAAATAACCAATAAAAATTTGTGAAACATACACCACAATTAAACTTGAATCAAAGAGTTTAATTGTCTCTTTAGTTACAATATTTGCTTCATCAGTTGAAAAAACGATATTATTCAATTCGCTATTCTCATATTTAAAACTTGATATTTCAATTGCCATTGTAGATGCACTCATATAGAGAGTAACCCTACTTTCTTCAAATAAAATAATATATGGGGTATTTGTTCTTGGAATTGTTCCAACAACAAATGTGAAATCATCAATTACAAAGTTTTTACTTGTTGCATTCTCATTAATTAACTTACCATTTTCAATTTTTAAATTTGCATTTACAAATTCTTTATTTATTCCATTATTTATTTCATTATAACTTGGGAATAACATCTCAGGTTTACTAATAGAAACAACAATTGCTGGAATTGTAAGAAGAGCTGTCATTATCAAAAGATATGAAAAAACTTTCCAAAACGAATCTTTTATATATAAAAAAACCATACTAGGTTTTGTTAAACTTGCTTTAAATCGTTTATACATAGAATCAACTCCTTATAAAATATTATAGCATAATATAACTGCTTTTCAGGGATTATTTGAAAGAAATAAGAATAATCATTTCGACTATTCTTATCCTTAAAAATTAGTTTGCAACTATATTAACAAGTTTGTTTGGAATTACAACAATCTTTCTAATTGTTAATCCTTCTAAATGCTTAGAAACATTTTCATTATTAAGTGCGATATTTTCTAATTCTTCTTTACTTGTGTTATTAGCAACACTTAATCTTGCTCTTAGTTTTCCATTAACTTGAACAACTACTTCAACCTCATCTAAGACTAAATATGCTTCATCATATATTGGCCACTCTGAATAAAGTAATGTTTCATGTTGTTTCAATATTTCCTTATTAATCTCTTCAGTTATATGAGGAGCAAATGGATTCAATAGTTTCAAGAAATCTCTTGCTTGTTTCTTACTCATCTTTTTAACCTTATATACTTCATTAACAAAAACCATTAAGGCACTAACTGCAGTATTGTATCCCATTTTCTCAATATCTTCAGTTACTTTTTTAATTGTTTGGTGATGAATCATATTTAACTCATCAACATTATCAACAATTTCAAATGAATACATTCTAAACATGCGATCTAAAAATCTCTTGATTCCTGCAACACCTTCAGTTGACCAGGCTTTTTCTGCTTCAATTGGTCCCATGAACATTTCATATACTCTTAAGGTATCTGCACCAAATTCAAAGATTATATCATCTGGATTAATGACATTACCACGTGATTTACTCATCTTAGTATTGTCTGGTCCTAAAATCATTCCTTGATTCACTAATTTTAAGAAAGGCTCTTTTGTATCAACAATTCCTAAATCATATAAAAATTTATGCCAAAATCTTGAATATAGTAAATGCCCAACAGCGTGTTCTGTACCACCAACATATAAATCAACAGGGAGCCATTTTTTTAATTCTTTTTTAGCTTCTTCTGTGTTAAGTGGAATCATTCCTAAATGTTCTTTTAAAATATAACCGATATAGTACCATGAACTACCTGCAAGTTGAGGCATTGTGTTAGTATCACGTCTTACTTTCATACCATCATATTCAATATTTAACCACGTATGTGCGTTTGCTAGTGGTGATTCTCCGGTTCCACTTGGTTTAATATTTTTCATCTTCGGTAACTCTAATGGTAATTCTTCATCTTTTAATACGTAAATATTATTATTTTCATCAAAGACTACCGGAAATGGTTCTCCCCAATATCTTTGACGTGAAAATACCCAGTCACGCAGTTTATAGTTATTTTTCGCATATCCTTTTTTAATCTTCTCTAAATAAGAAATAATTTTTTCACTAGCTTCAGAATTATTTAAGCCATCAATTATTCCACTATTGTAATGAACTCCATCTCCGGTAAATGCACCATCTGTTTCACCTTGAATTACTTCAATAATATCTAATCCATATTTAATAGCAAACTCATTATCTCTATCATCATGAGCAGGCACAGCCATTACAGCACCTGTTCCATAATGTGGTAAAACATAATCTGCAATCCAAATCGGAATTTCTTTATTATTTACTGGATTAATTGCATATGCACCGGTAAACACACCAGTTTTTTCTTTATTTGTTTGACGTTCTAAATCAGATTTTTGCTTTGTTGTTATAATATAGTTTCTAACACTTTCTTCTTCATCTGAAGTTACAATATCTAAAACCAATGGATTTTCAGGTGCTAATACACAGTAAGTTGCTCCATAAATTGTATCAGGTCTTGTTGTAAAAACATCAAAACTAATTTCACTTCCTAAACAATCAAAATTAATGATTGCTCCTGTACTTTTTCCAATCCAGTTTCTTTGCATTTCTTTTAAGTTTTCTGGCCAGTCTACAAGCTTTAAATCATCCAATAGTCTATCTGCATATTCAGTGATCTTAAGTACCCATTGGCGCATAGCTTTCTTATATACTGGATAATTTCCTCTTTCAGATACCATCATGCCATCAACAATTAAAATTTCATCGTTAGCAAGTACTGTTCCAAGTTCTTCACACCAATTAACTTCTATATCTTTAATTTCTGCTAAATTATGTTCATATAATTTTTTAAATATCCATTGTGTCCATTTGAAATAATTAGGATCAGCAGTTGATAATTCTCTACTCCAATCAATCCCTTTTCCAGATTCAATTAATTGTCTTTTAAATGTTTCAATGTTTTGTTTAGTAAATTCTTCTGGATCTTTTCCAGTTTTTAAAGCAAATTGTTCTGCTGGAAGTCCAAATGCATCCCAACCAAAAGGATGTAAAACATTAAAACCTTTCATTCTATAATAACGACTTAAAATATCAGTTGCTGTATAACCACTAATATGTCCAACGTGCAATCCATAAGCACTTGGATATGGAAACATGTCTAATATGTATTTTTTAGGTTTCAAATTTTCATTTTCTGTTTTAAACAATTGATTTTCATGCCAATAATTTTGCCATTTCTTTTCAATCTTTTTATAATCGTAATTCATACTATACACCTCTTTTATATAACAAGTTATATTATATCATAAACTATTAACTTCGTTCCATATCTCATCTAAAATAAAAACCACTCTAAAGTGGTTTATATCATAATTTTTATTTTTTGACAAGAATTACTGTTCCATTATATTTAGTATTTATAAAGTTTTTTATATGTTCTGATTGTAATACTTCTAATAATGCTTTTATTTTTGGATCGTCTTCATTTCCTTTTTTCACAACTACAATATTTGCATATGGATTATTTGTTGATAGCTCAGTTACTAATGCCGTTTTAACATCTAAATTACCAGTTATTGCATAGTTACCATTAATAAAAAATAAAGCACCTTCGTTATTATTCTTTGCAGTTACTAAAAGTTTAGCAGCAATAATCTTAAACTTAAAATTAACTTTTTTAGTTTCAATTCCTTTTTCAGGACTATCTATTTCTTTTAATTGATCAAAACCATCAATAGTAGTTACTAAACCAATGTTTGCTAAAAATGCAACAATTCTTCCGTAATCTGGTGCATTATCACTTATTATTATTTCATCACCATCTTTTAGATTATCTATGTTATTTACTGTTCCTGCATATAAACCAATTGGTTCTAAATGGATTGCTCCAACATTAACTAAATTACCATTTTTATTTTGTTGATTAAAATATGGAATATGTTGGAAGTAGTTTGCATCAGCACTACCATTTTCAACCGCTGGATTTCCAAGTTCATAGTTATTAGTAACTGTAATCTCTAAATTATATCCTTGTTCTTTTAATAATGGTTTTGCTTCTCTTAAAATCTCAGCATGTGGTTCTTCTGTAGCAATCACTTTAATTGTTTTTTCTTTATTCTTACCACATCCTATTAATGTGATTGTTAAAACTAATAATAATACTCCTAAAATACTTTTTTTCATTTTCTTTTTCTCCTTTTATCTTTTATCAATTTTTTTACTTAAATAATCTCCTGTTAGTTGAATAACAAATACAATTATTAAAACTAACAGTACACAAATATATGCAACTTGTAAATTATTGCCAAATGCTCTTTTAACAGCTAAATCACCTAATCCACCAGCACCAATTGCTCCAGCTGATGTTATAAATCCAACAAGTGTTACAAGAGTCACAGTAAGTCCTGATATTAATGATGGCAATGCTTCTTTTGTCATATAAAGAATTACCGTTAAATTTGAAGCTCCCATTGCCCTCAAAGCTTCTAATTTACCTTTATTAACATCTCTAAGTGACATATAAACAATTCTTCCATAAAACGGCGTTGCACTAATAATAAGTGCTGGAAGAGCAGCTTTTGCTCCTAGCATTGTTCCAACAATAATAACCGTTATTGGAATTAAAACAACCATTAGTATAATAAATGGAATAGATCTTGCTATATCAATAATAAAACTTATAACTCTATTAGTAATTTTTATAAAACCACTCTGTACTTCATCAGTTTTTCTTTCAGTGAAATATAAAGTAAAACCAATAAGAATTCCAAAGATAATAACAAAAATCGCTGTTATAAATAATAGATATACAGTATCACCAAAAGCAGCTATTATTTCTTCTTTATCAATAGGTGTCAACTTCATATTTTTCCACCTCAATTCCTTTATTCTTTAAATATATAATTGCTTCATCTACTCTATTACCTGTTATTTCTAAAATAAGATATCCAACTATATTTTTACCAATATCTAATGTTTTAGCACTTAATATATTAAAATCAATTTCAAACTTTTTAATTGTTTCACTAAGAATTCTTTCTTTATTTGCAGAATTCTTATACTTTAAAATAAATGTATTATCATTGTATTCATCAAGTTCTGTTTTTAAATTAATCAATGTTTTTGCTGTTTTTGTCTTTGGTGAAATAAATAACTCTAAAACTTTTTGATCTTCAATAATTTCACCACTATCCATAACAACAACTCTATCACATAACTTTCTAACCATTTCTAATTGATGTGTTATAAAAATGATTGTTACATTAGTTTTCTCTTTTATATCATTTAAAATCTCGATTATTTCAAGAGCAGTATTATTATCTAACGCGGATGTTATTTCATCACATAGTAAATATTTTGGTTTACTTGCTATAGCTCTTGCTATTGCAACTCTTTGTCTTTGTCCACCAGATAAGTTTTTAGGGTATTCATTTAACTTATCAGAAAGACCAACAAGATTTAATACTTCTTTTGCTCGTTCAAGGTTTTCACTTTTTGAATCGCTATACTTTGAAATCTTCAATGACAATAAAACATTATCAATAACTTTCAATGAACTTAATAAATTATAGTCTTGAAAAATCATTCCTATCTTATGTCTTAAAAAGTTTAATTCATTTTTCTTTAAACTATTAATATCAATTCCATCAACCAAAACATTTCCACTACTTGGTTTTACAAGTCCATTTAATAGTCTAATTAATGTCGATTTACCTGCACCACTATAACCAACTATTCCAATGCTTTCACTCTCATTAATTGATAAAGAAACATCTTTTAATACTAATGATTCTTTTTTATTCTCAAGTTTATATATTTTACTAACATTAACTAACTCTATCATTTTGTGCTCCTTTCTAGATTATAAAATTAAAAAATCCCTATCAAGAACGATAAGGATTATATAAATACTTTGTTAAGTAACACTCATCGCTTATAGCTTTACCACCTTTGTATTTTTACAGGTTGGTAGACGTTCACAGAGCTATATCTCTCCCGTCTTCTTGATAACTATTTAATTGTTAAGATTGTATCATTATTCTTTTTTATTGTCAACATTATATTTCAATTTAAGAAAAAACCAAGAATCATCTTGGCTTAAACCGCAAATTAAGCTTTTAACTTTGTAATTACAGCTACTAAATCTCCGATTGTTTTAATGTTCATTGCTTCATCATCACTGATTTCAATGTCAAATTCTTCTTCAACACCCATGATTAACTCAATAGCATCGATTGAATCTGCTCCAAGATCCTCAGCAATTCTTGACTCTAAAGAAACTTTTTCAGCTGGAATGTTCATTTCTTGAACAACTAGTTCTTTAATTCTTTCAAAAATCATTTTTCTCTCCTCCTTTATTACTCCTAGATATTTTATGATATTTAACACATTTTGTCAACATATCAAGTTTACTTGACTTTTGTTGTTTTTTCTTGTTTAATTATTATAGCACAAAAAAGGATATGTTAAAAATGAAAAACTTGAATTTTTTAAAAGAATGGCAAATCGCTCATCGAGGATTACATAACAATAATAACAAAATTCCCGAAAACTCAATCATTGCTTATAAAGAAGCAATTAATAAAAATTATGCTATTGAACTTGATATCACTTTTTTAACTGATGGTTCTATTGTTTGTTTCCATGATGATAACTTACTTAGAATGACAGGTGTTGATCTTGAGATTAAAACTTGTAATTTAAATACAGTTAAAGATTTAAAGCTTTTAAATACTGATGAGATAATTCCTTTATTCGAAGATTTACTAAGACTTGTAGATGGTAAAGTTCCTTTACTAATTGAAATAAAACAAAATAGAAACTTTAAAACCTTCTTTAAAAATTTAACTACACTCTTAGATAACTATGATGGTGAATTTGCTATTTTCTCATTTAATCCCTTAGTTTTAAGTATTTTAAAAAAATATCGTAAGAATTACATAAGAGGACAAATAACTTCTTACTTTAATGAACTTTCTACAATGTCAAAACCCTTAAAGTATTTAATGAAAAGTTTATTCTTCAATCATTTTACTAAACCGGATTTTATTAGTTACAACATCGATAATCTTCCGAACAAATATGCTGATAAAGCAAAGAAAAAAGGACTTACAGTAATCTCATATACAGCTAAAAATCAAAATGATTATGATTTAGCGCTAAAACATTATGACAACATCGTTTTTGAAGGATTTATCCCACTAAAAAAATAAACACAGTTACGTGTTTATTTTTTTGTATAATCTTGTTTTCTGATTGATCCATCAACTTTATGAATAACAATTGATGAGCCAGCTTTTTCAGCTAAATCCTCAGCAAATTCAATAGCTTCTAGTTGAGTATTGAAGTATTTAATTGTTTTTTGAGAACCTTGTTTTCTAACTCTCCATTGTTTAAAGTTAGGACTTTTATCATCTTTATTTTGCGAAACATGATATTTGACTACTTTATTTGAATCTTTATCATCATCTTTAGTTTCAACAACTTTTGGTTCTTCCTTTTTAACTTCAACTTTTTTCTCTTCTACTTTTGGAACCTTTTTTTCATCTTCAATAGCTTTTTTCTCATTTGCTTTTAAAGCTTCCAACTCAGCTTGACGTTTCGCTTCTTTCTTAGCTTTACGTTTCTTAAAAAAACACATTTTCATCCCTCCAGTACTTTTTATAATTATATTATATCTTATATTAAGTTTTTTTCAAAATTATAGTTTCTATTTTTATCTAAAAAAAACTATTAAAGAAAAAAATACGCTTTTTTAGCGTATTTAATCACACTTTTATACGTTTTAACAATCTTAATCCATTAAGAATAACTACAATAGTACTTCCTTCATGCACTAATACCGCAAGTGGCATCTCCATTTTTCCGAAAAAATTAATTGTTATTAGGAATAAGACTACTAACATTGAAAAGATTATATTCTCCCATACAATTCTTCTAAGTTTCTTTGAAGTTTTATATGTGTAAACAAATTTTGTTAAATCATTCTTCATTAAAACACCATCAGCAACATCTATTGCTATATCTGTTCCATCGCCCATAGCAATCCCAATATCAGCAGTTACAAGCGCAGGTGCATCGTTAACTCCATCACCAAGCATTGCTACAACGCCATATTTTGTTTTTAAGTCCTTTATGATGTTTGCCTTATCTTCTGGCAAGACATTACCAATAACCTCGTTAATACCTAGTTTATTACCTATTGCTTCACCTGTTTTAACTGCATCACCAGTAATCATTACTGTTCTTACATTTTCTTTGTTTAAAAAATCAATTGCTACTTTTGAACTTTCTTTTGGAATATCTTGAATAGCAATAAGTAATACTACTTCTTCATTAACACCGAAGTAAACAACAGTCTTACCTTCATTAGAATATTCATGCGTAACATTCACTAATTCTTTAGAAATTGTTTTGTACGATGTTGGTTTTCCAATCTTATATTGTTTATCTTTATAGTTTGCAATAAGTCCAACGCCTATAATATTTTCTGCTTCAACTTCAATTTTTTTAGTTACATCAAAATAATTAATAATTGCTGTTGCTAGTGGATGATTTGATTTACTTTCCATTGAAACTAGAATATCAAGATATTTTTGTTTATCAAGTTCATTTACTTCTTTTGCAAAATAGACATCAGTAACAACCGGTTTACCTTCAGTTAATGTTCCAGTTTTATCAAATGCAACTGCACCAATTTCTGATAGATTAGATAAATATGATCCACCTTTAAATAAAACACCATTTTTCGCTAGATTTGAGATTGCTGATAATGTTGCTGGTATATCAGTTGCAGCAAGCGCACATGGAGAAGCAACAATTAAAAAGACCATTGTACGATAGAAACTATCTACTGAACCCCAGTTTAATATATATCTTCCGAATAAATAAATAAAAGGTGTAAGTAGAATCACTGCTGTAACATATATAGGTTCAATCTTTTTAATTAGAACCGCTGTTTTAGAAATATTTGTTTGAGCTTCACCAACTAGTTTAACAATTTTTGAAAATACTGTATTTTCACTATCTTTAGTAACTTGCATCTCAAATGTTCCATTACCATTCATTGTACTACCAAATACTTCATCATTTATACTTTTAAGTCTTGGTATACTCTCACCCGTAATTGATGCTTCATTGATATCAGATTCACCAGAGATAATTATTCCATCAGTTGGAATTTGATCACCATTTAGAACTTTTAATTTATCACCAATTTTTAATTCATTAACATCAATTATTTCAATACTACCATCTTCAAGAATTCTTCTTGCTTTTGTAGGATTAAGTTTAAGAAGCTTCTTAATCTCTTTTTTACTTTTCCCTTCAGCATATTCTTCTAAATAATGTGCACCCGCAAAAATTATAATTAATAATGCCGCTTCTTTATAATCACCAATTATTACAGCTCCTATTGCAGCTAGTGTCATCAAGATATGAACATTTGGTGTGAACTTTTTCTTTCTTATCGTTGAACTTATTGTATCTTCAATTCCTTCAAAAATAACATGTGTACCTGCAAATACTAATGCTATTAAATTAAGTATCATCATAATAGTATCATTTGTTATAAATCTAGATACAATATGTAGTATTACACCTACAAAGAATAATACCGCAGAAATTATTAATGTATGCTTACCATGTTTATGATCATGTCCGTGATGATCTTCATGACTATGTCCTTCTTCATGCTCATTATTATGTTCATGATCGTGATGATCATGATTGTGTTTTTCTTTTTTCATCTTTCTTTCTCCTATTCTATAACGTGTTCAATTGCTTGATTAAATATCATGTGCACGTGTTCATCTGCAAGACGGTAAATTACTTCTTTTCCTATTTTCTTATTAATAACAAGATTAGCATCTCTTAAAACTCTAAGTTGATGTGAAACTGCACTTTGTGTCATATCTAAAATAATTGTTAATTCTGTAACAGTTAAATCTTCACCTTTTAATGCAAATAGAATTGAAATTCTAGTTGGATCAGAAATAACTTTAAACAAATTACTTACCCTATCCTTTAGTTCTTTATTAATCATACTTTCTTTTATATTACTCAACTTTTCATTCATTCAATCACCTCATACATATGAATACTTGTTCACATGTTCATATTATATCTTTTATTGATCCACATGTCAATAGTTAATTCCTAATTTCTTGGAAAAATAAAAAAAAGTAAGTTATCTCTAACTTACTTCTCTAATTAATTACTTTTGATAATTTGTCTCATTCTTATTGAAAAATCTTCAAAATCATCAGCATCAAATCTATTCACTACAAATGGTGTATCATCATTTTTCAGTTTGATTTTATACTCATTACCTCTAGTATCATATTCAATTCTTTCAATACTATCAACATTTATACTATACTCAATACCAAATGATTTATAAGTTATAAATTTCATTCCTTTTCCCCCTTAATATTAATTAAACCCTTTACCTATTATATTACTACATCAATTTTATTTATCAATATCTAATACAAAAAAAAGATGCTTTTAAGCATCTATCAAATTTTAATATGGAGCGGGTGATGGGAATCGAACCCACGTCTTTAGCTTGGAAGGCTAAGGTAATAGCCATTATACGACACCCGCATATATTTAATTTTTAATGGTCGGGAAGACAGGATTTGAACCTGCGACCTCCTGGTCCCAAACCAGGCGCTCTACCAAGCTAAGCTACTTCCCGAACTCTTATGGCGCACCCAAGAGGAGTTGAACCCCTAACCTTTTGATCCGTAGTCAAACGCTCTATCCAATTGAGCTATGGGTGCTTATAATTAAATCCTTTATTGGTGACCCGTACGGGATTCGAACCCGTGAATGCATGCGTGAAAGGCATGTGAGTTAACCGTTTCTCCAACGGGCCACTTATAAGCACATTTATTATTATACCAAAATATTTACAATTGTCAACTACTTATGCACTTTTTTTTATTTTTTTTTAATAATAGTAAAAGGCTTAATAAGGCAATATCTTTTTTAATAGATAATATTTTTCTTTAATTTATTTACTGCATCATTTCCATCTAAATAATTTACAATTTCAAAAGCAAAATCAAATGTGACTCCTGCAGATCTAGCAGTGATTACATTACCTGTTTTAACAACTTTTGCATCAGAATGATATATAGCTTCAATATCGTTTACAACGCTTGGAAAAGCCGTATAATCTTTGTCTTTTAAGATTCCCGCTTTACTTAAGAATAATGGTGCAGCACATATTGCAGCAATCAACTTACCATTGTCATTAAACTCGTTTATTAGTCTATTTAACGGTGTTTTTTGATTAACCCACTCCGAAACATGTTTACCGCCTGGAAGAACTAAAAAATCAAAATTTACTTCATCAATATCTTTAATCAATTTATCTACTTTGATACTCATATTATACGCAGTTTTAATATCTAACTCTTTTTCTAATGTAAAGGTTGTTATATTATAACCACTTCTTATCAAAAGATCTCTTGTTGCAAGTGATTCAATATCTTCAACATTATTATTTAATAATATTAAGCCTTTTTTCATATAAAATCCTCCTTAAAGTTTTTCAATTCGTCTATAGATTTCAAGAATTTTTGAACTTCCTGTTTTTTCAAAGGTTGCATAATCATCTAAATGCTTTTCTCTCCCAATAACATCAGAAATAACCTTTATTGAAATTATTGGTATCATTGTTCTATATGCAACTTGAAACAAGGCTGTTACTTCCATATCAACAAGATAATTTCCCTCTTTCATAGTAGTCATAAAACAATCCCCAGTATAAATTTTAGTCTTAGGATAATCAAACCTAGATACTAAATTTTGGTCACTAAAGTAGCTTGCTGGCATTTTAGGAACTTGTCCATGTTCATAACCAAACATTGTCACGTCAACATCATGATATCTTGCTTCTTCAATAATATAGATATCTCCTATATTAAAATCTCCATTTGCACCTGAAAAGCCTAAATTTACTACTTCAGTTACTTTATAAGTAGCTAATACTGTTGATAGAACAAAACTAGCATTAACCTTACCAATCATTGTTATTGCCAACAAATTATTTTTGTTTTTATATAATTTATATGGAATAGTTTGAACTAATTCAAAAAAAGGTAATAAATCTTTTGCTTCATCATCCATTGCTAGTACATATAAACGCATTATATTCTACATGCCTCTGGTAGTTCAATTTCCTTGTTTAAAACATCGTGCTTATCAGTATGTTTTTTATACCATGCAACAGCATATGGACACGTATTAACAACAGTATATCCTTTTTCTTTTGCATAATTATATACTTCAATCATTAATTCTCCTGCAATTCCAGCACCTCGAAGAGATGGATCAACAAATGTATGATCAATATTTATAACTTTCTCTTCAATAAATGGAAATGTAACTTCTGCTAATAATTTTCCATTCTCATCTTTATTATATATTCTATTACCTTCATTTATAAATTTCATATATGATCGCCTCCATTAATAGTATATCAATTTTTATATAAAAAAAACAACCATTAGGTTGTTAAATTATCAAGTGGCGCCCACTCAAGGACTCGAACCTTGGACCCCTTGATTAACAGTCAAGTGCTCTAACCGACTGAGCTAAGTAGGCAGCATAGTTATTATAATATAATGTATCTTATGTTGTCAATACACTTTTATTAAAAAAATAAAAATAATAAGAGAGCCTGGCAACGTTCTATCTTCGCCCCATAGGACTATTGTCGACGCTGAAATGCTTAACTTCTGTGTTCGAGATGGGAACAGGTGTGTCCATTTCGCCATCGTCACCAGACAATCTCTCAAAACTAGATAAATTCAAATTGTAACAAATAAAACGTAAGTTATAAGGTTAAGTCCTCGACCTATTAGTACTGGTCAGCTCCACATGTCACCATGCTTCCACACCCAGCCTATCAACCTTGTCGTCTTCAAGGGGTCTTACTAAATTGGGAAATCTCATCTTAAGGGGGGCTTCACGCTTAGATGCTTTCAGCGTTTATCCCTTCCATACATAGCTACCCAGCTGTGGCCCTGGCAGGCCAACTGGTGCACCAGTGGTATGTCCACTCCGGTCTTCTCATACTAGGAGCAGCACCCTTCAAATTTCCAACGCCCACGACGGATAGAGACCGAACTGTCTCACGACGTTCTGAACCCAGCTCGCGTGCCACTTTAATGGACGAACAGTCCAACCCTTGGAAGCTTCTCCACCTCCAGGATGTGACGAGCCGACATCGAGGTGCCAAACCGCATCGTCGCTGTGAACGCTTGGATGCGATAAGCCTGTTATCCCCAGGGTAGCTTTTATCCGTTGAGTCACGGCCCTTCCATGCGGAACCGTAAGATCACTAAGCCCTACTTTCGTACCTGCTCGACTTGTTTGTCTCGCAGTCAAGCTCCCTTCTGCCTTTGCACTCTATGAATGATTTCCGACCATTCTGAGGGAACCTTCGGGCGCCTCCGTTACTTTTTAGGAGGCGGCCGCCCCAGCCAAACTGCCCACCAGACACTGTCCCTGGTAATCCACTTACCGAGGTTAGATATCAGATACAGAAAGGGTGGTATCCAAAGGTCGACTCCACCGAAACTAGCGTTCCAGCTTCCAAGTCTCCCACCTATCCTGTACATTCTGCACCCAATATCAATATCAAGTTACAGTAAAGCTCCATGGGGTCTTTTCGTCCTGTCGCGGGTGGCCGGCGTTTTCACCGGCATCTTGATTTCACCGAGTCTCTTGTTGAGACAGCACCCAAATCGTTACGCCTTTCGTGCGGGTCGGAATTTACCCGACTAGGAATTTCGCTACCTTAGGACCGTTATAGTTACGGCCGCCGTTTACTGGGACTTCAATTCAATGCTTCGTTTCCTGACATCTCCTCTTAATCTTCCAGCACCGGGCAGGCGTCAGCCCCTATACTTCACCTTACGGTTTTGCAGAGACCTGTGTTTTTGATAAACAGTCGCTTGGGTCTATTCTCTGCGACTTTCTTTTTTCATTAAAAGTCCTCCTTATCCCGAAGTTACGGAGTCATTTTGCCGAGTTCCTTAACAAGAGTTTTCTCGCGCGTCTTAGTATTCTCTACCCACCCACCTGTGTCGGTTTACGGTACGGGTAGTAAATAAATTAATCTTAGAAGCTTTTCTAGAGAGTTTGAAGTCATCACCTTTTACCTGTCAATACTCATCCTTCGCGTGGTACGGATTTGCCTATACCACAGACTCGTATTCTCGACCCCAATCCACTAAGGGGCAAGTGTTATCCTCCTCTGTCACTCCTTCAGTCTATTTACTAGTTCAGGATTCTCTACCTGATATCCATCGGCTACGCTTTTCAGCCTCACCTTAGGCCCCGACTTACCCAGGGCGGACGAACCTTCCCCTGGAATCCTTGGGTTTTCGACGGATAGGATTCTCACCTATCTTTTCGTTACTTACACCGGCATTCTCACTTCTAACCACTCCAGCGCTCCTCACGGTACGCCTTCTTCGCTGTTAGAACGCTCCCCTACCACTTGAAATTACTTTCAAATCCGCAGCTTCGGTATCATGTTTAGCCCCGGTACATTTTCGGCGCAGAGTCACTCGACTAGTGAGCTATTACGCACTCTTTAAAGGATGGCTGCTTCTAAGCCAACCTCCTAGTTGTTTGTGCATCTCCACTTCCTTTTCCACTCAACATGAATTTTGGGACCTTAACTGGCGGTCTGGGCTGTTTCCCTTTTGACCATGGACCTTATCACCCACAGTCTGACTGCTAATTTCACTTTTATGACATTCGAAGTTTAATTGTGTTCAGTACCCCGAGGTGGGGCCATCACACATTCAGTGCTCTACCTTCATAAAATACTCATTAACGCTAGCCCTAAAGCTATTTCGGGGAGAACCAGCTATCTCTGGGTTCGATTGGAATTTCACCCCTAGCCACAAGTCATCCAAGCACTTTTCAACGTGCCCTGGTTCGGTCCTCCATTTAGTTTTACCTAAACTTCAACCTGCTCATGGCTAGATCACCCAGTTTCGGGTCTACATCAACTAACTTATTCGCCCTATTCAGACTCGCTTTCGCTTCGGCTCCGCTCCTTAAAGCTTAACCTTGCTAGTTAACGTAACTCGCCGGTTCATTCTGCAAAAGGCAAGCCATCACCCATTAACGGGCTCTGACTAACTGTAAGCACACAGTTTCAGGATCTCTTTCACTCCCCTCCCGGGGTTCTTTTCACCTTTCCCTCACGGTACTGGTTCACTATCGGTCACTAAGTAGTATTTAGCCTTAGGAGATGGTCCTCCTTATAGTTCCAGCAAGATTTCTCGTGTCCCGCTGTACTCTTTGATACCCTAGTCTTTATGCTTCGTTTACAGGACTTTCACCTTCTTTGGTCAACCTTCCCAGGTTGTTCTTCTCACATAAAGTTTTGTAACTATTATGGTATCGGGCTCCTCCACTTTCGCTCGTCGCTACTCGCAGAATCGTTTTTACTTTCTTTTCCTGCAGTTACTAAGATATTTCAATTCACTGCGTTTCCCTCGTCTTTCGACGTGACATGTCTTCTACATGCCGAGTTCCCTCATTCGGATACCCACGGATCTTCACATACTTACTGCTTCCCGTGGCGTTTCGCCGTTAGTTGCGTCCTTCTTCGGCTCTTAGTGCCTAGGCATTCACTGTGTGCCCTTACTTTCTTAACCTTTTTACGCGCTTAATTATTGCTAATTAAACTTTTTTATTATTTGTTACGACAGAATTTATCTACTTTTCAAAGAACTTATTACTTTTATTAAATATATTGAAGGAAAATCCTTCAAAACTGAATATGACGAGAGAGTAGAGTTTTTGTAAGTTATTCTTACTGTTATGCTCCTTAGAAAGGAGGTGATCCATCCCCACCTTCCGGTAGGGATACCTTGTTACGACTTAACCCCAATCATCAACCCTACCTTAGACGGCTCCCTCCTTTGCAGGTTAGGCCACCGGTTTTGGGTATTGCTGACTTTCGTGGTTTGACGGGCGGTGTGTACAAACCCCGAGAACGTATTCACCGCGACGTTCTGATTCGCGATTACTAGCGATTCCAGCTTCATGAAGTCGAGTTGCAGACTTCAATCCGAACTGAGACTGTTTTTATGAGTTTTGCTCCAGGTCACCCTTTCGCTTCCCTTTGTTTCAGCCATTGTATCACGTTTGTAGCCCAGGTCATAAGGGGCATGATGATTTGACGTCATCCCCACCTTCCTCCAGTTTATCACTGGCAGTCTTGTTAGAGTCCCCAACTTAATGATGGCAACTAACAACGAGGGTTGCGCTCGTTACCGGACTTAACCGAACATCTCACGACACGAGCTGACGACAACCATGCACCACCTGTCACCCTGATAACCTCCACTATGTCTCCATAGCTTTGCAGGGGATGTCAAGACCTGGTAAGGTTCTTCGCGTATCTTCGAATTAAACAACATGATCCACCGCTTGTGCGGGGTCCCGTCAATTCCTTTGAGTTTCATACTTGCGTACGTACTACTCAGGCGGAGTACTTATTGCGTTAACTACAGCACCGAATTCTTCCGACACTTAGTACTCATCGTTTACGGCGTGGACTACCAGGGTATCTAATCCTGTTTGCTCCCCACGCTTTCGTGCCTCAGCGTCAGTATAGACCCAGCAAGCCGCCTTCGCCACTGGTGTTCCTCCATATATTTACGCATTTTACCGCTACACATGGAATTCCACTTGCCTCTATCTAACTCTAGCTACCCAGTTTTCAAAGCCTCACAGCGTTAAGCACTGTGCTTATACCTCAAACTTAAGTAGCCGCCTACTCACCCTTTACGCCCAATAATTCCGGATAACGCTTGCCCCCTATGTATTACCGCGGCTGCTGGCACATAGTTAGCCGGGGCTTATTCATTAGGTACCGTCACACTAATATCATTTCCTATACTAGCTATTCTTCCCTAATAAAAGAATTTTACGCACCTAAGTGCTTCTTCATTCACGCGGCGTTGCTCGGTCAGGGTTTCCCCCATTGCCGAAAATTCCCTACTGCTGCCTCCCGTAGGAGTCTGGGCCGTGTCTCAGTCCCAGTGTGGCCGTTCAACCTCTCAGTCCGGCTACGCATCATCGCCTTGGTGAGCTACTACCTCACCAACTAGCTAATGCGACGCAGGTCCCTCCCAAAGTAATCCATACGGATCTTTAATAATAAGAAGATGCCTTCCTATTAACTATTGAGTATTAGCAATCGTTTCCAACTGTTATCCTCATCTTTGGGGTAGGTTACCTACGTGTTACTCACCCGTTCGCCACTAGAGTGCAAGCACTCTCGTTCGACTTGCATGTATTAGGCACGCCGCCAGCGTTCATCCTGAGCCAGGATCAAACTCTCCATTAAATTTATTTTGAATTTGATTATTGCTCTATTTTTTTATTCTTTATTACGCTCTCATCATCATTCAGTTTTCAAAGATTTTTCTTTGTCGGTTTCAGAACCGAACGAAATTATTATATCACGTTCGATTTAGGATTGCAAGTACTTTTTCAAAGAAAATGTTTTTTTATTTTCGTTTGTTTCTTGCTTCCTGCTTTCGACTTGTATTATTCTACACTACCGTAATAGTAAAGTCAACACTTTTTTATATTAAATGTGTTTTTTTCGTAAAAAAAAGAGAAAACCGCTATTTTTAGCCAATTTTCTCCTTATTATTTAAATATTTTATTTAAATAACCTGAAAATATCTTGATATGTTACAAATACAATTAACACTAATAATAATATAAACGTAATATTTATGATTGTATTTTCTATTTTCTTAGAAACTTTTTTCCTTGTTATTGCTTCATATCCTAAAAATACTAATCTTCCTCCATCAAGAGCAGGTATCGGAAGTAAATTTAAAAACCCAATATTAACACTTAAAAATGCAACTAAAGTGAAAAATGATATCACACCTTGACTTCTTGCATCTCTAACTAAAGAGAAAATTCCTACTGGTCCTGAAAGATCTTTTAATCCTACACCAGAATTTGGACTAATCAATAGTCCTAAAGTTGTAACCATTTCTTTAATATCACTTCCAATTTTTTGGAATGGATAGTAAAAAGGATATAATAAATCAAAATTTCTTTCTCTGGTTATCCCAGCTCCATAAGCAATATAATCATTTCCTAATTTTTCAAGTGTCTTCGCAGGAATATTATCATAGTTAATTTCAATTTGCTTTCCATCACGTTCAACTGTTAAAAATACTTTTTTAGAGTCTTTATTATTTAACACATAATTAATTAACTCATTCCAAGTACCTACAGTTACATAAGCATCGGTTTGATTTTTCTTTTCACCCATGAAAATACTAATTATTTTATCTTTTTCCTTTAAATCTTTCGCTCTTCCAAATATTTGCCCAGCAACTAAATCATTATTTCCTTGTTCGTTAGCAAAACCTAATCCTTGAATTGCAATAAACAAATCAATTTCTACATTTTCACCATTAACTGTAAATATTGCTTTATTATTTTTAGTTTCATAGATATATTTTCCAATATCTCCCCAACTAGTAACTTCATTGCCATTTACAGAACTAATCAAATCACCTTTTTTAATTTGTTCTCCAACAATACTACTATCTACGTTTCCAACAATTGCTTTATTACTTGGTTTACCAATAAAAAAAGCTAAAATGAATAAAATTGCGAATCCTAGAATAAAGTTTAGCGCTGGCCCAGCAAAAATAACTAAAAATCTTTGCCATAATGTTTTTGTTTCAAAACTTTTTTCTGCTGGCGTAATCCATAATTCTTTATCTTTTTTAAATCGATATTTTGCATTTCTTTGAACTTTATAATTGATAACTTCTCCATTTACATCAAGAGTTATAAATAATTCTTTGTTGTTCTCACCATATAAATCAAAATCAACAACTTTTCCCAAAAGATCATATTTAACATCATTATCTAAAACAATATCAGTTATCTCTTTTTCTTCATTGATTCTTATTCCAATATTTTGATCCTTTTTAATATAAGCATCTGACATTTCTTCTCCTGCCATAGCAACAAATCCACCAAGTGGAATTGCTCTTATTGAATAAGCAATTTCACCTTTTCGTTTTTGATATAGAACCGGACCCATACCAACAGCGAATTCATGACATAAAATCCCAGCTTTTCTTGCGAAATAAAAATGTCCAAATTCGTGTATAACAACTATTAAACTTAATACTAATATAAAAATAATTATATCCATGTTAATTCCCCCATTAAAATAATGATGTTGCTGTTAAAAACATAATCATTGTCACTAAAAACATTGATGCGAAGAATGATGAATCAAATCTGTCTAACACACCACCATGCCCTGGGAAAATGTTTCCAAAATCTTTAACATCATAAGTTCTTTTTAATTTTGAAGCAACCAAGTCTCCAATTTGCCCAACTGTTGATAATAAAATAGTTAATGGGAAAATTATTAATCCTTGTCCTAAAAGATCTAAATTTCCTAATCCACTAATACCATCTACAAGAGTTTTATAACCTTCTGGATTAAATAATCCTGATGGAAATATCTTTCCAAATAATAAACCATAGGTTCCAGCAATAATTGTTGCAACTACCGTTCCACCAATTGCACCCTCCCATGATTTTTTAGGACTTATATTTGGTGCCATTTTATGTTTTCCAAATTTAACACCAATTGTATATGCAAATACATCAGTTAGAACTGTTGTTAAAAATAGATATGTAATAAATCTTAATCCTAAGACTCTAAGTATTACTATTGAACTAGCTCCCAAACCAACGTAGAAAACCGTTAAGATTACTTTACCAATATCATTACCTTTAAAGTCGTCTTTAAATACTAATAATCCTAATACAATTATTACAATCAAGAAAACTGCAATAATAAATTTCGGTCCTATATAATTAATAATATTTAAATTCTCAAGTTTTGTTGTATAAAACGATGTTGCTATAAAAAGTATTAAGGTTAACAGTATAGTAATAACTTTAATTCTAGTCCCCATCGGTTTTTCTTTATTAAACATTTCTACCATTTCATGTCCTGCAATTATTACGCCAATTGTCATTAATATTTGAAATGGAATAACTAATTCAGGAAAAATAATTAACGGAATAAAAACGAGTGCCATTATAAGCCCTGTTATTGCTCTTTTTTTCATATTTTCCTCCTCATAACTTTATTATTGATATTATAACCTTTTTATTATTTTTTTTAAAGTTTTTTTCTTTATATGCGTATAAATACCTTTTTTATTTCACCTATTGTATAATGTATCTATATAATTTAAGAATAAAGGAGAAAAATTATGGCAAAAGGTAAAAATGGATTTGTTGCTTTTATGGATGATCTTCCAGTACTTGTGAAAGCAATCTTAGCATTACCAGGTTTAGATTTCATTTGGGGAATTTATCGTTTAGTGAAGGGTATTTCAAAAAACAATGGTACATTAACTATTGTTGGACTTCTATGGATTTTCCTTGGTGTACCTCTACTTTGGATAATTGACCTTGTGACAATTATTTTAAGTGGCAGACCAACTGTTCTTGTAGACTAATATTTAAAAAGAGAAAATGTAAGTTATCTTACAAATTCTCTTTTTTTTATGGTTGAATAATAATTCCTGATCCATCAGTTACTACAGTTGGTAATTTACCATCCCAAACATCATAGTATAATTGTTTAACAACAATTTCACCAACTTCTTGAATTTTCAAATATCCACCTTTATTATTATCTTCAAAATCAGCTTTTAACGCTTCCGTTTCAAATTGACTATTATACATTTTTAAAATTGCGTTAACAGCAACCGCATTTAATAACTCATCTGCTTCTGCTTTACCTTTAGCAATTGCAATATCAACTTCCGCTTTATTTTTCGCACGTAAAAGTTCTGTTTGTGCTTCAATTGTTGCTCTTTGTTGATCACGTTCAGCAATTTCAATTTTTTGAATAGCTTCTGCTTTTTCTTGAATTATTGATTCCACTCTAGCTCCTGCATCAACATCATCAATTGATAAAGAAACTAAAGTTATATGATATCTTTCATTTAATTTAATTTCTAGTGAGTCAGCAACTTTACTTCTTACTTCATCAAGTTCCCCACCCATTATTTGAAATATATCATATGCAGTACTTATGCTTTGAAGACTTTCTTTTATTAAAGTATTCAATTGTTCATCACTTATTTTTTTATCACCAACAGCTTTATAAAATTTTCCCGCATTTTTAGATTCAACTTTATAAGTTATTGTTATTTCGAATTGTGCATTTATACTATCTTTAGTTTGTGCATATACTTCAAGAAATTTCGTTTTATTAGTTGTACTTATTGTTGTTATATGTTCAAATATTGATTTTCTTTGAAATCCTTCATATTTAACTTCATCCAAAATACCATACTTATCGTGGTAAATTATTCCTACCTCATTTGCATTAACTTTAGAAAACATTCCAAAAATTAGTATTAAAAATGATAATAACGATAAAGGCAACAAATAAAAACCTTTTTTACCCCAACCTGAAGATTTCTTATTATCATTCCATCTAATACGTATTAGTATTGTTAGTGCTACAAGTGATGCTATAAAAACTACGATACTAGCTATTAAAATTACCATTCAACTCATCCTCTCAAATTATTATAAAAACATTATACACTATTTTTAAAAAAAGACCTTAATAATTTAAGGTCTTTCATTTATTATATTGTTTGTACTTCTTTAATTTTAGCGGCTGTTACTTCCTCTAAAACTTTAACATACTTATCAGTTAATTTTTGAACTTCATCTAACGCTGATTTTTCAGCATCTTCAGGCATATCAAGTTTTTTTATTTCGTCATTAGCAGTACGTCTAATATTTCTGATTGCGACTTTCATATCTTCACCAATTTTTTCAACTTTTTTGCTAATTTCTTTTCTTCTTTCACCTGTCAATGAAGGTAAAACAAGTCTAATACCTGTAGCATCACTTTGAGGAGCAATTCCTATATCAGATGCATTTATAGCATGTTCGATTTGTTTAATCGTTGACTTATCAAATGGTTTAATTAAAAGTTGTGTACCTTCTACCACACCAATTGAAGCAATTTGTTTTAATGGAGTTAATGCTCCATAATAATCTATAGATATAGAATCAAGTAAAGCAGGATTTGCTCTTCCTGTTCTAACACTTGCTAGTTCTCTTTCTAAACTTTCAACTGATTTTTGCATATTTTCTTCAGTTGTCAGTAAAACTAAATCTACTTGTTCATCTAACATATTATTATTCCTCCCATTTAACTAGTGTGCCTAGCTTTTGACCTGTTACTGCTTTCTTAATATTACCTTTTTGATTCATATCAAAAACAATAATATTAATTTTATTATCTTTACAAATTGATGCAGCAGTTGAATCCATTACCATAAGTTTCTTTTCTAAAACTTCTTGTAGTGTTAATTCATTGTATAGTTTAGCATCTTTATGTTTTTTCGGATCTTTATCATATACACCCATTACATTATTTTTAGCCATTAAAATTACTTCAGCATCAATTTCTGCCGCACGCAATCCAGCAGCTGTATCAGTTGAGAAATATGGTGAACCCGTTCCTCCAACAAATACTGTTACTCTACCTTTTTCTAAATGTCTTATTGCTCTTCTTCTAATGTAAGGTTCTGCAACTTCAGGAATTGGTATCGCACTTAACACACGACAAGGTACATCAATACCTTCAAGTGCATCTTGTAATGCCAATCCATTCATGATTGTTCCAAGCATTCCCATGTAGTCTGCTTGTGCGCGGTCCATACCTAGTTCTTCACCAGTAACACCACGCCATAAGTTCCCAGCACCAATTACAACGCCGATTTGTACCCCTAGTGCATAAATTTCTTTTATCTCTAAAGCAATACTCTTAACAGTTTTAGGATCAATACCATAACTAGTATCACCCTTCATCGCTTCTCCACTTAATTTCAATATTACACGTTGGTACATACTGGCCTCCTTAGTTACCTTTTGTTACTGCAGCAACTTCTGCGGCAAAATCTTCTTCAACTTTTTCGATTCCTTCTCCAACTTCTAATCTCACAAATGAAATTACATCGTTACCGTTATTTTTTAAATATTGGGCAACAGTTAAATCTGGATCCTTAACAAATGGTTGATCAACTAAACAGATTTCTTTTAAATATTTATTCAATCTACCAACAATCATTTTTTCAACAATATTAGCAGGTTTTCCTTCTTGTAATGCTTGGTTTGTTAAAACTTGTTTTTCATGTTCTAATGTAGCAGCATCAACACTTGCACTATTTAAGTATCTTGGATTATTTGCAGCAATATGCATTGCGATATCTTTTCCAACTACTTCATTATCTTTTGCTAATAAAACAAGTGATACAATTCTACCACCCATATGTGAGTAAGCTCCAAATCCTTGGCTAGCATCTTTAGTTACTTTTGTTACTCTTCTTAAAGTAATTTTTTCACCAATTTTTGCTGTTGCATTTATTAAGAAAGTTTCAACAGTTTCACCATTAACAGTTAAAGCTAATGCTTCTTCTGTATTTGTTACGTTTGAATTAATTAATGCTTTTCCAACTTTATCAAGTAATTCTAGAAAATCTTTATTTTTAGCAACGAAATCTGTTTCTGAATTTAATTCAAAGATTACTGCATTATTTCCATCAACAACAACTTCACATAATCCTTCTGCTGCAACACGTCCAGATTTTTTAGCTGCTTGAGCTATACCGCGTTCTCTTAAATAATCAATCGCAGATTGAATATCGCCATTTGTTTCCATTAATGCTTTTTTACAATCCATCATACCAGCGCCAGTTTTTTCTCTTAGTTCTTTAACTAATTGTGCACTTATTTGTCCCATGTTCTTTTCCTCCGTTTTTTTTTAAAATAAAAGGGAACACGTCCCTTTTATCATTCTTTATATATCTATCAAGTAATTTAAGTTACGTTTTTATTTGCTTAGTAAATCAATTAATTCTGCTTTTTTAAGTGCTGAATAACCTGATAATCCACGTTCTTTAGCTAATGATTTTAAATCAGCTACAGTCATTGCTGCATAATCAACATCTGCTTTTTTAGCAACTTTAACTGGTTTAACTTCTTTTTTAACTTCTGCTTTTACTTCTTTAACTGGAGCTACCTTAACTTCTTCAACTACTTTTTCTTCAACCTTTTTAACTGGTTTAAATTCTTTTTTAACTTCTGTTCTTACTTCTTTTCTTGGTTCTCTATTTCCATCTTTTTTGTATGGTCTTTCAGTTCTTGCTGGTCTTGAACCTTTTTGTTCTCTTGAATCATCTTGTTGAACAACTTCTTCGTCTTCAACTTTTTCTACATATCCACCTTGTGCTTCAATAACTGCATTAGCCATTACGTGAGTAATTAAGTTTACTGCTCTAATTGCATCATCATTTGCTGGAATAATGTAATCAACATCATCAGGATTACAGTTTGTATCAACAATTCCAAATACTGGAATGTTTAATTTTCTTGCTTCTAAAATTGCATTTCTTTCTTTTTTAGGATCAACGATATATAAAGCTTCTGGAAGTTTCTTCATATTCTTAATACCACCTAAGAATTTTTCTAATTTAGTTCTTTCGTGAACTAATTTTAAAACTTCTTTTTTAGGTAATTTTTCAAAAGTTCCTTCTTCTTCCATTTTATATAAATCGTGTAATCTTTTAATTCTTTTACGAATTGTTTTAAAGTTAGTTAATGTTCCACCTAACCAACGTTGATCAACATAGAATTGACCTGTTCTTGCTGCTTCTTCTTTAACAGCCATTTGTGCTTGTTTCTTTGTTCCAACAAATAAAACTGATCCGCCATCTTGCACGATTGCTAATAATGCTGCATATGCTTCTTCAATTTTTTGTGCTGTCAATTTCAAATCAATAATATGGATTCCATTTCTTGAAGTGAAAATGTATGGAGCCATTCTTGGATCCCATCTTCTTGTTGCATGTCCAAAATGAACACCTGATTCCAACAATTGTTTCATTGTTACTACTGCCATAAAATAATACCTCCGCTTTCGTTTTTTTCCTCTGAATATTATTTTTGAACCACCCGTAGGCACTTGATTCAAATAAACCTATTCATGTGTATTTTATTAGCCTTTATAAATATATCATATTATTACTGTTTTTGCAAGTCTAAAAGCACTTTTATAAGCCACTACTTCCAAACCCACCTAAACGAATACGATCTTCTGCTTCATCATCAACTGTTTTAAAATAATTTGTAAATACTCCTTGTGCTAATCTTTCACCTTTTTTTATAATTACTTCTGCACTTGTGAAATTATACAAAGGAATACTTATATGCCCTTCGTTTTCAGCATAATAATAATCAGCATCAATTACTCCAACTCCATTACTCATCATTAAACCTTTTTTGAATGCTAATGACGATCTTGGAAATACAAATAAAACTTCATTCTTTGGCATCTTAGCTCTTAGGCCTGTTGGAACTAGTTTTATTTCTCCTGGTTTGATTACTTCATCAACTATTGATGCTAAATCATAACCCGCACTATCTTTACTTGCTCTTTCCGGTAAATTAAACTCTTCATTTTGATATTTACTAATTTTTTCAAATTTTCTCATTATTAAATTCTCCTTCAAATATTTTAAAACCTGATTTTCACGCTCTAAAACAGTTTTTAAACCTTGTTCTTTTCTTGTAAGATTAATCTTTTCATTATGATTAATTGCCTCATCGATTATAACCCATTTAGTAATTAATCCTTGCTCTTTTTCTCTTCCAACAAAAACCGGTATACCAATATCTGATATTTCACATAAAAAATAGTAAGATTTTTGTTCATAGATTGACCCACTACCATTTATACCATATCTAATCTCTTCAGTATATCCAATCTTATCAACTATTTTAACAGTTTTCGCACCAATCTCTTCCAATAATTCTCTTTTTAATGAATTAATGATATCTTCTCCTTCTTTTATACCTCCACCTGGAAAGGTGTAGTCATTAAAAGTTTTTGAATATAACATAAAAACTTTATCATTATCTAAAATTACCGCTCTTACAGTATTTCTTTTTTTAAAGTTTTTAAATTCACTTATTCCTTGTTCAATTATTGTTTTCCCGATTTTTATCATTTTTCATCATCCTTGGATGTAATTTTTCATACTTTTCTTTTAATACTTTATTTGAAACTTCTGTATATACTTGAGTAGATTTTAAATGTTCATGACCTAACAACTCTTGAACAACTCTTAAGTCAGCACCATGATTCAAAAGCGTTGTTGCAAAACTATGTCTTAACATATGAGGTGTTATTTTATATGTTTCATTAGCGTCATTTAAAATCTTTTTAATAATTTTTTGTAATCCTCGTGGCGTTAATTCTTCACCACGATAGTTTAAAAATACTTTTTGAGTTTCTTTATCTGTTTTAGAAATTAACTTTGTTCTTATACTTGTTAAGTATTCCTTAAGATCAAAGACTAGATTATCATGTATAGGAACATATCGATCTTTCGATCCTTTTCCATGAATTAAAATTTCTTTTCTTGAGATTTGCAAATCTTTTATTTCCATATTTGTAAGTTCGCTAGCTCGAAGACCACAACTAAATAACATATCTAAAATCAAATAATTTCTAAAGCCTAAGACAGTATTCTTATCAATTGCTTCAAAAAGATAATCAATTTCGTTATCACTAATAACTTTTGGTAATCGCTTAGGAATCTTCGGTGTTTCAATATTTTCAAATATGTTAACATCAAGATATTTTTCTTTTTTCATATAGTTATAAAACGTTCTTAATGATGAGATTTTTCTTGCTATTGATTTTTTAGAAAAACCTTGTTCTTCCAAATACGATAAATAGTGTCTTGCAAGTCTATCTCTTCTAGCATCTAAAACATTTTCTGCTAATTCTTCATTTTTTAAAAAATTATCAAAATCTTCTAAATCTTTATGATAGTTAACTCTAGTATTTTCTGAATAGTTTTTAATTGTAATCAAATAATCATCAAAAAGCTCAAAATAATTCATGATTTTCTTCCTTAAATTTTAAAAGTGCATCATTTGCTCTTCTAGCATAAATCTCTTTTCGTTCTTTTTTCTTATGTTTATAGTTTAACTCTGGAATTATTCCAAAATTTGCATGCATAGGAACAAATGATTTATTTGGTGTAGAAACGTATTTAGCAAGAGAACCCATCATTGTTTCATTAGGAAATGGTACTAACTTATTTTCATTTACTAATGAAGCCATTTGAATAGCGGCGTTTAATCCTGATGCTGCACTTTCAACATAACCTTCAACACCACTTATTTGACCAGCAAAGAAAATCTTCTTACTATTAATTACTTGAAAACTATCATTTAAAATATTTGGACTTTCAATATATGTGTTTCTATGAATAACACCGTATCTAACAATTTCAGCATTTTCAAGACCTGGAATCATTCTAACGATTCTTTTTTGTTCTCCCCATGATAGACTTGTTTGAAAACCAACAATATTATACATACTATTAGCAGCATCATCTCTTCTTAATTGAACAACAGCATATGGTAGTTCTCCATTAGGTTTCTCTAAACCAACAGGTTTTAATGGTCCAAAGGTTAATGTCTGAATTCCTCTTTCTGCCATTACTTCAACTGGCATACATCCTTCAAAAACATTATTTTCAAAATCTTTTGGTTGTACCTTTTGTGCGTTAATTAATTCATAATAAAAACTTTCATATTCTTCTTTTGTCATTGGACAATTAATATATGCTGCTTCCCCTTTATCATATCGATTCTTAAGGTAACAAATATCCATGTTAATTGAATCTTTCATTATAACAGGGGCAATAGCATCAAAGAAATGAAGATCTTGCTTACCAATTAGTTTTTCAATTTCCATAAATAATGAACTACTTACTAAAGGTCCAGCAGCAATTATTGTATAAACATCTTCATCAAGTTTGGTAACCTCTTCACGATGAATTGTAATAAACTCACTATTAGTTAATTCTTTTTCAACAAATAAAGAAAACTTTTCTCTATCTACAGCTAAACTACCACCAGCTGGAATACTAGCAAAGTTTGCCGCTTTAATTATTAATGAATCAAGTTCTTGCATCTCATGTTTCAAAAGACCAACAGCATTTGTTATATCAATCGCTCTTAAAGAATTAGAACATACAAGTTCAGCAAACATATTTGTTTGATGCGCATCTGTCATCTTTTTAGGTCTCATTTCATATAAATCTACTTTTATTCCACGTTTAGCAAGTTGATAAGCCGCTTCACTACCAGCCAATCCCGCTCCAATTATTTTTACAGTCATATAATCAACCACTTTCTTATCATAATTATTATATCATATCAAAAAAAATAGCGGATATAATCCGCTAGACTTCAACATTTTTTCTTAATTCAATTGGTGTCAATACTGCCTCAACTAATAAAGCAATTATTATTGAATTAGGAATAATTAAAAATGCTCTTAAGGGTAAATCAATTAATAACCCTGTAATGCTTTTATGGTAATGAACCATTAATGCGACACTATTTAAGGTTGTAACTAATATATGAGTTATTAATACTACTACTAATATTCTAGAAAAACCTTTCTTATTCTTTAACAACAAACCAGGTAATAATCCCCACATCATTGCTCCTATAGAGAATAGCGGGAAAAATGGAATACCTCCGATTATAACGCTTAACGAATCACCAATAAAAGCCATTAAAAGACTATATTTTACTCCTAAAAATATACCTGCAATTATTATTGGTATTGCATAATAAGCTGTTCCCATTGTTTGTGTTGGAACAAGTGCATTAAAAGTAATATCAATTACTATCGATAATGCTGTCAAAATAGACGCTAAAACAATTTTTTTCAATTCCATTAAAAAAGACCTCCTCTTCAACTAGAGAGATCCACTATAAAAAATATACAGCGGATGCACTAGAAAACCGCCTTTAAAAGTTCGTTCCAATCCGACATCCCATGACTAGACACTTAACGCTTTCTAATTACTCTGTATTTCTATTATACTATCTATTTTTATATTTTAAAGTCAATTACACCAATATTATTTTTTTGTAAATACTTATTTGTTTTAGAAAATGGTTTTGAACCAAAAAAACCTCGATTTGCTGAAAGTGGCGATGGATGAACTGATGTTAATACTAAATGTTTATCATTATAAATATATCTTTGATATTCTTTAGCATTATTACCCCACAATATAAAAACAAGCGGACTATCAATTCTACATATTTCCTTGAAAATATTCAAAGTAAATTCTTCCCATCCAAAATTCTTATGTGATAAAGGTTTTCCTTCTTCTACTGTTAGGATTGTGTTTAATAAAAGAACACCTTGTTTGGCCCAATTTGTTAAATCATTATTTTGTGTAATTTCAAGACCTAGATCATCTTTTATTTCTTTTTTAATATTTAACAAACTTTTTGGAGTCTTTTTATCCAATGAACTAAATGCTAATCCATGTGCTTGCAACTCGCCATGATATGGATCTTGTCCTAGAATAACAACTTTGATTTTTTCAAATGGAGTTAATTCAAATGCTTTAAAAACATTTTCGGTAGTTGGATAAATTGTTTTTGTCTTTCTTTCTTCACTAACTTTTTGGATTAATTTCTTATAATATTCTTTTATAGATTCATTCGTAATTATTTCATTCCACATATTAATCGCCTCTTATTAATTTTACCATAAATATAAAAGGTAATCCGAAGATTACCTTAATTTATATTTTGAATTATTATTACTGACCAACCATATAACTTCATTACTACTTCAGCTAATAAATGAGCAATCACTATAGAAAAGATAATATATGCAACTTTTATTTCCCATACATGATTTTTCTTAAATGCATTTTCAAGATTAAGTGCTCTTAATACTTTAAATACAATAGCAAAGAATAACAACAAAGCCACAAAATAAATAATTAATCTTGTCATTATTTACTTAGTACCGAAAAGTCTATCTCCAGCATCTCCAAGACCTGGAACAATATAACCATGTTCATTTAATTTTTCATCTAGTGCAGCTAAATAAATTTGAACATCTGGATGAGCTCCTTGTAATCTTTCAACACCTTCAGGACTTCCTACAAGCCCAACAAAAATAATGTTTTTAGCTCCCTTGTTTTTTAATATATCAATTGCTTTAACTGTTGAATTACCTGTTGCAAGCATCGGATCAATTAATAATACTGTGCTATCTTTCATTCCAACTGGGAACTTAGCATAATACTCTTTAGCTTCTAAGGTTTCTTCATCACGGTATAATCCAATATGTCCTACTTTTGCACTTGGAATTAAATTTTGAATTCCTTCAACCATCCCTAGTCCAGCACGAAGAATTGGAACAATTACTACTTCGTCTTTTAATTCATAACTGATACATTTTGATACAGGAGTTTCAATTTCTTTCTCCTTCAATTTTAATTCACGCGTTATTTCATAAGTTAATAAACCCGCAATCTCTGATACAGTCTCTCTGAACTCTTTTGTCTTTGTCTCTTTATTTCTTATTATCCCCAATTTATGTTCTATTAACGGGTGTTTTAAAATCTTAGCAGTTTTCATTATTTTTTATTTTCCTCCATGTCGCTAATTAAATCTATTCTTCTTTGATGTCTCGCTTCAAACTCGGCATCCATAAAAGCATCAACAATTTTCTCTGCTTCCTTGAAATCAGTGTTTCTTCCACCGATAGCAAGTACATTGGCATCATTATGTTCTTTAGCTAATCTTGCAGTTAATGTATCATGAACAAGTGCAGCTCTAACACCTTTAACTTTATTAGCTGCAATACTAATACCAATTCCTGTTCCACATACTACGATTCCAAAATCATAGTTTTTACTAACAACTTCTTCTCCAACTTTTTCACCAAAGACTGGATAATCAACAGATTCTTCACTATTAGTTCCAACATCAACAACTTCAACATTTTTTTCTTTTAAATGTTTTTTCAAGTTTTCTTTCATCTTGTAACCTGCGTGGTCACTTCCAATAACTACTTTCATGCTAACCTCCTATATTTTTTATATTATATCACAATTAACGATTTCTTTTACGAAGTACTTCAGTTAAATATTTTTTTCTTAATCTAATATTTTTAGGAGTTATTTCAACAAGTTCATCATCATTAATAAATGATAAACATTCTTCTAAATTTAAAATCTTTGGTCTTTTTAAAACAACTGTTTGTTCTTTATTTGCTTGTCTAACGTTTGTTAATTGCTTTTCTTGTGTAACATTTACAACTAAGTCATTTGGGCGATTATTTTCTCCAATAATCATTCCTTCATAAACTGCTGTTCTTGGTTCAACAAACATCATTCCACGTTCTTCTAGTTTCTTTAATGCATATTGAGTAGAGAATCCATCACTATTAGAAATTAATGCTCCAGATTGTCTATTGATTGCTTCAATATGTTCTAGTTTTCTATAATCATAAAAACTATGATTTATAATTCCATACCCTTTTGTAAGAGTTAAGAATGTTGTCATAAATCCAATTAATCCACGTGATGGAATTATATATTCAATCTTTGTGTAATTATTACTTTGATCAATCTTAACTAACTCACCATTTCTAGATCCTAAAATTTCAATAACTGATCCAACTGATTCGTTTGGTACATCAATATATGCTAATTCATATGGTTCATATTTAGTTCCATTTTCTTCTTTAATAACAACTTTTGGTTTAGCAACTTGGAACTCAAAACCTTCTCTACGCATATTTTCAATTAAAATACTTAAGTGTAATTCTCCACGACCTGAAACTACCCAAGTATCTTTTTCATCTGATTTTCTAATTTTCAAACTAACATCTTTATGAATTTCTTTTTCTAATCTTGCTGCTAATTTAGTAGCTGTAATATGTATTCCATCTTTACCAACAAATGGTGAATTATTTGCAGAAAATGCCATTTCAACTGTTGGTTCACCAACTTCAATAGCTGGCATTTTTTCTTCAAAACCAACTGCAGTCAATGTTTCACCAACTTGAATATCACTTAATCCAGCGATTGAAACAATATCACCAGCATAAGCTGTTTCAACTTCAATCTTGCTTACGCCTTCGTTTTGATAAATTTTTTGAACTCTAAACTTAATAACTTTATCGTCTTCTCTAATACAACTAACTTCAGTACCGACTGTAATTGAACCTTGATAAATTTTACCAACACCCATTCTACCAACAAATGAATTATAGTCAATTAACGATGGTTGAAATTTAAATGGTTTTGTTGCATCTGCTTCTGGAGCTTTAATTGTTTCAATAATTTGGTCAAAAATAACTGAAACTCCTTCATCCGTTAACTCTGGTTTTTTACTCATTTTACCTAGTAATGCTGAACCATATAAAACTGGAAAATCAAGTTCTTCCTCGCTTGCACCTAAATCAATAAACAAATCATAAACTTCATTTAATGCTTTTTGAGGGTTTGCAGCATCTCTATCAATTTTATTAACAACAACAATTGGTTTAACTTTCTTTTCTAATGCTTTTTTCAAAACAAATCTTGTTTGTGGCATTACACCTTCAAAAGCATCAACTAATAATAATACACCATCAACCATGTGCATAATTCTCTCAACTTCACCACCAAAGTCAGCATGACCTGGTGTATCTAAGATGTTAATCTTTGTATCCTTATATATTATT
This sequence comes from Haploplasma axanthum, assembly GCF_900660745.1. Taxonomy (GTDB): domain Bacteria; phylum Bacillota_I; class Bacilli_A; order Acholeplasmatales; family Acholeplasmataceae; genus Haploplasma; species Haploplasma axanthum. Next base: position 615,837 of record NZ_LR215048.1, on the reverse strand, counting down.
GATGTATTTTTAGCTAAAATAGTAATTCCTTTTTCTCTTTCAAGAGCATCACTATCCATAACTCTTTCTTGTAGAACTGTATGATCATCTTTAATTCCACTTTCAATTAACTTATTTACTAATGTTGTCTTACCATGATCAACGTGGGCAATAATTGCAATATTTCTTATATCCATAATTTTCTCTTTCCATAAAAAAAGTCTTATGCTTCAAGACTTTTTAAAACTTCTAAAATATCGTTTTTAGTGATATTTCCTTCTCTAATAATCTCAAAATTATTTACCAAGCTAATAACTGTTGAAGCTACTTCTTGGATAGTTTCATTATTCTTATAAATTTTCTTTACTACATTATTATATTTTTCAAAAATAATTTCATAATCATTAAGTGGTGGTTCACCACTTTGATTAATTGATGTAACTTTCATCGGACCATTTTCATTTAAAATTTCTAAAGCTAATTTATGATTTGGAATCCTTACACCAATTGTCTTTTCACCAGTTTTTTCATAATATTCTTCTGTAGTTTCTAAAATAAGGGTTAAGCCTCCAGGCCAAAATCTTTGACCAATTAATCTCGCTAAATCAGTTAATTTAGCAAATCTTTCAATTTGTTCTAAGTTCGCACACAAAACAGCAATTGGTTTATTAAAATCTCTACCTTTTATTTCATATATTTTATTAATACCTAGAGTATCATATAATGTAGTTCCAATTCCATATACTGTATCAGTTGGAAATATGATTAAGTTATTTTTCATGTGCAACACCTCCAGACTTAAAAACAAATGTATATCTATCTTTATTATTTAAATCTTTTTCCTGCACTATTTTAACACTTTTTAAGTTTTTTTCAACTAAATTTGCTATTAAAGTGTTTTGATCATATCCATGTTCAAAAGCAATCATAGCTTTATCTTCTAAATAATCATTAATATTTTCAAGAATTAATTCATAAGAATCAATTCCTAAACCACCACTATATAAGGCACTAAATGGCTCTTTAGAGACAATCTCATCAACCTTATAATCCGTTCTAATATACGGTGGATTACTAATTATTAAATCAAATTTATCATTAATATTACTAAACCAATCACTTTCAATTGTTTTAACATTTAAATTATAAAAACTAATATTTTTACTAGCAACCTTTAATGCTTCATCACTAATATCAGAAAGTGTAACATCATAATTTGTTTCAAGTTTGATTGTTATTCCAATACATCCACTACCGGTTGCTAAATCAAGAACTTTAATTACATCTTTAGTATTAAAAAAATTTTTTGCATATTTTATAGTTTTTTCAATCAAATATTCGGTTTCTGGTCTTGGAATAAGTGTACTTTTGTTAACATAAAACTTTCTTCCATAAAAATAACCATATCCAACAATATATTGAACTGGATTTTTTTCGTTTAAATACTCATTAACAAAAGCTCGATATCTAGAAATAAGTTTATCACTTATCACTTCATGTTTTCTTAATATATAATCACTATATTTATACTCTAACAATTCAAGTAAAAGCCAAAAAACAGCACTTTTTTCTTCATCTGTTTGACAAAGATTATATGCTTGTTTTAATAACTCTTCAATTATCATTTTGACTCGCCTTGAAGTTGTTGTTTTTGGTAGTAATTGATTAATTCATCAATAATTAAATCTAATCTACCCTCCATAATAACATCCAATCTTTGAAGTGTTAAACCAATTCTGTGATCTGTTACTCGATTTTGAGGATAGTTATATGTTCTAACCTTTTCACTTCTATCTCCACGTCCAACTAATGAATGACGTTGTTCATTTTCTTTATCCATTTGTTCTTGGAGCATATTATCATAAAGTCTTGTTGTAAGAATTTTAAAAGCAGTCGCTTTATTCTCATGTTGACTCTTACCTAGTTGCGATGCAACACTTAACCCTGTTGGTATATGTGTTAATCGAACAGCCGATTGAGTCGTATTAACTGATTGTCCACCTGGACCACTTGAAGTGAAAGTATCAACTCGAATATCATTCCAGCTAACATTAAATTCAATATCATCAGCTTCAGGCATAACTAAAACTGTCGCTGTTGATGTATGAATTCTACCTTGTGATTCAGTTTGAGGTACTCTTTGTACTCTATGTGTTCCAGATTCATACTTTAAAAATGAAAAAGCTTTTTTTCCGGAAACCATAAATTCAATTGAAGTATATCCGCCCATAGCACCAACCATAGCATCTAAAACTTCAATTTTCCACCCCATAATTTCAGCATATTTAGAATATGCTCTAAATAAATCACCTGCAAAAAGATTTCCTTCATCTCCACCAGCAGCACCTTTAATTTCGATAATAACATTTTTATCATCGTTAGGATCTTGTGGTAATAATAAAATCTTTAACTTTTCTTCTAGTTCTTCTTGTTTTTCTTCTAGACCTTTTATTTCTTCTTTTGCAATACTTAAAAGATCATGATCTTCTTCAATTTCTATAAGCTCTTTTAAGTCTTTCAACTCTTTTTCATTATTCTTATATATTCGATAATTTTCAATTACTTCATCCATATCACTAACTTCTTTAAGAAGTTTAGTCATTTCTTTAACTTCTAATGTTCCACTTGCGAGTTTATCTTGTAGTGCAACATAGTATTCTTCCATTACTCTTAATCTTTCAAACATGATTTATCACCAAAAATATATTAACATATTTATCTTTAAAATACCACATAAACAGTGCGTTTACCTTGAAATTAATTCTAAATAAGTTTATAATTAGAGTATAGAAACAAGGAGGAAATGAATATGGAAAAGTTATACACGTTTTTAAACAAGGAAGTTGCTAACTTTAGTGTTCTATTCACTAAGTTACATCATCATCACTGGTATGTTAAAGGTCCAAACTTCTTCAGCCTACATGTTAAATTTGAAGAATTCTATGATGAAATTAACGAGTTGTATGATGAATTTGCTGAAAGATTGTTAACAATCGGTGGAGAACCTATTTCAAATATGAAAGGTTATTTAAAAGCAGCTTCACTAGATGAAGTCAATGATAATCTGACTTCTGAACAAATGGTTAAAATGATTCATGACGATTTTGTGTTAATTGCAGATGAACTAAAACAAGGAATTGTTATTGCGCAAGATTTACATGATGAAACAACAGCTGATTTATTTATTAGCACTGTTGGCAAACTTGAAAAACACGCATGGATGTTAAAATTCTACTTATCTAAATAGTAAAAACAAAGCCAGTTCATTTCTGAATTGGCTTTTTTCGTACTTCTATTTAATTTCAAAACTTATAAAATTAAAATTACCTTTTCCTTCATAACTAAATTGAAGTTCATGAATCCCTTTAAGAGCTTTTAAATCTGCTTTAAACTTGTTTTGCATACCATTAATAGATATTATAGCAAGCAATTCATTATTTCCATTTTTAACAATTATTTTACCTTTTGATCTACCTTTAACATAAACTTCAATCTCTGTTTCATTGTTAAATTCAAAATACTTAAATCCAGCAATACTATATTTATTAAAGTTCTTAATATATTGTTTCGGGTTTTCATTTCTGTCTTTTCCATCTTGAGTAAAATAAGGGTGGTATTTACTATGCTTTTTAAATACGCGATAAAAATATACACCTTTTTTAGAATATAAGTTGCAAGCAATATATGCCATATGTTTCCCTTCAGCTTTTAATGGGGTATTATTTAATCCGTTCGATGTTATTTCTGCTTGTATGAACTTTCCATCTTCAAATTTAATTTTTTCCGCACACGCTTGCCTTGAGAAACTATTTCTATTTGTTTGCCTATGATAAAATATATAAAAATCATCATTTAATTCCAATATACTTCCATGGTTGTTTCCAATATAATTTATTGGTTTATTTTTTATACCAATATCTCCATTAGAAACGAGTATACCTTGATACTTAAAACCCTTATCTGGATAATCACTTATTGCGTAACAAAGCTCATGTCCATTAATTGATGAGTAAATAAAATAGTATTTGCCATTAATCTTTCTCATTGATGCTGCTTCAAAGAATTCATGCCCATAGTAATCCGTATCTTTGCTATTAAAGATTGTTTTAGCAATATATTTAGGCTTACTAATAACTGTTTGCATATCATTGCTAAGTTCAACAACCATCGCTCCTTCTTTCATTGGTTTTTTATTACCAAATAAAAATCTTGAAAGTTTTCGAGGTGCAAATCCACTATATAAATAAACTCTTTTATCTTCATCAATAAATATTGCTGGATCAAATTGAATTCCTTCATTTTTCTCACCAAGTAGTATTCCATCTTCATATTTCACATGACCTAAAAATTCATATTTACCAGTTGGAGAATCTGATACTGCAATACTTATATGTCCACAATATCCCAATGTATAGTACATATAATATTTTCCATCTAATGCCTTAATAACATCTGATGCAAACATTGCATTTAAAGGGCCTTTTCTATATTTAGGATCACTTTTTCTTTCGTATATAACACCTTCATAACGCCAATTAGTTAAATCATCAATTGGTGCCGACCATGTGACATAATCATTCAGACAAAATGATACTCCATTAAATCGATCATGTGAACCATAAATATATACTCTTCCATCAAAAACTCTTGGTTCAGGATCAGGTATATATTCATAACTCGGTAGAAAAGGATTAACTATTTGTTTCATTTTCAAACTCTTGTTCAATTCTTTCTAGTACTTTCTCAATAATAATATGCATATCATAATATTTATATTCAGCAAGTCTTCCTCCAAATAAATACTTAGATTCTTCTTTAGCTAATTCGAAATATTTTTGATATTTCTCTTGGTTTTGTTGATCATTAATTGGATAATATGGCTCCATACCTTTTTCAAAATCCACTGAGTATTCTTTAGTTATTATTGTTGTTTTTGATTCTGTAAATTCAAAATGCTTATGTTCGATTATTCTAGTGTAAGGTGTTTCTTTATCTGTATAATTAACAACAGCATTCCCTTGATAGTTTTCAGTATTTATTTTTTCATGTTCAAATCTTAGACTACGATAATCTAATACTCCATATTGATAATCATAAAATTGATCTAATGGTCCTGTATATAATACCTTAGTTGCTATTGAGTCAAAGAATTCTTTATTAACGAAATAATCAGTTGATAATCTAATATCAATTCCATCTAAGAGTTTTTCAAAGATTTTTGTATATCCACCATTTGGTATTCCTTGATATAAGTCGTTGAAATAATTATTATTGTATGTAAATCTTACTGGTAATCTTTTAATAATAAATGGTGGTAATTCTTTTGAATCTCTTCCCCATTGTTTTTCAGTATACCCTTTAATTAACTTCTCATAAATATCTGTTCCAACTAAGTTGATTGCTTGTTCCTCTAAGTTAATTGGATTTTCTTTATAATATTTTTTTCTTTGTTCTTCTATTTTTTCTTTTGCTTCACTCGGTGTTATTACTCCCCATAATTTATTAAATGTATTCATATTAAATGGGAGGTTATATATTTCACCTTTATAGTTTGCAATTGGTGAATTTACATAGTTATTAAATGTTGCAAATTTATTTATGTAATCCCACACCTTTTTATTTGATGTATGAAAGATATGTGCCCCATAATAATGGACATTTATCCCTTCATATTCTTTAGTATAGAGATTTCCTCCAATATGATTTCGTTTATCAATTACTAAAACTTTTTTACCACGTTTTTTAGCTTCATATGCGAATATTGAGCCATATAATCCAGCACCAACTATTAAATAATCATACATAGTTTATTCTCCTATCCTAGTTTAATCTTTTTAGCGAAATATAAATAACCCTTAACCATAATGTACCCTTTTATTCTCCATGGTAAGAAATTAACTAAGCAATTATAAGATCTAAATCTTAAAAATCTATATAGTTTTTTATCATTCTTTTTTAAATCATTCCAAAGTTTTCTTAAATCATCTTTACGTTCTTTACTATATTCAGCTGTTGTAAACATTTGAGTTATAATCATAATTGCTGATAAAAAATGGAACATATATTTTCTTAAGCCTTTTGGAAGTTTTTTAATTTCATCATAACTATATTCTTTCAAAATTATATCCATTACTTTTATTTGTTGTTTGTATCTTTTTACAATATTATGAATTTGAACTGATTGGTCACTTCTACCGATATAATAATGATATAAAACTATTGGCATGTAATAAATTGTTTTTGCATATGGCAGTGGTGTATATGAGAAAATATTATCTACATAAAACGTATGATTCGGAAGTTTTATTCCACTTTCTCTTAACACTGCTGTTTTATATACTAATGCATGCATTAACATTGTTTTTGAGTATTTAAACTTCTTATTTGTTTCACTCCAAGTTGTTATTTTATTTGGTATAAAGTTTTCTTCATATGATCTAACAAATGTTGTATTATCTTCTACATGTTCATAGATGAAGTCTAGAATATATAAATCTGGACTTTGATTATTATTATATTGTTCTTTTAGTTTTTCTAGAAATGTTACTAAGTTTTCTTTATCTAACCAATCATCTGAATCAACTACTTTATAATATAATCCTGTTGCTGCTTCTAGCCCTGCATTTACTCCTGATCCATGTCCGCCATTTTCTTTGTCTATCACTTTAACAATTTTAGGGTATTTCTTTTTATATTCATTAGCTATTTTTATTGTATTATCTTTTGATCCATCATTTACTATTATAATCTCTGCATCTTCTCCTATAACCAATAATGATTCAACTGCATTATGAAGATAGTTTTCTGAGTTATATGATGGGATTGCAAATGTTATGTACTTCATTTTTTTCACCTCACTTTTCTATTCAAATAGGGACCTATTTAAACGTCCCTATATTATAATTTAGTTTTATTTTTTTAGCAATTATTTAGTTTCTTTATCTTCTTGTTTGAATATTATCTTCATAATCGGGAAGAAAACCCAGAATGAAATAGCACTATTAATAATCATAGTTAATCCATCAGCAATAATTTCACCCAATTTACCCATACTCCATTTATTCATAAACAAGTCATAAATTGGAGCTTTATATAAGCCTTGTGCTGCGGCAGCAATAAACGTTATTGCTACATATGCAATAAAGTACCAAAGTGCTGCAACCCATGCATTACTGTTTGATTTAAACGTTACGGATCTTTGTGTAAAGAAATTAATAATTTGAGCTATTGCAATTGTAACTTGAACTGCTAAGAAATATGCAAGCCCACCACCAACACCACTTACTAACTCTCCTGCTGGATAATTAAACATATAGTAAGGTGTTCCATTTAAGTTATTTCCTATTCTACCAAATTGTAATGAAATATTAATCAAATCAGTTTGGTTAAACATATATTTAAATAATGGCATCATAACAAGTTGTAAAACAGTAACACCATTACTTATCATAAAGAATACTAAAAACTGTGCAACAGTCGGATGACTTGATTTAAATGACTTCCAAATTCTTGAGAACCATTTACCAATTCTAGCAAAGAACTTCCCAACATTTGTTAAGAGTTTTGTTATTGGATTAAATTCTACTTCTTTATTTAGATCAATAATTTGATTATTTTGATTCTTCTTTAAAGTTTTAATATTTTGCTTTATCAAATTATATTCTTCACTATCTTTTTCAACAGTTTTAAGTAATGCTTTATTTTCACTTATTTGTGTTTTTACTTTCAATTTGATATTTTTAATTTTACCAGTTCTTGTTTCTTTCTCATTTATCGTTTCTTTTTTTCTTACGATTAATGCTTCTTTTTCTTTTGCGGCTTCAATTAAAGGATTATATTGTTCTTCAATTTCATTTAATCTCTGATTAGTTATTTCATGCAATTCTGTAATCTTATTGTCAGCAATTATTTTTAAATCATCACTTTTTTCTTTACTCGCTTTTATCTGTTCTTTAAGTTGTTTTTTTATACTAAGTTTTTTATTAGCTGCCTCAAGTTTAATTAAGTTTTTAGTTTCTTGTTTTTTATCTAACAAGATACTTGATGTATTAAAACTTAATTCTTCAACCACCTTAATTTTCTTACTCATGTTTAGCCTCCATTTTAGCAGCTAATTTCTCTGCTTTAATTCTTTTACGTTTTATTTTGCCTTCTTTACGATATTTATTTAGTCCCTTAAAGAAATGTCCATTAAACATTAATAATAATCCATCTAGTTGTCCCCAAGAAATCATTCCATTAGTCATTCTAGAAATTCCTCTCATAGGTTGATGATACATTCCCATTATTAATGTATTTGCAAGTTCTTTTTTACCAAAAGTTCTTAAGAATGCTGGTGCAAATCGCATTGACCATGCAAATATTCTTCCAGTCCATCCTCTCGAATATCTAAGTTCTGCAACTGTGGTATTATAATCAACAACAATTCTGTTTTTCTTATAAAAATTAGTTTTAGGACTTGGAATCTCACCATCATTTAACTGACTAAATTCTTCTAAACTTATATTCTTTATTTCAGCTTTAAAATATGAACCTAAATTTTTATTTTGATATGGAATATTGTTTGTTGTTCCAGAAATTTTAATCTCTGCTTCAAGAACGTTATTTGTTAATGATCTATTAATATAAACTTGATAGTTTCCTTCTTCTATTTCAAACTTATTAGTTTCCACATTCCAATATCTAAATGTATATTCATCAAAAGGAATAAAGACTTCTTTTGTTTCATTAATATCTAATTCAAATTTTTCGAATCCTTTTAATTCTTTAGTTGGTCTAAAGATTTTACTATCCTTTAAACCTATGTAAAGTTGTGCAACATCTTTCCCTTTAACATTACCAATATTTTTAACTTTAAAACTAACACCTTTATCTGTAACTTTAATGTTGCTATATTGAAAATCTGTGTATGATAACCCATATCCAAAAGGATATTTCACTTCAATACCGGCTTTTTCAAAATATCGATATCCCACATATATTGATTCTCTATACTCAACACTTACTTCTTTACCTGGAAAATACGGTGCAGATGAAACATCTTCATATTTAACTGGTAATGTTTCAGATAGACGTCCAGAAGGATTTACAACTCCCCCTATAACATTAAGAATTGCTTTCGCTCCTGCTTGACCTGCAAGATATCCATGAACAATTGCGTCAACTTTTGAATCAAATGGAATCTCAATTGCTGATCCACATGATAATACCACTACAATTTTTTTACCTAAACCTGTTAAAGTATTAATCAATCTAATTTGATTTTCAGGTAATCTCATATTAGTTCTATCCATACCTTCAGCTTCAGTAATTTCATCTAGTCCTAAATATACTAATAAAACATCAGCATTATTTGCAAGTTTAACAGCTTTTTTAAGCAATGAAGTACTTTTCTTGCCATAACGCTTAAATCCAGGTTCATATCCTATAAAATCAAAATTATAATTGTTTATAAATTCTAGTGTTGTATCAACTCTCAACGGATTAACAATTGAAGAGCCTGCCCCTTGGTATCTTGGTTTATGTGCAAAATCACCAATAACTGCAACTCTTTCCTTCTTGTTTAAAGGTAATACATTATTATCATTTTTTAATAAAACAATTGCTTCTGAGGCTACTTCTTCAGCAAGTTTATGGTGCTCATTTAAATTAATTTTTGATTCATCATTTTCAAGAGATTTATTTGTTGTAAAAATTAAATCTAATAGTCGATCAACAGCAATATCTAAAACTTTTTCATCAAGTTTTCCTTCTTTAATTGCTTTAACAATTTCACGATTAGTTTCTCCACCATTACCTGGCATTTCAAGTTCATTTCCAGCAATTAAACCTTTAATACGATCGTTGTTACCACCCCAGTCAGTAACTACTACTCCTTCAAATCCCCAATCTTTTCTTAAAACTTCTTGCATCAAGTGCATATTCTCATTGGCATGAATACCTCTTAGACGATTATATGAGGACATTACAGTTTTTGTCTTAGCATCTTTTACAGCCATTTCAAATGGCGTTAAATAAATTTCTCGCAATGCTCGTTCATCAACAATAGTATCAATTACTAATCTTCTTTCTTCTTGATTATTAACTGCAAAATGTTTTACCGATGATCCAATACCATTTGATTGCACACCTGTAATATGGGCAACAGACATTTTGCCTGAAAGATAAGGGTCTTCACTAAAATATTCAAAATTACGACCACAAAGTGGATTTCTTTTTATATTTGTTCCAGGTCCAAGTAAAACATTAACTTTTTGGTTTTTAGCTTCACTTCCAAGTGCTTCTCCTAAACTTTTTATAAGTTTAATATTCCATGTATTTGCCATTGTTGCAGATGTAGGAAAAGCAGTTGCTTTTATACTTTCATTTAATCCTAAGTGATCCGCAGCAGCTGCTTGTTTTCTAACCCCATGTGGTCCATCAGCTAAAAAAATTGTTGGAACATCTAGTCTTTTTATATCTTTTGTTTGCCAAAAATCTTTACCAGACATTAAAGAAGCTTTTTCTTCTAAAGTCATCTTACTAATCAAATCTTTATATTTCATTTAATTCACCTCATATTGATACAACAAACAACAAAATAGAATAATTCTTACTTTGTGAAGAAAATTAATCTACTTTATTATAATTTATACCTTTAACTTGTTATCGCTTACATATTATCATAAAAAAACTATATCATTTTCATTGTTTCATAACTTGTATTTTTTAGGGCATATTTTGTTATAAACAAAAAGTGAAATAAATTTCACTCGGGGCGATTACTAATCGCCTCTTTTATTTTCATATCTTATTATTTATAATATAGCTATGGATACTAATGTTTATGTTAAAAATCTTTATAAAGATTTACTAGCCACTGCTGCTAAAAATGGTAATACTGTTTATGAGAATGAATTAACGAGACTTTCTAATCTTGAGCATGTTCGTTCCCTAAACTCTAATCACGTCTCTATAAAGGAGATTTTTCGCGCTTTTTGGCCTTCTTTTAAATTACTTCATCAAGATAAACTTCGTTCTTCTATTATTAAAAATGTTGAATCTATGATTGATTGTAGAAATTTATCTAAGGGCTATCTTTTCTATGAGTGCTCTAAATGTGATCATTATCATTTATCTGGTTTATCTTGTCATTCTAGATTTTGTTCCTCTTGTGGCCATAAATATCGTGATTCTCGCTCTTTGGAAATTCAAAAGAAACTTATTTCTGTTCCTCATCGTCATTTTGTTTTTTCTCTTCCCTTTGATTTAAGACCTTTCTTTTGGAAGTGTCGACCTTTATTTGATTGTTTATTTAAATCTGTTAATGATTCTCTTCATTTTTCTTTAGATCTTTCTAAAAAAGATCTAGCAGATGATGCTAGGCTTGGCTTCGTTGCTTTCCTTCATACTTCGGGCCGTAGTTTAAATCTTCATCCTCATATTCATGTTTTAATTGCTGAAGCTACTATTGATAAGTTTAACAAGAAAAAAGATCTTTATTTTTTTCCTTTCGAACGTCTCAGAAAGACTTTTATGTTCAAATTCTTATCCTTAGCTTCTAAAGTTCTCAAAGCTTTTGGTAATCATTCTCTTTATCGTGAATTTAACATCTTAAGGTCTAAAATTATCAAAAAATATAAAGACGGTTTTTATACTTACGGTCCTAGGATTAAAGAGTTTACTAAATTTTATAACACTAAAAAAATTGCTAATTATATTGCTAGATATGCTTCTCATCCTCCTATTGCTGAATCCAATATTTTATCTCTTGATTCTACTAATAGCACTGTCTCTTGGCGTTATACTCCTCACGATGATCCTAATAATCCTGTCGTTATTACTGAACATCCTCATATCTTTATTTCTAGACTAATTAGACATATCCATGATGAGGGTTTTCATCAAATTCGTTACTATGGTTTTTATGCTAATAAATCTGCTCGTGCTAACTCTTTTACTAAATTAGTTTCTAAATCTTCTATTGATTACTTAAAATCTAGATTAAAATGGCGTATAATGTTGCTAGATACTTTTAAGTTTGATCCCCTTCTTTGTAGCTGTGGTGCCAAGATGGTTTTAAATATCAAACTTTCATTTCTACCAAATAATAATAAAGGAGCTTATATTTCTGATGCCTAAACTTTTTAAAACTTATAAACCTATTTTGTCTAATTCACAAAAGAAGAATCTTTATCGTGAATATGAATTAGGTATTGCTGAGGGTTTTATCCCTGGTCCTAAGTTATCTTTTGATAACTATTTTAAAAATTCTGATTTGTTTGATATGATTGAAATGAAATGTCTTGATTGTCACTTTGAATTAAATTTAAGTTATGAACATTTTTCTATGGATGTTCTTCATAATGAGGCTGCTTTCCCTTTAGATTTCTGTCCTGAATGTGGTAAGTTGCAGTTTGTTCCTAAAGATGTTTTTAAAAAATTAATTCCTTTTAACGTTTTAAAATAAACTAAGATATATTATACTTTGTAATAAACTTCTAATATGGAGTTTTTTTAAGTATATCCTTTTTTGATTAGACCAAATACAATTTCCTATTCAAAATAAAAAAGGACTATAAGTCCTTGAGTGATTATTACTTCAATTCTTTATAGTCATTTTTTCTAAATATTAATTAAATAACTTCTTTGTTCTTTTTTAGTGCTGCCCTTACTACAAAGAATCCCCATGTAGCATTAGCAACAACAACTGCAACATTTGACCATATTAATGCTAATTTCCAATAAGGCATTGCATAGCCATAGACTACACCATCTCCATATCCATTCATAGCATTACTATTGGCAACAGTATATAAGATATTTTTTGTTGCATTTCTTAAAGCTGTAATTTGCGTAGGTGTAACATTTCCATTTGGTTTACCTTCTTGTGTTAAGTTTAAATCTCCACCTGCACGAATCATTTGATCAACGTTCATATATTTTATTAAAACACTATAATCTGTAATAACCATTCCTTTAAAGCCCCATTCATTTCTTAGAACTTCCGTTAATAGTTCATAACTTCCACCTGCCCACGTTAACCCAATTCGGTTAAATGATGACATCATTGCAGTTGTTTCTCCCTCTTTAACAATTATTTCGAAAGGTTTAAAATATATTTCTCTCATTGTTTGTTCATTAGCCCATGTTATTAATCCATTAGAACTTCTATCAGTTTCTTGGTCATTTAAAACAAAATGCTTAACATATGTGTAAACACCTTTAGATTTAGCACCTTGAACAACTTGAGCACCCATTTTACCTGATAAGAAACCATCTTCTGAATAGTACTCCCAGTTACGTCCTGAGAATGGTGATCTATGGATATTAACTGCTGGAGCATACCAACCGCTATAAGGAGTTTTATCTCCTTTTTGGTTACCCCAAATACCTTCATTACCAACCATTTTACCCATTTCATATGCTAATTCTTCATTCCAAGTAGAACCAATAACAACTTCACTCGCATAAAAAGCAGTTCCATACACAGTAGGATCGCCCATGAAGTTTGTGAATCCTGCTGGACCATCTGGATCGATTGTTTTTGGTTTTCCAATATTATCTATTTGACTTGTGTTAAAATTACCAGTTCCAATTAATTGTCTCATTTGATCAATTGTTACATAATTTAATAATTCATCCCATAAAGGATCATTATAGTCTTTACCAATTAGTTGATATAATTTAACTTTTGATTCAATAACTTTCATATTTTGTGACGGCAATGTAGTAGAATACCATTTTTTATCTGCTTCATCACTATATGTATAATTTAATTTATCAATAAAGTCTTGTGTAACCTCTTTATCTTCTGCAGTAGGTAATGTTGGCCATGTATCTTGCCAATTACTTCTTGACAGGTATTTTTCAATATGTTCACTTACATCATCAAATCTGTTTTCAACTTTATAGTTTGTTTTACTATCATTTTGAATTTTATGATCTGCTGGAACATTATATGTATGATTTAATAATGGAGTATGTGCATTTTTAGATATTTTGATTTGATAATCTCCACTTTCAAGTTCATAACCTTTGAAACCATTGTTATTTGCATCACTATAATCATATGAAGCCATATCACTTACTTTAAGAGTAAGTTTTAAGATTTGTGATTCATTTTTTTCTAATAATTTTGTTTTTCCAAATGCGCCTAAAACAATATGTGATTTTTCAATTCCACCTTGAGTATATGGAGCACTGTAATATAATTGAACAACGTCTTTACCAGCAACATTGCCAACATTAGTTACTTTAACTTCAACTTCAATTGTATCATCAATTGTTAATGCAGTTTTTTCGGTTTTTGAAACTATTTCCCAATCAAAATTTGTATAACTTAATCCATAACCAAATGGATAAACAACATTTTGATCATACCATGCATTTCCATCAGTAAATCCACGTGTTTCATAGTAACGATAACCTACATAAATTCCTTCTTCATAATCAACAAAAAACGCATCAACATTTTTATTGTCTACTGTATATCTATTACCATTATCAGCAAAATTATTTGAAAAGTTATTCCATGTTGGATCATTTTCAAAATTACGTGCATATGTATCTACAGTTCTACCTGATGGATTAACATCTCCATTTAATATCTTACCTAAAGCGTTTATTCCACTATTTCCTGGGCTACCAATCCATAATGCAGCTTTTATTTTATCACTATATCCATAATGATTTGCATCATCTAAAAATCCTAATTCCATTGCTGCACTACTATTAATAACAATAACAATTTTTTCAAAACTTTTTGAAACTTCTTTTATTAAATCAGCTTCATTTTGATCTAACTGTAGATAATGATCATCTGATTTTCGTGCTCCAGAAATAAGATTACCGTTTTTATCTTTCATTGTACGTGGTAAATCATAACCTTCTCCACCAATTCTTGATAAAACAATAAGTGCTGCATCATTATAGTTAGAATAACTATTTTTAACTTCATTTGTATAACTAGTTAATGGTGTTTCACCGATTGTAAAACCAGATAAGATTGTTCCCATTGCAGGACTTTTATCTCTTCCATTCCCTGATGCATTACTTTCATAAAAACTCTTTAAGGTTGGATTAACATCAAACCCTGAATTTTTCAATGCGTCATAAATTCCTACAGTATCACTTGATGATGATCCTCCTGAACCTGAACCCCCATAAACTAGGTTAACAGAGTTTTTACCGAAAACACTTACCTTTGATCCTTTTGATAAAGGTAATGCTTGTTGATCATTTTTCAATAAAACAAATCCTTCGCTAGCTATTTCTTCATTAAGTTTGTTAGCTTCTTCAAGAGTTTTTTCTTTACTTTCATAATCAGATTTATATAGTGCTTCTTTTTCTTCACCTGATATTAAAACTCTTCTATCTCCGCCTAAAACTGTATTTAACGTATTATTAATTAATGGTACCTGAGTTATAACTAGGGTAATAATCAAAAGTAACAACATAATAGAGTTTGCAACTATAAGCCAAATTCTACTAGCTTTTGATTTCCATATTTTTCCAAAAAAACTTTTCATAATTTTCTCCTTTATTTGGTGAATTTATTATCTACCTTTAGTATTATCTAAAAGAGGATTCCAACTTAAAATTGCTGTTGATGTTATCTTTACACAATCCATAGCTGGTCCAAATGTATCTCCTCTACTTGGGAATAAAGTATTTTCCTTAACTGTAAGAGTTAATACATTCTCACCTTCAAGAATATTTATCTTGTTACTTGATGTTGTGATTTTAAAATCTTCGAATACTCCAACACTTCCCATAGTTGCATCTGATAATAAATTAATAGCAGTATAATTAATTACTGTACCATTAAGTTTGATTTCAAATGCATCTGGTGTAAGTGTTACAGATCCCAAGTCAGAACCTAAACGTAATACTAAATCACCTTGAACTGATGAATCTGATATAAATTTATATTCGAATGATAAATTTGGTGCATGTGTATACGCAACGAAATATCCGTTACTTGCTTGATTATTACCATCTTCATCTTTACCAATCATGTTTAATTCACGTGCTGAACCACTCCAGCCTCCGCCACCCTTACCAGTTAAGTCAACAAATTCTGATTCCATAATAAATGTTGTTGCTGTAGTTGATTTTTCAATAACAATACTGAATTCTGCTTCTTTTGAATCAAAATCTTTTGCACTTGCAATAACAACAAATTTATATGTACCTTCTTTAGTTGGTGTTCCAACAATTAACCCTGCTTCATTAATTGATAAACCTGTTGGTAATACACTACCTGATTTAAGAGCATATTTAATGTTACTTGTTCCTGTCGCAATTCCTACATTTGCAGAATATGATGCTCCTGTTGCTCCTTTTTCAAGTGCTTTTCCATTAAATGTTAACTCTGTAGCTGGTGCATCAATAATTGTAAAAATAAATGTTGCTTCTGCATCTTTAAATCCCTTTGCACTAGCAACTACTGTGATTTCAACAGTTGCTGCTTCTGTTGGTTTACCTGTTATTTTACCGTCACTTGATAAAGTCAATCCGTTTGGTAACTTATCTCCTGATTTTAAAGCATATGTAACTGTAGCACCCTCAGTTTCTACTCTTGCTACTTGTTCACTATATTCAACACCAACAGTTCCTTGTGATAAATATGCACCATTATATGTCATTTCTTTGTTTCCACCACCACATGCAACTAACACTAACGTAAGTAGCATTGTGAAAACTATACTTAAAAATTGCTTATTTTTCATAAACTAAACCTCCTATATTTAAACAAACATAGCATAGAACGTTATTAACGAACTATGCTGCTTGTTTTATTTAATTCATTATATATTATTTTTTCTTTAAAACAACTAAAACTGCAACTCCAATTACTCCTACTAATGAGATTACTGATAATACAATTGGTAATGTCATATTTGGTTTAACTGGTTCAGGAATTACTGGTGTTTCTGGAACTTTTTGTTCTTCAACAACAATTGTAAATGTTGCTTCAACATCTTCAAATCCATCTTTACTTGCAATTACAGTAAATTCTTTATTTCCTAAAACTGACGTTTTACCACTTATTGTTCCAGAAGCACTTAACACTAAACCTTGTGGTAATTGACTACCATCTTTTAATGTATATGTTACTCCTGTTTCAGATGCAACTGCTACACTAGCAGAGAAATTTGCATCTTTAGTAACTGTTGGAAGATCTATTTTAACAAATGTAAATCTTTCAATTGGTTTTTCAGGTTCAGCAGCTTTAACTTCAACAGTAAATGGTACATCAAATGTTCCTAAAGTTGTTTGAATTCTTACTTCAAATTCATATACTCCAATTTCTGTTGGTGTTCCTTTTAGAATGTTATCAGAAGTAAAGTTATTAGAAATTGGTCCAAATTTCAACCATGATGGTACTTTTCCATCCCATCCAGCTGCACCCCATCTTCCTGGTACACTTCCAGAGAACTTACTATTTTCTAATTCTACTTTAGTTGAATTAAGTACTGGTGCTAAATTAATTTCTAATTCTTGACCAATAATTGCTACTAGTTTAGTATCTCTATTATAGATAGCTCCATCTACTTCAATTTCAAAACTTGCTTTTCTTGTTATATAACCATCAGCAATAATATCAATACTAAATGTATGAACTCCTGTGTTTTCACTACCTGCAAGCGGAGTACCAGAGATTTTACCATCAGCTGTTAAAGTTAATCCTTGTGGCAACTTACCACCATCTGAAATTTTGTACTCTATAATCTCAGCAGCATCAAAACCTTCAGGTAAATTGCTCTTAATGTCATAGTTGAACGGTAGACCAGCATTAGCTTTTTGAAGTTTTACTGAGATACTACCACTTGGAATCCCATTTTGCATTCCTAAACTGTTTGCAAGAGCTACTAAAGCATTTCTTGCAGATTTTCTCATTGCAAAAACTTGTGTTGCAACATATGTTTTTTCATCAGCAGTTAATTCATCAAATTTTTCAATTAAATCTTTTAATCCTGCTGTTGTAGGTTTTGTACTTCCTAATGTTAAGTCATTTCCAGCACGAACCATTTGATCAGTTTTCATATGTCCGCCCATCCACATGTCTGTAACTACAACACCTTCAAAGCCCCATTCGTCTCTTAATATTTCTGTTAATAATGCATAGCTTCCACCTGCCCAAGTACTTCCAATACTATTGAATGAACTCATGACACCATGTGCTTCTCCATCTTTAACTGACATTTCAAATGGTCTTAAATATAATTCTCTAATTGCTTGTTCATTAGCATATGTTAGAACCCCATTATTAGTTCTATCTGTTTCTTGATCATTTAATGCAAAGTGCTTAATATATACTATTACACCCTTATCAGTTGCACCTTTTGTAGTAGCTGCACCAATAAGTCCACTTAATACTGCATCTTCTGAATAATACTCAAAGTTACGTCCTGAGAATGGTGAACGGTGAATGTTCATACCTGGTGCATACCATCCACCTGCATTTGTCCATAATGCTTCATTTCCAATATGTTGTCCCATTTTATATGCTAACTCTTTATTGAATGTTGATGCTATAACTATTTCAGCTGCAAAGTTTACACCTGAACCAAATCCAGAAGGTCCATCTAAGTTTTCAGTTCTTACAACCCCTAAATCAGCAAGTAAAGCATTTCCACCTAATGCATAAGTTGTATTACCAATCATTGCTGCAAGTTGATCAATAGTAAATTGATCCATAAATGCTTCCCATTTTTCTTTATTTTCATCAGTATATCTAACACCAGCTAATTCAGAGAAATGAATTGCGATTTGTTCTTTTGTTAATTGTGTCTTAGCTTGATTTGGTAAAACAGTTGTAGCCCATGGTTGATTTTTATCATATAAACCTTTATTATCAACAACAACATTTAAGCTCTTAATAAATTCATCAGTAACTGTTCTATCTTCAAGAGTTGGCATTGTAGGGAATGTTCCAGCAAAATCTGCTCTTGATAATGATCTTTCAGAAATTGATTTGCTATTTCTTGATGTTGTTGACTCTGGAGTAATAACATCAAAACTTACATCATCGAATCTATTTTTAATAACTTCATTTGTTACTTCATCATTTTCATAAGCTACTGTTGTTGCTAAATTGTATTTAATTTCTCCAACAACTTCATGTGAATTCTTCATAACTTTGATTCCGTATTCACCATTATCTAATTCCCAAGTTGTTTTACCGTTATTATTTGCATCAGTATAATCGTATGATGCCATATCTCTTGCTGTTAATTTTAATTCAACAGTTTGTGATTGTCCTGGTTTTAATAATTTAGTTTTTTCAAATGCTCCTAATACAACGTGAGCTTTTTCAATTCCACCATTAGTATATGGTGCAGTATAGTATAATTGAACAACTTCTTTACCAGCAACTGATCCATTATTTGTCACTTTTACTTTTACTGCAATTTCAGTATCAGCTGTAAGAGCAATAGGAGTTTCATTTCCTGCTCCTTCAATTTCCCAAGTAAAGTTAGTATAACTTAGTCCATAACCAAATGGATAAACAACATTTTCGTTGTACCAAGTTTCCGAATTTTCTTCTTCAACTGCTCTTGTTTCATAATATTTATACCCTAAATAAATACCTTCTTCATAATCAACATAGTAGTATGGTTGAGTTTTTCCATCTACAACATATTGATTACCTTCAGTGTTTTGTGTATTTTTAGCAAAGTTGAACCATGTTGGATCTTTTTTGAAATCACGTGCATGGATGTCTGTCAATCTACCTGATGGATTTACTTCACCATTCAAGATTTTACCTAATGCATTTAATCCGTTTGCACCTGGACCACCAATCCAAATTGCAGAATCAATTTCTGGCATATCTTGAACGAATCCTAATTCCATAGTATTACTACTATTAATAATCAGAATTACATTTTCAAATTTACTATCAACATATTTAATTAAATCTTCTTCATATTTTGTAAGTTGTAAGTAATGGTTTTCATGTGCACCTTCTGCAACACCTTCAACTGGTTCTGTACTAGTCCAATTTTTACGGCTATTAACTGGTAAGTCATAACCTTCACCACCAATTCTAGAAATCATAATTACTGCTGCATCATTAAATACAGAATAACTACTTTCAACACTACTTGTGTATTTATCAATTGGTGTTTCACCTGTTGCAAATCCTGACAACACTGATGTAAACATACCAGGGCTTGCTGGTCTACCTGAACCAGATGCTCCATTATTTAGATAAAAATTTTCTAGTACTTTATTTACATCAAATCCCGCATTTCTTAATGCTGTGTAGAAATCAACTCTGTTTTTTGTACTACCAGAACCTGATCCACTACCACCATAAACTGGATTCACAGTGTTTTTACCAAATGCACTAATTTTAGAATTTTTTACTAAAGGTAATGATTCATTTTCATTTTTTAGTAGAACAAACCCCTCACTGGCAATCTCTTCATTAAGTTTATAACCAGCATCTAATACATCTTCATAACTTGTAAAGTCAGTATAGAATTTTTGTGCTGCAACTGGTACTGCAACAGCAAGTAAAAATCCTGACAATACAATCATAGTCATTTTTTTAATTAAACCTTTCATTTTTTTCCTCCTCTAAAGAATATTTAATTAAAACTTGAAAACACACATCTACGACACATTTCTATTAAGCAAATCTCGTTCATTAACAAAAGATAACGCTTTCAAATACTTTAGAAAAAATTAGGTCTCTTAATTCAAAACCCAAATTTTAGCCGCAATGTTCTTTCACATCAAAGTATAACAAAAAGGATTTTCCTTTGGTATATGTTGGCATAATTTGTTATTTTACTGTCATAAGTTGTGTTAACATTTTAAGCATTTTATCAATCAAATTATTTATCTATAAAAACTTCTACTATGTTCTATTTATCATTTTTTCAATGCTTTTTGCTAAATAATAATCTTAAAACATAAAAAGCGATAGTTTTTTTAAACTTATCGCTATATTAAAACAAGTATAATAAGCATCAAATTATTTGTATGCTATCATATTTTATTTCCCCTTTATTTAATTTTGAGTAATCGGAATCAAAATCATTATTGTGAACCAATTTGATTCTGTATTTATTGTTAATGACCCTCCATATTTATCGACAGCACTTCTAATACTTTTTATACCATAGCCATGATAACTATTATCGCCTTTAGTTGTCACTAAGTTACCATATTCATATTTTAATTTGTTTTGATAATAATTCTCAATTCTAATCATTAATAAGTTTGCTTGTGAAAAAATTGCTAACTTCATTAATCTTTTTTCAGGATCATTAATTTCTTTTAAATTTTCAATTGCATTATCTAATGCATTACCAAATATTGACACTAAATCCATAACTTCAATAAAATCTAAAAGCGTTCCATCAGCAACACATGTGAAATTAATTTTATTTTCAACAAAAATATCGTGTTTAGAGCCTAATATAATATCTAAAACTTTATTCCCAGTTTGATAATTACTCTCATACTGTTTAATTGAATTTTCTAAATCATCAATATATCCCATTTTTTTATCATAATCTGTTTCAGCTCTTATTACACTAATATGATGTTTTAAGTCATGATATTTTTGATTTATTATATCCGTTGAAACCATTGAAACACGATATTGTTCATATTGTTTATCAAGTAAATTGTTCATAGTATAGACTTCCATACTTTTTTGTGTTGCATATTTATGTTCTCGTTGTGAATATAAAATAACAATTCCCGCTAAATCAACTAAAGTTCTTATATAAAACATTTCTGTTGGATTATTACTTGTAATTGGCGTGTTTATATTCAAAAAACTTATATTAGATATTGAAAATACTAAAATACCTACTACAGCTACCGCTAATAAATCATTTTTCTTTGCATTAAACATTTGTTTACGTTTCCAATATCTTTTTTCCAAATAAAAAATAGCAATGAATATTAACGCATACGTTATTATTAATGTAAAACTTATTCTTAAATGGTAGATTTTAATTGGTGAGTATATTAATATCTTTATAAATATATTATCTCTTGATGAATTTGTAATTATAAAATGTTCAATTTGCCATTCAAGTGAAGCAGCAAATTCAGACATAATAAATGCAATCACTGTTATGTATCCTGCAGTAAATGGATTTGATTTTGAAATAAGCATAACAAAACCATACATAATTAAAACAGCAACAATCATACCAAGTATCCAAAAGTTTATGTTCCATGTATCAGACCATAAATGAAACATTGTCATTACTAATAATCCAATTATACTAAAGATAATTGTTTTTGCACGACTAAATCTTTTCGGACTAAAATAAATATATGAAAGACATGCTAACCATTCAGCAAGAACAGTATATATTCTTGGAATATTTAAAACAATTTCCTCCGTTGCAAACAATGTCATCATATTTTGCCACCTAAATACGTAGCTAATTCTTCCATGAACTGTTTCTTTCTTGGACGTGATATTTTCAATTTTTCATCTCTTATCATAACAAAATCGTCAACTACTCCATCAACATATGATAAATTAACTAAATAGCAATTATTACTTCGATTAAAATCATGTCGTTCAAGTTCTTCTTCCATTTTTTTAAGTGTTCCACGTATACGATAACTTTTATCTTTAGTAACTATTAATAAATCATGCTTAATACTTTCGATATAAAGAATTTCATTCGATGATATTTTTTTAATTCCATTTTCATCCGGTATTAAAATATATTTTTTTTGTTTAAACTTTTTTATCTTGTCTAATGATTTTTTTAATTCTTGAACAAATGCGAAATAAGGTACTGGTTTTAATAAAAAGCTTAATGCATCTACAGTATATCCTTTTATTGCGTATTGACTCATGTTAGTAATAAAAATAATTATAACATCCGAATCAAACTCTCGAATTTTTTGTGCTGCACTCATTCCATCTAATCTACGCATTTCAACATCAAGAAAAATAATATCATATTTAGCTTCATAATCAGATGTTATTTCATCACCATCACGATACAGAAAAAATTCAAACTGAGTGTTTGTTTCTTTTGAATATCTAGTAATGTAATTTTTAATTGCATCAGCACTATTTGGATCATCTTCGACAATAGCAATTCTATATCTCATTAAATCGCCTCCTTCATAATTCTACTTGTTTTTATTCAAAAAGTAAAATCACAATCTTCATATTATCATTATAACATGTGATTATATGTATAATCTATGCTATAATTATATAACAAAATACAATAAATGGAGGATAAAATGTTAATTGCATTAATTCTAGCAAGTGGAAAAGGAACAAGACTCGCTCCACTTTCAACTGAAGAAACACCAAAACAATACTTAAAATTAATAACTAAAAATTCATTAGTTGCAGACACCGTTGATCGTGTAAGGGGATTTATAAACGATGAAAATATTTATGTAGTAACTAATCAAGCCCACAAAGATTTAGCATATAATGAATTCCCATTTTTAAATAAAAAAAATATTATATTAGAACCAGAAATGAAGGAAACACTTGCATCTATAACACATGCTGTTTCAGTAATTTCTAATATAACAGGTGGTAATCCAACATTTTTAATTTTACCTTCTGATCATTATATCGATGATTATGATAATTTTAAAAAATCAGTAACTGATGGGTATAACTTAATAAAAACAAAAGAACACTATGTCTTATATGGTGTACGTCCAACGTTTCCAAGTACTCAATTTGGTTATATAAAAACTGTAAGTAAAAACAACTTGTTAAATATTGAAAGTTTTGTTGAAAAACCTCAAATTGAAATTGCGTCTAAGATATACAATGACTCTAATTATTATTGGAATAATGGTATTATGCTTGCAACTAAAGAAAATATTTTCAACAGTGTTGCAAATCAACTACCTATTCAATATGAATTATTACAAAAACTTGATAATAAGGAAATTGGAACACTTGATTATTTTAACAACACCTTGAAATCATCATTTTCAAGAAGTGTTTTAGAAAAAGAACAAAACATGTTTTTAATTCCTGTTGATTATGTTTGGTATGATGTTGGAAACTTTGACACACTATTTGAAATATTAGAAAAACTTGGAAAACATGATAAATTAGCAGAAATTAAATCACTATTAAATTCAAAAAACCTTGATTAGAATAATTACTAACCAAGGTTTTTTTCTATATATTTTTCATATTCATCTTTAATAATTTTTGATATTTCACTTAAATTATGATCATCATTTTCAATATGCAAATCAACTTTCAATAAATTGTCTTTATTAAATATTTTTTCATCGTTATGTAACCTTTTTTGAATATCGTCTATTTTATCACCACGTTCAAACATTCGTTTACTTCTTATATCTTTTTGTGACTCAAAAAAAACAATAAAAACATTATTTTTCATTTTTCTTATTAATTCATTTGCTCCATTTGGTTCTACAATAACTAAAGCATTTTTATTAATATCTTTCTTATTTATACCATAAAAATTATCTTGATAAATTGCATATTCAACAAACGCATTTTTTGAAATTAATAACTTGAATTCTTCTTTTGTTAAAAAATGATAATCAATTCCATCAACTTCATTTATTCTTTTTAATCTTGTAGTCGTTGTAACACATTTCATAAATCCATACTTTTCAACTAGTATTTTTGATACTTCTGTTTTCCCACTTGCACTCGCTCCAACAATTACAATCATTATAAATTCTCCTAACTATTCTTACTCTTTTCTTTAAATACTATATTAAAGACTAAAAGCGCAATAGTCAATACTAATCCAAAATATTGTGCAATACTTACTGATGTATAAACACTTCTTACTCCTTTATCTAATCCAAAGAAACCAAAATATTGATTCATTGTAAGTGATGTTATGATCAATAATGTAATTTGAGCAATTATTAGTATTATACCCAATATCTGTAATGAATTTAAAAATAAACTTCTATTTTCAGCTTGATAAACAAATCTAATTAAAACCATTAATAAAACTGTTGCTAAAACAATTAAAGTGGCAATAGAAATTATTGCTGTTAAAGTAATAAGTATTTTCATTTCACTACCTGCTTCTTCAACAGCAGTCCATGCATTATTACCTATAAATTTAGTTTGGTATATTTTAGTCTTCTTACTTAAATTACTTTCTACTATATCAAAGAAACTATCAATTAGAAATTCTTTTGTTAACTCTAAATTATTATCAAGGATAATCTTATCTAATGTACCTGAAAAACTCTTAGCAGATTCGGTAACAATTAACTCTTTTTTAGTTGAATTTGTATTTTGGTATTTGTACTGATATTTAATTCCGGTATTAATTACTAATAAGAATACTAATGATGTACCTAATAACATTAAAACACTTTTTATTAAGTTTCTTAAGATAAATTGTTTGTTTACTATCTTTTCAAAAATTTTAAATGCAAGCATAATTAATGCCATTATAGCAATAATTGTTAATGAAGTTGATGTTGGTTCAAAATTATTTGTCGCAAGAAATAAACCATTACAAATCATTACTAATCCTAATGCTACAAAACTTAAATATTGAACAATATTGTTACCTTTATTTACAGATTCATCTTTACTTACTAATGATATAATTCCAATTATTATTAAAAATGGAATTAAAACTAATAACAACATTTGACTAATCACTAGGACAACAAAGAAAAATATCTGAATAGTAGTAATCTCCGAATACTCCTGAATCGAATAAAGATATGCAGGATTAATTCTATCTACAAGGATCTCAGCTATTTTTTTCCTGTCATTTAGATTTTCTGGATTCAAGTCATATCTATCAGCTATATAACCTACTTCTTCATCTACATATTCATAAAAATCTTCAAACGTATTATCTTCAAAAAGATACTTTATACCAACAATATTTTTAGTAAAACTAAATGATAAATCTAGTTTAATATTATTAATCTCTGGACTCAAGTCGCTAAAATTAAACTTGACTGTTGGTAAAAATAATGCAATTAAAAGTATCATACCAAAGATAATACTAATTGAACTTTTTAAATATCTAGCTATGACATCACTCACTTTTTTTCTAGACTTAGTATTTTCATTATCTATTGATTCTATAGACTTAGCTTTAGCACCACAAGTTGGACAAAATAATGCTCCATCAGGAATTTCGCTTCCACACACATTACAATTTACTTCTTTCGCTATTGATGTATCTTCCCCGCAATACATGCAAAATTTTGAATCATCAGGAATTTCTTTAAAACATTTTATACATCTCATGTTTAAATATAAGATTAAATAATTAATCTTTTCTCCTTTTCAATTTTATTTTATTATAACATTTTTTTAATAATAATTAAAGGTTTATAAGATGTTTTTGACATACTATTTAATTCTATTATAGTTTATTAAAAAATTAGTCGTTATTTTTATAACTATATCGCTAAATTTTCTGAGAATAATCCTTTTGTTGATATTACTTCTTCTACTCAATAAAGATTCTTATATTGTCTAGTAAAAAAAACAAGCATTGTTATATTTCAAACTATACTTGTTTTGTATTCATTTATTCTCTAACTCTATTCTTATCATTGAACGCAATAGTCATCTACTAACATAGGTATCAACTTTTAGTTTTATATATTCTAGCTTATCTTGAATACTCTTATTAATAATTTTTTCTTTTATCTTTATATACTATATTAAACACTAGAAATCCAATTGTAATTACTAATCCAAAATATTGAGCGATACTAACTGATGTATATAATGTTCTAGTCCCTCTATCTAAATCAAAGAATCCAAAATACTGATTCATTGTCATAGAGGTAATAATTAATAATACTATTTGAGCAATAATAAGCATCAAACTTATAATCTGAAGTGATAATAAAGATTTACTTTTCTTTTCTGGTTGATAGATAAATCTTAACATAACAATTAATACAATAGTCGCTAAAACAATAAATGTCGTAATAGAAATAATACTTGTAAGTGTTACAAGAACATCCATATCACTACCAGTCTCATCTACAATTGCCCAAGTGTTACTATCCATTAAATGTAATAAATCTTTTGTTGTTCTTGAATTAGGTGAATATTCAATAATTTGAAAGAAACTTTGCTTTAATTCTTCACTCTTTATATTAAGTTTTTGTCCTGGCACTAACTTATCCATAGTACCTGTAAAACTTTTTGCTGTCTCAGTAATTGCAATACTTTTTTTTATTCCACTATTTGGCTTACTTTGATAATTATATCTAATTCCTGAATTAACAACTAAAATAAATACTGTAATTGAAAAAATAACCGAAACACTAGTTTTAATAAGCCCTTTAAAATTAATTCTTTTTGATAAAATTAAATCAACTAGTTTGTACGAAAAAACACTTATCAAACCAATAATGAACAATACCAATGTACTTGAAGAAACAACATATCTATTGGATGAAACATATAATTGATTTGCAATAAATACTAATCCTAATCCAACAAATGTTAGATACTGAAGGACATCATTAACTTTAAAGAACTTTTTATCTTTACCAAACATAATCAAAATGCCATATATTAATAAAAATGGAATTAAAATAACTGTTAGAAGTTGTGTAATAACTAGTATTATAAAAAATACTTTTTGGATTGTTGTTATTTCCGAATACTCATTAATAGAATATATTATAGCAGGATTGAATTTTTTAATCATTAATTCGCTAAGTTTTTTTTGATCACTAACATTTGATTGGTCAAGATCATACTTATCTGCAATTTCTGATGCATACTCATTCATTTCGATTGTAAGCTCACTCATTGTTTTTTCCATAAACAAGTACTTAATACCAGAAATATTCTTAATAAAATTATAATTAATCTCCACTTTATCATTCCCAGATATCGTAGTTGAATTATTATTTATTTTTGCATTTCCATTTGAAACAAAAAGACTAATTACTAATAATATACTTAGTAATATACTTAATGATCCTATGATATATTTTTTAGCACTAACAAAGTAATTTCTTTTTTTCTTTAAATCTCTTCTCTCTACTGAATGATTATATTCCTTAACTTTTACCCCACACGAATGACAATACATAGCACCTTCAACAATAGTTTCGCTACAATTAGGACATGTAACTATTTTTTCTTCAGTACTTTCTCCGCAATGTATACAAAACTTTGATTCATCAGGAGTTTCTTTTAAACATTTTCTACAATTCATACTCACTATCAAGATTATTAAAATCTTTTTCCCCTTTACAAGTTTGATTAATTGTATTAATTATATCATTTTCACCTATATATTAAAACCTATCTTGTTCATTCTAGCGATACTAAACGTTTCAATTATTACTTAAATCAATGAAATACTTATTTTGCCATTCTTTAGTTTTTTTAGCTGTATCATTTAGTTCATTTATCCAACTAGGATATACTCTAAATGCCATTTTACCATTTTGATTTTTATCTTTTAATATTTTTTTACTAATTAAAATATCTTTTGGAAACAAAAAATATCCTTTTCTATTTTCATCGATAATATTAATGATGTATGCATCAACATTATCCTCTGAACTAAATGCAGTATTTTTATTATTACTATCTTTTTCCCAAATTGCAACAAAGTATCCAACTTTTTTCGGTGTTTTTTTACATAACCTCGAACGATATGTTCTATTTAATGATTCAAAAACAAACCCTTCATAATCGCTATTGTTATTCTCATTAAACAATAACTTATAGTCACTAAATACATTTTTAATTATTTCGATTGATTTCATTATGTTCTCCTAAAAATAAAGACTAGTATATAACTAGTCTCTTGTAGTATAATCATCATCGCGTTCTTCTTTGGTTGTAAATCTTGAGTACGCTGGATCAAATTTAAAGTGTAAATCAATTCCTGATTGCCCCTGTCTATTTTTCGCAATACCTAAATCAACATCCCCAGTTTTCTTTTCTGGATCACGTTCATAATAGTCTTGTCTAAATAAGAATAGAACAATATCGGCATCTTGTTCAATACTTCCTGATTCACGTAAATCCGCAAGAACAGGACGTTTGTCATCTCTTGTTTCAACAGCACGAGATAATTGTGATAAAGCTAAAACTGGAATTTTTAATTCTCTCGCCATTTGCTTTAAACTACGAGAAATCTTTGCAACTTCTTCTTGTCTATTTCCATTTTTAGATTCACCTTTAATTAACTGTAAATAGTCAATAATTACGAAATCAAGTTTACCTTCTTGGCTAAGTTTACGGCATTTTGCTCTAATGTCAGAGACAGAAACTGCTGCTGAATCATCAAAAACAATATTTAAATTTTCTAAAACCATTTTCCCTGCTGTTAAATTAGCCCAGTCTTTACCATCAAGATTTCCGGACTTTAATCTTCCAGCATCAATATCTGCTTCAGAACTTAACATTCTTGTTGCTAATTGATCGTTACTCATTTCTAAACTGAATATCGCTACCCATGCTTTTGAATCACGATTTCTTTTAGCAATGTTCAATGCTAGATTAAGTGCAAAAGCACTCTTACCCATTGATGGTCTTGCAGCAAGTATCAGTAATTCTTCAGGTTGAAGACCTGCTGTAACACGATCCAAATGTGTAAATCCTGTTTTTAAACCGGTAATTCCGCCTTTATTATTTTTGTTATTCTCGATTTTTTCTCGAACTTCCTCAATAACTTTAGCGATATGTGAAAATTCACTAGTTTTACGTTTTTGAGCAATTTGGAAGATTTGTTCTTCTGCTTTTGCAATATATTCATTTGCATCAATATCTTCTTCATAACCTGATTTCAAAATATTACTGCTGACATCAATTACTTGACGCTTTAGTGATCCGTCAATTACTAAATCAATATGTGAATCAAGATGAGTTGTTGATGGAACAAAATCAGACAATTCTAAGAGATATTCTAAACCTCCTGCTTTACCGAGGTTTTTCGCTTGTTCAAGTTTTGCCATAACACTAGTATAATCAATACTTAAATCATCACTATTTACTTGAATCATTGCTTGGTATATTAATTGATGTTTTAAATCAAAAAAATCTTCAATTGTTAATTTATCTATTACATGAACTATTTTTTTAGGATCTAAAAATACAGATCCTAAAACTGATTGTTCTGCAACTAAATGATGTGGTAATGCTTTAGACATATTATCCCTGCTTTTCAATTACATTTATTTCAATATTTGCTTTTACATCTCTATGTAGGCTAACAATTGCCGTATAAATTCCTGCTGAATTAATTTCGGCTGGTAAGTCAATCTTTTTACGATCAATTAAAATTCCATTTTGTTTTTCAAACTCTTCTGCAATTCCTTTTGAAGTAACACTTCCAAATAATTTACCATCTTTACCTTTTTGAATTTCAATTGTAACACTTTTTGATTCAATATCTGCTTTTAATTTTTTCATTAATTCTAGATGCTCATCATTTTTTCTTTTTTCTTCTGCTTGCGCATCTCTTAAAATTCTAACATTCTCATCATTAGCAAGTATTGCTTTTCCTTGTTTAATAAGGAAATTAGCATATCCTGAAGCTACTTTTATTACATCGTCTTTCTTTCCACGACCTTTTACATCTTCTAATAAAATTATATCCATTTCTTCACCCTCCGTACCATATTCCATATCTAAGAACTCTTTTATTTCTTTATAAACCTCATCAACGGTCTTATCTTTAATTTGTGCAGCAGCACTATTAATATGACCTCCACCGCCAATGTGTTCCATAACTAATTGAACATTAATACCACTAATTGATCTTGCACTAACTGATGGAACACCATTAACAGGAGCAATCGTAAATGCAGCATCTACTCCCTCAATTGATAATGCTTCTTCTGAAGTTTGTGCTAAAATAACTCGATCTTCCTGCTCTTCATTTGAAATCATAAAAACAAATCTACTTAAATAAACTTTTGCTGTACTTAATAACTTATTAATACCTAAAGTTCTGTCTAAATCTTTTCTTAACCATGATTTAACTAACTCTGGATCAGCTTCTAACTCTCTAAGTTTATAAGCAACTTCAAATGTTCTCACACCGGTTCTAGTTGTAAAATTATTAGTATCAAGTACTAAACCACCATACATAATGCTTGCTTCTAAATTAGTAAACTTTATGCTTTCATCATAAAATGATATTAATTCCATAACAAGTTCAATTGTTGATGATGCATACGGTTCAATATATGAGAAGATTGAATCAAAGCCATCATCACCAACTCTATGATGATCAATAACTATTACTTTTTTAGATGCTTCTAAAACTTCTTTACTTATGACTATCTTTGGTGATTGTGTATCAACAATAATCACTAATGTTTCTTCATCATTAATCTCTAAAGCTTTGTTAGTATCAATCACATTCTCAAATACTGTATGCTTTGGATCAACAGTCTTAATCTCTTTTAAAACCTTTTTAACAGTCATATCAAGTTTGTCTTCATCATATAGCTTATAAACTTTCTTGTTATCTATTTTTGCCATATAATAAACAGCTAACATTGAACCAAATGAATCTAAATCCGTTTGATCATGACCCATAATAAAAATTTGACTAGCTTTCTTGATATATTCTTTTAAAGTCTGGGCATTAACACGAGCTCCAACTTTTGAACTTTTTGCAGATGCATCACTTTTAGCTCCAAAATACTCAATTTTTTGATTTTGAATATTTACTACTGCTTGATCTCCACCACGCTTTTCAGCTAAATCTATTGCATTTTGAGCGTATGTTCCTAAATCATCATAATTAACATCCCATGATGCAACACCAATTGATAATGTTACTCTAACATTATTTTTACTTGAAATTGAACGGATTTTTTCAAGAATATCAAATTTATCAATAATCATTCGACTTAAATCTTTTCGATACACCATAAAAATAATTCTATCACCTGTATAAGGTTTTAAATATCCGTCATATTTAGTTAACCAATCATCAATTGCAGCTAAATATTCTCCCTTAATACTTGATTGTAGGGAAACATCCAAGTTACCTAAAGATTCTTCATAATTATCAAAATAAATTATTCCCATTGCTGGCAATTGATTATTGTACTTACTCTTTATTCTTTCACGTTCTGTAACATTGAATAAATAAATAAAATGTTCTTCACTTCGATTAATAACATCATATAACTCACTATTTATTTCAATTATTCCTTTTGATTTTTTTGATTCAACAATAACTTGAAGTTTCTCACTAATCGTTTTTATATCTTCATCAACTAATTTTTTAGTATTAAATATTTCCAGTGTATATGGATTTGTCCACTTAATCTCAAAATCTTTATCATAAATAATTACACCTATTGGAAGTTCATTAAAAACTTCATCACCAGCTTTGTTTACATATAAAGATAAATCGGTCCACATTTTTAATCGTTCTTTAAGTTTGTTTATTCGTCTTCTTTGATTATAGTTCACATATAAAAATATAACTACGGTAAGCATGATATCAGCAACAAACACTAAAATAAACCCAACAAATGCTCTCATATCAGTTTTAAAAACTTGTTGTAGTGGCGTATAAAAAAAGACAATTGTTAAAATAAATACTAATATTGATATTAAAATAGGTAAAAACTTCTTCATATTATCAAACAGCCTTTCAAATCCTTAATTATTAAAGATTATTCCTCGTTATTATTTTATCATAATTTTGTTAACATTCATATCGTAAACAACTGATTTAGAAAAAGAAAAAAATAAATTTTTTGGCATTATTCTTTCATTTTAAATGAAACACCTAACTTATTATTAATTGAAGTAAGAATTTCCATTACATCTATTGTTTCTTTATTTGATCTAACATCACTATCTTTTTTATTAAATCTCACTAAATCACTAAAATGAAGTATCTCATATTGAAATCCATTCTTAAACTTATACTTATATTTTTCTACTTTTTTTCCTTGTTTAACAGTAAAATGATTTGCTTGCATAAACATCGGAACATCTATAGTTCCCTGTTCACATATAATCTTTAGATACATCTTAAAAAAATTAACACTTGATGTTGTAAACTTTGCAATAGCACTTTCGTAGTACATTGAAACATCACATTTTAAATCAACACCATTTTTTACTTTTCCATTTACTGTTATCTCCTTTGGCATTCCTAATAAAAACTGCGAATAGGAAACTAAATAAACAGCGAGATCAAGTACAGAACCTCCACCTCTTACATTATCAAAACTACGACTCTTTTTATCAAATCTTTTATCAACGTGAAACGCCCCATTTATTTCAATAATACTTCCTAGTTGTTTTGATTCTATAATTGATATAATTTTTTGTGTTGTTGGCAAAAACTTAGTCCACATTGCTTCCATAATCAGTGTATTTTTTTCATTAGCATATGCTATTAAAGATTTAGCTTCATGAACATTTTGAGTAAAAGCTTTTTCACATAAAACCGCTACATTATGACTTAAAAACAGTTTTGAACATCGATAATGATCACTAATATTATTACAAATATAAACTGCATCTATTTCTCCTGAAGATGCAATCTCTTCATAAGTACCAAAAATCTTTATACCGTATTTTTTTGCATATTTTTCAGCACGAGCTTTATCTGATGAAGCACATGCTACCACTTCATTTCCTTCAGTAAGTTTGATTGCTTTTAAAAATTTCTTACTAATTGTTCCAAGACCACAAATTGCCCATCTTATTTTTTTCATAAGTACTACCCATCCTTTTTATACTCTTAATCATTCACAAGGAATATATTATTTGTTTAAAAAAATAGATTTAGTTTAGAATCTCAATCTTCTCATACTAAATCTACTTTTATAATTTTATCTTACCATATTGATACTTGCTTATCCTTCGGTATATACATTCCATCTGTTGCTTTTATTTTGTAATAATCACTAAAAGGTTTAAAATTCTTCAATTGAACAAGTCCTCTTAAGTAGCCAGGTGAATGAACATCAATATTAGCTAACAATTCAATGTATGAAGGATTTGCTTTAAATCTCCAAATGTGTGCCCATCCTTTGAAAAAGTCACTTGGAACGAATTCTTTATGCTTAATTCCAGCTTCATAAGCACATGATAAACCTGCAGCATCAGCAATATTCTCAGTAACTGTTAATTTACCGTTACATTTTGCATTTGAACCTGGAACTTCTAAGCCATCAAATAATTGTACCATCGCTTCTGAACGCTTATTAAATGCTTCGAAGTCTTCTTCTTTCCACCAATTATTAATATTACCAAATTCATCAATTCTTGCTCCATTAGTATCAAAAGCATGAGTTATTTCATGTGCAATAACTGCACCAATTCCACCATAATTTTCTCCCTTAGTTTGATTATAAGAATAAAACGGAGGTTGTAAAATTCCTGCTGGAAAAACAATTTGATTATTCATTGGTTCATAATACGCATTAACGACATGTGCACCCATATGCCAAATCTTTTTATCAACTTCTTTTCCATACTTAGAAAACTCGTGTTCAATTTGAACCTTATAGAATTCAATCATATTTTCAGCAAATGAAAGTTCTTCTTTTAAAACAAATCTTTCATATATAGGATTAACCTTATCTGGATAACCAATCATTGCAGTAATCTTTGATAGCTTAACCAAAGCTTTATCAACTGTTTCTTTTGAAAGCCAATCAATATTACTTAATCTCTTTTTATATACATCTATAAATTCTTGGACCATTGACTCAACATCTTTTTTAGCCTTTTCTCCAAAATATCTTTTCCCAAAATAAAGACCTACAACATCACCAAATTCTCCTGATAATGAATTAAATGTAAACTTATCAAAGTTTGTTGCTTCTTTTTGTCCTGTTAAAAGTAGGCTATATTCAGATCCTATAAGTCTTAATTCGTCAGTTCCAAAACCACTTACCGCTAATGTAAATACTAGTTTACTAACAAGCCATCCTTTAATCAATTCTAAATTACCTTCAATTAAATCATTTAAGTTATCAATAAACTTTGGATTAGTAACAATGACTTCTTTAACTTCAACACTTATAAGTGATTCAATTATTTTTTCTAGCGAAATCAGTTTTGTACTACGAGTTAATTTTTCTAACTCATAAGGATTATAAGATTTAACATAATCAGATTTTTCTTCTGATGTTTTCGTAATTGGAACTAATAATTTATCAAACTCTAATGCTTGATTTAATATTTTATCTCCATCTTTAATTTCTACTAAATCAAACAATCTATTAAGTACTTCTTTATACTTAGCAATTAACATTTCTCCAGTTTTAAAAGCAGGATTACTTTCATCATAATATCCTTTATCTGGTAAAATAATTCCTGGTGTTCCAAGATATAAAGTATTTATTGAGGCATTTTTCATATCACTTTGAATACCTAATGATAGAAAACTTGGAAAACCAACTTTAATAAACTCAATAATTAATTCTTGAAATGATTTATAATCATTTACTTTTAATATCTTATTAACATATTCTTTGATTATAGCATTTCCTTCTTTATCACGTTGCTCTTTATTAATAGCTTTTTTATATAGCTTAATAAAAACATCAAAAAGTTTATCATTGTAGACTTTTTGATCAACTCCATTTAAAGCGAATTCTTTCAAATCATTCATAAGTTTCTTTTCGTTTTCAATCATAATCTCAACAAAAGATCCAGTTAATGGTTTATCATCTGGAATTACTGCTTCGTCTAACCATCCTTGATTTTCATATAAATAAAAATCATCTTCTAATCTTACTTTACTCATTATGTTAAACACCTTCTTTTAATAAATTTCCTATATTATAACAAAAAAACCACAAAAAATGTGGTTTTAAATTTTTTTTATTCGTTTACGAATGGTAATAAGGCCATATGACGTGCTCTTTTAATAGCTATTGCTAATTGTCTTTGCCATTTAGCACTTGTTCCAGTAACTCTTCTTGGTAAAATCTTACCTCTTTCGTTAATGAAACGTCTTAATAAATCAGCATCTTTGAAATCGATGTGAGTAAATTTATTTTGTGTAAAGTAGCATACCTTGCGACGTCTTTTGAAGCCTCCACGCTTTTGTTGTTGCATGTTAGTTTTTCCTCCTTAAAATGGTAAATCTTCTTCTGCAACTAGTTTCTTACTAGTTTCATAATATTCATCATTAACATCATTGTTATTGTTAGTATTATTATCTGATTGTGAACCTTTAGTTTCTAAAAATTGAATTGAATCACAAACTACTTCAGTTATATAACGAGTACCTTGTTCTCCTTCAAAAGTTCTAGTTTGAATTCGACCTTGAATTCCAACTAAAGATCCTTGTCGCATATAACGTGCTAAATTTTCAGCTTGTTTACGCCATACAATGCAATTAATGAAATCTGCTT
This sequence comes from Haploplasma axanthum, assembly GCF_900660745.1. Taxonomy (GTDB): domain Bacteria; phylum Bacillota_I; class Bacilli_A; order Acholeplasmatales; family Acholeplasmataceae; genus Haploplasma; species Haploplasma axanthum. The sequence goes on along the minus strand of NZ_LR215048.1, from coordinate 579,537 downwards.
GTCTTTCTCCTGTTTGATCAGTAAATGTTCTATTTACTGCAACAGTGAAATTAACAAATGGAGTATTTGATTGTGTCACTTTTAACTCTGGATCTTTTGTAAGTCTCCCGACTAAAACAACATTATTAATCATTTTACTCTCCTTCTTTTACTACAATAAAACGAAGAACTTGTTCATTGATACGAACAAGGCGGTTAAATTCTGTAATAGCTTCAGTTGTTGCATTAACTAAAAGCCAAACATAATAACCTTTTTTATGATGATCTATTTCGTAAGCAAGATCTTTTAACCCAATTTCTTTAAGTTCTACTACGTCACTTTCGTGTGATGTGAAAACATTGTTAAAACGGTCAACGATTTGTTTAACCCCTTCACTCTCAACGTTTGGGCGAATAATATACATTACTTCGTATTTCTTTTTCATTATTTCTTCCTCCTTCTGGTCTATTGGTCTTTTGCAAGACAAGGACATATTTATATGCCTTTGTTATTATAACACAATAATTGTGTATATACAAACATTTATCACAAAATACTTAGAGTTTGTGTGGTTATACTATGATAATAAATTCGTATCATTTATTTTGCTTATGTTTAATATTTATATTAGCAAAATTAAAGAGCTTATTAAAATACTCTTTAGAAACTTTTTAAAAACGGATACCTCAATTTGAAGTATCCATTTTTTATATAATTCTATAATAAATCTGATAATTTATCTTCTAGACAACTTGAAAATTGGCTTGAAGGGAACCGATAATTGTAAAGTAACATTTGTCGATTTTTTCATCACTATAATCCATATTATTCCAAGTGAATTTGACTATTGTAGTTCCTGTAGCAAAACTAATATCATCCAAATCAGCTAAACTTATATTATCATCACCAATAATCACTTGAAATCTATCACTATGAAGTACGGTTTCATTTTGATCTAACTTATGCGATCTAAGTTGGAATCCCTTCTGGTTAATGGTTATGTCTAAATTTGAAAAAATTTCATTGAATGTTGATTCAACCATTAATTCTAAACTGAATACTACATATGTGATTTCATTATTAGTTGTTGCTTCAATCATTTGAATATTGCCATCCAGAAACCCATCAATAAATAAAACTTTTTCGTTGATACCATAAGTCTTGACCCTATGAGGCTTATTACACGAACTTAGCATAAATGCTGACATGAGCAAAACACAAAAAAGCGATTTTTTTAAATTATTTTTCAACAACAAATCCTCCTACTACCACGCCACCATTAAAGCCATTAAAATCATAAAACTTATCTGTCTTATAATGTCCATCCTTTAATATGAAGAATTCTTTATACGAATAAGTTGTCCACCATAAAAATTTCCCTGTTTTGACATATGTATTATATCCAGACACAAACATCGTATGTGATCCGTATGTTTGGTGCCCAAAAACACTCCATAATAAACCTTGACCTTTGTCAATTCTACTTGTAACTGTATTATAGTCCCAAATTTCTATAACCTTGAATCTAGTAGAATATCCATATTCTTTCATAGCGTAATCAAGTAATTTTCTAGATTCCCAAACGGTAAGTCCTTCAGGTCCACCATTAATCCTATAAGCTTCCTGTCTAATATCCGATAATGCCTTTGATATATTCTTATTATTTCTGACAGTATAATTTGAATCCTTAAGTTTTTTATCATATATTTTCGGTTCCAATATTGAAGCATCATATTTTATCTTACTTGAATATGGTATACGGCTAAAACCTCTGTTATTATACATATATTTGAGATAATTAAATGCTGATATCAATCCACAATTACCTTCAGAGTAACTAAAACCGTTTTTAGATTCATAATAAATTGAATTATCAGTTTGGAGTTCTCCATCCATATTAGTTACCCTCTTACTGACATTTAATTTATATTCCTTTCCATATCTATCGGCAACATATTTCGGTAAATCTGTAATATAACCACCACTATTTGTACCATCATATTTTGATATTTTTTCCATTTCGATATTGTTAATTACAGAATTATCTGTCAACTCTTTACCATAATAATTATATCCATTATGAATATCGTATTCAAAATCTTTCAATATCTCATCTTTGGCAACCGATTGTTCCGCAAAAAAACCAAATCATATATTGTAAGTTTATCACCTACAACAATATATCCGTTGTCATCATTAAAATCAATAAAATATCCTTCTTCAGTACCATTTTCTGTATGAATTAAAATTGGCTGCATGACACAAGTCTCAATAGAGATATCATACCCTTCTTCATTAGCAGCTTTACTGATTTCAGGCAAATTATCATTTATCCACATGGCTGATTAATATGCAGTACCATTTTCTAACAAATGGTTTGGAACCGTGAATCCCGAACAAAATATAAAAACGACTGAAGCAAAAAATAATAAAAATACTTTTTTCATAATCAATTCTCCTTTTATTTTTTATTTTGTATCTCAGCCATATTATATCATACGAATCTTCAAAGTCAAGACTTCCTAAAATTCACTGTTTATCACAAAATACTTAGACTTTTCTTTATTTCTTCTTCAATAAGTTTTTCAACTTTTTTAATATTAGCTAATCTATCATTATTCTCAAATATATGATGAATAATTTTAAATTCATCTAAAAATAAATAACCAATATAACACTCAAATTTATTTGTTCCAATATCATATGTAGGACCTGCATTACCAGTAACACTTATGTAAATATCTGCTTCTATTAACTTCTTTAAACCTAAAACCATTTCTGTAGCAACTTCATTACTTATAACTGTTTTTTCATCAATAGTTTTTGATTTTACTTTTAAGATATTTATTTTCATATCTTTTGTATAAGCAACAATTGATCCACTAAAGATACGACTTGCTCCATTATGTCTAGTAATACATTCGCTTAAATATCCACCAGTCATACTTTCAGCAAAAGCAATCTTCAAATGTTTTTCTTTCAAACTTTCAATTATTTGAATCATTATTTTATAACGACCTTGACAGTAATTTCTTGAGTTTTGTTATTAACATTTCTTAATACTTTCACACTATATTCTTGACCAAAAACCATATTTGAAACAATATTTACAAGATCATTTTGTGTTCTAACAGTTCTACCTTCAGCAGCAATAATTAAATCATATTCAAGTAATTGATTATATGATCCACGTGCCTCATCAGTTCCAACAACAACTAATCCATCAGTATGTCTAGCTATTTTATTCATTTCATCTTCACTTAATGTTTTATTAGTAATTAATGTTTCTACTTGACTAATTTTTACACCAAGTTTTGGAGTTTTAGTCATTGTTAAATATGTACTATAATTCACTTGTGTTTTTAAAACATTTATATTTAGACTTGTCCCAACTCTCTCAGCAAACAATCTTCCTTTAGAAGTATCATATGTTAATAATTTCGAAACATTTAATCCCATCAACTCGCCATTAAGGTTAAATAATGGACCACCACTATTACCAGGATTAATAGCAACATCTTGAATAAGTCCAAGTTTAGATACTGTTCTATACTGTTTTTCAGTTGTCGATAAACTACCAACTGTTACATAACCATTTAATGAATCACTCATTGGTGTACCAATAGCAATCGCAGTTTGACCTATAGAATATCCAATATTTTCATCATTATTAATAACTTTCGAGTTATAAACTTGATAATCATTTACTGATTCAAATCTTACAATAGACATATCATATAATGTAGTTGTTTGATAATCAAGGGCAGTAATATAGTTGTTTTTACCATTGAAAGATATTGAAATATTTTTTGCTTTCTCAACAACATGTTCGTTCGTTAAAACGTAATATCTATTAACGTTATTTACTACTTCTTTCTTAAAGATTATTCCAGAACCATGTCCTGTTTCAGTTGAAACAGTAACTGTTGAATCATATGCCTTATTAACAACATCAATTATTTTCTTTTCATAATCAACATTTGATTGATAAAGATTTGTAATTTCTAACTCATTCTCAAGATTTAATAATTCAGGAACCAAATAATTAATATTGTATGCATAACCTAATCCTTCAGCAACTATTTCTCCTTCAGATGTTGTCACGGTATTTTCTTTGTATAGATTAATCCCTAATAATTCACCATTTAAGTTAAAGATTGGAGCACCTTCTTGTCCTAAATTAAATTTACCATCATGCATAAATATTTGATTTGTAAAATCATTTTTAGACAAAGTTCCTTGATTCAAACTATTTACATATCTTGAATCAATTGTTCCAACAGTTAGAATCTTTTGACCGTTAACAAGTTCTATCCCTTTGCTAGAATTAATTACTGTACTATTATAAACTAAAATATCATCAGCAGTATTTAATTCAATAACAGATATTTTATCATTAATATTAATAAGGTTAAGATTGCTATACTCTTTTCCATTAACACTTATTATCATACCAATTGTTGATTCAAACTTTTTAGTCAAAATAGAGTATGTATTATTATTTTTTTTGTATACTAGTCCAGTAGCATATTCCACACCTTGGACAATTGTTGCAATACTAGGACTTACTTTTTTATTAACTTCAATTATTGCTTTTTCATATGAACTATAATTTGTTTCTTTATACTCATTATTATTTGATTCAAAGAAGCTATTTGGTAATTCAACAGATTGTTCATCAATTTTTAAACTATCTAATGAATTTGCAATTCGATCAATCTTAACAGCTGTATTAAGTCCTAAAACATTATATGTACCATTTAGAAGTTTAGTTTTATAATATTTCTTTTCAATATTTATACCAATCAACTTACCTTCTAAGTTAAAAACACCTGATCCTAATTCTCCAGCATTATTAGCAGCATCATGAGTAAATGCATAATCTTGAAGATTATTGTATGAAACTAGATTAGTTACAATCCCTGTTTTAAATGTATTAAAGTTATCTAGGTTTGCTGTTGTTCCAATTGAAGTTATCGTTTGGCCAATCTCAACTTTTGATAGTTTTGATGCATCACTAATCTCAGCAACATTTAATTTGAAATTAGATTTAAATTCAATTAGACCAATTCCATATTCTTCGTTATATGTATAACTAGTTACAACCTCAGATGTTGAGGCTCTTGAAGTTAAGACACGTAATTTTTTTCCGTTTTCAATAATTATATTTGCTGATGTAATAGCATAAAAAGTATCTTTTGTTAATCCTTTATCTTTTTTATAAACAACTGCCGATCCAATTGCAGAATTTTCATTATCAGAGTTTATTAAAGAAACTGTTGTAGAATTAATTTTATCCGCGTTATTAATAACTAGTTTCTCATAATCATCATTACTAGAATATTTAGCAGTATTACCCCCTAATAAACTTTTACAAGATACCAAAGTTATTACTAAAAGTAGTATACTTATAACTATAAATATTTTCTTTTTCATTATTTGTCACCTCTCAAATTAAATAGTTTAACTGCATTATTTGTTGTTACTTTTTTTACTTCATCAAAACTTATATTTTTTATTTCAGCAATTTTTTGCGCAACATAATAAACATTTGCAGGTTCATTTCGCTTACCTCTAAAAGGAATTGGTGTTAAATATGGACTATCTGTCTCTATCAACAGATTTTCTAACGGAATATTTTGAACAATTTCAACTAACATTTGGTTATTTTTAAATGTTATAGGCCCATCTACACCTATGAAGAATCCTAATTCAATCGCTTTTAAGGCATCAATATAATTACTACTAAAGCAATGAAAAACGCCTCTTACTTTGCCTTGATATTTTTTAACTATTTCATATGCTTCATTAAATGAATTTCTTGTATGAATAATAACAGGAAGATTTAATAAAATTGCTTTTTGAATTTGTTCTTCAAAAATCTTTTCTTGTAATTCTCTATTGTCATCAGTCCAATAATAATCTAGACCAATTTCACCAACAGCAATAACTTTTTTATTATTATAAAGCCCATTTAGCTTCATATGATCAGAATCATTAACATAACCCGGATGAATTCCTACAGTTGCGTATAATTCTTGATATTTTGTAGAAAGTTCAATCGCTTTTAAACTTGTTTCATGATCCATTCCAACAACGATAATTTTTTTAACTTGATTCTCTTTTGCTCTTTTAACTACATCATTAACATCATCATTATACTCCGAAACATTCAGATGAGCATGTGTATCTATCATACAATCACTTCCATATTAATAATTATTATATTTATTATACCCTTTTTTATTGTTTTTTTGGTTAATAAAGCCTAAAAAAATAAATGCCTAATTTCTTAGGCATCTAAATTTATAATTATTTATTAATTATTTTAAAATCTTAACAACTGAACCTGCACCAACTGTACGTCCACCTTCACGAATTGAGAACTTAGTTCCTTCTTCGATTGCGATTGGGTGAATTAATTCTACGTTTAATACAGTATTGTCTCCTGGCATAACCATTTCAGTTCCTTCTGGTAAAGTTACAACACCTGTAACGTCAGTAGTTCTGAAATAGAATTGAGGACGATAGTTTGAGAAGAATGCAGTATGACGTCCACCTTCTTCTTTTGATAATACGTAAACTTGTGCTTCGAAATTAGTATGTGGGTTAACTGTTTTAGGTTTAGCTAATACTTGTCCACGTTCAACGTCATCACGAGAAACACCACGTAATAATGCTCCAATGTTGTCTCCAGCTTCTGCATAGTCTAATAATTTTCTAAACATTTCAACACCTGTAACTGTTGTTCCTTTAGTATCTTTAATACCGATGATATCAACAGCATCACCAACTTTAACTTGTCCACGTTCAACACGTCCAGTAGCAACTGTTCCACGTCCTGTAATTGTAAACACGTCTTCAACTGGCATTAAGAATGGTTTGTCAGTATCTCTAACTGGGTTATCGATATATGAGTCAACAGCATCCATTAATTCTAAGATTTTTCCAGTCCATTTAGCGTCACCTTGTAAAGCTTGGAAAGCTGATCCACGGATAACAGGAATGTCATCGCCTGGGAAATCATATTCGCTTAATAATTCACGAACTTCCATTTCAACTAAGTCTAATAATTCTTCATCATCAACTAAGTCACATTTGTTTAAGAATACAACTAATTTAGGTACCCCAACTTGACGAGCAAGTAAGATGTGTTCTCTTGTTTGAGGCATAGGGCCGTCTGCAGCAGAAACTACTAAGATACCACCATCCATTTGTGCAGCACCTGTGATCATGTTTTTAACATAGTCAGCATGTCCTGGGCAGTCTACGTGAGCGTAGTGGCGTTTATCTGTTTCATATTCAACGTGTGAAGTATTAATAGTAATACCACGTTCTCTTTCTTCTGGTGCTTTATCGATTGCAGCATAATCTTGTTTTTGTGCATATCCTTTTTCAGATAATACTGATGTGATTGCAGCTGTTAAAGTTGTTTTACCGTGGTCAACGTGGCCAATTGTTCCAACGTTAACATGTGGTTTAGTTCTTTCAAATTTTTGTTTTGCCATTTTTATTTTCCTCCTATTTTAGGTTTTTATTTTTATTATATATGTCCATCTATTATTTTATAATATATTGTCTTATTTTGCAACAATTAATTACCGCTACGTTTTTTTATGATTTCTTCAGCGATTGATTTAGGTGTTGGTTCATAATGTGAGAATTGCATTCCTGATGTAGCACGTCCTTGTGTATTTGAACGTAATGCAGTTGCATATCCAAACATTTCTGATAAAGGCACAGTAGCTCTAATAGCAACAGCGTTCCCTCTACCTTCTTGGCTACTTAAACGACCACGACGAGCAGTTAAGTCTCCAATCACGTTACCAACATAGTCATTTGGAGTTACTACTTCAACGTCCATGATTGGTTCTAAGATTACAGGACCACCAACATTTTTAGTTTCTTTTAACGCCATTGATGCAGCAATTTTAAATGCCATTTCAGATGAATCGACATCATGGTATGAACCATCAAATAATGTAGCCTTAATATCAATTACAGGATATCCTGCAACAATACCTTGTTCTAACGCTTCATCAAGTCCTTTACCTACTGCTGGAATATATTCTCTTGGAACAACCCCACCAACAATTTTGTCAACAAATTCAAAGCCTTTACCTGGATTTGGTTCAAACTTAATCCAAACGTGGCCGTATTGTCCACGTCCACCTGATTGACGAACGAATTTACCTTCAATTTCAGCAGTTTTGCTGATTGTTTCACGATATGATACTTGAGGTGCTGAAACATTTGCTTCAACTTTAAATTCACGTCTCATTCTATCAACAATAATATCTAAGTGTAACTCACCCATACCAGCGATAATTGTTTGACCAGTTTCTTTATCAGAATAAGTTCTAAATGTTGGATCTTCCTCAGCTAATTTAGATAAAGCAATCCCCATTCTGTCTTGGTCTTGTTTTGTTTTAGGTTCGATAGCAACGTTAATAACTGGTTCAGGGAAATTCATTGATTCTAAGATAATATCATCTTTTTCATCAGTTAATGTATCTCCAGTTGTAGTATCTTTCAATCCAACAACTGCAGCAATATCTCCAGCGAATACTTCATCAATTTCAGTACGAGTGTTCGCGTGCATTTGTAGAATACGTCCAAATCTTTCTCTCTTACCTTTTGTTGCATTATTTACATATGATCCAGCTTTAACTGTACCAGCATAAACTCTAAAGAATGTTAATCTACCAACATAAGGGTCAGTCATAACTTTAAATGCTAATGCAGTAAATTCTTCATCATCAGATGTAATTCTCACTATTTCATTTCCTTCAGAGTCGTGTCCAACTACTGGTGGAATATCAAGTGGTGAAGGCAAGTAGTTAATTGCAGCATCAAGAACAAATTTAACACCTTTGTTTTTAAATGCTGAACCACATAATACTGGGAAAAATTCAACAGTTAATGTAGCTTTTCTAATTGCTTGTTTTAATCTTTCAGCAGAAGGCATTTCACCTTCTAAATAACTCATCATTAATTCTTCATCAAAGTCAGCTACACTTTCAACAAGTTCAACTCGCATCTTGTTAGCTTTTTCAACTAAATGACTTGGAATTTCAATTTCATTATAAGTTTCTTCTGGATTACCATCGAAATGATAAGCTTTCATTTCAACTAGATCAATAATTCCATCAAAATCATTTTCAGCACCAATTGGCAATTGAATTGCATTAGCTTTAGCGCCTAAACGATTGTGAATTGTTCCGATTGCATGTTCAAAATCAGCACCGATTTTGTCCATTTTATTAACAAAAACAACTCTTGGAACTTTATACTCTGTAGCTTGACGCCATACAGTTTCAGTTTGAGGCTCAACACCTGCTTGAGCATCTAGAACTGTAACAGCACCGTCAAGTACACGTAATGATCTTGATACTTCAACAGTAAAGTCTACGTGTCCTGGGGTGTCAATAATATTAAATCGATGATCACGCCAAAAAGCGGTTGTAGCAGCTGAAGTAATAGTAATGCCTCGTTCTTGTTCTTGTTCCATCCAGTCCATTTGAGCACCACCATCATGTGTTTCCCCTATTTTGTGGATTTTACCTGTATGGTATAAGATTCTTTCTGTAGTTGTTGTTTTACCCGCATCAATATGGGCCATAATCCCAATATTACGAGTTTTCTCTAAAGATATACTACGTGGCATATTTCATTTCTCCTTCTAACAGATTACCAACGGTAATGTGCAAATGCTTTATTAGCTTCTGCCATTTTGTGGGTATCTTCACGTTTTTTAACTGATGCTCCTACACCTTGTGATGCATCAATAATCTCTTTTGCTAATTTTTCTTCCATTGTTTTTTCATGACGAAGTCTTGAGTATTTGATTAACCATCTTAACCCTAAAGTTTGACGTCTGTCACTTCTTACTTCGACTGGTACTTGGTAGTTTTGTCCACCAATACGACGTGCTCTTGTTTCAAGAACAGGCATTATATTGTTTATAGCTTCGTTAAATACTTCTATTGCATCACGTCCAGTTGTTTCTTGGACTCTTGTAAATGCACCATATAAAATTGATTGTGCTGTACCTTTTTTACCATCTAACATAATTTGATTAATTGCTTTAGTAACTAATTTTGAATCATAGATTGGATCAGGAAGTACATCACGTTTAGCGATATGTCCTTTACGAGGCATTTAGTTCACCTTCTTTCATAGATTTTTAAATTTCTTATATTTTTATTTTAATTATTTTTTCTTAGCTCTTTTAGCACCATATTTAGAACGAGCTTGTTTACGGTTTGCAACCCCAGCTGCATCTAATGTTCCACGAACTATATGGTATCTAACCCCTGGTAAGTCTTTTACTCTACCTCCACGAATTAATACAACACTATGTTCTTGTAGTGAATGTCCAATTCCTGGGATATAAGCTGTAACTTCAGTTCCATTTGATAATCTAACACGAGCATATTTACGTAAAGCTGAGTTTGGTTTCCTTGGTGTCATTGTTGTAACACGAGTACAAACCCCACGTTTTTGAGGTGATGTATAGTCACTTCTCTTTTTTTGAATACTGTTATAACCGTATCCTAGTGCTGGTGATTTTGATTTATCAATTTTATCTTCTCTACCATTTTTAATCAATTGTGATATCGTTGGCATTTTGGTTTCTCCTTTCCAAACACACACCCATGTGTTTCATTTTCTTTCCAAAAATAAATTGGTAATTCAATTACCAACATATTTATTAAATGTACGTCATTTTCACAACGTTCTTATTATAACATTTTAAAAGATTATTTGTCAATCATTTATACTAAAAAATTTCTTTTTAGATTTTTTACTAACATAAACATTTATTTGTTTTTTCATCACTGTAATCTCAACTTCACCGATACAAGCTTTTTCTCCATCAGTATTCCAAACTATATCAGATGATGTTGATATTTTATAATAACTTGATTCAAGTTGTACGTCACGTTTTCCTTTTTTACCACCAAATAGGAAGAAACTTGCAAGTTTTGTTAGTTTGAAAAATTTTCTAGATCTAATAAGTCTAAGTTCAAATTTTCCATCATCTAATTTAGGCCTTGAGAAATTCTTAAGGAAAAATCCACCTACTCTTCTAGAACTTAATCCTAAAACAAGCATAAATTCACCACTAATTTCGCCTTCATCATGAACAACATTCATCTTCATTCGATAGTTTTTCATAATATCTTTTGCACCTTCAGATAGATACGCAAAATAACCAAACTTCTTAACTTTACTTCTTGGGATGTCATAACTAATTTTTGTTAAAATTCCAGCGGCAGTTGTATATAAAAAATATCGATCATTAAGTAAATTAACATCCATGCCCACAGGTTTTGTTGTAGTAATAATATCTAATGTTTTCTTTATCTTTTTACTTATACCTAATATTGCAGCAACATCATTTGCTGTACCACTTGGTAATACAGCAAGTGACGGCCTTTTATTAACTCGCATTAATCCATTAACAACTTCATTAATAGTTCCATCACCACCTGATACTAAAAATACATCGTACTTGCTAGAAAACATTGTTGCCTTATCTTCTAAATCTTTCGGTGATTTGGAACTATATATATCAAGTTCTAAACCTTTATTCTTAAAATAATCCTTAATATATGGTATCTTCTTATAGAATTTTCCCTTACCACTTACTGGATTATATAAAAGTAAATATTTCATAATACTTTTCCCCTACCTTCTATTTAATTTACTGCTTCACTACTTTCTTTTTTTATTCTTTCGTGTAGTAAATTAATCAATATTGCACCCATTGCATTACCAATTACCATCAAAATAAAGTATAGCACAACTTTTAAACTAATTGTTTTTGCTAACATAAAATACGCTATATTGGCAATACAATGCTCAAATCCTGCAACTATGAACACAACAACTGATAAAATAACAATTATATTTTTACCAAAATCACTTTTGATATTATAAAATCCATCAACAGCAGTATACATTAATATTCCACAAAAGAATGATAATCCAATTATTTCATACCATGTATTATCAAGTTTATGATCAACAGCTACTTTAGCCAATTCAGTTATATTTGGTACTCCTGCTAAGAAAATCATTAAAACAACAATCACTATACCAACAAAGTTTCCAGCAAGTGTTTGCCCAATCATTTTCAGTCCACCTTTTTTATAAGGTAATAAATATCCAATTTTCCCAGTATATAAGTAATACCCTCTGTTACAAATAACTAATAATGCTAAACTAAATAATAACGCACCAATTAATTTACTTCCAGTCATATCACTGACAACTAGATATGTAACTCCTGCAATCGCGATATATATACCTGATAATATCGCTTTTAAAAAAATACTATGTTGTTTATGCACTTCTATTCCTTATCTTTCTTTTTTAAAAGCGTATATTGCCCCAACCAATTTATTAACAACTTTTGTAGGTAAAAATCTCTTCAAAAAAATAAAAACTTTATATTTAAAACCAATTGTTTTTTGAATTGGCATTCGCTTTTTATTAATTGTCTTATAAATAACTTTACTTACATATTGAACATCCATACCGTTTTGTTCATCTTTAGCCATCAAACCAATTGATTTACTGACTCTTTTTTCATACGCTTCTAATTCATTTTCATTTGTTTTTCTTGATTTCGTAAAATTCGTTTTTACATCTCCAGGCAATATAGTACAAACACTAATACCATATGGAGATACTTCGTTATTTAATGCTTCACTAAATGCTTTTATAGCAGCTTTAGAACTACTATAAAACGTTTGAAAAGGAATTGAAAACTCACTTGCTACTGAACCAATATTAACTATCTTACCTGAATTATTCTTTCGCATATACGGAAGAATTTCTTTACTAGTAATAAAAGTTCCTTTTAAATTAACATTAAAAATACTCTCAAAATCTTCAAGAGAGGTTGCTTCAACACTCCCAGAAATTCCCATACCGGCATTATTAATTAAATAATCTATTCTGCCTTCTTTTTCATAAATACTTGCAAAAATCTTTTTAATATCATCAGCTTTAGTGACATCTCCAGATATGTTTATTACATTTTCATTTTCGCTAATTGTTCTAGATATTCCATATACCTTTATGCCCTTTTTACTTAGGAGGTTACAAAGTGCATAACCAATTCCGGAAGATGATCCTGTAACTATTGCAACTTTCATTTTAGAATTTCCTCTTCTGATGGTAATTCATTAAGAACTTTAACAATCGTATCCATTGCTTTATCCAATAACTCTTTTGGATGTGTAGCCATATAACTAGTTCTAATTAAACATTCACCATGTGCTGTTGCAGGTGGAACAACGGGATTAACATAAACACCGTTTTTAAACAACGTGTTGCATGCAACCATTGTTCTAATTGGCGTATATGTGAAAATCGGAATAATTGGAGTTATTGACTCTCTAATTTTTAATCCACGAGATTTTAATCCTTCTCTAACATAATTTGAAACTTTTCTTAAATTTTCAACTCTTTCAGGTTCTCTCATTAGAACTTTTAATGCCGCATGAGCAGCTGCAGTATTCGATGGCGGTATTGCCGCATTAAATATATATGGTCTTGAATGATGTCTAATATATTCAATAACATCTTTTTCACCAGCAATAAATCCACCACTACTTGCTAATGACTTAGAAAATGTCCCCATAACAATATCAACTTCATTCATTAAGTCAAAATGCTCTGCAGTACCTCTTCCGGTTTTTCCCATAACTCCTAGTCCATGGGCATCATCAACCATTAATCTTGCTCCATATTTTTTAGCTAATTTAACAAGTTCAGGTAATTTACATAGATCTCCACCCATGCTAAATACACCATCAGTTACAATTAATTTCCCTTTTTTAGGATCAGCAGCTGCTAATTTTTTCTCTAAATCATCCATATCATTATGATTATATCTAATCATTTCAGCATAACTAAGTTTTATTCCATCATAAATACTTGCATGATTTTCTTTATCGCTAAATATTAAATCATTTCTTCCAGCAATTGCTGAAATAAATCCTAAGTTTGATTGATATCCTGTTGAAAAAATTGTCGCATCTTCTTTACCTAAAAATTTTGCTAAATCCTTTTCTAATTCTAAGTGTAAGTCAAGTGTTCCATTTAAAAATCTTGATCCTGAAACACCTGTTCCATATTTTTCCGTAGCTTCCATTGACGCTTTAATTACTTCAGGATGAGTAGTAAGACCTAAATAATTATTAGATCCTATCATGATAACTTCATGTCCTTCCATTTCTACTAAAACATCTTGCTTACTACTTAACTCATGAAAATACGGATAAAAACCACCTTGCTTCGCTTTTTTAGCGGTATCATAGGTGTACGCTTTTGTAAATAAATCCATTTTTTGCTTCCTCTTTCTCTCTTTTAAATTATTAATAAAAATGCTTCATTTTTTTATTAACTGTTTAACCTCCCAGTTACTATATATTTTATCATATTAACTTATTTTTTAAAATAACAATTAAAAAAAGTAACAGATTCTAAACCTGTTACTTCAGTATTATTATTCAACCTTTTTTATTAACGTAACTATTTCATTTTTACTTATTCTTTTGAAAGGTATATATATACAAGACAATATTATTGTTAAAATAAAAAATAACATGATAAAACCTTGTTTAGAAGTTATATATAATAAATTGTATGATGTTTGAAGCTTTCCTGCTATAAAACCATTTAAATATTCAACACCTATAGTACTTAACATAAATGAAATGATAGTTATAAACGACATGATGAGAATTGCTTCGTATAGAAAAACCTTAAACACAATATTTCGACTAACACCTAAAGACCTTAAAATACCAATTTCATTTTCTCTTTCTTTTATATTATTAATTTGATTAAAAAAATAAATTAATACACCTATAAAAATTAATACAAGTGACAAAATTGTTCCCACGATTATAAAAATATTAAAATCATTTTTTATTTTCTCAAATTCAACAAATTCGTTATTCATAATAGCATATCTATATTCATTTTCCTTATCATCTTTATATATATGATTCTTTATTTTAATAAGTTCCATGTTATTCAACTCTTTTGAAAGATTTACATAAAAATACGCTTGGTCATTAAATAATTCCTTAAAAACAATAGGAAAATTGCTATCTTTGCTATGATAAACTATATCATTAGAATATGAAGCGCCGACTACATTTGCTTCATAAATTGAATCTCCATTTGATGTTTTCATTTCAATTTTTCCAATATTTGGAAATACAACTTCATCACAATACATACGAAAAGCTTCATTTTCAAAATAACTCGATGTTTTAAATGGATGAAACTCATTTTCATAGTAGTTATAATTCTCTATATAATTAGCATACCATTCATAATCAGTGTTCCCATATATATCATTTATCTTTTCTTCAACCTCATCAAAATGTTCGAAAGCAAAATCCATTATTAACTTCTTCTTTCGAATTTTTATTACATCATAAATATCCTCAAAAAGACTTATAGATTTCAAAGCCTTAGAACTAAGAATAATCTCCTTATCTTTAAAATTATCGAAATCATGTCCATCTTTCCAATGAATAGTATCCATATCTGAAGACAATAAACTGATTTTATCAATTCCAAAAATTTTCTCATCATTAACCCGAATTTCTATTTTAGATTCATATAAAGTATTTTTATTTTGGGCTATAACATCATTATAGTATCCATCGTTAACATAAAACACATCATGAAATCCTTCTAAATAAAGGCTTTTAAAAGCATAGAGAGAATTGGTATTGTCCATATCATACGCTTTATCTACTAACGAATATACTTTCTCATCTATTTTGGTATCAAGGATACCTACAATTTTAAACTCATGATATGTATCTTTAAAGCCTAGTTTAAGGCTAATATCTTTAAAATCATCCAAACTATTTATTCTAACACTTTTCAATTCGCCATTCTCATAAGTATTATATCCAAATTTTTTGTACATTTCAAAGTAAAATTTACTAATCATTATTTCATTGTTTTTCTTTGGTTTTTGACCTTCAATATTAAAATTATACTTAGAAATCAAATCATCATTATACTCAATTATCCCGTTATTTCCAACCGAAAAATATACTTTATCCTCTTTTAACATTATAGTACTTTGATAATAATTATACATTACTTGAATGCTTCCAGTCTTAATTTTACTACTAAAAATCTCAAAATCTTCATTACTCATATATCTAAATTTAGCTTCAATTTCACTATTAGTCTCTATTTGTTTACTATATTTTAAATAATTAACTTCATTTTTATTTATTTCAGTCAATAAAACTCTATCTGTATTGTCTGTTGAAAGTGTATCACTAATAATAATTCCTGTTAGTGATAATATAAAGATAAGTAAAATCATTATTAATCTCTTTGGTTTTCTAAATAGAAATGATAATGCTAATTTCAATATTTCTTTATTCTTTAATTTAGCAGTTTCTTCTTCTTTTTTTACTATACTTTGATTTTTATCATTTATAACTCTATCTTCAACTATTCTTCCATCTTTAAAACTTATTATTCTATCTGCATATTTATTAGCTGATTCTAAATCATGGGATGCTATTATTACAAGTGATGTCTCACTTAGTTTCTTTAGACATTTAAAAATAATCGCTGCTGTCTCTGAATCAACTGCTCCTGTTGGTTCATCTGCTAAAATTATTCTAGGCTTTTTTACAATTGTTCTTGCTATTGCGACTCTTTGTCTTTGTCCACCTGATAGTTCATTTGTTTTTCTATTCTTCATCTCTTCTAGTTCAACATTTCTTAATGCTTCATCTATTAGATTTTCATTTTCTATACCTTGAATTAGAAGTGGCATATTTATATTTTCTTTTACACTAAAGTTTTCTAGCAAGTTATATTCTTGAAAGATTATTCCTATTTCATTTGCACGGTAATCATCTAATTCTCTACTACTCATTTCTTTTAATTCTTTATTATCTACTTTTATACTTCCACTATCATACTTATCAAGTGCACCAATCAAGTTCAAAAGAGTGGTTTTACCACTCCCTGATCTTCCTGTTATAAATATCATTCCTGAGTTTAATTCTAATGATACATTCTTTATTGCTTCTACTACTACATTCTTAGTCTTATAGTTTTTAACTAAACTCTCTATTTTAATCATTCTATTTACCCCTTATTAAGTTTATTAATTGCTTCTTACTGATTTTCTTAAGCGGCAAGTAACTTCCAAGTATAATCACTAGAATTGAAAAGCCTACTAAAAATACTATTTGTCTAATTGAAATGTAGAATACTTCAACGCTTAAACCAAGCGTGCTTGTGGTAAATGAATTCATAATTCTTAAAATCATAAGTGAAACAATCAATGTCATAATTATGTTTAACAAAGCAATATACAGTGCCTCAATTAAAAATATCTTTCTTACTTCAGCTTTTTTAATACCAATGGCTGTTAAAATACCTATTTCTTTCTTACGGCCATCTACTAATCCATTAAAATAATAAATGAATAATAAAGTAATTAGAGCGATTAATACAACTGATACTATTTGCGTGATTTCAATTATTAAGTTAAAATAGTTTTTCAACAATTCCACATCTGTGAATAATCCTTTTTCAATACTATATTCAACACTAACAATATTATTTTTCTCATATTTATCTTTAATAGTTGGATATTTTACTTCATTAACAAAAAGTTTTAATTTATTACTTTCACTAGTGGAAAATGGAACGATTATTCTTACATATGCTGCCTCGTTTGTATAATCGCCAAAAAATCTCTTTGTATATCCATTCATGAAATATAGTGAGTTGTGAATACCAGAGTTCATTTCACTTTCATATGAATTTATCAAGAATTGACTTTTAAGTCCATTGTCAACAAAATTTTTATCTCTAATTTTTGAATATCTTTTTTCATTAAATAATGTATCTAATATCCCAACAATTTTAAATCCATCATTTCTTCCAGTTAAGTACAAATCTTTATCTATTAAATCATCAAATGTACTAATCTTAACAGATTTATTTCCTTCTTTATACCCATAATATTGAAATTTATTATATATGTATTCTGTTACTACAACCTCATTATCATTTTCAGGAAGTCTTCCAGCACTAAGTTTAAAATTATACATACTCATAAAATCATTATCAATTTCAATATGCCCTTTTTCCTTGATTCTATAATAATTATTACTGGATGCAAGTGCGCCATAATTATAATCAACTTCATCATAAAAACTATAAACATAGTCTATTTTTCCATCATATTTGATCTTTTGTAATAAATAATTAACATCTTCGTCATCCATATATGATTCAATGTTACTATCGGATGTATAAAATGACTGACTGTATACTAGGTATCTCGTATCATTTTTCTTCATTTCATTTAATAAAACTTTATCAGTATTACTACTTCCAAATGTGTCACTAATAATAATTCCTGTTAGTGATAATATAAAGATAAGTAAAATCATTATTAATCTCTTTGGTTTTCTAAATAGAAATGATAATGCTAATTTCAATATTTCTTTATTCTTTAATTTAGCAGTTTCTTCTTCTTTTTTTACTATACTTTGATTTTTATCATTTATAACTCTATCTTCAACTATTCTTCCATCTTTAAAACTTATTATTCTATCTGCATATTTATTAGCTGATTCTAAATCATGGGATGCTATTATTACAAGTGATGTCTCACTTAGCTTCTTTAGACAATTAAAAATAATCTCTGCTGTTTCTGAATCAACCGCTCCAGTTGGTTCATCTGCTAAAATTATTCTAGGCTTTTTAACTATTGTTCTTGCTATTGCGACTCTTTGTCTTTGTCCACCTGATAGTTCATTTGTTTTTCTATTCTTCATCTCTTCTAGTTCAACATTTCTTAATGCTTCATCTATTGGATTTTCATTTTCTATACCTTGAATTAGAAGTGGCATATTTATATTTTCTTTTACACTAAAGTTTTCTAGCAAGTTATATTCTTGAAAGATTATTCCTATTTCATTTGCACGGTAATCATCTAATTCTCTACTACTCATTTCTTTTAATTCTTTATTATCTACTTTTATACTTCCACTATCATACTTATCAAGTGCACCAATCAAGTTCAAAAGAGTGGTTTTACCACTCCCTGATCTTCCTGTTATAAATATCATTCCTGAATTTATTTCTAATGATACATTTTTTAATGCTTCTACTGTTACACTCTTTGTTTTATAGTTTTTAACCACATTTTCTATCTTTATCATATTATCCCTTATCTTATAAAAAAACGAAATTTTAATTATATATCTATTTTAGCACTTCACGTTTTTATAATCAATCTAGCATTACAAAAAAAAGATGAAACCAATTAAGATCTCATCTTTCAAATTTATTAATCTAGATAGTCATAATCATCGTCATCAAAGTTAGTCTTTGGTGGCGCATCATATTCAAAGAATTTATCTGATAAAATACCAGTACCAGCAGGGATTAATCCACCGATAATAACATTTTCTTTTAGACCATGTAACTCATCAACACTACTTCTAATAGCTGCTTCTGTAAGAATCTTTGTAGTTTCTTGGAATGATGCTGCTGATAAGAATGAATCACTTCTTAGTGATGCTCTTGTAATACCAAGTAAGATTGGTCTACCAACAGGTATTCTAGTTCCATTTGTGATTGCTTCTTTAACGGCATCTTTAAATACTGCTACTGAAACTTCAGTTCCTGGAAGTAAATGTGAATCTCCTTCATAAACAACATAAATTCTTCTAAACATTTGACGTACAATAATTTCCACATGCTTATCACTAATTTCCACGTCTTGTGCACGGTATACTTTTTGAACTTCTTCTAAAATATAGTTTTGTGCAGCTTCTGCTGATACAACACGTAGTAATTCTTTTGGATTGATTGATCCTGCACATAATTTTTGTCCAGCAACAACTGGAGCATTCTTACGAACAAGGATTTCAACATTTGGATCAATTACATATTTGTATTCTTTAGCTTCTCTTATTTCTTCTTTAATTGATATTTCAAGCGTGTCATTATTTAGGTTAGATATTTTAATTATCTTACCATTAACATCACTCTTAACTTCATTTGATGCTAAAGCTTGTCCTTTTATAACTGTATTTCCTTCTTTAACGTATAAGTCATCAGAAGCACCTACATAATATTGGTATATTCCAGCATCTTTTACATTTTCTGTAATATAGATTTCTGTTGTCCCATTATTTTGACGATTTACTTCTTTAACTTTACCATTAACTTCACTTATTCTTGCTTCACCTTTAGGTTTTCTTGCTTCAAATAATTCTTGAATACGAGGTAACCCTTGAGTAATATCTGATGCAGATGCCACACCACCAGTATGGAATGTACGCATCGTTAATTGTGTACCTGGTTCACCAATTGATTGAGCAGCAACTACCCCAACTGAATCCCCAACTTCAACTACTGTATTAGTAGCCAAGTTTCTACCATATGATTTAGCAGAAATACCATTTTCAGAAACACAAGTGAAGACATTTCTAATTTCAACTTCAGTAATTCCATCAGCAACGATTTCATCAGCAATTTCTTCAGTAACTAATTCATTTCTTAAAATGATTGGTTTCTTTTTCTTATTGCTTATAACATCTCTACTTACGTATCTACCAATAATTCTATCTCTAAGTGGAACAATAACTTTTCCGTTTTCCATGATTGGTCTAACAATCATACCACGTTCTGATCCACAATCATCTTCAACAATAATTACTTCTTGACTGACGTCAACAAGTCTTCTTGTTAAGTAACCTGATTCGGCAGTTTTTAAGGCTGTATCGGTTGATCCTTTACGAGCACCGTGGGTAGAAATAAAGAATTCAGAAACTGTTAATCCTTCTCTAAATGATGCTTGTACTGGAACTTCGATTGTTTCCCCTTTCGGGTTTCTCATCAGACCGCGCATACCAGATAATTGTACGAAACTACTGATACTACCACGAGCACCAGAGCTCATCATCATATAAATATGGTTTTCAGAATCTAACTCGCCAGAAAGTCCTTTTTTAATTTCATCACTGGCTGCTTCCCATTCTTTAATAACTAATTTTCTTCTTTCATCATCTGTTAATAATCCCATTTCAAAGAATTCACTAATTTCGTCAATTTTTGTTCTTACACGTTTAATTAGTTCATCTTTTTTAGAGTATACGTTAATATCAGCAAATGAAATTGTAAATCCAGCAACTGTTGAATATTTAAATCCTAAATCCTTAACTTTATCCAAGATTTTAGATGTTTCACTAATATTTAATAGTTTAAATACTCTTGAAATAATTTGTGATAAGAATTTTTTGTTAAATGGTTGTGGAAGTGGGATGTTTGCTAAATATTCTAATGGATTATGTCCTTTTGGAATAAAGTAAATATCTGGTGTTCCATTTTCCAAGTTTTTAGTTGTTGGTTCATTTAAGTAATAGAAGATTTCTGGTAATACATCATTAAATATTAATTTACCTAATGTTGTCACTAAATACATTTCTCTTTGTTCAGGAGTAAAGTTGTGTTTCAACACTTTAGGGCTAATAATAATTCTTGTATGTAAGCCAATTTCTTTCTTTTCAAATGCTAATTTAGCTTCATTAACATCAAAGAAGAATTTACCTTCATTACGATTAATATATTTATAATGTTCTGGATGTTCAGTTGAATCAGCTTTAGCTAATTCATTTTCAATTGTTAAATAATAATTACCTAAAACCATATCTTGAGATGGAGTAACAACTGGTTTACCATCTTTAGGGTTTAAGATGTTATTAGATGCAAGCATTAATAATCTTGCTTCTGCTTGTGCTTCATTTGATAGTGGAACATGGACAGCCATTTGGTCCCCGTCAAAGTCAGCGTTAAATGCTGGTGTAACAAGTGGGTGAAGACGAATTGCTTTACCATCAATCAATTTAGGTTCAAATACTTGAATACCTAAACGGTGTAATGTAGGGGCACGGTTTAATAAAACTGGGTGCTCAACAACTACTTTTTCAAGTGCTTGCCATACTTCATCATCCATTGTTTCATATTTTGAGTTAGCATTTTTCTTATCTAAACCTTGATTTTTTTGTAATTCTCTTAAAATGAATGGTTTAAATAATGTAATAGCCATTTCACGTGGAATACCACATTGATACATTTCTAAGTCCGGTCCAACGATAATTACTGAACGTCCTGAGTAGTCAACACGTTTACCAAGCAAGTTTTGACGTAGACGACCTTGTTTACATCTTAACATATCTGATAATGATTTTAAGTTTCTACCACGTTCAACAACAGCTTTTTTACCACGTTTAGAATTATCAATTAAAGCATCAACAGCTTCTTGTAACATACGTTTTTCGTTTTTAAGAATTAAACGAGGAGCATGTTGTTCTTTTTGTTTTTTCAAACGATTATTTCTATTTAGAATACGACGATATAAATCATTCAAGTCAGTTGTTGCAAATCTACCACCATCTAATGCAACCATTGGTCTTAAATCAGGTGGAATAACTGGAATAACTTCAAGTACCATCCATTCAGGTTTATTATCTGAATTATTAAATGCTTCAACTACTTCTAAACGCTTGATTGCTCTTTCACGTTTTTGAGCTGAATTTGATTTAATCTTTCTTCTTAAAATTTTAACTTCTTTTTCTAAATCTAATTCCATTAACAATGTTTTTATAGCTTCAGCACCAGTTTGTGCTGTAAATTGTCTTGGATATTGTTCTAGCAATTGACTATATTCTTGTTCAGATAAAATACGTTTTTTTGTTAGCATTGTTGAACCTGGATCAGTAACAATGTATGAAGCGTGGTATACCACTTCTTCTAATTGTTTAGATTTAATTCCAAGTAATATCGCTAATCTTGATGGTGAACTCTTAATGTACCAAGTATGTACAACCGGTGCTTCTAAGTTAATATGTCCCATTCTTTCACGACGTACTTTTGATTCAGTAATTTCAATACCACATTTTGGACAAATTTGTCCTTTATTACCACTTTGTTTTTTACCACAAGCACATTGATAATCTTTAGTTGGTCCAAAAATTCTTTCACAGAATAATCCACCAACTTCTGGTTTAGAAGTACGATAGTTAATAGTTTCATGGTTCATAACTTCTCCGTATGACCATTGTCTAATTTCATTTGGTGATGCTAATCTAATTTTGAAGTGAGTATATGATCTTGAACCATAACCTTTACGAAGTGGTTCAACTTCAATATTGATTCTTTGTTTTAAATCGATATCTAAAGCACTGATTTCTTTATTATCATCTTCAATATGATATGCAACTTCACCTTCAACAAATTCAACTAATCTATCAAATCCGTATGTTTCTAAAAGTTCATTAATTTCTTGTAATAGAACACTATCTTCTTTAAATAAATCGTATAATGTTCTTTTATCGTAGTTTAACAATATTTCTAAATCATCAATTCTTGAATTTTTTAAAATCTCTAATGTTTCACTACTTAGATTTAAATTTTCAAGATTACTTGGTAAATAATATTCTCTTAATACTTTAGTAACTTCTGTAAATGTTTCACCTAATAACATTTTTAATTCTTTCAAAGTGAAAGTATTAAAATCATCAAGGCGATCAATTCCTGAAAGTTTTAATTTATCTAATACGGGAGTTGACAATTTTAAATTTTCAACTTTTGTATTTAAAACATCCTTAGCCATTAGCGATTGCCTCCCCTTTTGCTATTTTGAAATATCGATTTTAGAGCCTCATTTTCACCAGTTTTATTATCAATTAATTCAACATATAATCCTAATGATTGAAGTTCTCTAGTAAATACTCTAAATGATTCTGGAATACTTGGTCTTGGAACATCCTTACCATGAGTAATTGCACTATATACTTTATTACGTCCAAGCATATCATCTGATTTAACAGTTAATATTTCTTGTAATGTATGTGCAGCACCATAAGCATAAAGTGCCCAAACTTCCATTTCCCCAAATCTTTGTCCACCGTTTTGAGCTTTACCACCCATTGGTTGTTGTGTAACAAGTGTATAAGGTCCAACAGCACGCGCATGTAATTTATCATCAACCATGTGTGATAGTTTAATCATGTACATAACACCTACTGAAATTCTGTTATCAAATGGTTCACCAGTTCTACCATCATATAAAACTGTTTTACCATCTTCATCAATTCCAGCTTCTTTCATGATTGCTTTCAAGTCATCATCAGAAACTCCGTCAAATACTGGAGTAGCAATTTTAAGACCTAATTTTCTAGCAGCCATACCTAAATGGATTTCTAAAACTTGTCCAATATTCATACGTGATGGAACCCCTAGTGGGTTAAGCATGATATCTACTGGTGTACCATCTGCCATATATGGCATATCTTCTCTTGGTAATATTTTTGAGATAACCCCTTTATTACCATGACGACCAGCCATTTTATCCCCTTCACGTATTTTACGTTTTTTAGCAACAAACACTTTAATAACTTTGTTTACTCCACTTGGTAAAACGTCTCCGTTTTCTTTTGAATAGCATTGTACTTTTTCAACAACACCACCACCACCATGTGGAACACGTAATGATGTATCACGATATTCACGTGATTTATCACCTAAAATACTTTGAATTAATCTTTCCGATGGTGTAGGATCATTAACACCTTTTGGTGTAATCTTACCAACTAAGATATCTCCTTCTTTTACTTCACTACCAACAATGATAATTCCATCTTC
The DNA here is from genome assembly GCF_900660745.1 of Haploplasma axanthum. Classification (GTDB taxonomy): domain Bacteria; phylum Bacillota_I; class Bacilli_A; order Acholeplasmatales; family Acholeplasmataceae; genus Haploplasma; species Haploplasma axanthum. The sequence continues at coordinate 554,813 of NZ_LR215048.1, read as the reverse complement.
ATCTAAACTCTTTAATGCATCAGCACCAGCATTTGGAACTTCTCTTGTAATTTCTTCTTGATAGTTACTTCCAGCAGCTTTAATATCTCTTGTTTCGATTTCGTATTGATCAATATGGATTGAAGTATAAACATCGTTTTTAACTAACTCTTCAGACATAATAATCGCATCTTCATAGTTATATCCATCCCAAGTCATAAATGCAACAGTAACATTTCTTCCTAATGCTAACTCACCTTTAGCAGTTGATGGACCATCAGCAATAATATCGCCTTTTTCAATTGTTTCGCCAGTTTCAACTAACGGTTTTTGTAAAATACATGTATCTTGATTTGAACGATTAAACTTAATTAATTCATAAGTATCACTTTCGTCCATTCCATAGTTTCTTAATAAATTAGCAGATTCTACATTAAATCCAACTTTTGGATCATATAAAATAGTCCCACCAACTTTAACAATTTCATCTGGTTGTTTAGTAATAACTACTTTATTAGCATCAACATAACTAACAATACCCGGATTTTGAGCTACAACAACACTACCTGAATCTTTTGCAGCACGATATTCAATACCTGTACCAACTATTGGTGAATCAGGATTAATTAAAGGTACTGCTTGACGTTGCATGTTCGCACCCATAAGTGCACGGGTAGCATCGTCGTGTTCAAGGAAAGGAATTGTTGCAGTCGCAACTGATACAATTTGTTTTGGAGAAACGTCCATAAATGTAATCTCATCACGAGTATACATATTTGTTTCACCTCTACTACGACCAATTACTCTATCTTCAACGATATATCCGTTTTCATCAAGTAATGTTGCAGCAGAAGCAATAATTTCTTCTTGTTCTTCATCAGCAGTTAAATAAACATATTCTTTTTCTACTTTAGGAATTACTAAACCATTTTCATCTAATGTATCACGATTTAATTTTAAATATGGTGTTTGAATAAATCCGTATTCATCAACTTTACCATATGTAGCAAGTGAACTAATCAAACCAATTGATGGTCCTTCTGGAGTTTCAATTGGACATATACGACCATAGTGGGTATTATGAACGTCACGGACTTCAACACCAGCACGGTCTCTTGCTAGACCACCAGTACCTAAAGCTGAAACACGACGTTTTTGAGTTAATTCAGAAAGTGGATTTACTTGGTCCATGAATTGTGATAATTGTGAACTACCAAAGAATGTTTTAATTGCTCCTGAAAGTGGAGACATATTAACAATTCCAGTTGGTGTTGCATCAGCAAATGACACAGTTGACATCTTATCTTTAATATTCTTTTCTGTTCTTGCTAAACCAATTCTAAATTGATTTTTTAATAGTTCACCGATTAATCTTAGACGTCTATTTCCTAAATGGTCAATATCATCTTCCATATCTTCGTGCTCACTAATTTTTTCATATAAACTTAAATAATAACTCATTGAAGCAACGATATCAGATAATGTAATATAAATCTTATCTTCACGTTGATCATTTCCTAAGATATCAATTTTTTTGCTTTTTTCAGAAACTTCGTTTTCGTCACCTAGAACATAAACAGATACTTTTTCAACAATAACTCCAGTACGTTCATTTTCTTTTTCATAAACACTCTTTCCTTCTAAGAAATATTTAATAACTTGTTCATCAAGATTTTGTCTATTTCTTTGTAGAGTGATAATTGTTTCATCAGTAATTTCTTCACCTTTAGCAACTACAATTTCACCACTTCTAAGGTTAACGATATTATCTTTAGCAAATAACTTATCGCCACCTTCTGGGCTTCTTTCAGCAAAAATTTCATCAGGTGATTCATTTTGTAGAGAATCTGCAGCAGAAATAACTTCTGTTCTTAAAGCATGACGGTTTTCTTTTAATATTTCAATAACATTTCTCGTAGCTTGAGTGTCTTTTGCAACAAGAACTTCACCAGTTAATGGATCAATTATATCTTCTGCAATATAAGCATCTCTAATACGATTTAATACGTCTAATTTTTTGTTTAATTTATAGCGACCAACAGGTGCAAGATCATATCTTCTAGGTTCAAAAAGACGCAATCTTAAAAATTCACGTGCTGCATTAGCTGGAACTTTATCATCTTGTCTTAATTTTGAGTATAGTTCAACAATTGCTTCATCGCTATTCTTTGTTTCATCAATTTCTAATGTATCTTTAATGGCTTTACCTTGTCCGAAAACATCAAAAATTTCTTTATTTTTTGATAATCCAATCGCTCTCATAAAAGTTGTCATCGGAATTTTTCTTGAACGGTCAACTTTTACATATAAGTAACGATCATTTTCTTTCTTAGATTTTTTAGATGGCTTTATAGCCGTTTCATATTCAATCCAAGCACCACGAGTCGGAATAACTTGTGCAGCATACTTATCTTCGTTATATTTTGTATCATGTTCTTTGCTAAAATAAGCACCAGATGAACGGATTATTTGGGAAACAACAACACGTTCTGCACCATTAATAACAAACGTTCCGTTTGGCGTCATAAAAGGAATTTCAGTCATTAAAACTTTACTTTCTCTAACTTGTCCTTCTCTAACACTTTCTAATTTGACATTTGCAAACAATTGTCTTGTATAACTCATGTCACGGTTTTTAGACTCTTCAATACTATATTTAGGATCTTCTAAAAAATGGTCCTCAAAATATAATTTTAGCTCACCATTGTGACCGACAATTGGTGAAATGTCTTTTAGTAATTCTGAAATCTCAAAATTAATGAAATCTTCAAATGACTTTGTTTGAATTTCAATCAAATTTGGCAATTCAATATCATAACGCATTTTAGAGTAATTACGTCTAACTGCCTTTTTACCATACTTGATTTCTTTAAATCCTTTATTATTTCCCATTTTCCCTACTCCTATCATTTTAACACTATCATAAACGCCAAAAAAACACAATTTTCTTCACTATTATGCAATTTATAATATTACCATAATTGCACAAGATAGTCAAGACACTTTTTATTTTTTTGCAAATATAATCCAATAACCTTTTAATTTAGCAACTATTTCACAAGTTGAAAATAGTTCACTGAGTTTTTCAAAACTTGATGGTGCTCCTTGTTTCTTTTGGATCACACAATAAAAACTTCCGTTTTCTTCAAGTCTTTCATATGCTTGTTCATAAATCTTGAAAACAATTTTTTTACCTGCTCTAATTGGTGGATTAGTAACTACTAAATCAAATTTTTCTTTTACATTATCAAGAGCATCATTTTCTTTAATTTTGACATTTTTAACTTGGTTTAATTCAGCATTCGTTTCAGCAAGTTTAATTGCTCTTTCATTAATGTCATACATCCAAACAGTTGATTCAGGATTTTCTTTTGCAAGAACTATTCCTATCGGGCCATATCCACAACCAACATCAGCAATTCTAGAAAAATTATCATTTTTAATTGTTTCAATTAATAGTCTACTACCAAAATCTAGACCTTCTTTACTAAAGACTCCTGAATTGGTAAGGAACTCATATTTTTGATTTTTAATATTAACACTTATTTTTTTAAGTTCATCTTTTAAACTCTCATCATTAATAAAATAGTGACTCATTCCACACCTCATTTTAAAAGCGAAAAAACCTGAGATTTTTCCCAGGTTATTATTCGATTAATTTTTAGAACTATTTAAGTTCAACAGTAGCTCCTGCTTCTTCTAACTTAGCTTTTAATGCTTCAGCTGCTTCTTTGTTTAAGTTTTCTTTAACAACAGCATCTGCAGTTTCAGCTAATGTTTTAGCGTCTGCTAAACCAAGACCTGTTGCTTCACGAACAACTTTGATAACTGCAATTTTGTTTGCTCCAAATGTTTTTAAAACAACATTGAATTCTGTTTTTTCTTCAACAACTTCTGCTGCTGCTGGACCTGCTGCTGCTACTGCAGTTGGGTCAATACCGAATTCTTCTTTTAATCCATCTACTAATTCTTTAATTTCTAATAAAGTCATTTCTTTTAACGCTTCTACGAAAGCTTCTTTTGTTAATTTAGCCATTTTTATATTCCTCCTAAAATTCTTAGTTCTTTTCTTCGCTGATCATGTTTAAACCGATCGCAATTTCTCTTACTGGCATTAATAAGCCTGCTGCTAATTGTGTTAATAATGTTTCTCTTGATGGTAAATTTGCTAAATCCATTAATTCTGATTTTCCAACAACTTTTCCTTCAATTATACCTGCTTCAATATTAACAACTTTATTTTCTTTTGCAAAGTCTGCAATAATTTTTGCTGGAGCAACTACATCATCAAAACTCATGATTAATGCTTTTGCACCTACAAATGATTCTGCTAACCCTTCATATCCTACTGCAATTGATGCTCTTCTTGTGATGTTATTTTTGTACACTGTTACTTCACAGCCTGCATTTCTTAATTCTGTACGTAATTGTGTAAATTGATCAACAGTTAATCCTTGATAATCAAAAATAACAGCAGTTTTAGCTTCCTTTAATCTTTCAGCTAACGCTTCAACAGCAGCAGCTTTTTTAGTTATTACTGCTTTATCCATGGAAGTCCTCCTTCTTTAAAAATAAAATCTCTTCCGCCAAAGACAAAAGAGATATAAATACTTTTTATTAGTATTACCTCGGTAGGAAATATTAAGCTTTCGCTCCCACTGTCTTTGGTGAATTTATTTTAATTTTTATTTTTTAAATTCGCGTAAATTATCGCGACTTACTTTAACACCAGGTCCCATACTTGAAGAAACTGTAACATTTCTTATATAAGTACCTTTTACTGTATTTGGTCTTAATTGAACAAGTTTTTCATATAAAGTGTGAATGTTTTCAGCTAATTGTGCTTCAGTAAATGAAACTTTACCAACTGATGAATGAATATTCCCTACTTTATCAACACGATATTCAATTTTACCTGCTTTAATTTCGTTAACAGCATTAGCTACATCCATTGTAACTGTTCCTGTCTTTGGATTTGGCATTAATCCTTTAGGTCCTAGAACACGTCCTAATTTACCTAATTGTGCCATCATATCTGGAGTTGCAACGATTACATCGAAATCGAACCAACCTTTTGATATTTTTTCGATAATGTCAGCATCACCAACAAAATCTGCTCCAGCTGCTTGAGCTTCTTTAGCTTTTTCACCTTGAGCGATTACAACTACTCTTGAAACTTTACCTGTACCATGAGGAAGCACGATAGCTCCTCTTAAATTTTGTTCCGCTTTTCTTGGATCCAAGTTTAGACGGAATGCAACTTCTACTGTTGCATCAAATTTTACAGTTGATGTTTTCTTTACTAATTTAGTCGCATCTAACAAATCATATTCTTTTGTTTTGTCAACTAATTTAGCTGCTTCAAGATATTTTTTTCCTCTTCTCATTATAATATCCTCCTAAAATGTGGTATAGCGGGATTTCCTCCCACAATTTAGACCGTTAAATTAGTCTTCGATAACAATGCCCATATTTTTTGCTGTACCTTCAACAATTTTCATTGCTGCTTCGATATCAAAAGCATTTAAATCTGGCATCTTCATTTCTGCAATTTCTCTTACTTTATCTCTTTTTAATTTTGCCACTTTGTCTTTATGTGGTGCTGAAGAACCTTTTTGAATGTTCGCAGCTTTTTTAAGTAAGTCACTTGCTGGCGGTGTTTTTGTAATGAACGTAAATGATCTGTCTTCATAAACTGAAATCACTACTGGAATAACGAATCCCATTTGATCTTTAGTTCTTTCGTTAAATTGTGAACAAAATGCTGGAATGTTAACTTGCGCTTGTCCTAATGCAGGTCCAACAGGTGGCGCAGGGTTTGCTTTACCAGCTTGAATTTGTAATTTAACTTCTCTTACAACTTTTTTTGGTTTTGCCATAATACACACAACCTCCTTCTTTTCATAAGTATGTGGTACGAATTATTTCTCCCACTAATGGTGTGTTTTTACACGCTTGTATATTTTATCATCTAGAATGCTTTTTGTCAATAAGAAATCTTGTTTATTTTTTTTAATTTTTAACTATTGTTTTATAACCTAAATTTAAATCACTTAAATGTAGTTTTATAATTGTGAACCTGCAATATAAATTATAATATTTTAATCTTTGAATCTCATCATTTTTTTGATTAGATAAAAATTTTATCTTTTAAATCAATCCAGCATTTTGTTAATATCTACATACAAAACTTGATAAGATTAAATTGATTTAAAATTGCGAACTCTTTTTCATAATTCACTTAGACTTTGTGTTATAAAACAACAATACTAACGTCTTTCTCATTTAAAATATGTGTACATTTTATATACTTGTTCAGTTTTGTTTTATCGAATTATTAACCTAATCAGTATTTAAACAAAACACTTTAACAAGAGCTATAAAACACATCTTCAAGACATGTCAAAGATATATTTTGAATGATAACATTTACATGCTTTTATCCCATTCAAAGCAATTGACTTATAATTATTTAATAGTAGAATATATATGATATGTTATATATATTTATTATTATAAAGGGGGAAACATATGAAACTAATATTTAAGTATCTAATGCGACGCAAAAGATTTTTCTTTTTGAATTTGTTCGCAATTCTCGCGGTTGCCTCCGCTGAACTTGGTATACCATTACTTATTTCAAAGATAATCGATGATGCATTACCAAATGGTAATCTTCCACTACTTTATAAGTTCGGAATATATCTAGCTTTAGTTGCTATACTTGGTGCAATAGGCAATATTCTTGCAAACTACGCTTCCGTTAAAACAGCAACTTCAATTCTTGTTGATTTACGTAATGATGTTTTTAAGAAAATACAAACCTTCTCTCCAGAAGAGATGAATGAATTTGGGATTTCATCTTTAATCACTAGAACTACAAGTGATGTTTTTCAAATTTTAAACTTTGTAAGCACATTTTTTAGAACAGCATTTATGTCACCGATATTAATTGCAATCTCGATTGTCTTAATATCCCGTGAAGCACCTACATTGCTTCCAAGTACATTGATTTCAATTCCAATTGTAGTAATTGGGATTGTAATTGTTATTACAGCAACAAAACCATTATCAGAAAGCCAACAATTAAACCTTGATAAATTAAACTTAGTCACAAGAGAAAATTTAACTGGTGTAAGAGTTGTCCGTGCATTTAGAAAAAACAAATATGAGGCAGAACGTTTTGAAAAAGCAAACGAGAAATATACTTCTACTGCTATGAAGTTATTTAGAATTATGACTTCAACAGAACCTGTTTTCTTCTTTTTCTTAAACGTGATTATTACAATTACCTTATTCTTCGCTGGACAAAACGTTACATCAGAAAACCCTAATTTAACACTTGGTAATATTACAGCATTTTTTGATTATCAGTTTTTAGTAATGTTTTCAATATTAACATTCTCCATGCTGTTTATTTTATATCCTAGAACAATCGTTTCATCAAAAAGAATTGCTGAAATTTTAAATACTGATGTTAAAATCAAAAACAAACCAAACGCGATATCTTACATCGAAAAACCAAAAGGTACATTGGAATTTAAGAATGTTAGTTTTAGTTATCCTGATAGCGAAGCAGCTGTTTTAAAAGATATTTCATTTAAAGCTAAAAAAGGTGAAACAATTGCATTTATCGGTTCAACCGGTAGTGGTAAATCAACCCTAATAAATCTAGTACCTAGACTTTATGATGCTACTGAAGGTGAGATTCTTATTGACGATGTCAATGTAACAGATTTTGATTTGAAGTATTTAAGAAATAAAGTCGGTTTTATTCCTCAAAAAGCTATTCTCTTTAATGGTACTATCGCCGATAACATCCGTTATGGAAAACATGATGCTACTGAAGAGGAAGTTATTGAAGCAGCTAAAACTGCACAAGCACATGACTTTATACTTGCAAAACAAAAAGGATATGATGATCCTGTTAGTGAAATGGGAGCAAACCTTTCAGGCGGTCAAAAACAAAGAATCTCAATTGCTCGCGCTCTTATTAAAAAGCCAGATGTTTTAATCTTTGATGATTCATTTAGTGCACTTGATTTTAAAACTGATGCCGCACTTAGAAAATCATTAAACGAGGTATCAAAAGATACAATTACATTAGTAGTGGCTCAAAGAATCACCTCTATTGTTCATGCTGATACAATTATTGTTTTAAACAATGGAGAAATTGTATGTCGTGGCACTCATAGTGAACTTATGACATCTTGTAAGATTTATCAAGAAATAGCTGCTTCACAATTAAGTGAGGAGGAACTACAATGAGAAAACTATTAAAATATATAAAGATTTATAAATGGCACTTTATCATAAGTATATTTTTGATTATAGTTGTTGCTGGACTAGTTTCATATGCACCAGTATTAGAAGGTAGCATTATTACTAGTTTCCAAAAAAGTATTGATAACAAATCCGGATTTGATAAAGTCTTTGTTACAAGAACAGTTATTACTCTTATATCCGTCTATACTTTTGTAGCAATCTGTCGTTTAACATTTAATCAACTTTTGACAATTGCAATTCAAAAAACCATGAAAAAAATTCGTAATGATGTTCAACAAAAAATTCATAGAATGCCAATCAGATATTTTGATACACATCCAATTGGCGATATTATGAGTAGAATGTCAAATGACGTTGAATCATTATCTAACGGTATGCAGCAAGCTTTTGCTTCTGTATTCAATGCAATCCTTACAATTTTATTCATTATTACTTTTATGTTCGTTTCTGTAAATTGGCAATTTGCACTTCTTGCACTTGCAATGTTCCCAATTATCTTCATTATTTCCAGATTCATTTTAAAAGCATCCGGCCCACTATATGCAAAACGCTTTAAAACATATGGTGTTCTTGCTGGTCACTTACAGGAACAATATACCGGTTATAAAGAAATAACTCTTTATAATAAACAAGAAGATTCTGCAAAAATGTTTGATGGAATAATGGTTGATTTATCTAAATACGTTTTTAGATCAGACTTTGTATCCGGATTACTAAACCCTATTATTAGTACAGTAACTTATATAACAATTGTTATAATGGCTTTAATCGGTGGTAAGTTAGCCATTGAAGGGACAATCGTTTTAGGAACTCTTCACGCTGGAATTAGATATATTTGGAGACTTTCAAGTCCAATAACTCAAGTTACACAAATGAGTGTTGTTATTCAATCTTCTACTGCAGCTGCAAAACGTGTATTTGATTTTCTAGATGAAGATGAAGAAAAACCAGACTATGAGCCGGCAGAACATATTGAAAATCTTCAAGGTCATGTTACATTCGAAAATGTTGATTTTGCTTACTCAAAAGATAAACCAATTTTAAAAAATGTTTCCTTTGATGTTAAACCCGGTCAAATGATTGCAATCGTTGGGCCAACAGGTTCTGGTAAAACAACCATAATTAACCTTTTAATGCGTTTTTATGATATAGATAGTGGTAAGATTAGACTTGATGGAATAAACCTTAATCACCTTAAAAAAGACGAATTAAGAACACACTTTGGAATGGTACTTCAAGATACATGGTTATTCCATGGAACTATTGCTGATAATATTAAATATGGACGTGATGATGCTACTATGGAAGAAATTATTCAAGCAGCAAAATATGCTAATATACATCATTACATTTCAACACTACCAGATGGCTATAATATGGTTATTAATGAAGAAGGAAATAATATCAGCCAAGGAGAAAAGCAATTATTAACAATTGCTAGAGCCTTCCTTGCAAATCCTTCAATGCTAATATTAGATGAAGCTACTTCTACTGTTGATACTAGACTTGAAGTTATGCTACAAGAAGCTATGAAAAATATTATGTCAGGACGTACAAGTTTTGTTATTGCCCATAGACTTTCAACAATTAAAAATGCCGATTTAATCGTTGTTTTAAAAGATGGTGAAATAATTGAAATGGGTACTCATAATGAACTTATTGCACAAAAAGGTTTCTATGAAAACCTCTATAATAGTCAGTTTGAAAATGATTAATTAAAAAAGGATTATTAAACTTCTAAAGATTTATTCTCTATTAGTTTATAATCCTTTTATTTTTTTAATCAATCGTTATATTTTTTATTAGTTCATCCAAATTTCTTTTATTAACAATAGCAAGAACTAAAACTGATGCAATTGTAACAATCGGTATTAAAACATTTTCTAAAATACTAATATTACTTCGGTAATCAAGTAATAACTCACCATTATACGCTAGAAAAGCAATTAAAATAATCATCAATAATGTAACCAATATTTTACTATCATTATTTTTAGAAACTTTTTTTAAATCTAAATATAATAATACTTCTATTAAAACTACATTTAATAACATTAATATTCCTAAATACCAATATTCTTGTTTTGTTAATATTAGAACCACAGATACTAAGAAACATAATAAATAATCAATATTTATCAACGTATCATTCAAAACATTATATTTAAGAATTTTTGTTCTTTTGATTATAAAGGATATTATTAAAAACGGTATAATTGTTAAAAGACAAATAATGCTAGCATACTTAGTAAACAAAAATAGGATTGGTGATAATATACTAATAAAATATCCTAATAACCAATAAGCTTTTAATATTTGAAATTTAATTTCGAAATAAGCAAGCATGAATGTTAATGTTGTAATGACCAGACTAATAAAGATCACATTAACAACACCTTCACTATTTTCCACAACATTTGGAAAAACAATATAGATTATTCCCAACAACAATATATATGATAAATATAAAAACTGATACACACGCTTTAATGTAAGTGGCATTTCCAATCACTCCTTATATTTATTATAACTCAATACAGCAGAAAAAAATAGTAGAGGAAAACCTCTACTATAAATTATTCAACACTATCGATTCTATTTTTTAGTTTTGAAAGTAATATACTAAACAGTGAAAAGATTAATATTAAACCTAACAATGCTCCTATGAACAAGATGAAGTTACCACCATAACTTGCTGGATTAATAAAACCATAAGCATAAGCACTAGTTCCATCAACATATTTAACTGTTCCACCAACAACTAAGTTTAATACAACATAAGCTAATGGATATATTAGAACTAAAGGTGTTTTTTTAATATTCAATTCGCCTTCACCTTTAACAATAAAGAAATAAATCCACATTACAATCGGTGTTAAGTTATGTAAAATTAACTCTCCAGTTGATTTAGCTGGTTGAAATTTCCCTGCAAAGAATGGATCAAGTACAAATGCTACAATAAAGAATGTTATTGATATATAAACTGTTATTGCAACCATTAGAGTTTTATTTCGAACAAAATTAAACTTGGTAGGTTTAAATGTGTTTATTCCAAATAAAATTAGCCATATCAACACAATTATGTTTGATTGTTGAGTAAATGCGTAAAAGAAACGCCATTGTTCTTCTGTTCTTGCTGTAAAATTACTTACAAGAAAAAATAATAGAATCATCGCATATATAATCGCCATGTATCCTTTAAAAAGTTTTGCTTTCATATTATTCTCCTTTTTAGTTTGAAATTCAAACTATATATATGATAGCATATTAAAAAAAATTTGCAAGTTTTTTTCATAAAAAAGAAAAAGAGCTTTCGCTCTTATAAAATTTCTTTAACGTTATCAATATCAACTTCTGTTGGAGTTGCTCTTCCAAAAAACTCAATATCAACTTTTAATATTTCTTTATCAACATCAACGAAAGATACTTTACCACGTTGTCCTGCATAAGGTCCATTTTGAATTTCAACTGTTTTTCCAATTAAATGTTCAAATGTAGGCTTAACTTTAATTCCAATTTTATATAAAATTGAATCCATTTCACCATCTTCTAGAGGAACTGGTTTTGTACCACCACCACTTGATCCTAAAAATCCTGTAACACGTGGAGTATTTCTAACTACATACCATGATTCATCAGTTTCAATCATTTCAACAAAAACATAACCTGGAAATAATTGCTTAACTTTTTCTTTATCAGAGCCATCTGCTTTTTTTTCAATAATTATTTCTTCTGGTACAATAACATCAAAAATTAAATCACTCATCCCCATACTTTCAATTCTTCTCTTTAAATCGTTTTTAACTGAATTTTCGTATCCTGAGTATGTTTGAACAATGTACCATCTTTTACGCTTTGTCATTATTATAAACCACCATTAATTAAGTTAAGTAATGCTAGTACAATAATATCAAAAGCAATTATTACAAAAACAAAGAATAATATAAATACAAGAACTCTTACACTATGATCTAAGAACTGTGATTTAGTAGCCCATGTAATTTTCTTTAACTCTGGAATTGCCGGAGTTATAAATGGAGCGATTACTAATCCAATACCCATCATTGAAATTGCAAATAATATCCATGCAAAGATTAATTGATTAGTTCTATTTCCTAAAACTGGGAAATTAGAATCAATTGTAATTGGTCCTTTATTGATAATAATAATTAGTGATAATGCTGTTGACAAAGTCGCTAATACTAATAATAAAAGATTTTCCCAACGATACTCTGTAACTAATATTTCTTTTAATTTACTTTTTTTCTCAACTGTTTTTTCTTTAACTGCCATGGTATTTCCTCCCTATTTGCTTTCTTTATGCAATGTATGTTTGTTACACTTTGAGCAAAATTTACTTATTTCTAATCTATCTTTTTGTGTTTGTTTGTTTTTTGTCGTTGTGTAGTTTCTACTCAAACATTCAGTACAAACCAAAATAACTTTTTCACGCATTAAAAAACCACCTTCCGTGGTCATTCGCTAATGTATTTTAACATTTTTGAATGACTTAGTCAATTCTATCGTTATATATTATAACATATTATTTTTGTATTTTTCTCTTATTCTGTAAATTGCGTTATAAATTTGTTTAGTACTTTTATCTTCATTAACTGCAATATAAGAGATTTTTTGGTTTTCAACGAAATAGCTTTGATAAATCTTCTCTTCAAACTCCGTAAGATTATTCGTTTCAATTTCTATATTATTAGAAGTTTCGTCTTGGTAATAGTCAACATTTTCATATAAATCATACTTAGGAAGTTCATTAATTAACCTAATAATTCTTCTTTTCAAAACTAATTCATAAAATCTGGTAAAAGTTTTTCCTTTACTTTCATCAAAATTATTAATTATTTTGTACATTAAAATAAGTGCTTCCTGATAAAAATCATCATAGTATATTTTCTTAACACCATACATATAAATATACTTTTTGATCAATAACTCATATTTTTTAAACATCCATTTTAAAGCTGCTTCACATTTTTCACTTTGAATTAAATATATAAGTTCATAATCATTATATTGATGCATATAACATCAGTGCTGCAGCAACACTAACATTTAGTGAATTAACTTTACCGTACATTGGAATTTTCACTAGTATATCACAATTTTGTTTTACTAAAAAGCGCATCCCTTCACCTTCGTTACCTAATACAATAGCAACCGAACGATCTTTAGGAATCTCTAAATATGAATTGGTTGCTTTATCATCTGTTCCAACAACCCAAATATTTTTTTCTTTTAATTCAGTAATTGCTTGATTAATATTACCAACAACAACCACATCAACATGTTCTATTGCTCCACTTGAAACTTTAGCGACTGTTGCATTTAAAGGCACTTGGTTTTTCTTACTCATTATTATTGCATCAAGTTTTGTTGCTTCTGCTGTTCTTAAAATCGCTCCTAAATTATGTGGATCTTCAATTCCATCCAAAATTAGGAATCTTTGTCTTTTTTCTTCGTTAATTACTTCATTTAGAGTTTTATATTCATATGGTAATACATCAGCAACAACACCTTGATGGATTGCATTATTGGTTAAATTATTTAATTCACCTTTATTTGTTATTTTGTATTTTATATCATGTGATTTCAAAAACTCTAAATAATCATTATCTTTTAATCTTTCATCAATATATAGTTTATAAATTGGTCTTTTAGTATATATTGCTTCTTTAATAATATTTTTTCCGTAGATAATCATTTTAATTTCCTCCTTTTAATCTTCATTATGTAATAAACATAAAGATTAAATCTAATTTTTTTTGAATATAAACAATAGAAAGGCAATAAATGCCTTTCATTTTAAACACCTGTTATTAACTTAACTGTTTTCTTTAAAACAATTTTTGACCATTTAACAATATTTGTTAATATATAAAGCATTGGCCAAGTACTTTGGATAAGGACAATTAAAAGTAATATTTGAGGAACTGATAACGGATCAATTCCTGGTAAAATATCTAATTTTGAAAAAGGTAGTAAATTGAAAAAGTCTGGTCTTGCGAAAACTAAGATAGCAAATCCTGTGAACATTGTTAGCAACAAGAATATTCTCATTCTATTAAAAGGTAAAGAAATCTTTAACAATAATACAAACATTGTTACAGTAGCTGATAAAACAATCAATGTTGACTTAACAGCACTAGTCATACCAAGTGTACCACTTAATCCAAAAATTATTAAACTGTTAATTAAAATTATTAGTGCACCCGGAAGTGCTCCTTTTATAACATTAGGCAAGAATTTACCTTCAACTCGGTTATTATTAGCTTCCATTGCTAAAAAGAATGTTGGGATTCCTATTACTAAATAGTTTATCGGAGTTAACTGATTAGGTGTAATCGGATACTCACCCTTACTAATAATTGCAACAATTGCTAACAATAGTGTAAACAATGTTTTAGCTAAAAACAATCCTGATAGTTTTTGAATATTATTAATAACTCTTCTTCCTTCAGTAACGACTTTAGGCATTGATGAGAAATTAGAATCAAGTAAAACCAAGTGGGCAACGTTTCTAGCAGCTTCACTACCTGAAGCTAATGCAATTGATGTGTCAGCCTCTCTTAGGGCTAAAATATCATTTACTCCGTCTCCTGTCATAGCAACAGTATGTCCTTTAGCTTTTAACGCTTGAACTAAAACCTTTTTTTGATTTGGAGAAACACGTCCAAAAACTATATATTCATTTGCAGCAGCAATAACATCATTATCTGATAAGCCATCAAGACTTATATATTTATTTGCATCAAGAATACCTGCTCTTTGTGCAATTCTTGAAACTGTTATTGGATTATCTCCAGAGATTACTCTAACTGCTACTCCAGATTTTTTAAAGTACTCTATTGTTTCAACAGCATCAGGTCTAATTGAATCTTCAATCATTATTAGTCCAACAGGACTAACTGTTCCAACAACCTTTGCATCTTCAATCGTATCTTTACTATGACCAACAACAATAACACGGTATCCTTCTTTTGATTGCTTTTCAACTTCATCAAAGAATGAGGCAGTTGTAGCATTTTTCTTAATAACAAATTCAGGAGCTCCCATAACAAATGTTCCAATTTTATCAAATGTAACTGCACTAAATTTTCTAGCACTAGAAAATGGAATTTCTGCAATACTTCTTATTCTTTTACCTGTTCCAAATCTTTCTTCTAAAGCTTTTGAAGTTAAATTTCTTTCTTCTTGTGCATTTAAAATTGCCGAAATAATATTCTTAAATGGAAGTCCTGTAGAATTCTTGTACTCAATAACAGAATGAACGCTCATTGTTCCATCAGTTATTGTTCCTGTTTTATCTAGACAAAGAACATCAATTCTAGCAAGCATTTCTATACAATATAATTCTTGAACTAAAGTATTATTTTGTGCAAGTCTTATAACACCAACAGCAAGCGCACTTGATGTTAATAAAAATAACCCAGCTGGAATCATTCCAATTACTGCACCACTTGTCTTTAAAACAATTTCTTGATAACTACTCGTTGAATATTTTGACATTAATAAGTAAATAGCTATTCCAATTGGAATAATAATTACCCCAATAATTCTCATAATCATTTTCAATGAATTAAACAATTCTGATTTAGGTTTCTTATACTTTTTAGCTTGACTTGTAAGTTTTTGGACATAAATATCTTTTCCAACTGCTACAACTTGAGCGTAACCAGTACCAGAAACTACAAACGATCCTGAAAAGAGTGGATCTCCTTCTTTTTTTATAATAATATCCGCTTCACCAGTTAATAATGATTCATCAACTTCAATTGTCCCACTTCTAAGAACTGCATCGGCTGATATTTGTTTTCCACCACTTAGTTTGAATATATCATCAATCACTATCGTATTAATACTAATCTCAACTTGATTAGCATCTCTAACCACAATTGCAGTTGGCGCTGATAATAATGATAAACTATCAATTGTTTTCTTAGCCTTAATTTCTTGAAATATCCCAATAACAAGGTTTGCAATAACAACGATAATAAAATTCAATTCACCGATTGGAGCTTTTGCTAGTATTAACCATACGGCAATACCAAAAGTAATCACGTTAAAAAATGTTAATGTATTACTCAAAATAATCCCAAGAACAGTCTTACTACTTCCGGTATTAGTATCATTAACTGCTCCTGCCATCATTCTAGCTTCAACTTCTTCTTGTGTTAAACCTTTATCGATTTCAGGGTTATATCTTTCAACTACTATGTCATCACGTTTTCTAATTTTATTATTTACATCAAAATCAGTTGTTTCAGTTTTTTGTTCCAAACTTAAAGGATCCCCTTTAAATTTTATTGGTTCTTCAACAATAACAGTTTTAGGACCTCTTTTTTTCTTTTCAACTGGTTTTTCTAAATCGTTCGCTACTTCTTTTGACATTAGAACCCCTCCTCTTCAATAATCATTATTGATTTATCTATAAATTCATTTAATCTATCTTTATCGTTCAAAAACAAATATCCAATAACTGCTTCAAAACCTGTTGCCATCACATATAACTTAGCATCCAAGTTTTTTCTACCAGTACTGCTGTTATTTCTACCTCTTTTATATGCAGAAAGTTCATCTTCATTCAAATAATCTTCATTAATCAAACGCTCAATTATCTTAGCTTGTGCAATGCCTGAAGTGTATTTAATTGCTCTATTATGCAATATTTTAACTTGTGTATATCCTTGTTCAATCAAATGCTTTCTAATCTCAAGTTCATAGTAAGCATCTCCAATATATGCTAATGTTAGTCCGTTCAATTAAATCCAACCTTCTTCTAGTAATTCTTTTCTTAAAGAATCCGCTTTTTGATAATCTTTGTTTTTTCTAGCTTCATTCCATTGATTGTACTTATTAACCTTATCCTCTGTTAAATCATATGTTGGTCTAAGATTTAATATTCCTAAAATAACATTCAACGTATTAAAATAAATCGTTAATTTGTGTAAATCTGCTTCCTTATTTAATTCTTTAATAATCTCTAATATTAAAGTCACAACATTTGCAGTATTTAAATCTTTATTCATTTCATCTTTAAATCTATTTAAGTATTCATCACTTACGATATTTTTATCAAAGTTCAATCCAATTTTGATATTTGTTCTCATAACTGTCCTACTAATTTTATCATACATTTCTTCAAATGTTACTAGTAACTCATCACTATAGTTAATTGGTAATCGGTATTGATGTGCTAATACTAATAATCTATATGCCATTGGATTTTTTAGATCTTTAACCCAAATTGTATTTCCTATTGATTTACTCATTTTAGTATTTTCAATATCCACTCTACCAACATGCATCCAATACTTTGAAAGCTCATGACCACTATGCGCGATTGTTTGAGCATTCTCATTTTCATGATGAGGGAAAATCAAATCCGTTCCACCACCATGAATGTCAATCATTCCATTAAAGATATCTTTATTCATAACTGCACATTCAGTATGCCATCCTGGTCTACCAATTCCCCAAGGACTCTTAAATGCAATTCCTTCATGTGTTTTTTTCCATAAGGTAAAATCACGAAAATCTTTCTTATCTTCTTGGTTTGAAATTCTAACACTCTCGTTTAATTCATCTTTGTTTTGTCCTGATAATTCTCCATAATTTGGAACTTTATTTGTATCAAAATAAACACCTGATTCTGTCTTATAGGCATATCCCTTATTAATTAAATCATCGATGAAGTCAATCATACTATCAATATAATCCGTTGCTTTAGGCATTTGATTTGGTAAATCACTTCCTATTTTTTTTGTTGAATCGATAAATGCCTCAGTAAATTTAGTTGTTAATTCTTTTTCTGTAATTCCCAATTTTTTTGATTCGTTTATTATCTTATCATCAACATCAGTTATATTTGAAACATAGTTAACTTTATATCCTAAAAAGGATAAGTAATTTCTTAAAACATCAAAAAATATAACGGGTCTAGCATTTCCAATATGAATGTATGAATAAACTGTTGGCCCACATACATACATTGAAACATCCGTCCCTTGAATTGGAATAAAATCTTCATGTATTTTAGTTAATGTATTATATATTTTAAGCATTCTACTTTCTCCTTTTTAAATATTATATTTAATAATAACATAAATAACAAGTTTTTAGTTGTATTTCTATTAACTTTCTTAATATTTCAAACATCGCTTGATTATCCTATTTACAGTTGTTAAAGAATTAAACTAATCCTCTCTATAAATATTATATCACTTTAACAATTATGAAACAAAAGCTCAGCAATTAAACTGAGCTTTATTAACTATTTATAATTTTTAATTATCCAACTTTCGTTATCCTTAAATAATTCTTCAACAGTCGCATATTGTTTACCTTTTATTTCCGTAAATGAATCAGTAATTTCTCCAACATATCCGAATTGTTCATTTGATCCAAAAGATTTAATTTCACTATATCCAAATAATGTATTAGCACTTAAATTAGCTGCATCTTGTTCTGCAATAGTTATTTTTCCATTAACTCTTAAAAGATTTGTAAATGAGCCTGCTGATGCCGGAGTATATCCTATTAATGATCCAACTCTTATCACACGGCGATATTCATAAGACATTTCATCTTCGATATCTTTAACATATGTAAGTTTTGGAACTGTAATATTTCCTTCATAAATAAGATTACTTGTTTTACCATTAAAATATCCAAATAAGCCACCAATGTTCAAATCAACTGAAGCACTCTTAACGTCAGTTGCAACTTTAGAAATTGAAAACGCGAGTTTATCAACAAGAATATTAGTTTTTGAAATTACATTACTAACCTTTGTTTCATTAATATCTGAAATACTTACACCTGCAAAACCACCAACATTAATTTTAGCATTTGTTCCTTCTAAGCCTTTATCTTTTGTTTGTTCAATAGATAAATTAATTGTTCCAGCATTAACAACATTTTTAACGCTAGCATTAGATGTTATTTCACCAACAACACCACCGATTGCTGCACCATTAGTAGATGATGAGAAACTACCTATTTTGTTTGCTTTTATAGTTAAAGTATTTGTATTTTCAATTGTAACATTTTCAATTTTACCATTTATTACTCCACCTAAAATACCTACTCTAAAATAGCTTGAAGTAGAACTATATTCATCAATATTAATTTGACTATTTTTAATAGTAATATTCTTTATTTCAACTGACGAACTAGAATTTTGTCCAAATAAAATCCCAATATATTTCGATTGTGAACTTGAGTTTGTTTTAGTCTTAACAGTTATTCCATCTAATACTAGATTACTAATCTTTGCTTCACTACCAAGTTGTCCAAACAATCCTAGCGAACTATTTGTTGAATCAATTGTATAGTTCTTAATTGAATGTTCTTGTCCATCAAAGATACCTCTAAAATCACTAATAAGATTATCTTTAATCATATCAGTTTTTTCAGTAAAATCTAAGTCTCCATCTAATATAAATGTTGAATATCTAAAACTTGATTCTTTCATTTTAAAGAAATCATCAATATTAGCTTGTGTTAATCTAACTTCATTTACAGCAACTGTTGAAACTTCACGTTCTAAAAGTTTACGTGATTTTTCTTTCCATGTTGTTGTTACAACTAATCGATATTTTGTATTTTCTTTCAGATTAGTAAATTGAAATGATTCACCATTTTCTTCTGATTTTATTGATGCTTTATTACTTGATTTTTCGCTTTTTACTGTATCATCCATTTCTTTTAATATTACATTGATTTGCGCATCATCAGCAATTAAGTTGTCTTCATCTGTTACTGTAAGTTTAAATGAAATTTCAACTCTTCCAGGTTCTAAATCATTTACTTCAGCTTTTGCAGTGAACTTATCTTTACTACAAGAAACTAAAACAACAGTTAATAATATTGCAATAAATAAACTTCCTATTTTTTTCATACTTCACCTCTTAATATTGACATTGCTTTTTCAAGTCTTTCTAAAACAACATCTTTTCCTAATAATGATAATGTTATTGGTAGGCTTGGTCCATGCATATCTCCTGTTGTCGCTATTCTTGTTGGCATAAACAAGGCTTTACCTTTGGTATTAGTTTCTTTACCTGTTTCTTTAATAATATTTCCAATATTTTCATCAGAAAAATCGATTGTTTCGTTTAATTTGTCATGAAATACTTTAAGCATTTCCAAACTATTATTTTCTTTCAATACTTCTAACTCTTCATTGTTTAATTTAAACTCATCATGGAAGAATCCATGATAAAGTTTAGTTATTTCACCCAAATGAGTAATTCTATCTTTGAATAATCCAACTAGTTTTTCTAACCATTCATCACTTACAATTTCAATTCCTTCATTAACAAAATATTTCTTAGTTTTTTCAGCTAATTCTTGATCTGTTAACTTCTTTATATAACGACTATTAACATATGCTAGTTTATCTTTATCAAACATTGCAGGTGATTTTGACAATCTATTTGGATCAAACATTTCAATAATTTGTTCCTTAGATAAAATTTCTTCTTCACCAGTTGGTGACCACCCAAGTAATGAAATGAAATTAAACATTGCTTCTGGTAAATATCCAGCTGCTTCATATTCCGAAATAAATTGAATTACATTTTTATCACGTTTAGATAGTTTCTTTCTTTCTTCATTAACAATTATTGTCATATGTCCAAACTCTGGAACATCCCATCCAAATGCACGATAAACCATGATTTGTTTTGGAGTATTCGTAATATGTTCTTCGCCTCTTAATACATGTGTAATTTCCATCAAATGATCATCAATAACAACAGCAAAGTTATAAGTTGGAATTCCATTATCTTTCATAATTATCCAATCTTCAACTTCTTTACTTTCAAAACGAAGTGTTCCTCTTACTAAATCATTAAATTCATATGTTTCATTTGCAGGAACTTTAAATCTAATAGCGAACTTATCACTATCTTCACGATATTCTTTATATGCAAGTCCTCGTTCTAATAGTTCTTCTGCATATTTTTGATATAAATCTAATCTTTCTAATTGTCGATAAGGTCCAAAAGGGCCACCTTTATCTGGAGACTCTTTCCAATCAAGTCCTAACCATTTTAGATACTTTAATTGACTTTCTTCTCCACCTTCAACATTTCTTAAAACATCAGTATCTTCAATTCTAACAATGAAGTCGCCTTTAAAATGTTCTGCAAACAAATAATTAAACAACGCACTTCTAGCATTACCAATATGAAGTAGTCCTGTTGGACTAGGTGCATATCTAACTCTTACTTTTTTCATATAAAAACACTTCCTTAAAATATTATAAGTCTCGCCTATTATTTTACCATTAAACAACTTATTATTTAAGTGTTTATTGCTAATTTCACTTTTTTTTACAAAATAAAAAAAGAAAAGGGCCAAAAAGGCCCCCAAACCATATTATCTCTTTGAGAATTGTGGTGCACGACGTGCTTTCTTTAAACCATATTTCTTACGTTCTTTAGCTCTTGGATCTCTTGTAACTAATCCAGCTGGTTTCAACGTTTGTCTTAATTCAGGATTTACTTCTAACAATGCACGAGTTATTCCTAAACGGATTGCTCCTGCTTGTCCAGAAATTCCACCACCAAATACATTTACTGTAATATCAAATTTATTTTCTGATTCAGTTAAAACGATTGGTTGCATAACGTCTAAACGCACTGCAGCTGAAGGAATATAATCTTCGAATTCGCGGCCGTTAATAACGAATTTACCTGTTCCGTTTGTAATAATTACTCTTGCAACAGATTTTTTACGACGTCCAGTTCCTAAGTGTTGTACTTTATTAGCCATGAATTAAACCTCCAAACTTTCTGGTTTTTGTGCTTGATGAGCATGTTCAGCTCCAGCATACACAAATAATTTGCGATACATATCTGCACCTAATGATGTTTTAGGTAACATTCCTTTGATAGCTTTTTCAACCATTCTAGTTGGGAATTTTTCCATAACTTCTTTAGCTGGTGTTTCTTTTAAACCACCATTGTATCCGCTGTGACTATAATAGATCTTTTGATCCCATTTTTTTCCTGTTAATTTAATTTTTTCTGCATTAATAACGATAACATAATCTCCGCAATCAACATGTGGAGTGTAGATTGGTTTATGTTTACCTTTTAATACGCTTGCAACTTCAGTAGCTAAACGTCCTAATGTTTTATTTGTTGCATCAACAACAAACCATTTGCGTTCAACTGTTGCATTATTTGCCATATAAGTTTTCATTGCTTTCTCCTTAATTAATATCCTTAATTTATTTTAAGGGCATTCGTGGATTAAAAATTGTACCTTATTTATAATACTATAATCACCCTTGATTGTCAATAAAATTAATACTTTATATTGTAAATACTGATAATATTTTCCTAATATTTTTCTTCTCACCAAAAATAAAGATATCATCTCCCGCTTGAAGAATTAAGTCTTTTGATGGAATAATCGTTTTCCCTTCTCTTTCAACCAATAAAATATTAATACGATACTTTTGTCTAGTATCAAGTTCCATAAGTGCTATTGGTTCAAAACCACTACTTATTTTAACTTCGAAAACATCATAATCATTTTTAATGTTAAAATAATCAACAAGATTTCCTGCAGCAATTTTATTCGAGAGTCTATCAGATGCAATCTTTAATGGTGTAACAACATCTGTTGCTCCAACCAATTTTAAAACCTCAATATAATCTTCATCATCTGCTCTTGCAGTTATATTTTTTATTCCAAGTCCCTTTAACTTAATAATTGTCATAATACTAGAGCTTAGATTTGAATTATCATTTTGACCGATAGCTAAAATAACATGATCAACATTAGCAATCCCACATTCCTTTAGGGCTTCTTCATTAGTTGAATCACATGTAAAAACATTATGAGTTAACTCACTAGCTTTTCTAACTGATTCCCGATCTTTATCAATGGCAATTAAATTAACATTCAACTTACTAAAACTCTCAACTAAATTCAATCCAAATCTACTTAAACCAATAATTGCTACACTTTTTTTCATGTTTCCACCTATCCTATCAATAATTTCTCTTCGATATATTCAACATTTCTCTTTTTCTTATACCAATCTTTATTAAACATCATCAAAGTGGTTAATACTCCACTCCTACCAATAAACATAATAAGAGCTAAAATCACCTTTGATGCAATAGATAAAGTCGGTGTTACACCAACAGATAACCCTGTATTACTAAATGCTGATACTACCTCAATAAGACTTGCAGCTAATTCAAGATTATCAAAAATAGTAAGCAAAACTATTCCTGTCGCAACAATAATACTCGATGCAGAGAATAAAATAAATGCTTTATATTTTGTTTCTTCACTTATATATCTATTACTTGTGATTGTTTTTCTTCCTGTTATATAGCTCATTATACTCTTAATTAGCGTATATAGTGTTGTAACTTTAATGCCACCGCCACTTGATGCAGGTGATGCTCCAACAAACATAAGAAACGATATTATTAATAAAGTTATTGTTTTTAAAACACTCATATCAATACTTGAAAACCCGGCAGTCCTACTTGAGACACTCATAAATACTGACTGCATAAAAGTTACTGAATTTCCTTCACTAATTTTTATTGTTAGTACACCAAATATCCATAAAAGTATATTCATTTTTAAAACTATTTTAGAATGGATACTAAGCTTTCTTAAGCTTTTTTTATCCATAATATCATCAACAACAATAAAGCCAATACCACCAAATATTATTAAAAGTGAAGTATTTACATTTAATAAAACGTTGTTCGAATACAACTGAAGGCTAGTATCGCCAAGTAAATCCAAACCAGCATTATTAAATGCAGATACAGAGTGGAATAAACTTATTAAAAAGTTATCGCCAAATGGAAGATTTCTAAAAACAATCATATTAATAACAAAACCTATACCCTCAACAATAAATGTATACTTAATTGTTTTTTTTACAAGCCTTACAATTCCTGATAAACTTTTTTGGTTAAGCGTTTCTTTTACAAGTAGTCTATTGTCAATTCCAATTTTCACGCCAATTACGCTCATAAAGAATACAGAAATAGTTATTACACTTAAACCACCAATTTGAATTAATAAAAGCAACACAATTTTTCCAAACAAACTCAATGTATTCGCTAAATTTGAAATAGTGCTCAGTCCGGTAATAGTAACACTAGATGTTGAAATAAAAAAAGCATCAGCAATATCTAATCCCTTATCTTTTGTAGAGATTGGCAATGCTAAAAGGATTGTACCAATAACTATAATTGTAAAAAATGATAACGGAATAATAATAAAAGGTGATACTTTCTTCTTCATTTTTTGACCTTCATTTCTTTTCTTTATTAAGAATAATTTCTTTACTTTTCATCGCTCTTATTGTATTACTTCTCTCTAAATCAGCTAATTTCATATTAATTGATTTAATTTGAATTTTTATTTCTTCAATTACAATATTCTCGATAGCATTTACTCTTCGTCTTGATTTCTTAACTTCATCAACTAAGATAGTAATTTGACTTTCTATTTCCGCTAATTTAATTAATTCCATACCTAAACTTTTTATGTTTTTAATAAGAATATCAAAATATATATTAGTATTTTCCAAACTGTAATCATTTTTTCCATTTAAATCATATTCATAAACTGGAATATCAATACCTAATTTTTTTTGATAAGATACAACAAGATTCTTACTTTCAACATTTAATTCTCTTTGGATATCACTATCATGCATATCAACACTTATTCTCTTATATAGTTTCAAAATTGTAATTAAGTTTTCCTCAACCATTTGTCTAACAGTTTTATATCTTTCTAACAAAGGTATAAAAAGACTTATTAATTCATTTTGCTTATCTTTAAGAAGTTTATGCCCTCTTATAGTAACTTCCAACTTTTTCTTTAGTTTCAATAATTCCATTCTTGTTGGATTAATTTGCTTTTCCATTATCAATCCTCTATATAGTATAACTTAATGTATTTTTTGTCAATTCTTTTAAGCTCAGTTTTTGGTAACATACTTAATAATTCCCACCCAACATTAAGAGTATCTTCAATGCTTCTATTAACATTAAATCCTTGAGAAATATACTTTTTTTCAAACTCATTTGCAAACAATACATATTTTTGATCAATATTAGAAAGTGCTGATTCTCCTAATACCATAGCAAGTTCTCTTGCATCCTTACCTCTAGCGTATGCAGCAAATAATTGATTCATAACATCTGCATGGTCTTCTCTTGTTTTGTCTTTACCAATTCCTTTATCTTTTAATCTTGACAACGAAGGTAATACATCAATAGGTGGCGTAACACCCTTCATATATAATGCTCTCGAAAGAATTATTTGACCTTCCGTAATATAACCTGTTAGATCAGGAATTGGATGTGTTTTGTCTCCCTCAGGCATTGTTAAGATTGGCAATTGTGTAATTGTACCTTTTTTACCTTTTATCTTACCTGCACGTTCATATAAACTTGCGAGGTCAGTATACATATAACCTGGATAACCTCTTCTTCCAGAAACTTCTTTTCTGGCTGCGCTTATTTCTCTTAAAGCCTCAGCATAATTAGTAATATCTAACATTATTACTAATACATGCATATCTAATTCATAAGCAAGATACTCAGCAGCAGTAATTGCCATTCTTGGTGTTGCAATTCTTTCAATCGTTGGGTCATTAGCCAGATTCATAAACATAACCGTTCTATCAATTGTATTCTCTTTTTCAAAAGTATTAATAAAGTAATTTGCTTCTTCAAATGTAATTCCAATAGCAGCAAAAACTACTGCAAATTTTGAATCATCATTAAGAACTTTAGCTTGTTTTGCAATTTGTGCCGCTAACTTATTGTGACTTAATCCAGCTTCAGAAAATACAGGAAGTTTTTGTCCTCTTACTAAAGTATTCAATCCATCAATTGCTGATACCCCTGTTTGAATAAATTCGCTAGGATAATCTCTTGAAACCGGATTTAAGGGTGTCCCGTTAATATCTAATTCTTTATGAGGAATTATAGGATTTTTTCCATCAATCGGCCTTCCAAGCCCATCAAATTTTCTGCCTAGTATTGATGGGGATACTGAAAGTTTAATACTCTCACCCGTGAAAATAACTCTTGAATCATCTTTTCTTAATCCTTGACTACTTTCGAATAATTGTACAACAGCTTTATCTTTGTAAACTTCCAAAACTTTACCTAATCGTTCTTTACCATTTTTTTCAATTATTTTAACAAGCTCATCATATTTAACGCCTTCAAGAGAATCTACTAGCATTAAAGGGCCGACAACTTCGCGTATTGTTTTATAGGCTTTAATCACTTTTCTCAGCTCCTTCTTCTAAGATACTAATACTTTTCTTAATATCATCTAATAATTTTAGCGTTACTCCATCAACTTTATTTTCTTCAATATATTTTAAGCCTGCAATCTCATAGTTAACATCCATATTTTCTAACAAATCAAATGCAACTCCATTTGAAACTGCTTTTAAACTCAATTCATTCCAATAAAGAATTGTTTTCAACATTTTAGATTGTTTATTAATTGATGTATATGTATCTACTTCATGAAAAGCATTTTGATGAAGATAATCTTCTCTAATCATTTGAGCAGTTTCTAAAACAACTCTTTCTCTACTACTTATAGAATCAATACCAACAAGTTTAACAATTTCTAATATTTGTTCTTCTTCTTGTAATAAACTCTTGATTTCACTTACCATCAGACTCCAATTCGAATCAACACTTTCATCTAAATATTCATTGATTTCATCAGTATACAATGAATAACTCTTTAACCAATCTATGGCCGGGAAATGTCTTTTATACGCAAGACTTGCGCTTAATCCCCAGAACACTTTAACAATTCTAAGAGTTGCTTGACTTACTGGTTCTGAAGTATCACCACCAGGGGGTGAAACAGCACCAATTGCTGTAATTGATCCAATACGTTCTTTTCCACCAAGACAAGTAACAATACCCGCTCTTTCATAAAATTCAGCAAGTCTTGATCCCATATAAGCCGGATATCCTTCTTCTCCTGGCATTTCTTCTAATCTTGAACTCATTTCTCTTAATGCTTCAGCCCATCTTGAAGTTGAATCGGCCATAATAGCCACTTTATATCCCATATCACGATAATATTCAGCAATGGTTATCCCTGTATAAATACTCGCTTCTCTTGCCGCAACTGGCATATTAGATGTATTAGCAATTAAAACTGTTCGCTCCATTAATGAATCTCCTGTTTTAGGATCAATTAACTCTGGAAATTCTCTTAGAACATCAGTCATTTCATTTCCACGTTCTCCGCATCCAATATAAACGATAATATCAGCATCGCTCCATTTTGCTAATTGATGTTGTACAACAGTCTTACCAGAACCAAAAGGTCCTGGAACTGCAGCAATGCCACCAATTGCAACAGGAAATAATGTGTCAATAACTCTCTGACCTGTAACCATTGGTTTGTTTGGCGCATTTTTCTTTCTATATGGTCGTTGAATTCTAACAGGCCACTCTTGCATTAATTTAACTTCATATATTTTATCTTCATTCTTAATTTTTGCTATTACTTCTGTAACATTATATTCGCCCTTATTTATCTCAATAATTTCTCCTGAGATTTCAAAAGGTACCATAACTTTATGTAATACTGATTTTGTTTCTACTACTGTTCCAATTATATCACCAGCAACAACATAATCACCTACACTTAAAATATTATTAAACTCCCATTTTTTTTCTTTATCAAGTTTTGGAACATCAACACCAATCGGTATATATTCCCCATACTTATCATATATCTTATCAAGTGGTCTTTGAATACCATCAAAAATACCTTCAATTAAACCTGGTCCAAGTTCAAGTGATAATGGCTTTCCAGTAGAGTAAACATTTTCTCCAACTCCTATACCAACAGTTTCCTCATATACTTGAATACTAGCTAAGTCATCTCTTACTTCAATCACTTCTCCAATAATCTTTTTTTCACTTACTAATACCACATCATATACTTGTACATCATTCATTCCTTCAGCAACAACTAGTGGCCCAGAAACTTTAATGATCTTTCCTATATTATTTTGTTTCATAAGTTACCTCTCATAATAAATCAACTCCAACTGATTTTTTAACTAATTCTCTAATACCGTCTTCACTCTTACCAATTTCACTACTTTTAAATGGTAATGGAATTAACGATATCCTATCGTAATGCTTATATGCTTCATATACTTTCTCTTTTATGGCTAAATCAAAATAAATAATAGCCGTTTCTTTTAACTCATCATTACTAATTAAATCTTTAAAATTTTCATTTGAAACCACTCTTGTTTCAAACCCAATAGCTTTGAAAATATGAACCTCAATTTTATTACTTAAAACAAAGATTTTATTCATTTTCTTCTCCCTCACTAAGTTCCATAAAAATTTTTCTAATCATTTTTATTTCTTGTATCTTTCTAAAACTGTAATAGATTATCAAACTATTAAAATCCGTATTATAACTATATTTATACACAAAATTAAAAAGCATATCATCAAGTTTTTCATAGATATTTTGGTAGTCATAATTATTATTAAAACTTAACATCTTATCAATAATTTCAACTCGATTACTTGCATCATATATCTTAACATAGTCATCATCAGACATTATGTTTTGTTGATACAAACTTTTTAAAAATGTTACTCTATCGATAGTCAAATAATCAAGTCTTAAACAAATCATTAAATTGTTTACATATCCAAAGTAATTAATATATTCTATCAGGATTTCACTTCCTGTTTTCACAATACTATCATACAAATCTTTTTGATCAATTTTATCACTATTAACCTGATGTTTTACATATAAAGTTATTGCAGTTATAAGATTTTTATTAGCTCCAAAACTATCTAAATCTGCATACAATTTCATATATTCAAAATGAGTCACTTCGTCAATGTTAAACACTAACTCATCTTTACCAATGTTTGAATGGTATAAGTACTCGAAAAACTCTTTTTGATTTTGACTACTCAAAACTTTAAAGTTATCTTCATCAAATAGTTTAGAAATTTTAGCACTAATACTTCCTAATAAATATAGTGAATCATTCATGATCAAAAAACTCTTTGTATATATCTAATTGTTTAACTGTTTTAAATTTATCAACAATATCTTTAAAATCAAATATATAATCTACCTTATTAGTAACAATCATAAATCCGTTAAAAGAAATATTTATATCTTTTATAATAACCAGTTCTATACTATCATTACTATATTTGGTAATATTTTCAAACTTGTCGAAATGTTTACTTGATACATTCAAAGTTTGTTTTAAACTCAAACCTTCTTTATTTAATAAATAAACAATAAAATCAAACAATTCACGTTCTGAAAGTCTAGCAATATTATTATAAACACCATCAAAAATACTACTTATAATGTTATACTTTATCTCTTCCTCCATACTAACTATTTTTCTACTGATCTCTTCATTTTTCAACTCAATATCACGTTTAATTTTATCATCTATATTATTCTTTTTTTCATTAATAAACTCATTTATTTTCACTTTATTATTTTGTTTTATCTCTTTAATCTTATTCTTAGTTTCAAAATCAATTTTTTGCACTTTATTACTAGCTTCAAACAAAATAATTTCATCAATCTTTTTTTCCATAGACTAATTCCTGATTAAAAAATCAGTTCTCCTTTCTATTTAAATTACAATTGCGTTATACATTAAAATGCTAATCAGGAAAGCTAAAATAGCATACGTTTCAACAATAGCAGTCATAGTCATACCTCTTGCTGACATATTAGGTTTCTTAGCAGTCATAGCAATTGCACTCGCGGCCATTTTACCTTGGTAAATTCCGGAAACTAAACCAACTATAGCAATTGGTAAACAAGCTGCAAACAATCCTAATCCTTGTGCAATAGAAACATTTGCAGGATTTCCACCTAACATTCCAACCTTAACCATAACAAGTATAGCAATTAAAAATCCATAAATACCTTGTGTACCAGGTAAAGCTTGTAAAATTAGAACTTTACCAAATAACTCAGGTTTTTCAGAAACAACACCAGCTGCTGCTCTACCAGATAATGCAACTCCAATTGCAGATCCCATTCCTGCAAGTCCAATCGCTAAACCTGCACCAATTAATGTATATACTAATCCTATTTCCATTTCTATTCTCCTTTATTAACTTTGTCTATATATTTAAACTGATATGCTAGTGGCTTAAAAATTACACCACCTCCATCATAAAACTTTCCAAAAAACTCTAAATACTGTAATCTTGAATCATGTACATAAGCAGATAGTAGCCCCATTGCGAAATTAAATACATGTCCAATTAAAAATATAACTATTGCAAATAAATAACCGATAAAATTGGTTGCTACCATACCAGCAAGCATATTCATAGTAAATGCTATTACTGCTGATGATAATGATAGTGCAAGTATTCTTGAATAACTTAAAACATCACTTAAATATCCTGTAATATTATATAAGGATCCAAAACCTGACATTACTTTTGCCGGAATACCTTTTTTCTTTGCTCCACTAAATATAACTAAAATTACTAATCCAGTTATAGCCATTACAAGTCCAACACCTTTTGAAATTGAAACATATAATACTATACCAACTAATACTAATATCCAACTTAATCCATTACTTAGTGCACTTGCATAATTCTTATTCTTAACTTCTTTAATAACTTTTATTATAAGCGCTGTAATTAAATGTAGAACTCCAATTCCAATTGAAACAATTAAAACTGGTAGTGGATCAGTAATTGGTTCTAATACTATGGAACTCCAATTATTTTGTCCAAACAATTTTCCAATTAAATTAAACAAATCAAATGTATATCCAAAAAAACTACCAAATAATATTCCAAAGAAGATTGTTGAGAATCCAGAATATATAAAAATAGTAATTAAATCTTTAAAATCACCTTTTGGTTTTTTAAACTTTTTAAACAAACTAAATAAAACAATCATCAAAATTCCATAACCAATATCCCCCATCATGATTCCAAAAATCAAGAAATACCAGAAAGACATAGTAGGGTTTGGATCTATTTCATTACTATTTGGAACAGAGAACATATTTGTTATTGCTTCAAATGGTTTAACAAATTTATTGTTATTAGTTGCTGTTGGAACAATTTCATTCTCTTCTTTTTCAATCACTTCAATTTCATAATAAGCTATTTGATTAGTTAAACTACTCTTAAGTTTAGAAATATCAGTAGCTTTAATCCAACCTTCAATATATAATGTTTTATTTGTTTTATTTGCAGTAATTGATTCCCTTAAATATTTATTAAATATTGAATCATAATATATTTCTAATATATATCGTTCTTTTGCATAAGAACTTATTCTTTTTTCATATTCCAAATTATACTCACTGATAAATTTTAAACGTTCATTCAATTTATTACTGATAGTATCAAATATTTCATCATATGAGTTAAAGTTATTACTTATAAATTTACTTTTAATTAAAAGATTTTCTATTTGATTTTGATTATTTAAATCAACCAAAATAATAAGATATACGCTATCATTATCCTCACTTAAGAGTTGATAAATATATTTATCATTTTCTAATTGACTTTTTAATAAATTAAAACTTTCTTTTACAATCTTTCCAATAAAATATTTATACCCTTTTAGATTATTTAAATCATCAATACTAACATCTAAAGTTAAATATGGTTTTATACTTGAAAGTTCATCTTCAATACTTATTTTTTCTTTGTTATACTCTTCGTATTTTGAATGAATATCTGAAATCTCATCAATCATTTTCTCAGCTACTTCATATCTATCAAACTTTGCTTCTGTCGTTTCACTATATTTAAAGAATTTTTCTTTTTTCGTTTTTGTAGTTAACAACTCAATATAATAACTTACTTTTTGTAGATATGTTTGCTGCTTATTAGTTAGAAAATTATCATCAAATTTTGAAAGCATAAATAAACCATTACTTTGTAATTCTTTTAGTAATTTTTCATATTCATCATCAAATGTAAGTATTCTTATTTTATCTACTTTTGCAATCATTTTCCTAAAATCTCCAAACTTAATCTACTAACTATTTCATGAACTTTACCTTGATAATCTTTTTCAACCACGGCATTTTCAGCAAGAAACTTCTTATATTTACTATCTAATTCACTAATATCGTTTTCTGCATTAGTCTCTTTTTCTTTTTTATACTCAGCAATAATACTTAAAGCTTGAACTTTTAATTCATCAAACTTTTTGTTTTCCAAGTCCATTAACTCTTTTTGTTTTTCAATTGCTTTGTTTATCATTTCATCTGCTTCTTTTTCAGCAGCAACAATTCTTTTTAATATACTCATAAATTCACGTCCTTTCTAAAACAAAAAAACAACAAAAAAACCGTTTTTAAAACGCCCTTGTTGTTTTTGATATTTTCTATTTAATTCATCAAAACCACAAGAACACTAAATTCTGTGGTTCAATATTTCTGATGAGTCATCACGTAAGCGTACCATCATAAATATATAGATATAATTAACATGTTCAATTACAGTTGCCATAGTGATTCACCATCTTTCAAAGCATTAGTATTATACATCAAAATAAACCTCTTGTAAATAATTATAACAATATATAGCTAGAAATTTCCAATTCTATACTCAGTATAACTTTTTAAATAACAATTTTTTCAAAACATAATTTGCAATTAGATTCTTTATCAAACGTCTTTACACTCGAACAATATTTAGATGTCGTTAAATCTTTTTTCCATAAATAACATTCTCTAAATTAGAATATACATTATTCTATTTCTATCCAATTCACTTTATAATGTAACTTTCTTAACTTTTGTTTTGTTAACTTTATAGTTTTGTGTTATTTAAAAATTACTTTCATTCAATTCTTTTTGATTAATTAGTTCAAGGTTATATTGTAGTGTTAATCTCATAAAATAAAAAACCCATAGTCTTTCTAATTTTACTTGATATAACTTTTAGTGTTCACTTCAAAATTCTTATTCAACAACGATTGTTTTTGCCCATTTTAAGAACTTAGTTTTATTTTTTTCTAAATCTTTTTCAAAACCAGCAAAATTAACAACATAATAATGATCTTCACCTTCAAAAACAACTAACATGTATCCAAAATTTTGACCATCATTACTAGCTGTATAGTATCCATAGATGAATTTAATATTACCATCTTCATCTTTTTCCTCATTTTGTCCTGAACCATTAGTATTACTTAATAATACATTATAATATTCATCTAAATTACTAATTCCTGGCAAAGAACTTTTTGCTTCTCTATTTTCCATAAATAAATGATCCTTTGATTGTAGTGCCAATTGAAAACTAATAACATCAATTTTACTAAAACTTGAATCAAGCGTAACTTTCAATCCTGTACCTTCAAATTCTTTTTCTTTGCTTCCAAAACAACCTGTTAAACTTAATCCTAAGATTAAAGTTAACATAACAACAACTATTTTTCTCATTTCTATCTCCCTATTCTTTAATTATTTCTCCCTTATATTCTACATTGTTTTTTAAATTTCTTCAAGTATTATTTTACTTTTGGGTGGAATAAATTCCTTATCGATTCTTTTGATTTCTTTATCTGTTAAATTTATATCTAAACACTCTATATTTGCTTCAATATGGTGAGTACTACTGCTTTTAGTTACTACATATAAGTCTTTATTTCTCAAAACAAAAGTAAGCATCAATTGATACACAGTATTTTTTTTAGTCTTTGCTAATTCTTTTATAGTTTTATTTGTTAATACTTTTTCTCTAATAATATCATTATGTCCAAGTGGTGAATATATCATTAATTTAATGTTTTTTTCTTTCATCCATGGAATCAAATCAAATTCAATCCCTCTTGAAATAATGTTGTATAATACTTGATTACAGTAACAATTTTCCCCGTTTTTTACACTAATCAATTCTTCCATATCTGAAACATCAAAATTTGAAACACCCCAGTTTTTAATTAATCCCTCTTTCTTTAATTCTTCAAAAGCTTCAACAGTTTCAGAAAGTTCTATATCTCCTCTCCAATGTAGAAGATATAAATCAAGATAATCTATCTTCAATCTATTCAAACTATTTATTAACTCTATTCTCATTCTTTTTTTATTTGAATTATATGGATAAACTTTCGAAATAAGATAAATTTCATCCCTCTTATATTTTGAAATAACCTTCCCTACTAGTTCTTCTGATTTACCATCGCCATACATTTCAGCAGTATCAATAACTTTTAAACCTCTTTTAATCCCATAGTCTAAAGCTTCAAATGCCATTTTATCTTTTTCTATTAGCCATGTACCTTGTATTAAACGACTATTTTTATTTAACTCCATCATATTCTCCTAAAATTAAAAGAAGCATCAAATGTGCTTCTCATAAATTACGCTATTCTCTTCTTTGTAAAGTTACCTGTGACACTCTTAACTGGCTTAGCAACAACAAATGATTTATCATCAACTTCTTTAATTAAATCAATAATCATTTGTAGTTCATATGTTGATATTACAACCATAACAAGTGTTTTCTCATGATGTGAATATGCACCTTCAACTTTACTTAATGTAACGCCTCGATAAATCTTATGGAGGATTGCATCAACCATTTTTTGAGGATTTTCAGTAATAATCTCAATTGATAAATATTGATATGATGTATGAACTTTATCAGTAGCAACAGTTGTAACAATTATTCTAATTATTGTGTATGAGAAAATTAAACCTGCTGGTACTGCTGCAACACCTTCAATGCCTTCAGCAGCATCTCCACCCATAACAATCGCTCCAGCAAAGGCAATAACAAAATTTAATGCCATTGAAATAAAACCGACTGAATGTCCTTTTTTTAAGGACCAATATTGAGCTAAAATATCAAATCCACCTGTTGATGTTCCATACTTTAATGCTCCACCAATACCTACACCAATAAATAATCCACCTAATGTAGCAGCAAGCATTGCTTCTTCTGGTTGATGAAAACCAAGTTTAATTTGTGGAATAAATCCTATTACGGTTGATTGAATCAAAACTGATACTAAACTGTATATTGTAAATTTTTTAGATACACCAAACCAACCTAATAATAAAATTGGAATGTTTGAAACAATAATAAATAATGACATAAATAAATTACCGCTTTGTTCACTTGTTATTGTTCCTGATTTAACTAAAATATCTCTTAAAACTTGAGCGACCCCAGGCATGCCTCCGGTAAACATTGGTACTGGTGATGCCTCTAAAAACCATTTCACACCTAATCCATAAACTAAAGTAAACATTATAACGGCAGCAAATCTTTTTATCTCGGGCTTAACTTTTTCTTTATACTTTGGTGACTTTAAAAACTCTTTAATCTTTATCATAAGTACCTTCTAGTATCTCCTCTATTTTTTTATTCATATCATAACGTTCAAACAATACTTTAGCTTGTTTTAATTCTTGTTCTTTATAATGTCCAAACTCTTTTAAACTTTCAAAACTTTTATCTTCAATACCTAATAAATCAAATATTTCTGCAGATGTTGCAGGTAAATATGCTTGTAACCCTATCGCTATAAATCTAATTGTTTCTAATAAACTATATAATACATGATCCAATATTTCTGGTTTTTCTAAGTCTTTAAATAATTCCCATGGTTTTGAAACGTCAATATATTTATTTGCATGTCTTGCAAGAATTAATATTTCTTCTAATGCATCTGCAACATGATAGTTTTCCATATGTTTTCTCATATTTGGTAACATTTCTAACGATTTATCTTTCAGACTATATTCAAATGGTTCATCTAAAATTACTTTTTTAAACTTACCATCTCGATATTTATTAACCATTCCAATTGTCCTATTAACTAAATTCCCAATAGTATTAGCTAAATCACTATTATTTCTTTCTATCAATAATTCGTTAGTTAAATTTCCATCTTGACTATAAGGTATTTCATGTAAAACATAATATCTAATTACATCAACTGGGAAATGTTTTAATAAATCATCAATATAAACAACATTACCTGTCGACTTACTCATTTTAGCTTTATCAAATAAAACCCATGGATGCCCAAAAATAGTCTTTGGTAGTGGCAATTCTAATGCCATTAATAACATTGGCCAGTAAATAGTATGGAATCTTAAAATATCTTTTCCTATTAAATGAATATCTGCAGGCCAATATTCCTTCATCATATCACTTTCAGGATGATTAGGATTATATCCAAGTCCAGTTATATAGTTACTTAATGCATCAATCCAAACATATGTTACATGCTTCTTATCAAATGGGAAAGGTATTCCCCATTTAAATGAAGTTCTTGAAATTGATAAGTCTGGTAGTTTATCACTTAAAAAGTTTTGTAACATTTCATTTTTTCTTGATTCTGGCATTATAAATTCCGGATAATCTTTTATATGTTTAATAAGTCTATCTTGATATTTAGAGAGTTTAAAGAAATAAACTTCTTCACTTGTCCAAACAGGAATATCGCCACTAGGTCCTTTTCCATCTACAATATCATTTTCAGAAATATATGCTTCATCAGCAATTGAATACCATCCTTCATATTTACCTAGATAAATATCACCTTGTTCAAATAATTTTGAAACAATTGCTTGAACACTCTCAACATGAAATTCATCAGTTGTTCTTACGAATTTATCATAACTTACATTCATAGAATCATAAATTCTTTTTATTTCATTTGAAATTTGATCTACATAAACTTGAGGTGTTATTTCATTTAATTTAGCTTTTTCTTCAATTTTTTGTCCATGCTCATCTGTTCCAGTTTGAAAATAAACATTATATCCATCTAATCTTTTAAATCTTGCTATTGAATCTGCAAGTATTGCTTCATAAACATTTCCAATATGAGGAACTGCTGAACTATATGCTATTGCTGTTGAAATATAAAACTTTTTATTTTTACTCATTATAATGCCTCCAATTAACTATTAAAAAAACGCCCTTAAAAAACTCTAAGGACGTATTAAATACGCGGTACCACCTTAGTTCCAGATATTAATCCAGCACTCAAACTTTTAACGCAAGTCTACGTCTTAATCTACTTATCGATTAAAATGCTCCAAAGCCATAATTAATAATTTTATTATTCACTTGCACCGACCGTGAACTCTCTAAAAAATCAAACTATTAATCTTCTTTTTCATCACATATTCAATTACATATTTATTATATCATTTTCATTTTTAAATGCAAGAATCTTATTAATTACTTTTATTTTTTTGTGGTTATCTTATGATAATGTCTTAAGTAGTATCTTTTAATAATGTCCCAAACATTAGAAACTATAATACAATATTAAGTACTTAATATAATGGAGGTACTTAATGAGAAAGGTAGAACTAAAACCAATGGAACAAATGAAGTATGAAACAATAAAAAACTTAGTAACAAATAACGGTAATAAACTTAATGCTGCTAATAAACTAGGTATATCACTTAGACAAGTTAATAGATTAATTATCAAATATAATGAACAAGGTAAGGAAGGTTTTATTCATGGTAATAGAAAGAAGTCTCCTCACCTTATAATTAAAGTTGAAATCAAAAATAAAATTTTAAATTTATATAATAATAAATACTACAATTTCAACTTTAAACATTTTAAAGAAATGCTTCTGGAAAATGAGAAAATTAAAATATCATATAATTCTCTATACAATCTCTTAGATGAAAATCTTATTTTATCACCAAAAGCTGAAAGAATTACTAAGAGGAAATACCGTGATAGAATTCAAACAAAAATAGATTTAAACGAATCCTTATCTATTCAAGAAAAGAATCTTATCATTGATAATAACATTTTAGATCCTAAAGATAATCACGCAAGACTTCCAAGAAAAAAATATGGTGGCGAGTTATTACAAATGGACGCATCAGAACATTTATGGTTTGGAGATAAAAAAACTCATCTTCATGCAGCAATAGACGATGCTACAGGAATGTTAGTTGGTGCATATTTTGATCATCAAGAGACTCTAATTGGCTATTACAACGTTTTAAAGCAAACATTAGAGAATCATGGGATACCTAATGAGTTTCTAACTGACAGAAGAACAATCTTCGACTATAAATCATTAAAAAACCCTAAGCCCGAGTATAGTACATTAACACAATTTGGTTATGCCTGCGAGCAGCTGGGCATAACTTTAAATGTTACTTCTATTCCTCAAGCTAAGGGGCGAATTGAACGTTTATTTGGAACGTTACAATCCAGATTAATAAATGAGTTACGAATTAATAATATTAAGACCATCGTTCAAGCAAATGAGTTCCTACAATCATATCTTGATAAGTTTAATAAACAATTCTCTCTCATTAATGATAATATACCACAAGTTTACGAAAAGATTAATAGTGATACTGATTTAAACTTAATTTTAGCTGTTATATCTAGCCGTGTATTTGACCGTGGCTCTGCTTTAAAGTATCAAAACAAGTATTTCCAAGCCTATAATAAAAATGGTAACTTAATGAACTTTAAACATCGTACAAAAGCTATAGTTATCAAATCATTTGATAATAAATTATATTGTTTAATTAACAGTGATTACTATAAATTAATTGAATTAGAATCTCACGAAAGTCATTCTAAAGATTTCGATCTTGGTGTTGAAAAAGAAAAGAAAAAATACACTGTCCCTAATAGTCATCCATGGAAAAGTGATTCTTATAATCGGATGATAGAAAGAGCAATGTATAAATCACGTTAATGATCTTATTTTTTTAGGACATTTTCAAAAGATATTGACAGAATCTTATTAATTACTTTTATTTTTTTCAACAAGTAAAAATGATTATTACTTACTATCGTATTTATGATCAACTATTACCCTTTAATACTTTGGATGAGGTGAACTATCTCTTTAATTCTTAAAA
Source organism: Haploplasma axanthum (assembly GCF_900660745.1). Taxonomy (GTDB): domain Bacteria; phylum Bacillota_I; class Bacilli_A; order Acholeplasmatales; family Acholeplasmataceae; genus Haploplasma; species Haploplasma axanthum. Next base: position 515,601 of record NZ_LR215048.1, on the reverse strand, counting down.
GGAATCTAGATGGAATACTTATGTATTTTATTTCTTATTCTAATTACTATTTGGCTAATTAGAAAAGATAGAGGCAAAAGATTCATCAAATCTAAAAAAGAAAAGCAAGGACTGCAATCCTTGCTTTTTCACTTAATCAGAGTTCAATCGAATTATATCATAAATTTTTATTATCAATTTTAAGTTTTTTATAAACATCTTTTTTTGATATATTTAAGTCTTTAGCAATAAGTTTAAAGATCTCTTTTTCGTCGATATTATCTTTTAAATACTTATTAAAAAGTGACTCTATTGTCTCACTAGTTTCTTCTTCAACATAACCACTAATAAGAATAATATATTCTCCTTTATTACTATGCTCCATTGATATTGCTGTTTCTAAATCTGTCCTAATAATTGTTTCATATACTTTTGTTAACTCCCTAGCCAAAACAACATCACGATTTCCATAACATTTATAAATATATTCAAGTGTTTTAGAAATCCTAAAAGGCGATTCATAGATTATTAGAGTTGCATCTACTTTTTTGTACTTATCTAAAAAGGTATTTATCTCTCCTTGTTTTCTTGGTAAAAATCCTAGAAATAAATGTGGTTGAATAAGTAATCCTGATGAAACAAGTGCATTTATACTAGCTACTGCGCCTGGTATACTAACAACATAATACCCATTATCAATAACAGCTTTTACAAGTTCATATCCAGGATCGCTAATTCCAGGAGTCCCAGCATCACTTATTAATGCAACATCATCTCCATTATTTAAATATTCAAGGACATTTGCAATTTTATCGAACTTTTCATGTTCGTGATATGATGAGAGTTTCGTCTCAATATTATAATGTTTAAGCAAGACACCAGATGTTCTAGTATCCTCAGCAAACACAACACTAACATTTTTTAATGTTTCGATTGCACGAAACGTTATATCTTCCAAATTTCCAATTGGAGTCGCTACTAAAAAAAGCGTTGGTTTTTTATCTTTAAAACTTACTTGCATTAAAAATCACCTATTATTCTTATCATTTCATCCGTAAATACATGCTTATCTTTATAAAGGATTAAAGGTTCATCAACGATTATTCCATTTCCTCCATTTTTTATTGCCATTATTAAAATATGATTTGCAGGTTTATCTATATATGGATGGATAAATCTAACCTTTTTAATTTGAAGCTTATATTTACTTGCAATCTCAATAATATCTATTAATCTGTCCGGTCTATGAATCATATAAAAATGTCCACGATATTTTAAATTTTTAGAAACATTAAAAAGTAATTCATCAAGTGTTAACATAATTTCATGTCTAGCAATTAAATCTTCTTCATTTTGGCTTAGTTGTTTATTATTGTGAACTTTAAAAAAAGGTGGATTAGTAATAATTAAATCAAATAGTTGATCAAATTTATGTTCTTTAAAATCTGCATAAAAAACATTTAATTGTTCTTTCTTATTATTTAATTCAATATTCTCTAAAGCTTGAAAATACCTATTTTCTTGGACTTCGATTCCATAGATATTTGCTTTTGTTTTACATGCTAAATCAAACATTAGAACTCCAGACCCAGTTCCAACATCTAAAATATTTTTACAATCTTTAGGTATTTTTATATAATTTGCTAAAAGGATTGTATCCGTATTAAAAGCTTGTTCTTTCGTTTGATTTAGAGAAAACCGCTTTGTTTCAACAAAATGTTTCATTGGATTAATGTTGACTCACGATAGTCTATCCATTCGTCGGATAACTCTTTATCCTCTAAATATCTTACTTTAATTTTACTTGTTAAAAAGTTAATATCAATAACAACAGCTTTTCCTTTTTCAGTTTTAACACGATTATTAATATCCGGCATTAAATCTCTTAGTTCTGTATAAACATCATCCTCATATTTCAAACAGCATAAAAGTTTTCCACAAACACCAGAGATTTTTTTAGGATTTAAAGCCAAATTTTGATTCTTTGCCATTTTGATTGTCACTGGCTCAAACTCACCAATAAAAGTTGAACAACATAAAACCAATCCACATGGTCCAATTCCCCCAACTCTTTTAGCCACGTCTCTTGGACCAATTTGTCTTAACTCAATTCTTGTTTGATAGATTGAACTAATTCTTTTCACTAATTCTCTAAAATCAACACGATTTTCTGATTCAAAATAAATCGTAAGTTTTGCACGATCAAGTGTAAATTCTGATTCAAGAATCTTCATTCCAAGATCTAATTCTCTTACTAAAAGAATTGTTTTTTTAACAACGTCTCTTTCTAATTGTTCATTTTCTGACTTTTTAATTAAATCATGCTCATTAGCAACCCTTAATATTGGTTTTAATGCCTGAGTTATTTCTAATTCATCTTCTTCTTTTAAAGAATAAACTTTACCAGTTTCAATTCCAACTGCTGTTTCAACTACAACAACATCATTCAATTCAAGTTCTAAATTATTTTCAACTGAAAAATAATATTTTTTTCCAGCATCCTTAAATTGTATTAATGCAACTTGCATCTAACCACCCACTTTTTGAATATTTGTAAATAAAACTTCTAATGACAAACTTATATTAATATAATAAACTTGTTTAGTTATTTCATCTTGAATATACTTAATAATCTTTAAAATATCTTCACTCTTTTTTATTTTCGCTTGTTTTTGGTATTCATCTTCTAGTTCATTAAATATTATATCTTCTTTTAATATAAAGTGCCATAAATCAAAGAAATTAATTAATAATATTTCCAAAAAAACTTTGTAATATTTTCTATCATACATAATATTTCCATTTATCTTATTAAGTTCTATTGATGGAATATAGCCATCTTTATACCAATTAGCCATATAACTTTTGATAAACTCAATTGAGCTTATAATATTAAACTCTTCACTATATTCATTTGCTTCTTCAAGAGATTTTGTTAACTCTGAAATATTTTTAGCAACATAAGTATCAATTTCTTTTCTAATCAACTCATCATAAATATCAACATTACTAGCATTAATTCTAATTACTTGGCTTCTAGATATAATTGTTTTTAAAACATTTGAAAGATTTGCTGTCATTAAGAAACCATAAACTTCATTACTTTCAGGTTCTTCCATAAACTTTAACAAACTATTTGCTGCTGATGTACTTATTAAATCAACATCTTCAATTATATAAATTCTTGGACCTTTAAGAAGTGATGTTTTTGTAAATTCATTTTGTAGTCCTATTATTTGATCTTTTTTTATAACATTTCCATCTGGTTTTATATGATATATTTGACTATGATTATCTTCTTTTATCAATTCTTTAAGATTATCTCTTAAATCAAAGTCTTTTAAAACAATATAGGCAATTTCATACATTAAATCCAAATTTTCTTTTCTTGCTTCCCCACTTAAAAGATATAAATGAGAAAGTCGTTTCTTTTTGTGGGCATTCTCAAAAAATTCAACTATTTTATTCATAAACGCTTATTTATTTCATCAATCATAAAGATTGAAATTTCAGGAATTGTTTGTTCCCCTTCAATTTTTATAATTCTTTCACTAAACATCTTAGTTAATTCTAAATAACCTTTTCTAACTTCATTATGAAAAGCAATCTTTTCACGATCTAATCTATCAAATTTTGAACGCCCTTTAATTCTTTCAATTCCAACTAATGGATCAATATCAATATAAAATGTTATATCTGGCAAATGTTTTGTTGCATACTTATTAATCTCTAATATAAAATCTAAGCCAAGATTTCTAGCAAACGCTTGGTATGCTAATGAACTATCTAAGTATCTGTCACAAAGAACTATTTTTTTCGATTCTAATGCTGGAATAATTACTTCATCTAAATGCTGTGCTCGTGATGCTGCATACAATAATGCTTCTGTATATTCATTAACATGTGTAAATTTAGGATTTAAAACTAAATCTCTTATTTCTTCTGCAAGCATACTTCCAGTTCCACCTGGTTCTCTTGTTAAAACAACTTCATAACCTTTATCTTCAAGTGTTTGTTTAATGATTTGTATTAATGTTGTTTTTCCTGTTCCTTCTCCGCCCTCAAATGATATAAACATTTTATCTTACTCCTTTAATTTTAATAAACAATTTTTGTTAAAAATAGTCCTTTTGCTTCCGCAGTTTTCCCTGCTAATCTTCGATCTTTTGTCTCAAAAACTTTTTCAATCATACTAACATCTTTTTTGTTTGTTGCTATTTCAATTATTAAACCCATAATTGATCTAACCATATTTCTTAAGAAACTTTCACCTTTAAAAATAAAAATATAATGTTCCTTAGTTTCTTTAATTTCAATACTATATAAAATTTTTATTGGAATTTTATTTGGAGTTTTTTTAGAAAATCCAGAAAAATTCTTAATTCCTGTAAATTCATCTAAGCAGTCTTTAACTAACTTAATATCAAAGTTTTCAACATATACTTCAAATCTCTCTGTAAAAATTGTACTTGCCTTTTTAGCGATCCTATATTCATAAATACGCATTTTAGCACTATGTCTAGCGTGAAATGTATTCTTAACTTTTTTTACATTTTGTATTTTAATATCTCCCGGCAATCTTTTATTTAAACCTTTTTTTATAATTTCTTCTGGAATTATTGAATCAATATCAAAATGAAATGTTTGCCCAGTGGCATGTACGCCTTTATCTGTTCTACCTGCTGAGTGAATTGGTATAAAAATACTAGTCATATTCTTTAAAGCTTTTTCAATCTCATCTTGAATTGATTTAGAATTTATTTGTCTTTGAAATCCTGCATAATTTAATCCATCATAACTAACAGTACATAAATACCTTGGCATTAAATTGTCACCTTGAAATAAATTATTACACCAAGAATTATAAAAGTTGCTAATAAAGATGCAATATCTTTTATTGTTATCTTATACTCATCAATTCTTGTTCGCTTAGCTCCTATTACATATCCTCTAACTTCCATAGCATCACTTAAATCTTCTGCTCTATTAATAGAAATTAAAAAAATTGGAACAAGTAAAGCAATAACTTGGGTTATTTTTTCTTTTAATTTACTTTCTTTAAAATCAAGTCCACGAGATGCTTGTGCTTTCATAATCTTTTCAGTTTCAAATAATAATGTTGGGATATATCTTAAAATTAATGATAACATCATCGCCATTACTTCAACAGGTATTTTAACCAGTTTCAATGGGCTCATAATTGCTTCAAAACCAAAGTTTAAATCTGTTGTCATTGTTGTAAATGTAAGTAGCGATGTTAATAGAACTGTTGTTAGAATTCTAAGAAATAAAAATAAACCTCTAATAACCCCTTCATATGTTGGATTAAAATTGTATTTAGTAATCTCAACATATGGTAATAAATATTGAGCTAAAAAAACTAGAAATACAATAATGAAAAAATACACTGTTCTAAATGGTAAGATTCTTTTTGTTGTATTATATAAAATAATTAAAGCGATAATTGCAACAATACTAGTAAGTGATATATACATCGTAAGCGGCGTTTTAAATATATGTTCACCAGTTGTTATCGTAAATAACTGAATCACAAATGTAAATGTTAATAAGAAAATTAATGGTCTTACACCTGAAAAAACTCTTTTCAAAGGTATTCTTGCAGAAATGCTTAAAATAACTGCAAAAAATAAAAATGCTGAAATCATAATAATACTAGCAAGATTAGCTGATATCGGAATTAGAAACAATGAGACTAATAATACAATTAATCCAATTATCTTAATTCTTGGATCAATTTTATGAAGCCATGAATTTGTAGGAATATATTGTCCAATACTTATTTTATTATTCATAACTTAGCCTCCTTTAAATACTCAACTAATTCTTCTTTACTATATTTAGGTTCAAAAGGAATTCCTAGTTTTTCTTCTAAATATTTTAATATTTTAAGCGGTGTAGGTAAGTCTAAATTAAAATCCTTAAAATTCGGATGAATAAATAATTCTTCTTTTTTTCCATCAAAAACAATTTTTCCTTCTTTTAAAACAACAACTCTTTTAGCATATTTACTAACAATATCCATATCATGAGTAATTAAAACTAGAGTTTTATTTTCCTTTTCATGAATATTTTTAAAAATATCCATCATTTCATCTCTACCTAGAGGGTCTAATCCTCTTGTTGGTTCATCTAAAACTAAAATGTTAGGGTTCATAGCAAGAATACCTGCAACTGCAACTCTACGCATTTGTCCACCACTAATTCTAAATGGTGATTTTTGATATAAATCTTCACTAATACCTACCATTGATGCAGCTTTTTTAGCATTTTCATATGCATTAGCCTTTGTTTCTTTAAAGTTTTTTGGTCCAAAAGCTATATCATCAATAATTGTGTTTTCAAATAACTGATATTCTGGAAATTGAAATACTAAACCAACCTTTTGTCTTAAATAGTTAATTCTTTCACGTTTTTTAGGAGGTAGTATTTGTCCAAAAACATCTAACGTTCCTGATGTTGGTAAAAGCAGTGCATTCATATGTTGAACAAGTGTTGATTTACCAGCTCCAGTATGACCTAAAATAGCGATAAATTCACCGCTTCCTTCAATATTCAAATTAATATTGATTATTGCTTCATCTTTAGTTTTAATACCTACATATTCATGACTTACATTTTTGAATTGAATTCCCATAATGCATCCACCAACTTCTTGTCACTATTTTTATCTTTTGCTATTTCATTATAAACACTTAATGCTAAAGGAATTTCTAAATGTGATGATTTAAGTAATTCTTCTTCTTTAAACACCGTATCAGGTTTTCCTTCCAATATCAATTCGCCTTCTTTAAGAACATATAAGTAATCACTCATACTTGCTAAACTTAAATCATGCGTAATCGTTATTATTGTTTTATTGTGTTCCTTATTAATCAACTTTATTAAATTAACAATTTCATTTGTTCCTTTTGGATCAAGCATTGAAGTTGCTTCATCAAGAATTAAGATTTCTTGTTGCATAGCAAGTGCTCCAGCAATTGCCACTCTTTGCTTTTGTCCACCAGATAGATTATGAGGTTCTTTTTCCAAATACTCTTCCATACCAACAAATTTCGCATATTCATGAACACGTCTTTCCATTTCATTAGATGGTATTTGCTGATTTTCTAATCCAAAGGCAATATCATATCTAACAGTTACTCCTACAAATTGATTGTCAGGATTTTGAAAGACTATTCCAATTTTTTTTCTAATATCATGAACATTTTTTTCTGTTAATGATTCTCCATCAATGATAATTTTCCCACTATCCGCTTCTAAAAGACCAACTAATAGTTTTGCTAATGTTGATTTTCCTGATCCATTATGTCCTAAAATTGAAACCCATTTCCCTTTTTCAATATTAAGTGATAAATTTTTAATTGCTTCTGTTTTTGTATTATATCGGTATGATATATTTTTTACTTCTATCATTTTAACACCCACTTTAACTCTATATTATTATAGCATAAAGGCCCTTCAAATACATTTTTGTTTACAAAAATATATTAAAGAAAAGCCTTAGATGATTATTATTGTTTTTTTGCAAAGTAATCTTTTAATAATTTAAGAGCCTTACTTCGATGTGAATACTTATCTTTAACGTCTGGTTCTAATTCAGCAACTGTTTTTTCAAAACCTTCTGGAATAAAAATCACATCATAACCAAAACCATTTTCTCCCTTTATTTCTTCACTTATTCTGCCTTCCCAAATTCCTTCAAATAATTGATATTCACCATTAGGATAACAAAGGGCAATTACAGAAATAAATCTTCCGTTTCTATTTTTATTGTTCTTCAATTCGGAAAGTATTTTTAAATTATTTTCATGATCCCCTTTACCACTATATCTAGCTGAATAAACACCTGGTCTATTATCAAGAGAATAAACTTCTAATCCAGAGTCATCAGCAATTGCTACTTTATTATATTTTTTAGCAATACTTAAAGCCTTTATTAAAGCATTTTCTGAAAAGGTATTACCTGTTTCTTCAATATCTTCAAAGTCATTTAAATCTTCTAATGATTTTATATTATATTCATTACCTAAAATACTTTTAAATTCTTTAATCTTATTCTTATTATGACTTGCAACAATTACTTCCATATCTATGCACCTCTTTGAAATTATTTTAACATATAATCATTTTAATTACCCAATCATACGATTATTTTTTGTTATTAATATTAAAAAGGGCTATTCAAGAAAATAAATAAACCCTTAATACTCTTATATAATTTTTTATCTCTGTTTTTATTATTCGAATTATTCCAAAATAATGATAAAAATAAAATAATAATAACTATTTATTATGTCCGCACTTTTACACTGAGAATATCATTAAGATATTTAATGTATTTATCACTTACATTTTGAACTTTTTCAGCTTTCAATTTCTCTTCACTGAACTCTTTAAAAAGATTTGGGTTTAATGATTCGACTATTCCGCCACTTAAATACTGTCCAGTTTCAGTAAAAAAAACTTGATAGTTTTCTTCTGTTTTCCCAGTCTTATAATCATCGTATGAATAAACAGCATAAATATATGTTTGTTTTTTTGTTTCATATATAATTATTTCTTTAATTACTATTTCTTCTGATAAAGAATATAATGATTCACTACTATAATCAATATCTTTTTTATACTTTTTTTCTAACGGTCTGTTCAAAAAAAGAAATACAACTAAACTTATAATAACTATTAAACCAAAAACAGAACCAACTATAATAAGATTTATTTTTTTCATCACTTTATCCCTTCTTTCAGAATACATAAAACTATCTTTTAATTAATTTAACTATTTCTCTATTTAATAAAATCGGTAAAAACAATATATAACTAATAATTATTAGATTTATCATTATTAATAAACCCGCTATTAATAATATAAATATATCAAAATCGAATCCCATTAAATTTTTAAAAAATGATTTGGCGATTAATAAAATAATTGCTCCTAATATATAACCAATCAAAATATCTTTCAATGATTTTGTCATATTAGAAATATATATATAAGTCATTTCTTTTTTATTTTTACCAAATAGTTTATAAATACCATACTCTCTTCTCTTAGAAATATTAATTAATATTATATATGTAATATAGAAAACCAATATTGCAGCAATTATAGAAATGATCGTAATCATAAATTCTGATGTTTCAGCTAATGTCCCTATTTTTCTTTCTTCAATTATACCATCATATAAATTAATTATATTATTTTTTTGTAAATTCAAATTTTTAAGATCTTTTTTATCAAGTAATGTGTACATTCTAACATAAAAATTGTTTTTTAGTTTGTTATCTAGTTCTTTGCTTTCTATTAAAAACTTATGGTTTGATTCATTTTTATAAACTCCAACTATTTGATATTTGTAACTTACTATTTCAAATGTTAGGCCAATTTCATTTTCTTTTTTTCCATATATATGAATATAATTATCAAGTTTGAGTTTTTCATCTATTTCGCTTTCTATTTCAACTTTATCTATTAAATCCATATTTTTTCCTAAATAACTTTTAAGAATCATATTCTCCTGTAAATATATACCATTTGTTTTTTTATTAACTAATCCTGTAACCTTATATTCATCACCATTAATAAAAAACTTTTCATTTAGCAAATCTTCATTATTCTTTATATCAATCATCCGTAGTAAATCCTTATTCGGGTTTTTATCACTTAAAAGGTTAATATCAATAATAATTTCATTATCCTTAGTTGGAAATTCTCCTAAGATTAAATCTTTTACTTGAAGTCTATTTAAATTCCAATAGGTTAGGCTGCTTATTGGATAACTTTCACCATTCGCATCTTCAAATATTGTTGTGTAATTACTGCTTTGTTTAAATGTCATTTCAGCATTTCCATCATATTTAATAATCTCATTATATTTATTGCTTAGTAAATAAAGATCTTTCTTTACTGGAACTTTAGTGTAAACCATAAAAAGCATGCTGATTATAAAACTAATAATTATGCAAAGAATAAATCCTGTAAAAATAAATGGTTTATTATGTTTTATTAATAGTTTTTTTTCAACAAGAACATTTTTTTGATTATCTTTAGTATCTACCTTTTTTATATTTTGTTTTCTAACTAAAAAATTATTACTAAAATCTTCTGGAACATTCAAATAATAATCATTATTTGTCTTTGTTATAGATATATCTGGTATTTCATCATTATCCGATTCAATCCAAAAATCAACAATTTTCTGTTTTTTAACATTAATAGTTTTTTTATCTACAGTATACTTAGAAATAGTTTCATACTGTACTTCAATAATTTTTCCATTTTCAAAAGAATAGATAGTATCATCTTTCTTAATTAAAGATATATCATGATTAACAATAACAACTAACTTATCATTCGAAAGAACTCGATAATGCTCAATAATCTTTTCTGCTGTTTTATAATCTAATCCTTTAGTTGGTTCATCTGCAAAAATAATTTCTGAATCACATAAAAAAGATCTAACAATTGCCACTTTTCGTTTTTGACCACCAGATAAATTAGCTATTTTTCGATTTTTAAATCTTTGCATATTAAAATCATACAACATACCTTCAATGAATTCTTTATTTTTCTTTGTTGTTAAGTTTATATTTTCAATTACAGTTTGATGCTCAAATAAGTTATTATCCTGCATTAAATAGTGAATTTTTTCTCTTCTAAACAAAGTAAAGTCTTTTATTTCTTTATCTTGAAAGAATATACTACCATAGTCTTTTTTTTCAATACCTGAGACAATATTTAAAAATGTTGTCTTACCACTACCATTATCTCCCACAAAATAAATTAAACCCTTCTCTGGTAAGTATAAATCTACATTATTTAAAATCTTTTTACTATTATAACTTTTGCTTATTTTTTCAATTTTCATTAGCTTCACCTAATATATTTGTAAAACTAATTTTTCTAATTGTTATAAATAACATTATCAATAATATAGCTACAAACACCCCTAAGTTAATTTCTCTTAAAATATATCTTTCAAATATATTAACTCTTTTCAATACAAATAATCCTACTGATGAAACTACTAGCGCTATTATTGTATATAATATGAATAAACCTGTAATAAGCATTTTTATTTTATAAACTGATAAACCTGAATAATATAAATAGTTATAGTTTTTAGAGAAATATTTTATATAAAATTCAAGTAGTTTTTTATATAAAAAGAATAGTATTATCACTATAAACAGAAATAATAACATTAAAGGCACTTGGTTTACTATTTCATTTTTAGCATTTAATTCAATTTCATTTAAGTATCTATCAATTATTCTATATTTATTGTCTATTAGTTTAAAAGCATTTTCGTTTTCAATTCGATCAATTGAACGAATTAATAATTGCTTGATAATATTATAATCTAAAAAATATTTATTAAAATCAGTAATTGATAATTGGATAATATTTTCTAATGAATCATTACTTATGATAAAATTTTCATTAAACTCATCATATGTTTTTTTATTTTTTTGATTTAAAAATAAAATCTTTTCATTTGTAATATTATTCTTTAGTTTAATATAACTATTATTATCATTAGATAATTCGATTTTTATTTTTTCACCTAAATTTTGATTTTCAAAAATAAAGAAGTTATTTTCAGTTTGATAGTCTAAATACTTTTCACGACTACTATTAATCTCTTTAATCCTTTCATCAAGAGTTAATATTACATTATTATCAAGATAAGAATAATAACTCCCAACTACTAAATACTCATTTTCTTTTTCATCAACAATTATTTTTATTGTACTACCTACTCTACCACTAAAGTTTGAATTAATCATTACTTCATTTTTCTTTTGAGGTATTCTTCCTATATAAATATCTTTTTGAAATATCTTATCAAAATAACCTACTGAAAGTTCATCTTTATACTCAGGAAATATAACACCATAACTAACATTATAGTTTTTAATACTTTTTACATAAGTATATTCATTATCAAAATTTTGATTTAATTCTTCTATATCTTCAACAGAAAATATCCCTTTATCTCGTTTTTGAATATATGCTATTTCTGACTCGTAACCTTTGTCTTCACTATAATTGATTTTTACGAGAAATATATTTGAAAAAAATATTATAAAACTAACTAACATTAAAGCAAAAACAAACATCAATTGAATAGATTTTTGATGTATGAATAATTCTTTTATTATCATTAGATAATTAGGTTTATTAGATTCATTTTTTTCAATAATTCTATTTTGGTGACTATTCTCTTTGTATTTTACTTCTTCAATTATTTTACCATCTTCAAGTGTTATTCTATCTGTAAAATAATTTGTAAAATCATTACTTTTATGATCAACGAAAATCACAGTTCTATCCTTTGAAATTGCTTTAATTATTTCCATAATCTCAATAGATGTTTTATTATCTAAACTATCAAGAACTTCATCAAAAAGTAAAATATCAGGCGAAAAAAGCAAGGCTCTTGCTATCGTAACCTTTTGCTTTTCTCCACCTGATAAATATTTAACTCTTTTATGTTTAAACACTTTAATTTTCAAAAACTCTAGAATAAAATCAATTTTATTCCTATCTACTTTTTTATTATATAGCGCATAAAAAGATAAAACTAAATTATCATACACTGTATATTCATCAATAAGTTTAACTTGTTGATCAATTAAAACAATATTTTTATATCTAAAGTCTTCTATTTCATTTTTTGTTTTATTGTTATAACTAAAACCATTAACTGAAACATTCCCATACTCATATGGGATTATTCCAGCAATAATTCTTAGAAGTGTAGATTTTCCCGATCCTGAGTCCCCGTAAATATTCAAAAAACTATTTTGCTTTAATTCAAGGTTTATATTTTCAAGCGCTTTAGTATTATTTTGATAATATTTTTCTAAGTTAGTTATTTTAATATCCATTTTGTATCACTCATTTCAGAAAAAGTATTCATAAACTATTATATTGGTTTCACGATAAGTATTTACTCTTCACTTCAGTATTTAAATACTTTATATAGTCTTCACTTAATTTTTCGGTTCGTTTCGCTTTTAGTCTATCCTCACTAAATTTTCTATAAAAATCTTTATTTAATGACTCAACAATTCCACCACTTAAATACTTTCCAGTTCTTGTAGAAAAGACTTGATAGTTTTCTTCTATTTCTTTTGTTTTATATGCAATATATTTATATATTGTATATACATATGTGTCATCTTCACATTCATACAATATAATTTCTTTTATCAATATGTCATCACCTAAGCCATATAATGACTCGCTGCTGTATTCAATATCCCTTTTATACTTTTCGGAAAGCTTTTTTTTTGGTTTTAAAGCAATTGAAACAATAAATACAGTTATTACAAAAATTAAAGGGAAAATATTTTTGATTTTCTTCATTGTTAAACCTATACCCTTTATTGTTTTACAATAATGAGCATACCTTCTCCTTCCTATAAAATATTTATATCATAATCTTAATTGAATCACTTCTATGCTTGAAGAGTTACTATTACCCATTAAAATATGGTTACATCACCTCTTTGTAATTCAACACCTTCTATCCAACTAGTATATGTAGGATAAAAATTAACTTCATTAGTTTTTAATTTAATCAATACATCTGGTCCACCACCTATTGCACCAACAAAAACTACTGGTGGAAGATATCCCCACCACGGTGTATGGGTGCCTTCATAATTCTCTATTGTAACACCATTTTTAAAAACTATTGTATATACATTATCTACAACATCGCCAGTTGCATTAGATGCATCAAATAGACCAGTTCTATAATCATCAATATATTCTTTTTGTTTTTTAAAGCTGGTAAATTGGTAGCAATTTTATTAAATATAAATGTTCCAACTGCAATTAAGAGTTCTATTTCAGGATCGAGCTTAGCCAATGCTAAAGCACCACCTAAAATATCAGAAAAAATATCCCATACATTTTCGACACTCCAGCCTTTTGTTTTTTTTATTTCTTTTATTATCTCAAATGTTTTTTGATCAAGACTTTTATATAGAAGTGCAACACCATCTGCAGTATAAAATCTTCTAACAACATTCAATTTACTTCTATTTGAGTATCGTTCATGTTGTTCCCAGACTCCTCCATAAGGTGCGGGAAATTTATCATGATTTCCTAAGATATGAATTCTATATTTCCCTTTTTGCCCATCACCTTTCGAACCAGTTGATAAAACATAATCTTCATTTTTATCTAAATCATACTGTATATAAAAATTTTTATCACTACCAACATTATCACTTGTGGCTCTCAACTCGTGTTTATAGAAAAACAAAGTATTTTCTTTTTCATATAATCTTGCAACTGTATCTATATTTCCAGTTGAAAAAATATTATATGCCCCTGATTTGCTTGGACTAAAATGATCAAAGTTCCAGCTTCCATCCTCCGATTCTCTAAAAGTCCCATGTTTTGCTGAAAGATCAAGTGAATCTTTTTTTTAGGCAGTTTTTAATTGAGCACCCGTTACTCCATCAGTAATCTCAGCAGCGTGAACAACATCAAAAACCCTAGTAGCTGTTAAACATACCAAAAAGAAAAAAACAAGTAAAAACTTTTTCAAAAACTTTATTTTCATAACAATATCCTCCTTTTTTATATTATTAGTCATCTTTATGACTCTATTATATATTAAAAATGTTTTTTATACAACTATATTATGCTAATATTAACAAATATCACAATATGTGAATATTTTGCAAATAATTTTAGATATATTTATGATTTTATTAAAAAGTTAATTATTCATATTCATGATAAACAGTTTAAAATGATTATTAAATAAACAATCTAAATTGATGTAATATGCTAAATTCTTCTTTTAATTATGATATATTATTTTGTAAGTGTGGGTATGCGAATTATATTAGGGAATCTTCTTATTTCCCTTAAATGTTGTTATCATGCGTTATAAATATGAAGTTAAAAGAATAAAAAGAAATAATTGTTGATTTAATCTTCATTATTATCTAGCCTTTTACAAGTTTTTTCTTGTTAGTTTCATATCATTTTTTATAATATTTGTTTTACCGAAAAAATCAAACTTTTCTAGTTAATAAAAAAGGAGCATAAACTCCTTTAACATTATTAATCACTATTCTTTTGATTTCTTTTTTCTCTTTCCTTAGCAATCTTCTCAAGAACAATATCCTTACTTTTCATAATTCTAACAGTATTGCTTCTTTCATTATCTTCTAATTTCATTGTTATTCTTTTAATATCTTCCTTTAATTCAGGAATCATTATGTTCTCAATAACATTTACTCTTCTTCTTGTTTTAGCAATTTCTTCTGAAAGCAAGTTAATACTTTGTTCCATTTCACTAAGTTCGATTAATTTAGGAAATACTAAATTCATTTTATCCTTAACAGTATCAATTTCAATTGGTGATGTTATATCACTATATGTTTGCTCATTTGATATATTAATATTTAAGTCGATTTTTGGTATTTCAACTGTCATTATACTTTTATATGCATATTTAATATTTAAATTGCTACTTGGAATCATTAACATTTCATATATTGGTGCCAATGCCATTTGTTCCTTCATATCGTTAAAAACCGTTAATGCATCACTAAACAATTGATCTACTTCAACTCTTTTATTTCTTGTTTCATATACAAGTTTAATAAAAGTATGGACTAATTCATCTTGTTTATCTTTAAGGAGTTTATGACCTCTTATAGACATTTTTAATTTATTCTTAAGTTTAATTAATTCCATACGTGTTGGGTTAATTTGACTCTTTGACATAATTACCCCCTATTTTTTATAGTAATATTTGTTGATATTTGCTTCACTAATTCTCTTTAATTCAGTTACAGGTAAAATTCTTAATAATTCCCATCCAATATTAAGAGTTTCATTAATAGTTCGATTTTTTTCGAATCCTTGAGAAATATATTTATTTTCAAACTCATCAGAAAATTTAGCATATAACTTATCAACATCAGATAATGCTGCATCACCTAGCACTTGAACTAACTCTTTTGCTTCCTTACCTCTAGCATATGATGAAAACAACTGATTCATAACATCTGCATGATCTTCTCTTGTTTTTCCTTTTCCAATACCTTTATCCTTTAATCTAGACAATGATGGTAATACGTCAATTGGCGGTGTAAGATTTTTTAAATAAAGTTGTTTCGAAACAATTATTTGTCCTTCAGTAATATATCCAGTTAAATCTGGGATTGGATGTGTAATATCATCTTCTGGCATTGTTAAAATTGGAATTTGGGTAATTGATCCTGGCATGTCTTTTATACGACCTGCTCTTTCATAAAGCGATGCAAGGTCAGTATACATATACCCTGGATATCCACGTCTGCCTGGAACTTCTTTTCTTGCAGCACTTATTTCACGAAGAGCTTCGGCATAGTTTGTTAAATCTGTTAAAATAACTAAAACATGCATACCTAAATCTTCTGACAAATATTCTGCTGCAGTGATTGCCATTCTTGGCGTTGCTATACGTTCAATTGCTGGATCATTAGCAAGATTAACAAACATTACTGTTCGCTCAATTGCTCCAGTCTTTTTAAAATCTTCAATAAAATATTCTGCTTCTTCAAATGTAATCCCAATCGCAGCAAACACAACAGCAAATTCTTCTTCATCATTTAATACTGTTGCTTGTCTTGCTATTTGCGCTGCAAGTTTAGCGTGTGGAAGCCCAGAACCAGAAAATATTGGAAGTTTTTGACCTCTTACTAATGTATTTAATCCATCAATTGCTGATATACCTGTTTGAATAAATTCGTTTGGATAATCTCTTGCAACTGGATTTAATGGATTCCCATTAATATCTCTTTTAACCTCAGGAATTATCTTACCTTTTGAATCAATTGGTCTACCCATTCCATCAAAAACTCGTCCTAATATATCTGGAGATAATGATAACTCAATTCCTCTTCCTAAAAATACTGCTTTTGCATCATCAATTTTTAGTCCTTGACTTCCTTCAAAGAGTTGAACAACCGCAGTGTCGTTATCAACTTCTAAAACTTTACCATATTTTTTTGTTCCATCATTTTGTCTTATTTCAACAAGTTCATCATATTTAATGCCACTTACTTTTTCAACAAGCATTAAAGGACCAACAACTTCAGTGATTGTTTTATATTCTTTTACAGCCATTATTCGTCCTCCTTAATAAACTCATCATTAATAAGTTTCACAATATTATTATATTCTCTAGTAACATTTTCTTCTGGAACATATTTATATCTACCAATTACTGCTTTTGCTTCACTAGTTTCAATTGTTTTAAAACTTATTCCATTTTCTAATGCTTCTAGTGCTTTTTCATACCATGTAAGAATTACTCTCATCATATAGTATTGTTTATTTGTTGATGTATATGTATCTATTTCATTAAATGCATTTTGATGCAGATAATCTTCTCTAATCATTTGTGCAGTTAGAAGTTTTACACGATCTTGAAAACTTAATGAATCAATTCCAACCAAACGGACAATTTCTTCTAAACCAACTTCTTCTTGGAGCAGTTTTCTAAACTCATTAACTTCTTCAGTCCAATCACTATGAACATGGTTATCTAAATATTCACCAACTTGGTCTTGATATAATGAATAACTTCTTATCCAATCAACAGCTGGGAAGTGTCTTCTATAAGCTAAGCTTGCACTTAATCCCCAGAATACTTTAACAATTCTAAGCGTTGCTTGACTTACCGGTTCTGATGTATCTCCACCTGGAGGTGACACTGCACCAATAACTGTTACAGCCCCTTCTCTACTACCATTTCCTAAACATTCAACAAGCCCAGCTCTTTCGTAGAATTCAGCAAGTCTTGAACCTAAATATGCAGGATATCCTTCTTCGCCTGGCATTTCTTCTAATCTTGAACTCATTTCACGAAGTGCCTCAGCCCAACGAGATGTTGAATCAGCCATTAAAGCAACCTTATATCCCATATCACGATAGTATTCAGCAATTGTGATTCCAGTATAAATACTTGCTTCTCTTGCAGCAACTGGCATATTTGATGTATTAGCGATCAAGACTGTTCGCTCCATCAGCGATTCACCAGTTTTTGGATCCTTTAACTGTGGGAATTCTCTTAAAACGTCAGTCATTTCATTTCCACGTTCTCCACACCCAACATAAACAATAATATCTGCATCGCTCCATTTAGCAAGTTGATGTTGAACAACTGTTTTCCCTGAACCAAATGGTCCTGGAACTGCAGCAATTCCTCCAATAGCTATTGGAAATAATGTATCAATAACTCTTTGACCTGTAATCATTGGTTTGAAAGGAGTTATTTTCTTTTTATATGGTCTTTTCTTTCTGACAGGCCATGATTGAATCATTGTAAGTTCGATTATTTCACCATTTGTCTTTTCAAGTTTCACAATTGATTCAGCTATGGTTGCTTCAACGCTTTTAATCTCAATAATCTTCCCTTTAATATTATTTGGAACCATAATCTTATGTTTAACAATATTAGTTTCTAAAACTGTTCCTAAAACATCTCCACCACTTACTTCATCACCAGCTTTAGCAATTGCTTCAAATTTCCATTTTTTATTTCTATCAAGTTTTGGAACTTCAATACCTGCTGGAATGATTTTTGAATTAACTTCATAGATTTTATCTAAAGGTCTTTGAATACCATCAAATATACTTCCTATTAACCCCGGTCCAAGTTCTACTGATAAGACTTCATTAGTAAAATAAACTGGTTCTCCTGGTCCAATACCAGCAGTTTCTTCATATACTTGGATTGATGCTAAATCTCCACGTAGTTCAATTACTTCTGCAGTTAGTCTTTTATCACTAACTTTAACAACGTCATAGACTTGAGCACTTTGCATATTTTTGGCAACAATTAAGGGACCAGAAACTTTTGTTACTATACCTACTTCTTTTTCATTATTTTTCTTCAATATATTCACTCCCTTAAATTAAATTTATTCCTGTTGCTTTTTCAACATTTTTTCTTATCTCTTCTACCCCAATACTTTCAACATTTTTATCCATTGATAGCGATAAAAAGATTGGATATGCTTCTGTATCATTTTCCTCTTTTATTTCTCTGATTAAATCATTAAACTCTTGACTAACAAAAAATATTTTTATTCCTTCTTTTATATATTCATTAACAACTTTAATAAATACGTCTCTTTGAATGATTACTCCATCAATTCCTATCGCATTAAAAACATAAACATTTTCATTATGTCCTAGAGCAATTATCGATTTATTTTTCATAATACATCTCCCTTAACTTAAATGTCTCAACTCTCTTTAAATGTAGATAGTACAAAATAGCTGCAATAGAATTATCATCATATGTTAATTCCTTAAGCTTCTCGTCATAATAATCTAAAAAAACATATTCAAGTTCATTAGCGTCATTATTTTTTAGAAAATCATTTATTCCATCAATTACAAAATCATCAAAATACATTGATAATTTATTTACCATTTCTCTCTCTGGTAATTCATAAGCATTAACCCAATTATCAATACCAACAATACTTTCATTCAGTAAAGCATCTTTAAAATCATTAAGACTTGTATTACGATTTCTTAATCTAAGTAACGTTTTAAGATTACTAACTACCTTGTCATATTCTAAATATGCTTTTAATGGATAATAAGTTTTCTTTTTGTTTAAATATTCATCATAAAAATCATAAACACATTTTTCAATATTTTGAAGTGTTTCTTGAATATTTTTACTATCAATTAATTTGATTCTATCAAAAAGTTCATATACTTCATTAGGTAATAAAGCCTTGTTATCATATTTAAAAAATTGATGCAACGCTTCATTTGGAAAGTTTCCAACATTATCATACATTGTTGATACAACATTATATTTTAATTCTTTAAATACAATTTTTATATTTGTTAAATCGTGTTCTAAGTAAAATACAAATGAAATAATTTTTTCATCAGTATAACTTTCTAATTCTAGTTTTGTATTAATAATCTCTTGAGCAATAATTTCATCTAACGAATGATATTTACTACCAAATCCATAATCTTTTGTTTTTAGATATTTAAAGAATAAAGATTTTTCTAATCTTTTCAATGTATTAAAATCATCATCACTTAACATTGAATCTACTTTAACGTTATATACTCCGTTTAAAAAGTTAATATCCATATTAACCACCACTATTCAAATAATTCTTTAACGATTTTTCTTTCGTACTTATCGCGTAATCTATCAATTACCTCTTCAATAGCAAAATTCAAATCAAAGAATTTTCCTTCTAATATAAACCCATTATTAATATCAATATGTTCATTAGATAATTTGAAATTCGTTTTTAAAATATCATTTATTTTATCTAACTCAACTAATTTCCCACTTTTTTTAGTTGATAAAGCCTTTAAATACTTTTCATACTGCAATTTATTTGTACGCATTACTTCATCACCTGTAAGTTTTTCACTCTTAATTTGATTTAAGACATAATTAAAAAGTTCTTCATCTTTCAAATTATTAATTCTTTCACTTACAGTTCCAAAAATCTTATCAATAACACTTTGTTTAGCGATTAATTCTGCTTGTTTTCTTTCAAACTGCAACATTTTTTCTTTAGTTTTTAATTCTTTATCAATTTCTCTTTTAACGTTTTTTACTTTTATTTCACAATCTTCTTTTGCTTCTGCAATTATATTTAATTTAGTTTGTTTAGCTTCTAATTTAGCTACATCTAAAATTCTTTTTGCTTCTTCTGTTCCTTTTTTTATAATTTTCTCACCTAAACCCAAAGTAATCAACTCCCATTAACTAAAAATAATCAATACACTAATTAGTAAAGCTAAAATCAAATATGTTTCAATTAGTGATGCCATAACAATACCGCGAGCAGATAATTCAGGTTTTTTACCTGTCATATAAATAGCTCCAGCTGCCGCCTTAGCTTGTGCAATACCTGCAAAAATACCAACAATGCCCACAGGTAATGATACAAATAGATACTTCCATCCTTCATTCATTGATACATCAACTGCTGCTCCGCCAATAATTCCTGTTTGAACTAATATCAAAATTGAAATTAGAAACCCATATATACCATTTGTAGTTGGTAATGCTAATAAAACTAAAAGTTTTCCAAATAAATTGGGTTTTTCTGTAAGAACACCAGATGCTGCACGTGCTGTTATTCCTACACCAATCGCTGATCCTATCCCTGATAAAAGTGTTGCTGTAATCGCGCCAATAAGCGCTAATGTTAAACCGTCCATATTTTATTCCTCCTAATTTGTAATTTCATTTATATATTTTGTATTAAATTTTAAAGGCTCAAATAAGTATCCGCCACCTTCATAAAATTTATTATAAAACTCTAAGTATTGTAATCTTGAACTATGTACATATGCCGATAACAAGCCCATTGCGAAATTAAATAAATGTCCTCCGATATAAATCGGAATTGAGATAATTATTCCAATAAAATTAGAACCATTACCATTAACTAATCCCGCTAATAAATTCATTGTATATGCAATTATCCCAGAAGATAGTGCAAGTGCTAAAATTCTTGAATAACTTAGTAAGTCACTTAAGTAACTTGTTACTCCAAAGAGACCACCAAATCCACCAAAGATTTTTCCTAGAATACCTTTCTTCTTTAAACCTTTAAAGACAATTAAAACGACAATTCCTATAATTAAGAAAACTATTCCAATTGTTTTTAAAAGACTTAAGATACTTGCTGCTGCAAACATTGAAACACCAAGTAATATAAAGATCCAACTTAAGCCATCTGCTATTCCTGTAATAACATCTTTTTGTTTAACAGATAATATGACTTTCATTACTAGTGCTGTTATTAAGTGTAAGACACCCAGTCCAATCGAGAATATTAACATTGTCATAGTCTCATTGATTGGGTCTAAAAGCACAGAATTCCAATTTTGCCCAAAGATATTACCGATAATACCAAAGAGGTTAAAATCAACACCAAAGAAGCTGCCATATAAAATCCCTGCGATAATACTTGTTATACCACTATAGAAAAATATTTTAACTAATTGTCCAAACTCACCTTTTGGCTTTTTATATTTAGTAAACAATCCAAATACTAGTAACATCATTAACCCATAACCAACATCACCAATCATTAATCCAAAGATAATCCAGTACCATATTGACATAACAGGGTTTGGATCAATTTCTCGGTAATTTGGAACAGAATATGTATTCGTAATTGATTCAAATGGTGTTACAAATTTATTATTTTTTAATAATGTAGGGACATAATCATATTCAGTTGGTTCTTGAAATTCTAACTGATATAACAACGTAACCTTTTTAACAATAGCCTGAAGGCTTCCAGCAAACTCATCACTAATCCAGCCATCAAAAATAACGTCTTTATCATTTTCTTTATAAATAACTAATCTTCGACTCTTTTGAGCAATCATTTGATCTGCTAATATCTTAAGTTCATTATCTTCTTCAGTGCTATTAGTAAAATAAGTCGTTATTTCATTAATTTTTGTATTGTTATTATTTATTATTGTTTGTTTCTTTTTAATATATTGTGAGAATTTTTCTTCAAGAATTGGTAACTCTTGTAAAACGAACCCAAATCTTTCCAATTGATTAATCTCTTTATCCTCTTCATCATTATCCAAATAAACTAAAATATGGTGTCCTAATTCACTTGTTCCATATGTTACATATGAAACACCTGCTCTATTTGAATAATCTCTAAAGAAATCCCATCGATTCTCAGGAACATATCCTAAATGAAATGAAACATATAAACTATCTTCTAATTCTTTTGTCGTATACTCCAAATCTTTAAAAGGATAAACCTCGTTAATTAGTTTTTGTTCCTCTTTATTTTCACTCGTTAAAAAATTATATTGGTCAAATTTTTCTTCTATACTATTTAAAAGGTCTAAACGTTCATTAACTCCACCAACAAAGTTCTCATATTTAACTGTGCTATATTGAAAAAACTTTCTGTTTTTCTTTCGATAAGAACCTAATTTTTTTAGAGCGTTATTAGTTCTTGATATTACTTCATCTTCGTTGCTAACATCAATAACTCCACTATTCTCATCATGTTTAGGAAGCATCACAATTGCTTCTTTTTGTAATGTCATTAATAATTCTTCTTTTGACTCTTTTGGAACAATTATTTTGACTTTTCTAACTGACTTAATCACTACCTAACGCCTCCTCATAAATTTGTTCAATAATATTATCTATTTTTTTACTTACTTTCTTTGTCATTTTTTCGCTTTCACGTTTCATTACAGTTTCTAATTCTTCATCAATTTCACTAATTCTTTGTTTCTTATCATTGAACATTTGTTTTATTTTGATTTCTGTTTCTTCATGTAGCTTATTTGACTCATTTGTTCCTTCTTCAACAGCAATAGAAACTAATAATTCACGCCTTTCATTTGCTTTATTAATCTCTTTTTGAATTTTCTTTTCTGCATCCATAATCTTTTCTAATTGCTTTGACAATTTAATCACCACCTTCATTAATATTACTTTTCTCAAATTAATTATAACATTTATATATTATTTATAAAAATAATATAATAAAATATAAAAAGCGCGCAACAAAAATATCGCACGCTTGGATAACTCCTATGAGGTTAGCTGTCGGGTTAGGAACTCCAAGTTTCCCCTTCTTGTCTCTAAACAAGAATTCACCCCAATTATTGGTTTCCCCACTCACTTTTGATTCGGATCTTAACATATCAATAGTAACATATATTAAGCTTACTTATCAAGGCTTTTTTATTTTTTCCCTGATAAAAATCTAACAACCCAAATAACTAATACTGCACCTACTACAGCCATTATAAAACTTCCAAAAGGAATATTTCCAGTAAAAGGGATTAGTGATCCTAAAATACCACCAACAAAGGCACCTAGTATACCAATGATGACATTTCTAATTAATCCACCCTTAGAACCCATAAGAATTCCTGCAATCCATCCAATTAATGCACCAATAACAATTGTAACAACTAAAGGCCAAATATTACCAAAAAATTCTGCAATTCCTAAAATAACCATAACATACTTCCTCTCTCTCTTTTTCTTTTATTATATCAAGAAGTTTTTGAAATTGGAAATGATATCCTTACCTTGGATTAACATGCACCATACAGTGAATAACATTTTCGTATTTATCTTCTATTTTAAGATGAACATCTTCTGCAATCTTATGAGCATCGATTAAACTTAATTTTTTTGAAACAGCAATTTCAACATCAACATAAATTTTATTCATATGTTTTCGAGCTTTAAAATCATCAATCCCCATAACACCATCTATTTCTAGAATAGATTTTTTTATATTCTTAATCTCATCTTTACTAGGTGCTTCATCTACTAAAAATGAGATGGCTTCTTTTGTAACATCAAAACCATTTTTAAAGATTATTAATCCAATAATAATTGATGCTATATAATCAAAATAAACAAAAGAAATACTTGCAAGTACTATCCCAATTAAACTTGCTGATGTTGCAAATATATCGCCTAAGTGATTATATGCATCTGCTTTCAAGCTAATTTGATTATACTTTTTATAGCCTTTTATATTTATAAAATAAATTATGAGTTTTATTAAGATACTTATTACTGCAACAACAATCGTGAATAACTTAGGTTTTTCATAGACTATTGTATTATCATATTTAAATAAATCATTAATTCCTAGATAAATAATATATAAAGACATTATCATCAAAAATAAACCTAAAACAAAACTAATTATACCTTCATATTTTTCATGTCCATACGGATGGTTCTTATCAGCTTTTTTATTTGATATTGTAATAAAAATCAATAATAATGAACTTATAAAAATATCAGATAATGAATTATATCCATCACTAACTAAAGAATTAGATTTTCCTAAGTATCCACCAAGTAGTTTTATAATCGTCAATACTATATTTAGAATTAAGCCAGCAACAAAAATTCTTTTAACTTCTTTAATCAATTCAATCACCTTCAATAGTAGTATTATAGTTAGATAAAACGGCTCTGTCAAGCACTAAATTTTAAGGTTAACGTTAACAAAATATTAACCTTCTCCTTTCACATTTTAATCGGCAACTATGAAAAAAACATTCAAAAATTGATTATTCAAATAATATTTTTTAAAGTATTACAAAGACTGTTTTCAACATGATATTATTATTATAAAAGGAAGTGATATTTTGTTTAATGTTTATAATAATAACTATTCAATTACTAAACTTTATGATTTTTATGTTTGTTTCACTTTGAAATATACCGATATGATTGTTATTGATATTGAACTATTTAAAGAAATTTTGAAAAACTCTTTTACTTACTTTAAAAGTATTGATAATGATATTTTTTCTTTAGCTATATTATCAAAAAAAGATAATTTGTCTTTTATTCAAATTTACTTTGATAATAGTTATGATTTAGATTTTTTAAAATTCATTGAAACACATCAAAAGGAAATAAATCAAAAAGAAATTTGGATTCACTGCTTCTCACCATATCAATTACCTTTTAAAATAAAAGATACTTATATGCATACAAATTATCAAGGTGTAATAGAAAATAGTAAACTTCATAAATTTTATATTGAAAATAAATATAAATTTAACAGTGTTCAAGAAACCTTATTTATGATGCTTTCAAAAAAGAACAAACCTACATTATCAATAGAATTAGTTTCTATACATAAAGAAAAAAATGTATGTATTAGTTACTATAACAAAAACATACATTCTGGATTTAATTATTTCTTAAAAGAATTAAAGAATTCTAATTGGGAAAAAGTTTTATCTGAAACTAATAAGCCTATCTTAGTTGCAACAATTAATAATAACGTAGTTGGATTTGCAGGCCCATTGAGTGTTGCAAATGATAAAAGAGGCGAATTTTCAGGTATTGGTGTCATTAACGATGCTCAGGGTTTTGGTCTTGGAAAACTTCTATTTTATAATCTCCATCAAGAGTTATATAAAATGGGTGCAACCTATATGAGTTTATATACAGGTAGAACTAATAAAGCACTAAAAATATATCAAGATGCTGGCTTCGAAATTGTTCAATCTTTCGTAACATTAAAAAAGACTTTATAATTTTTTATATACTGATAATCCAAGGATTGTTTTATAATCTATTAATTCCTTATTACTTATTATTTCATCTAATTTTTCGATATTAATTAATCCGACATTAATTATTTCTTGATCAAGTTTTTCTTTTTTAAAAATAATTTCTTTTTTTGTTCTAAAAACATATAGTGTTAATAATTGATTTGAATATCCTATTGCAGAATTAAATTGGATATTAAATGTTTTATCATTAATCTCATCACTAAAATCAATACTTGTTTCTTCTATTAACTCTCTAATTATTGCAGATTCTTCTGTCTCATCATTATCAATTAACCCTGCAGGTATTTCAATTGATGAATCTATGAGTGGTCTTTTAACATTAACAATAATAACTTCATTTTTTTGATTAACTATAAATGCTGCAACAGCATTAGGTAAATCAACATATTCTAAATTATTTTTATCTTTCTTTATTTTTAAAAATGACATATTTATTAATACTTCCTTTACTATTTAAAAAAGCTACAGAAATCTGTAGCCTTTTCTTTAATTATAATTTCTTATCGTCAACTGAATCTAAATATTTCTTTATCGGTTCCATAATTTCTTTAATACTTCCTTTTTCAAAAGGATTTCTTAAATTAACATAATTAACAAGTCCTAAGAAACTCTTTGAACCACCTTGTTTACATAAATTCAAATAACTTTCCCATGCACTCTTATAATCATTTCTACTCTTTGTCCAATATTGGAATGCACATACTTGAGCAAGTGTATAATCAATATAATAAAATGGACTACTAAATATATGACCTTGTCTAAACCAGAATCCACCATTTTCTAAGAATGAATCTTCATCATATTTTTTGAATGGTAAATAAGCTTTTTCTAGTTTTCTCCATGTTTGACGTCTTTCTTCTGGACTCATTCCAGGATTTTCATAAACTTCATGTTGGAAATGATCTACAAGAGCACCATATGGTAAGAAACTTACTGAACTAGCTAAATGATCAAATTTATATTTCTCAGTATCTTCTTGGAAAAATTCATGAATCCATGGCCAAGCTAGAAATTCCATACTCATTGAATGAATTTCAGCAGCTTCCATTGTTGGCCAACGATATTCAGGAATTAAATCTCTACTTTGATAAACTTGGAATGCATGTCCTGCTTCATGTGTTAAAACATCCACATCATGACTAGTTCCGTTGAAATTAGCAAATATAAATGGAGCTCTATATGATGGAATATATGTACAATATCCACCACCTTGTTTTCCTGGTTTACTATCTAATTCTAACAATTCATTTTCTAACATAAAGTTAAAGAATTCGCTTGTTTCTTTTGACATTTCATTATACATTTTAGTTGCTTTAAGAACTTGCCATTCTCTATCACCTTTTGGTGTAGGATTACCTGATAAAAATGATAATGATAAATCATAACTTTGAGGATTTTTAATTCCTAAACGTTTTGCTTTTCTTTTTGTAAGTTCTTCAACAAATGGAACAACATCTTCAAAGATTTGTTTTCTATATAATGCAACCTCTTTTTTAGTATAATCAGTTCTACCAAATCTGTCATATCCTAATTGAACATAATTATCATATCCTAATTTTTTAGCAATCTCAGTTCTAACTTTAACCATTTGATCATAGATTCTATCATATGATTCTAGATTATCATTAAAGAATTTTGATACTGCAAGATTAGCTCTTTTTCTTGTATCACGATCTTTTGATTGTGTAAAAGGTGCCATTTGACTTAAATTATAAACTCCTCCATCAAATTCAATATGTGCACTTGATGTAAGTTTTGAATATTCAGTCGATAATTTGTTTTCTAATTGTAAATCTTCAATTATTTCTGGTTTAAATATTTTTTTAGAAACTTCTGCTTGATCGAAAATTAATTTTCCAAATTCTTTTTCTAACTCAACTCTATTCTTACTAGCAAGTAATTTATTTGTAAATTCATTACTAATTGCTTGTAAGTGAGGCATATTTTCATCAAAGAATTCTTGTTCTTGTTCATAGAACTCATCTTTTGTATTAATACTATTTCTAATTGATGCTAATGTTAGCATTGTAGATACTTCTTCATCTAATTTGTGGAATTCATTAATTGCTGCTATTTCTTCCTTAGCAGTTTTACCTGTTGCAATTAAATCTAAAAGTCTCTTTGCTTCTTCTTCATATTTTTTAATATTTGGTCTTTCGTATTTATATTCGCTAAATTTCATTTGTTTTCTCCTTTTCCATTTGCTAAATATGTTATTATTGATTTTCTCGTTACAATACCAATAAAATTACCTCTATCATCAACAACCGGAATAAAATTCTGGTCTATTGATAACTCAACTAATCTCTCCATATCGGTATTAATTGATACTTCATTATGATCTTTTTTTCTTGGTAATTCTTTAATCGTTACTTTCTCTGCTAATTGAATTTCAAACTTCTCAAGATTCTTTATATACCATAAAATATCTCCTTCTCTTAGCACACCAACATATTTTCCCTCATCACTAATAATAGGAACAGCAGTATATCTATGAAATTCCATCTTTTCCATCGCTTGTCTAAGAGTTGAATTTTCATTAATATAAGCTACTTTTTCTTTGGGAAGTAAGTGAAATAATATATTCATATTTTTCCTCTCCTTTATGAGTAATTTTACCATAAAATTGATTATTTGTTAAATTTTTATATTTTAAAAAGATGAAGTATCAGCTTCATCTTCTTTTTTCAAATTATCTTCCCATGTTTTCATTTTAAAACAATCTATTTACCTTTAAATGCTTTACTACAACTAAATTAAATATTTTTCATATCCATCATAAACTTATAATAATCAATAATTAAGTCAACACTAACATTCATATTAGCCAGTCTTTTTAAATCTGCATTTAAAAAATAATTATATACTTCTGTAAACAACTCAGGATGATCAATAAATGGATTTCTATTTCCCTGAGGAGAGATACTAGATCCATTTTCTTTTTTTGCTACACCTGAAAATATAAATTCATTTCTATTTTTTTCAAATTCATCAACCTGATCATCATTATGCCAATCAAGCAATAAATCAAGTCTTCCACCATATGCACCTTTTGGTAAGTATGAATCACTGTTGCTAAGTAATGTTTCATTTTTAGTTAACATTAAGAAATCATACTTAACTGCCATATAAAGAAGAATTCTAGCGACATCGCCCTTATGATCATCACCAGGATAAAATGCATTTGATCCAACTTTAGTTGCAACACCATTTCCATTTGTAAAATGCCTATTCGATCTTGTTTGATTAATACCAGTTATCGCTCTTAGGTTATGCATATCGCTCCCTTGATTCCTACTACTTTCCTTAACTCTTTCAATACCAAGTCTTGAATTAGGCCAAACATGCTCTCTTTGCCATGCATTTGCACCTGTAGTCCAATAAGTAACGATTGAATCATTATCATACATGCCAAGTAATGAATTATTACCATCAAGTGGGTTTCTATCACTGTTTGCTAAAACATATTTTGCGTCTTCATATTTTAAGGAATTAAAATTTGTATTTAGAATGATTCTAAGTTCTTCAACTAATTTTTCACCCTTCAATCCTCTTACCGATTCGTAATATGGAAGTAAATCAATATCTTCATCAGCACCAATTATGTATTTTTCTTCTCCTAAATCATAAACAATTAAATCATCAATATTAACCCTGGCATTTGCTACATTATCTTTTTCTATTTTAAACAATAACGTATTATTTCTTATATCTTCTGGCACATCATTAATACTAACTTCAACATTTACTAATTCTTTAATTGTTTTAAATGTTTTAATTTGTCTATATTCAGTTTCTGTAAATCCTTTTACATAAACATTAACATTTGAATCATTATTAGTTCCATATGTACCCAAATTAAATGTTAATCGTTGGAATCTATTTATTCCAGTAACAAATGAAATAAATCCATTTTCTTGCATTCTAACTGACTTTGCTCCATTTTTTAAATCGCTAGCACTTGTACCAATTAAAGCACCATTGAGTTCGAAAATAAATCCTGAAAAATCAATCATACTTGATGCATAATTTCCTTTACTTAATGAATCAAAATTTAAATTTATATTCTCTTTTTCATTTGCTTTTTTATATTGAACATCAATGACTCTCTCCAAACCTATAAAACCTTCTTTTATAGGAACAATAGTCAGTATTTCTTTTTCTGCAATAATTTCTTTATACTTACTAATATCAAAAGAATTATTGCTAGTTCGTTCTATGTTGTATAAAAGCCTTATTTCATATTCAGCATTTGGAATTTCAAGCCAAGTAAGAATTGAATCTTCATGCCGTAAATCTTGGATTTCTAAATAATTATCTTTTCTTTTCCATTTACCAGTTAATTCTAAATGTTCTAAAACTTTATCAGTCTCAAAATTCCATTTTGTTTCTTCATCATTTATATCTTTATACCAACCAATTATTTCAAACCCAACTTTATTTGGTTCACTTGGTTTAGTAATTAAATTTCCTTTTTCAATTTCTTTTTGTTCATGTACCTCACCATCTAATTTGAAAGTTACTCGAAATTTTTCTTTTCTAATAAAGTTACATGATACTAAAACAATAGAGAATATAACAATATTAACTACTAATAAAAGTTTTTTCATTCGCTTCACCACTTTCCAAAGGATTTAAATTCTTTTCTAAAACAGCAACTAACATATAATACATTACACCTAAAAACTGATATTCATAACCCACATCTATAAGCGTATGAAATACATAAGCTATTAATCCTAAATATGCAAAATACTTAAACTTATCTTTTGTATTAAGACACATTTTGAATATTAAGTAAAGATTTGTTAAAGTGATTGTAATACCAATTAAGCCTTGATTAACCAATGTTTGGAAAAACCAACTATGGAAATAAAAATTTGAAAATCCATTATCTAATAAAATATGATGTGTTGATCCTATTCCTTTTCCAAAATAAAGTGTGAACGGATTTTTAAGTTCGTTAATTCCTATTTCATATATTCTTACTCTACTGCTTGAAAAACTATCAATTTTTGTAAAAAGTTCTGGAAAATTATCTTTAAAAATAACGAGTAATATCATTGCTCCTGCAAATCCAAAAATAATAGTATATATAGATGTTAAAATAAGTTTTTTATTCTTGATTAATATAATTATTGGTATCATTAAAATCATTACAAACAATCCAAAATACAAACCTTTTGATTGTGTTGCATAAATAGCATAAACTATTAAAATTTCAAGCGGCAAATATAAGTATTTTAATTTACTTCCATCTTTTATAAAGTATTTATACAATGATGGAACAAAACCAATTGCAAATACAGTAGCAACTATATTTGGATTAGCCCATAAATCCATTAAATAATATTTTGTTTCAAAATTAAAAAATACGTTTGCTCTTGCAAGAATCACAATATATTCAAAACTTAATGTTAATAAAAATAAGCTAAAGAACCATGAAATCTCTTTAAATTCAACTTTGTCATCACTATTTACTAATGCTAAATATAAAACATAGCCCTGAATAATAATTGATACTCTAGAAATTGCTGATACAACATTAACTGTCCAAATAAAAGTAATTAAACTATATCCTAAAAATATTATTAAAGGAATTAATAATTTACCTTTCAATTTTTGTTTTTTATATAAACACTTGTAAAGTAACTGAAATACTAAATAAATTGAAAGTACACCAAACACTATTTGAAATACTAATTGATGTTTATCAGCTCTAAAATTCGACATTAAACTAAATAGTGAAAACATAATTAAAGTGAATGTCTTAAATTTAAAAATAATTAAAAGAAATAATATCGTTAGATATAGAATTATATTATATATTTGTGGAATCTTTAAAACCCATGTTGTGAAACTTAATAAGGCAAAGATTGGGAGAAGTATTTGAATTCGATTCTTCTCTAAGTATTCATTAGTCATATTTTCAAACCCCTTTATATAAAAATCCTTAGAAACATCTAAGGACTATTAACTACTTCTTAACTCATACAACTATTATAATAGTATTAGAACTTTTTGTAAAGTAATACCAATTAGTTAAATTTGTTAATTATAGTGTAAAAAAAAGAGTTTTTTAACCTTTCGAAAATTTGACTTGTATATTTTTCGTAAATATCGAAAATAGGTTGAAATAGATATCTTTTTACACTATAATAATTCTTACGGAGGCGTATATACAAATGAAAAAAACACTAGGTTTTATATTATTATTAATCACAACTTTTATCTTAGTTAGTTGTGGGAAAGAACCTCAAACACATACTATTAGAGTATATGACAAAGATGTTAATATCAATAACTATTTTATTGAGCATGGTGAAATCTTTACAAAAGATAAACTAACAGGCATAGTAACAAATGATAACTTTAAGTTTTGGTCTACTAGTAAAGATGGAATTGAGTATACTTTCGATATAAAAATCACTGCAGATTTATCTTTATATTCTGTCTATGAATCGATATTACCACCAACACCAAATAATAAAGTAAGAATTACATTAGTAATTGATGGCAACCAATCAACATTTGATATTGATAAAGGTAGTTCATTAACAGAGGCAATTCTAAATAGTAAATATACTGGTTCTAAGACTATTAAGCATTGGTCAACAACAAATAATGGTAGTAAATATCAATTACCGGTTACTGCAGATGGCTCATTAACACTCTACGCTGTTTTCAATTCAAATAATAACAATAACGGAGAAATAGATTTTAGCTTGTTTAATGGCTATTATAATGCATTAAGCACTGATTTTATTGCTAGCAAACTAAAAACTGAACTTGCAAGAATTATAAGCACAGGAACAAATATTAAATCCTATAGTTCAAGTGATTGGGCTACACTAAAAAAAGCAGATTTATCTTTAAATAGTACAAGTACTGTTTGGTTAATCTATAATGGCGAAGATCGTTCTGTTAATCTTAGTGGTGGCAGTGCCGGACAATGGAACAAGGAGCATGTTATGGCTAAGAGTTGGTTAGAAAGTGCAGGATACACTAATTTTACAGGTAATCAACATAATCTAAGAGCTGCCGATGTTAAAATAAATAGGGATCGTGGTAATAAACGTTTTATTGATGGAAGTGGAAATTATAACAATTCTTCTTCTTTCTTCCCAGGCGATGATCATAAAGGGGATGTGGCAAGAATTCTTCTTTATGGACTAATTAAATATCCAAACCTTAAAATAAATTCAATGATTACTAATAACAATCCTTGGGATGTGTTATTAAAATGGCATTTAGAAGATCCAGTTGATGAATTTGAGATTAAACGTAATAATGTAATTCATGACATGCAAGGTAATAGAAATCCTTTTATTGATTATCCAAACCTAGTATATCTTTTATGGCCAGAGCATTACCCATCAAAATAAATAATTAAAGAGGGATTTATATCGCTCTTTTTTAATTGAAATATAATAAAAATAGGAGAATAAAATGAAAAAAATATTTTACTTACTACTCTTAATCACTACTTCAATTATTCTAGTTAGTTGTGCTAAAGAACCCTCAAAAACATATACTATTAAAGTCTATGATAATGATTCATTAATAAATAATTACTTTATTGAGCACGGTGAATCTTTAGATAAAGAAGAATTTGATACTCTAATTACTTCTGAAAATTTTAAATATTGGTCTACTTCCAAAGATGGTGTTAAGTATACTTTTGAACTGCCTATAACTAGTGATTTAGAGTTATATTCTGTTTATGAATCTGTATTACCACCAACACCTATTAATAAAATAAGAATCACATTAATAATTGATAGCAAACAATCAACATTTGAACTTGATAAAGATAGTTTACTAACAGAAGAAATCTTAACTAGTAAATATACTGGTTCAAAGACTATTAAACATTGGTCTGCAACAAATAATGGAACAAAATATATGTTCCCCATATCAGTAACAACAGATCTAACATTTTATGCTGTTTTTGAAACTAATAGCATCCCTGATCCAACTCCTGAACCTACTGAGCCAATTGATTTAGGAACTTATTATAAGAGTGTTAAAGGTCTTAATGGTGACAGCCTTAAAAATGGTTTAAATAAAGTAATTGGTACTGCAAAAGCAACTTCTTATGATCAAGTAAAAGCTGTTCTAGTAAGAGCCGATTTAGTTTATGGCTCAACTAATAGATTACACTTGATTTATGATAGTAAAGAAACACATAATAAATGGGATAATGCAGCAACATGGAATAGAGAACACGTTTGGCCACAATCTAAATTAAATGGTGCTCCAAAAGGTGAATCTCATAATTTAAGAGCATCTGATGTTAAAACAAATAGTAATCGTGGTAATGATCCTTTTGCAGAAGGAAGTGGTGATTATGGTAAACGAGTTTCTGGCGGATATTTCCCTGGTGATGAACATAAGGGTGATGTGGCAAGAATTGTAATGTATATGATTGTTAGATATCCACAATTGAATTTTGGAAACAGTATTGGATCAAAAGAAATGTTTCTAAGATGGCACAAGGAAGATGCAGTTAGTAATTTTGAAAAACAAAGAAATGACGTAATCCATGATATGCAAGGAAATAGAAACCCATTTATCGATCATCCGGAATTCGCAGATATGATTTGGGGATCAAAAGTAACTAAAACATCAATTATCAATAATACTAATAAGGTACTAATCAATCTTATATCAACTGAAATACTATTTTTTGAAGAAAAACGTAATTACATACAATAAAGGAAAAAAACATGAAAAAAATACTATATCTAATTTTATTAATAACTTCTTCTATCATCTTAGTTAGTTGTGGTAAAGAGCCCTCAAAAACATACACTATTAAAGTCTATGATAATAATTCATTGATCAATAACTATTTTGTTGAACATGGTAACTCACTAAGTAAAGAAGAATTTGATACTTTGATTACAAAAGATAATTTCAAATATTGGTCTACTTCCAAAGATGGTGTTAAATATACCTTTGAACTACCTATAACTAGTGATTTAGAGTTATATGCTGTATATTCTAACAACGATAATGGTAATCCAATTCCTACTCCTAATACAGACTATAAGATTAGTCTATATATAAATAATCAAATATATAAAGAGTTTAATATGCCTAAGAACAGCTTATTATCAAAATCAGAAATGAATTCTTACTATACAGAAAGTAATAAAGATCAATTTCTTCATTGGTCTACAAAAATAAACGGCACTGAATTTGATTATACTTTACCACTAAATACAAACCTAATTCTCTACGGTGTATTTAAAGCACTACCAAATCCTGATGGAATTAATGTTAACTTCGATAGTATTAAATACTATCAAGGTTATGGTCTTGATGGTCTATTAGGTCAATTACTTATCAACAAACTAAATACTAGACTTTATGATGGTACTAACATTAGAAATTATGGCAGTGGCTTAAACAGTATTTTAACTGAAGCAGATACTAGCCCTGTTACTAAAAAACTTTGGACGATATATGATGGTATTTCAAGTTTCGGTAATAAAGAACATGTAATGCCAAAATCTTGGTATATCGGCTATCCTGGATATTCAAAGAATAAAGGTGATGTTCATAACTTAAGAGTCAGTAAAACAAGTACAAATAGTGCAAGATCAAATTATGGTTACTTTGATAAAAATGGTGGATGGGAATTAGACAAAACAGCTAAACGCTTTTATCCGGGTGATGATCATAAAGGCGATACAGCAAGAATTTATTTTTATATGATGATTATGGTTAAAGATGCCTTAGATTTTTCAAATAATAATGTTAAAGCAAATCTTAATAATAAAGGAAATGAATATCGAACAGTTTTCGAAAATGACGGATTTATGCAACTTCTTAAATGGCATTTAGAAGACCCAGTTGATGAGTTTGAGATTCATAGAAATGAAGTTTTATTTGGTTTTCAAGGAAATAGAAATCCATTCATTGATTTCCCAGACTTAGTATATCTAGTATGGCCAGAACACTATAAACTTAATAATTAAAGTAAAAAGGGACAAATTTTGTCCCTTTATCTTTATATATCTTACTATTTTCTCTTCTACATAATTCCTTTTTACTATTTAAATCACTAATATTTATCTCATATTAAGACAGCAGGTCACGTTTATACTATTTGTAATCCTATTGCCAAATTTTAATATTTTGAACTAAAAATCTTCCATCACTATATAATTTAAATCTATCAATATCAAGACCTTCAAGTACAATTGAAACATATTGTTTGTCCTTAGGACTATTCATTTTTTCTATTAATTCAAATTCTTTTTTCCAACTAGATCCATCGATAGTTTGAAATTCTATAGAAGTAGTTTCTTTTACAGTCCATATAGCAATTTTTATTTCTATTCTTTTAATCTTTGATTCTAATTCTATAACAATTGATCCTTTTTTGTTAAGTCTAGCACCATTATCTTTAAATACTTTATCAAATGTAACAATCTCAGTTTGTTCACCATTGATTAAATTTTTTACACTGTACTTTCCTGACGAATAACTAGTTGGATAATTAACATTTATAAAATCCAAATCATAAGTATTTATTTCTTCATTTTTTTCTTCCCATTTAGCATATAGAGTAATATTGCTATTAATTTCATCATCAATAAAAATCCATTCTGTTTGAAGTAATTCATCTCTAAACCATCCAACAAAAGCAAAGCCTTCACGAACTGGATTTTCAGGTTTTACTAATTTTTCATCATTAATATATTCAGTCTTTGGAACAATACCTTCTTCAAAGTTTCCACCATTTAAATTGTATGTAACAATTAAATAGCTTGTTTCTTCTACTTTACCATAGATTATTAGAGCACTAGTTGCTTTTCCAAACTCATATACTTCAGTAAGTTCTAAATCTAAATACCAGCCAGTTATTCTCTTTCCTTCTGGTAAACTAAAGTTTGGAGATTTAATATCTTCATCTTCTTTATATGTAACAATAATATCTTCAAATCCTTCTACTTTAAAAGTAATTTCATGGAATGCAACTTTTTTAATTATTAACTCTGCTTTTATTTCTTTTCTAGCATCTCCACTTATTAAATACCCAACTAATTCAACTGTTTTACTTTCTGTTACACTATTAAACTTATTATCTGTTACAAATTCATCTAAGTTCCATTCAATATCAACTTTTATTCCAAGTTTAGTAATTTCAGTTGGCAACATAACTTCAGAACCCATTTCAACTTCGAACTTTCTTACCTCTGTTAAATCACTATTTGATACATAGTGTAATTTTCTTTCATCAGTTAAATCAAGAATTTTAATTTCAGTCCATGCAATTTGCTGTACTTGTTCTCTGTCATATACATCTCTTGTTCCTATAATAATTACTTCTTTTCCTATAGCATTACTAAGTTCACTATCACTTTTACTCTTATATATTCTTATACGTCCTGTGCTATCAATAATATCAAAATTACTATCTTTTACTCTCTTTTCTAGTATTGCTCTAACTTTAACATCTTTTCCTTTTCCTAATGCTAGTACTTCTTCAATTGTTAAATATACTATTTCATTAAATTTAGCAACAAGAGCTAAATCACTGTTCACTGGTTCATTAACGTCGTATTTTGTATTATCAAGGTACCAAGCATCAAATTCGAACATATATTCATCATTTGATTTAGGAGCTTCTAAATCTAATTTTTCACCTTCAAAAACTTTTTTCTCTATAACGTCTTCATAAATAGTAGTTGAAACATTATATACATTTATTTCAATTGTATTTCCTGGTGTTGTTGGATCCATTGATCCAAATTTATTTCCAGCATAATCACTAACAACAAAGTATACAACAAATTTATTTGTATTATTCTTAATAATTTCTTCTCTTGATTCACCGAATGTAATTGTCCATTCACCATCTTTAAATGTAACTATTACCCCAAGTTGTTCAAATGCATTCTTACTATCTCCATAAGGATTAGTGCTATCTGCATAAACACTAAACTCTGGTAATTCAGCTAATCTTTCTAAATTATGATCTATTTCTAATTCTTTCAAGTTTTCATCATATGCTTTTACAACTAATACTAATCTTCCATTAACTATATTAAATTCAGCTTCTTCAATTTGAGGTGCATACTTATCCACTTTAGGATCAGTTGCACTATCATTTTCTGCTTGTTCCTTTGTTTGGAATATTGCATTTAATGTACCATCAAGATCAACCACGCCATTAGCAAATGGAAGTGAGAATTTAACTCTAAATGATGTATTTTCTTGTCCACCTACTACTTTAGAGTCATTAATGGCATGTGTGAAATCATTATATTCTAATCTTTCAACTGTCATTCTATAAATACCATTTTCATATCTTTCTTCATTAACTATTTGTTTATAGAATTCTCTATTGAATACATTATCACCAAGTGTAATTTTAATACTATCTTTACTTGTGATAATTTGAACATTTTCAATATTCATTAAAGCTGAACTTAAGACTTCACGCTCTTGTTGTTGTGTATAACTGTATATAAAGAATAAACTATTTAGTAATTCAAACTTAGTATCAGCACTTGTTAAATCTAATTCTTCTAATCTAATTCCCTTAAATTTAACTGCACTTGTGAAAGTAATTGTAATTGTTTTCGAATTGGCTTCAATACTTTCTAATACCCCACTAATAGATTCATTATCCCACTTAGCAGTAAGTGTTATGTTACTATTGATTTCAGTATCAAAATTAAATATTGTATCATTGTTTAACCATCCAGCAAATATATAACCTTGTCTTTCAGGATTTGCAATTGCTGCTACTTTTTGTCCTTCAATGACATTTACTTTTTCAATTTCTAATCCTTCACTTTCAAATATAACAGTGTGTCTTGTTTTTTCCGGTTCAGTAACTGTTATCCCTTCAATATTTGAACCTTCAATAACTTCAAGATAAACATTCTTTAACTCTTTACCACCAGTAATTGTAACTTTATTAATAAACCTAATTTCTCTCTCTACTTCAAAAACAATATCGTTAATTAAAATAATAGTTGTTTCAGTTTCATTTTTATTAATTTCGACTACATTTAACAATGCTTCAACAGAATCAACTTCATATGTCTTACTTTCAAAAGTAAAATCGATAGTTGTTAAATATATTAATCCATCTTTGTCAATAGCAACAAACTCATATAAACCTTGTTCCTTATTTGAATCAAACCAAACACCACTTCCAGTATTTGTTAATATTCCCTTAGTCCAAACATCTTGATTTTTTCTTGCTGTTAAAACAAACTCTGGATCTTTTATTTCCAATATGTTTCCATCAACTAAAACATTATATCCTTTGTAGAATTTTCCTAATTCACTATTATATTTGAATTCTCCACTTATTGCAGCTGAAGTTACTTCAACTATTTCTTTTTCAAATGAATAAGAAACAGTAATTAATTCACCATTTATTTCTAAGATATCTTCATATGTTTTATCTTCTAAAGCATTAACATATAAACTACCATCTATTAATAATAACTCTGTAGCATCAGTAACAAGAATCTTAACTCCATTAACTAATACAGTTATTGCTTGGTAGATTATTTTTCCGTCTTCGCTTATTGTAAATACATTACTCTTTGTAAATGAAACTAAATCCCATTTTGCATATAATGTAACAGCACTGTTAACAACTTGATCAAAATCCCATGCTACTGTTAATTCTTCATCACTAAACCATCCTACAAAAATACTATTAAGTTTTTCAGGATTTGAAGGTTTAGTTATTTTCTTGCCTTCAACAACTTTAATACTTTCTAATTGACTTCCACCATTTGTATTAAATGTAACATCATATTTTTCTTTTTCAACATAATCATATTCTAAAACATCAGCAGTGTAATATATATATATAAAATCATCGTATTTGTCTGTTTTTAATATAACTTTCTTTCCAATCAATGCATCTAAGTATTCTAAAACATCTTCTGCTTGATCTTCATAAACACTAACTTCAATACTTCCTTCTTGATTTGTT
The DNA here is from genome assembly GCF_900660745.1 of Haploplasma axanthum. Classification (GTDB taxonomy): domain Bacteria; phylum Bacillota_I; class Bacilli_A; order Acholeplasmatales; family Acholeplasmataceae; genus Haploplasma; species Haploplasma axanthum. The sequence goes on along the minus strand of NZ_LR215048.1, from coordinate 475,477 downwards.
ACTTGATATTTATACTGACCAACTTTTTTTGAAAGAATTCCTGCAATAAATACATCGCCATTTTCACTATTTTGAGCTTCCAAAATCGGTGTTATTTCTATCTTATCTAAATTAAATTCTATTTTTATTTCAATATTTTCTGTAACAACAAAATTATAATATTTTTCTTCTTCAACATTTACTTTTTTACCATTTAATAATAGTGAGTAATACAAATCAAACTGAGGAATATTTATTATTGTTAATCCTGTTTCAGTATTTTCTAAAACTCTAGTTCCTGCACTACTTATAACCCATTCAGGTAACGTAATTGTATAATAGATTGGTGCATTTTTATATTCAACACTTACAACTATATCTTTAGTAATTTCAAAAGTATATTGATTATTAGTAACTTCTACTTTGTTTCCATCAACAATAAGTTCTACTAATTCCTTACCATTTGGAACATTTACTGTTAAAGTAACACTTGTCCCCTCTGCTACTTTAGTTAAATCATTTACATTTGCAACTACTGTATCAGGTAGTTCTATGCTATATGTCTCACCAACTACAATATCTTTAAATTCTACTAATACTATAACATCAGTAGTAATTACGAAAGTATATTTATTATTAGTAACTTCAACAGTTTCTTCGTTAACTTTTAGACTTACTAATTCCTTACCTTCTGGAATATTTACTGTTAAAGTAACACTTGTCCCCTCTGTTACTTTAGTTAAATCATTTACATTTGCAACTACTGTATCAGGTAGTTCTATGCTATATGTCTCACCAACAACAATATCTTTAAATTCTACTAAAACTATAATGTCTTCAGTAGCTATAAAAGTATACTTGTTATTAGTAACTTCAACAGTTTCCTCATTAACTTTTAGACTTACTAATTCTTTACCTTCTGGAACATTTACTGTTAAAGTAACACTTGTCCCCTCTGCTACTTTAGTTAAATCATTTACATTTGCAACTACTGTATCAGGTAGTTCTATGCTATATGTCTCACCAACAACAATATCTTTAAATTCTACTAAAACTATAATGTCTTCAGTAGCTATAAAAGTATACTTGTTATTAGTAACTTCAACAGTTTCCTCATTAACTTTTAGACTTACTAATTCCTTACCTTCTGGAATATTTACTGTTAAAGTAACACTTGTCCCCTCTGTTACTTTAGTTAAATCACTTACATTTGCAACTACTGTATCAGGTAGTTCTATACTGTATGTTTCAACAACTTCAATGTCTTTAAATTCTACTAAAACTATAATGTCTTCAGTAGCTATAAAAGTATATTTGTTATTAGTAACTTCAACAATTTGCTCATTAACTTTTAGACTTACTAATTCCTTACCATTTGGAACGTTTACTGTTAATGTTACTTCTGTACCTCTAATAATCTCAATTACACTTGTAGTAACACTTTCTGGGAGCGTAATATCAAGAAATCTTTCCCATCTAGCAACAAGATCTAAATCAGCACTAACGTTTAAATTAAAATCGTATTTTTCTTCGCCATTAAACCATCCAACAAATTTATATCCAACTCTTATTGGATCTTCAATTTGAGTAACTTTAGTATTCTTATCAATTTCTATAACTAATCCTGATGGCGCATTTTCATACCAGTAGTCAAAACTAACAGAAACTTTTTCAACAATTACATCTTCTGTCTTTTTAACAACAAGATTAAATGTTCTTTTTGCTTCTAATGATTCATAACTAACCGTTAAAACTAATTCTACATTAACATCATTATCATTTGGTCTATTTACCTTACCATTGTTTGATACTATATCTTGATTAGAACTGTTCCAAGAAATGACAACATCATTTGATATTGTTGTTGTTGTCTTTAAATTCAAATCCTTTGTAACATTCTTCTCACTATCACCTGACTGGTAAATATTCACTAATTCATCAGCAACTGTATCTAAATCAATCTTTTTATCAGTACATGCTGAAAGAATCATTAAACCAAATACAACTAATACTAGACTTAATAATCGTTTTCTCATTATTCGTGTTCGCTCCCTTTATGTTTTATAAGCAAATTATATCATAGATATAATAGGAAAAAAATGCAAAAAAAGAAACTTTACAACTTTTATACATAAAGCTTCTTTTTCTTGTTTTTTAATATATTTATTAGCTTATTAAAACACTCTTATCCATAAAAAATGATTTCATGAATATTAACTCTATTTTTAGCACCACTTGGCGTTTTCATGTTTTCAATAATAATTTCATTACCTGTTATTAAAAAACTATACGTAACCAACTCTGTTGATAATTCTTTTTGTTCCCCATTAACAACTATAATTGACTTATCCGTTTTATAAACACGAGCAACTAATTCAATTCTTGATATACCTTCTACACTAAGTTTCACTGAACCATTTTTACTACTTGACCCTAGTTTAAGAACAATCTTATCCCCATCAGTATCAAAGAAAGCCGAAACTGAGTTTAAAAATAGCGTAGTATTTAATGTTTCATTTATCTCAGTTGCAGTTAATGCATTAGTATTTGTTTTTTTAACATTAATAGTAATTCTAAATTTCTCATTTTCTACTGAATCAATAAAACTTAAAGTAAGTGCTATATCATCACTAATTGGTGTATTAAAATCAAATACATTTTCTTTATCATCTAACCAAACTACTTTTTTACCTTCTGGCGCTGTTACATTTGGTTTTACTACTTTACTTCCATTTAAAACATGTTTATACGATTCTACACCTTCATTAACAAAAGTAATAAGATTATATTCTGAGTGTGCAAATGTTGCTAAATTTAATGAACCATCTTTGCCAACAACTAATACTTTTCTATATCCAGTTTCACTAGATGCAATTTCATAATGATTAATCTCTAAATTATCTTTCTTAACCCATTCTGTATTAAAATAATAAATACTTTCAACTTCTTCAAGATTTATATCTTTTATTTCATATTCTACATAATATAATTCATCACTTAAAATATACTTGCTTGGTTCTTTTCCAGTATTAACTATATTTAATTCATCAAAATAATTATCTAATACCAAGTAAGAGTCATATACATATTCATCAGTATCAATAAATTTGAAATAGATTTCACCTTTAGTCTCTAAATCAATTAATATTAATTTATCAACTAATTCAAACCCAGTTATAGTACCATTTATTAATAATTCTTTTTTAGCCATTGTTGATAAATCAATTATTTCATCAAGAACATAAAATGCAAATTCCAAGTATATTTTCTTATCTTCAAATTTAGTTTTACCTGTAAACTTAAATTCGCCTTCAAAATAGTTCTCTATTTTTATCCATTTTGCATATAAAGTTATGTTATCTTTAATTTCTATTTCTTCATTAAACTCATTTTCTAAATTTTTATCTGTAAACCATCCAGCAAAATCATATCCATTACGACTTGTTATAACGCTTAAATCTACAGTGTCGCCAAATAATACTTCTTGATCATTAATATTTGTACCACCATTAGTTTCAAACTTAACAGTATATGATGCTTCTTGTTTCTTCATATTATAAAACTCTACATCATCTAATTGAATATTAGTTTTATTTTCTGTTTCTGATGTTGTTACCATTTCAAATCTTACAAAAACATTTCCTTTTTTAAAATGATTTGGGATAGTACTAGTGTATGTTGCATTTTCAGTCGTTAATTCGTATAAGCCACCATGATTTTGTACCCCTTCATATTCACCTTCAACAAGTGAATATAATACTTTTAATTTAGTTCCAGCAACATTTGATTTAGCGCTAAATACAATTCTTGTTAAAAACTCTGTTGAAAACATTGTTTCAATATATGGCTTAGATGTTGGGGTATTAGAGTAATATCTAAGTTGTATTGATTGCTCCCCTGTAATAGGGATAACTGTTGTTGAACCAATTGATGCCGAACCGTAAAAAATTCTCCATTGTTCTTCACTTGTTCCACCATACTTAAGTTCATTATATACTGTACTATTTTCAAAACCTTCATTTGCTTCAAAACCAGTTTGATATCCTTTTTGTTCAGTATAATCTGCTGGTATCTCAACATTTAAAGTCCATTTAGCTATAAGTGTTATTTCTTCATATACTTCATTTGCAAAATTATAAATCGTATCTTCTTGGCTATCATACCAACCTAAGAATGTATAACCATCTCTTACTGGTACATCAGGTTCAGTTATTGATGTTTCATATTTTATTTCAACGGTCTTAACTTTATTATCATATCCATAATCAAATGTTACTAAAATTTTCTCATCTTCAATTGGATCAGTACCATTATCATCTTTATTCCATTTAGCCACTAATGTTATATCTGAGTTAACTAAATATGTTTCAAACGAAACTTTCTCCTCTAGTATATACCATCCAACAAATGTATAACCAACTCTTGTAGGATTAGAAATATTTTCTATTTTTCCATTTTCAACAATTTCTTGAGGATTAATTGCAACCGCTCCATCATAACCTAAATCAAAAGTAACTGTATAAGTTATATTCTCATTTAAAATCTCATATTTAGCAATTAGTGCTGTTTCTTCTAAAACTTTATTACTTTCAAAAATCCATTCTTCATTTGTCTTACTATTAACCCAAAATCTAAATTCAAATCCCTCTTTAAATGGATCATCACTTGGTTTTTCAGTTAATGAATCGCTTAAAACTTCTCTTTTTTCAACCAATGGTGTACCACCATCCGTGTCAAAAGTTACTGTAAAATATACATCTTTTTTACCACATGAAACTAAAAATAAAGTTAAAAGTAAAATACTTAACCCTGAAATAAATTTCTTCATCCACACATTCTCCTTCGTTATTTTCCATTTATAATTTTAACATAGTAAACTATATTAAACAATAGAACACTTGTAAATGTATTGTATATTTACTTATCCCAAATAAATAAAAATACTGCATTAATACGCAGCATATACCTTATTATTTGTTTAAAAAATGACTTTTTGTTTTTTTGTTTTATACTCAAAAACTAGTATACTCTTAATTTTATGTATTTGTTAGTATATAACTAGGTCAATAAATTAAATAAAGTTGGTAGGAAACTAGGTCAGTATATTCATACATAGTATAATAACCTCATATAATTTAAATAATGTGAGGTAGAAAGAATGGTATCAATATACATGAAAAACGATATATTATCACTAAAGCGTAATGGAATGTCTAATCGTAAAATAGCATTAACATTAAATATTTCAAAAGATACAGTTAATAAATACGTTAAAGAAATGAAGGTTATAACAAAGTTAATAGAAAATGAATCAGATAAAAGTAAAATTATTGAATTACAAAAAGAGTTAGTAAGTGCACCTGTAAGAAAAGGGGTAAGTGTTAGAAAAGTTTTTAGTGGAGAGTTGGAACACAGATTTTATGAACTATTAAAACAAGATGAAGAAAAAGATTTATTACTTGGTTTAAACAAACAAAAACTAACTGCATCTCTTCTTCACCGTAAACTAAGATCAGAAGGTTTTGATGTTGGTATAACAACAATCCAAATTGAATATAAACGTTATAAAAATAAAAACAAGGAAGCTTTTATCAAACAGCAATATGCTCCAGGCTTTAGAGCTGAATATGACTTTCATGAAGTGAAAGTGTTAATTGATGATCAGGTAAAAAAATTATATCAAGCAACAATAACCCTACCTCACAGTAACTATATATTTGTTAAACATTATCAAAACCAGAAATTTGAATCATTTATTGACAGTTTAGTAACATTCTTCGAAGAAATTAATGGTGTACCTAAAACAATGGTTTTCGATAACATGAGAAATGTAGTAAGTAAATTTGTCTATGGTGGTGCTAAAGTTTATAATGAAGAGCTAATTAAATTATCTAACTATTATGGTTTTAAGATTATGACTACTAATCCAAGAAGCGGTAATGAAAAAGGACATGTAGAAACTAGCGGCAAAATAGCAAGAAGTGAACTATTTACCTTCAACTATAAATTTTATTCTTTAGATAATTTAAGGAAATATGTAGTTGATGAAATTTTTAAGATTAATCAAGATAAAGTAAAGGTAGTGAATGAAAGAGTTAATTTAATTAAACTACCAAAAGCCAAATATGAACTAGGAAGACTTATTCAAGCAAAAGTAAATCATGAATCAATAATAATGATTGATTCAAATTATTACTCAGTTCCTGATTCATATGTTGGTGAAAATGTCTATTCTAATGTTTATTTAGAACATATAAACGTTTATAACTTAAAACATGAACTAATAGCAAGCCATAATAAAAAAGTGGGCAAAGGAGAATATACTATCGATATATTCCACTTCACTACCACTTTCACGAAAAAGCCAGGTGCACTTTTAAACTCAATCGCTTTAAAGCAAGCACCAAAAGTTATCCAAACTCTTTTTCATAAATATTTTACCACAAAGCCAAAGGATTTCATTAAATTGATTAATGAAAATGATATTTATGAATTAAATGAGTTATTAATAAAACTTAATAATGGTCATAAACTAACAACTATTAAATCAATGGAAATTACTATTGAAGAAGTTAGTTCTAATCAATTAAGTCAAATATCAAATCTATTTAATCAAGGAGAAACTATACAATGAAAACAATTGAGCAATTAGCAAGTATTTTAAAACTAGCAAATATAAGAGATAATTACCAAAGTATTATTAGTGAAGCAATGGATAATAATGCAAGTTATGAAGACTTCTTAAAACTAGTATTAACTAGTGAAACAAGAGCTAGAGAATCAAATGGTATTAACCGCAGAATTAGAATAGCTAAATATCCACACCTTAAATATCTACATGATCTTAAACTAGAATCATTTCCAATTGAGGTATCTAATCAAATTAGAGAACTTCAATCATTAAGATTTTTAGATGAAGGCAGAAATGTAATATTAGTAGGTAATCCTGGAGTTGGTAAAACACATACAGCAATAGGTTTAGGTATCGCCGCTAATATGAAAAGCAAAAATGTTTTATACATAACAGTACCTAATTTAATTACTGAATTAAAGGAATCAATGACACTAAACCAACTTACAAATTATAAAAAAAGGTTCATCAGTTATGACTTAGTCATATTAGATGAACTCGGTTATATTGGTTTTGATAAAGAAGGTAGTGAATTATTATTTAATTTACTTTCTATGAGAAATGAGACTAAGTCTATAATCATTACTACTAACTTAGCATTTACTAGGTGGGAAGAAATATTTGGTGATCCAACACTTACTGCAGCTATGGTTGATAGATTAGCACACAAAGCTACAGTTATAAATATTAAGGGTGACTCATATAGAATTAAAGAAACAAAGGAATGGTTAAGTAATTAATACTGACCTAGTTTCGCACCAATATAGTGACCTAGTTTGGTATTGACATTTACATTTTATTTCCACTAGGAATCTTATTTTGTTTTTGAAGATTAATAACTGATATTGAAATATAACTATTCTTTATTATACCAGAGCAACAAGTATTATACTTTTTTTAGTTCTTATTGCTAAACTATATTTAACTTATCCAATTTGACCTTTTGTACATAATATTACTTTATTTATTATAGTCTTATCTATTTCTGCAATAACCCTTAATTTCAACTTTATATTTATATACCATCGTCTTCAAGCAAATAAATATACTTTTTTCCTATAAAATTATCTTTTACAAATTTTGCAGTTTTGCTTATATCAGACAAATACTTACTTATTTCTTTTTCTTCTTTTTATTAATACAATAAATTACAAAAAAAAGAAAAAGGACTACCCTTCGGTAATCCCTATAAGAGTTATTAGTAATATCGTGTGGTCATCGTATAGCTATGTAATATAGTGTGGTGACCACACTTTTTTACATAGGTTCTTTTAATCATTTAAAAAAAGACCTCTTATGTTATGATATTGTTACTATCCAAATCTAACAAAGGAGGTCCTTCATGTATGATGATATCATAAAATTTCTAAATTTAAAACATAATGATTCTTTTGATTTTCAATTTGATATTCTAGATGTATAAATGTCAATATAAGAATGGACAAAAGTGTGCAATTAAGATTCCTCAGTTTGATTCAGTTCAAGTTTATCTTTAAGCCTATATGAAGGACCAATAATATTAAATAAATAAGACTGATGAATGATTCTATCTAATATAGCTTTTGTTATCATTTCATCATTACCTAATATTTGAGGCCACTTATCAAAAGTCATATTAGATGTAAATATTGTTGATCTTTTTGTATATCGTAAATCAATTAATTGAAAGAATAACTTTGCTTCCAAAGGTGTTATTTCATTAAATCCCACTTCATCAATGATAAGTAGTTTGTATTTAAAGAAGTGACCTAGTCTTCGATTAAATGTTCCATCATTATAAGCGTTTTTAAGGATTGTTATTAGTTTGTTAAACTTAATAAAATATACACTATTACGTCTTATAGCGACTGAGTACGCTATTGATATAGCTAAATGTGTTTTACCAACACCAGGGTTACCAATTAAGCATATATTAATTGCTTCTTCATAGAAGGTTGATTCAATGATTCCTCTTATTTTTTCTTCATTAACACCTGGTTGAAAACTAAAATCATATTCATCAATAGTTCGAAGAAACGGGAAACCTGCTACTTTAACATTGTATAATTTATTATTTTCTTCCTTAGCTAAAACCTCTTTATTCAATATCTTATGAATTCCTTTTAAATCAGTATTTGTTATCTCATCATTAATATGCAGTTCTTTTAAATATGTATATGCACTTTTAAGTTTTAGATATGTTAATTGATTAAGTACTTCGTTAATCATATTTTATATTCCTCATCTCATTGTTTATAATAGTTGTTCTTTCTTTTGTTTTTATTTCTTTTTCGTATTTTAAATCATGTTCATCTTTAATATTTAATAATTTATCCGTTATTTTGTGGATTGTTATGATTTTTCCTTTATAATAAATATGGAGTTCATTTCCTTTGATAACTGTTAATCCTACTTTTAAACCAATAAATTTTCTAGGGACAGAGTATTTATTAGATTTATAGGATATTAGTGATTCATTTGTTACATGAACCTCTTTTAAACTAAGGTGATACTTTTGTCTGATTTCTTTTCTAGGGAGTGGGCTTAAGTCACCTTTTTCTTTTTCTAATAGAAACCTTCTTGGTAGTTTAGTAGCTTGACTGATATTATCATTATCTTCCTTATGAATTATTTCTAGTTTTTCATGCATTTCATAGATATCCTTATACTTACCATTATAGTTTTTTAGTTGGTCAACTATTTTATTTTGTGTTTCTGTTTTTCCTTTAGTTTGTGGTCTATATGGCATACATGGTTTAATCTTAATATTGTAATCCTTAGCGAACTCTACTAGTTTATTGGTAATGATTGCTTCATTATCTTTATATCTTGGTTTTTCTACGAATTGTTTTAAGTTATCAATAACGAGTTCATGTGGTACCCCACCTATTTCTTCAAAGCTTAAAGCTAAAAACTCTAATAAGTTTTCTGTTTTAGTATCTAATATTAGTTTTCTTACATTATACCTAGACCATGATAATGTTAATGTTGGTATTGTTATAACTGTTTCATTATTGTTTTTATCAATAAGTTTTACTTTCTCCTTCATATCAAACTGTGCTTGTATCCCTGGATTTGTTTCAAATCTTTCTGTAAAACTCATATCCTTTTTTCTTTTAAATAGTTTATTTAACTCATTATCATTTCTAATATATCTATTTAAACTTGTTCTTGAGCAAGTTATATTTTTTTCTCTTTTTAGATATTTAAACAAGTGATCAATGTAGTCGAAACTCTGATATTTATCAGTTAAGACTTCTAGTATATATTTTCTATGTTCATCTAAATATTTAACTCTCTTTCTAGTTTCCTTTGGAACTTCACCGTTTAAGTATTTCTTAATTGTTTTTCTATCTTTATTTAACTCTTTTGATAGTTTGCTAATATTCAATTTTATTAAGCCCTCCTTGTATGCTCTACTAAATAGTAGTAAATCTTTTATATTTGTTATTTGTTCTAGTAGTATTTTTGTCATAATATCATCAACCTTTCGTTAATAAATATTCTAACAAAAAAGAGTACCTTTTAGTGCTAAGAATTGGGGATTCTTATTTGCACACTATTGGGTACTCTTATTTAACCATTTATAAGATGTTACCAATTCAAATTCAATAACCAATGTTCATTTAACTCTGTCACTCAAAAAGATCAATTGTCCAGTATGTAACTCTGTAGATTCTAAAATACATGGTTATAAAACTAAAACTATCACTCATAGTATTTCTAATAGTAATCCTGTTAACATTATTTTTAGACATAGGAGGTTCATTTGTAAGTTTTGTAATAAAACTTTCTTTGAACCTAACCCTTTTACTATTAATAAAGATAGAATTAGTCATTATACTAAATTATCTATTTTAGAACACTTAAAGAATCCTTCTAATACATTTACTAGTGCTTCTACTATCTTTAATGTTTCTACTAAAACTGTTATTGATATTTTTGATGATTATGTTGATCCAAATAGAAATATATTACCTAAGTTTTTATGTATCGATGAATTTCATGTTTCAAAAAGGACTAAACATCCTTATGCTTGTCTATTCTTAGATTTTGAAACAAAAAAAATAATTGATGTTTTAAAAACTCGTCATAAATCATATCTATTAGAATATCTATCTAGTCTTAAACATACTGAATTAGATAGTGTTAAAGTAGTTATTATTGATATGTGGAAGCCTTATAAAGACGTTATATCTAAAGTTATGCCTAAAGCTTTAATAGCTATTGATTCTTTTCATGTTATTAAACATATTAATGATATCGTTAATAAGCATCGTATTAAAGTAATGAATAAATATGCTGGTAATATTGAGTTTAAAACTTATAAGAATGATAAATATTATATGTTAAAGAAGTTTCATTATTTCTTTACTAAAGAATACGATAATATCTATAATGGTTATATTTCTATTCCTAAGTTTAGAATTAGTCTTAATAAATCTTCTATTAAAGATTTTCTTTTATCCATTGATGATGATTTAACTGAAGTTTATAAAATCAAGGAAGAATATCGTGAGTTTAATAGAAACACTAATTTTGATGATGCTAAAGAATTATTATCTGATTTAATTACTAAATATCGTAATCACAGGTTAGAAGATATTAGATCTTTTGGTAAATTACTTTCTAATTGGAAAGATGAGATTATTAATTCCTTTATTAAATCTGATTCTAACAGAAGATTATCTAATGGACCAATTGAAGGTACTAATTCTAGAATAAAGACTATTATTAAGACTAGTAATGGGATTAAAAGTTTTAAGAGATTAAGAGCTAGAATCATTTATTCTATTAATAAAGATGTAGCCCTTAAAATACCCGAATAAATTAAAATAGAGGTTCTATAATTAAGTTAGGGGTGCTTGAAAAAAAACATAGATAATTCTACAATATACGTGACCAAACGAAAGGAGAATTATCTATGTATAAGTATTTTATCAAAAAATTGTTAGGTTTTAAAGATAATGAGTCAATATTAATTAATAAATTAAGTTATGAAGGTGCTAATATGTTTGTTAATATTAGTCTTGAAGTTAAAGAACATAACTGCCCTTCTTGTAATTCTAAAACTTCGAATGTCCATGATTATCGTACTAGGAAGTTTAAACATGGTGTTGTTAATAATTATTTCTTACATGTTATATATAATAGACGTCGTTATGTTTGTAAGTACTGTAATACCAGATTCCCCGAGAATAATTTCTTTATTGATAAGTATTCAAAGATTTCTAATCAGCTAAATAATATGCTTATCCATTCTATGAAAGATTCTGTCACTTTTAAACAGGTTGCTAAAAATAATAATGTTTCTTCCTCTACTGTTATTAGAAGATTTGATAAACATTTCTCTATCAATCAATATAAACTTTCTTCTGTTATTTCTATTGATGAATTTAAAAAATCTAATTCTAATTCTAAATTTGGTAAGTATGCTCTTGCTATTGCTGATCCTATTAATAAGTCTATTATTGACATTATTCCTAATAGAAGAAAAGATCCTTTTATTTCTTATTTGGATTCCATTCCCTTTAGTGAGTTAAATACTGTTAATACCGTTATTATTGACATGTGGCCCCCTTATAGAGATGTTTCTAAGAAGTACTTCCCTAATGCTAAGCTTGTCATTGATAGATTTCATTTTGTTAGAAATTTTGTTTGGGCTCTTAATGATATTAGAATTAGAACTATGAATTCTTATAAACCTAACTCTTCTGGTTATAAAGTTTTAAAAAAATTTCATAAACTTTTGATTAAGAATCATTTTAACCTTAGTTATATGTTCTCCTACAATAAACATTTTAAAAAGTTTATGAGTGAATATACTATTGTTAGAGATATTATTTCCTATGGCGATGATTTAACTAATGCTTATAATTTATATTCTTATTTCCAAGTCAGCACTAATACTCCTTTTGATTCTTTTGATGATGCAATGTCTTTTATAGATGATTTCATCAATAAATTATATGCTTCTAAACTTCCTGAGTTTATTAGTCTTGCTGGTATGTTTATTAATTGGAAGGTTGAAATTGCTAATTCTTTATGTCTTACTTACCTTGATTCTAATAATAATATTAAGTTTTATTCTAATGGTTTTATTGAAGGTGTTAATAATTTCATCAAGACTACTAGACGTATGTCTTATAATTTTAGATCTTTTAATCGCTTTAAAAAACGTATTATTTCTTTATTCAACAATGATTTTTGTATTATTGCATAAAAAAACAAGTATTGTTATATTTCAAACTTTACTTGTTTTGTAGGTTTATTTATTGTCTACCCCTACCCTTGACATTGATCCAAAATAGATTGGATAGAAAAAGCGGAAGAAATCAGGTTTAGATTCTTCCGCTTTATTACATACCACATTATATTACATAGGCTACTTAGCCACACCTAATTACATAGGTGTTTTCAATAAAACCACACGATATTACTAAGAGCCCCTATAAGTTTTATACAAATTCAATAATAGCCATAGGCGCAGCATCTCCGCGTCTTGGTACTGTTTTAATGATTCTAGTATAACCACCAGTACGTTCTTTGTAACGTGGTCCTAAATCACTAAATAACTTTTGTAAGGCATTTTGATTTTCATTAGCTGCTTCAAAACGAACTAATGTTGCTGCTTGTCTACGTGATGCTAAAGTATCTTCTTTAGCAAGTGTAATCATTCTATCAGCTAGTTTTTTAAGTTCTTTTGCTTTTGCTTCAGTTGTAATAATTCGTTCATTAATTATAATATCAGTAACTAAATCACGTAATAATGCTTTACGTTGGCTACTTGTTCTTCTTAATCTACTATATGCCATAGTTTACTCCTCTTCTTCCTCAAGGGATTTTTTCTTATCGTCTTTTAGAGTACTATTTGCAAAACTTAAACCATTTTCTTCAAGTTTTTCTTTTAATTCTCTAAATGATTTTCTACCTAAACTACGTAGGCGCATGATATCTTCTTCAGTTTCATTAACAATTTGTGCAACTGTATAAATCCCTGAACGTTTTAAGCTATTATATAAACGAACTGTTAAGTCTAGTTTATCAATGCTCATTTCTAATTTTTCATTAATGGGTTCTTTTTCTTGTTCTTTAATATAGTCTGCATTAATTACTTCATCGCTTATTTCAACGATTGCATTTAAGTAATCAACTAACATTTTTGAAGCGATAGGTAATACTTCACGTCCATCAATTGAGCCGTCTGTTTCGATGTTCATTGTTAATGAGTCATTATCTCCACGAATTTTATCAACATGATAAGATACTCGTTTAACTGGTGAGAAAATTGAATCAATAGCAATCACACCTAAACGGTTATAGTTATATATTTTATTGTCTTGTGCACTTACATAGCCAACACCGCGACGAACAGTTACTTCCATTGATAGCGTTCCTTTGTCAGCTAAATTTGCAATCACTTGGTCAGGGTTAATAACATTAACACCTGTTACTTTGTTAAAATCAGCCGCAGTAACAGTCATAGGACCTTCTGCGTATAATTCTATTGTTTGCTCAAAATTAGGATCTTCAGAATCAACACTAAAAACAACTTGTTTTAGGTTTAATATGATTCCCATTACATCTTCATATACCCCTTCAATTGTAGAGAATTCGTGCTCAACACCGTCAATTTTAACATTAACGATTGCTGCACCTGGTATTGATGATAATAATACTCTTCTAAGTGTATTTCCTAGAGTGATACCAAATCCACGATCAAGTGGTTTAATTTGATATTCAATTGTATTATTTTCTCCAACTTTAACTTCTACATTAGGTTTTTCAAACTTTAATTCTTTCACAAGTTACCCCTCCCTATTTTAACCACGTGGACGTTTTGGTGGTCTACATCCATTATGTGGTAGTGGTGTTACGTCTCTGATTGCTGTAATTTCTAATCCAGCTGTTTGTAGTGATCTAATTGCTGCTTCTCTACCTGGTCCTGGACCTTTTACATTTACTTCAACTCTTTGCATTCCACTTTCAACAGCTGTTTTAGCTGCAGTTTCAGCAGACATTTGAGCCGCAAATGGTGTAGATTTACGACTACCCTTAATACCAAGAGCACCTGCTGAGCACCATGATATTGCATTACCTTCTAAGTCAGTTATAGTAACAATTGTATTGTTAAATGTTGTATGAATGTGGGCAACACCTAGGGGAATATTTTTCTTAACTCGACGTTTTGTCGTTTTTTTACGTGCCATTTTTTATTCCTCCTTATTTCTTTTTCTTAGCCGCAGCTGATTTTTTACCTTTACGTGTACGTGCATTGTTTCTTGTGTTTTGTCCGCGTACTGGTAAGCCACGACGATGGCGCATACCACGGTATGAACCAATTTCCATTAATCTACGAATATTCATAGCTACTTCACGACGTAAATCACCTTCTAATTGTAATTTAGCCACTTCTTGACGAATATTGTTTAATTGATCTTCTGTTAAGTCTTTAACTCTGATTTCTTCACTAACGTTTGCATTTTTTAAAATATCGATAGCTGTTTTTTTACCAATACCATAAATGTATGTTAATGATATTACAACGCGTTTATCGCGTGGTACATCTATTCCTGCTATTCTAGCCATTAGTTCCTCCTAATTAACCTTGTCTTTGGTTGTTTCTTCTAACTTTTTTATTGATGACATAAACTCGTCCTTTACGACGGACAATAATATCATCTTCACTACGTTTTTTTACGGATGATCTTACTTTCATTTGTCTTCCTCCTTATTTACGGCGATACGTTATTCTGCCGCGTGTTAAATCATATGGTGACAATTCTACAAGTACGTTGTCACCAGGTAAAATGCGTATTTTATTCATACGGATTTTACCAGATATATGTGCTAATACTGTAGCACCATTTTCTAATTCTACTTTAAATTGTGCATTTGGTAATACTTCGACGACTTTTGCATTAACTTCAATCAAGTCTTCTCTTGCCATAGATTCACTCCTTTATAATTTCGTCAATATTTCGTACCCATCTTCTGTTATAACAATTGTATGTTCAAAATGAGCACTTGGTTTTCGATCAATTGTAACTGTTGTCCAGTTATCTCTTAAAACTTTTACATTTTTAGTTCCTAAGTTAACCATTGGTTCAACACAGAAAGTCATTCCTTCTTTAAGGATTGGTCCTTCATTAGGTTTACCAAAATTTGGTACATAAGGATCTTCATGTAATTCTTTTCCTATTCCATGTCCAGTAAATTCTTCTACTATACCATAGTTATATGGTTTAATATATTCTTCAATAGCATGGGATATATTTGATAAATGATTACCGGGTTTGGCTTCGCTTAATCCTATATATAAGGATTCTTCAGTAATCTTTAACAATTCTTTAACTTTATCATTTACATGTCCTACTGGATAAGTATATGCAGAATCTGCATGATATCCTTCATAATAAACACCTAAATCAACTGTTATTATATCACCATTCTTTAGAACTGTTTTCTTGGATGGAATTCCATGAACAACAACTTCATTAACCGATGTACATATTGACCCTGGAAAACCATTATAATCTTTAAATGAAGGATATGCTCCTTGACTTATAATGAATTCCTCTGCAAGCTTATCTAATTTTTGAGTCGTAATACCCGGTTTAATATGTGGTTCTAACATTTGTCTGGTCAAAGCAAGTATCTTCCCTGCTTTTCTCATAATTTCTATTTCTCTTTGCGATTTAATCACTATCACTTTAAATCACCAATAATTTTTAATACTTGACGATGTGTATTTTCAATATCACCAGATCCATCGACATTAACTAATAATCCAGCCTTACGATAGTATTCAATCACTGGTTTAGTTTCTCTATGATAAATTTCCAAACGATTTTTAATTGTTTCTGGTTTATCATCTTTTCTTTGGATTAATTCTGTTTGATCATTGTCACATATGTTTTCAATTCGTGGTTTGTTAGAAACAATATGATATGTAGCTCCACATTTAGGACATACTCTTCTTCCACTTAATCTTTCAATAATTGTTTCATCTTTAGTGTCAACGTTAATGACAGTATCAACTTTCCAATTACGTTCATTTAAGAACTTTGTAAAAGCTTCAGCTTGAGCAACATTTCTTGGATAACCATCAAAGATAAATCCATGATGTACATCTTCTGTTCTAAATCTTGTTTCAACAATTCTATTTGTTAATTCATCTGGAACTAGCAAACCTTTATCAATATATTCACGTGCTTCAATACCAATAGGGTCATCCGTGCGAAACAACGCACGGAAGATGTCGCCTGTTGATACATGTGGAATATTAAATTGTGCTTCTAGCATACTAGCTTCTGTTCCCTTACCTACTCCGGGAGGGCCCATAATAATGATGCGCATCACATTTTCCTTCCTTTTCATGTTTTATACCTTGTTTAAAAAATACCACTATATTGTGTTTGTTCAGCATCTGTTTCAACTTGTTGAGTTGTTTCAGTTGCTACCCCAACAACGATTAATAATCCTGTTCCTCCAAGCGTTACTGCTGAAGGTAATCCAAGGATTACTCCTACAATTGGAATAATTGCTAATAATACTAAATATATAGTACCAATAACAGTTACTTTAAATAATACTCTTGCAACATAATTTTTTGTATCATCTCCTGGTCTAATACCTTTTATATAAGCATTAGATTTAGAAAGATTATCAGCAATCTTTTCAGGATCTATTGTCATAAATGAATAGAAGAATGAGAAGATTACAATTAAGAATACATAGAAGATAAAGCCAATTGGTTTTTCAGATGAAAAAATTTGAACTAGCCAACTTCCATCACTAATATTTGGATTAAATAATTGTCCGAATGTTAATGGAATACTCATAATTGTTGATGCAAAAATTACTGGCATAACTCCAGCACTATTTAATTTAATAGGGATGTTAGAGTCACTTTTACCTTGTCTATTAGCATATTGAACTGGAATCTTACGTGATGCAATTTGCAAGTAAACAACTCCAAATAAAATAATGAAATAAACTAAGATTACTGCTATAAAGATTATAATGTTTGACGCGTTAGCATTAGTACCTAAGTAAGTATCACCCAATGTCTTAAACATTGCAGGCATTGTTGATGTGATACCAATTGTAATTAGTAATGATGTACCATTACCAATTCCTTTTTTAGTAATTAAATCTGCTAACCATATTGAAAACGCTGTACCAGCTGTGATAACAAGCGCCATGTAGATATATAAGAATCCATTTGGCTTAGTAATAGATGGAACAAAGATACTTCCTCTTTGACTAGCTCCAAGAATTAATGCTAACCCTTGAATAAATGCTAGTGCCATTGCAACATATCTTGTTACTCTGTTTACCTTTTGTTTTCCTTCTTCACCTTGTTCAGACCATTCTTTAACTGCTGGAACTACCATTTGCAACAATTGGATAACAATTGATGCAGTAATATATGGTGAAATACCTAAAGCTAAAACTGAAAATCTACCTAGTGCACCACCTGTGAAGTTATTTAAGATGGCAAAGAAACTTCCCTCTGTTTGGATTGCTTGTGTTATCGCATCCGCATTAAATAGTGGGATTGGAATATGACTAACAAATCTAAATACTAATAGTAAAGCTAGCGTGATCGCTAGTCTTACCATCACTTTTTTATTACTCAAAACTGTTGCTAGACGTTTCCACATATTATATTACCTCTACTACTCCACCGTTCTTTTCAATTGCTTCTTTCGCAGCATTAGAAAAACGATGTGCTTTAACTGTAACTTTTTTCTCAAGTGTTCCGTTTGCTAAAACTTTTACTCCTGATAAAAATTTAGTAATAACTCCTTTTTCAAGCAATAATTCTGGTGTAACTACATCACCATCATTGAATTTATTTAAATCATCTAAATTCACGATAGCAAATTCTTTTTTATTAACGTTATTGAATCCGCGTTTTGGTATTCTTTGGAAGAAAGGAATTTGTCCCCCTTCAAATCCTGGTCTAAGAGTTTTACCTGAACGAGCTTTTTGTCCTTTATGACCTTTACCCGCAGTTTTACCTGTACCACTACCTGTACCGCGTCCGAGACGTTTACGTTCTTTTCTTGCACCTTCTGTAGGTTTTAATTCATGTAACATAAAGTCCCCTCCTTATACTTCTTCTATTAACACTAAATGACTAATTGTATTAATCATTCCGTTAATAGCATCATTTTTTTCATGAACAACAACTTGATTAATTTTGTGAAGACCAAGTGCATGTGCTGTTTTAACTTGATTTGGTTTTCTACCAATTAAACTTCTTGTTAATGTAATTTGTACTTTCATATTATCGAATCTCCGATACTGAAAGTCCACGAAGATTTGCAACTTCTTCAATTGTTCTTAGTTCTTTTAATCCTGCAAAAGTAGCTCTTACCATGTTAATTGGAGTTCTTGAACCCAATGATTTTGATAAAATGTCATTAACGCCGGCTAATTCAAATATTGAACGAACAGCACCCCCAGCGACAATTCCAGTACCTTCTGAAGCAGGACGGAAAAATACTTTTCCTGCACCGAAGTGACCAATCACTTCGTGTGGAACTGTTGTTCCAACAAGTGGAACAGTAATTATATTAGTTTTAGCATTTTCAACTGCTTTTTTAATTGCATCTGGAACTTCTTGGGCTTTCCCAGTACCAAATCCAACTTGACCCGCTTTATTTCCTATTACAACAAGTGCAGAGAATTTAAAACGGCGTCCACCCTTAACAACCTTTGTAACACGGTTGATCGCAACAACACGTTCTTCAAAAGGGTTTTGTTCTTCTTGTTGAACTTTTTTTCTTTTTACATCAGCCATAATTTATATTCTCCTTCCTTAGAATTGTAATCCAGCTTCACGAGCTGCATCAGCTAAAGCTTTAATCTTACCGTGGTATAAATATCCACTACGGTCAAATACAACATTAGTTAAGCCACCTTTAGTAGCTTTTTCAGCGATTGCTTTACCAACTGCTACAGCTGATTCAACATTTGACGCTTTTAATCCCAATTCTTTTGAATTAGCACTAAATAATGTTTTTTGATTAACATCATCAATTAATTGAACATAAATTGCTGTATTAGAACGATATACTGATAAACGTGGTCTTTCAGCTGTTCCAGTAACAATTTTACGAATACGAAGATGACGTTTTTGTCTACTATCATTTTTCGAAACTTGCTTAATCATTTATGTTCCCTCCTATTTAGCTGTCTTACCGGCTTTACGTGGAACATATTCATCAACATAACGAATACCTTTTCCAAGATAAGGCTCTGGCTTACGATAGCTTCTAATTTTTGCTGCAAATTCACCAACAACTTGCTTGTCATATCCTTCAACAATAACTTCAGTGTTCTTTGGAACATTTACTGTTACTCCTTCAGGAATATCTAAAATGATTGGGTGTGAGAAACCTAAACTTAAGTTTAATTTCTTACCTTCAAGGTTGGCACGGTAACCAACACCACGAAGTTCTAACTCTTTTTTAAATCCTGTGTTAACACCTTCAACCATGTTAGATAACAATGCTCTAGTTGTTCCATGAATTTTACGAGTGAAAATTTCATTGTTTGGTCTAGAAACTGTAATTTCAGTTCCTTCTAATTTAATATCTAATACTTCATTGAATTTGAATTCAAGACTTCCCTTTGGTCCTTTTACGCTGACAAAGTTATTATCACTTATTTCAACGGTAACACCAGCAGGAACGTGAATCACTTTATTACCTATACGACTCATTTATATTCCTCCTTTATTACCATACATAAGCTAATACTTCGCCACCAACGTTTGCAAGTCTAGCTTCTTTATCAGTCATAATTCCATTTGATGTTGATACAAGAGCAACACCTAATCCGTTTAATACTTTTGGTAGTTCATCTACTGTAGCATAAACGCGAAGACCTGGTTTCGATATCCTTTTTAAACCTTTAATTACACGATCTTTTGTAGTTGTGTATTTTAAAGTTACTACTATTTTACTGAACTTACCAGTTTCATCGATGATGAAATCTTTGATGAATCCTTCTTTTTTAAGAACTGATAAAATATCAGCTTTTAATCTAGAAGTTGGTATTTCTACTTTTTCATGACGCATACTATTTGCGTTGCGGATACGTGTAAGCATATCTGCAATTGGATCAGTCATAACCATATTTCTTCCTCCTTATTACCAGCTTGATTTCTTAACACCAGGTAATTCACCTTTGTGCGCTAAGTCACGGAATTTAACACGTGATAATCCAAACTTTCTCATATAACCGCGTGGTCTGCCATCAAGCGAATCGCGATTTCTTAAACGTGTTGCTGAAGCATTGCGTGGTAACTTTTGTAGTGCTTCATAGTCACCTGCTGCTAATAAAGCATCACGTTTTTCACGATAGCGTTCAACAACATCACGACGTTTTTGGTCTTTAACAATTTTTGATTTTTTAGCCATTTTCCGTCTCCTTATTTCTTAAACGGCATACCTAAATGTTTTAACAATGCAAAACATTCTTGGTCTGTATTAGCCGTTGTAACAATAACAATGTCCATCCCACGAACTTTTTTAATCTTATCAAGATTAATTTCAGGGAAAATAATTTGTTCTTTTACACCCATTGTATAATTTCCGCGACCATCAAAAGAATTCGCAGAAACTCCTCTAAAGTCACGAACACGTGGTAATGCGATTGATACTAATTTATCTAAGAAGTAGAACATTTTTTCTCCTCTTAATGTAACTTTAGCACCAATTGGCATACCTTCTCTAAGTTTAAAGTTAGAAATTGAGTTTTTAGCTTTAGTAACTACTGGTTGTTGTCCAGTTAAAGTTCTTAGTTCTTCAACAATGTCATCTAACACTTTTGAATTACTAACAGCATCACCAGCACCAACGTTAACAACTATTTTTTCTAAACGAGGTACTTCCATTATTGAAGAATAGTTGAATTCTTTCATAAGTTCGGGTTTGACAATGTTATCATATTTTTCTTTTAATCTACTCATTTGCAAACTCCTTATTTATCTATTCTTTCGCCAGATTTAGTAGCGACACGAATTTTTTTCTTCTTACCTTTATCATCAATCTCAGTCAAAATTTTAACTCTTGTAGGTTGATTTGTTTTAGGATCAATTAATGCTACATTTGAAGCATGAATTGCAGCCTCAACTTCAACAATTCCACCTTTTTCGTTAGCTTGGCTTGGACGTTGATGCTTTTTAACAATGTTAACACCTTCAACTAATACACGATTAGTTTTAGTATAAACTTTTATAACTTTTCCAGTTTTTCTTGTTTTATTGCCTTTTTTATCAGTAACAAATTGATCGCTTCCTGCAATGATTGCTACTGTGTCTCCAGTTTTAATGTACATAGATGCGACCTCCTTATAATACTTCTGGAGCTAGAGAAACGATCTTCATAAAGTTTTTTTCTCTTAACTCTCTAGCCACTGGTCCGAAAATACGAGTTCCACGTGGATTTAAATCTTCTTTAATAATTACAGCTGCGTTCTCATCAAATTTGATTACTGAACCATCTGCTCTGCGGACACCTTGTTTTGAACGAACGATAACTGCCTTAACAACGTCTCCTTTTTTTACTGCTCCAGCTGGTGTTGATTTCTTAACAGCCGCTACAATAATATCACCGATATTAGCATAACGACGTCCAGAACCACCAAGCACTTTAATTACAAGTATTTCTTTAGCTCCGCTGTTATCAGCAACAACTAATCTTGTTTCTTGTTGTACCATTTATAGTTCCTCCTTCTTACGCTAATTTCGCTTTTTCAATAACTTCTACAAGACGGAATCTCTTTGTCTTAGATAATGGTCTAGTTTCCATAACTTTAACGCGATCACCAATTCCTGCTAAGCCTTCTTCATCATGAACATGAACTTTTTTAGTAACCTTTACGAGTTTTCCATATAAAGGCGACTTTTTATAATTAGTAATTTCTACAGTAATTGTTTTTTCCATTTTATTTGATGTAACAATTCCAGTATATACTTTTCTATTATTACGTTCCATAATTTGTCTCCTCCCTATTTTTCTACTCGTTCGCTAATGATAGTTTTCATTTGTGCGATGGTTCTTTTAACAGTTTTAATTCTTGCTGTATTTTCTAATTGGCCTACTGCAAGTTGAAAGCGTAAATTGAATAATTCTTGTTTTAATTCAGAAATTCTAGCTTCTAACTCTTGTGTAGTTAACTTTCTAATTTCTAGGGCTTTCATTCTTGCTCACCTCTTTTAACAATCTTAGTTTTAACTGGTAATTTGTGTGAAGCAAGTCTTAGGGCTTCTTTAGCAATTGCATCGCTAACTTGTCCAATTTCAAACATAATTTTTCCTTCTTTAACAACTGCAACCCAATGATCTGGAGCCCCTTTACCGGAACCCATACGTACTTCAAGAGGTTTTTTAGTCATTGACATATGAGGGAAAATATTAATCCACACTTTACCAACTCTTCGCATATGTCTTGTCATTGCAATTCTGGCAGCTTCTATTTGACGGTTTGTAACCCAAGCACCTTCTAATGCAACTAAAGCATAATCTCCATTAATGATTTCGTTTCTACCTTTCGCTTTACCTTCGTAACTAACGCGATGAGGACGACGGAACTTTGTTCTTTTTGGCATTAACATAATTAGTTCCCTCCTTCTGTGGCAGCATCTTCTTGTGAACGACGAGGTCCTTTACGAGAAGGACGTCTCTTTCCACCACCATGATTTGATGATGCTGAACTTTGTCTTTCTTTTCTTAATTCTTCGTGGCTTTGTCCTGGTAAGATTTCACCATGATAAATCCATACTTTGATACCTAAAATACCATAAGTAGTTTGTGCTTCAGCAGTTGCGTATTCAACATCTGCTCTTAGAGTATGTAATGGAACTTGACCTTCTGAATATCCTTCAGTACGAGCCATTTCTGCTCCACCTAAACGTCCTGAGATAGAAGTTTTAATACCTTTAGCTCCTGACTTTAATGCTCTTTGCATAGCAATTTTTTGTACTCTTCTAAATGAAGCACGGTTTTCAAGTTGTTCTGCCATACTTTGTGCAACTAATGTAGCAACAACTTCTGGTTTTCTAACTTCAACAACATTAAATACTATTTCTTTTTTAGTTAGTTTTTCTAAACTAGCAATAGTTTCTTTCATTGTAGCTGCTTCACGACCAATTACAACTCCAGGTTTACCAGAATGTAGAGTAATTTTAACTCTTTCTTTACCTTGAGCTCCTTTTAGTCTTTCAATTTCAACGTGAGAAACTGCGGCATTATTATATTTTTTGTTTAAGAATTTTCTAATTACAGCGTCTTCTTTAACTAGGGCTGGAACGATTTTTTTATCAGCATACCATTTTGAATCCCAGTCTCTAATTACACCAACACGAAAACCTATTGGATTAACTTTTTGTCCCATTCTTATTCACCACCCATTTCTCTTTCAGCTACGATAACAGTAATATGACTTGTTCTTTTTTGAATAATGTCACCTTTACCTTGAGCTCTAGGTAACATTCTTTTCATTGTTACTCCTTCACTCACGTATGCTTCTTTTACAAATAAATTTTCAACATTTAACTTGTTATTATGTTCTGCATTCGCAACAGCACTCTTTAATACTTTTGATATTATTGGTGAAGCTGCTCTTGGTGTAAACATTAAGATTGCTTGTGCCTCTTTAACGTTCTTACCTCTTATAAGGTCGATAACTAAACGTGCTTTACGAGGAGCAATTCTTGCTGTTCTATGTATTGCTTTTACTTCCATTTTTTATTCTCCTCCATTAATAGCCCGCTTTTTTGTCGCGACCCTTTTTTTCATCTTTGCTATGTCCACGATAAGTTCTTGTTGGTGCAAATTCACCTAACTTATGCCCAACCATGTCTTCAGTAATATAAACTGGAACATGTTCTTTACCGTTATGAACCGCAATCGTATGCCCAACGAAATCAGGGAAAATCGTTGAACGGCGTGACCAAGTTTGGATCACTTTCTTTTCATTTGCAACATTTTGTGCCTGAACTTTTCCTAAAAGTTTATGGTCACAGAATGGTCCTTTTTTAATTGAACGTGCCATGTTTTCCTCCTAATTATTTCGTACGGCGACGAATGATTAAATCGTTAGACGCTTTTTTAGTGTCTCTAGTCTTAACACCACGAGCTTTTTTACCCCATGGAGTCATTGGTGAAACTCTACCAACTGGTGTTCTACCTTCACCACCACCGTGAGGGTGATCGTTAGGGTTCATTACAGAACCACGTACAGTAGGTCTAACTCCTAAATGACGAACGCGTCCAGCTTTACCCCAGTTAATTAATTCCCATGATTCATTACCAACTTGTCCGATTGTTGCACGGCAAGTTCCAAGAACCTTACGAACTTCTCCTGATTGTAAGCGTAATAGAACGTATTTTTCTTCACGTCCTAAGATTTGTGCTGATGTTCCAGCACTTCTTGCTAATTGTCCACCTTTACCTGGTTTTAATTCAACGTTGTGTACAACAGTACCAACTGGAATACTAGCAAGTGGTAATGCATTACCAACTTTAATATCTGCATTTTCACCTGATTGAACAACTTGTCCAACTTCAATACCTTTAGGTGCTATAATATATCTTTTTTCTCCATCTACATAATGAATTAAAGCAATGTTAGCACTACGATTTGGATCGTATTCAATTGTTGCTACCTTACCTTCTACATTATCCTTGTTTCTTTTAAAATCAATTAAGCGATATTTTCTCTTAGCTCCGCCGCCGATATGTCTTACAGTTGTTTTACCTGTATTATTACGACCGCCAGTACGAGTCAAAGGCGCAATTAGTGATTTTTCAGGAGTAGATGTTGTTAATTCATCGAACGTTAACACACTCATGTTACGACGACCATTTGTTGTTGCTTTATATTTTTTAACCGCCATGTTAAAAACCTCCTATATTTTTCACGTATTATATATTAAAAGCGTCGATCTTTTGACCTTCTTCTAATTGTACAATTGCTTTTTTATAAGCAGCTGTATATCCTTCATGTTGTCCCACTCTTTTAAACTTAGGCTTAACATTTAATGTATTTACTTTTACAACTTTCACGTTAAAGATTGCTTCAATTGCTTTTTTAATTTCAACTTTGTTAGCATCTTTAGAAACTTTGAAAGTATAACGATTGAATTCTTCGATTAAACGAGAGCTTTGTTCAGTAATAATTGGTTCTCTCACTAAATCATAATAAAGGTTCATTTTATTACTCATTTCCTAATGCCTCCTCTAAAGCTTTAGCAGCACCTTCTGTTAAAACTAAATTCTTAGTATTTAAAACATCATAAACACTAACATGTTTAACATCAGCGAATTGAACTCGCGGAATATTTCTACCAGCTCTTACTTCTTTACCATCAAACTCATTAGAAATAAATAATACTTTTCCTTCCAAGTTTAAACTATTTAAAATTGCTTGGAATTCTTTTGTTTTACCATTTTCAGAAATTAATTTATCTAAAACAGTTAATTTGTTTTCTAAAACATGTGATGATAATGCTGATCTGAAAGCAAGATTTCTTACTTTTTTGTTTATTTTAACTGAGTATGATCTTGGAGTTGGTCCGAAAACAATTCCACCCCCACGCCATTGTGGTGATCTAATTGAACCTTGTCTTGCACGACCAGTTCCTTTTTGACGCCATGGTTTTTTTCCACCACCGCGAACTTCTGCACGGCTCTTAACTGCGCTTGTTCCTTGTCTCATTGCAGCTCTTTGTGCATTTACAACATCAAAGATTGCTTGTTGGTGAGGAGCAATACCAAATACATAGTCTGAAAGTTCGATATTACCTACTTTTTCACCAGTTTGATTAATGATTGTTAATTTTGGCATGTTCTTCCTCCTTACTTAGTACTCTTAATAGCAGTTCTAACTATTACAAGACCCTTTTTAGGACCAGGTACGCTACCGCTAATTAACAGCAATTGATTTTCAGTGTCAACACCAACAACTTTTAAGTTTTGGATTGTCACTTTTTCATCTCCCATATGACCAGGTAAGTTTTTACCTTTCATATTTCCTTTAATTGGTCCCATTGAACCTGGACCACGATGGTATCTAGAACCGTGTGTCATTGGTCCTCTTGATTGATTATGACGTTTGATTGAACCTGCAAAACCTTTACCTTTTGAAGTTCCTGTTACGTCTACTTCTTCGCCTATAGCGAATATATCACTTGAAACTACATCTCCTACTGCTAAGTTTGTTAAGTCGTTTTCTGTAAGTGGGAAACGAATTTCTCTAACGAAGCGCTTAGGGGCTGTGTTTGCTTTTGCTACGTGTCCTAACTCTGGTTTATTAGCAAGTTTTTCTCTCTTACTTTCAAAACCTAATTGAGTAGCCACATAACCATCTGTTTCAACAGTTTTTTGTTGTAGTACTACGTTATCAGCAACTTCAACAACTGTTACAGGTATTAAAACACCATTTTCATCGAAAATTTGTGTCATACCAATTTTTCTACCTAAGATTCCTTTGGCCATGATATACCTCTTTCCTTAATTTTATTTTTTTGTTATTTCTTTAACACAATGTCAATACCTGAAGGTAAATCAATGTGCATTAATGCGTCAATTGTTTTTGGGTTTGGATCAACTATTTGAATTAATCTCTTGTGAGTTCTTCTTTCGAATTGTTCACGTGAATCTTTGTTAACATGTGGTGATCTTAAAACAGTGAATACTTCTTTTTGTGTTGGTAATGGAATTGGTCCATTAACTTTAGCACCTGTCTTAACTGCACTTTCAACAATTTTCTTAGCTGCTTGATCAATTAATCTGTGATCATATGCCTTTAAACGAATTTTAATTACATCTTTATTTGCCATTTTTATTCTCCTTTCGCCTATAATTATGTTTTATAAACTTGCTCCTTGGAAAAACCCGATACATTGACAACGGCTACCCGTGTACCGACAACCTTCCATATCTTAGCCTGCTTAGACATAAGCCTTATTATTATATACTATGCGCCATTAGATTGCAAGCCCTTCTTTTTCTTTTATTGTTTTTGTACTATATTTACCTCTTCTACTCATATAATTATTAATAGAATTAATAATATACTGATTATTTTTATTATCATAAATAAAACTTTTAAACCCCATGATGAATAGTTTTTCGATAATTTTTTCGTTATTTAACTCAGTAGTTTTCACCACTAAACATCTTTTTTTCTCTTTAACGTATAAATGGACATCACGATATAGATTTTCAAAATTTTCTTTAAACTCTTGATAACTAATACATTTCTTATCGGAAAAATCTTCAAGGACCGAATCATAATCAATAATGTATAAATCAATATTATCATCTTCAAAATCATAGACAACATCATAATCTTCTATCATTATTCCAATCTTTATTTGATCTTTCAAGAATTGTTTTTTAATACTTGAACTCCACATTTTAAAATCTTTATATCGCATAAAATTCGATATAATAAAATAAGTTTCAACATCCAGCTTTGATAACCTATCAAATAGTTTTTGATAATACCTTTCGTACTCATAATATACTTTGTGATACCCGTGATTCATACTATCAAAAATTAGTGATTTGGTCGTTAAAAAAATCGGTAAAACTATGTATATTTTTCTAACTCCAATAATTCTATTTTTAATATTTTCAAATATAAAATCAATTGTAGGGAAATAATCACTTTCTTTATAGAACTCCCTTAAATCAATATACATTGTCAAAGTTCCGTATTCATTTTCACTATTATTATTAATGAATTCAAATCTTCTTGATTTTATTTCGCAGCTACATTTTTCTAATATTCTTTCTTTCATATTCAAGTGCATTATTTTTATTCCATTTTTAACTACTATCACATAATTTTTCAACCTTTTTTTATTCTCTGATATTAGCGTCAAATCTTCAATATACTTATGGACATACTCTTCAATTTCTAAATGCTTTTTTTCATTAAGTAATCGTCTAAATTCCTCACAAACAATTACAATATAATTAACAATCAAATATCTTTCAGTAAAGTATCCGTTATAATTTCCTTCGATTCTTATAAAATCATCAATATATTCATCGATAGTTAGGTTAATTTGTTCCATTTGTTCTAATTTAATTTTCATAGATACTACCACATACAATTTTAAGAAGATAGTTTTTATTAGTACTATCAAATCTTTCGATACGCGCTTTAAACATTTGAAATGTATTTTTATATAATTTTTCTTTTATTTTTCCGATAAACTCTTTTTCATATTTTCCCAAATTAAAATTTAGGATAATCAAATTAGGATCAATTATATGGATAAGATTTTCAAGACTTTCTGCAATTACTTCTAAAAGAATATCAAGAACTTTTTTTGCTAAAAGATCGTTTTTCTTATAGTTTTCATATATTTGTTTAATACTAATTTCTTTATTATTAAAAAATTCATTTTTATATAAGTATGAATATTTTTCAATCAGCCTCTTCAAACTAAAAACACTTGTAAAATCACTAAGCATACAACTTTTGTTAAACCCAGTTTCATCAATAACTTTTAAATTTCCAAAACTACCTGCAAATCCATTTCCACCTTCAAACACTTTATTTCCAATTATTATTTTTCCACTAACATCTTTATCATATTCATAATAGACAACTATTTCATCAAGTTTTTTAAGATCTACACTAGAAACTACGAGAACTTTCATTATCTTTTTTAGTTCAGTTTCAATCTGTTTTATATACTCACTTTGTTTTTTTTCATAAAACAGAACAACTTTATCACATTTAATAAATAAATCTTTGTTTGCGATAAAATCATGATATGAACATTTATATCTTTTTGTTACATTAAATATTTTTAATTTACTGACAATTTCAACATTACAAACATCATTATTTATTCTTACAAAAACAATATTTGTTTTCATAAATTAACTCCCCCTTTATTTTGATACAAGAAAAATTATATCTTGATTAATCTCATTTACTCTTAATTAATCATTATTGTGGGGTGTTTTTACACAGTTTTACTAAAACTATTTTTATTTGTCTTTTTAAATTAGAAAAATCGTTTTTTTGAAACAAAAAAACAATCTTTCGATTGTTTCTATTATTCTTAATATTTCGTTTTAAAGTACTCACTAACTCTTTCAAGAGATTTTATTAAAACTTCATCTTCATCTAATTTCAGTTCTTTAAAAACCGAATCGATCATCTCATCGTGAAAATTATCATGAATTTTCAGAACATCAATTGCCTCATCTGTAAGTTCTAATAAAACTATTCTTTTATCATACTCATCACGTTTTCTAATAACATAATTCTTTTTTACTAATGTATGAATTGATGTTGTTAAAGTACCAACAGTAACTCTAAGTCTATTAGCAACGTTACTCATTGTTGGTGGTTCAACATTTCTTATCGCTTCTAATACATGTATTTCAGTCATTGAGAGTTCTACACCTTTT
Organism: Haploplasma axanthum; assembly: GCF_900660745.1. Lineage (GTDB taxonomy): Bacteria > Bacillota_I > Bacilli_A > Acholeplasmatales > Acholeplasmataceae > Haploplasma > Haploplasma axanthum. The sequence continues at coordinate 445,427 of NZ_LR215048.1, read as the reverse complement.
TTCTTAAGAATTTTTTCCTCAATTGTTAATATTTGATTAAAAACTTCAACCAATAACTCATTCACTAAATTCTTAGCTTTTCCCATGTAGATTTCCTCCCAATTTTTTATCTTATAATATATCCAACTGCTAAAGTTCCTGGTCCTGCATGTACACCAACAACAGGTGTAAGTGGAACTACATCAATTTCTAGTTTCGAATTTAATTTCAAGAAATCTTCTTTTAAAGATAATGCCTCATCTCTATTGTTCGTATGAACAATAAATAAACCAATATTTTTACCTTTAATTTCATCTTTAATAATTTCGATCAATCTTTCTCTAGCTTTCTTAGTCGTTCTTATTTTTTCATGTGGAACTAAACTTCCATCTTTTTGGATTTTTAAAAGTGGCTTAATCTTTAACAATGTTCCTAAAAAACCACTTGTTGCAGATAATCTTCCATTCTTAACCAAGTACTTAAGCGTATCAACTAAAACGTAGACACTTATATTATCTCTCATTTTTTCTAATTTATCAATGATTGTTTTAACTTCTTTACCTTCTTTGATCATTTTAATAGCTTCTAAAACTAAATAAACTTCACCTTGAGAAACACTTCTTGAATCAATAGGATAAATATTTATTCCTTCAACCAGTTCTTTTGCTAGTACTGCACCTTGGAATGTTCCAGATAATTTTGATGATACTGTAACAACGATAACATCTGTATACCCTTCATTTTTTAATTTTTCATAAACATCTGCTATTCTACCTGTTGATGTTTGTGATGTCGACAAATCTATATTTGGATTCTTAACAACTATATCATAAAATTTCTCTGCTGTAATATCGACAAAATCTTCATATTCTTTTTTATCAATTACTAATGTAGCTCTTATTACTTCAATTGGGAAATCAATATCTAAATAATCAATACCAGAATTTCCACAGACAACTATACCTATTTTTTGTTTCATAATACTCTCCTTTTTGTTTGATATTCAAAGTATTAGTAATATGATATCATAAATAGTTTTAAATTCAAAGTATTTTTATTCCTTTATAGAAGAAAGTCTCTTAAAACAGCTTCCATTTCATCTTTAGAATTACATTTTGTAAGATTTTTACGGACTTCACTAGCATTTGGAATGCCTTTTAAATACCAAGGAGAATGACCTCTCATTTCTAAGATACCAAGTTTTTCACCTTTAAACTTTATAAGTTCTTCCATATGAGTCATTATTAAATCAAAAATTTCCTTATTAGTTGGTCGAGGTGGAATTTCTTCACCATTTAAAAATGCATCAATTTCTCTGAAAACCCATGGATTACCAAGTGCTGCTCTTCCAATCATAACAGCATCACATTTAGTATATTCAAGCATTTTTTTTGCACTAATTCCATCAACAATATTTCCATTTCCTATAACAGGAATACTAACAGCTTCTTTTACTGCTTTTATAACATCTAAATCTGGTTCACCAGAATAACCTTGAGCACGAGTTCTCGCATGAACTGTAATTGCTGATGCACCAGCTTCTTCAATTTTTTTAGCAACCTCAACAGCATTAACACTATCAGAATCCCAACCACTTCTAATTTTTACAGTTATTGGTTTATTAACAGCTTCTTTTACTGCTTTTACTAATTCATAAATTTTAGCTGGATCTTTCATTAAAGATGAACCTGCTTGCGCTTTTATAGCAACTTTAGGAACTGGACATCCCATATTAATATCTATAGCATCACAATTACTATTTTCGTCAATAAATTTAGCTGCTTCAACCATTGATTCAATATCAGAACCAAAAACTTGTTGAATCATTGGTTTTTCAAAATCTTCCATGTAAAGCATTTTTTTAGTTTTATCATTCGCATTTATTAACCCTTTATCCGAAACCATTTCAGCATAAACTAAACCTGCTCCATATTTTCTTGCTAGTTTTCTAAAAGGACTATTTGACACACCAGCCATAGGTGCGAGAATTACTTTATTATTTATTTCTATATTCTTAATCTTAAAAGACATATTTATCACCGCATTTATTGTATCATATCTTTTCATTCATGTTAAAATAAATGATGAGGTGGAATAATGAAAGATTACGCAATTATAGCAACCGCATATAACAGTGAAATTAGAATATATGCATCAAAAACAACAAATCTTGTCAATGAGGCAAGAGTAATACATGATACATGGCCAACTGCTACCGCAGCTTTTGGACGTTTTTTAACAGTTTCTGCAATGATGGGACTTATGTATAAAGATGAAGAAAAATTAACATTACAAATAAAAGGCAATGGTCCAATCGGAACAATGCTAGTTGACACATGTGGAAATGGTGAAGTTAGAGGAGATATTATTAACCCTCATGTTTATATTAGAAGTGAAGTAAAAGGAAAACTTGATGTTGGTGCCGCAGTCGGTAATGGATTCTTACACGTTACAAAAGACTTAAACATGAGAAGTATGTTTACATCTTCATCAGAATTAAAAACTGGTGAAATTGCCGAAGACTTTGCAAATTACTTCGTTGTTAGTGAACAAACACCTACTGCTGTTTCACTTGGTGTTTTAGTTGAAAATGATCAAACAGTTAGATCAGCTGGTGGATTTATTGTTCAAGTAATGCCAGGTGCATCAGATGAAACAATTAGTCAATTAGAAAGAACTATTTATGATATTGGTCCAGTAAGTAGATGGTTTGATGAACAAAAGTCTTTAGAATCACTAGTTTCAGCAATTGCTAATAAAACTGAAAAAGTTTTAGACATTAAAGATTTACATTATAAATGTCATTGTTCGAAAGATGGTTTTGCTCGTTCACTATCAGCACTTGATAATGCTACAATGAATGAACTAATTGAAGATAATGGAATTGAAGTTGTTTGTCACTTTTGTAAGAAAAAATATCATTTTGATAAAAATGATTTATTAAAAATTAGAGAAAATCAAAAATAAAACAGGTCTAAGCCTGTTTTTTTGTTGTATAAACCATTACTAGTTCTTTTTCATTATTAACTTCATCTAATACTTCATGAACAATAATAAAACCTTGTTTCTTATAAAAATTAAGGGCTTTTTCATTTTTAGCATAAACTTTTAAAGTTAAATTTTCATCAATTTCTTTAACTTTTGATAAAAGTTCATTACCAATTCCCTTTCCTTGATACTTACTATCAATAAATATTCCAGCGATGTAATTATCTTCTAAACCAATAAATCCAATAATTTCTTCATTTTCTTCATAGACATAGACTATTGCATCTGATAATTCTTCTTTAACATTATTAACATTGCTAACAAAATACGCATTATCAATAAAACTATGTGCTTCAAGGTTTGTTTCTAACCATAAATTCAAAATATTTGGAATATCTTTTTTATTCATTTTTCTTATCATAAATTACCTCATATTTTTTTAATTGCTTCTTATTCTAACATATTTTTTTAAAAACACAAAAAAAGAACCATTATTTAAATGGCCTCAATTTCTTTTATTCGCTTTAAAACATCTTTAAGTGGCAATCCTACTATTGTAAAAAAGTCACCTTCAAATGTATCTACAATGCTCTTTCCAATTCCTTGAATAGCATATGCTCCTGCTTTACCAAATGGTTCTTTAGTAGCAATATAATCATTAATTTGTTCATCCGTTAAATCTTTAAATTTAACAGTTGATTTTGAATAAAAAACATCTTTTCGATCTCTATATAAAATAGCAACACCAGTGATTACTTCATGTCTTTTATTTGACAATGTCTTTAACATCTCAAATGCTTCTTCTTCATCCTTTGGTTTACCAAAAATTCTATTATTCAATGTAACTATTGTATCAGCTGCTATAACTAAATCACCAGGATTTCTGTTAAAAACATCATTCGCCTTTAAAAATGCTAAGTTCATGGCATTATCTTCTGGTTTTAACTTTTCATCAATTACTTCGACCACATTACTTGGAATAACTTTAAAATCAACACCGGCATCTTTCAAAAGTTCAATTCTTCTAACTGAATTACTAGCAAGTATTATCATTAATCATTTCCCCTTTTTGGTTTTCTTCCCTTTGATTGTAGTACTTTTTACTATTAATGTCAAATATCTTTTATGTTATAATTAGTATGAATAGGAGGCTTTTCTATGTTAAATATTACTAATCTATTATCATCCTTTAAGATTGATAAAAAGATTCCAATCATCGTAGCAGTTAGTGGCGGAATTGACTCAATGGTATTATTGAATATTTTAATTACTGAAAAATACAAACCAATTGTAGTTCATTTTAACCATAATACTAGAAAAACAAATGAACGTGATCAAGATCTAATTATCAATTTCTCTAAAAACAACAATCTTATTTATCATATTTTCAGCATTAACATTAATGAAGGCAATTTTCAAAGTGAGGCAAGGGACTTACGCTATGAAAAATTAAGAATGATTGCTAAAAAATATAAAACTAGTTACATTGCTACAGCACATCACTTAGATGATTTAGCTGAAACAATTTTAATCAAAATGACTAGAGGTAGCAATCTATATGGTTACTCAGGTATTCAGCCACTTTACGTTAAAGACGAAATAACTTATATTAGACCTTTACTAAATATTGATAAAAAGACAATTATTGACTATGCACTATTACATAAAATTCCTTATTTTACTGACGAATCAAATTACTCTGATAACTATTTGAGAAATAGATATCGTCATACTGTAATTCCAATTTTGAAACAGGAAAATCAACAGTTTTTAAAAAAAGTTTATAACTTTCATACTCAACTAAAAGATGCAGCATCATACATAAAAAATCAAGCTTTAAAAGAACTTCATAATAACTCCATTAATATCGAAAATTTTAAAAAATTAGATGTAGTTATTCAAAAAGAAATGATTGCTATCCTATTTGAACAAGATAATCTTGAAACGACATTCGAAACAATCGATAAAATTAGATGTATGTTACTAAATGATTCTCCAAATCAAGAATACACTTTAGAGAATAAATATACTTTTATAAAGGCTTATAACGAAGCTTTTATTAAAAAAAATCAAACTAAGAATGTTTTTGACATTACATTAAATGATTCTTTAAATATTTTGCCAAATATGGAAAAAATCACATTTTTTAATAATCCTAGTAATATAGATAATGAAACAGTAAAAATATGTTATAATAAATTATCATTGCCATTGCGTGCGAGAACTCGAAAACCAGGCGATACTCTTTCGTTTAAATATGGAAGAAAAAAGTTGAAAGACTATCTTATAGACTTAAAACTTCCAAAATATGAACGAGATAAACTTTGGTTAATCACTGATAGCAATGATATTATTTTATGGGTTTCTAATATCTATATTAATGAAACTCTAGGTTCAGAAAAACAACTACAATTTTTATGGGAGAAAGGTAAAAATGAACAACGTTATTGAAGAAATATTAGTAAGTGAGAAACAAATTGCTGAAGCGTGTAAAAGATTAGGTAGTGAAATAACTAAAGATTATGAAAATAAAGATTTAGTTTTAGTTGGACTTTTAAAAGGGTGCATACCATTTCTATCTGATTTAGCAAAACATATTGAATTACCGTTGGAAGTTCAATATATGATTGTGAGTAGTTATCATGGTGGTACTGCTTCTTCTAATGAGATACAAATTAAGTATGATTTAGAAGTACCAATTAAAGATCGCGATATCTTGCTTGTTGAAGATATCATTGATACCGGTCAAACAATTAAAGCAGTTAAAAAACTATTTGAAACTCGTGGTGCTAAATCAATCAAAGTAGTTTCACTACTTGATAAAAAAGATAATAACAACTTAAAAGCTGAATATGTTGGGTTTACTATTCCAAATAAATTCGTTTTAGGTTATGGACTTGATTTCCAACAAAAATATAGAAATTTACCATATATTGGTGTATTAAAAAAAGAATTTTATGATAAATAAGAAGGAGAGTGATGGCGTTGAATAATCAAACTAAAAAACCAGTAACAAAAAGAAGACCTGACTATTTAGTGATTATTATTTCCATTTTAATAATTTTCGGTGTTTTCTATTTCGTAAGAAATACACTTAACAAACCAGTGGCTTTAACACATAATGAGCTTACTGAAGCAGTAACTACTGGTGGAATTGAAACATATGAAATGACAAAAAGTAATGATACAAACTTTTATATCATTACTGGTAGAGTAACTGAAACGTATAAGACTGCAAATAATTTACAAACTTTTAATTATACTGCAACAATTGCTTATGAAGATGCAAAAGATCTTTTAGTTATTATGGATACTAATGGTATTGTCCATATTCCATCAGGAATAAACTTTTGGTCAATATTCTTTAGCATATTACCATTAATCTTAGCAGTTATATTCTTTATATTCATATTTAGAAATGCTTCTAATAGTAATAACAAAGCATTTGACTTTGGTAAAAATAGAGCAAAACTTTCAAGAAATAAATCAGTTACATTTAATGATGTCGCTGGTTCAATTGAAGAAAAAGAGGAACTTGCAGAAGTTGTCGACTTCTTAAAGAATCCTAAAAAATATAATGAAATTGGAGCTAGAATTCCAAAAGGTGTTCTTCTTGTTGGTCCTCCAGGTACTGGTAAGACTTTATTAGCAAGAGCCGTTGCTGGTGAAGCTGATGTTCCATTCTTCTCAATTTCTGGTTCTGACTTCGTGGAAATGTTTGTCGGTGTTGGTGCTTCTCGTGTTCGTGATTTATTTAAAACAGCGAAAGAAAATTCACCATGTATTATCTTTATTGATGAAATCGATGCTGTTGGACGCCAAAGAGGTGCTGGTTTAGGTGGGGGACACGATGAACGTGAACAAACACTTAATCAATTACTAGTAGAAATGGATGGTTTCTCAACAAACCAAGGTATTATTATTATTGCTGCAACAAATAGATCTGACGTTTTAGATCCTGCACTTCTTCGTCCAGGACGTTTTGACCGTCAAATAATTATTGATTTACCTGATATTAGAGAACGTGAAGCAATTTTACATATTCACGCTCGTAATAAAAAAATTGATAGTGATGTAAACTTTAAATTATTAGCTCAAAGAATTCCAGGATTCTCAGGAGCAGATATTGAAAACTTACTTAATGAAGCTGCATTACTTGCTGCAAGAGGTAATCGTCGTGTTATTCATGAAAAAGATTTAGATGAAGCAATGGACCGTGTTCGTATGGGACCTGCTAAGAAAAGTCGTAAATACAATGAACGTGAAAAACGTGTTGTTGCTTATCATGAAGCTGGACATGCTGTAATTGGTATCAAACTTGAACATGCTAACGTTGTTCAAAAAGTAACTATTATTCCTAGAGGTCGTGCTGGTGGTTATAACTTAATGATGCCCGCTGAAGAAACATTCTTACAAACGAAAGATTCATTAGTTCAAACAATCACTGGTTATCTTGGTGGACGTGTTGCTGAAGAAATTGAATTTAATTCAATCACTACTGGTGCATATAATGACTTTGAAATGGCGACTAAAATAGCAAGAGCAATGGTTACAGAATATGGAATGAGTGATTTAGGACCAATCCAATATGAAAACCGTGGACAAAATGTGTTCTTAGGAAGAGATTACTTTAACGAAAAGAATTTCTCAGACCAAGTAGCTCATGAAATTGATAATGAAGTTAGAAAAATTATTACTTCTTGTCTTGAAGAAGCAAGAACAATTCTAAAAGAAAACAAACAATTATTAGATACTATTGCTGATTACTTAATCAAAGTTGAAACATTAACAAAAGCTGATATTGATGAAATAGTTGCAACAGGTAAACTATCATGGTATGAAAAAGAAAATGATAAAACTGAAACAACAATTATTGATGCAACAGTAACACCTGTTAATGAAGAAATTAAAAAAGATGAACAATAATGAGAATTGATTTATTTTTAAAAACATCAAGATTAATAAAACGTAGAAAAATTGCTAACGATGCTGCTACTAAAGAATTAGTATATATAAATGATAAATTAGTAAAACCATCTGCAAGAGTAAAACTTGATGATATTGTTACATTAAACCTTGGAACTAAACAAATTATTGTTAAAGTTACTAGTTTAACTTCTAAAAAAGAGGAATTAATGTACCAATTGATAAGTGAAAAGTATTTATGACAAAGGTTTTTGCCTTTGTCTTTTCTTTATCTTATTTTTTTAATTAAAATATGATATAATAACTAATGTTTTAAGGAGGAATTTTAATGAACGATACAGATTTAAATGAACAACAATTAGTTCGTAGACAAAAAGCCCAAGAATTAGCTGATAAAGGGATTAATCCTTTTGGTAAGGCTTTTGATAGAACTCACAAAATTGTTGATATAATAAGTGAATATTCAAAATACAATCATGACCAATTAGAAGAAATGAAAGTTCCTGTAATTGTTGCAGGAAGAATAGTATTAAAACGTGGACAAGGTAAAGCTGGTTTTATGCATCTTCAAGACCGCGATGGAAAAATCCAAGTATATGTAAGATTGGATGCTATCGGGGAAGAACAATATGATGTTTATAAACATGCAGATCTTGGAGATATTGTTGGTATTGATGGCGTTCTTTTTAGAACAAAAACTGATGAACTAACAATTAAAGCAACTAAATTTACACACTTAACAAAGGCTCTTCGCCCACTACCTGATAAATATCATGGACTTCAAGATGTTGAAGAAGCAAGACGTCGTCGTTATGTAGATTTAATTGTTAATGAAGATTCTAGAAGAATTGCATTACTACGTCCAAGAATAATTAGAGCAATCCAAAATTATTTTGATTCTAAAGGATTTGTTGAAGTTGAAACTCCTGTACTACACTCAATCCTTGGTGGTGCTGCTGCTCGTCCTTTCGTTACGCACCATAATACACTTGATATGGACTTCTACTTACGTATAGCGACAGAGTTACCTTTAAAGCGTTTAATCGTTGGAGGTCTTGAAGCAGTTTATGAAATAGGTCGTTTATTTAGAAACGAAGGAATTAGTTACAAACATAATCCTGAATTTACAACAATTGAAGCTTATCTTGCTTATTCAGATATGAAAGGTATGATGAATTTAATTGAAGATTGTTTATCAACAGTTACATTCAATGTTTTAGGTACATATGATATAACATTTAAAGAACAAATAGTTCATATGCAAAAACCATGGCAAAGAATTCATATGGTTGATGCTATAAATGAAAAAACTGGTATTAACTTCTTCAATGACTATTCATTAGAAGATGCAAAAAAACTTGCTAAAGAACATAAGATTGATGTTCCAAAACATTTCAAATATGGTCATATTGTCGAAGCATTCTTCGAAAAATATGTTGAAGAAACACTAATTCAACCAACAATGATTTTTGGACATCCAACTGATATCAGCCCTTTAGCTAAAAAAGATGAAAATGATCCACGCTTCACTGAAAGATTTGAATTATTCATTGTCGGAGCAGAATTTGCGAATGCTTTTAGCGAACTTAATGATCCAATCGATCAAAGAGAACGTTTTGAAGCTCAATTAAAAGAAAAAGATTTAGGAAATGATGAAGCAACCGAAATGGATACTGATTTCGTTGAAGCTTTAGAATATGGTATGCCTCCAACTGGTGGACTAGGAATTGGTATTGATAGACTAGTTATGTTATTAACAAACACACCAAATATTAGAGATGTTATCTTATTCCCACACGCAAGACATAGATAATAAACATAAGTGTTTTAGATTAAATTCTAAAGCACTTTTTTTAAAGAAAAAAACAAGGATTACTCCTTGTTTCAAATCAAACTAAATAACCATTTTGAAATTCCATCATTTCTTTTATATAATTCATGATCTTCTTCATATCTAAGATACTTTTCAACTTCCATAATCAATGCTAAATACCCCAATGCTACTTTATATCTTATTTCAGTTTCATTATTTATTTCTATTTTATTTTGACTGTATTGATTGTATAAAAGAATAGAATCCCTACCTTCTTCTAACGTTTGTGTAAATACTGTTGCAACAAAGTCACAAATAGGATCACCATAAAAACATCTTTCAGGATCGATAACATAATAATCATTATCATCTATAAGAATGTTTGAATCCCACAAATCAAAGAAAACTGCACTACTTTGAACATTTATTAAAACCTCTTTATTTATCTCTATAAAATCTAAAAGTCTATTTGAATTAAAAATATCTTTACCTAAAGATAAGCTCTTATCTTTGATATTAGTGACCATATTTTTTATAGCATCATACCAATTTTCAAATAGTCTATCAGTAATATATCCAAATTTATCAGATTTAATATTGTGAAAATCCGCAATAATCTTCATTTTTTCATTAATTGCATTTAATTTATTAGTTGTTTCTAGTTTATCTATATCAAGTTCATTTCCATTGATATATGACATGATAAAATAATCAGCATTAATAATCTCTTTTGTTGTATTATGATACAAAATATCAGGTATATTGATATTTGTATGCTCTTTTATCTTTTTATACCAAAAAACTTCATTACTTATCATATTCTTTTCATGAGGCATTACATCAATTAAAAGATTAGTTCCAACTTTCAAAACATATTTTTGATCATTTGATTCTATTAAATAAACTGAATTAAATTCACCATTAGATAAAACATTGATTTTATCAATTGATTCACTAGAATATTTACTATAAATCTTTTTTATTTCATCATCTGTTAATAAATACTTTGTTCTACTTTTCAAAATAAATACTCCTCTATAATTTTTCTTTAAAAAAAGGCTATATTTTTTAATTTATAGCCTTTTAATTATTTGAAACTTTTATACATATTATTATTCATTGCAATATCACTATTCTTTTTAAGTTTAATAATTGCAAGTTTAATTCTTTCAATTTCTTCTAAAGTAATATTATTAAAAATAATATAACTATTACTATTTCTTACAGTTCCAAAGAATTCATCAGTAACAATATCCAATGTTTTATTATCAATTGAATATGTAGGTTCAGTACTCATTCCATGGACTCCAAATAAATAATCACTATCTTTAATTGGCAATCCAAACAAATCAACGATTGTACGATATAAGTCTGTTTGTCCTCTAACTAAATTTTGTTCACCCTTTAGAAGTCCTTCACGATATGTTATAGTATGTCCATCAATTTCTTTAGTAACAGTATTTTCACCAGGAACATATATAAACGACATTGTTTGTAACAACTTTTGGCGGATTTCTAATGAACTCAACTCATTATTAAATAATGTATTTATGTCATTAGCTTTTAATGCTGATCCATGGTCCCCATAGAATACATAAGCAATTTTTTTACGTTTATATAAATTATCCTCTGAATATTCATAATCAGTTCCATATCCATTAACATCTTCAAACATATACTTAAACATTTCATTATAATATTTCATGTAGTTTAAATACTTAAGGGTAACAATATCTATACTCTTAATAAACTCTTGATCATATAGATCAGTTTCCAACGGATTTGGATAATATGGATCATAGTAAAATGGAGTATGAGGTAGCATTGTTATTACAAATGACATGAATTTTTCATTCATTTCATATTCATAATTAATCTTATCATTAAAATACTTAAATGTTGCACGATCACTAATCCACATTCCTGCATCATGTCCATATTTTTCTTTTAAATCTAATAGTCCTTCTAAAGAATCTTCATATCCTAAATCTTTAAGAATTGTATCTCGACCATTAAATTTATTAAATCCAAATAAATTAGGATGAGCTTCAATTCGATTATAGAATTGTTCGCTATTACCATGGAATGAATTTGTTTTATATCCTAATTCATTAAACATTTTAGGTACTGATTGAAAATCAAAATTCTTTTCAGGAATTGTTTTATCGAAGTCCCAAGATAATGTTGATGTACCATTAGGTAATAAACCTGTTAAAACTGCAAGTTCAGCATCAAAGCTTGTTCCTAATCCAACGTTAGTATGGAAGTTATTAAATACGTATGATTCTTCTAATAAAGCTTTTAAATTATATAAGTACTTATTAACTTTAGGCATTTCAAGCAAGAAATGATTAAATGTTTCTAAGTGAACTAAAACTAAATTATAATCTTTTAAAATACCATTGATTGAATCTTCTGGATTTAAATTATCAATAAGTTGTCCATTAATATTTTCAACATCTGATAGTTTAACGTTCTTACTATATTTTTTCCCATCAATAATATTTGTATATTCATCTTTATTTTTATTGTATCTATCTAAGATATCTTTAACGTTTTCTTCATTAACTTCAACGGTATCATAATCAAATCCCATTAAATCTAAAACTAGATAATTATACAAGCCTAAGTTTTGGGTTGCATATGTAGGTTTAGCAGATTCGATAATTTCTTTCCCTTGAATTGTTGTTCCAAAAACTCCTAAATTAATAACTACTAAACTTGAAACCAATAAAAATTTTGATAATGCCAATTTAATTGTTGGTTTCTTAATTTCTAATTCTTTAATTCCTTTTTTCTTAGATTTGAAATACATAATTGCTAAAACAACAAATGGTAAGAACAATATAACACGATAATATGTAACAAGTTCTCTTATTGCTTCATAAATAATTGTAAATCCAAATCCTTCTGAAGGATTTCTAAAAATCGATAATGCCTTAAATGTAAAAGATGTTCCATAATATCTGTTATAAACATTAATTGCAAATAAACTAGTATTCAAAGCAAACGTTAATGATAACATCACAAACATTCTTGATTTAGGTTTTTTAACAACTAAGGTGATTAGGAAAAAAACGAGCAGTAAAAATGCTATGTTACCAATAAGTGAGTTAATAACACCCATTGTAGTATAATCAAAGGCAATTATATATCTATTCAATGCTTCAGTAGTAACTATATAAGTCGCTAGTACATTTAACACAATAAAAGCAATAACAAACTTATAATATGTTTTTTTACTTTCTTTTTCTTGCACTTCTACACTCTCCTTTCCTACTTCTCCTATTATTATATAACAAAAAACTTAAAAAATACAATTATTCTATAATTATCCACATTAAAAAGCTCATAACTATTCACGTTTTTTATTATATATAATAATATATTTATAAAAATCATTATTTTAGAACGTATTTCATTATTTAAAGTTGTAACAAAAAAAGGTAAAAACTAAAGAAGTTCTTACCCTTTTACTATCAATAAATTTTTTTATTATTTCAAAGTACAAGAAACAAAATGTTTTTCTCCAACTTCATAAAAGTCATTATCAACTTTGCCTTCTTTAAACATTCTAAAGTCGTAAAAATCATTCTCCGCATCATAAAAATCTAGATTCTTGCTTCGCTTTTTTTGATTAATATCAGTTTTTAAAAATGCTGCAAGTAATCTTTTTGTATATGGATGCTTAGCATTTTTAAATATCGTTTTTACCGGTGCACTTTCAACTACTCTTCCCCCATACATAACAATAACATCATCAACCATTTGTGAAACAACTCCTAAATCATGAGTTATGAATAATATTGCTGTATTAAATTCTTTTTGTAGATCATTCATTAATTTTAAAATTTCCGCTTGAACAATAACATCAAGTGCAGTTGTTGCTTCATCTGCAATTAGTAATTTAGGATTACATGCAAGCGTCATAGCAATCATAACTCTTTGACTCATTCCACCAGATAATTGATGTGGATAAAGTTTTGCAACATGTTCTGGGTTTTGAATTTTAACAGCTCTTAACATCTCAATAGCGCGTTTTTCAGCATCATTCTTCTTCATTTTTTGATGAATGATCAACACTTCAGCTATTTGTTTTTTAACTGTAAAAACCGGATTCAAACTACTCATTGGCTCTTGAAAAATCATTGAAATTTCATTTCCTCTAATCTTCTCTAATTCTTTTTCAGTATAATTCGATATCACGTTTCCCTCAAAAGTTATTGTACCTTCATAGATTCTTTGATTTTTATGAAATAGTTTCAAAATTGACATTGCCGTTTGACTTTTACCAGAACCAGATTCACCAACAATTCCTAGTGTTTTCCCTTCTTCAATTTTAAAAGAAACACCGTTAACGGCCTTAATTAGACCTCTCCTTGTATTAAAATATGTATGTAAGTTTGTAACTTCTAATAAACTCATTTCAATCCTCCTTACACTAACTCTTTGTTTTTTAACCTACAAGCTACAAAATGATTAGGTTCTACTTCATACCAATCAGGATCTGCTTCACCTGTTAACTGATATTTAAATTCATAGTCTTTTGAATCATAATCTATTTCTAAATTCACTTTTTTTACCTCATCATCTTCAAGGGTTAATATTGCATTTAACAATTGTTTTGTATAAGGATGCTTAGGATTACTAAAAAGTTCTTCTGCAGGAGCAAGTTCTACTAGATTTCCAAAATACATAACACCTATACGATCACTTATATATCTAACAACACCTAAATCATGTGTAATAAACAAGTATGTCAAATTATGTTCATCTTTCAATTCTTGTAACAGATTAATTATTTGTGACTGAATTGAAACATCTAAGGCACTTACCGCTTCATCACAAACCACAAAACATGGATTTAGTGCTAATGCTCTTGCAATTCCAACTCTTTGTCTTTGTCCACCACTAAACTCATGTGGATATCTATTTGCATATTCCTTATCTAATCCACATTTTTCCATAATCTCTAATACATACTCTCTATATCCATCACTATATTTAGTTTTGAATTTTTTATGAATTAATAATCCTTCACCTATAATATCAATAATTCTCGTTTTAGGATCAAGTGATGAATAAGGATCTTGAAAGATAATCTGTAATTCTTTCCTTATTTTACGTTTTTCTTTTGAAGTTAAAGCTGATAAATCAATTCCATCATCTCTGAATTCTTCATACTTAATAAATCTTTCATCATTCTTTAATTCGTTTTTTATTTTTTGAATTGCTTCTTCGTTATCATTTTTTAAAAGTAATAATTCCTCATATCTTTCTTTATTCTTTTTTTCATATTTTTTTAGTTTCTTTTCTAATTGATATTTTTTTAAAAGTAACTCTTTAATAACTTCAAGACTATCATAGGCAGCAAGACCACCAATAAGCCTTAAAGTATTATAGTATTTATCTTGAAATTTAATCTTCTCTAATCGATATTCTTCTGTAACTTTTTCAACACATTCTTTATCTTGACAATCTTTAATTTTACATTTTAAATCTTGCATCAATGCAGCATCAACATCATAGTTTTTAGAAACCTTAGGAATATTTTTATATACTCTTTTAACATATTTAGGTAAGAAGTTACTGATTGTATCACCATAATATAACGATGAACCACCAGTTTGATTTTGAAGTTGAATAATTGTTCTTCCAAATGTTGACTTACCATACCCAGATTCACCAACAATTCCTAACGTTTCTCCTTCATATATAGTTAGGTTAATATTTTTATTGGCTTTAACATATTCTTGTTCCTTCTGAAAGATATTTTTCTTCTTTATAGGAAAATATTTTTGTAAGTTTTTTATATTTAATAATATTTTATTTTCTTTCATATATTACACCTACTTTTCTCTTGTTCTTGGATCAATAGCATCTCTAATACCATCACCAAGCATATTAAATGATAAGATTGTTAACATAATAATAATCCCTGGATAGAATGTCAAAAACTGGTGTGTTCTAATATATGATTTACCTAAATTAAGCATTGTTCCCCATTCTGCTACAGCAGGTTCAACTCCTAATCCAATAAATCCTAATCCAGCTGCTGATAGTATCGCAGTTGCAACTCCCATAGTTGATTGAACAATGATTGGTGATATTACATTAGGAACAACGTGCCTAAAAATGATTCTAAAGTTTGTAGCCCCAAGAGCATTTGATGCTTCAATAAATTGTTTTTCATTAACAGATAGAACACTTGATCGAATAATTCTAGCAAAAATCGGAATATTTGCAATTGAGATAGCAAGAATCAAATTATTAATTCCATTTCCCAAAGATGCAACTATTGCAATTGCTAATAAAGTTGATGGAATCGATAATAAAACATCACATACTCTCATAATAACTGTATCAACCCTACCTTTGAAATAACCAGCAACAATTCCTAATAAACCTCCAAATAATAAAGCAATAATTATTGATGCAACCCCAATTGTTAATGAGGTTCTAGTTCCATATATAATTCTACTAAAGACATCTCTACCTAAATCATCAGTTCCAAATAAATGTGTTCCATTTGGTCGTTGAAGTGTGTTTGCTAGATTTTGTTCTTTCATCGGAAATGGTGCAATCAAGTCTGCAAAAATTGCTAAAAATATTAACAAGATTATAAAAAATAATCCAAACAAAGCTCTTTTATTTCTTTTAAGAGAATACCAAATATCTTTAAATGATCCTTGAGGAATATTGACTAGTTCATCAATTTTTTCTTTTTTAAATTTAAACATCCAATTTTCCTCCTATTTATATTGTGACTTAATTCTTGGATCAATATATGCATAAAGAATATCAACAATTAAATTTACTATTGAAAATAAGAATGCAATAAATAAAACTCCACCTTGAACCATCATAATATCTCTTTGCATAATTGCATTCACCATTAAAACACCAATCCCATTAATTCCAAATATTGACTCAGTTAAGACAGCACCTCCAAGTAGCGTTCCAAATTGTAGTCCAATAACTGTAACAATTGGAATTAAAGCATTTCTTAATGCATGTTCATAGATTACTTTATTTTTAGAAAGCCCTTTGGCATAAGCTGTTCTGATATAATCCTGATCCATAATTTCAAACATACTAGATCTAGTGATTCTTGCTATTGAACCCATTGAACTTGTAGCTAATGTTAAAACTGGAAGAATCATTTCGCTTGGAGTACTAAACCCTGTTGCTGGAAACCAGCCAAGTGTTAACGAAAATAAAATAATAAATAATAAACCTTGCCAGAACGTTGGCATTGATACTCCAATAAGTGAAAACATCATTGAAGTATTATCAGCAACTGAATTAGGTTTTGTAGCCGAAATAATTCCTAAAATAATCCCTAGGATTGATGCAACCAAAATACTTAATACAGCCAATTTAATTGTATTAGGTAATCTTAAAAGAATTTCTCCTAATATATCTCTTCTTGTTACATATGATCGTCCTAAATCAAATCTTAAAAAAACATCTTTAATGTACCGAAAGAATTGAACAAAGAATGGTTGATCAAGTCCCATTTCAGCTCTTAATTTTGCTAATGCTTCCGGACTAGCATTTTCACCTAAAATAAGTGTTGCTGCATCGCCAGGGGATGCATACATGATTGTAAAAACAATTAATGCAACACCTAATAAGATTGGAATTAACCATAATATTCTTTTAATAATATATTTATACATTTTAATCACCTTTAACAAAGAATGGGCATTTTTAATGGCCCACTCCTGTTTTATGTTTTAATTCTCTTTTGATACACCATCTAAGAAATAACTTCCTGTTGGGTGATGAGAAAATCCTTTTACGTTATTACGAACGCCACTAACATTTTCACGAGTTTGTAAGAATACCCATGGTAACTCATCATGAATAATTGTTTGTACTTCCTTATAATATGTTAATCTTAATGCAGGATCACTTGTTGTTCTACCAAGTTCTAATAATTCATCAACTCTCTCGTTTGAATAGAACGAACGATTACCTGCACTTGGAGTACTTTCAGAATGGAATAATGGATATAAACCATAATCTGCATCTGTTGTAACAGTTGTCCATCCTAAAAGGTACATATCAGCATCACCTTTTTCTGTTGCTGATAAGAAACTACCCCATTCTAACTGTGTAAGAATAACAGTTATCCCAATCTTTTTAAGTTCCGCTTCAATTACTTGAGCAACTCTAACTCTTTCAGTGCTATTTGACCCTACATATAGTTTTAAACTAAATCCGCCATTTGGAAATCCTGCTTCAGCAAGTAAAGTCTTAGCTTCTTCTAAATTATAATCATATGGAGTAAGTTCATCATTAAATCCAAAAACAAGTTCATTAATTGGTCCACTCATTCTCTCACCAACATTTAAGTAGATTGCTCTAATGATTGCTCCGACATCAATTGCCTTAGCAATCGCTTTTCTTACTCCAACATTTTTAAGTGGAGTATCGTTTCTTAAATTTAAGCCTAAATATTCAGCACCAAGATTTGCTGTTTTAACTAATGTTAAACTATCATTTTCTTCAACTTTTGTAATATCAGATGGTGAAATATCGTAAGCAATATCAATACCACCTGTTTCTAGTTCAATTAATTTAACACTTGCATCAGTGATTGTTCTAAATTCTATTTTAGCCATTTTAGCTTTTTCACTATGATAGTCTTCGTATCTTTCTAAAGTAACTTTGTCACCCGATACCCAACTAACAAATTTAAATGGTCCTGTACCAACAGCACTTTTCGTACCATAGTCAGCTCCACCATCAGTAACAGCTTTTTCATTTAGAATAGCAGTTGCAGGGTGGGCAAGATGAGTAAGAAATGGTCCAAATGGTCCCTTAGTTCCAATTTTAATTGTATAATCATCAACTATTTCAATTTTTTCAGGATCGATTGTTCCAACAATATGAGCAATATGACTAGATTCACTCGCTCTTTTTAATGTCCATTCAACATCTTTAGCAGTAAACTTTTCTCCGTTATGGAAAGTTACATTTTGACGAAGTTTAAACTCATATGTATTATCTCCAACATCCTCCCAAGATAATGCTAATGCAGGTACTAATGTTAAATCATCATTTTGTTTAATTAATGTTTCATAAATTTGACGAGCAATCCTCGTTGTCGCCTGATCATTCGTCTTTTGAATGTCAAATGTTACTGGATCTGCACCACTTGCTACTACTAGTGTATCTGGATCAGTTCCTTTCTTTCCACAAGCAACTAATACAACAAGTAATAACAAACCTATCATGCTTAATAATTTCTTTTTCATTTTGTCCTCCTTCTTTATAACAAATATATTTACTGCCTATTATATAAAT
The DNA here is from genome assembly GCF_900660745.1 of Haploplasma axanthum. GTDB lineage: Bacteria > Bacillota_I > Bacilli_A > Acholeplasmatales > Acholeplasmataceae > Haploplasma > Haploplasma axanthum. Next base: position 426,406 of record NZ_LR215048.1, on the reverse strand, counting down.
GTTTACTCTTAAAAGTCAAACAAAAATTGCAGAAATGTTCTTTTTTACAAATGAAAACGTTTTATTTTGTTAAATAATCTTTAAATAATAAAAAAATACAACCCATTTACTGAGTTGTATCTTACAATTTTATTATAAAATATTTAATTCATCTGCTATTTCTAAAAATATGTTGTTAACGGAATAATAGTTTATATTCAATTTATTAAAGACTTTTGTTGTTAAATTATCAAGTTCTTCATATTTTTCTTCTGGAATATTCTTCTTTTTAGATAGATATGAATAAATTTCTCGATCAAACTCTAAAAGTTTTTTCACATCTTCATCACTTGTAATATCATTGTTCAAAACTTCTGTTTGAAAATCTACAGTATTAAGAAATAAATTAACTTCTTTTGCATGTTTATCTAAATCTTTAAAATCATTATTATAAACCTTTTGTAAAAGTTCATTAATATTTTCAAATTGATCTGCAATATAATAAAAACCAGTTTTAAATATTACATCATCTTCATCACTATAATTTTCATCATCAATCAACTTATCATAATAATAATCAACAACATCAAGAACATGTTTAAAACGATAATATATATCATTTGAATTATCCTTAATATTCTTTAATAATTCTTCATTTTCTAATTTCCAATTCGCATATTCATTATAGACAGTTTCATCAATCTTCATATTATGCTACCTCCATTTTAAATAATAGCATAACACTATTAAATTTAAGCTTTATTTGCTGAACCGAATAATTCGATTTTTTCACGTACAACGCGTTTAATACCATCTGTACCTGGAGCAAGTAATTTTCTTGGATCAAATCCTTTACTTTGTAAATCTTTTCCAGCTTCAATGTATTTTCTTGTTTCTTCAGCGAATGCTAATTGACATTCAGTGTTTACGTTAATTTTTGATACTCCTAATGAGATTGCACGTTTAACTTGATCACCTGGGATACCTGTACCACCGTGTAATACTAATGGAATGTTATTAGTAACTTTTTGAATTTCTTCTAATGTATCAAAACTTAAACCTTTCCAGTTTGCTGGATATTTACCATGGATGTTACCAATACCTGCTGCGAACATATCAACACCAGTTGCTGCAATTATTTTACATTCTGCTGGATCTGCTAATTCACCTGCACCAATAACTCCGTCTTCTTCTCCACCAATTGAACCAACTTCTGCTTCAACTGATACACCTTTTGCATGACAAGCTGCAACTACTTCTTTAGTTTTAGCTAAATTTTCTTCAAATGGATAGTGTGAACCATCAAACATGATTGAAGTAAATCCTGCTTCTAAAGCTTTAAATGATCCTTCATAAGTACCATGGTCTAAGTGAATAGCCACTGGAACAGTAACTCCTAAAAAGTCATGAACATTTTTAACCATTTCTACAACATTTTTGTATCCTGCCATATATTTAGCAGCTCCTTCAGAAACTCCTAAGATAACTGGTGATTTTAATTCTTCAACAGTTTGTAGAACTGCTTTAATCCATTCTAAATTATTAATGTTAATTTGAGCAACTCCATAACCTTCGTTACGTGCTTTTAACAACATATCTTTTGCTGATACTATAGCCATATTTATTTCCTCCTTGTTTTTTCTTATTATATTATATCTCAAAACACTTCTTTTTACAATGAAAACTTATTTAAATAGCGTTTTCAGACCTAGTGTTTTATTATCTTTACTTATAGTTATACAATTATCAATTTTATTCTTTTTTTAATTAAAAAAATTACTTAACCATACTTCCAATAAACCCTTTAAATAACGGATGTGGCTTAAGTGGTCTTGATAAAAATTCTGGGTGATATTGAACAGATACGAAGAAGCGATGATTTTTAAGTTCTACAGCTTCTAATACATCTTTTTGATCTCCAAACGCTGATAAAACAAGATTATTATCTTGATTAAAAATATCTTTATATACATTATTAAATTCATAACGATGTCTATGTCTTTCAGAGATTATTTCTTCTCCATACATTTCACTTAATCTTGTTTGATTAACTAGTCTAATGTTATATGATCCTAGTCTCATTTTGCCATCTTTATTTTTAATAATTACTGGATTTTTAGTATTACGATCAATCTCAGATGAATTTGCATCTTCAATACCTAAAACATTTCTTCCATATTCAATCATTGTTAGTTGCATACCATAGCATATACCAAGCATTGGAATATTATTTTCTCTAGCATACTTTATTGCTGCAATTTTACCTTCAGAAGCACGCTTACCAAACCCACCAGGAACTAAAACTCCATCACAGCCTTTTAAAACTTCACTAACATTAATTTCATCCACTTTTTCTGCATCAATCCATTTAATTTCAATATTAACATTATGATAATATCCTGCATGTTTTAATGATTCAACAATTGATAAATATGCATCATGTAGGGAAACATATTTTCCTACTAATCCAATCGTTACTTTGTTGTCTAATTTTCTTATTCGATCAATTAAATTAGTCCAATCAGTTAAATCAGCACGTGGCGCTTGATTCATTTTAAAATGTTTAAGAATATATTGATCAATTTTTTGTTCTTCCAAGTTAATAATTGTTTGATATAAAACATCAACATCAATTGATTCAAATACAGCACTACGTTTAATATCACTAAATGCAGCAATTTTTTCTTTTGCATCCTCTGGTATTGAATGTTCACCACGTAAAACTAAAATATCAGGTTGAATACCAAGAGACTTTAATTCACTAACACTATGTTGTGTTGGTTTTGTTTTAATCTCATTTGCTGCTTTCAAATATGGAACTAATGTATTATGAATATACAATGTTTTAAAATATCCAAAATCTCTTCTTGCCTGTCTAATAGCTTCAAGATAAGGAAGTGATTCAATGTCACCAACTGTTCCACCTATTTCAGTAATAATAATATCAGCTTTAGAGTTTTTAGCAGCCAACTCTAAACGTCTTTTTATTTCATTTGTTATATGTGGAATAACTTGGATTGTTGCTCCATTGTATAACCCCCTACGTTCACGGTCAATTACCGCTTGATAGATTTTTCCCGTTGTTACACTTGAATCTTTTGATAAATTTTCATCAATAAATCTTTCATAATGTCCAAGGTCTAAATCGGTTTCTGCTCCATCATCTGTAACATAAACTTCTCCATGTTGATAAGGACTCATAGTTCCTGGATCAACGTTAATATAAGGATCAAATTTTTGCATAAATACTTTTAATCCTCTGCTTTTTAAGATTTGTCCTACTGCTGATGCTGTTATTCCTTTTCCTAAACTAGAAACAACCCCACCAGTTATAAAAATAAATTTGGCCATGTGAATGCTCCCCTTTCTTTTTCTTTTTTTAATTTTCATAATAAAAATCCCTCTTTGTTTTAAAAAGGGATTTTAAAATTGACTTCTATAAGCCGATGCTAAAAAAACTATTCATCGTACATGTCTTCATAATCATCCATGATTTCGTTATAATCATCTTCATCATAATCGTCGGCATCAAAATCGATGTCATCATCGTCGGTTGATTTGAATGGTAATTCTACTTCAATATATGCTTTTTCTTCTTTTATCTGTTCGATTTCTTCTTCATCTAATTCTTCAATTTCTTCTTCGTCTAACTCTACTTCTAATTCTTCTTCATCAAATATAGCTAGATCATCTTCAATGATTTCTTCTTCATCTAATTCTTCAATTTCTTCTTCGTCTAACTCTACTTCTAATTCTTCTTCATCAAATATAGCTAGATCATCTTCAATGATTTCTTCTTCATCATCTTCTTCAACTTCGATGAATGATGAACCATCATCATCCCAAAGATGGAGATTTCCTTCTTTAAGATTCCATTTATCATCACCACAATAAACAAATTTTGCACTTTGGGTGATATCCATGTATAACTGAGTTAATTTTTCTATATCATCTAATGAGATATTTTTGATTTCTGCGATTTGCTTAAATAATTCGTGTATTGATATTGGCTTCTTATTCTCTTTTAATAATTCATAAGCCACATCAACCATCGCTAACGTTTCTAACTTTTTGCTCATAAAACGCCTCCTAAGACCTTATATATTGTATATTATTATTGATAGTTTTGCAAGTCTTAACAATTTATTTTTTATAAATAATAAAAATAATTGCCGCTATAACAACTAAAACTATAAACAGTTTGAAAGTTTTCTTAATAAATGTTATTATCCCTAGTATTATTATTACAGTTAAAAAAAGTAATAACGCCCATTTAAAAAACTCATCCATACCTGCTATATAATTATCATAAAAGCCACGAACCAAATCATCAAATTTTAGTTTTTCCAAAACATCGTTAAACCACTGCCAAATGTTTTGAAAGAAGTTTGCGTATATAGGTAACATTATTAATTCCTAATATATATATGTAGTCCTCATATATACATTAGATCTCCTTCTTTTAAGATTTTATAAAGCGGACTATATTATAATTAAATTATGATGATATCACAGACTAGTTTTCTTAACTCCTTACAGCATCTATGACTGGTTCTGAAAGGATATAGCTGTGACTTTAATTAAATATGGTTATGAGTTGGATACGGCATTTGACTGGTCATTTCCTATTAGGTTACATTCATTAAAGCCCACAGTACTAAGCTTGTATATCAATCATAGAAAGGCAGGTTTTATTATGATTTTAGTAGGTATTGATGTCGCCTCAATTAAACATGACATCGTTATCACCAATCATTTAGGTGAAGTTTTTAATAAACATTTTACCATTGAAAATTCACGATTAGGATATAAAAAACTCCTTAGCGAAATTTCATTGGCTAAAGAGTTCTTCAAAGATTCTAATGTGCGTATAGGGCTTGAATCAACTGGACATTATAGTAGAAATATTCTACACTTTTTAATCCTCGAGGGATACAATGTTATGTTCATTAATCCATTATTAACCAATATGGACCGTAAGGCTTCTTCAGTTCGTAAAACGAAGACTGATTCTATTGATGCCAAGGCCATTTGTATGTTTCTTATTAGAAATCAAAATGATTTCAAACCCTATACATTATTATCATACCATATTGATGAACTAAAAATATTAGTTAGACAAAGAAAATCTTTAAAAAAACAATTAAATAAGACTTCCAATCAACTTAAAGCTTATATTGATCAAGCTTTCCCTGAGTACCATAAAATCTTTAAGAATACTCTTTCTAACGCTTCATTAACTCTTTTAGAGTCTTACGCTTCTCTATCCGAGTTAAAACGTGTTAGAACTAACACTTTAACTGAACTTCTAAAGAAATCTTCAAAAGGTAGACATGGTCTAACTAAGGCTGAAGTGATTAAGGAATTTGTTAAAGCATCTATTGGCATTGATAGCGAATCTCTTTCACTATCAATTAAACAATCTGTTCAAACAATTAAAAGTATTGAACTTCAAGTAAGTCAAATTAATGATTTACTAGAACATCATCTCAACCAATCTAAAACAACACTTCTAACGATTCCTGGTATTGGTATTCAAACTGGTGCCATTATTTTAGCTGAGATTGGTGATATTAATCGTTTCAAGTCTGATGATGCCTTACTAGCTTTCGCTGGTCTTGACCCTTCTGTTTATCAATCTGGTAAGTATGAAGGCAGTTTTAAAATCTCTAAGCGTGGCTCATCCATCCTTAGATGGGCTATATTTCAAGCTGCAAAAATAACTGTTATGCATGACCCTATTTTTAATGCTTATTTTCTAAAGAAAAAATCTCAAGGTAAGCATTATTTAACGATTATTGGTCACGTTACTAAAAAGTTACTTAGAGTCATTCGTTCTATTTTAAAGAACAATAGTGTTTATACTGTTTCTCATTAACCGTATTTAATTATCAAAGATCTAAATTCTGATGTTTCATAGACATCTTTTTTAGCATGTCACTATATCAATTCAACTATTTTTTATTAAATACTTGACTTTCATCTAATAGTTGGCTTTCTTAATATTCTTGTCTATTTTCCACTGCTTTTATTAAAGTTAAAACGTCAGCATAACGAAGATCTGTTCCTACAGGTAGTCCATATGCTAATCTTGTAACTTTTATTTGCTTTTCTTCATATAATGACTTTAAGTATTGAGCAGTTAATTCACCTTCAACTGTTCCGTTAGTTGCAATTATCAACTCTTTTAAATCACTATTGATTCTTTTAGTAAGTGATTCAATATTTAAATCATTATCTGTAATGCCCCTTGAAAAGTCAATTAGACCTCCAAGAACATGATAATCACCATGGTAAGTTCCCATTTTTTCCATCATAAAAACATCTTTAGAATCAGCAACAACCATAATTGTTGTATGATCTCTAGTTTCATCTAAAACGATCGGAGATATTTCTTGATCCGTTAAAATGTTTGAAATTTTACATGGTCTAATACTATCAATTGCATTTTTAATACTATCTGCCATTAAATTAGCATCTTCTCTATCTAATTCACTAATTATATAAAGTGCTAATCTTTCAGCAGTTTTTTCACCAATACTTGGCAGTTTTTCTAAATTATCCATTAAGTCTTTTAATGCTTTAGGATACATTAGAAACCAAACCCACCCATTCCACCAGTGAATTGACTCATTGTTTGTTGTTGTTCTTCTTCGATTTGCTTTAATGCATCATTTACTGCAAGTAAAATTGCATCTTGTAGCATTTCTTTTTCTTCTAACATTTCACCATTAATTTGAACATCAATTAATTGTCTTGTTCCTTGTACAATAACTGTTACTCCACTTGCTTTTCCAAAATATTCTTTTGCTTCAAGTCTTTCTTGTGCAGCAGCCATTTCATCTTGCATTTTCTTTAATTTTTTTAACATTCCTGGATTCATCTTAAATCACTCCTTAATATTTACTATATCTTCACCAAAAAATTCTTTGGCCAATCTAACTGATTCTTTTTCAGCCTTTTCTTCATGTTTTTCAGTCTTTATCTCATAAATTTGGAAATCATAATCTCCAATATTAGGTCTTTTTTGACCACTCTTAAATAAATCTACATACTTATTTCTAACTATTAACCAATCTTTATTTAGTATAACATAATAATCAGTAATTCCAGCGTTTTCTAAATTTAAGACATCAAGCACTTGGCTTTGCATATCTTTTTGCATTAATTGATTCGCTATTAAAAGATTATCATGCGTAATTATAACACTATTTACAGATGCTGCAACAATTGTTGCTTCTTTAAGTAGGTGATATGCCATTTGAAGATAATTTGGAACTTGGTTATTATTTTGAAATAATCTTTCCAATTCATCTTTTTTATTTTTTGATGCATCATGTAAGATATTTTCAATGTACTCCGCTTTAACTAAACTTTCACCTTTTGTTTTAACTACTGATTTAGTAACACCTTTTGTCTTAAGTTTTTCCAAATCCTTACGAAGTTCTAAAACACTTGAACTCAAATCAATCTTATGAACTTCTTCATGATCAATCATTTGAATAACAGCAATCTCTAAATAAATACTTTTTTGCGAAGTATAACGCATATTACTTTGCATTTGAATTAAAATATCCAAGTAATGATAAATCATATTAACAGATAATTGTTTTTTTAATTTTAATAATATTTCATCGCTTTGATAATAAACTTTTGCAAGCAATAAATCTCTTAATGTGAAAATCAAATCATTAATAATTCTTTCTTCTTCTTTACCTTTTTTTAAAAACTCATTAATATGTTTTAAGGCATCAGGAGTTTTTTTATCTGTTATTAACTCTAAAAGTTTCACTAAATCTTTTTTAGAAACTGTTCCTAATATTTGACTAATATCTTCATCTGTTATCTTATCATTTGTATAACTAATCGCTTGATCAAGTAAGCTAAGAGCATCTCTTAATCCACCTTTAGCATTTATAGCAATTGATTTAACAGCTTCATCTTCAATTTCAATTTTTTCTTTTTCAATGATTTGATTTAATCTTTTAATAATACTTTCGGTATCAATATTTTTAAAATCAAATCTTTGACATCTTGAAAGAATTGTTGCTGGTATCTTATGAACTTCTGTTGTTGCAAGTATAAAAACAACATGTGCAGGTGGTTCTTCCAATGTCTTTAATAAAGCATTAAATGCTCCTGTTGTTAACATATGAACTTCATCGATAATATAAACTTTGTATTTTCCAACACTTGGTAAATATTTAACTTTATCTCTAAGTTCTCTTATTTCATCTACACCATTGTTTGATGCACCATCAATTTCAATAACATCACTAGCAGTATTACTGCTAATGTTTAAACATGAACTACATTCATTACAAGGGTTACCATCTTTGGGGTTTTGACAATTGATAGCTTTGGCAAATATTTTTGCTAAACTTGTTTTTCCAGTTCCTCTAGGTCCACTGAAAACATATGCATGACCGATTTTATCAGTATTAACAGCATTCTTTAATGTTTTAACAATTACTTCTTGTCCACTAACATCACTAAATGACTGAGGACGGTACGCACGATATAACGCTATGTAACTCAAAATGAATCACCCCTTTACTAATAATTATAATATAATTATTCTTATTTTCCTAAACAAAATTTAGAAAACAACTGATCAATTAATTCATCTTCATATCTAACTCCAATAATATCACCAAGCATATTCCATGCATTAGTTAAATCAATTGCATAAATATCAACAGGCATCTCATTATTAATAGCTTCTAAAACACTTTCTAATGAAGTTTTTGCTTCTTTGACCTTTTGAATATGTCTAGCATTTGATAAGAAATTAAAGTCACTATTATTTAAATCTTCTAATTGTAATGTCTTAATAATCTCTTGTTCTAGTTTATCAATTCCATCAGAAGTTAAAGTTGAAATACTAATCGAATCCGCAAGTTTAACTTTTGATTTATTTAAATCAGATTTATTTAAAATTATAATTCTTTTTTTGTTTTTAGTTAATTCTAAAAGTTCAAGATCTTCTTTTGTTAAATCTTCACTTTGATCAATGACTAAAAGCACTAATTCTGCCTCTTCTAAGGCTTTTTTAGATTTACCAACACCAATTTGTTCTACAACATCTAAAGTCTCTCTAATACCTGCTGTATCAATTAGATGAAGCGTTATTCCACCTATGTTAACATAGGCATCAATTGTGTCTCTTGTTGTTCCTGCAATATTCGTAACAATTGCCTTATCTTCATCAAGCAAAGTATTTAACAAACTACTTTTACCTACATTTGGTCTTCCAATAATTGCTGTTTTTATACCTTCACGAATTAGTCTTGTTTGATAAGAATGCTTCAATAAGTGATCAATTTCTTTTAAAAGTTTTTTAACTTGTGGTTCAACAATTTCTTCGCTCATAGTAACAGCATCATCATATTCTGGATAATCAATATTAACTTCAATATTAGCTATTATATTAAGAAGTTTTTCACGTAAATCATACACTAATTTACTTGTTTGTTTTGCAACCCCTAAATTAGCAATTTTCAAAGCTTGTTCATTTTTAGCAGAAATAACATCCATTATTGCTTCCGCTTCAACTAAATCAATTCTTCCGTTTAGATATGCTCGTTCACTAAACTCGCCAGGGTTTGCTAACCTAATATCTAACTCTAATAATCTTTCTAATACTTTTTGTGTTACTAATACACCACCATGCGTTGATATTTCAACAACATTTTCTGCAGTAAAAGTTTTAGGAGCATGCATAACCGAAATCATTACTTCATCAACAATCTCTCCCAATTCACTAATAATATGTCCGTAATGAATTGTATGAGTATTAACACTTAATAAGTTTCTTCCTTTAAATGTTTGATTTACTTTTAAGATAGCTTCTGGTCCACTCACTCTAATAACTGAGATTCCACCTGTTCCAAAAGGCGTTGCTATTGCACATATTGTATCATTAATCATGGTAATTTTTAACCTGTATTTCGCCCATGTGATCACGCTTTTGTTCATCAATATGAATAAACGGATTAACTCCACGAGAAATATCTCTAATTGTAATAAATATCATAATTATTATTCCTAAAAGCGAACCTAACAATATATATCCACTTCCAAGAATAACTCCAATAATAGCAACAGACCAAATTGTTGATGCTGTTGTTAGCCCTCTAATAACATTGAATTTATCTTTTAAAATTACTCCTGCACCAATAAAACCAACTCCTGCAAGAACTTGAGCAATCACTCTTTGTCCTTCTGGTCTTACATCATGTCCTTGTATCGCTAATTCTATTTGCCAATCAAAAATCAATCTATTAAATATCGCAATACCGGTTGCTGCAAGCCCAACTAAAATATGAGCAGAAATTCCAGCAGCTTTACCAACATTTTGTCTTTCTAAACCTACATAACCAGCAACAATAAAAGCAATAACAAGCGGTAATAATATCTTTAATCCTAATGTTTGAAAATCTTTAAAAATATCAATGTCTTTAATAATTGGTTGTACTTCGGCAAATAGTTTAAACATACTAAAACACTCCTTTTATTATTTGTTTTCTTTTAAGAACTTTCTTAAATCTTCTAAGAATTTTGGTAATTCATCAAAACTTAATAACGTTGCTCCAGAAGCCATTTTATGACCTCCACCTCGGTACATATTAGCAAGTTTATCAATTTCAGGTTTAGATGAACGTAATCTAATTCTAATTTCAGTTGGATATTCAATCGCTAAGAACCAAACATCATAACCTTCAATGCCGCCCATTAAATTAACTGTACCAGCAGCATCTTCATCACTAACACCAAATTTTTCAATATCTTCTCTTTTAATAACATTATAAACAAAACCATCATCAAACTTAACAGTTGCTAACATATGACCTTTAAACTTAAAGACTTCTAATGATTCTTTTGATAAATGTTGGTCAATTTCAACAACATCAGCACCAAAATCCAACAACATACCAGCTAGTTCATGTGTAAGTCTGCTTACTCCTCTAAATCTAAATCTACTTGTATCTGTAATGATTCCTGTATACATTGCAACAGCACCTTCTCTTGATACACTTAATTCATCATTAAATGTTCTTAAAAAATATGCAATCATTTGTGCACATGATGGGAAGTTAGTATCTACCCAAATATAATCTCCATATTGATCAACAGGAATATGATGATCAATTTTAATTATTTCTTTTCCCAACGTATATCTAGAATCACTTATTCTATCTTTAATAGCCGTATCAACAACAATAGAAAGTGCACCTTCATAAGTATCATCACTTATTACATCCATTTCACCAACAAATCTAACATATTCACTTGTCTCTCCAACTACATAAACTTGCTTTTCTGGAAACGATGTTTTAATTACACTTTTTAATCCAAATTGTGCTCCATAACAATCACCATCTGGTCTTTTATGTCCATGAATAATAATTGTATTATATTCTTTTATCTTTTCTAAAATCTTATTTAATATTTCCATTTTCTTTTGCCCTTTCATCTAAATCATTTAACATTTTTTCTACTTCATTCCAATTCTTAAGTGATGCACCACAAGCAAAGTTATGTCCTCCACCACCATATTTTTTAGCAATATCAACAACAATAATTCCTCTTGATCTTATTTCTGCCAAAATCACATTATTATCTTTATCTTCTGTAAAACTTACCCAAATTGGTATTTCTTCAATACCAGCCATTAAGTTAACCATACCCCTACTTACACTAAAAACATCTAATCCACTTTTCTCTATAATATCAATTGTGTTTTTTCTATATGCAACATTATGTTTTGTAACTTCAAAATCACTAAATAACTGTTTAACTTTTCTTTTCTCTAACTTTTCAGTATAAAGAAAATTATACATATCTTTTATATCAGGATAAAAACTAGTTATAAATGAAGCATTAGCAAATACTCTTGATGCATTTTCATTCGAAATAAATTGAAATCTTCCAGTATCAGTAACCATACCACCATATATATAAGTCGCTGCAGTACTTGTAACAACCCAATCTAATTCTTTCGCTAAATCTGATAGTATTTCACATGCTGATGTAAAATCACTTTTTTGATAGAATAATGAATTTTCTATATTTGAATCATTTCTATGATGATCAATTATTACCACTTCTTTAGCCAATTTATATCTATCATCACTAACTAATTCACTTACTGCAGTATCAATAATGATTGATAAAGAATCCTTAAACACATCATCTCCTATAATATCCATAGTAACGTTATATAACATATCATTTGTATCTCCAACAATGTAGAGTGATTTATTAGGATAGTTTTCTTTAATTAAATAATACAAACCCACTTGTGATCCTATAGCATCCATATCTGGTCTAGTATGCCTGTGAATAACTATTGAATCATATTTTTCAATTAACTCTTTTACTTTGTCTTTCATGTAATTGCCTCCTTGTAGAGCATTATAATAGTATACCATATTTTAGAAAACAATTCATTATTTCACTCAAAAAACAAATATAGTTATTCAAAAAAATTTAGATTTAACAAACTAAAATATATAAAATATCATTACTAGATTTTATATCTAGAAATTTCTTGACGAGGTGAACTTCACATGAATACTTGATGTATTTGGAGCATTGATGGATAATTAAAGGAGTCTTAGTTGGATTATCTTATTATCCTCGTATTAATCATTTGGTTAATTACAAGAGATAATAAAAACAACGATGATAAAGATAAATAATCTTTCAACATGACTCTTTGAATGTTCATCGATCTCAAGAAAGAAAAAGCAAGGATTGCAGTCCTTGCTTTTTCATATACATCTCTTTGAATGTTCACTAGTATTTTATCATATTTAAAACTTAATGTAAATAATTATTTTGCCCAACTTATGTTGTCAATAACTATTTGTTTATTTCCTTTTTTACCTACAGCATAAATTCTAATTTTTACATTCCCTGTTAAAACTAAATCAGCAAATCCAGCTTGTTCTGCTAATATAAAATTATAAACTGTATCTTCAGCAGTACTTCCAGTAGTAAATCCAAAAGTAAATGTTTTTACTTCGGATCCTACGATAATATCAACAGCATAAGTACGTTCTGCTCCACCAGTAAATGCTTTTCTATATTGGAATGTAAAGTTTGTAATTCCACCTGAGATTTCAGCTTCAAGGGATGAGAAAACACCATTGTTTTCACCTCTAAGCATTATACCGTTTCCATCAATACCATAATCCCCTTCATCTCTTGATTGTGTATATTTCCAAGTCACTCCATTAACACCTTTGAACGAACCATCAACATATGAAGCACCTATTTCTGCATTATCAAACGTTTCAGTTCCTGCAGCACCATCTCCAGGATTTGGAGTAGGAGTTGTTCCCTTTTTAAGTATAATACTAAATTCTCTATCTTTTACTTCAGTTCCTTTTGTAACTCTTGCATTTAAAACTAACGTAACCTCATTTTCAGGTATTGTTACAGCACCTGTTTCTAAGTTAATCAATCCTGCGTCTCCTGATTTAACAGTCCATAAGATTGATGAGCCTTTATTTGTTGATTTAACAAGTTGTAATATAGTATTAACTGATAAACTAGTAGGTAATGTCAACGCTTGTGCATCATCTGCAACTATTTTCGCATCAGTATCTGGTGTACTTGGAGTTCCAGCTTCTGAACCATATAATTTCATTTCTTTTAAAATATATCTTAAACTATAGTCACTTGCTTCTAGACCTGTTTTAGCAATCATTTGAAGTCTAACAAAGTAATTACCTGCATTAGGTAATGTCAAACTGATTTCATACTTTTCAGACACACCTGTAGAACTTAATTCACTAGTTATATCTTTTGCAACTGACCATGTTGCTCCATCAGTTGATGTTTCAACAACAAATTTTTCAAGGAATCCAAAGTTAAATGAAACATCATTTGCCCATCCAAATAAAACTAAATCTATTTTTTGTAATCCTTTAACAGCAAATTTAGTTTGCACATAAGGACTAGGAAACGAATCTTTTCCACGAATAGCTAAAACTAATCCTTTATTTGCAGAATTTTTTTCTGTACTAATATTTGTATAATATCTTGAAAACTCAACAGATTTATTATCAACCATATTTGATACATTAAATGTTGTAGATTCTTTAACATATGCAGTCTCTTCACCTAAAGCACTAAAATCAAAACTATGTGATAAAACTGTTTCTCCTGGATTTGGATTTACTCCACCATCCGTTTTTACAACAGTAACCAAAAATTCTTTTATAGAAGTTTCTTTATCAATTTTTAAATTAGCAGTTAATTTCACTAGCTCATCTTCGGCAGTTCTAGTAACTTTTCCTGTAATACTAACAACAGCAGCTTTATCAGTGCTCCATGTAACGGTTGCTTCACCTGCAGTTGCAACTAAATCTAGATCTGTTTTAACTTCATCTTTTGAAGTGTTATCTTTAAGGATCTTAGCAATTGTTAATTCTTCTTTAGCAGCTTTCATAGCCTTGCTATCACCTTTTCCACCACATGAAACCAATAAAAGCCCACTTAATACTACAAGGCTAATCAATAAAAATGACTTAAATGTTTTTCTCATTTCTTCCTCCTAGGATTCTTTCTTTATTTATACATTCATTTTAACATTTTTTGATCAAAAATTTACATCTTAATTGTAAATTTCTTATAAAAAAAACTATTTATGTTTGAATATCAATATTTGCATATTGATATCTTTTGATATATAATATATTGTACTTTAAAAGGAGTGATTATTATCAAAAAAACTACACTTATATGGCAGCTTATTTTTATTTTTTTTGCAGTATTAATTTTTTCAACATTTATTAAACCTTTAGCAAATCTCGAAATGGAAAAATCCTATGTGAAAAATGAAATTATTCCTTTAAAGAACGAAAACTTTGATGAGTATTTAAAAAAAGTTTCAATTTTTGCAGATTTTGCATATCAAACAAACCCGGTACTCAGCGAAACACTTATTGATGAAAATGGGACAATTGGGTTTGATTTATATAGAGCTAGAAAGTATTATAAGAATGATAAATACATTGATGGGATTATTTTATTTTTAAATACTGCAAGATATAAGAACAACGATTTTATTTCTTTAGATTCTTCTATAATATATAATGAAGTAGTTAATACTTCATCAGATAGTAACAGTAATAATATAAATTTAGAATCAATTACCCAAAAAACTTTTTTCCCAGCATTTTTCATTAATAACTATACACTAGAAAATAATAAAATATCTACAATTAAAGAAATTAGAATTAATATAACTACTAAAAATTTTGAATCGAAACCTTTATTATCATTTTCAAGTAACGAATCAACTGTTTATCTTTTTAATAAAAATCTTGATGATTATCCATTCACTCATTCGTCTTACTCGCTTGATGAATATATACAAAATATTAGACCGACAGATTCAGAATCAAATATCAACAATTTGCATTATCTAGAATCAAATAGAAGTATTTTTAAAAACTATACTTATATTTTAATTATCTGGTATAGTTTATATGGGTTATTAATTATTATACTTTCTTATTTAATTCTATTTAAACCTTTAATAAAATTTTATAAAGAAAAAAACAGCAAATAATAAAAGTTATTAAAAATAAACTGGGGTCATTGTATACCTATGTAATTATCTGGGGTTATAAATAAAGAAAATCCTTCTTGTGTTATTATAGTTTTGCACACTTAATAATCAAGGAGGATTTTCATGTATGATAATATCATAAAAGTATTAGAAATTGAACACTTAAGTCATAAAATTGAATCTATTGATGCAGTATCAACTGATGGAATTGTTAGTTTTCATATTAAGCTTAAAAAAGAAACTATTCCATGCCCTTTATGCAATGGAATTACCACTACACATGACTACCAAAATAAAAATATAACTCATAGTATTTCTACAAATAGAAAATCTTATATTATTTATCGTAGTAGAAGATATCGATGTTTAATATGTAAAAAACGTTTCTTTGAATCTAATCCCTTTACTATTAAGAAAGATAGAATTAGTCATTACACCAAACTATCTATTTTAGAACACTTAAAGAATCCTTCTAATACATTTACTAGTGCTTCTACTATCTTTAACGTTTCTACTAAAACTGTTATTGATATTTTTGATGATTATGTTGATCCAAATAGAAATATATTACCTAAGTTTTTATGTATCGATGAATTTCATGTTTCAAAAAGGACTAAACATCCTTATGCTTGTCTATTCTTAGATTTTGAAACAAAAAAAATAATTGATGTTTTAAAAACTCGTCATAAATCATATCTATTAGAATATCTATCTAGTCTTAAACATACTGAATTAGATAGTGTTAAAGTAGTTATTATTGATATGTGGAAGCCTTATAAAGACGTTATATCTAAAGTTATGCCTAAAGCTTTAATAGCTATTGATTCTTTTCATGTTATTAAACATATTAATGATATCGTTAATAAGCATCGTATTAAAGTAATGAATAAATATGCTGGTAATATTGAGTTTAAAACTTATAAGAATGATAAATATTATATGTTAAAGAAGTTTCATTATTTCTTTACTAAAGAATACGATAATATCTATAATGGTTATATTTCTATTCCTAAGTTTAGAATTAGTCTTAATAAATCTTCTATTAAAGATTTTCTTTTATCCATTGATGATGATTTAACTGAAGTTTATAAAATCAAGGAAGAATATCGTGAGTTTAATAGAAACACTAATTTTGATGATGCTAAAGAATTATTATCTGATTTAATTACTAAATATCGTAATCACAGGTTAGAAGATATTAGATCTTTTGGTAAATTACTTTCTAATTGGAAAGATGAGATTATTAATTCCTTTATTAAATCTGATTCTAACAGAAGATTATCTAATGGTCCAATTGAAGGTACTAATTCTAGAATAAAGACTATTATTAAGACTAGTAATGGGATTAAAAGTTTTAAGAGATTAAGAGCTAGAATCATTTATTCTATTAATAAAGATGTGGCTCTTAAAATACCTGAATAATAATATATAAGTGTGTAAAAAAAATCGACTTCCATATATAAATGGTTGTCGATTTTTGTTATTAGACCCCAGATTATTACAAAGGCTATTTTCTCAATACCCCAGTTTATTACTAAGAGCCATAATAAAATGCTGTTTTTTTTACTTTTAACCTTCAATATTTTTTAAATACGGTCTATCATATTCAGGGAAATAATTAGAATCGAGTCTACTAGTATTTTTTTCGTAGTTCCATGATGGATCTAATTGATCACCATGCATACCTAGTTTATTCGTTTTTGCATAATTGAGTGCTTCTATCATCCAACCATAGTATGACATTCCTTTATATCCATGCTTAGGAGCTTGCTCAGTAACATCAGGACATAATCCAGCTTTTGCAATCATGTAATTTAATTGATATCCTCCAACATAAACCATTGCAAATAATCTATCAAATCCACCATCTGTTGTTCCATCTAAACCACTTTGAATCTCAATATCTAATCCTAATTCAACTGCTTGATTTAATATGCTATTATTAAAGTTTTTCGCTGTTAATCCCCATGGTGATTCACTTGGATGTCCTGGAGATTCAGGAGTATTTATAAAATAGTATCTAACTGATTTATCTGATGAACCAAATAATTCTTCAGGAAAATTAAATCTTGTCGTATCACCATCACCTAAACGCGATATAGTTACCTTAACTGCACCACCACCACCAACAGTGCGATCACCTTCTTTGAAGAATGGTCTTTGTCGATCTTCATCTGTAAGCATAGGTCCAGTAAATAAATCTTCATCTAAAATTCCGGTTTCAATTGTTCCTAGTAATTGATAGCTTGATTCTTTAAAATAAAAGAATGAAGTAGAATCGTATATTGTTGATGCTTCCATACGGCTTTTCTTTCTTACTAATGTAGTTTTTTCACCAAAAACAACACCACTCCCTGGAGTACCTAAAACGTCAACATTTTGTTTCCCACGTGCTAAGACTATTGCATCATCACCATTATATGGTAATTTATCAACTTTGAAATCTGCATTTTGCAATTCAACATCAAAAGGATCTGATGTTGCTATCAAAAAGAAACCTTTAGGAGCAATTTTTCCTGTAATTTTATAACTATATGTGACACTTTTATCAGTATCAGTATAAATATTCAAACTATATCCTTTTAAATTAACTTCTTTATCTGATGTATTATATAATTCAATTGCATTTTCACTCATATATGTATTTTGATAATACTTTGATATAACAATACTATTAGAACCTTTTGCACAAGAAATAAGTATAAATAACATAAAAACTGTGCTAAGTGCTATACTTGCTTTTTTAATCATAATATCCTCTTTCAATCCAAGTAAAATAAAGATAGTTTTTTAGACTATCCTTATTTTTACTTTATTTATTTTTTAATTATTTGTGAAGCACTATATACTGTAACTTCTCCATCTTTAGTTAACACTGCTGTAACCTCTATTTGGTCATCTTTCTTAAGTGCTTTTAAAAGATTAGCAATCGCTTCTGCATCAGCAACTACTGTATTATCTTGTCTTAAGAATTTAACAGTAAATTTACCAGTACCTAATGTGAAATCTCCCACAAAAGTATCTGCATCAGCTTTACTTGCAACCGCTGTTAAGTCTTTTGTAACTTTTAAAGTAACTTTAACTAATTTACCAAGATCATTACTATCTTTTGTAACTTTTGTAAGACTTAATGCTTCAACAGTATTTCCTTCACTAACTTTAGTGATTGATTTAGCATTTGCAAATTGGTTTACTCCATTATAATTATCAATTGTTGCAATAAATTGAATTTCATTACCAACAACAATTATATCAGCATTTGCTTTAGGAGCACGATAGACTAACATACCACCTGTTTCATCTTGAATATATACTTCACCATTTGCATATTTATTTGAGAATGTAGCACCAACAACTATACCTTTAACTAATACGATATCTCCCTTAAGAGCTAATTTTGCATTTGCAATTGTTGTGATAACCGTTGGAGTACCAACTTTAATTGTTACTGGAACAGTCTTAGTTTTATCATTTAAAATAACTGTTGCTATAACTTTAACTTCTAGTTGTCCTGCTTCAGCCGGCATTGTTAATTTCCCAGTTGTTAAATTAATATATTGATTATTTGGATCAGTTTCAGATGCAAATGCCCAAGTAATTGTAGTACCATTTGAACCTTTATCCACTAATGTAAGATCAGTTTCTTTATCATATGCTGGTTTTAATGTTGCAGCAATTTTTGACGCATCAATACTTACTTTTGACTCATCATTTAATTCTGAAACAACTCTAAATGCCGTAAATCTTGATAAAGTTCCTTTTGTTCCATCAATTAAATCAAATCCATCTCTATATTCTTGCAACATTCCTTCAACTTCAATTGTTTGACCAATTAATGGTGTTAAAACATCCGCATTTACAGTTCCTTTATAATATACTTGAACGTATTTAGTTTGATCTGCAACATCAGCTAAGAAAATTGAATTTTCGCCTGTTCCATCTTGAATAACTTTCGCTGTAAGTTTTGTATATGCTGAATTTGTTAAATTAGCTTTTGCTGCATTTAAAGCTTCACCAGCTAATCCTGGATTCCAATAAAAACTTGGAATTCTATTTGTAGGAGTAATTTCAGATAGTTTATCATCAGATGCCTTAGTAAATGAAGGACTAGTTAATTGTTTAGCACCATAATAATCATCGATTTTAGCACTTATTTTACCTTTTTCCCCAACTTTAACAACTTTAGACCCATCACTATTCAAGTGAACATAAATTGATGCTGAAGAGTCAGCAACGAAATATCCACCAGTTGATGTTCCAATAACAACTACATTATCCATTTCGATAACTTGTCCTTTTGCACCAGCTTCAATAACTGCTTTTAAGTTATCACCAGTAACATCTGGTGCATCTTCTTTAACAATTATTAAATTAAAAGTCTTTGTACTAGTTACTTTATTCTTTGTTAGTTTTACAGTTAATGTAACTGCAACATCAGCCGCAGTATGTACTGGTCTAATAACTGTTGCTCTTAAACCTGTTGCAGTCTCTTCAATTTTCAAGTGGCTTTCGTTGCTACTTGTATATTCAAATTTAACGCCATCTTTATTTGATTCTACTAATACAAAAGTTGCTGTAATCTTTTCTTCTGAAATTAATGTTGATAATGATTTTTCGGCTGCTTCAACAGCTTTTTTATCACCACCATTAGCACATGCAACTAAAGTTAATGTTGCTACTAAAGTCATAACTAAAATTAAAACTTTTTTTAAATTTTTCATTTATTTTCTCCTTTTATATTTTTAAGCCGTAATCTCATCAATAGCTTTTTTAAATGATCTATCAATGTCAGCTCCCGATAAAATGTCAAGCACTAAAACACCTACGTTAATTCTAGCATTTGCTGATTTATCGAATGCTGGGGAAGTAAAATATGAACTAGAACTATCTTTTGCAATATCCAATGTAGCTTTAATAATCTTTCCTCTTGCTGATATTACATCCATTTTTGTAAATGCATCAAGTTCATAAGCAGATTTTCTAAGTGGTAAATAACCAGTTCCAACTGCTTGTCTAATTGTTTGTTCTGCTTCAGTAACATATTTATAGAATAACCAACCAGCAACCATTTCATCAACATTTTCTTTTTGGAAGAAAACAACACTTGGTCCTTGCAATAAACTCTTTGGATTATTAACATCTACTTGTGGAACTGGAGCAACTCCTGTATCAAAATTACTAGTAACATTATAGTTTGCTCCACCAGTTGAACCAACAACCATGTATGATTCGCCTGCTTTTAACTTATCTGATACTCTTTTTACAGATGGTGCATCATCGGTAGCGAGAATCTTACCATCATATAGCCTTTTAATTTCTTTCATCATATTTTTAGATTTTTCATTATTTAATAAAATTTCACCTGTAAGATTTTCACCAAGTTTAGTATAAGGTGCACCTTCTTGTTCTCCTCTTACAATAAATAAGTTCGGTCCAGAACCATATCCAAATGGATAAACATTTTCTCTCTTAGTTCCTTCTGGTAAAACAAGTTTTCCTTCATCAATTAATTTGAAAATTTGTTTTGAAGTTGCTTCAACATCTTCCCATGTTTTTGGAACAGTTAAACCAAATGCTGGATTATCAAAAACAGTCTTATTATAGAACATTGCTTCTGTTGATTTTGAATATGGAACAGATACATAATTTTTTTCTTCATTATATGCTCTTCCTTCATTCAAGAATTCAGGATAGAAATCTGCAATATCATCTGCGCTCCATGCAATTTTAGCATTCTTATTATTAACTAAATTATCAAGAGGTAATACTCTATTTGATTTAATGTATGATGCCACGTGATCTGGATATGCAAATGTCATAGTTGGTTCAGTTTGAGCAACTAATCTAGCTTTGATATCTTTAAACAATCCATCGTATCCACCATCTACTTTATCAGAGATTACTGTAATATTTGGGTATAATTCTTTAAACTCTTTTATATATTCTAATAATAATGGTGTTTGTCCATATGAAGCACCTTCTTTTGGATCAGCCATACTATGTGAAACAACAACTGTCACATTACTAGTTGGAACTTCTAAATTATCACTAATAACACTTGGATCTATTTTCCAATCAACCGCTCTTCTACAAGCTGCTAATGTTACAGTTAGTACAACTGTCATTGTTAAAACAACAAATAATCTTAGTTTTTTCATTTCTTTCTCCTCTTATCCTTTAGTACCGCCACGAGAAATACCTCTCATGATGTACTTTCTAAAGACTATAAATAATATCATTAATGGAACAACTACAACTACAACAGCCGCCATTTGTTGATTATATAAAGTTTGACCTTCTCCATCAGTAAATGAACTTCTCAATTGCGCCGTAATAAGTTTATGTCGTTTCCCACCAACTAAATTTGGCCAAACGAATGAATTCCATGCTCCAATTATTTTCATAATCACAATAGTTATGATGCTTGATGATGCCATAGGTAACATTATCTTAGTCAAATACTTGAAATCACTTGTATTATCTACTTTAGCAGCTAAGTACAATTCATCAGGAATTTGTCTAAATGTATTTCTCAATAGATAAATATGAAACACACTAACTAAGAAAGGAACAATCATCGATAAATATGGTCCTACTTGATAACTTGGTGCATTTGGTCCAATTGCTTCGCCCCATCCTAAAACTGCTGTTACGGTTACATAATTCGTTAAAACCATCATTTCACCTGGAATCATCATTGTAGCAAGTAGAATCATAAATACAACTTCTCTACCCTTGAAATTCAATCTTGCTAATGCGAAGGCTGAAAACACTGCTACTAACGTTCCTAACGTAGTTGAGAAAAACGCAACAATTAACGTATTTATAAAAGCTCTACCTAATTGTGCTGTCTCAATTGCTGTTGGATAGTTAGACAATTCAAATGACTTAGGGAAAAAGTTTACAACTCCACTTGATATTTCTGCTGTACTTTTAACCGATGTTGCTAACATCCAATAAAATGGTAGTAAAATAAAAACCGCCATAACAACCAAAAAAGTATATTTTATTACTGTGAATGCAGTATTAAGAAACTTTGTTCTTTGCAATTCTTGATTTATTTTTGTATTTTCTTGCATAGAATCAGCTCCTTAGTAATGTACTGCTTTTTTATTAATATATTGATTAACACCTGTAACCAATAAAATAATAACAAATAGAATAATTGCTCCAGCGGCACCAACAGAATATGGTGAGCCACCGTTTATAGTATCATAAACAAATCCAACTACTGTTCTCATATCTCGTTGCCCTTTAGCATCAAATAAACTAATTACAACATCATATGTTTTAAACGCTCCTATAAGAGAAGTAGTTATTATATATGATAACGTTGGTGATAATAAAGGAATTGTAATTTTTCTAAATATTCTTCCTTTTGATGTTCCATCTATTTTAGCTGCATCATAGTATTGTTTATTAATACTTTGCAATCCACCTAAAAGGATGAGAACTTTAAATGCCAAACCATTCCACAATATATATAATTGTAATACAAACATTTTACTTATATAACTTGAATTCAATCCAATCCAATCTTTTGAAATACCAAATATATTATTAATTATCCCATCGGTTGATGAAAACATTAAAGCGAACACCATACCAATAGCAATAGTATTAGTAACATATGGTGTGAAAAAGATTGTCTGGAATATTTTTTGAAAAGGTTTTATAGAATTAAGTGCTATAGCAACTAATAATGCTACAAACGTTGAAAGTGGCACAGAAATAACAACTATTAAAACTGTATTCCATAATGCACTAACAAAACTCCCTCTCATTAAGCTTTGATAGCTTTTTAAACCCCAATCAAAACCAAAAGCAGCTTGATCAGCATTATATTTATAATCAAATGAAATAATAAATGTGTTTATTATCGGATAAATTGTAAAAATTATTAAAACTATTATTGCTGGCAACAAGTAAAGCCAAGCTTTATTTGTTTTCTTTTCTAACATTAAAACACCCTCTCCCCAGTTTCTTTATTAAATACGAAACATTTTTCTCTTTTAACATTGAAACTTACTTCTTTCGGAGTCAGATTTTTAATATCTTGTAATATTATTCTAAATGTTGAATTCAATGAGTTTTCTTGGTGTGCTACTAAAACTAAATCTCTTCCAATATTTTCAACAAAATCATATTGGATTTTAAGTTTACCAGTTTCAGATAACTCATAACCTTCTGGTCTAATGGCTACAAATACATCAGAATCTTGTCCTTCGAATTCTTTAGAACTAAATACTGTGTTTTTACCAATATTTAACTTGCTACTTTTTATATGTCCATTGTAAATAGCAATTGGTGGAGTCCCTAAGAATTTAGCAACAAACAAATTCTTTGGATCTTCATATACTGATTGTGGTGCACCTATTTGTTGTACAAGACCTTTTTCCATTAGAACAATTTCATCACTAATACTCATAGCTTCTTCTTGATCATGGGTTACAAATATTGTTGTAATACCTGTTTCTCTTTGAATACGTTTAATTTCTTCTCTTGTTTGTAAACGTAATCTAGCATCTAAGTTTGATAGTGGCTCATCTAATAATAAAACTCTTGGATTTTTAACAAGTGCTCTAGCAATAGCAACACGTTGTTGTTGTCCACCTGATAATTGACCAGGTTTTTTATCTAATTGATCAGCAATATCAACTAACTTAGCATATTTTTCAACTTCAGTATGGATGAAATTTTTAGCTATTGCTAATTCATTTTGATATTCACTTTTGATTTCTTCTAAATTTGCTTGATGTTTTTCTAATTCAGCTGCATACTTAGTTGCATCAGTTTCTTTCAAACTTCCAAATTTTGATTCAAAATCTGTTTTTGCTTTCGCATTAATTTCAGCATATTTTGATTTAACTTCTTCTTGCTTAACTTTTGAGGCTTTAATGTTTTCTAAAGGGAAAGCAATATTTTGACGAATTGTCATATGTGGATATAATGCATAGTTTTGGAAAACTAAACCTATACCTCTTTTCTCTGGTGCTAAATCTGTTACATCATCTTCTCCAAAAAAGATTTTTCCATCTGTTGGATTAAGTAATCCAGCAATCATATATAACGTTGTTGATTTACCACATCCTGATGGTCCTAATAAACCTACAAGTTTTCCAGATGGGATAGTAATAGTCATATTATCAACTGCTCTTGTTTCACTTTTAGATTTTTCATCTACGAAAACTTTTGTTAAATTTTCCAATCTAATTTCCATATGTATAACTCCTTTTATATTTAAACTCTCGTTTTTTATTTTTCATTTTTTAATTTAAACAATAAAAAGTGCTTTTAGATTAAACTAAAAAACACTTTTGTTTTTTTAAAAAATATATATACTTCTAGCGGTAAATTGTTGTTTATGTCATATAACGTTTTTTTAATCATAAACTAAATCACCTCTTTTTTCATTGTATTAATATTATACAATATTAACCCTTCAAAAACAATTAATGAATTGTATTAATCCTGTAAAGTTAACGCTTTCTATTTACTAAACAAATTGTTTAGTGGGCAAATTTTATTATAATATAGTTATAAAACATTGTCAAGATTTGATTTTTTTAGATTTAAAAATCACAGTTCTTTGGTGTACGTGGGAAAGGAATAACATCCCTAATATTTTCAACACCAGTTAAATACATAATTAATCTTTCAAATCCCATACCGAATCCAGAGTGAACACAACCGCCATATCTTCTTAAATCTACATACCAATCAAGCGCTTCTGTTGGAACATTCATTTCCTTCATTCTAGCAAGTAATCTTTCAGTATTTTCTTCACGTTGTGATCCGCCGATTAATTCTCCTGAACCTGGAACAAGTAAATCCATTGCAGCAACTGTTTTACCATCTTCATTTAATTTCATGTAAAATGCCTTAATATCTTTTGGCCAATTAGTTACAAACACTGGAGCATCAAAATGTTCTTCTGTTAAATATTTTTCATGTTCCGTTGCTAAATCCTCACCATGTTTTGGTAAATTTTGGAATTTCTTTTTAGAATTAATTAATATATTAATTGCTTCGTCATGTGTAATTCTTACAAAATCTTTATTTAAAACATTATCAAGTCTCATCTTTAATCCCGTATCTACAAACTGATTAAAGAATTCCATTTCTTCAGGAAGTTGTTCATAAACATACTTGATAACATGTTTTACCATTGCTTCTGCAACTTTCATATTTTCATTTAGATCAGCAAATGCCATTTCAGGTTCAATCATCCAAAATTCACTTGCATGACGTTGTGTGTTTGAATTTTCAGCTCTAAATGTTGGTCCAAAAGTATAAATATTTCTAAAAGCCATAGCAAATGCTTCACCTTCTAGTTGACCTGTAACTGTAAGATGAGTTTCTTTACCGAAGAAATCATCTTCATATTTAACACTTCCATCTTCATTTTTAGGTATGTTATTTAGTGGTAGTGTTGTTACTGAAAACATTTGACCAGCACCTTCACCATCATTACCTGTAATTAATGGTGTATTTGTGTATATAAATCCACGTTTTTGAAAGAAATCATGAACTGCAAATGCAGCAACACTTCTAAGTCTAAATACTGCTTGGAAAAGATTTGTTCTTGGTCTAAGATGAGCAACTTCTCTTAAAAATTCTCTTGAATGACGTTTTGGTTGAATCGGATAATCCTCAGGTGAATCTCCTAATAAAACTATTTCGTTCGCTTTTATCTCAAATGGTTGCTTAGCATTTGGAGTTAAAACCAAATTACCTTTAACTTCAATTGAACTACCAACTCTTATTTTTTGAACATCTTTAAAATTATCAAGTTTGCTTGATTCATAAACCACTTGAACACTCTTAAAAAAAGACCCGTCATGAAAATCAATAAAGCCAAATTCTTTTTGACCACGATTATTACGAACCCATCCACTTAATGTTACTTCTTTATCTGCAAACTTCTTTGCGTCAGCATATAATTCTTTAATAACTAACTTCATATTTAATTCCTCCTAATATATGATAAAAAGATTATAAGGACGAAAATAATCCGCGGTGCCACCTTATTTTTAGAAAAATACTTCTAACACTTAATTCAAAACTCTTTAACGCAGAGAATACGGTTGATTCTACTTGCTAATGCTTTCTTTCAACACTCAGAACTGTTATTCATTAGTCTTTTTTTATTAGGCTTTCACCAACCCTAATTCGCTTTTTTAAAATAAACTAATTACTCTTTTCCTCATCGATTTACATTATTATATAATTTGTAATTTTTTTTGTCAAATAAATCTTAATCTTTGATCAAATGATTTATCCATTTTAAGACATATTTTTAGTATAAGCATGAGATATTACTGTTTTTAGTATTTTAATTTATTATGGAAAAATTTATTTAATCTATAGATTAGTTACTATAAATTAATCTTGTTAAATATAAAATGTCGTTTTATTAAATTTTTATGTTTGACAAATCAAAAATAATGTTATACAATGGGTTAAACAAAAAAATAGCATGAGGCAGCGATGCAGATGAGTAGTGTATAGAGAAGACATTCTATGAAATACATGAAAGGTAACCATCGCCGAATGAATAATTGTGGTAACAATTCTTCATGGGGTTATAAGAAACACTTATGACACTCCTACATTAGTAGAGGCGCTTGCAGAAATCTAAATTTATTTTGATTTTATGTAGTGTCCTCTCGGATGCTTTTTTTATTTAAGAAAGAAAGAGGAAGAGAGAATGAAAAAAATCTTTAGTTTATTTGCAGTAATTGCAAGTTTAGTGGTTCTTACTGCTTGTGGCAATAAGAATGTTTTAGTGGTTGGTTTAGAGGCAGCTTATGCTCCTTTTAATTGGAGTACTTCAACAAAATCAGAGTTTACTCATGAATTAGATGGTCAACCAGGTATTTATGTTGATGGTTTCGATGTGCAAATGGCAAAGTCAATTGCTGAATCACTTAACAAAACATTAGTTATTAAAGCAATTGATTGGGAAGGTTTAATTCCAGCACTTAATTCTGGACAAATCGATTTAATCATTGCAGGTATGAGTCCAACAGATGAAAGAAAAGAAAACATTAACTTTACAGATGTTTACTACCGTTCTGAAGTTGTAATGGTTGTACATAAAGATAGCACATATGTAGATGCAACTAGTATTAGTGAATTTAGTGGTGCTCGTGCCATAGCTCAAACAGGAACAATCTATGATGACTTGATTGCTCAAATTCCAAATGTTGTACATCAAGAATCATTATCATCTTATACAGCATTAATGCAAGCTGTAGTTGCTAGAACTGCTGATGTATTAGTTGCTGAACTTCCAGTTGCTCAATCATTAACTTCAAAAAATGCTAACCTTAAAATGGTTCGCTTAACAAATGGTAGTTTTGAAACATTGGATGAAGATGTTACTGTTGCTATTGGTCTTAGAAAAAAAGATACTGCGTTATTAGAAGAAATAAATGAGGCACTATCTAAGATTTCCATAGAAACAAGAAATGCTTGGATGGAAGCCGCTCTAGAAAGACAATAAAAATGATTTTATCAAGTATATCTAAAATTATATCAGAAAACTATAACTTCTTTTTAAGAGGTTTGATGTATACAATATTACTTGCCGTATTAGGAACTGTTGGGGGATTTCTCCTAGCACTTCCTTTTTTAGGTTTAAAGACTGCCGTTATTGATTACAAACGTGATAGTAAATTAGTTCAAATATTTAAACGCCTTGGAATATGGTTTGCAAATATTTATACTACGTTCTTCCGTGGAACACCTATGATGGTTCAAGCAATGATTCTTTATTACGGAATGAGTCTTGTTATTCTTAATTTAACTGGATACAACCAGTGGTGGAAACCATTAATAGCCGCAATCATTGTTATCATTATGAACACTACAGCATATATAATTGAAATATTACGTGGTGCTGTTAATTCAATTGATGAAGGACAAATGGAAGCAGCCAGATCTCTTGGTTTCTCAAGAAAGAAAACACTATATCTAATCATTTATCCCCAAGCAATCAAAAATGCTCTTCCTTCAATTGGTAATGAATTTATTGTAAATTTAAAAGACTCTTCCGTATTAAGTGTTATTGGTATTTTTGATTTGTTTAAAGCAGCCGGTTCAACGGCTAGTAAAACAGCTGATAGTGTAACACCTTATTTTATAATTGCTGTTATTTATTTAATTCTAACTAGTTTAACTGCCCTTTTAGTTAAAAAATTAGAATCTAAACGTAATGGAGGTGTTAAAAATGTCTGATAAAATAATTGAAATTATTGGTGTTAAAAAACAATTTGGTGATAATGTCGTTTTAAAAGATATTAATCTTGTTATTCATGAAAAAGAAGTTGTAACATTAATCGGTTCTTCTGGTTCAGGAAAGACCACTCTACTCAGATGCCTTAATCTATTAAACGAACCAGATAGTGGAAATATTTTATACTTAGGAAATGATTTAATGAATCCTTCTACTAACTTAGATGAACTTAGAATGTCAATTGGTATGGTTTTTCAAAGTTTTAATCTTTTTAATAATAAAAACGTATTAGAAAACTGTACTCTTGCTCCTATCAAGTTAAAAGGTTTATCAAAAGAGGAAGCGGAAAAAACAGCTATCTATTACTTAGAAAAAGTTGGAATGAAAGCTTTTGTTGATGCAAATGTTAATACATTGTCTGGTGGACAAAAACAAAGAGTTGCAATAGCACGTTCACTTTGCATGTCCCCTCATGTGATTTTATTTGATGAACCAACAAGTGCACTTGATCCTGAAATGGTTGGTGAGGTTTTAGATGTTATCAAACAACTTGCTAAAGAAGGTATGACAATGGTTATTGTTACTCATGAAATGGCATTCGCTAAAGAAGTTTCTGACAGAATTGTATTCATGGATAGTGGAATTTTACTTGAACAGGGAACTCCGGATGAAATATTTAATAATCCAAAACAAGAAAGAACTAAAGCATTCTTAAAAAGATTTAATAGTTAAAAAGAAAAAGACTGTACTAGATGAAAGTATTATAGCTTTCATAAAATACATGTCTTTTTTATTTAAAACTATCCAAATTATTTTATAGTTTTTATACTAGTTGATTTTTTGAAGTTCCTTTTTCAATGAACTCTTTCAAGTTTTCATACGAATACTCAACCATATTAGCAACTGCTTCATCAGTATAAGAACCAATATGAGGTGTTACTAATACTCTTGGATATAATTTATTAAATCTTTTTTGTAATTCATCTGGAGTACTCTTACTTAAATCTTTATTAAAATATTTTGCTTCTCCTTGTAAAACATCAGTTGCAAATCCTTGAATTTTACCATTTTCAACTGCATCTAGGATATCATTAATATTTTGAATTTCTCCACGTGAAGTATTAACTAAAATTACGTTATCTTTCATTTTATCAACTAATCCTTTATTAATAAACTCTTCATTAACTCCTTTAATATAAGGCATATGAACAGAGATAATATCAGATTCTTTTAATAAAGTATCTAAATCAACTTGTTTACAAACATCACCTAAATAGTCTTTAGCAACAACATCATATCCAATAACATTTGCTCCAACACCTTTAAATAATTGAGCAGCTGTAAATCCAATTCTTCCTAGTCCAATAATTCCTACGGTTGATTTTCTGATTTCTTTACTAAACATAAATGAATCAATTAGAAAATTATTATCCTTTGAACGATTTGTCATATATGTTGTATGTCTTGCTAATGATAATGAAAGAGTTAATGCTAATTCAGCAATCGCATTAGGTGAATAAAAAGGAATATATGCTACTTTTAATCCTAATTCTTTTGCAGCTTCTAAATCGATGTGATTATATCCAACTGTTCTTGTTAAAACATATTTCACACCATAATTTTTATAAATTTCAAGATTCTTTCTATCTGCTGGACAGTTTGCTCTTAACATTACTGCTTCACAACCTTTAGCTAAATGAACTGTTTCATCATTCAACATCTTATCTGTTAATACTAAATCATAATTAAATTTTTTATTTAATTCTTCAAAAACTGGCTTTTCAACAGCTCTTACACCATAACATACTAATTTCATAATTAACTCCTCCTTAAACTAAATTCAAAATGAATATCCAAACAATAAGGGCAAATACCGAAACAACAGTTGATACAAGCGATGCATTTGATGCAAATACCGGTTCTTTGTCAAAACTAATTGCATATCCAACTGCTACTGTTGCTGGTGGTGTTGCTAACATTATGATAATTGAAAAAGCAACTGAAGCATCAGTAGGTAGTAAATTAACTGCTCTTAACGCTAATACGATTCCAAGGAATATTGCTGGAACAATTACTTGCTTAATAGCAACATAAATCCAAACATCTTTATCACGTGAAGCATCTTTCAATGAAATCTTAGCAAGTGTCATACCAATTGCAAGCCATGCAAGTGGCGAAGCAAGTGCTGCTAAGTAACCTACACCTTGCATAAACCATGGAGCAGTCTTATCTAATCTAAAGATTGAATAAGTATTTTCACCAATTGTTGTTTTTGGAGAAATACCTTGTGTTACCCAAATTAATAAGCCAACAAATGTTGCAATAATAATTGGATTCAATAAGATTTGTTTTAAATTCTTCTTTTCAAATTTCATTCCTGATAATGCAATATAGCAATATGAATATAAGAATACTCTATATGCAATATTAAAAAGGTTTGCATATAAAACACCATTTGGAAATTGTGATGAAAATCCTGAAATAATCGGAATTCCAAAAAATGTTGTTGATCCAAAAATTGTTAGATTTCTAACAACCTTAAGTTTATCACCTTTATATTTAAACTTAAACAAGAAACTAAGTCCAATTAATATTAAATATGCTACAAATCCAAATACTAAAACTTTTACTGCGTCTAGTCCTTGTCCTTTGTTATCAGTCATAAATGATTTAAATGCCAACGCTGGCAATGATACTGTCATCAACACTGCAGTTAATCCTTTTGCAGTTTGATCGCTAACCTTGTTTTTCTTTCTTAAGTAGTAACCAAGTCCAATTATAAAAATTGTTGAAAAAATTGCTCCTAGAAAACTTTGGCTAGACAATAAATTCTTTATTACTTCCATCTTCTTTTCTCCTATATTTTATTTTTTTGCTTACTTTATTAATAGATTAATAAATATCGCCTTCTTTATGTAATATTTTTATGCAAAACAATTATAGTCCTATGATTTTATTAAGTCAACTAAAATCATAAAAAAACAGACTATACTCAAACGAATATAATCTGTTCTATCTTACTCTAAGAATATTCCAATACCAATAACATCTGGACCAATATGTGCTCCAACAACAGGTGTTGATGGCGCCTCATAAAGATTTTCTATTCCTAATTCATCTTTTAAAATTTCTAAAAAATAATCCTTTAATTCAGAATCACCTGCATATAAAATATGTGCAAAAAACTCTCTTCCTTTAGTATATTCTTTAACATTATCAGCAATTTTCTTTAGCGCTTTTTTTATATTCCTAGTTTTTTCTACTGCAACAATTTCTCCAGTACCTTGAACTTGAAGAATTGGCTTTATCTTTAATAATTTCCCAAAAAAAGCTTTCGCACCTGAGAGTCTACCATTATTCACTAATTGTGTTAATGAATCTACTGCAAAAAATATTGTATTATTTTCTTTCATGTGATCAAGTTTTTCAATTACTTGACCTATTCCCATTCCAAGTTCAAACATTTTCTTAGCTTGCAAAGCAAAATACCCCTCAGAGAAACAAACAGTCTTAGTATCATAAACAGTAACATCAATTTTATCAGCAACTATTTGACTAGCTTGATATAAAGAATTATATGTCCCACTTAATAAACTTGAAATTGTTGTTACAAAAACATGTGTATATCCCCTATTTGCAAGATCTTCAAAATACTCAACCATTTCACCAATCGATGGTTGACTTGTTTTTGGAACCCACTCAGGATTAGTTCTTAATCTTTCATAGAACTCATCAGCAGTTATGTCTTTTCCATCTAATAATTCTTTTCCATCACATAATAATTTTATTCTAACAATATCAATATCATGTGGTTCATTATAATAATCTAAACATCCTGTTGATGTCGTTGCTACTTTTATCTTCATTCTATCCCTCACAAGTTTTATTTTTTAGTAATATATTTTGTCCAAATATTAATATATTTTGTATTAAATCGTATTGTAGTAATTATATCATAAGGAATAATGTTTATCTCCTCATTCCACTTACCATCAACCGTAAAATCTCTAAACCAAACGCTCGTTTCTGTAACTTTTTCAATAATACCGATAACAAAAAAATTATCCTCATCATCGTATTCTCTTTCAATAGCAATAATTCCACCCATACCTTTTAAATCATTAAAGATTGTTTCAAATGATTCTAAATTGATATTGTATTTAATTATTTTTTCAATTAAACCTTCTTTTTTATTTATTTCAGAAGAAAAGTTTCTAACAATTTTAACATTACTAATGTCTTCATATTTTCTAATTTGATATCCATCTAGTTCAAAATCAAATTCTTCTACTCCTAAAAAGAAATCTTTACTTTGGTTAATTGCATAAAAGAAAATTGCTTCCGGATTATATACCGCTTTAACGGCAATCAAATCTTTATTTTCAATGCTTGACTTAACCACATCATTTATTACACTTTTTATCATTTACATATCCTTTAAAAATAGTTTTGAATTAAAACAACCGGAGTTCCACGATCTCCACTTCCACTCATTAAATCAGCTAATGAACCTAGTAGACTTGTATACAATCTTGGTGTTGTTCCAAGTGAAATATCTGTACCTTTTAAATTGTTATTTTTATCTGCTATTTTTCTTGCTACTGCATCTTCTAATTCTTGTCCTCTTAAATTTTTAAACTCATTATCAATTAAAAACTTTAATTTTATTTCATTAGGACTTCCAACTAAACCTTCAGTATATGATGGTGAAACAACAGGATCTGCTAATTCCCAAATTCCTGTTGATGGATCTTTAAATGCTCCATCACCATAAATCATAACTTCTAGTTTTTTACCAGTTTTTTCGAACATTCTTTTTTGAATTTCATTTAATAAATCCCTAGATTCATTAGGAAATAATTTAACTTTATCTTTTGTTGCTGTATTTGAACCTAATAAACCATATTTTTCATTATATCCACTATTATTAATCGGCTTAGTTAAAATATCATCTAGTCCATAAACAGTCATCTCCAAATCACTTTTTAACAATGATTTTGTTTTGAATCTTGTATGAATATCTGCAGCAATAACATTTTTTGTATATTTTTTTATATCACTTGGATTATTAGAAAAAATAAAATTAACTTTTGTATTTTCTAATTCACATATCTCACGATAATACTTAACCATATTAACACCTGTATATGGATGAATATAATTATTAAAATGTTTCACATAGTCTTCTTCACTTATAACATCACTATAAGGATTAATTTTTAATTCACGAAGCTTATCTTCATCTAAGATTCCATTACCAACTTCATCAAATGGATAGCTTAATAGAATTGTTAATTCTTTTGCTACTCTTGCAAAAGCTCTTAATAGAATTGAAAATCTATTTCTTGATAATATCGGAAAAACAACTCCTATGTGATCTCCATTAAACTTATTTTTAACATCTAAGCTAATATCATCAATTGTCGCATAATTATTCTTGCTAATACTAACAACAGCCTCAGTTATTGCAATAATATCTTTATCACTAAACTCATAGTTATTTTCTTGACTTGATCTTAACACTGAATCAACAACAATAGTTGCTAAATCATCTCCCGATTTTATAATTGGTGTCTTAATTCCTCTTGCTATAGTTGTCTTCATTTTTATTCTCCTTTTTTGTCAAAAAAATGTTTTAAAACTAGTTTAATATTTTCACTCCAATAATCCCAATTATGATTACCTTCATTTTCAATAAATGTATGTTCAATATTATTATTTTTCAAAAATAAATCAAATTTCTTATTATCTTGATAAAGAAAATCATCTTTACCACACATAAATAATATATCTAAATTCTCTGGTTTCTTACGCTTTATTATTTTGTATAAATCAATATCTTCATTACTATATGCATCTTCTCTACTACCAAATATTCCTTTAAATAAATCTTTTCTATTACTATTCTCGTGAATATCAAACATTCTAAGAACATTAACAGCACCTGATAAAGAAGCAACCCCTTTAAATCTCTCTGGATATGTTAATGCAATTTTTAAAGCACCATAGCCACCCATAGATAATCCTGCAATATAGGTATTATCTTTAGTTAAATTCAAATTAAATAATTCACCAATTTTTTTAGGTAACTCAGTAGCCATATAATTGAAATAGTTTAAACCATATTTCATATTAGTATAATAACTATTAGTAGCAGCAGGCATAACAACAGCAAGTCTTCTTTCATTTGCTAGCTTTTCAATCCCTGCAAGTCTTACCCAATCCATATGCGAACCATTATATCCATGTAAAAGAAATAAAACATTAATATTTTCTTGTTTTTTTATTCCTTCAGGGATTATAACTGCTATTTGAACATTTAAATCTAATTCATGACTAAATATATTTCCTTCAAAGAATGCCATTCATTCCACCGAACCTTTTCTTTTGTTTATAGAACATAGATATTGTATCATTTTTTATAGTTTTTTTAAATGTTTAATGTAGTTTATCTATATATTGTTTAGAGGTTCTAAAAAAAATAATCTCTACTACTAGAGACTACTTTTCACTTATCTTAAGTGCTTTCTTTTGTTTTTTAATTTTATTTATTGCCCATGTGTAATGTGCAGAAGTATTTCCAATAAAATATGCAGCAAGGTTTGAACTTTTAGTCCATTTATAATACTTCTTTTCAAACAACTCTGAATCACTATGTTTTTTTATTATTTCGATTATTTCATTATGTGATTGTTGAAACTTCTTCATTAATAATTCTAATTCTACATCTTGATACTTCTTCCATATTTCAAAATTTAAATTAGGTAATGTTCTCCATGTATAACCAACACCGGGAATAATTGGTTCTTTCATTTGGATTGTTCCAATATTATACCAACTTTCAACCATATTATGCCACTCATGCAAATGAGCAATAACATCTCTAATATTCTTATCGCGGTCTTCAAATTGAAACTCTTTATTTATGTCATCATTTGAAAAAGAATTAATAAGATCAACTAATAATTGATAATTAGTGTTAGCTTGTAAAAGCAATTCTTCTTTATTTGTTGGTCTTGGCATTTTTATCACTCCAATATTCTAAATTTGGTAAACTTTTATTTAAATAATTTCTAATATCTTCTTCTCTTTCATTTGAAAAACTTGCTATATGAGGAACTAAAAAATCCATTATTTCATCAAATGTTTTATAAATATACTCACCATCTGTATAACACCACTTACAATACTTATCATTAAGATTACCATTTTTCTCTCTACTAAGGTGATCTATTTCTTCTAGAGGCATTCCACAACATTGACAAATAAGTTTAGTATCTGCATCTAATAAAAGATTTATCGAAACATTAAAATAATTTGATAGTTCTTTTAGTGTTTCTAAGTTAGGACTTGCTAAACCATTTTCCCATCTACTAACTGCTTGCCTTGTAACAAATAGTTTTTCAGCCAACTCTTTTTGTGAAACTTTTTTATTAATTCTTAAACTTTTTATTACGTCTTTTGTTTTCATAATAACCTTGTATACTCTATTTATAATTATAGTATTCGGTGAGTATACATTCCTTCCGCATAATTTTGTACTATAATTTAACTAAGGCGCCGTGGATTTGTTTCATATAAATAACGCTTTGACGTTCATTAGAGGCTCTTACCACGGTTCCTATTTTTACTATCAATTAGTTAGTTAACGCTTCGACGTTTTATCACAAGGATATAGAAATAGGATTCCCGTGCAAACTACGCGCCAAATAAATAGGAGGCGAGATCTATGTTCCATGTAGGAATAGATATCTCAAAATTTAAACACGACTGCTTTATAGCTACTAATGCAGGCGATACGGTTTTGTCATTTACATTTAATAATGACCATGAAGGATTCCAAACTCTAAAAAAAGAGTTAGTAGCACTAGGTGATAAA
Source organism: Haploplasma axanthum (assembly GCF_900660745.1). Classification (GTDB taxonomy): domain Bacteria; phylum Bacillota_I; class Bacilli_A; order Acholeplasmatales; family Acholeplasmataceae; genus Haploplasma; species Haploplasma axanthum. The sequence continues at coordinate 389,722 of NZ_LR215048.1, read as the reverse complement.
ACCCAAATAAAAATAGGGTTAGAATCAACTGGACACTACGGAATCAATTTAAAATCATTTTTATCTAAGTTAGGATATACCTACTTAGAGTTCAATCCTCAATTAACGAATAAGTTTTCGAAGGCTACCTCGTTAAGAAAGACTAAAACTGATAAAATTGACGCTAAATTAATATCAAGTATGTTAGGTCACTTTGATTACAAAACCCTACATACATCATTTTATCATGAAAATGATTTAAAAGAATTAGTTAGACTAAGAGAAAATTATCTTGAGTCTAGAAGCAGGGAGTTAGTAAGACTCACTAACATCCTTGATAAGGTATTCCCAGAATTTAAACCTTTTTTTAACAATATATTAGGTAAAACCCCTTTATATATCTTGAAAAAGTTTAAAACTAAGGAAAAGATTGCAAATCTTAATAATGACCATTATGATACTTTAAGGAAAATGTCAATGGGTAAACTTAGTTATCCTAGGTTTTCTAATCTAAGACATTTAGCTAAAGTATCGGTTGGTATATCTAGTAAAATCTATGAATCCTTGATTCCCATGATTGTAGATAACTATTATCATTTAACAGAGCTTATAAACCAATTAGATGAACAAATAACAATTTTGTACAACGATACCGATTCCTTAATTCACACTATTCCAGGTATTGGAATAATCACTGCCGCTTCTATTTATGCAGAAATCGGTAATATCAATCGTTTCACTAATTCCGGACAAATAATAGCTTATGCTGGATTAGATGTTAGTGTTAGTCAATCAGGTACACAGGAACATCAGGGTAAAATTGTTAAACGAGGTTCTTCTTTACTTAGAAAGAAACTTTATAACTATGCTCTTTTAAGTTTAAGATTCATTCCACAATTTCATGACTACTATCATAACAAGAAAACATTAGGTAAACATCATAAAGTGGTTTTAACACATATTTGCAGAAAATTAATCCGCATTATTTTTCACATTCAAATTAATAAAACACCATTTGATTTAAATAAGATTAAGTAATTTGTAGCTAATTATTTATCTTTATATTCACACCTGAGCCTATTTATAGGTTTTTTTGTATTTTATTTATCATTTCATTTTACTTTCTATAGTTAGTCTCCATAAGAATATTATATCACTTTCAAAAAACTAAAAAAGCAATCGTTTGTTGCTTCAAACCTCGCTGTGTCTAAAACAAGAAATCAAATGATCATTTACCATACCAACTGCTTGCATAAACGCATAGATTATTGTTGAACCAACAAACTTAAAACCAATTTTCTTTAATTCTTTACTTATTTGATCTGATAATTGCGTACTAGCAGGAACCTCGGATATAGTTTTATAATGATTAACTACCGGTTTTCCATCAACAAAACTCCAAAGAAAATTTGAAAGACTTCCATACTCTTCAATAACTTTAAAATAACATTTAGCATTATTAACAACACTATTAACCTTAAGTCTATTCTTAATAATTCGATTATCTTTTAATAGTTTTTCAATATCAACATCAGTTAATGTTATTAATCTTTCAGGATCAAAATTATAGTAAGCTTCTCTCATTCCTTCTCTTCTTTTTAAGATTGTTTGCCAACTTAATCCAGCTTGTTGTCCTTCCAATATTAAAAACTCAAATAAAACCTTATCATCATAAGTTGGAACTCCCCATTCATTATCATGATACTTCATTTCATATTCACTTGTATTTGCCCAACTACATCTTTCTATATTCATATTTGAACCCCCCTCAATAATAATAATGCAACGATAAATGAATATCCTAAACTATACAAAGTTCCTAACAAATAATACTCGGCAAATTCAACATCATCCGTTATTTTTTTATATCTAGTTAGTGTTTTAGCTGCAATGATTAATGCAACCGAGCCAATTTCTCCCATAATAAACAACAACATTATAATTAATCTTTCTAATGTTCCAATCCATCTACCCACACTTTGCTCATCAATATTGTCATTTTCATCTTTAGGTTTGAAATTACTAAACAAGATTTTAAATGTTTTATTTGCAGGTTTTCCATTCAAAAGAACAGCAAGCATCAACGGAAAAAATTTTTGAATTTTTGCTGTGTGAGTAGCCCAATTGCTACTAAAAGAGATTTTATCTTTAAAGATTGCTGCTAATATAAAAATTGTTACTATATGAAGTAACTGATCAAGACAATAAGCAAGTTTTTCATGTTGATTACTTTTATCTAACTTTTTCTTAAAACCATATTTAATAATATTAATGAAGTTATGTACCAACAAATTGATTACTAAAACTATTAATAAATTTATTTCAAATCCAAAGACAGTTAAAAAAACAGTGCTTAACATCAATAAAATCAACAAATTTATAAATTGATATTTAATCTTTTCTTCTTTTTCTGATTTAAAATAAAAATCTCCCAAAACATGAATTATTCCCAACAAGCAAATAATATTACTCATTCAGTCATCTCCATTTCTATTAATTTTGTTATATATTTAAATGTATTTATAAAATCATAATATTTTGCATTATTTAAGATTTTATTAACTCTTTTTATATCTTCATTTATTTTCATTGCTAATTCTGTTTGAGTAAAATCTAAACTAAACCCATAAAGGTTAATTGTCTTATCAATTATTTCTTTTTGACTTTTAGTAAACTTTGTTTCAATTAAATTCAATATAACAAAAGTATGATTAACTAAGTCTTCGATATTCTTATTATTCAACCCTTTAATTTTTATACTGCTTTGATTTCGAAGACTTTTTTCATTTTTCTTCTTTAAACTTTCAACCATTTCACGTGCATTCCACCAAACTGGCCCATCAGTACCAAATGAATTAGTCGTGTTTTTAATGCTCGTTTCAAGATTACCTATTCCTATGCCTACTCTAATCTCCACATCTTTTAACTTTAATTTTATTTTATAGATCATTTCAAATATATTAGCGGTTGAAGATAGTAGAACTTGAAATTCATCGCCCAATGTTATTGTAAACCTCATCTTTATATCTTGATCATATTCAGAATTAATTTCATCTAAAATTGTTTCTAACTTTATTTGCAGCTTATATCTATCAAGATTTTGTTTCGAGTTTTTTATATCACAAATGATAGCTATATATTTATTCATAATATTTTATGTCCTTCCTTAAATAATATAGACTTAATACTTAATTTACTTTTATTATATCATTTTTTCTCTTAAATACAAAAAAATCGCATTTAAAAGTGCGATTTATCTAATTTCGCATTTTAAACTGCGATTTTTGTTTTTTCGCATTTGAAAGTGCGATTTATTTAAAATATCTAATTACTTTTATTCCATTTTCTTTTTCAATTTCTAACATAACTGGCTGATTAATATAAATATTCTCTTTTTCATTCCCAATTAAAATAAAGTGTGAACAAAATATGTATTCATTATACATAAACATATTCATCGGATCATACCCTTTAATTTGATATTTAGTATTCAAATCCGTTTTTTCTAATTTTTTGAAGACATTAACTTTCATTTTTCTTTTTAAAACTAATTCATTAAAAATAACTTTTAATTCTGAATCAATCACTAAATTATCATATGATTCAACTTCATTTCTCTTAATTAACTCATAAACTGTTCGCTTACTTTTAAAACTAAAACTCTTAAAATCAATTCCATTTTGATCAAGTAACAAATAATATAATGCTCCAACATAATAAGATATTCTTCTAATATCGAAAATTAAATTCATATTAATGATATTTTCTTTATAAATTAAAACTCTTTCTAAATACTTATCATTTGATAATTGTTTTAAAGCCACTAAAAAAACATACTCCGCTGTTCCTTCAATTGTTTCTGTTTTATATTCATTAATTATATTAGTGCCAATTAACTTATATCTGTAGTTTCTAATTGAAACAAATAAATCAAGCTTTTTATTACCATTCAAAGAATCAACTAAAACTTTATTCTCATTTAGCTTTGCTTGATAGTTTGAAAGTTCATTTGGGTACATTAGAATTTCCAAGTCATTTGGATATCTCGCTTCTCCATTTTCCATCTGAAAACAATGAAACATTTCATGAACAAGACTTGCCGTTAAAATATCAATATCATAGACTGGATCCATTTCATAATTCCATATAGCAATTAACTCATCTTGGTATTTTATTGCTGTATTACCTATAAAACTTTCATTATAAGGAATTATTTCACCATTAATACAAACTTCTTTTGAACTATAAATAGCAAATTTATATTTCTTAAAGTTTGGCCAAATCTCTTCAAAATTTAATTTTTCTAGCTTTTCATTAATATTTTTATATATTATCTCTAATTTCATAAGCACCTCTATAAGACTATTTCATATACTTCAATATCTAAAGTATCGCCACTTCGGTTTTTCTTTATTTCCTCTTTAATAACTTTCGCATTAAAAAATAAAGGTATTTTCTTACTAGCAATATTTCTTTTATCAACCGGGTAAACAAGTTTCTTATATCCTAATTCTTTTGCATATTGAATTACTCTTGAAGCGGCCTCTCTTCCATAATGATTACCATGAGATTCTAGTTTTGTCCAAAGTCCAACTTCAGGAGTTACATTTTTTAAATTATGTAGTCCAACTAAACCAATAAACTCATTTGTCGATTTTTTTAGAATTGAGTAAATATAATCTGTTTTACTTTCTCTTTGTAAAATCATTGAATCAACAATTGTTCTCACTTCTTCAATCGTTTTAGATGGTCTTGGATACATATACTTAGTAACTTTCGAATCAAAATATTTAAAAATATCGTTAATATCACTATGACTAACTGGTCTTAATATTAATCTCTCTGTTTCCATAAAATCACCCATTCTTTATCTTTTTAGAATAATAAACAACTAATATGTACATATATATAATAACACTATATACAGTAAATCTCTCTGCAACTCCAAAATAACTATCTGAAAGAATATTTGAGAACATTGCTCCCAAAAACATAACTAATAAAACAACTAAACTAAATATACTAAACTTCTTATTAATTTTTCTTTCATCTAAGTATACTAATATAATTGACACTATTGATAATAAAACAACTATTCCTGTAACAACAAGGTGTCCGATATCTTTGTAATCTCCTTTATTAGATAATGGAAAAATTAAATATCCAATTGTTGATACACACTGCATACATGCAAATCCAATTATTCCTTTTTTTCTTATTTTAAGACTCAATACTATTAAACAAACTGAGAATAACAAACCACTTAAGAATGTTATTAATCTAATTAGAATAACATTGCTTGCTCCATCTGCTGTTAGATCACTTACAGCTTGTTTTAAGGGATTATAACCATGATTTAAGATGTTTCCTAGTATAACATGCATAAAATACAATACTAAACCTAATAACGCCAAGACTTTCAATTTTCGCTTCATTTTATTTTCTCTTTCACATTTATTTTAACTAAAAAATCATTTAAGTATTTCTAAATAAACTTGTTTAGTAAGTAATCCTCTTAATTTTGATTCATCAATTCTATGATCTTTACTTACTAAATAGATTTCTTCTGTTTCATTGTTATCCACAAACTTAATTTCTTTTGGTAATACACCTCTATAGACTACCCAAAGTAATCTTTGCTCGTCCTTAGTAAAGAATTTATATAATTCTAAATCAGTAACACGCATTCCTGTTTCTTCGTAGAACTCTCTGATTGCTGCTTCTTCAATTGTTTCCCCAATATTTCGATATCCTCCAGGAAATGTTAATTTACCCTTTTCCCGACCTTTTAAGGAAACCATCAAAAACTCATTTTTATCATTAAAAGCAACAACAACTGCAGCAACATTAATCAAATTTCCCCAATCAACATAACCACAATTATTACATTTTCTAACTTTAGTTTCATCCACTATTGCATCTATTAACTTATTACCACATTCAGGACAATACTTCATACAAATCAACCTCAATTCTTATTTATTATTATATCATTTTAATAAAGAAAAAAAGTCTCCGTTTAAAGAAACTTTTTTTTCCATAAGAATATTGTTTTTGTAAATAGTTCATCCATCATCTTTTATACACGCCAAGCATTTGTGAACTATTCATTCAAATTATACAACTTATTAGACACATTGTCAATGCTAAATCAATCAATCCTATCAAATCTATAAGAGTTTTAATATATGATCCAATAAGTATAAATAATAATTATTAACTTGTTAATTTTCAGCTTTTTAAAAATACCTAATATTTATTCATATAAACCGTAGACAATAACATCTTTAATTTAGACATCAAAAATAAATATAAGATTTTTATTTTAAATTTATATAAACACTTCTTTCTTTGAACTAGAAGACTACAAAACTATTACCCTTTTCTATATTGTGAATTATCAATTCAAATAGCAGTTTTATTTGAACGTATTATCAACAAAATTGTGGCAATATAATACAAATAGTTTCAAGTTGTTGAATGAGCATTCAAAAAAACATAAAATCAATACTATGAAAACAAGATTAAAAGAACTAAGAAAGCGAAATAACCTTTCTTTAAGAGAATTAGATGAAAAAGTTAATATCAATTATAGTCAACTTGCTAGAATTGAAAGAGGAGAATCATTTTTATCTCAACAACACATTAAAGTGTTGTCTGAGTTCTTTGGTGTTTCTTCTGATTATTTGCTTTGTCTATCTGATAATGAAAAGTTTGTTTTGAAAGAAAATACTTTTAAACCTATTCCTATTATTACTTCTCTAGTTAATGGAAAATTTAATCTTAAAGATTCTATCGGTTACTTAACTGCTGATGTTGATATAAAAGAAAACTATATTTACTTTAAGATAGATGATGATTCAATGTCTCCTACATTTTATGATGGAGATTACGTTTTAATTAATCTTAAGAAAGAACCGGAAAACAATGATCTTGTTCTTGTTGGAACAATTGATAAAAATGCCTTTATTAGAAGATATAGAAAAACAAATAATGAACTTATGTTGCTCCCTGATAATAATCTTTATGATCCTTTAATTGTGAAGAATAATTCAACCATAATTATAACAGGTGTAGTCTACGGATTTTATCGTCCTCATCTAAGAAACGAACAAATAAAATGATACTATAAAAAATTAATACTATTAATAAATAAAAAATCTGGAAATTATCCAGATTTTTTTACTTAATGTCTTTTTACTTCTGCATAATCAAACTCTATTTTTAAGATTGATTTATTATTATGAATATCTGCAGTTTCTAACGTTATTATATATCTATTTTCATTTTTTTCCAAAGAATCACTTATCCAAAAAGTCTTTATACTTTCTAAATTTCCATCTTTAAACTTATAATCATATAAACGAATATTTTTTACTTTATTATCAACAATTGCTTGCCTAGAATCAAGAAGCAATTCTAAATAATTTTTTTTATTTTTAATATCAGAATTAACCTCAGCCACTTTAATAATTTTTGCATCATGTAATCCATCCCAATACCAATTTAAACAATTTTTTAGTTCTTTGAATTTAAAATAAGGTCCTAAATTACTTTCATGTGTTTTAACAAAAGTCCATGAAAAATCTTTAGCAGTAATATAAATATCATTACGATTATCTAATAATTTTTCTAAATCAGCATTCGATTTTATTTTCTTAATCTTTGAAAAATTATTAGGATATCCACTAAAAGCTATGACTTCAGTAAAATCACTCTTTTTTAAACAATTCAAAGCTTCTAGTCCTTCTATTGATCCTACTTCTCCCCATGTAAAAATATGCCATGGTAAATTTCCTTTAGAAAGTACTCGTTTATTCATAATATCTTTAGATACATTTGTTGCAAATACTCGATACCAACTCTTAAAGAACTTTTCGATTTCCATATTCCCTCTCCAATTTATTATCTCTATTCTAAAATAAAGATATCTTCAATAGACAAATCAAATAAACGAGAAATTTTCATAGCAAGTTCCAATGATGGATCATACTTATCATTTTCAATCGCTATAATTGTTTGACGGCTAACTCCTAATTTTTGTGCCATATCTTCTTGTCTTAAACCAATTTGTTTTCTAATTTCTTTAACGTTATTCTTCATACAATTAACTTCTAGCTCAATGTAGCATAAACTGTTATACCAATTGCAACAATAAGTAAAACAACTATTACAATTGACCCAATTGTCCATAGCAACTTATTTGGTTCTTTATATTCATCATCACCATCAACCATTTTTTTGCTAATATACATCTCTGTAAATCTTTGCACACATAAAAGTACTATTAAAATATACATCGGAATGTTCAAACTTTTAGTTTTATTTATCACCATATTAATACTTTCATATAGAGTCCAAATTGCTAGAGCAAATATTGCAACTTTATAACTTATTTCTTCAGAACGTAGTTTGATGGTTTTTTCCATCTCATTTTTTTTCATTTTCATACCTCCATTAATGTTAAATGTTCTTTACATTTTTATTGTATATCACATTTTAAATAATGTCAAGAGAACTTTACATTTTTATACTGAAAAATATTTAACATTCAAGGATACCTTGTTTAATTAGTCGATTTTATTTCTAGAAATTAGAAATTCTCATTTGCAAACTATTACGATACAGACTTTTTGTTTGACTTTCATTATAATATTAGAATTAATTACTACTAAATAAATCAGCTAAATCACATAATAAAAATCCTCACATAAATATGCAAGGATTACTCTATACGTTATTAAAAACAAAATGAGGTCATTATAGATATGGCGGAAGCGGCGGGATTCGAACCCGCGTGCCCTTTCAGACAACTTGATTTCGAGTCAAGCTCGTTATGACCTCTTCGATACGCTTCCACTTTTTAGATTATAGCACTTAATTATTCAAATATTTTTTTATTTTCTATTATTTCTTAACTTATTAACAAAATCAAATGCTTTTTGATAAATAGGTTTCATTCTTTCTTCTGAGGTTATATTAATCATATCCTCTAATGCAAACCATTTAACACCACTATTTTCATCTTCTTTAATCTTTAATTCTTCATTTTCATCAGCAACTAACAAATATGTTAAATTCAAATGTAGGTGATCAGGAATATATTTACCATGTTTAATATGATTTTGCACCTTAATTATATCTATCATAATTGGAGTATTTAAGTATGGTTCAATATTCTTTAGTCCTGTCTCTTCTTTTGCTTCTTTTATTGCAACATTCAAACAATCATCATCATTGTCATTATGTCCACCAACCCAAGCCCATGCTTTATAAATTAAATGATATGCAAAAACAACCTTTGTTAAATCCATATTAACTACAATTGCTGATGTCGTTAAATGAGCAATCATATTGTCTCTGCTTAAACAATCACTGTTTCTATTTATAAAAGCTAAAATTGCTGCTTTATCAACCGCTTCTTGTTCATTGATTGGTTGATATTTTTTTATAACATCTATATACATTATTCTTCCTCATTTCTATAAACTATTTTTTCATCTATTATCGTAGCATAAACTTCATTCTCTTTTAATTGTTCTAAACTAATAGTCATTAAATCTTTGCTAAAGGCTGAAAAATCAGCTTTATATCCAACTTTAATCATTCCAATATTATCATTAATTGTTATTCCTGGATTAACAGTATAGGCTTTTATACTTTCATATCTGCTAATTCCCATATGATAAATCCCTAATAAAGGATTTGGATTTTCAACTGGTGCATCACTACTACCATTTAAGATAATACAATGATCACTATATTCTTTAAATGGGTATATTAGGGGATTATGATTTATATTTTCACTAATAATCTCTTTATCACTTTCAATAAATAAAGGTTGAATATCTAATGCTATATTACTTTTACTTAGTTTATTAATTGTTTCCATATCTGCAAGTGATGCATGAACAATTCTATCAATCATTTCATTATCATTCTTATATTTAATTAAAATATTAGTTACTTCACTTAATGCTAAGTCACCAATTGTATGGATTGCTACACTATGTTTGTTATCTCTTATTTTTTTTATTTTTTCTAAAAAGATTTTTTCGCTATCCATTCTTAATCCATTAGTATTTAAATTTTTATAGTTTTCTTTTAGCAATGCAGTTTTTGAAGATATTGTCCCATCGTAAAATAGCTTAACTTGAATATCTTTTAAATACTTATTGTCAATATTATAATTAGCTATGTATTCATCAAATACATCATAATGAATCAACATATTAATTCTAAAAGGATATTCTTTAGTTATTTCATTTAAGATACCAAGTGTTTCTTGATAACTGTTAAAATACGATAAATCGTCAGTATGAACACCTGTTATTCCATATTTATAAAGTGATAAAATTGCTTTATTAGTCATTTTCTCTAATAATTCTTTAGAATAATTACTCCAAATCGGTAAAACTTTCTTAGCATCTTCTTCTAATAATATGCCCGTTTTATGTTCAAATCTAATTTTTTCTAAGACTTTCGAATTAACTGTAAAACTATGATAATCATTATGTCTTAAAATGATCATATAATCGCTACTAATTACGTCTAAATCGTCTTTTGTTAAACCTGAATCAAAATATCCTTCAACAAATAGATCTTCACTATTATAAAAATTCTTTATTTCATTAATAACGTCATTAGTTTTAATAACATTAGCAAGTAACTTTCTTCCATATCCAATTAAATGCATATGTGCATCAGTAAAGCCTGGAAAAACATAACTTCCGTTTAAATCAACTATTTCATTAGGCTCATAACTTAGGCAGTCATTACCAGTAGCAATAATTACTCCTTTATCTGTTAAAACCATATTAGTTTTTTTATTCTCTTCTTCCATTGTATAAAATGTTGCATTTTTAAACAGCTTCATCATTCTACCGCCTTTATATGTTATAATAACAATTAATAATGTTAAACATATTTTAACATATATTGAGGTGAGAAAAATGAATAAAATATTTGATGTAGTTAAAAAGTATAATATAAAAAATGATTTCTTTTTACCTTACGGTTTTGATAAGGGAAAGATTAACTTTGAAGCGGTTAATTCTTTAAATCATATCGAAGATGGGAAATTAGTTTTAGTAACAGCTATTAACCCTACAAAAGCCGGAGAAGGTAAAACAACTGTCTCAATTGGGCTTGCAGATGGCTTAAATGCTATTGGTGCAAAAACAATGCTTGCCCTAAGAGAACCTAGTATGGGTCCAGTCTTTGGAATTAAAGGTGGTGCAACCGGTGGTGGACTTAGCAGTATTGAGCCTGAGTTAGATATAAATCTTCACTTTACTGGGGATTTTCATGCAATAACTTCAGCACATAATTTATTATCCGCATTAATTGATGCCCATATTTTTTATGGCAATGAACTAGGTTTCGATAAAGTTCTATGGACTAGAACACTTGATGTTAATGATCGTTCATTAAGAAAAGTTCAAACTGATTTACGTGAAGATAGTTTTGTTATTACTGCTGCTAGTGAAATAATGGCAGTCCTTGCTCTTGCAAATGATCTAGATGATTTAAAGTTACGCCTAAATAAAATTTTAATTGGTTTAACTATTGATAATAAACCAATTTTTGTTAGTGATTTAGGGGTTAGTGGAGCCTTAATGCTTATTCTTAAAGATGCTTTTAATCCCAATGTTGTCTTAACGAAAGAAGGTAATCCGGCACTAGTTCATCTTGGACCTTTCGCTAATATTGCTCATGGTTGTAATTCAATAATTGCTACAAAACTTGCTCTTAAAATGGCAGATTATGTTGTAACAGAGGCGGGTTTTGGTGCTGATTTAGGAATGGAAAAGTTCTTAGACTTAAAACTTCCAGAATTAAAAAAAGATGTTTCATTAGTTGTTTTAGTTACAACTCTTCATTCTCTTAAATCTCATGGCGGGGCAGAAAACTATTTTGAACCTAATCTAGAGGCTTTAATTAACGGTATACCACATCTGGAAAAACATATCGAAAATATTCAAAACTATAATTTAGATTTTGTAATAGCAATCAACAAACATACAAACGATGTTAATGACGAGATTAATTATTTACTAAATTGGGCAAAAGAAAAAAACTTTAAAATTGAAGTATCGGACGGTTTCAATTCTGGAAGTAGGGGAACTAAGGATTTAGCAGAACTTGTTGTTAAAACAATTAATAATCATAAAATAAGAGAGATTAATCGACCATATGATTTAAATGATACACCTAAAGATAAAATCTATAAAATTGCTACTAAGATATATGGAGCTAGTGATGTTAAATTCACTAAAAAAGCTTTAGAGCAATTAGAAATATATAATAATCTTATTAAAGATTTACCTGTATGTATCGCTAAAACTCCTTCATCATTTTCAGATGATTCAAAACTTTTAGGTAGACCAAAAAACTTTGTTATTACAATTAAAGAAATTAAACCATCACTTGGATCTAACTTCTTCGTTGCTATAACTAAAGGTATAAACATTATGCCTGGTCTTAATAAACATTCAAGAGCATATGACTTTTAAAAAAAGGCCTCGTGGCCTTTTATTTTTATATTCCTAATTATTTTAGTTATTAAAAATAAACTGGGGTCATTGTATACCTATGTAATTATCTGGGGTTATAAATAAAGAAAATCCTTCTTGTGTTATTATAGTTTTGCACACTTAATAATCAAGGAGGATTTTCATGTATGATAATATCATAAAAGTATTAGAAATTGAACACTTAAGTCATAAAATTGAATCTATTGATGCAGTATCAACTGATGGAATTGTTAGTTTTCATATTAAGCTTAAAAAAGAAACTATTCCATGCCCTTTATGCAATGGAATTACCACTACACATGACTACCAAAATAAAAATATAACTCATAGTATTTCTACAAATAGAAAATCTTATATTATTTATCGTAGTAGAAGATATCGATGTTTAATATGTAAAAAACGTTTCTTTGAACCTAACCCTTTTACTATTAATAAAGATAGAATTAGTCATTATACTAAATTATCTATTTTAGAACACTTAAAGAATCCTTCTAATACATTTACTAGTGCTTCTACTATCTTTAATGTTTCTACTAAAACTGTTATTGATATTTTTGATGATTATGTTGATCCAAATAGAAATATATTACCTAAGTTTTTATGTATCGATGAATTTCATGTTTCAAAAAGGACTAAACATCCTTATGCTTGTCTATTCTTAGATTTTGAAACAAAAAAAATAATTGATGTTTTAAAAACTCGTCATAAATCATATCTATTAGAATATCTATCTAGTCTTAAACATACTGAATTAGATAATGTTAAAGTAGTTATTATTGATATGTGGAAGCCTTATAAAGACGTTATATCGAAAGTTATGCCTAAAGCTTTAATAGCTATTGATTCTTTTCATGTTATTAAACATATTAATGATATCGTTAATAAGCATCGTATTAAAGTAATGAATAAATATGCTGGTAATATTGAGTTTAAAACTTATAAGAATGATAAATATTATATGTTAAAGAAGTTTCATTATTTCTTTACTAAAGAATACGATAATATCTATAATGGTTATATTTCTATTCCTAAGTTTAGAATTAGTCTTAATAAATCTTCTATTAAAGATTTTCTTTTATCCATTGATGATGATTTAACTGAAGTTTATAAAATCAAGGAAGAATATCGTGAGTTTAATAGAAACTCTAATTTTGATAATGCTAAAGAATTACTATCTGATTTAATTACTAAATATCGTAATCACAGGTTAGAAGATATTAGATCTTTTGGTAAATTACTTTCTAATTGGAAGAATGAGATTATTAATTCCTTTATTAAATCCGATTCTAATAGAAGATTATCTAATGGACCAATTGAAGGTACTAATTCTAGAATAAAGACTATTATTAAGACTAGTAATGGGATTAAAAGTTTTAAGAGATTAAGAGCTAGAATCATTTATTCTATTAATAAAGATGTAGCCCTTAAAATACCCGAATAAATTAAAATAGATTGGATAGAAAAAGCGGAAGAAATCAGGTTTAGATTCTTCCGCTTTATTACATACCACATTATATTACATAGGCTACTTAGCCACACCTAATTACATAGGTGTTTTCAATAAAACCACACGATATTACTAAGAGCCATTATTTTAAAATCCAAAACCAAAATCTTTATATTCACTAAAACTAGGAAAACTTGGCATTTTTTCACCAAATTTAATAGATAATCCCATACTCAAATTAATATTGCCAATTTCATCATCTTTAATCTTTAAATTAAAGTTTAAAGCTGCTTCAACAAATTTATTATCTTTTATTACTATAACAAATTCAAATTTAATATTGTCAACTTCATTTAGAACTTCAATAAGTTGTTCTTTAGTAACTAGTGATCCACCAAAACTAGAAACTAAATCTGCGACTCTTTCAGCATTGTTTTTCAATAAGTCTTTAGTAACCTCTAATTTTATTCTAAAGTCATTATCTTTTTCATAGAAAGTTAATCCTTCATAACTTCCTGTCATTTCAATAATTCCAGAACTTTTAATTAATTCCCCAATATTTGGACTTGGAATTTCAACTGGTAAACTAGGTGTAACTCCCGATTCAGGAATTTTATATTTTCCTTTAATTGATTGTGTTGTTCCACTCATTTCCATATTCAAATCAGCGTTTAAATATACACTACTGTTTTGAGAATATATATCACCGCTACCTTTTAATTTCATAGCTGATGATGTCACATTTCCTGATAGTGAAACTTTTGCATTACCATTTGCTTGAATATATGCATCGAAATCAAGTTTTGCATTTGCTTTTTCATCAGATATTTTAGCATCTAATCTTACTTTAGCTGTTATTCTAGCAACATCTTCTTCACTAACTTCAACATTTTCAAGTTTAGTTGCCAATTCTTCTTGTGATAACTCAACTTGATCTTTTTTATTTGTTGTTGGCATTTCTACATTTGAAGATGAACACCCAACAAGAATAGCTAATGATACAACAAAAACTAATAAACTTATAATCTTTTTCATTTTTAAATCCTCCTATTTCTATCTTAATTATACATTATCTTAAACTATTAAAGTGAAAAAATCCCCTTTTTTTGATTATTTATTTGTTTTTCAATTATTAAATTTTCTTCTTTCAATTTATTAATTAACTCTTTTGCTTGGTAATATCCTAAATCAAATCTTTTCTCCATTTGTTCCATATTAAAATCAAGCATCCCTAATAACGTATTTGCAAGTTTCTTTTTAGGTGAAAAATCAATAATTGTTTTATCATTATTGGAATTATAAACACTTAAATCATATCCAGGTGTTAATCCTATTGTGATAATAACATCACAATTTTCATTAACTAAAACATCAACAGGTAAATTATCATATAAACCACCATCAACATAGTAATTACCATCAATTTCTGTAGGTCCAAAGATTACAGGAACAGATGAACTCGCTAAAACAATTAAATGTGGATTATTTGATGTATTTAAACATAAAATTTCTCCCTCAGTGTTTTCTTTTTTAAGTTGAAATCTTAAACCTTGATTATCAATAATCTTTGTAACAGCAGCGTAACCAACAATATTACTATTAATAATATCTGATGGACTTTGTTTTGATACTAAAACATCATACATAACTCTTTGATCAAACAAGCCTAATCTATCACTTTTAAATCTGTTTAATCCATTATTATATAGTGTATTATTACTAATTTGTTTCCATAAATCAATCATGTCATCAATACTCATCTTACCAATAACAAGGCAAGCATTAAGTGATCCGATTGATGTTCCTGAAACAATCTTTAAATCATCTAAAAGATTTTCTTCATATAATGCTTTTAGAACACCTATTTGATAACTTCCTTTAGCTCCGCCACCACCGAGTGCTAATCCTAATTTCATTTTATCACCTTTATCCTAATGCAACATCCAAAATCATCATTATTGTAAACCCAATCATAAAGCCAAATACAGCATAATGAGCTCCTTTTGTTGATTGGTTTTGTTGTGCCTCTGGAATTAATTCTTCAACAACAACATAAATCATTGCTCCTGCTGCAAATGCCAAAGCATATGGAAGAACTTGTGTCATTGATGAGACTAGTAATGCTCCAAGTACAGCAGCAATTGGTTCAACTATTGCTGATAATTGACCATAAAAAAATGCTTTTCCTCTACTCATTTTTTCTTGAGTAAGTGGAATTGAAACTGCAGCACCTTCTGGAAAGTTTTGAATACCTATTCCAATAGCTAATGCGATTGCTCCAACTGTTGCAGCAACAACATTATCACTTGCTCTATTAATTGCTCCAAAAGCAACTCCTATTGCTAGTCCTTCAGGAATATTATGGAGTGTTATTGAAAAGACAAGAAGAATATTCTTTTTTAATTTTGTATGAATTCCTTCTTTTTCATGATTTTTCCCAAAGTGCATATGCGGAATTGTTTTATCTGCAATATATAAAAATAACCCTCCAGCTAAAAATCCAATAGCAACAACTAACCAAGGTATTGCTCCATTATCTTCAGCCCATTCAATCGCTGGTGATAATAAACTCCAAAAACTTGCTGCTACCATAACTCCTGCAGCAAAACCAAGCATTGTATTTAAAACATTCTTTTTAATATCTTTAAAGAAAAAAACTAAACCAGCACCAAGTGCCGTAATAAACCATGTAAATGTTCCTGCAATTAATGCTTGAACCCATGATTGTAAACCCATAAACCAATCTAGCATATTAATATACCTCGTATCATATATATAAAAATTATATCACAAATTATTTTAGTTTTTAATTAAGGTAATTAAAATAAGAAAAGCTTTTTTATCTGATTCATATGTTAATATATCTAAAACTTGTTCTTTATTTAACCATAATACTTCATTAACCTCTGCATCTTGTTTTATTAAATCTGTACTAATTGCTTCTGCTAAGAAAAATGTTACTTCTTTATCAATCATCTTATCTCCCATATAAAACTTATAATTAGTAACAAACTCTTTATCATTTACAATTTTAATATCAATATTCGTTTCCTCTTTTACTTCTCTTATTGCTGTTTCTTTTTTAGTTTCCAGTCCCTCAATATGGCCTTTAGGAAAACTGTAATGTCCTCCGTATCGATGCTTAATAACTAAGAACAAATTTTCCTTATTATAGACAATCGCTCCGCATGAATATTCTTTTTTCATTTTCCCCCTTGTATACTCGATTTATGATTATAGTGGTGAATCGAGTATACATCCTTTCTTTATTTTCTACTATAATATATTTAAGGCGCCGTGGATTTTTTTCATTTTATTAACGCTTGACGTTTACATGAGGCAACTACTACGGCTCTTATTTTTAACTTTCAATTAGTTAGTTAGCGCTAGACGCTTTATCACAAGGTTAAAGAAATAAGAGATTCGTTAAACCCTGCGCCAAATCATTAGGAGGTGAGTATCATGTTCCATGTTGGAATAGATATCTCAAAATTCAAACACGACTGCTTCATAGCTACTGATGCAGGTGTTAAAATTAATTCGTTCACATTCACGAACGATTATGATGGATTCCAAAATCTCAAAAATGAGCTAAGTGCTTTAAGTGATCCAAGTCTAATAAAAATAGGTTTTGAGTCAACTGGGCATTATGGAATCAATTTGAAATCATTTTTATCTAAATTAGGTTATACTTATTTAGAGTTTAATCCTCAATTAACAAGTCAGTTTTCCAAGGCTACTACGTTAAGAAGGACTAAGACTGATAAAATTGATGCTAAACTAATAGCTTCCATGTTAGGCCAGTTTGACTACAAAACCTTACATAGTAAATTTTACCATAAAAATGAATTAAAAGAATTAGTTAGACAACGAGACACTTATTTACAAATGCGTTCTAAACAATTAGTTCGTCTAACAAATGTTTTAGATAAGTCTTTTCCTGAGTTTAAAGGTTTTTTCAATAATTTAATGGGTAAAACACCTTTATATATATTAAAAACCTATAAAAACAAAGAGAAGATATCTAATTTAAATATGACCCACTTTGATAAATTACGCAAACTTTCAAGGGGCAAATTCACATATCCAAAGTTTTCAAAACTAAAATCTTTGGCCAAAGAATCAATTGGTACTTCAAGTAAAATATATGATTTACTAATTACTACCATCATCAATCATTATTCTGAATTAGTTAGAATAATTGAGGTTCTTGATACGGAAATTGAAAATCTTTACTTTAAAACAGATTCCTTGATTCACACAATCCCCTCTATCAGCATCATCGCTGCAGCAGCTATTTATGCTGAAATTGGAGATATTACTCGTTTTTCTAATCCTGGTCAACTAACTGCTTATGCCGGACTAGATGTCAAGATTAGTCAATCTGGTACAACTGAAAGATTCGGAAAAATTGTTAAACGTGGTTCTTCACTACTACGTAAATATCTTTACATGTATGCTTTCTACTCATTACAGTATATTCCACAAATAAATGACTATTATCACTTAAAACGAAATCAAGGTAAACATCATAAGGTTATTTTAGTCAATATCTCTAGGAAATTAATCCGAATAATTTATCACATTGAAACTAATAAAGTCTCGTTTGATACAAACAAGTTAGTATAATATGTAGCTGATTATACTCTTCATATTTTTAATTTAACCTTGATTGAGGTTTTTTCTTGTTTAATACTTCAAATCTCTTGACTTCTGATAGTTAGTCTCATTTCTTTTTTTGTTATTAATATTAACATAAATATAGTTTTATGTCTAACTTTTAAAGTATCAAATTAGTAATTGCAATCACTGAATGTTATAATAAGTAAAAATCAAGGAGGATAACTAAATGACTACACCATTTATTATTTATTTAATTGTTTTATTAATTATGAGTATTGTTACTTACAGTGCTTATGGAATGGATAAGAAAAAAGCTATTAAGGGGAAATGGAGAACTAAAGAGAAAACTCTTTTACTTATGTCTTTCTTTTTTGGATCTATAGGTGGTTTATTTGCAATGTATCATCTAAGACATAAGAATAAACATTGGTATTTTGTTGTTGTGAACTTTATATCATTTATTATTCATATTGCACTAGGTGTTTTTCTTTTTAACAAAACATTTTAAAAAAATGGGACTTTTTAAGTCCCACTTTTTTTATTCTTCAAATAATTTTTCTTTTGTAACTGTCTCTGTTTCATTTTCAACAGGAGCTAAATCACTAGCTTCTTTTTTATTATTATTTACTTCAATTGCTTCTTGAGTAAACTTAGGTCCATCAACATTAACTATTTCATCTTCTTTTTCAGTTGGTACAACTGCAACAGTTGAAACTTTTTGATCACCTTTAAGATTGATAATTCTAACTCCTTGTGTTGCACGGCCAGTTCTTGTTATTTGATCAATTGCTGTTCTAATAACAATACCTTTATCTGTAACAACAATTAAATCATTATCTCCAGATACAACTCTTAATGCCGTTGGAATTCCATTCTTATCAGTAATATTTAATGTTTTAACACCTTTACCACCACGTGATTGTTTGCGGTATTCACCAGCAATAGTACGTTTACCATAACCTTTTTCCGTTACTACTAAGATTTCATCTTCATCTGAATCAATTATAGCAGATCCAATTATTTGGTCATTTTCACTAATTGACATACCACGAACACCTGTCGCTGTTCTACCCATAGATCTAGCATCATTTTCATCAAAACGAATCGCTTTACCATTAGTTGCTCCAAGTAAAATATCCTTAGTACCATCAGTTGCTCTAACACTTATTAATTCATCGTCTTCTCTTAATGTTAATGCGATAATTCCGTTAGTTCTAATATTTTGGTATTCAGATACTGGAGTACGTTTAATAACACCCCTCTTAGTAACAAATACTAAATGCTGTTTCTCATCTTCAAATGACTTAATGCTTGTGAATGAAGCTAATTTTTCATCAGCATCAAAACTTAAAAGATTAACAATTGGTAATCCTTTAGCAGTACGTGATGCTTCTGGAATAATATATCCTTTAATCTTATAAACTCGTCCTTTGTTTGTAAAGAATAAGTGATAATCATGTGTTGATGTCATTGCTATATGTTCAACAAAATCATCATCATGAACTTTAATACCAGACATACCAACTCCACCACGATTTTGTGATTTATATTGATCAACTCTCATACGCTTAATATAACCTTTGTTAGTAACTGTAATTATTACGTCTTCAACAGGAATCAAGTCTTCGTTTTCAATTGATAAATCATCATGAAGATTTATTTCTGATCTTCTTGCATCACCATATTTATCTTTAATTTCTTGTAGTTCTTCAACAACAATATTTTCTTTCATTTCGTGACTCGCAAGAATTTGATTTAATTCAATAATTCTAAGTCTGATTTGTTCTGCTTCTTCTTTAATCTTATCAATTTCTAAACCAGTAAGTCTTTGTAATCTCATATCAAGGATTGCTCTTGCTTGAACATCATCAAAGTTATATTCAGCCATCAATCTTTCTCTTGCTATTTCACCAGTTTGAGATGATTTAATTATTTCAATAGCATTATCAACGTCATTTAAAACTGTCACAAATGCTCTTAATAAGTGAGCTCTAACTTCAGCTTTATTTAATTCATATTGTGTTCTTCTTTGAATTACTTCAATTTGGAAGTTAAAATATTCAACAATAATTTGTTTTAGATTAACCATTTCAGGTCTATTATTAACAAGAGCAATCATATTAAATCCAAATGATTTTTGTAATTGTGTATTTTTGTATAAATTATTTAACATTACATTTGGATTAACATCTCTTCTTAAATCAATAACAATTCTAATTCCCTTACGATTTGATTCATCTCTTAATTCAGTAATACCATCAACTTTTCCATCTTTTGCAAGTTCTGCAATTTTTTCAATTAATAAAGCTTTGTTAACTTGATAAGGAATTTCCGTTACAATAATACTATGACGTCCATTCTTTCTTTCATGAATTTCAGCTTTAGCACGCATAGCAATTGATCCACGTCCTGTTTCATAAGCTGTTCTTAGCCCTGTTAAGCCTAATATTTGTGCACCAGTTGGAAAATCAGGTCCTTTAATGAAATTCATTAATTCTGCTATTGTTATATCTTTGTTTTCTTTATATGCTAATATTCCATCAATAACTTCACCTAGATTATGTGGTGGGATATTAGTTGCCATCCCAACTGCAATACCTGTTGATCCGTTAACTAGAAGGTTAGGATATCTTGATGGAAGAACTGCTGGTTCTTTTTCACTATTATCATAGTTTCCAATAAAATCAACTGTATCTTTATCTATGTCTCTTAGCATTTCCATAGCAATCTTACTCATTCTTGCTTCAGTATAACGCATAGCAGCTGCTCCATCACCATCGATAGAACCGAAGTTACCATGACCATCAACTAACAAGTAACGATAACTAAAATCTTGGGCCATACGAACCATTGTATCGTAAATACTTGAATCACCATGAGGGTGATACTTACCCATTACATCCCCAACAATTCTCGCACTTTTTTTATGTGCCGAATTGCTATAAATTCCTAGTTCATTCATTCCATAAAGAATTCTTCTTTGAACTGGCTTTAATCCATCTCTAATATCTGGTAATGCACGTGATACAATAACGCTCATGGCGTAGCTTAAGAAGGATTTTTTCATTTCACTTGAAATGTTTACATCTTTAATATGGCCTTCAGTCGTTTTACTTAATACTTCATCTTTTAAGTCTAAATCCTTATTTTCTTCCATTTTTACACTCCTTAAATATCGATATCGCTTGCGTATTCAGCATTATCTTGAATGAAGTCTTTTCTTGGTTCAACTTCCTCACCCATTAACATACTAAATACTTGGTCTGCATCCATAGCATCTTTTAATGTTACACGTAGTAATGTTCTTGTTTCAGGATCCATTGTCGTTTCCCAAAGCTGTTCAGGGTTCATTTCCCCTAACCCTTTATATCGTTGCATTTGATAGCGACCATCAAATGTTGCTGCAATTTCAGGTAGTGCTTCATCATCATAAACATATTCTATTCTCTTGCCACTTGATAATTTATATAGTGGTGGTTGAGCAAAATAGATATATCCTAAATCAATAAGTGGTCTTAAATGACGATAGAAGAACGTTAATAACAATGTTCTAATATGTGCACCATCGACATCGGCATCGGTCATAATAACGATTTTATGATATCTTGCTTTTGAAGGATCAAGTTCATCACCAATTCCTGTTCCAATAGCTTGAAATAGCATTAAAATTTCATTATTACTTAAAATCTTATCTAATCTAGCCTTTTCTACGTTTAATACTTTACCTCTTAAAGGAAGAATTGCTTGATATTCTGATTCTCTACCTTGTTTAGCTGATCCGCCGGCTGAGTCCCCTTCGACTATATATAGTTCGGCTTTTTCAGCATTTTTAGTACGACAATCAGCAAGTTTTGATGCAAACCCTAAACTATCTAAAGGATTTTTTCTTCTTGTTGCTTCTCTTGCTTTTCTTGCTGCTACACGAGCACGTTGAGCTAGGATAACTTTATCAATAATTGCTTTTGCATCTTGTGGATTTTCTAATAAGAATCTATCTAATCCTTCACTTAAAATTTGACTTACTATTTGTCTAACTTCAGTATTTCCTAATTTAGTTTTAGTTTGTCCTTCAAATTGTGGATCAGGATGCTTAACTGACAATATAACAATTAAACCTTCTCTTGTATCTTCACCAATAAACCCATCTTCAGTATCTTTTAACATTTTATTAGCTTTTGCATAGTTATTTAAGATTCTTGTTAAAGCCATTTTAAATCCATCTTCGTGCATTCCACCTTCTCGAGTTGGAATGTTATTAGTAAATGAATAAATATTTTGGTTAAATGAATCGTTATATTGCATTGTTATTTCAACGTTAATGTCATCAACCATTTTTTCAACATAAAACAAACTTTTATTAACTTTAACTCTATTACCATTTAAAAACTCTGCATACTCAACTAAACCACCTTCATAATGATAAGTGTTTTCAACAACTGCTTCTGTTCTTAAATCTTTAATTGTTATTTTTATTCCGCGATTTAAAAATGCTAATTGTTGAATTCTTTGTCTTAGTCTTTCAAAATCGTATTCTTGAGTTTCTTTGAAAATTGTTGGATCAAATTTAAACTCTGTTATTGTTCCTGTATGTTCACTTAATCCTTTTTCAATTAAATCTCCTGCAGGAATACCTCTATTATACATTTGATAATAGTTTTTATTGTTTCTATGAACATTAACTGTATACCATTCAGATAAAGCATTAACAACTGAGGCACCAACACCATGAAGCCCTCCAGAAACTTTATATGAATCACTATCAAATTTACCACCAGCATGAAGTGTAGTTAAAATCGTTTCAACTGCTGGACGTCCTGTATGTGGATGGATATCAACTGGAATACCTCTACCATTATCTGTAACTCTTACTACTTCTCCAGGTAAAAGTTCTAAAATGATATCATCAGCATATCCTGCTAATGCTTCATCTATCGAGTTATCAACAATTTCCCAAACTAAATGGTGTAATCCATCTGCACCTGTTGTACCAATGTACATCCCAGGTCTTTTTCTTACTGGTTCTAAGCCTTCTAATATTTGAATATTGGAAGCATCATAATTTTTATGGTCGCTCATTGTCATTCTCCTTTAAATTGATTATTTGAATTTTATCGCTTTTTATTTTAATAGCACTATTCATGATTACTTGAACATCATCAGGTAATTCATTTAAAAACTTATTTTGAACATTATTATCTAGTTCACTTAGAACATCATCTAAAAGCAAAATAACTTCATCATTAACTTCACTTTTTATGACTTTTAAGAGCCCTAACTTTAAAGCAACAACCATTAATCTTGTCTCACCTTGAGATGAATTCTTTGCATTTTTATCATTAAACATGATTACAAAATCATCTCTATGAGGTCCATTAACAGTTGTCTTATATAAAATATCTTGTTTTTGATTATTTTCTATATGATTTAAAAACATTTCATTGTTTAAATTAGGTTCATATACAACATCAATTTTATATTCACTAAACCTTTGATACACATTTTTAGTTTCAATGTTTAACTTATTAATAAATTCATTTCTTTTACTCATAAGTTTTATACCAACATCATATAATTGTTTCCCTAAAATGTTTAAAATTGTTAAATCATCATTTAATCCTAAATTTTTCAAATGTGCATTTCTTTGTTTCAAAATATTCTTATACACACTTAAATTACTTAAATACTCTTTATCAATTTTCATAAGTTCTAAGTCAATTAAACCTCTTCTAACACTTGGAGATCCTTTAATGATATTTAAATCTTCAGGAGCAAACATAATCACTTTTAAATCACCGATTACATCGCTTAATTTTCTTATCTCTTTTGAATTTATGCTTGGTATTTTACCTTTATCAGATATTACCATACTGTATTTTTTCTTTTCAGTATCAATTTTAATAACTGCAAAAGGTTGTTCATTCTTAATAACGTCTACATCATTATTTGTTCGATGTGATTTAGTTGTTGATATATAATGAATCGCTTCTAAAACACTTGTCTTTCCACTTCCATTAGGACCATTAATATAAACAAATTTGTTATCAAATTCCAAATCGAGTTTACTATGATTTCTAAAACTTCTTAAACTAACTTTCTTGATCATAGATTAAAATATATTCGTCGTTATTAACGATAACGATATCTTTAGGATATAATTTTTTTCCTCTTTGATCACAAACAATCCCATTAACTAAAACAACATATTCTTTT
Organism: Haploplasma axanthum; assembly: GCF_900660745.1. Lineage (GTDB taxonomy): Bacteria > Bacillota_I > Bacilli_A > Acholeplasmatales > Acholeplasmataceae > Haploplasma > Haploplasma axanthum. The sequence goes on along the minus strand of NZ_LR215048.1, from coordinate 364,927 downwards.
AAAAAATATTTTGCTTCACCACCAGAATTTATATAATCATTCACTTTTAAAAACTGAGTTAATGTCATTATTTCGTTATTCATAATAAATTGATTCATTTTATCTTCCCTCACATACCCTTATATTATAACATAATATAAGCAAAAAAATAAGCATTTTAAACGTTTTAGAGCCCAATATATACCCTAATTCATGTTAAACTCATAAAAGCCCTTAAAATTAATTTTTTGATGTTGCTTTTTTTGTAAATATCGTAAATTATTGGAATTATTCAAAACTATTGCATTTGTTTTAAAAACGTGTTAATCTAGTATTCGAAACTAGAAGAGGTGTTTTAAATGGATGATATTAAAGATTGGATAACTACTATTGAGAGTATAAAACTTCCTAGATGGGATGACTTACCAAACATTGATTTATATGTTGATCAAGTCATTGAATATATTACCGAACAAGTTGGTCTTATTTTCATAACATCACCTGGAACTTTCGATAAAATTCTTACTGCTTCGATGGTAAATAACTATGTTAAAAATAGTATTATGCCTGCTCCAATTAAGAAAAAATATTCGAAAGATCATGTTGCTTTTATTATTGCAATTACTGTTTTAAAACAAGTAAGTTCACTTGCTAGTCTTAGCAATGGAATCAGATATATTACAAATAAGTTTGGGAAAGTTGAAGCTTTCAATTTACTTATCACTTATTTAGAAAATTCATTAAGAGCAATGATTGCAGAAATAAATGGTGCACCTGATGTTAAATATTTTCAAGAACCGTTAGAAATCGATTTATTACCTTTAAAAACAACCACAATTGCCTTCGCTTCAAAAATGATGAGCGAATATCTATTAAACCAATTAAAACAAACGAATGGAGAAAAAGAAAAAAAATGAGAAAGATTGCAGTAATCGCAGACTCAGGGTCTGATATTAATTTACCAAATAATGAGAATTTATTTGTTTTACCCCTTAGAATAATTATTGATGGAAAAGAATTTGTTGATAAAAAGGATATAACTTTAGATGAAGTTTTAGCTAAACTAGATACTAGTAAAGTAACTACTTCACTTCCAAGTCCTGAAGATATTTTAAATACTTTAGATTTGATTAAAGAAAAAGGGTTTACTGATGTTATCGCTATTCCTATTTCAAAAGGACTAAGTGGAACAATGAATATTATTAATCAAGTTGCTGATAGTTATGAAGGTTTAAATATCGTTACAATCGATACAAAGAATATTAGTATGGCAAGTGGATATAGTTCGCTTGAAGCGCTAGAGTTAATTAAAGAAGGAAAAAGTTTTGATGAAGTTGTAAAAATAGTTAATGAAAATCTTGAAAAGAAAAAAGTCTTCTTCACTGTTGATAACTTAGTGTATTTAAAAAGAGGCGGAAGAATTGGTTTAGTATCTGCAACGATTGCTTCTATCTTAAAGATTAAACCAGTTATTAGTTGTAATGATAATGGAATATATTATACTGTTAAAAAAACAAGAGGATACAAACATGCAATTAAAAATTTATTTGAACTTGCTAAAGATTTCTTAGGAACAGCAAAAGCATATGATGTAACACTTCTAAACAGTAATACAAAAGAAAATATTAAAGAGTTAGAAAAACAAATTAAAGAATTAATGCCAAATATTAGAAAATTTAGTATTACAAAAATAACTCCATCATTAGGTATTCATGTCGGGCCTGAAGCCTTAGGAATGGCAGTTTCAATAGTTTAAAATAATCTAGAAATGTTATTATTATAGCATTTCTTTTTTTTATACTTTTTTCTTGACATTAGGGTTACCCTATACTTTATAATTGAGAATGTTGAAAAGAGGTTATATATAATGGTTAAACTATTTAAATATTTAAAACCCTATATTGGAACGTTAATAATTACTGTTTTACTAACAATTTTTTATTCGTTCGGGATTATGTATTTAGCTAAACTAATGGCTAAAATGATTGAAATAGGACCTGATAATAAGCAAGAAATTATTAAAATAACTGTAAGAATGTTATTAATTGCTATAGCGTCTGGTGTTGCAATGATTATAAGCACTTATACTTCTGCTTATGTTGGAACAAGATTTTCACAAAATCTTCGTTATCAAATAATCAAAAAAAAACAAGATTATAGCTTATCTGATATGGAAAAAATCGGTACTGCTTCTTTAATGACTAGAACAACAAATGATGTATCGATCATTCAACTTAATTTCATTATGATTTTGCAAATGCTACTTAAAGCTCCAGTAATGATTGTTATTGGGTTAATACTTGCATTTAATACTAATGCTAAAATAGCAACAATTATGACAATTTCGTTATTAGTATTTATCATTGTTGCAGTATCAATTGGGAGAAAAGTTCTTCCTATGTTTGATGTTATTCAAGTTCAATATGATGATATGACGCATTCTTTTAGAGAAGTGATCACTGGTGTTAGAGTAATTAGAGCATTTAGAAAAGAAAAGCATGAAGAAAAAAAGATTAATAATTCTGCATCTAGTTTTGCACTTACAGGTATTAGAATCAATAAAAAGTTCGCGCTTTTAATCCCATTACTTATTCTAATGATTAACTTAGGTATTCTTTCTATTATAAGTTATGGTGGTTTCACAGCAAAATCTCTTAGTGATCTAACTAACATGACTGCTATGATTGAGTACTTAACAATAATAATGTTCAATATTTTAATGGCAATGTTTGTTATTTTAGAAATCCCTCGTGCACAAACGAGTGCAAAAAGAATTAATAAAGTTTTAGATTTAAAGGTTAGTGTTTCAAACGGAAAGATATCTGAAATATTCAATACTAATATTAGAGAACTAGAGTTTAAAAATGTTTCATACACATATCATGATTCATCATCTGATACACTAAAAAACTTGAATTTTAAAGTACATAGTGGTGAAACAATCGCAATCGTAGGATCAACAGGTTCGGGTAAATCAACAGTATCAAAACTAATACCCCGTTTCTTTGATGTCACTTTTGGTCAAATTCTACTTAACGGAATAGATATATCAACAATTAATCAAACTATTCTTAGAGATAATATCGGCTATATTCCCCAAAAAGCATTTTTATTTAGAGGAACGATTGCTTCAAATTTAAAATTTGGAAATAAAGATGCTTCTTATGACGATTTAGTTAAAGCATCAAAGATTGCTCAAGCACATGACTTTATTATAAATAAAGATGATGGCTATGATTCATACGTTGCTCAAGGAGGAACTAATTTATCCGGTGGTCAAAAACAAAGATTATGTATTGCTAGAGCTTTAGTTAAAAGACCTTATATTTATGTTTTTGATGATTCATTTAGTGCCCTAGATTTTAAAACTGATTCCGCATTAAGAAAACAACTAAAAGAAAATATAAAAGATGCAATCACTGTTATCATAGCACAACGTATAACGACAATAATGGATGCTGATAAAATTGTAGTTTTAGAAGATGGTAAAATGGTTGGTTTAGGTACTCATCATGAACTAATTAAGTCTAACAAAGCTTACTTAGATATTGCGTTATCGCAAATGACAGAGAAAGAGTTATTTGGTGATTTATTATGAAAAAAATTATTATGAAAAGATTTTTTAGTTATTTACTTACACAAAAGAAAAAACTTATTATTGTTTTAAGTTTTGCTGTTTTATCAACAATTGCTTCACTCTTAACACCTCTTATTATTGCAAAAGCAATCCTTCATGTTGAACAAAGTCTTGATACTAGATTATCAGTAACATTTGATCCCAAATTATTAACAATCTACATAATTGTTTTAATTGTTGCATATCTTCTATCATTCCTTTTTAAATACATTGAACAATATGTTATGGCTGGAGTATCAGAAACAATCTGTTTACAAATGCGTAATGAATTAGCATCAAAATTACAAAAACTACCACTTAACTATTATGATAAGATTGAAAAAGGAGAACTATTAAGTAGAGCAACAAATGATATTGAAAGAATTAACGAAACTCTTCGTCAAGGATTAATTCAATTTGTAACAGCTATGCTAACTATTATTGGTTCAATTATTCTTATGTTTTTTATTGAATGGCGATTATTAATCATTGTTATTATTACAATTGCCCTAGTTCTTTTCTTCACTGGACTTGTTAGTAAAAAAACCTATAAATATTTTAATAAATATCAAACAGAACTAGGAAGTGTGAATGGTTATATTGAAGAAATCTTCACCGGACAAATGGTTTTAAAAGCTTTTAATCAAGAACCTAATGTTATTAATACTTTTGATAAAATGAATACCGATTTATTCAATATAAGTAAAAAAGCTGAAACAGCAATTTACTTAATTTCTCCTTCAGTACGAATTGTTAATAGTATCAGTTATATTTTCATAGGTTTTATTGGAGTACTATATTTCAAACTTCCTTTATCAACCCTTCAAGCATTTATTCAATATACTGATAGAATTGCTGATCCAACAATTGAAAGCGCCTATATTTTAAACGGAATACAGCAAGCATTATCAGCTGCAAGTCGCGTTTTTGAAGTCTTAGATCAATTAGATGAAGTCAAGGATACACCTAAATATGATGAATATCAAAACTTTAATGGTAATGTTTCGCTAAATAACGTTTCGTTTGGATACTATCCAAATAAAACTATTTTAAATAATATTAGTCTTAATGTATCACAAGGATCAAAAATTGCCATTGTTGGACCAACCGGAGCTGGTAAAACAACCCTTGTCAATCTTTTAATGAGATTCTATGAAATATCTTCGGGTGAAATATTAATTGATGGCATAAATATTCAAGATATCTCTAAAGCGAAGCTACGTTCTTTATTTGGAATGGTCTTACAAGATACTTGGCTCTTTAATGGAACAATTAGCGATAACATAGGTTATAGTAATGAAAATGCGAATAGAAATGAGATTATCACAGCTGCAAATCAAGCTGAAGCATCTTTTATAAAAAACTTACCTGAACAATACGATACAAAATTAAATGAGGATGCTACCAATATTAGTCAAGGACAGAAACAACTTCTTACAATTGCTAGAGTTTTTTTAGCAAATCCAAAAATTATTATTTTAGATGAAGCTACTTCTAGTGTTGATACCAAAACTGAAAAACAAATTGTAAAAGCAATGAACAAATTGATGGAGAATCGTACTAGTTTTATAATAGCCCACCGATTATCAACAATTAGAGATGCCGACACAATCTTAGTTATGGATAAAGGAGATATTGTCGAAATAGGAACTCATGATGAATTAATTGCTAAAAAAGGATTCTATTATAGCCTTTATAATTCTCAATTTGAAGCAATATAACAAAGAAGCCTTGGAATTTTCCAAGGCTTTTTACATATTTTTTCTAATTTGAATAGATATTTCAGTTATATATTTATCAGGATTACTTGTTAACAAAAAATTAACAATCTCATGTTCAAATGAATATCCAATCATTTCATATCCTTCTTCATTTAAATAATCAATGATACGTTGATTTGCAATATGTAAGCTTTCATAACTACCTTCATAATAATAAACAACATAATAACCTTTTTCTCTTATAAAAAGTTTTTCATCTTTAACTTTTGAACTAATTCTTGTATGCACAAAGTCATAAAGTTCTAATTCACTTGATGGTAGTTTATCAGCAGATATTGAGAATCCAATAAAAAAATCATTTCCATAATAATTGTCATCACAATACATAATATGATTTGAAATTGTCTCTGAGTAACCTTTAATTGTAAAATCTTTAGGGAATTTCTCTATGATATAATAACTTTCATCTCTAAATTCAATAAAAGGATCACGTGGATACTTCTTTTCATTATCTATTCCTATTATTGTATTATCAATTAGTTTCGTTAAATGTGTCAATGATTTAACTTTTTTATCGATGATTCTTTTTTTATCTTTTAGAAGTTGTTTCAAATCTTCCAAATTACCTTCTTTTATATATGTTTTTATTTCTTTTAAAGATGATCCAGTATCTTTTAAAACGGAAATTAAATCAACAGTACTTGATAATCTCCAGTCATAATATCTATATCCGTTTTCTCCAAGGAAACTTGGCTTTAAGAGTCCAATTTCATCATAGTAAAATAATGTGTGTTTTGTTACACCACAAAGTTTTGCAAATTCACTTGTTGTTAAATATTGTTTTTTATCCATAACTATTTACCTTTATACTTCGTGAGCATCAAATCCTGCTTTACAAACAATCATTTGTATATTTAATAAATTTTTCTTTATTTCAGCAACTTCACTTTCTATTGTGATTATTTTAACATTAGGACCGGCATCCATTGTATAAAAAGCTTTTATTCCTTTTTCTCTTAGAGCTTTTACTTTACTAATGACCTCTAATGTTTTTTCTGTCTTATATTTAGTACCTGTTGCTTCAATTAATGCATGCATATGCTCTGCGTTTTTTTCAGCAATCACTCCAACATGTTCAATATCTTTATTTTCTATTGCTTGAAGCATTTCACTTAAATCTTTTTGACTTTCTAAAACCCAATTTGAATATAACTCTTCATTCATAACAGATTTTTTCATTGCATCACTACTACTACATTCTTTTTCATTTTCATCAATCATACATACTATAACTCTAAAATCATCCCATTTAGCATCTAATGGTTTAGAGACACTTGTTTTATCATCTCCATGATTCCAAATAACAAAATCACCATAAATTGAACGTGAAGCAGAACCCGATCCAATACGCGCTAATCTTGATAATTCTGTTTTACTAAGTTCTAATCCATAAGTTTTCGTAGCGGCATATGCTAGTGCAGCAAAAGCCGATGCACTTGAAGCCAAACCTGCACCTGTTGGAACAAAGTTTTCTGAAATAATATGTGCATATGAATTAATGTTATATTCCCTTCTTATAACATCCATATGTTTTGCAACTCTATTACCCATTTTTTCATCTTTCTTGCCATTTATAATAACAATATCTTGATATAGATTTTTATCATAAATAACTTCAGTTTCAGTATATAGTTTATCAACAGTAAAAGAAAGACTAGTTTGATATGGTAGTTTCAATCCTTCATCTTTTTTTCCCCAATATTTAATTAGTGCGAAATTGACATATGCTCTTATCTTCAATTTATTACAACTCCTTAAGTGGATAAATCCAAACATTAGAAATTCCATACTCGTTCATCATATTTGTTTTTATTTCATTCGCTTCTTTTTGGGTTTTTGTGATTGCTATTACACAACCACCCATTCCGCCACCAGTTAACTTGGCACCAATTGCTCCATTGTTTTCAATCATACTAATTAAATCATCAATCGTTTGATTACTAACTTCAATAGTTTTTAAAGAGATTTGAGCACTTTTTAAAACTTTACCTAATTCTTCAATTTTGTTGTTTGCTAGTAAACCAACAGTTTGATTTGTTAAATCGCTTATTTCATTAAAAGCTTTTTCAACTTTTATTGGTTCTTTTTCTTTCAAATCTAAAACATGTTTAATTGCAATTCTTGTTTGGCTCATCATTCCACTATCTAAAACAACTAAATAACCTTCAAAATTAATATCTAATGCTTTAAAACCAACATTCTTGATGTAATAAATAGGTTTTTGATAAACTAAAGTATAAACATCTAATCCACTTGGATTAGCATGATGGATTTTTTCAGCATACATCGCTAAATCAATTAGTGTATTGTCATCTAGTTTTTTATCAAATGCATCATATAATGCTCTAACAACTGCAACACTTACAGAAGCACTAGATCCTAAACCTCTTTGACCAAGAATGTTTGATTCGATTCTAAAATGATAACCATGCTTGTTTTTTTTAAATTTTTCAAGAATATGATTGATGAGTTCTTTAACTCCGAAAATAGTTTGATCACCATCTATCAAATAACCTTTATGATACATACAATCAATAGTGATTTCTTCTTCTGTTTCATATACTGAAACTGAAGTTTTAACAGCATTGAAAGGAATAGCTATTGCAGGATTACCATAAACTACCGAATGCTCACCGATTAAGATTATTTTAGCTCCTGAACTTCCATAACCAATTTTTTTATGTTTACTATGCATATTAAACCCCTAACACTGTTTGTAATATTTGTAGAATAAATGGTGATGCATAAAGAGCCATAAATTGAACTCCATATGTAACTCCTAACTTATTAATGAGACCACTTATTAAACCAACAACTATTATACCAAGAATTCCTAATAATCCCGCATCTAAGTAAACAAGTAAAAACACTAAAGATAATAAAAGTGCTAATACTGCTTCATGTGAGATATACTTAAAAACTATTCTTGTCATTTTTGATGAGTATTTTAAAGATAAGTAAACTGTTATTGTAAGTGCAATTACAACACCAATTAGAATTGCAACCATACTATTACCAAAAGTTAAAGATAAAACATTAGATTCAGGATCAAAAAGTTTAGCACCTGGTCCAATCGCTGCAGGAGAAATTGGCATTTTAAATGCTAATAAAGAAATAATTATCCCTGCTAAATATGCTGCATTAGCAATTGCATTCATAACACTTACTTTAGTAGTTGCTTTTTTTTCTTCATCCTCTATATTATTTGTAACTGATTCTCCAATTAAAAGTGTCATACCAACTGGTGATAAAAAGAATGTTACACTAGCTAAAATACTTGCTAGTATTGATTTTTTCGTTTCTAATTTATCATTAATTTTAAAAATATTAATTTTTTCATGTGTATCTTTTTCTATTTCAATGTCTTGATTCCCATATACGATTGCTTTCTTTCGATACTTTGGAATGATTAACAAAAACATACTAGCTAACAAAGGTCCAGAAGTTATGCTTAGAAAGAATGGCGTATTACTTATTGGATGAATTTTTTTAACTCCTGCAATCAATAATGCAAAGGGAATTATTGCTAATACTGAAAGAAGTTTTTTCTTACTTAGAAGCGCTAATAAAATCCCTCCAACAAAAAAGATTTGTCCACTATATTTGCTAACATAATCTTCTAATGGAAATCCTGTATATTTTTTTATCAAATGAACTATTAAAACAACAATTAATGCTGATGGAATAGCAACCAACGTTCCTATAAGTGATCCAATTGTCATTTTTCTAATACTTGTTGTTGTTAAACCTTTAGTCTTCAAGTATTGACTACTCTCAATAAGTGGCGTTGACATAACACCACCTGGTATTGATGTTAATGCTGTTGGTATTGAATCAGTCAAATTTAATGCAACTACTGAAGCAATAAAGAATGTTAATAACACAATTGGTGAAACTCCAAGTGCTACTAATAAGGCTGTCACTGGTACTAAAACAGATGTCTCATCTGTTCCTGGGATAATACCTATAAGTGTATATAATAAAGTTCCTAAAAAAGCTGCTAAGATCATTTGTAATAATATTATTAAATCAATTGTCATCTGTTTTTCCCTCAACAATTTTAATATTTCTTTTTGGTTTAATAAAAACAATGTTTATAATAAAGCCTATTAGAACAGCAATTAGTCCATAAACTAGTTTAGTCTGCCCTTCTTTTGGTGAAATAAGCACTGCAATAACTAATAAAACTACTGATATTATAACTCCAATAATAAATCTTAAAAGATCAATATGTTCTCCCCAAATTTTAATGTATTTTTTATTTTTATTGTCCATTTAATCATGCTCCTTAACTTTTGTTCGTTTATAGAACATAACAATTATTGCATAATTTCCGTTTTTTTTCAACTTATTATTGATATTTATTAATTAGAAGTAAAAAAAGAGTGCAAAAGCACTCAAATTAAATATGTATTTATTAAAACTTAGTTTTCTTTATCTCCATCAATTTGATAAGTAGTTATCACATGTGCCAACATCCTCTTTACATGGCAACTATCAAACTCTTCAAAATGATCAGTAATATAGCTTAAATCTAATTCTTTATCTTGAACATCTTTTTGTTTCTCAATAAAAATTCTACTATGATTAGTTTTTAAATGTTTATCTGCGCTGTGGTCAACTAAAAGTTCTTCATATAGTTTTTCACCAGGTCTAAGTCCAACTATCTCAATATTTACATCGACATTTGGTCTAAGTCCTGCAAGTCTTATCATTTTATTAGCTAAATCATAAATTTTTACAGGTTCTCCCATATCTAATATAAATATTTCTCCACCATCAGCATAGACAGCACTTTGAAGAATTAATCCAACTGCCTCAGGTATTGTCATAAAAAATCTTGTAATATCTTTGTGAGTTACAGTTAGTGGTCCACCATCTTCTAATTGCTTTTTAAATAATGGAATAACACTACCATTAGAACCTAAAACATTTCCAAAACGAACAGCAGAAAACTTAGTTGGTCCAATATAGTTATGGTGAGTAATTATCATTTCAGCAAAACGCTTTGTTGCCCCCATAACGTTAGTTGGTCTTACAGCTTTATCACTTGAGACTAAAACCATTTTTTTAATCCCATATTTATTAGCAAGTGTTGCAGTATTATTAGTTCCAATAACGTTAGTTCTGATTGCTTCCACTGGGCTTTCTTCCATTAAAGGAACGTGTTTATATGCTGCAGCATGAAAAACAATCGTTGGTTTATGTTCAATAAAAACATCTTCAAGTCTTTTCATATTATATACACTACCAATTAATGCTTTTATTTCAACTTTAATTGAATGGTCCTTAAATTTTTTTCTTTCAAGTTCCATTTGAATATCATATGCATTATTTTCATATATATCAAATATAATAAGTTTTTTTGGTTTAAAATCAAATATTTGACGACAAAGTTCGCTACCAATTGATCCACCACCACCAGTAACTAAAACTGTTTCGCCTTCAATGAAATTTGAAATATCATTAGTTGCTAACTTAATCTCATTTCTGTCTAATAAATCTTCAACTTTAATATCCACAATTCTTAAAACTTGATTTTCATCATCACTTATTCCATCAACAAGTGATATACGTTTCATCTGAATATGTTCAAATTTATTTAAACTGTTAAGTAGTTTATTAATATTTTCTTTTGGATAATTATTTATTGCCATTATAACTTCTTCAATTTCATACTGTTCAATAATCTTATCAATGTCTTTAATTGATGAAATAACTCTTTTGTTTGAAATTCTTTTGCCGATTTTATTATCATCATCATCTAAAAATCCTACCACATAATTATTCAAATTCTTATTTTGCTCAATTTCTTTTAATGCTAATTCTCCTGCAGATCCAGCACCCAGAATAAGAGTTTTCTTAGATGTGGCAACACTCTTCTTTGAACTTGTGCTTAAATAGATTGACAATCTATATAATAATCGATAACCAATTAATGTCAAAACTTCAAATGTTGTTATAAATATGTACATTGATTTAGGCATAAATTTAGGAACCCCTGGAATCAATAACATAATAACAATTAAAATATTAGTTGCAACTGTAACAACGACAATCCTAGAAACCCCTTTAAAGTTTAAATGTTCTAAAATAATATGATATATTCCTATTATATAAAATAAAACGATCTTCAAGAATATCACTAAAACAAGAACATATGGTAATCCTACAAAGTTAAATTTAATCCCCAATACATTTACAATAAAAATCGATATTAAATATGAAAGTGTAATGCTTATTGCATCTAGCATTACATATACAAGGTTACTCAAAAGTCTTTTCGATTTCATTTTCTTCCTCCACCTTTTTACCAAGTTTAAACATCTTATATGCACCAATAACCCCTACGATTAATGATAATATACTAAAAACATAAGTCCAAACAGATAGATTAGTAAAAATACCTTCATCTTCTATTTGTAATGTCCAAATAATATTAATAGGTGAAACTAATAATATTCCAAAAATCGCCATATTAAATACCAATTCATACTTCTTCAAAACATAGTGTAATAATTTTGAAAAAATAATAAGTGCTATAAAACCACTTAATGCCATTATTGCTACAGCGGATAAATTACTTAACGCATTACTAATATCCAATGTAATAACATACTTAATAAAATCAGCAACTGTAGTTGTCATATAGGTGTAAAATCCTAATGCCATCAATATCATCGTCCCAGAGAGTCCTGGAATAATTAAAGTTAGTGCTGTTAAAACTCCAATTAAGATATATACAAAATAAATCTTTGGGGCTCCTATTGATACCATATCAGCAGGTTTTAATGTCAATAAAACAATCATTATTACCATCATTACAACCATTACAAGATAATGATACCATTTTTTTTCTTTATTTTTAATTCCATTATATATTTCAGGTATTCCACCAATAATTAATCCTACAAAAAGCATCGTTATTGGAATTGGAAATAATTTTAAAACGGTTGCTATTAAAATGAAGCCAACTGCAACACCAATAAATATCCCAACCAAATATTCCCAAATACTTAATACCGATTTAATCGGTTTTTTTATGAATCCATTTAGTGCTTCAATCAAATCTTTATATATATTAAATGAAGCAGCAATCATTCCACCACTTAATCCCGGAAGAATACTCCCTAATCCTACTAAAATTCCCTTTAAAACTTTTAAAAATATTTTCATTTTAACTTTATCCTTACAGATATATTTTTTACATACACTTATTGTAGTAGTTTCGATACATTTTGTCAACTATTTGTCAACATTTGAAAGTTTACAATTCTAAATTTTAACATTAAAAAAGGATAGTATAAACTACCCTTTCAACTATTAAATACTATATAACATCCAAATATTCGTCTATTTCCCACTTAGAAACAGCCGTTCTATATGAGTTCCATTCTTTTTTCTTTGCACCTAACAATTTATTATATAAGTGCTTTCCTAAGATGTTTTCAACAAATATACTAGTCTCATATACATTAATAGCTTCACTTAAATTCTCAGGAAGATTTTTTATTCCCAACGCTTTTCTTTCTGAATCAGAAAGTGAGAATAGATTTATTTCAACAGGAACTGTTGTTAATCTATTTTTTATTCCTTCTAGTCCAGCAGCTAAAATAACTGCCATTGCTAAATAAGGGTTTGCTGATGGATCTACAGATCTAACTTCAACTCTCGTTCCTTTTCCACGAGTCGCTGGAATTCTAATCATTGTTGATCGATTTGCTTTACTCCATGATACATAACATGGTGCTTCATATCCTGGAACTAATCTTTTATACGAATTAACAATTGGATTAGTTACCAAACAAAACTCATTAGCATGTTTCAAAACCCCAGCAATAAACTGATATGCAACTTCACTTAATCCATCTGGATGATTTTTATCATAAAATGCATTAGTATTATCATTTGTTTGAAGCGAACAGTTAGTATGCATTCCACTACCATTAATACCTGCAACAGGTTTTGGCATGAAAGTTGCATGATAATTATGTTTTCTCGCGATATTTTTAACAACCATTTTAAATGTTTGAATATTATCGCATGCTTCTAACGCATTATCAAATTGAAAATTGATTTCATGTTGCCCATAAGCAACTTCATGATGAGAAGCTTCAACAATAAAACCTAGACGTTGTAATTCTAAGACAATATCTCGTCTAACATCTTCTGATGCATCAATTGGTGATAAATCAAAATACCCACCAGTATCCGTTAATGTTAGTGTTGGTTTCTTGTTTTCGTCTAATTTGAATAAGAAAAATTCAGGTTCAACACCAGTATTAAATGCTGTAAAGCCTAGCTTTTCCATTTCATTTAATTGTTTCTTTAAAATGAATCTTGGATCACCTTCAAAAGGAGTGCCATCAGGTTTATAGACATTACATATTAATCTTGCTACTGTTCCAACCTTAATATTTTCCCATGACATTATTAACCATGTATTTAAGTCTGGATAAAGATACATATCTGCTTCCTGAATTCTTACAAATCCATCAATACTTGATCCGTCAAACATAACTTCATTGTTTAATACTTTGTCGATTTTTGACACTGGAACTTCAACATTCTTTACTACACCTAGCATATCTGTAAACTGTAATCTAATAAACTTAACGTTATTCTCTTCAATTGATTTTAAAACTGTTTCTTTAGTGTGTTTCATTGGTGTTCCCCCTTTTCAATGGAAAGATTTTACACCAAATATATTTTTGTTGTCAATATTTTTTTTGCATTTTTTCAAAAAAATTGTATATACATAATGGCATAACAAAAGCATTATCTTAGTTTATTTAGCCTTATAAAGTCATATAGACTTAGTATTAATAAAAAGACATTACCGAAAGGGAATATTTAACAATTAATACAAACTTTTTCAAACAATTTTTTTAAATTATTACCGAGGAGGAATAAAATTGCCTTTTTTTGATTTAAATGCTATAATTAATGTAAATTATTACCGAGGAGGAATATTTATGAATTCAAAAGATATTGGGCTTATTATAAAAAGAAAAAGAAAAGAATTAAACCTTACTCAAGAATACCTTGCATTACTTTCAAACACTGGAACAAGGTTTATAATTGACTTAGAAAAAGGTAAACCTACTCTTCAATTAGAAAAAGTTCTAAGTGTTCTTTCTGTATTAAAATTAAAGATTGAGGTAACTGATAATGACTAGAACACTAGAAGTATATTTAAATTTAAAACACGTTGGAACACTTACTGAAACGAATGGAAAAAGTTTATCGTTTACTTATTCAGATGATGTTAGCACACCTATTTCATTATCAATGCCAATAGAAAACAAAACATATAATAAGAATATTGTTACTCCTTTCTTTGAAAACTTACTACCCGAGGGAGATATTATAAAGACAATCGCTTCTGTGTATCTTGTTTCAGAAAAAAATCCTTTTTCTTTATTAAATATAATTGGTGAAGATTGTGCAGGAGCAATTCATCTTTCAAATAAAAACATTGAATCTAAAGAGTTTCCATATCCGAAAGAATTATCTACCGATGATTTTCATTCATTATTACATAAATACGATAATGGAGTTCCTTATTATCAAAAAGGTATGCGTTTATCCTTAGCAGGGGCACAAAATAAGACAACTTTAATTTTACGAGATGATATTTATTACATTCCAAATTTCAAATTTCCATCAACTCATATAATAAAATTCATTAATCCAATTGCTCCTAATATTTTACTTAATGAGTTTTTTTGTACTGAATTAGCAAAGTCTTTAGGGATTAATGTTTCATCTATGGAAATAAAAAAAAGTACGAACTATTTATATTTGTTAATAGAAAGATTTGATCGTATAAAGAATAATGCGGATATCAAACGAATACACCAAGAAGATTTTTGTCAAATATTATCAGTTAAGCCAACAAATAAATACCAAGAGGAAGGTGGTCCAAGTTTTATTAAGATCGTAGATGCTCTTAAAAGTTATTCTTCTTCTCCGCTAGATTTAATTTTATTAGCTAAAATATCTGTTTATAACTATTTAATTGGTAATTGTGACTATCATGGGAAAAATTTATCTTTGCTGCATATTAATAATTCATATAAACTATCTCCATTCTATGATTTAGTCTCTACGAGAATATATGAGGAACTATCTCACAATATGGCAATGTCAATAAATAAAAAGTATGATTTTGATAAAATAAATAAACAAGATATCGAAAAAGAATTAACAAGTTGGGGATTAAATGGTCCTAAACTACTTAAAAAAATTGTGAAAGATTTCAAATATATTATTAACAATGCAAAAGAGATTCAATTAAAAGAAAATCTCTTAAGTGAATCAAAAGAAATTAATAATATCATTAGAATAATTGAAGAAAACTATAAAAAACTAACTTAATAATATAGATTGACATTAAAATGATTATCATAAGATAACCACATATTCTATGTGCAAAACAAAATATGTTGACAAGAGTAAGAATAGATGTTATAATATTTTCAACCCTATTTAATAGGGTAAAGAGAGGAAATTTACTTGGCTGAATTAGTTCTAATTGAAGATACTTCAACATTAACCGAAATCTTTGATAACTACATATTTAATATCGATTCAGATATTAAATATTTTTCTACTTGTAATGCAAATAACCAAAAAAAACTCTCAAGTCACATCTTGTCTTGTTGTAACAAGAAACAACATGGAGATATCCTATTAGGGAATAAATCTCATGTTTTCATAAGTAAGCTCCGTATCCCAGACGAATGTTCAAACAAAGGAAAAAGATCCGGGTATAGATGTATTATTTTAGTAGATTTAGATGAGGCAATCATTTTTCTACTACATTTATACTCCAAATCTAAAAAGAAAAATTTGGATAAAAAAGAAGAAAAGAACCTTGAAAGGTTACTAAGTGAATACTTAGATAATAAAGGAGAATAATAAAAATGTCTAAAACTAAAAAAATCAATTTTGATGAATTGCGTAAGAAAGCTACATCAAAACTTGAAGTTATTGATGTAGACAGTATAATTACATCTGATAGTGTTAAGTCTATCAGAAATAAGTTAAACATGACTCAAACATCTTTTGCTGATATGCTAGGAGTATCAGTCAAAACAGTTGAAAAATGGGAACAAGGAAAAAATCCAGTCAAAGGTACATCCTCAAGACTATTATTTTTAATTGACAAAGATGATAAAGTAATTGACTCATTCTATAAATTTACAAACCCTAAAAAAGATAAAGTGTCAAAAATTAGAAAGATTACTAATGTTTTTTTACATAAAGAAACTTACGAATATACTCCAAGCAATCATAATTTTGAACAAGAAAAAAGTTGTGTCAATAGTCAAGAACTTGTATGTTAAAGGAGAAAAAAATGAATACACCAGTATATGATCTAATTGCTATAAATTTAATTAAAGTAAATTATAATAGAGACGAAGATACACAACCCGAATTTTTTAAAATTTCAGCTAAACATTCACAAAAAAATTTGATAGAAACAATCTTTATTACTATTGATTTGAAGTTTGAAAACCAAGATGTATCATCATTTGTCTTCAAAGGAGAATTTAAAATTAATGACGAATCATGGAGAGAAAAAATAAACAATGAGCAAGCATTGCATCTATTCTTCTCAGTAAGTTTCCCATTTGTGAGAAGTATGATTAATAGCATAACAGATGACTCAAGAGGTAGTATAATGATTCCAATTATTGACTTAAGAGGAATAAATTTAGAAAAAGGCATAATCTATACAGCCAATAAAAAATAGTTTAATTTTACAATTCTAAAAAAACAACGACTTTTTCAATTTAAAGTCGTTGTTTTTGTTATTTTAAGTTTTTTTCAAAATTCCAAGAATCTCTAACCATATCTTCAAGTGTTAATTTAGTTTTAAATCCTAATTCTTTTAAAGCTTTTGTTCCATCAGCATAAACACTAGCAACATCCCCTGCTCTTCTAGTTGTTATTTCATATGGAATATCAATTTTATTTACACGCTTAAATGTTTCAATAAGTTCAAGAACAGAAACACCTTCGCCAGTTCCTAAATTATATACTGATAATCCACTCTTACTCTTAGTAAGTGCTGCAAGATGTCCCTTAGCTAAATCAACAACATGAATATAATCTCTTACTCCAGTTCCATCTTTAGTATCATAATCATTGCCAAAAACAAATAGTTTTTCTCTTTTTCCGCTTGCTACTTGTGTGATATATGGCATTAAATTATTTGGTATTCCTTGTGGAACTTCACCGATTAATCCACTTTCATGTGCTCCAATTGGATTAAAGTATCTTAATAAAACAATGTGGAAATCTGGATTAACTTTTGAAAAATCTGTTAAGATTCTTTCACTCATCTTTTTAGTTTCACCATATGGGTTTGTTGTTTCTCCAAGTCTCATACTTTCTTTAAGTGGTGATTCTTGATCACCATAAACTGTTGCTGAAGAACTAAAAATAAAATGTTTTACATTATACTTTTGTGATAATTCTGCAAGATTAATAGTTGTTAATAAATTGTTCTTATAATACATTAAAGGTTTTGAAACTGATTCTCCTACAGCTTTATATCCAGCAAAGTGAATAACTGCATCAACTTTTTCTTTTTCAAACACTTCTTCTAATTCTTTTTCATTTGTAACATCCACATCATAAAAAGGTATATCTTTACCAGTAATCTCTTTTAAGCTTGTTAATACTGATTTAAAACTATTATATAGGTTATCAACAATAACTGCTTCATGACCACTATTTATTAATTCAACCACAGTATGCGAACCAATAAATCCCATTCCTCCTGATACTAAAACTTTCATTTTTTAACCCTCTTTCTTTTTTAGTAAAACTTTACTAAATATCTTTAATTGTATTTTATCACTTTTGTATATATAATACAATAATAATCTCAACTTTGCCGTTTGGCAAAAGCATAGAAATCTATACTTTATTATCTAAATAGATAAATACTCCCTCAAACATAGGGAGTATATCTTAATATTATTTATCTTCTTTAATTTCTTTATTTGCACTTCTTTCAACCTTTGATTTAGGTTGTATTAAGTTTTTAGAATAATCTTCTTTATTGATTTGACGATTTCTTGCTATTGCAAGGGAACCACTAGGAACATTTTCAGTAACTGTGCTTCCTGCAGCTAAAAAGACATTATCTCCAATTTCTATTGGAGCAATTAAATTAACATTACATCCAATAAATACATCATTACCAATTTTTGTTTTATGTTTTAATTTACCATCATAGTTAACTGTAACTGATCCACAGCCAAAGTTAACAAAGTTTCCAACTTCACTATCACCAATATAAGATAGATGCGCCATTTTTGTATCATTACCTGTTGTTGATTTTTTAATTTCAACGAAGTTTCCAACTCTATTGTTTGATCCGATAACTGAATGTTCTCTTATATGAGCAAAAGGTCCCACTGTTGTATTTTCCCCAATTTCAGAATCATAAACATATGAATGTCTTATGTGGGCATTTTCATTAATTATTGATTCGTGTATTTCTGTATTTGGTCCAATAACAGCATTAGCTTTAATAACTGTATTTCCAGTTATTGTTGTATTTGGTAATATTGATACACCCTTTTCAATAACAACGCTATGACCTATCGTTACTGTTTCAGGGTTCATAATAGCAACCCCAGATAACATTAGCTCTTTATTAATTGATTCTCTTAAGTGTTTTTCAGCAACACTTATTCCATATAAATCATTAACACCCATTGCTAAATGTGGATATCTAACAACAAATGAATTAACTTTATAATCTTGATACATAATTGCTACTATATCTGTTAGATAGTATTCTTTTTTTCTTTCATTTAGTTTAATCTTTTCTAATGCTTCAAAAAGTTTCTTATTATCAACAACATAAATACCCGTATTAACTTCTTTAATTAATTTTTGATATTCATTGCAATCATTTTCTTCAACTATTCCAATTACAGTACCATACTCATCTCTAACAATTCTTCCATATGACTTTGGATAGTCCATCATCATTGAAACAACCGTTAAATCATTTCCCATTTCCTTATGTGCACAAAGAATCTTATCCATTAATTGATAAGGTACTAATGGTACATCTCCAGGAATAATGAAGGTTACACCTTCTTTATCGCCTAAAACATTTTTAGCACTTAGTACTGCATGGCCAGTTCCTAATTGTTCTTTTTGTTCTGCGTAAGATACTCTATCACCAAGTAAATCAATTAAATATTCTTTCTTATGACCAACAATAACAACGACATCATCAATCATTGATTTCTCCATATTTTCAACAATATATTCGATCATTGGTTTTCTTAAAATTGGATATGCACATTTAGGTAATTCAGATTGCATGCGAGTTCCTTTTCCTGCTGCAAGTATTAATCCATATGTTTTCATTTTATTTGCCCCTTTTGTTCAATGAATGAAACTACTTCATCCATGTATTTATTCAACTTATCTAAATCCAAACAACTAATTGTTACTCTAATTAAATTTTCTGTTCCACTTGCTCTAACTAAGAAGATATCTTCTTTGTCAAATTCACTTTTTATTTTATCTAAATAATCAATTACTTCTTGCTCATGTAATATATTTTTATTAACATTTTTTATATTAACCATCTTTAACGGATAAAGATTAACATCTTTAACTGCATCACTTAGAGTTATATTTTCTTCTTCTAACATCTTTAGTATATAAAGAGATGCAAGTAATCCATCACCACTATGTAGTATATGTCGTAGAATTATATGTCCACTAGCTTCTCCACCAATAACATAATCATTATCAACTAATGCTTTATGAACATACTTATCACCAACATCGGTTAATACATAATTAATACCTGAATTATTTAAAGCTTTAAGAATTCCTGGATTACTCATTTTTGTTAATACAACATGATTACCTTTTAATTCTTTCAATTTCTTTAAATATTTACCTACTATATAAATAATAAAATCTCCATCATAGATAGTTCCGTTATTATCTAACATAATAACTCGATCACCATCCCCATCATATGCAAAGCCTAAATCCATTTTATTTTTTAAAATAAAATCTTTTATTGACTCTAAATGTGTTGAGCCTGAGTTTAAATTAATATTCTTTCCATTTGGTTCATTATTAATTTGAATGCTTAAGGGAAAATATTCTTTCATCACTTTGCTTGCTATTAAGTGATTGGCGCCATTAGCACTATCATATACTAGTTTTATATTTGATTTCTTTAAATCTAATTTTTTTATTAATTTTAAATACTCTTTTTCAACATCATCAGTTATTGAGAAATTTCCTTCGAAATCAGATTCAGAAACTTTCCCTTTAATATATGATTCAATAATAAGTTCTTCTTCAACATTACTCTTGTAGCCTTTGCTAAATACTTTAATACCATTATCAGTATATGGATTATGTGATGCAGTAATCATTATTCCTGCTATTTGTTTTAATTTTGAATAATGTGCAATCATCGGAGTTGATACAACACCAGCAAATAAAACATCCATCCCAACACTTAAAGCACCTGCAGCAACCATGTGTGCTAACATTGGTGAAGAATCTCTTGTATCCATACCAATAACAACTGTATCACTCTTTAATGCTTCTTTTAATCCTTGACCTAAATTATATGCAAGTTTCGCATTTAGATCTGTAAATCCAACTCCTCTAAGTCCATCTGTTCCAAAAAATTCTGGTTTCATTGTGTTCCTCCTATTAACTATCCCAAGCTAAATATAGACTATTAGTAAAATGAAAATATTCCAACTAATTTACGCTATAATTATAGCATAAAACAAATGGAATATAACTTATCTTATATTTTTTAAAACTTATTTATTTCTTTTTAAATTTCAAAAAACTTAATACCTCTTTTATTATTTCAAATAAAATTTTTCTGAATTCAATAGAAATTAGTGAGAGGAAAAGAATTGAAACGCTAGAAAAAATAACTGATATTGTCCCTTTATAGAAAATATTTAAAAACAAATTACTTGAAAAATCACCAACAATTAAATTGAAAGCTACTATCATAATTATAAAATAAAGCATAAGAAGATAATTTTTAACATAATAACTAGTAGGTTTCATCTTAAATGCATATTTGTAAAGAACAAACGGCTCAATAACATGGGTTATTAAAAGATTTGTTACTATTAATGCTATTATCACACCGATAATACCAAAATGAATAATTAGAATAACAGTCAAAATAATATTAACAATACCTTCTAATATTGGCTTAAATCTATCATAATAAAAAGTACCAGTTGCATCTCGTGTTAATAATGTTGTTTGTCTCATAAATTGAATAAAACTACTAATTGACAAAGTTAGAATAACTGAATTAGATAATGATGCCCCTGATGAAAAAAGAATTGTTACTAAGTCATCAATAATTGCAAAGTAACCCATGAAGAAAACAAAAGCAATAATATAGTTTATTATATATATTCTTTTAAATACTTTTAAAAACTGCTCTTTATTATTAGATACATAAACATGACCAACGACAGATGTTATAGATGTAAACAAAACTAAAATCAAAGATAAAACTGCATTTAATACTGTTGTATAATTTGTATAGTTTGCTAAAACAGTAACACTAATTAGGATAGATATAATTATATTATTTGACGTTGAAACTAAAACTCCACCTATTTTATGTGCAAACATAGAAAGTACATTCCTCTTAACTTCATGTTTAATATCAGCGGATATCATTCCATGGTTATTAGAAAAGTTCTCATATTTACTATTAAAAATATAGTTTGATATTAATAATTGGACTATATTTCCAACTCCAATCGCTAATACAAATAGAGTGAATGACTTAAAAAAAACTAAACACATAATTTGAATTAATCCTTGAATTATTTGACCAAAAGCATAAATAACACTTGTAATATAATCATCACGATGAGCAATAAATAATGAGGTTTTAGCAGCATAAAAATATGTAACAACAGTTGATAAAAGTAATACTACATAAGAAATATAAATTTCAGATTTAAAATTTTGAATACCAACAATTTTGGGTAAAAAGGGTGTTATTAATAATCCAATAGTAAATATAACAACGGCAATAATTAAATAAGCTTTTTTAAATAAATTATACAACCCGATAACTTCATTTTCATTTTTATCATTAATAGATTTATACATACTAAAAACAATGGCAGTACCAATACCTGATTCAGCAACAGATAAAACACCCACTATACTTATTAGTAAAGAATATACACCTGCAATTTCCATTCCTAAATACTTTATTAATAGTCTTCTAGCTAAGATCATTACTACCAAAATGATCCCCCTAGTCATCACAGCAAATCCAACATTTATAAATGCTTTCTTTTTATTATTCATGTTCTTCTCTTCTTTCTTCTTTATTTAAAAGACTAAATCCGTATAGCAAAATTAAAATAAAAAATCCGTTTCTATTATAATTTTCAGAAATAATTATTAAATTAAAGAAAATAAATATGAGAAATGCATAAAACTTATTTCTCTCATTATATTTACTCCATAACCAAAGTGGATAATTTAAAAGAAGTCCCATAAAAAATCCAAAGTAACCAAACCAGTTAAATTGAGTTGCAGTTAATAGACCAAGACCATCATCCACGGCCATTCTTGACAATCCATTAAAACCTAAACCAAAGATCGGATTCTTAATCAATGCCCTAATAGGAAATAAAATCCCCTCTATTCTAGCAACAGTTGACTCATATATCGGATTATCCTTTATAGAACTGAAATCAAAAAACTTAAATAACTTGTTAAATAATCTAAACTGGATATTTGATGGTATAAAGTCATAAATTAATACAAATAAAAACACCAAAATTAAAAATAGCATAAAAGACTTAGCAAGTCTAAATTTTTTTAAAACGAAAATAAGTAATAAAAAAACGAGTGCAAAATAACCAGCAGTTGAAACTGTCGTTATAATCGTTACAATATAAATTCCAATTAGTACATAGTTAACTTTATTTCTTACAAACATAATAAAAAATAACGCAAGTAATAAAAATGTTTGATATGCCCCTGGTTCCCAAAAGAATCCAGGGTTCATTAAAATGTAATCCGTCTTATAAAGAAGAGTAAAGAACAAATTATATACAGTAACTCCTGAAGTATTGACTAGTAAGGGGAAAAACCTCTCAATAGTTTGTGGAGAAACAACCTGTATCATAAACGCAATAACAGAAAAGACTGCTGTAAATGTCATAATTTTTACAAAGTAATCAATAAATTTCTTTATCGGTATGGATATAAAAAATAAATATGCTGTAAAAAGAGCTATCCAAAAAATCAAATAATCGTATATTCCTTCACTATTAATCAATGCAACAATAAATGTTACCATAACTATCGATAAGACAATTGTTAAAACTTTTACATTAATTCTTATATCTTTAAAGTTAACTAGAAATGTTAAAAACGATATAACTAGAATAGATACTAACATAAATATTCCCCTGACATTTACAGCAAAGAATGAAGATGTCATATATAAAAAGAAAAAAATCAAAATAATATTGAAGGTTTCCTTATTTATTAATTTTTTTATTCTAGAATTTTTTAAAATCATTAATTAATACCCTTTATTCTCTCATTTATTATTTTAGCAACATTTTCTATGGAATTTTTATAAAATTCTTGGTCAACTTCTTTTTTTATACTTTGTTCATTACTGAAACACTTAATAAAATCATTTATTCTTTTTAATTCAACTTTTTGATTAACATCAATATTTAATACACTAGGATATTTATTGAAGTATTTTAATGAATTATCTTCTTTGTTATTTACAAAATTAATTATTGGTTTATACGTGCTAAAGAGTTCGAAAATTTTGCTTGGAATAGCATTTGTAACTCCGTTGTTACCGATATTTAACAATATATCTGCTTCAAGATATTTCTTATAAACCTCATCACTATTTATACTTGGAAGTGATTTTATAGAAAAAAAATCATTATTATACTTTTTATAATCTACTCTCATAGTATTACCGTACAATTCAACATTGATTTGTGTTTTTGTTTTAATGCTAAAGTCTTTTAAAATTTTAAAAGCTTTTATTGGATTTCTTATTTTTTTGTTTAATGTTCCGGCAAAAATAATTCTAATACTTTTCTCCAAGTTTATACTTTTTACTTCAGTAATTTCATTAACATTTTTTCTATATGATGGTATTTCAAGAAAACAAATTTTTTTATATTCATTCTCACTCATATTTTTTTTGAGATATTCCATAGAATTATATCCATAATAAGTTATATCAAGTTTGTTAATAACTTTAGAATTAGCTCCGTGTATTAGTTTGTTCCATGCCTTTTTACCTAAAAAAAATGGTTTTCTAGTATCATGTATAAAGTCCAAGAAATATGCACATGCTATGATATCTTGATGTTTTTCTTTAAAATCAATTAATGCAGCAATATTACTATATGGTTTGTATAGTGAAATAATAATATCAAATTTATTCTCTTTATTCAATTCATCTATTTTCATATATACTTTTTTATTTTGTTCTAAATCAAATGAAGGAAATTTCTTATAATTAACACCATTACTAATTAATCTCCCTATTTTTTTTATTACTCTTTTAACTGCACTTTTTTCCTTACTTGCATACTTACTTTGAGAAATCAAATGATCTCCAAGACCAAACCTATTTGAATCACTAACACCAACTAGTACAACTTGATTATCAAACTTTGTCAACTCTTCTTTAAGATTCAATGCTATTAGGCCATTGGCATCAGGAATTGGATTAATAGTTGAAGTTATTATCAATATTTTACTCATTATCTATACCCCTAAAATTCTAAATTTTTTCTTTAATCAATTCAGCTCTACTAATTGGACCATTTTCATATATATTTTTTTCTGCACTAAAATCTAAAAGTCTGTTTGCCGCTTCTCTGTAATTCCAATTTTTTAAGATCGTATTTCTTGCTTCTTTAGACATTATTAGCTTATCTTTATTTTCTTTCTCTAAAAATTGAAACAACTTATTATTTAAGTCTTCCTTGCTATCTGAATTAAATATATATCCATTTTTACCATTATCAATTAGAAATCTTGTCGATCCAGCTGCATGAGAGGCAATTGGTATACAACCCATACCCATAGCTTCGTTAAGCACAGCTCCCCAGCCTTCATTAAAATCACTTGTAAAAAGAAATGCATTTGCTTCTTTATAGTATTCTAAAACTTCTGAGTGATGTATATTTCCAACAAATGAGATAAAATTTTGTAGATTATTCTTTATAGTATATTCTTTACACTCTTCAACTAAATCTCCATTACCGATTAAACATAACGAAACATTAAATCCATTCTTAACAAGATTTTCAATAGCTTTTATTGCCATTAAAGGTCTTTTCCATGAAATAAATCTTCCAACCCAAAGAAATTTTATTTGATTATCAAAACTTTTGGTTATTCCAGAATCATCAACATAAGGAAAATAGCCCCATTTCAAGTATTTTTTTTTATATAATCCCATTTTATTATAATCTAAAGCTGTATAAGCACTTGAGCATAAGAGAAATGAATTTGAGTTACTTTCTCTCGTAAGTTTAAACTTATAATAGATTTTCTTTAGTATGTTCTTAATTGGCGTTTTAATATTTGAATGTTTAAAAACTCTCTCTGAATAACGATATATGATTTTTTTATTCTTTATTCTTTCTTTTAAAAGTTTTTTATCAATATTTGTCCCGCCTACAATTAATATATCTGCTTCATCTATTTCCTTTATTATTAAACTATATTCACTCTTTTTAATTACCTTCACAAAATCATATTTTGTTAAGTAATCATCATACCCCATCTTAATACGCTCATTCGGAACGAATTCATCAGTCTGAAAAAAAGTAAAGCTACTAGAATTTTTTTTCAGTTCAAGACAAAGGGGTAACTGATGATGATTCATAAAATTTGATATAAAAACTATTTTCATTTTTTCCTCCGAAATAATAAATCTCATCTCCTATATATTAATAATTCTTTTATATAGATCGATGTATTTTTTAAATAGTATATACTTGTCAATATTTTCAGCTAACATTTGAACATTGACTTGATCCTTATCATTAAAAATCGTTTTTATCGCCTCATATAGTTCATGACTGTTTTTCTCACTAGTAACAATTCCATTAGAATTAAATATTCCTTCTGGACTTCCTCCAGTCTTAAACGTAACTACTTTTGTTCCACATGCTTGTGCTTCGAGATTTGTAGTTGGATAATTATCCTCAAGTGTTGGATTTACAAAAACATCAGCAGCAGTATAAAGTTCAGCAAGCTCCTTCATACTATTTGTCCTTTGAATTCCAATAATATTATTAGGTAAATCACTAATTTGTTTAGTAGTTACACCAACAAGAATAATTATTTCTTCTTTTGAAATAAGCTTAGATAGTTCAAGAAAGAAATGTAGTCCCTTTCTCTCTTCCCAACCACTAGCAACACCTAAAATAATTCTTTTATCTTTTATATTTAAAATCTCTTTTATATCGCTTCGTATTGGTTTATAAACATTTAAATCAATACCATTTCGTATTGTTAACGCATTATATTGTTTCAAATATGATTGATTAACCAAATCTTTTAACCAGTTAGATGGAGTAACAATTGTTAAATCATCAACATTTGAAAAAATTCTTTTTTTATCGTTCATATTCTTTTTTTCTCGGTCAAAAAGACTACTTTTGGGATATGATTTTTTGGTGTGACATGTGTGCATACCGTTTTCCCAATGTGTACCTTCTGATGGATAATCAAAATACGCACAATGTCCAGTAAATGGCCAACAGTCGTGGAATGTCCATACTATTTTTCTCTTACTCTTTTTAAAATAATTAAATAATAGTTCAATATTCAAGTAATAACCATGAATATTATGAATATGAATAATATCAGGGTTAAACTTTTCAATTTCTTTTATCATTTTTCTTGTAGATCTTTTAGATCCAAATCCATGTTTGTCAAAAAAACGTGTTAAAAACGTATGATAAAGAATATCAAGTTTTGAATTAAATCTCTTTGCGTATTTTTCATCTACACCACTTGCTTTATTTCTACCATAGAACATTAAACTTTCATGTCCATTCTCAATAAGTAGATTATGAATATCTACCATTATTTTCCCAGTACTTCCGAACCCACAAACCGAATTAATTTGTAAAACTCTCATTTTTTATTCCATACTTTGCTATTAATATAATCCACATATGAAACTATAATCTCCAATACTTTATCCGAAACATTTGGCATGCTATAATCATATACATTTCTGTGAATTTTATTTCTAGTTTCTAAAACTTTTAATCCCTGAAGGATTCTTTCTTGATTTACACCAACCATCATTACTGATGTTTCTTCCATTGCCTCTGGTCTTTCATGTGCTTCTCTTATATTCAATGCATCAAAATTTAATATAGATGACTCTTCACTAATTGTTCCTGAATCACTTAAAACTGTTTTTGATTCAACCTGTAATTTATTATAGTCAATAAATCCAAGTGGTTTTAATGTTTGAACTAAAGGATTAAATTTTATCCCCTTTGCTTCAATCATTTTTCTTGTTCTTGGATGTGTTGAGATTATTATTGGAAGTTTGTATATTTCTGCAATTGAATTTAAAACATTAACAAGTTTTATAAAGTTATCTGAACTGATGTTTTCTTCTCTATGTGCAGAAACTAAAAAATATTGTTTTGACTTTAAACCTAGTTTTTCAAGGATTTTTGAATTTTCAATTTCTTTTTTCTTATTATTTAAAACTTCAAACATTGGACTTCCAGTTTTAATCACTCTATCTGCAGGAATACCTTCTTTTATTAAATAATCTCTGGCTATTGTACTATAAGGCATATTGATATCAGAAATATGGTCAACTATCTTTCTATTAGTTTCTTCTGGAACACGTTGATCAAAACATCTATTTCCTGCTTCCATATGAAATATAGGGATATGTCGACGTTTTGCAGCAATTGCAGCTAAACAACTATTAGTATCACCAAGAACTAAAAATGCATCTGGTTTTTCTTCTTCTAATATTGGATCAATTTTTATTAGAATATTTCCGATTGTTTCAATTGCAGTTCCAGTTGCTGCATTTAAAAAATATTTTGGTTTATCCAAATTGAAGTCTTCAAAGAAAACTTCGTTTAGCTCATAATCATAATTTTGTCCAGTATGAACCAAAATATGTTCAATCGCTTCGGATTCATTTAATTTTTTTATTACAGCAGATAATCTTATTATTTCTGGTCTAGTACCAACCACTGTCATAACTTTAAGTTTTTTCATTTTATACCTCCACATAATAAGTATCTGGATTATCTGGATCAAATGATTCATTTGCCCACATAATAGTTACCATATCATTATTTCCTAAATTTTCAATATTATGCGTATATCCTGGTGGAATATCAACAACTTCTAATTTTTCACCACTTACATAATATTCATAAACTTTTTCTTCATCAATTTTTCTGAATCTAATAACACCTGTACCACTAACAACTAAAAACTTTTCGTTTTTACTGTGATGCCAATGATTACCTTTAGTAATACCCGGTTTTGATATATTTACAGATACTTGTCCTCTATCTGGAGTTTTAACAAACTCTGTAAATGATCCCCTATTATCAACATTCATCTTTAGATCATATGAAAACCCATCATTTGGTAAATATGTTAGATAATTTGAATATAATTTCTTAGTAAATTCATCAGCCATATTAGATATATTTTTATTCTTTCTGCTTTCTTTAAAAGAATAAAGAAGATTTGCTATCTCTCCTAGTTTTTTCTCATAAACTGGTGACACTTGACAAAACTCATTTTTATTTGAACTACTTTGCCCATTTAATAACCCTATCAGATTATTAACTACATCATCAATATATACTAAATTTAAAACAACGTTCGGATCATTTATGGTAATTTCTTTATTATTCGCTATATTATATGAAAAAGTTGCTATTACACTATTATAGTTTGGTCTACACCATTTTCCAAAAACGTTAGGAAATCTATACACATATACATCAATATCATTTTTCATTCCATAATTAATTAATAAATCTTCACCAGCTTTTTTACTTTTCCCATAAGGATTATCTAACTCAGCTTGTATTGAAGATGACAACATAATTGGAGATTTATTGTCATGTCTTTTTAAGTTTTCTAAAAGAAGTGATGTAAAACCAAAATTACCTTCAGCAAACTCTTTTATATCTTTAGGTCTGTTTACGCCTGCTAAATGGAATACAAATTCACAATTTTTAGCGTAGTATTCTAAATCGTTAATACTTGAATCAAGATCATATTCATAAATTTCATTATATCCACGATTTTTAAGTTCAGCAATCAGATTTTTTCCAATAAACCCTTTTGCCCCAGTAACTAATATTCTCATAATACTCCCCTATTTAAATAAATCTAACTTCATCAACAATTTTTTCATGCCTTCAACATCTAATCTTCCTGTATTATGTGAATGATAAGATTCAACTTCCTTTATTTCTTCAATTCCTTTTGTAATAAACTTATCATAGTTTAAGTTTCTATTATCTGCTGGAATTTTAAAGAATCCTGGAAGATCAATTGCTTTTACCATTTCTTCCTGTGTAACTAAAACTTCATACAGTTTTTCACCATGTCTTGTTCCAATATAAACAGGTTGCGTTTCAGCATTTTTCAATTCTAAAACTGCTTTTGCAAGAACATCAATTGTTGCAGCAGGTGCTTTTTGAACAAATAAATCACCTTGTTCTCCATGTTCAAATGCATATAAAACTAAATCAACTGCATCTTCAAGAGTCATCATAAATCTTGTCATTTCGGGATTAGTAATAGTAATTGGTTTTCCTTCTTTAATTTGATCTAAGAATAATGGAATAACTGATCCACGAGATGCCATTACATTACCATATCTCGTTAAACACAATATTGTATCTCCATCTCTTAATTGTCTAGATCTTGCAATAACATTCTTTTCCATCATCGCTTTACTCATTCCCATTGCATTTATCGGGTATGCAGCTTTATCAGTTGATAGGAATATTGCTTTCTTAACTGAATTTTTTATACATGCAGTTATAACATTGTCACTTCCTAATATGTTTGTTTTAACTGCTTCAATAGGATAAAACTCACACGAAGGAACTTGTTTTAATGCTGCTGCGTGAAAAACATAATCAGCACCTATAAAAGCACCTTCAATAGAATTATAATCTCTAACATCTCCTATGTAAAATTTAAGTTTATCATTATTATAATGCTTTCTCATATCTTCTTGTTTCTTTTCATCTCGTGAAACAACTCTGATTTCTTTAATATCTGTTGATAAAAATCTTTCAACAACTGCATTACCAAATGATCCTGTTCCACCAGTTATAACTAATATTTTATTTTTAAACATCTCATAATACTCCTTCATATATATATTCATCAAATTTGTCCATTAAATCTTTTTTATCAAAACTTTTTTTAGCAAATTCACTTGCATTAATTGATAGTTTTTCTAAATCAGAATGTTTTAAATTCATCATTTTAATAATATTATCGTATAATGCATCAATATCAGCTGGTTTAGACACAAAACCGCAAACCGCTTCATTAATAATATTTTCTGTTTCTCCAGAGGCAACTGCAAGAATAGGCTTGCCACATGCCATATATGTTTGCAACTTAGCTGGTAAAGTCATTTTGAAAAGTTCATTATCACTAAAGCTTAAGAATGCCGTATCAGCTTCATAAAGTAAGTTGGGTATTTCAGCTGGTTTTCTATGCCCAAGAAATTCAAACATACTTTCAACGTTTTGAGTCTCAATATCTAAAACTAAGCTTTCTTTATTTCGCCCATCACCAACAATTATAAACTTAATCTTTTCCTCATAGCCATTTTCCTTAAGTTTCTTTGATACTTTTGGAAGTATTTCTAATCCTTGTGCTTTACCTATATTTCCTGTAAAAATAACTTTGAAAACTTCACTTCTTTCCTTTGCTTTTTCACTTGGAATATAGAAATCCTCAGCATACTGTGGCCAATAAACAACTTTCTCTGGATTAACACCACGTTTTTCAATTGAATCTTTAAAACTATTTGATGTTACCAAAATTTTAGTAGACTTACTATAGATTTTATCAACCATTTTACCAACACGTTTTAAAATATGTTTGTTATTAATTCCTCCAACAATTTGAAGATTTTCTGGCCATAAATCTTGAACATATAAATAACAAGGAATCTTTCTTCTATTAGCAAGCCATACTCCAGGTAATGCTTGAGTCATTGGTGATACTTCAAAAATAAATACTAAATCCGGTTTTATCTTAGTAAATACCTTCCAAAACCATCCTGATAATACAAATGAAAAATAATTCAACGCTAGTTTTATTTTTCCTTTTCCTCTTGAGAATATCGGTAATCTTACTATTTCAACGCCTTTATATATTTCTTTTCTTTTCTTGAATAATCCATATCCTTTATAAAATTTTCCTTGAGGGTAATTGGGAATTCCAGTAACAACTGTAACTTTGTATCCTCTTTTAACCCATTCTATACACATATCATTAATTCTAAAGTTTTCAGGATAAAAGTATTGTGATATAACAAGTATATGCTTTCCCATAGTTATTGATTCCTTTGTTGAACTGCTGTTTTTATAATTGATTCTTCGTTATTAACAACTACGTAATTCAAATCATGATTTGCTAATCCAATGTCATATGTTTTATTGCCATACACTTTATTAACTGTTGGAATAAAGATTGAAAATAATTTTATCAACCAATTAAATAGTTTAGTACTTCGCACTTTTTTACCTACTGAAAGTTTTGTTTGTTTCATTATTTCAAATGTAGATAAATATTTTTCGTTTTGCGGATAAAAAACACCTTCTAATTTTTTATCTATCAATATCTTTACAAAATTAGCTAAGTTATCAATATATATCATACTTCTTTGGTTATTTATATTTGGTATAATTGGTAACTTTAAAGCAAGTTTTTGTAGTCTAGGAAAATTTCCTTTAGCTCCAGGCCCATAGACAACAGGCGTTCTAATAATACTTGTAAGAAAAGAACTATCATTTAATTTTTGAATTTCTAAATCAGCATCAAGTTTACTTTGTCCATAAGCATTTATCGGATTATAATTGTTAACATTTACATGATTATATTTACCAATCTTATTATCTTTACCATAAATAATCATACTACTCATAAAAATAAATTGTTTAACTTTTGATTGTTTTGCTTTTAGAGCAGTTTCAATTGCTAAATCACGATTAACTTTATAATATAAATCATCTAACTTCTTATCCTTTGAAACATGAGCAATTCCTGCTACATGAAACACAACATCAAACTTACTAAAATCAAAATTCTTCCAATTAGGATCTTTCATATCTAATGTTTCAACTTGATATTTTTCTTTATCTTTTAAGAGCCATTTTTCAACATTTGTTCCAATATAACTATTTGCCCCTGTAATCAATACTTTCTTCATATTACTCATCCTCTTTTGGCTTATCAAGTTCTTTTTTTTCTAAAGTTCCTGTTCCACCTTCAACTACACCATCTGATTTAAATACACTTACTATTGTTCCAAAAAATATTTTTATATCTAACCATAATCCAACATGATTTCTATAGTAACCATCTAATTTAGCTTTTTCTTTAATTGGCAATTCATCTCTACCTTTAATCTGTGCATATCCTGTTAATCCTGGGTACAAATCATGGACATTATATTTATCACGTTCTTCGATTAAATCGGATTGATTCCATAATGCCGGTCTTGGACCAACAATTGACATATCGCCTTTTAGAATATTGATTATTTGTGGTAGTTCATCTAAACTTGTTTTTCTTAAAAATTTACCCATCTTTGTTATCCATTGATCGGGGTTCTCTAAAAGATGTGTTGGTGTATCTTTTGGTGTATCTATTCTCATTGTTCTAAATTTTAGAATATTGAAAAGTTTTTTATTTTTACCAACTCTTCTTTGTTTAAAGAAAACTGGTCCTTTAGAATCTAATTTAATAAGAATTATTAATATTAAAAAAATTGGTAATAATACAATAAAACCTATAAAAGCAATTAAATGATCAAGTATTTTTTTTATAAATAAGTACATAAACTATTCCTCACTCTTTGTTTCATTAAAGAAATATAATATTTTGTTTTTAGGATATCCTAAACTGATAAGTTTCTTATATATTTGATCATGATTAGTATAGCTTGCTATTAGCACACCATCATGTTTAATGTTATTAACAATACTATTATCTTTGATAGTAGTATTAACTATTTTCTTTCCAACTTTCGATAAATCGTCATCAACAACACCAACAACGTTAATCGGTATAGAATTATTGTCATTAATAGTTTGTAAGAATATTTCAGCTACTTCTCCAGCACCATAAAAGATAATATTTTTAAATCCTTTTTCTATTATTTGATTTATAAATGTTGTTGTTTCTTCTTTTGCAGATTTATATAATCTTTGAGTAGCACTTAAATATCCAATATTCAAAACTCTTTTTCTTTCTTTACCTTTTTCTGTTATTAAATATTTAACAACCTTTGTTGATTTATATTCTCTTATAATATATCCCTTGTTCTCATACTCATCTAAGTATTGATTAACCATTGATAATGAGATACCAACCGTTTTACTAATCTCACGTTGAGTGATGTTTTTATCTTTATCGATTAAATCAAGTACTAAATACTCCTTATATAGTGGAGTAGGATTAAAAAATTCATTTAAAGACATTACATCACCTCAATTGTTTGTTTTAAGAACAAATATATTATATCACATATTGTAATTCGCATATAAACTTTTCATTAATAAAAAACACAAATAAAAATAGTTATCAGTAATAGGTTGGGGTAGACGTATACCTAAGAAATATCTTGGGCTTATAAAAAAGAAAGAAAGACCTTCTATGTTATTATAGATTTGCACACTATAAATAAAAGGAGGTCTTTCCTGTATGATAATATCATAAAACTTTTGGAAATTGAAGATATACGTAATATTATTGATAAAATTGATTCAACATCTAGTGGAAATGAAGCTATCTTTTATATTAAACTTCTTAAACAAAATAATCTTGAATGTCCTATATGTACTTCTAAAGATTATACTGTTCATGATTATGTTGATAAAAGAATTAAACATAGTATTTCTACAAATAGAAAAATCTTTATCATTTTAAAACATCGTAGATATCGATGTAAGATTTGTAACAAACGTTTCTTTGAAAATGATCCATTTACTATTAAAAAAGATAAGATAAGTCATTATACTAAATTATCTATACTTGAACATCTAAAGAATCCTAGTAATACTTTTACTAGTACTGCTAATTTATTTAATGTAACTTCTAAGACTGTCGTTAATATATTTGATCAATATGTTAGTCCAGATAGAAATAGATTACCTAAATATTTATGTGTTGATGAATTCCATGTTTCTAAAAGAAGTAAACATCCTTATGCTTGTCTACTTCTAGACTTTAAAACTAAACGTATTATTGATGTTTTAAAAACTAGA
Organism: Haploplasma axanthum; assembly: GCF_900660745.1. Taxonomy (GTDB): domain Bacteria; phylum Bacillota_I; class Bacilli_A; order Acholeplasmatales; family Acholeplasmataceae; genus Haploplasma; species Haploplasma axanthum. Next base: position 329,939 of record NZ_LR215048.1, on the reverse strand, counting down.
CATATATGCTTGTCTACTTCTAGACTTTAAAACTAAACGTATTATTGATGTTTTAAAAACTAGACATAAAAACTATTTATTCCAATATCTTTCTAGTATTAAACATACTGAATTAGATAGTGTTAAAGCCGTTATAATCGACATGTTGGAGCCTTATCGTGATGTCGTTACTAAAGTTCTTCCTAATACTAAAATAGCTGTTGATTCATTTCATGTTATTAAAACTATTAATGATTATGTTAATAAGTTTAGAATTAAAGTTATGAATAGATATGCTGGTATTAAAGAATTTAAAACTTATAAAAATGATAAGTATTATATGTTAAAGAAGTTTCATTATTTCTTTACTAAGGAATATGATAATATTTATAATGGTTTAATACCAATACATAAGTTTAAGATATCTTTAAGTAAATCTGTTATTAAAGATTTCTTACTTTCAATTGATAATGATTTAAAAGAAATGTATAACTTAAAAGAAGATTATCGTTCATTTAATCGTAATGCTACTTATGATAATGCAGCGGAACAATTAGATGATTTAATTCATAAATATCGAAATCATCGTTTAGAGGATATTAGATCTTTTGGTAAGATGTTAAGTAATTGGAAAGAGGAAATTGTTAATTCATTTATCATAACTGATAATAAGAAACGATTATCTAATGGTCCAATTGAAGGAACTAATTCTAGAATTAAGACTATTATAAAGACTAGTAATGGTATAAAAAGTTTCAAAAGACTAAGGGCTAGAATAATTTATTCTATTAATAAAGATGTGGCATTAAAAATACCTGAATAATAATACATATAGTGTGCAAAAAGGGAGAAATGAAAATCTCTCCCTTTATTTGTTGACCCCAGAATATTTCTTAGGTATTTTTTTCAAAACCCCAACTTATTTCTTAGGACCATAAAAATTTGTGTTTTATTGCTATTTATGGTTTAGGTTGAATAAATACCGCATTACTAAATAATAGACTATACAATTCTTTTATTGGACTAATCAACGTTGTTTCATTTATCGTAAAGAAGAATAGTGTATTACCTTTAGGGGCAGACATATACAATGAACTATTAAAGCCACCTAAAGCAAATTCAGGATAAACCCATGTAAGAACTTCCATTGGCAATCTTCCTGGCAATATTTTTATATTTTCTTGAACTAACTTATCATATACACTTGGATAGTATATAGTAGTTGGTATACCACTTGGATGAGGTTTGAAAACGAAATTATACTCATCACTATAAAGTTCAATTACTTGATCTAACATATTTATAAAATTTGCTTCCCCTAATTTTCCATCAGGTGGGTTTGTTCCTGTTATTACTAAGTATTTCTTAGTGGTATCCGAGAAATATTCTTCGTCAAATACAGCTTTATCTAAACCAATAATCTTTAAAAATATTTCTTTTTCAGCAGAATCCAATTTAGAGTATAAATTTTCAGGCAATACTTCTTCAATATTTGCATACTTCATGTTATTGCTTATATTACTATCCAATTTTGGCATAAACTCAGGATACTGCATCCAATAATGTATATTAGAATTCATTGTTCCTATTAAAATATAATCATCATAATGATCGATTGTCTCTCCTAAATAATCGCCACTTTCACTTATATTTAATATGTTTGATTTCAAGTTTTCAGATAATTCTCTTCTATCCTTTATTAAATTTAAAAACGTATTATAATCATTTGAACCTTGCATAAAACTATATTTTTTAGTGTATGTATATGTTCCATCAGAAATATATATAACTTCATATCTATTACTTCCAATACCTATTTCATCAAAAAGTGCAAATTCAACCCAGTGTCTAAAATCATCAACATATAAATTGAAAAATGCATTTTTATCTTCCTTTAGAACATTTTTTATATATTCATGCCCTTCTGATCTGATTGCTTTATTTTTCAAACTAGCTGGATCTCCGGTGTGGCCTGAAAAAACTATATTTTGATTACTATTACGCAATTCACTTTCTGAAATTGTTCCAGTTCTTCCGTACCACATAAATCCAGGATGATCATTTTTAACAATATCTAATGTTGCATAAAGTGTTGGTAATGTTGCATATGTATATACCATATTATAATTACTCTTTTCATACAAATCATTTATGAATATTGATTTTAAATTACTGTTTCCAAATTTATCTTCAACAACAACATTATATTTACCTATATCGTAAAACCTTTGATTTACAAAAATATTTTCACCATTTACACTTATATTAACGTTTGGATTTGTATTAATTGTAAAAGTCATATTATTATTTTCTATATCTTCAATAATATTACCATTAATATCAAAAAAACTAATTTCGGGTTGTACACTATTTTTATTAATAAGCAATTCTTTTTCTTCATCTATGTAATACTTAATTATATACTCTCCATCAGTTGTTATTAAATGATTTTGTTCAATTATTTCATCGTTAATCTTAATATATTTAATAATTCCTGTCCATGAAATTCGAACTTCTTCATTTGTTAAATATTCTTCACTTACAGTTTTTCCATTTATTAAAATTTTAGGCTCTTCTTTATTAATAACTATTATAATATTTTTTTTTATTTTTCCATTTCCATAGGTAATCTTGTATTCCCCATTTTCATTTAAAACATGACCTTTTTCAATTTGAACGCCATTAACTTGAACTTCTCCTAAAAAAGTCCATGTTATTGTAACATCATCTTTTGTTTGACTATTATCATTCGTTACACTACCATTTATAGAAATTAAAATATCTTCAGAATTTTTTATTACTTTTATAGTTTTAATTGTGGAATCTTTATATTCTAATTGATATTCACCATCATTTTCAATTAAATAATTTTGATTAATATCAACCCCATCTAATTTAACATATTCCATTATACCTACCCATGATACTCTTATTTCTTCATTAGACAAGTACTCGTTATTTATTTCTTTCCCATTTAAAAACAGTTTCGTTTTTTCTTTATTAATTGTTATATTTACCGTTTTCTCAATGTTCTTATTTCCATAGACAAGTTCATACTCACCATCTTTTGTAAGTGTATACCCACTCTCAATTATCTCATTGTTAATTTTTACTTCGCCTTTAAATGACCAAGTTAATTCAACATTTTCATTTGATTCGAAACTTTTATCAAACTCTTTTCCATTAGCATACATACTTATCTCTTGTTTTTTACATCCAACCAAAACAAATACTGTAATTATAAAAAGAGCGACATAAGATCTTCTTTTCATATCAATTTTTATCTCCTTTTTATTTAATTATAACATATTTATTTCATATTCAATTTTCTTAATTTGTTTTATTGTCTATAATACCTCATACACAGCATTTTAATTGTGTCTATAAAAACAGTCGAATATATTTAGATATGTTTTGTTTATCTTCAAATATATAAAAAATTATATTTCTATAATGATTAATCACTAAAGTAAAAGTAGATTATAATAAAATCATCCACTTTGAGGTTTTCTAGGATGTTTAGTCTCTCTTAACGTATATGTTATACTATTTCTTCTATTTTGTATGCATCTCGACTACCTTTAACACGTTTTGCTTGAAAGTTCCTATTATTAACATTCCAAGTATTAAATTTATCAGCTTTTTCTTGGTTAGTAAGTCTACTACAAATAACTATGTTACCAATAACGTCTTTTCCTCCAAGTGATAATGGCCGTATATGATCTATAGTTGGTTCAAAAAAACACTTTGAATTTCCAATACTATTCTTTTTCATTACCCTTCCTGAGTAATCAGTCACCTCATTCCTTTCACCATACTTTTCTTCCCAAATTTTTCTAATATTTTTTTTCATGGCTAATCTCCTTTTTTAAACTATACATACATTTTACAGAAAAAAAATAATTTTTAAAAGGACATAAATTGAGTTATAAAGGCTTAGATAATAGGCTAATTATATCTATATCATACTTTTCACAAAACCACCTAATATCGTCATAGGACAAATTCGATCGTTTATTTAATTTTCTATTAATTGTTCTAATATCAGAACCATAATCATTTGCTATCTCACTTTGTTTAATTCCTTTTTCTTTAAAATAAATGTTTAATTTTTTTGCTATTTCATCAAGAGTATCTAAATTATTATTCAATAATAAATCTGCAATAAAAAGTTTTGTCTTAGGAACTCCTAAACCGTCGTGAATCAAATTAAACTGATTATTCTCTTTCTCTATTATTCTAGTTCCATTTGTGCTCATCTCAACATAATAAACAAGAGCTATAGGACTAATCATATATGGACTATGAGTTGTCATTATAATCTTATTTTTTTTAGAAAGTTTCTCTACTTCACTTAAGACTTGAATTTGTGCTTCAGGATGCAAATAATTTGCTGGTTCATCCATTATTAAAATATCGCCTTCTCTTAAACAACTTTTTATAAAAAAATATGTTATGAACCATTTTCTACCTGTATTTGTTTCACTAAACGGTATTATTTCACCAGTTTCTTCAATTATAGAAAATACCAAATTTTTATCGACTTTAATCTTTATATTTTTTTCATATTCAGGTAAGTTTTCATTAATATATTTTTCCAAATTAACTGATAATTCCTCTTTGTCTATCAAAAAATTACCCTTATTTATTTTCTGATTTATCTCACTCATCTCTCTATCACTATATCTGTATCTTATAAATGTTTCAATTATCCTTTTCTCATCAATCGTACTATTATATCTCCTATAATCTTTTTTAAAGAATAATTCATTATTATCATTACTCAAGTAATATATTTTCGGATTACATATACTAAAAATTTCTCTTAATATAGAAAAATAATTATTATCATTTTCCCCTTTACTTTCTTCATCAATATAAATAATACTTCTTAAAATTGAGATTTCTTGATCAAACTTGTCAAATAATTCTTTTATTTTATCTCTATACTTCGTTGTTTTAATATTAATCTTTTCAATTTCATCAATAATACCTTTTTCATCTATTTTTATATACTTTTCTTCAAATGATGTAATTCTAGGTTTTTTATATATCAACTTATATTCTTTATCATGATTAAATGTATTATTAGAGAAAAAATAATCTTTAAATGTCAGTTCATCATTTTGTCTAATATCCTTAATATTTATCTCTAGTTCCTTTATCATTTGATCATTTTTATTATGTAGATTCTCAAAAAAATGGTAATAATTTGTTGAATTCTCAATATTATCAGATGTATATTTCATATCAAAATTAAAAAAATCTTTCCCATGTATTTTCGAATTAAATTTATTTATAAAATCATTATATTTTTCAAGTTCTACTTTCAATTGCTTTGACAAACTATAAATAGAATTCTCGGTTTTCTCAATGATATTAATTAACATTGGTGATTTTATTTTATTAATATTTTTATATACACTTTTATTATCTTTTGATGCATATGCTTCAATAACTTCGTTTTTTTAAGACTACTATTTTTTTCAATATCTTTATCGCCTACTTCTATGTAGAACTTATAATCTAGATACTTTCTCAAATCAGAGTTTTCAACAGAAAAAATAGTGTGAATCGCATCAAGTATATTTGTTTTTCCACTTCCATTCTTACCAACAAAAATAATAAGTTGTGATGTGAAATCAATTTTTTGTTTTTCTTTTATAGATTTATACTTTTCTATTTCAATTTCTTTTATTCTCATTATTTTATCCCCTTTATTTTAAATTTGACATATTATTACAATCTCTTTTGTATCTTTAGTGCTATGAGATATCAAACTGCATATTATAAAGTTTAGCATACATCCCATTATTATTTAATAACTCTTTATGTGTTCCAGACTCTAATATGCCTTTTTTAGTTATTACAAAAATTCTATCAGCATTTTTAATTGTTGATAGTCTATGAGCAATCACCAATGTTGTTCTTCCTTTTGATAGCTTTTCAAGAGATTCTTGAATTAACATTTCGGTAGTTGAATCAAGTGCACTAGTCGCTTCATCTAGAATTAAAATAGGTGGGTTTTTAAGGAACATTCTCGCTATTGAAAGTCTTTGTCTTTGACCTCCAGATAACTTAATACCACGATCTCCTAGAATTGTATCCAATCCAAATTCTAAATCTTTAATAACTTCATCTAATTGAGCATATTTTGCAGCTTTAAGAATTTCTTCTTCAGTTGCATCTAACTTCCCATATTTAATGTTATCTCTTAATGAACCATTAAATATAAAGACTTCTTGTTGAACAATTCCAATATTTTCCCTTAATGACTTTAGCGTAACATCTTGTATTGATTTAGAATCAATTAATATATCTCCACCCGTTATGTCATAGAATCTTGGTAATAAGTTACACAGTGTGCTTTTACCACCACCTGATGGACCAACAAAAGCAATCGTTTCTCCAGCTTTTATCTTAAAGTTTATTTTACTTAAAACTTCTTTTTCTTCACCATAAGAGAATGAAACATTTTTGTATTCAATATTTCCTAAAACATTATTAAGTTCTTCTGCATTAGTTTTATCAACTATTGATGGTTTAATACTTAATAACTCTTGATATCTTTTAAATCCAGCGATTCCCTTTGGATAACTTTCAATCACTGCATTCATTTTCTCAATTGGCTTAATTAAAACATTTGTTAGCAATATAAAATATATGACATCTGAATAATCACTTATATATCCCTTAATATAAAAAACGGAACTTGCTAACAATGCTATTAAGCTTAAAAGTCTTATTAACAAAGTATTAATAGTATGGCTTAATCCCATAACTTGATAAAACTTTAATTTAGCATTTTTATATCCTTCATTTAATTTATAAAATTTTTGATTTTCAAATTCTTCATTACTAAATGCCTTAACAACTCTTATCCCACTCATTACACTTTCAATACCTGAATTAAAATCAGCAAGTTCATTATATATTTCACGATTAACTTTTGTCATTCTTTTATTAAAGTAAACAATAAGTACGGTAATTATAGGAACTAAAACAACCGATATTACTGCAAGTATTGGATGAACATAAAACATTAATACAAATGTAACAATTAGGCTTGATATGGCGATAAATATATCTTCAGGGCCATGATGTGCCACTTCTCCAATTTCAAATAAATCGGTAGTCATTCTAGACATTAATTCTCCAACTTTTCTATCATCATAAAAAGTAAATGGTTGAAGCGTTAAATGATTAAATAATCTTTTTCTCATATCACGTTCAATTAAATGCCCTAACTTATGACCAAAGTATGTAACAATATATTGCAACATTGCACTAAATATATAAAAGCCTACTAACGCAGATACAGCCGTAATTATTAACACTAAATCTTGATCAGGCAAATACTCTCTTATTACCTTATTAACAACAACAGGAAAAACTATTTCTAATCCTGCAACTATAACAGCACAAAAGAAATCTAAAAAGAATAATTTCTTATATGGTTTATAATATGCAAAAAATGATTTTATCATAATTAATTACCTCCAAAACATTACATTCGATTATAACATTAAAGACACTTTTAATCCAATTAAAGATAGTGTTATAACCTATTTTTACAATGAAAAAGAGAAGTGTTTTAAACCTCTCCTAAAATCATTAGTATCTAAAAAAATTATATATATATCTTTTACCATCTTGCGTAAAGCATATTTGGAATTCCAAAGCCTTGATAATATTCTTGGTTATAATCTTTGTCAAGATACCAACCTTTAAACTCATAGCCTTCTTTTTCATATGTATAAAGATCGAAACTATAGCCTTCGTAAGCAATTTGATTTGCTACAAAAGTAAAACTTGGATTATTAATAAGCGACATAGGTATATAATTACCTGTTGTGTTAATTCCTAATTGACTTTATGCGTTACTACCGATCCCATAGATATATCCTTCTTTTGTTCCAATAAGTGTATGATAATCACCAAAAACAATATCGTTATATTCATTATTAATTGATGTAGGTAATTCCTTTGGAGTATTCATGCTTGCTGGAAAGCCAAGTCTCCCATAAGCACTATAGCCCCATACATATATCTTATTATCGGTTGTTATTAAAGCACTAGCACTTAAATATCCTGCAAAAATCTTACTAATACTTAAACTTTCTGTATTTGGATTAACAATAGGTATTAACGATCTTACTGTATTTCCTAGTCCTAATTGTCCTTCAGCATTATAACCCCACACATATAATTCGTTTGACTCAAGAAGTGCCATTCCATGATAATCTCCAACTTGATATTCTTTTATTTTATTATTCAAATTCCATATCTACGCTTAAAAAATGAAAAAATGATCCCAATCGGAATCACTCGTGTAAAATATGTTAAAGAGAAGTTTTCAAAATACTTGATGAAGGAAATGGATATATCATGAGTTCAATGGGATTTATTATTGGTTTTATAATTACATTAGTCTATTTTAAGTTAAACTTTAAAACTGGAAAAAGACATTGGTTTGAATATATTATAGCTTCTCTAATCATTGCTACATATGTTTTAATATCCGTATATATCGATTTAGGTGACTATGCACTACCATTTAGTTTAGTTATTCAGATTCTAGTTTTCTATTTTGGTATTAGAATGAGACTATTAGATGCTCTATTCCTAGGTACACTCTATATATTCAACTATTATTCATCAAGAGGAATTGTCCTTTCTGCATACTCATTAATTGTTAATAAAAATATTCAAGAAATATCTTCTTCATCTGCATTAATAGTTATTTCGCATATAACTTCTTTATTATCTTTACTATTATTGATCGCTCTTGTCTTAATATTGAAAAAAGAAAGATTAAAACTTCTATTTTCAGTTCCAAAACAAGTATTCTTTTTGACTTGCTATACATTAATTGAAATTGCTTTTATATATATGGTTAATCAAGGTCGATATATTTTAGATAATAACCTTTGGTATTCTTTGACATACTTCTTTACGAGTTTATTGTCTATAATTGTTTTTTCATACATATTAAGAAATATTTTGAATCTTATTAAGTTAATTGAAAATGAAGTCTATACAGTAAAATTAGAGGAGCAACTTGATATGCAATTAACTCATTATGAAAAGTATCAATCATATATTACTGAGATGGCTAAATTTAAACACGATTACTATAGTGTAATAAAATCAATCCAAACTTATGTATTAAATGCTAAAAATGATGAAGCCCTAACTTTTATAAAAGAAATATTAGCTGAAGAGCAAGAAATAAATATTCCTATTCTTGAGAAAACATCAAATTCATTTATTGTTGATGCTATTATCTTTGATTATTCAAACAAGTGTATACTAAATAACATTAATTTTTCTTCTAACTTGAAATTCCCTAATACTATTAAGTTCACTCAATTAGAACTTATGAAAGTTTTCACAAACATTCTAAGTAATGCATTAGAAGCATCAATTCAATCTCCAATTGATAAAAGATTCATTAAAATTAAAAGTTCTGCCGTTAATAACTGGTTAGTAGTTTCAATATCAAATAATTATTATAATGAAATTATAATTGACAACAATGATTATGTGACAACTAAATCAGATAGAGTATTACATGGTCTTGGATTAAAAATTGTTAATGAGATTATTACTAAAAAAGGTGGATTCACACAAGCATCAGTTAATAAAGAAAGAAAAATTTTTACAATTCAATTATCAATTCCAAAAACTATTGAATGAGGTTAAATACCTCATTTTTTATTAAAAAAAAGTAACCTTTATTAGTTACTTTTTAAAATTCTTCTCGTAAATATCTTTTGCGTATTTTGAATAATCAATTCCATTAACAATAATATCTTTACTAGCGTATTTCTCAACGATTGGATTAAATAGTTCTTCCTCAGCTTTTTTTCTGGCATCAATAGCATCTTTAATATCACTAAATCTACCAAGATTGTAGCATTTTTTCTTAAAAACTATTTGTGCTCTCCATTTTCTTCTAGTTTTATCATAAACTACGCCTTTATGCTTCGATGTATTATTAGAGTTTTGTCTCTTGTTTACTATTATTGCTAGATTTGTACCTTCAACATTTAATGCATTTGAAACCTTGTTTCTCGAATAATCACCTAAATTATCTACTTTTTTAGCACACTCTCTACATCTTGTTACATTACCTCTCTTTAGGTTATCGACTATTACTAATCTCGTTTTTCCACATTCACATCTACATTCATAATATATTGAGTTTTTAGGAGTTCTTTCTTTTGTCGCCCTTACAACTGTTAGAAAACCAAACACTCTTCCAATAATATTATTTTTATTATATCGAAAAGTTTTTGTATTCTTATAATCTGTGCCCATTATAAACTTATTCTTATCAGTTTTATAATATGCCCAATTAGATCCTTGCGTATATCCTGTTTTCATTGTTTTAGATCCAGGATAAAATTCATAATCATTTGTCCCATTACTTATCATAGTATTTTCAAAAATAATATTCTTAAAACTCCCTCCATTTTCAGGATTCCATAAAACACTATTTATAGGACAATATGAAACACCTATTAAGAATCGATCATCATTTATTCCTTCATGGATATTTTCGTATTCAATTTTTATCTTATGTCCTTTTTTTGTTGTTAAATTTAAAAAGTTAATTTCCCAACCATTTTTACTTTTAGTAAATTCAATTTCTAAATCATCAGTACCATAGTATATATTATCATTATTTTTTACCATCTTTGTAATAATAATATCTTCATAGACTTTAAATTCTTTAGGATATTTTCCACCCATATAATACATACATGGTCTTAATATTACTTCATTATTAATTATATTTGCTATTAACCCTAAATCTAATTGATCAACTGATTTATGATTAAAAAGGATATAGGCGTTCCATTTAGTTCTGTCTTTTGCTTCTTCATAAATAGCTTTACTAAAAAGTATTTTAGTTTTAAGTTTCTGATATCCATTTTTGGAAAACATATAATTATATGCACCTGAGTGATATTCTAAGTCAAATGCTTTTGTTGAACTATGATAGTAATTAATCGGAAGTTTAATATACTCTTTTGTTTCTGAATTTATATCAACACCATCATTATTGATATTTTTATAAATCTTACCATCTTGTTTATAAACAATTCTTTCTTGATTACTTAAAACATATGCATTATCTTCTCGTGATGCTATTGAAATTGCTTTATAAAGAGATTTTTCTTGTTTTATAGTATTTTTTATGTAGACTTTATAACTCATTTATTCACCTTTTTCATTCTATGACAAGTAATAATTGTATAACTCGTTTTATTTACCGTTATTATAACATCATTAAACATAATATACCAATTCTTACCTTTTAATTCGATACTACTAAAGGGATTTAAAATTATATCTTTACAATACCAAACAACATCAACATCTAAATTTAGATTCCTTTTAATCCTAGCAATTCCTAGTTCTGTTGTCTTTAACTTACTTATGTTTTCTATTAAAACATTCTTATCCACTTCTACCACTTCTTCCTTAATGCTATATGTTATTTAAATTATATCATTAGTTTGATAGTTTTCTGCTTGAGTAGTAAACATTTTGTAATATAAACCCTCCTTATTTTTCATTAGTTCTTTATGTGATTTAAAATCCTCTAATTCTCCATCATTAATTATTAATACTTTATCACAAAAAACTGATGATGACATTCTATGCGAAATATAAATTGCTGTTTTATTTTTGACTAGTTTATTGAATTCTTCATAGATTGCAGCTTCGGCAAGCGGATCTAATGCACTTGTTGGTTCATCAAGAATTGTTAAATCACTTTTTTTATATAATGCTCTTGCAATAGCAATCTTTTGTTCCTGACCTCCTGATAATTCGATTCCATCTTTATGGTATGCCTTTGAATATTCAGATAATAATCCTTTAGGCATGTCTTTATGGGCGGTAAAATTAATTTCTTCTAAACTTCTTAGTGCCCCCTCATTATCTACTAAATCACCAGTGATATTTTCTAAGAATGAATATGAAAATAACTGATAATCTTGGAATACAGCAGAAATAAAACTAATATACTTTTTTCGATCATACATGTTTATATTAACTCCATTAAGTAGTATTTCACCTTGTGTAGGACTATAAAGTCTTGTTACTAATTTGATTAATGTTGTTTTTCCCGCACCATTTAGTCCTACCACACTTATTTTTTCACCTTTTTCAATCTTAAAATTTAAATTTTTTAAGATAAACTTTTCAGTTCCTGGATATTTGAAACTAACATTTTTAAATTCAATTGTTTCAAATCTCTTAACATTTAACACTCCTTCATTTTCTTCATCTTCAAGTTCTAGAAGTTCTAAAAATGGTTCAATATACGAACTTAATCTTTTTAAACTTAAAATCGAATTAATTAGTTTGCTTATCTCTTTTGTAAGATTCATAACAGTCGTTGTATATAAACTAAATGTTCCAATACTTAAGCTATTTATTATTGATTTATATGCAATATATCCATATGTTAATCCGGATTGCAAATAATTTATTACATCTAATGCCCACATATATAAATTAGATTTTAAATTGAACTTCACAAAATACTTATCTGTTTCATTAATAAATTCACTTTCTCGCTTTTCTAATAATTTATTCATTTTTGAGAAACGATATTCTTTAGCATTTTTATACGATAGTAGTTCTCCAATATAATAACCAAATTTTCTATTAATTGGAATGATTTCATTATAGAACTTCAACTGACTCTTTAAACTTGCTAATACGATTAATACATTTATTATTGCTCCAACTAAAATTACAGCAATAAATATCTTATCAAATGTTATAACAATAATGAATAAACTGGTAATGTTTGTAAGTCCTGATATAAGAACAGTAAATACTTCTAATAATTGAAACAGTGCTCCTTGATTATCATTAGCAAACTTTGCCCGTTGTTTTAGATCTAGATAGTAAGTACTTTCAAGATTCTCATATTTTGTATTCATAAGTTTATATGCCATTAGATGATCTAGTCTTAATGTCATTTTCATTCTACTTACTTTGTTTATTCTAATCAATAAACGATCTAATAGATTCTTTAAAACATTTATTAAAACTAAAATACCCGCAATAACCAGTGTTTGTTCATAGTTCTTGTATTCTAATGATTCAAGTATAAATTTAATACCGTAAATATTAGTTAGCATTGTAAATAAATTAACTAGAGCATTAAACATAATAACTAAATAATATTTAGGATATGCCTTAAAGGTTATTTTGACAAATTTTGATAAAGTCTTAAGCATTTTCGCTTACCTCCTTATAGTACTTTCCTTGAGTCATAAACATTTGATAATATAAACCTTTTTGCTTTAATAGATCATCATGATTACCATATTCAGCCAATCCATTTTCATCAAACAAAGCGATATTATCACAAAATTTTGTGCTAGATAATCTATGAGAAATATATAGTGATGTTTTGTTTTCTGTTAATTTTGAAAAATCTTCATAGATTGAGGCTTCAGCAAGTGCATCTAATGCGCTTGTTGGTTCATCAAGGATTATCATTGAACTTTCTTTATATAATGCACGTGCGATTGCTATTTTTTGATACTCGCCTCCAGATAGTTCTAATCCGTTCTCATTAATAACTCTTAACAATTGTTGATTATAGGCATTTGGTAAGCTTTCGATTTTATTTTTTAAACCAACTTGCTTTAAACAATTAATACCTTTTTCAATACTTTCATCACTATTATCAATTCCAATCACATTTTCTAAAATACTTCCTGCAAAAATCTTATAATCTTGAAATACAATACTAAACATCTCTTGATATGTTTCTCTTTTAAATTCTTTACTATCAATACCATTAATATAAATTGTTCCCTCTGTTGGATAAAAGAGTCCACAAATAAGTTTAACTAGTGTTGTTTTACCAGCTCCATTTATTCCAACTATTGCTAGTTTTTCATTTTTATTAATCTTGAAGTTTAGGTTTCTAAAAATGTACTTATCTGTTTTAGGATATTTGAAGCTTACATTATCAAAAACAATTTCAAGTGATTCTTTAATAGGTTTTTCTTCTCCTCTTTTGTGATAATACTTATCCGTATCCATAAATTCGTAAAAATCTTTTACATATCTTGTCGCTTCCTTAATCTCAGTTAATGAAACGCCCAACCTTCTAAGTTCTGTTGATAAAGTCATTATTGCTACTAAGTACATACTAACATCAGCAAGTGAAATAGCATTTTGATAATACGCATAAATTACTAAGAAATAGCCAACTGCGTCCTGTATTAACAATGATGATAATTCTAATAAAGAACTTTTAAGTTCGAAATTAGCAAGTTTCTTAATCACACTCAAATAATTGCTAGATGCATCTTTATATTTATTTAGAAGTCTGTTTTCTAAACTAAAAACACGAATATCCTTTCCATATTTAAAATCATATGCCGTTTCATAATAATATCCATTTTGTCTTCTTTTATTAGCAAGTTCATCCTTTTTATTATATTTATTTTTAGCAATTCTATTTTTAACATACATACTTACAATCATTGATACAAACGTTGCTAATATTATCAATCCATTTAACCTTGAAATAATAACCCCAGCAATAATAGCAGCAATCGAATACAAGAATATTTGATATGTTAATGTATAACTATATTCATATCCTGAATTATTTGAAGATAGTGCCTCTGATGATGCAGATACATAGTCATGAAAATCACTATCTTCCATATACTCATAATCTATCTCCATATATTTTATATTGAATTTCTCAAACTGCTTTAATCTTACTGCCTGAAATGACGCATAAATATATGAATTACTTACATAATTTATTAATGCAGTAATTATTAACGTTAATGTTACAACTCCTAATATCAATGGTAAATCATTATAATTGTTTTTTTCTATTTCATTTATAATAACTCTTGGTAACACCATCGTTATAAAAGTGATTAGTGAACTTGTTAGTATTCCAAAAAACATTAATAAATATACATATCCTTTATTTTCTTTTTTTAATTCTTTAAATTGTCTTATAATATTTTTAATCATCTTCCTCACCTCGATAATAAAAGTATATAATTAATTTTTTTAAAAGTATATCAAGTATTACTTGAGTTAGTTTTAGGTCCTTATAAAGCCATTTTATTCTATGCTTTTTTATGATATAATATTTTAAAAGAGGTGGACTATGAGATTATTAATTACAGCATTTGATGCTTTTGGAAATGAAAAAGAAAATATTTCTGAAATAGTTTTGTTATCACTAAACGATAAAATTCATAATATAGAATTAGTTAAACATACAATTAAAACAATCTTCAATGAAGATAATATAAAAACATTGATAAATAATATTAAGCCTGACTATTTAATTATGCTTGGAGAAGCACAAAATAGAAAAACTATTTCATTAGAGAAGGTTGCTATTAACTATGTTAATGCAAGAATCCCTGATAACAATAACTTCTCTTTAAAGGATCAATTAATTATAAATAATGCTCCATTAGCATATTTTACGCCATTTGACTTACAAAAAATAAAAAGCAGTATTGATAATCAATTAATTGAAATATCATATACCGCTGGAACATTCGTATGCAATTATACATATTATATTGCCCTTAATCATATTGAAACATCTAATTTTAAAACAAAAGGACTTTTCATTCATCTCCCTAAATTTGGTATTGAAAAAGAAAATCTTGTTACCTTTGTTACAAATATAATTAAGAACTTAGACAATTAGTTTTTATCGACTAATTGTTTTTTAATTACTGCTGTTTTTAATCTTTCTAATGAATCTAATAAAACTTCTTCACTTATAGCAATATTCATTCTTTGATGGTTAATTCCTTCTTCACCAAATGATAATCCATCACTCATAAACAACTTTGCATTTTCTTTCAAGAAAGCATTTAGTTCTTCATGACTTAGATTTAAATCTTTAAAATCAAGCCATGCTAAATAGGTTCCCTCTAACTCATATAATTTAACTTCTTTAATATTATCTTGAAGGTATTTTTTCAAGATTTTTTTGTTATTTTCAATAACTTTAATAAATTCATTTAACCAATCTTCAGCTTTACTATATGCAAGTTCACAAGCAATTAAACTTAATCCGTTATTCATATGAATTCCATGAATATCCATATTCTTAACAAATTTTTCTCTCAAACTGACATTTTTTATTATTGCATTACCAACTTGTAAACCTGCAATATTGAAAGATTTACTTGGTGCAGTTAAAATAATACTATTCCGATTAATTTTAGCAAAAACAGTATGTTCAAAACCTTTCAAAATTAAATCGTGATGAATCTCATCTGAAACGACTAATATATTATTCTTAAGACAAATATTATTTATCTTTACTAACTCATCTCTAGTCCAAACTCTTCCAATCGGATTATGGGGATTACATAATATTAGCATTTTATTATTTGGATTATTTGCTTTTAATTCCAAATCAACAAAATCTATTTTATATCTATCCTTTTCTACTATAAGACTTGTTGTGACAACTTCTCTCTTTGTATCTAAAATGCTTTGTTTAAATCTTGGATATACAGGAGTCATAATTATTACTCCATCGCCAACATTAGTGAATGATTCTATAGCATTATATAAAGCATTTATAACCCCAGGAGTTATAACAATTTCTTCTTGAACAATATGCCAATTATGATTATTACTCATCCACTTAATAATACTTTTATAATAATTACTGCTTGGTTTATTATAACCAAGAATCGCATTTTTCAAATAATTTATGATACCATTTTTTATCTCTGGTGCTAAAAGAAAATCAGCATCTGCAACTGAAAGGGGAAAATTATTATCTAGATTATCTTTTGATTCTCGATCTTCCCATTTATAACTATTAGACTTACTTCTATTTTGACTTTTAAAATTGTAATTCATTCGAACACCTTCTTTACATTTATTTTATCATTTTAAAACTAAAGAAAAAAGCATTATTTAAATGCTTTTAATCCAACTTATTAATAAGAACTTCTATTTTTAGTCAAATATTACTTATATTTATTGGTATTAAATACCTTCATTAATATATACAAAAGACTGTGGTGCAAAACTAATTCCATAATATTCTAAATCTCTTGGCTCAGCAAATCTCCTTATTTTCCCTAGTTTATACGCATAAGCAACTTTTCTATTCTCAAAATACTTTGTGTATGCATCTAATTCTATTCCTGAATATGTTTTTGTTTCTTCCCATAAATCTTCAGGAGTCATTTCTAAAACTTCGATAATTTCTACTTCTGCAACTACTTTTTTAGTTGGAAATGTTGAGTAGATAATTAATTTATTTATGTCTTGCTTTGCTGCTTTCGTTCTAAACTCATATTTTTTAGATCCATCTAGTATTCTAGCAACATATTGTGGATTAATAGATATTAGTATTTTTTTCATTTTCTGTCACCAAACCTTCTTTTATTATTCTATCATAATCATTAGAACTTATCTTCATAAAAGTTCTTGGGCCGAGATTTTCTTCAACTATTTTTAACTTATAAAGTTGACTAAGACTAATCTTTTTTTTAAGAGTTTTATAGTTTAACAATTTAACTATTAATTGCCATTTTTTATCCTCATATAAAACCTTTAAGTTATCCTTACTAAAAACTGATTTATTACTACAAATTTTTAAATACTCATCTAAATTTTTTGATTTAATAATCTCTTGTACAATTGCAAATCCAGTTATAACAGAACTATATCTTTTAGGAAATCTTTCACCCATTCTATATATCAATACAATATCACCTGGTTTTGGACCACTATATAATCCAGTCACGTATATTTTTTCAATTGAATAACGATGTGCTAGATTTTCTTTATACAAGTTCATATTCTCATTCTTTAAAATTGAATCTGGGAACAAATCAGTATGATATTTTGAATCAATTGGTAAAAAATAATAGTTTGGATTATTTCTTATTATTGGAAAATTATACTTTGGATCTTTTTCCTCATCATATAATCTCATTTCTTTAACTAAAACAATTTCTCCAGACACTTTATATCCGTGAAACTTAAATCCCCAGTGACTCATAAATTCTCTTAAATGCACAACCCCTTCTCTTTTATCCTTAAACATAGTTACGTATATCTCATCAACCTTATTATTCATCGCATTATCAATAATAATTTTTAAAAATCTTTCTCCTAATCTAAATCCGCTTCGATTGATTTTGAAAGTTCCAATTTTCAATCTTTTTTTAGGTAAAAATCTTGGTTCAATATCCAAATATTCTTCATTTTGATTCTCAATCTTTAAATACAAAAAGCCCATAATCTTATTTTTCGATTCAAAAACATAGGCTTTTTCATCTTTCTTTCTTTTATACCAATTATCAAATTCCTTATAATCTTCTTTTAAAGTATCAAAGAATATGTCTTCAATTGATATTTCTTCAAACTTTTTTAGTTTAACAGATAGAATATCATAATCAATTAATTCCTTATAATCATTTTCAACTTTAAAAAGAAATTCTGCTAAAGTAAATACTTTATCCCTTAAATATAAATCAATTGATTGCCTAACTATATCATCATTGTTAGTTATCAAATAATCGATATCACCATTATATAATGGTAACAAACACATACTCTCAACAAACTTATTTGAATCACTTAAATATCTTTTTACCACAGTAGTGTAAAACTTATCTGCATTTTCGCTAATAATAGCATTAAAGTATTTATCTATATGTTCCTTTTTTATTTTTGTGTTTTTTATAATTTCTTCTCTACTACGCGAATCTATAAATTTTGACACTTTAAGTTTTTCCAGCCATTTATATAGTGATTTATTTTCAAACCCTGTATTATTACCATTTTCATGCTGTATTACTATATCTATATCAAGTAATATTTTTGATTTTTCGATAGTTTCAACAATTGGTTCAATATTAAAAACAACTATACCATACTTTAAAACTAATTTATTATCATAATAAGTTTCCATTTCATTAAGTATTTCATCATATTTAAGTTTTGTAAATTCAAATTGTTTTTTCCAACTATCTTTTAATGCATCTTCCCATGATAAAAAGTGTTCAACATCTATAACTTTTACTCTAACAAAGCCACCAATACTCTTTTAGCAGCAAATAATAATACATCACCTATTTTTATTTTTTGTCTTTCTTCATCATATAATCTATATTCTTTAGTCTTAATTCTATTCTTTATAGGCATTATATATTTATCTTGAATTTTCATTTTATAGTTCATTTTCATTCCCCATTTCAAGCTAATTATAACATACTTTATTAGTTATTAATGATTATTTATACTAATATTTTAATAAAAAAAATATATTTTATAAATTTTTTTATTAAAAACAAAATGATTGAAAATTTAACTTTTTTTTGAGAAAATCATTCAAATCTATGAACTAGCTAACCACTAAATCTTATTAAATAATTTTAATAACCTATAAATCTTTTCTAAATTCTTATTTATTAAAATCAAACTGAACATTATAGATTTTTGCGAACATATCATTATTTTCTAATATTTTTTTATTTAGACCTTATTCTAGCATTTTAAAACTAAAGAAAAAAGCATTATTTAAATGCTTTTAATCCAACTTATTAAAAAATGATATACCAACCGATCCCAATCCAAGATGAGCTGCAAAGACACTTCCAATTGTTTCAAAGAAAAAGTTTGTACATCCAACTTCTTCTCTTAATAATCTTTCGACTTCCTTAGCTAGTTCAATATTATTAGCATAGCTAATTCCAATTAATTGATCTTTATCAGTTATTACTTTTCTAGCTTCCTTTACCAATTCTTTTAATGTTCGTTTTAATCCAATAACATTTTTAAAAGTTTCAATCTTACCATCTTGAATCTTAAGGATTGGATGAATACTTAAGACGCTTGCTGTGATTGCTTTTAATCTTGATACTCTTCCACCTTTAACCAACTGATTCAAGTCATTAACAACAAATAAGAATCCTGTTTTAGTTGTTAGTTCTTTAGTGTATTCAACAACCTCTTCAAATGTTGATCCTGATTTAATCTTATCAATCATTTTATAAATTACAATTGTTGTTGATAAAGAGCCGGTTTTAGAATCGATTATGCTTGCTTTTAAACTAGGATATTCTTCCTTTACATCATTTAAAACCATTTGTAAAAAGTCGTATGTTCCAGACATTTTTTTAGAAAATGCAACGCAAATAAATTCTTGATTTGTTTTAGCATATTCTACAAAAGTATTGTACGCATCTTCATATCTTGGCAATGATGTTTTAATTGGTTTTCCTTGCTTAATGGCATCATATACAACTTTAGAATCAACTGTTGTTTTATCTAAATACTCAATGTTATCCATTAAGACTTGTAGTGGTATCATTTTTATATCATTGCTTTTAATATAGTCTTCTGACAAGTCACATGTACTATCTATAATTACTTTTATCATAAATATCAAACTCCCATATAATTTCGTATGTAATTATTATACTATTTGAACGGTATTTTTCAAATAAACTATTTAAAACCCGAAAAGTAGAGAAAAAAAATCACTCTACTAAAAGTAGAATGACTATTTATCTTACAATAGTGTCAATAGCGTTGATTGCCGTTTCAAGAAAACTTTTTTCACTCCAAGTATTAACTTTGAAGAACATTGCACTACTACCTCCAGTAGCAACTGCACTTACAAAAATTCTATCACCATCTCCTAAAACAGTTATTGTCAAACTAGATCGGTTACCCCCAAAATATGCATATCGTTCATACGCTCTAACTGCTAATCTAATATCACCATTTCGATATATTGAGTTTTCTTCGTATGAAATGGTTGAACTTCTACTCATAACAACATCGTGAATATGTGAAACAACCTTATCAAAATCTCCTATTCCTCTTTTTTCATACTTAGCCATATTAAACACCCCTTTTTCATTTATTCATATAGTGAAACTTTAGTATAATCAACACATTTTTTCTCTTCATCCCAATAATGAATTCTTTCAAAAGTTCCCTCTCTAAAATAAAATGGTAACCTTGTCTTGATATCTTTTTGCATTTCAAGATTTTCTATTTCATCAATACTCCACCATTTTGGATTTCCTTCACGAGATTCATGAATTATTTCACCACTAAAATCATCACAAACAAAATCATAAAAAACAAATTGTTCTCTTTTAATTGGATTAATAAATCCTGAAATTCCTTTTAACTTTAAATTTTTTACCGTTAATCCTGTTTCCTCTTTTACTTCACGAATTGCAGCTTCAGTAAATGTTTCTGGGAAATCCACTTTTCCTCCTGGTGGTATCCACCCTTTGAAATTATCGTGTTTACGATCTAATAATAGAATTTTATCATCTTTAATTATACAAATATTTACCCAATTTTTTATTGTAACATCACTTATGTTATCACCAAATTTATTATACACTATCTTGAAGCATAACTTACCATTGAATTGTCAATAACCATTTGATAATTAGCATTTGTGTATTTTATAATTACTTCTTTATATATACTTATCGTGAAACCTATTAATGCTCCTAAAACAATTGGTTCTATTTTTTTAGGAATTAAAACTAATCCTTGGTGTAAAAACAAAACTACAACTGATGCTAAAAGTATTCTTATTAGGTTCTTTGTTTTCATATTAAACTCTATTATTGTTATTAACATTCCAATTCCAACCAAAAACATTATTGTACTATATAAAATTGCATATCCCATAAATCCTCTTTCTTCAATAAAATTATTACGTAAAAAAGAATCAGTTAATAAATTAAGTTTATCTGCTATAAAGTAAACTAACAATGAAACTAAAACCATTAAGGAAAATGTCACTATTAATCTAATGATTGTTTTACGTCTAGTATACCTAAGAAGAATTGCTTCTCTAACCATATTTTTAGCTGCATATCCTATAATTAAGACAATAAATACATAAATATTGATAAACATTTCAAAAGCTCTATCTGTATCATTGTCTAAATTGAACATTACTAACAACATTAAATAAACTGAGACTACAAAAATATCTATTTTTAGAATTGTTTGTAAATTTTTCTTCTTCATTTTATCTTACCTCATTTCTTGTAAGTATTTCAAAAAGTAATTCAAGAGACGGTTTATCTTTTAAACCTTCAGATACTTTAATTGCATCTTCACTTTTTAACAATACCTTAATATAAGTATTTGTTTTTTCAATTATCCTATAATCAAAATTATAAATTTCACTTTTATCTTTATATGTATAAACAATATAATCATTAAGAATTGTTTGATAACTATCATCAAGGATAATCTCGTTCTTATGAATCAGCTTAACTTCATCAAAAATTTCTTTTGTATTTGAAAAAACATTTGTTGAAATAATAATTGTTTTAGGATTTTCTTGTTGATCAAGTAATATTTGTTCATAAAAGATGTTTTTCTTTTCATCATCCATTCCAAGTTCAACTTCATCAAATATTATCACTCTTGTAGAAATTGATAACCCAACAATTGCATAAAAGATTGATGCTTCTCCTCTTGATAGCTTATTCATTTTTTTATTTGGATCAAGATTAAAAATATTAAGAAGATTAATTGCTTTTTCAATATCAAATCTGCTATTATTTTTTTTAAAAATCTTTAAACCTTTTTTCACCTTATTACCATATAATATTGGATATACACTTCTAACGGTTGCAATCTCATCTAAAACTTTTTCATTTTCAAAAATTAATGAATCATCAAATGTAATTATCCCGCTATTAGTAACAAGCAAAGTATTAATCAGTGAAATAAGTGTAGTTTTACCACTACCATTTCTACCAATTAATCCCGTTATTTTATTTGTTTTGAATGTTGTTGTTAGATCATTAAAAATAATTTTATCTTTAGTGTATCCAAAACTAACTTTATCTACTTTTATCATTCTTCATAATCTCCTTATATCTTTTAGGTATCGTATTTAGAATTAATAAAACTGAAGGAATAATTATTAAAAGCAGAATTGGATATATCAAAATAAAATCTTTACTACCTTCAATTATTGTAGTTCCAAATAGTATTGCAATAATAAATATAATCCATAAATCAAATACTAAAAACATATAAAATGGTTTAGTTGCCTTAGCTACAGTATTCATAAACTTAAACATTACTAATGAAATTAATGACAGCATAGTAAGTACCATAAGTTCTGTTCTTATAAGTGCTAATAATAATTCTTGAAACGAATAAGTGGAATTTAAACTATTTTTATAGTTTATAAAAGTTATTAAAGCAAATATACTATTAATTAGAAGTCTCACTAAAAGCATAATTCCCATAATGCTTAATCCAATCTTATATACATCTCTTCTAGCATATCCATACTTATTTAATTTGTTTACTTTAAATGATAAGTGAGAGACAAAAAAAGTTCCTAAAAGAGCAGTAGTAAGATAAACACCATTAAAAACCTCATAAATATTTTCAGAAGATTCTTTAAAGCTTAAAAAAAGATTTGCCGCTAGAAATATAGAAAGAATAAAATATCCTATTAATGAATCAAAGAATTCTTTTTTAATTAATTTTTTATCCATTATTCTTCACCTTCAAATTTCTTTAATTCTATTTTTTTATCTTTAATATTTAATTCATAATCAATAATAACTGATATCTCTTTTTTAAGTTCTGTTGAAACTATAATTATTCCACCATCATCTTTTTTAGTTAGTAATAGTTGATTATATTTTTTTCTAACATGGTAATCCATACCATGATAAATTCCATCAAGTAATATGATCTCCCTTTTAGTTGCTAGTCCTATAACACCTATAACACAAGCTTTTTGCCCTAAAGACATCTTATCTATACTTTGTTTTAATGGTACTTCAAAATCATTTAAATACTTGATTGCTAAATCAACATCAAATTCTTTAATATACTTTGATATGTTTTCATAGTACTTCATTGGGTTATCAAATACTTGTCTTAGTAAAATAAACTGTTCATTCAAATATAAAACCTTTAACATTTTACTCGTGTTTTCATATACTAGTTCGTTATCAACTTTAACATACCCAAAAGTTGATACTATATCACCAGATATCGCCTTTAATAAAAGGCTTTTTCCTGTTCCATTAGCACCAAACAATCCATATATTCCAGAATCAATTGATAAATTAGTTGTTTCAATTAACTCATTCTTTTTTATCTTGAATCCAAAATCAATTAATTCAATTCTCATCGTTATTTACCTTCCCATCTAAAAAACTTTTTATTTCATTGATTGATATACCTAAAAGATCCGCCTCTTTTTTTAAAGGGTTAATAAACTCTTCAAGAAAAAGTTTTTTTCTTTTTTCATAAATAATTTTTTTAGCATCCAAACTAACATACATCCCAATTCCACGCTTCTTATAAATTATTTCCTCATCTACAAGAAGATTAATTGCTTTTAAGACAGTAATATGATTAACGTTATATTCACTAGATATAGTTGTTGTTGATGGAACTTGTTCATCTTCTTTCAAAATATCTTTTAAGATCATATTTTCAATCATCTCTTTAATTGTTATATAGATTGGTTTATTATTATCTATTATCAAATTTTCCCCTCCTCATATAGTCATATATATAAGTATATAACCTTGAGGTATAATTGTCAATAAAAAAATGATAATCTTAACGACTATCATTAATAAAATCAAATTTATTCAAAACACGTTTGTCTTTTGAATCTAGATTATACACTAAAACTTAAAATGATCTATATCAAATATATGCATATGGATCGACAAATAAATCTTTATTTTCATAAAGATTTTGAATATTCAAATGAATTAAAAAGAATTATAAACATTTAGAATTTGCTAATTCAAAAATAAAGAACGGCCCATTAAAGCCGTTTTAAACTATAATAAATGAGTTATCCAATCATTATTTTTATTTTCATAGTAAATCTCGTTAAGATTTTCTTCTTCAAAAATCTTCATCATATCAATAAATCCATCAGCAAGTTTATAGTTTTCTATTTCATCTCTCTTAATCCAAAAAACTTTTCCCTCGTTAGAAGATCTTAGCTTTCCTTTAAAAGTATTTGTTTTAAAAAAGATAACTATATATCGATACTCTCCATCTTTATTTGTAAACTGTTTAAATCCACAAACCTTACATTGCTCAATGTCTAAGCCAGTTTCTTCTTTCACTTCTCTTATAACTGAATTAACAAATGATTCTTTTGGTTCTACATGACCACCTGGAAAAGTTATTCCGGGCCAATTCGGATTTACTCTGTCTTGCACTAAGATATTCCCTTCATCATCATAAACCATGCACATATTAGTTATAATAACTTTCTCAGTTCTTTCCATTATTTTTACCATATTTAATAATTTGATAAACAAGATAAGCAAAATATGACAAGAATATTATTATACCTATAATGATGATACCAGTTGTTGCTAGTTCATATATCTTATTAATATTTGTTAATGTTTCTCCAGTTTTATCACTGATTGTAGCAAATATATTCGGATTAATTATTGCTTTTGTTGTTAATATCAGTGTTACAAAAACAACTGTTAATAATTCTTTTATACCATTAGCTATAATATAAGCTAAATTTTTATTATTAATTGTTAATTGATATAGTGTTAATCCCAATTCATAGGCTGCAAAGAATATAAATCCAATTATAAAATATTTTATATTATCTAAAAATAAAGGCTCAACTAACTTTAATTGACTTTTACTTCCTTCAACTAATTCATACCATCCAAAGTGTTTACTATGATTAATAATCAAGTAAATAAATAAAACAGTAAACAATGTATTAAAAACAAAACTAACAATCACATTTATTTTATTAATAGGTTTTTCATTTGTTTTAGGTATATTAGGAAGATCAGTTATTTTCCAATCTTTATTCTTTTCTTTTGCTGTTGTTCTTTCAATTATAACAAAAATAATTGTAACAATTAGTGCTGCAGTTATTGCCCCTTCAATTAATCCAGAAATTCCTTTTGATAATACATTCGTTATAAGTTCTATAACACCATAGTTTTTACTTACAAAAAATATCGATAAAACATTAACAACCATTACAAATAATCCCAGTGATACTGCAGCAATCTTTAAAATACGTATATAATCGTCATAATAACTTGGCGATATTAAATAGTTATTAGTTGAATTATTATACCTAGCAGCTATTTCTCTTGGTTTCCCTAGATCTTTAAGAACTTTTTCAACTTCTAAATCACTTGGATTATCTGGTAACATATCATAGATGTTTGTTAATAATTCTTTTTTTACATCTTGTCGTTGATTTTCATTAATTCTTCTTGTTACATCATAAACATATCGCTCTACATATTTATTCATTTTTATTACCTCCTAGAATTATTCTATTCATATTTTCTTGCATGCTTACCCAAATTTCAATAAGTTCCTCTAAAGTTTCAATTCCTTCTTTATTTAAAACATAAAATTTTCTTGGTCTTGATTCATTTGTATCCCAACTAGAAGTTAGTAAACCTTGCGATTCCAATCTTCTTAATAGTGGATACAATGTTCCTGATTCAATATTCACATCATTTTTTTCTAAAATACTTAATAGTGAATAACCGTATTGTGGTTCTTTCAAAAATGTTAAGACGGCAATTATTTGTACACCACGTTTTAATTCTATACTTAAGTTCTCAATAACTTGATTACGCATTTTAATAATCATCTCCTATCACTACGATTATATTATATTGTATGACTTACATTATTGTCAAGAAAATAATATAAAAAATATGTAAAAAAAAGGAGTGTTATTTATAACACTCACATTTTATTAAAATTCCATCTTATCTAATAACTCTTTTAATGTTGTTGCTGACTTAACTAATTGTTGTTGCTCATGAATCGATAATTTTAGATTAACTACATGATGAACACCATCACGATTTAAAACAGCAGGTAGTCCAATATAAAGATCTGATGGTATATTATATGCCCCACCATTATATGCAGAAATTGGAATAATTCTATTCTCATTGCTTAATATTGCATTTGTAATACTTACTAATGTCATACCTATTCCGTAATAAGTTGCATTTTTACGTTTAATAATCTCATACGCTGCATTTTTAACATTATTATAGATTTTATCTAAATCATTAAAAGTTATTTGTTCCATTGATTCAATAACATCAACAATTGGTTTTGCTCCAACATACGCATTAGACCAACAAACAAATTCAGAATCACCATGTTCCCCCATAATATATGCATGAATGTTTTTTACACTAATATTAATCTTATCAGCTATTTCATATCTAAGTCTTGCTGTATCAAGTGCTGTCCCACTACCAAAAACTTTTGATGTTGGTAATCCTGATGATTTCCAAGCCACATAGGTCAAAATATCTACTGGATTTGAAGCCACAAGTATTATTCCGTTAAATCCACTTTTCATTATTTCTGTAACTACTGATTTAATAATTTTAGCATTTCTATTCAATAAATCTAATCTTGTTTCACCATCTTTTTGTGAAACACCCGCAGTAATAACAACAATATCTGCATCTTTACAGTCGCTATATTCTCCAGCGTATATCTTCATCTTTCTAGGAGCATATGATAAGCCATGATTTAAATCCATTGCCTCACCTAATGCTCTTTCTTTATTTATATCTATTAAGACTATTTCCTCTGCAGTACCTTGATTAATCATTGAGTATGCATAACTCATACCAACCATTCCAGTACCAACAATAACTACTTTACTACTTGCCATATAAATTTCACCTCTTTATATTTTTATCAAATTAATTATACTACAAAATAGATAAACATGTATACATATATGAATACTGTTTATTGATAATAACGCTAACAATATTTAGAGTTAGAAATAGTTTATATAATTAAAAATAGTGCTTATTATACACTATTTTATTCATTATCTTCAAGTTTTAAATTTTCTAATTGATTAAGTTTTCCTTCTTCAATAAGCTTGAACTTATTACTTATCTTATTTGTTGTTACATTAACATCTTTAATGTCTTTAGTTAATGTATCTGCGGTCCTTTCAAGTTTAGACCATCTTTCTGCATAGCGATTAAATTCAATAGCAAGTAGTTTTAATTCTTCAACTATTAATCTTGCTTGTTTATCTCTTTCCATATTCTTAACAATTGTTTGGATTATTGTTAATGTTGAAATTAAAGTTGTTGGTGAAACTAACCAAACCTTTTTCTTATTACTATAATCAATTAAATCACTATGGTTTGAAATTATTTCAGCAAATATTGCTTCCGCCGGAATAAACATTATTGCTTGATCAGATGTTTCATTAATAATAATATATTTTTTACTAATGTCATCTATATGCTTTTTAATATCATTTTTAAACTGTTTTATAGCCAATATTTGATCAGAAGAACTTAAATTCTTATCATACATATTTTGATAACTATTCAGCGGGAATTTAGAATCAACTATTATACTTCCAAGTGGTTTGGGTGCATAAATTATAACATCAGCAATATTTCCATTAGATAGTTGTTTTTGTTCTTGATATAATTCATCGTTATCACCTAAAACAGCATTTAATAAATGGTGTAATTGAATTTCACCAAATGTTCCACGCGTTTTTTTGTCAGTTAAAATATTATTTAAACTGAATACTTCACCAGAAAGTTTTTCAATATTTTTTTGAGCTTCATCAATTTTAGTTAATCGTTCAACAACATTAACAAATGTTTCTTGTGTTTTTTTAAATCCTTCACCAAGTCTATTATCAACTTTATCATTAATGTTTTTCAATTGATCATCAATTTTTTTAACCATTATTTCTCTAAATTCTAGTAAGTTGTTTTTATTCTTTTCATTTGATTCATTCACAAGTTTCAATAAATCTAATTTTAAATCACTATACTCATCCTTTAAATATAATTTCAACTGTGTTTGAATATCTTTTTGTTTATCAATCAAATCATTTGAATTATTGTCATTTCTTTTTCCTTTAAATATTAACAAAACAAGAAGAAGTATCACTAAAACTAAAAATCCTAAAATTACATATTCAATCATTATTACACCTCTTTATTCAATATCTTCTAAATAATAAATATTTTGAACAATTGTTTTATTACCATCATATATTTCTTCATTTATTTCTACATAAAAATGAATATACGTATCATTTGAAAGAATTAGATCATTAACAGATGTTATAAATCCATCATCGTTTAATTTTTTGGCATAGCCAGTAGATCTATAATTATCATCGCCTAAAACAGCAGAATAATATGCTTCCTCATAGACACGACTTACAAAATCAGTACAATAGTATTTTCTTCGCATATTTAGAAAGAATAAGAAGTTATATAGTGCATCATTATCAATTTTTTCTCTTGCTCTATCCACTGCTAAATCCAAGTAATTATTGTATAAAGCGTCAGCATTATTTTCATTAATAAATGGGTTTTTAACTCTTAATCCAATATATCTGCTACGATAGAATTTTTCAAAATAATAATTATCACTTATATCATCTGCTTGATACCAATAGTTATAACCATTTTCTGAGGCAGTAGGACTAAAACCATGTCCCTTTTTTCCATTAGAAAATATTATATCAAAAATACTTTCATCTGAATTGGGATATCCTGTAGCTTCAACAAATTTTTCTTTTTTACCACTTTCTTTGGTTGATTCTGATTTTATAGCAGCGTGACCACCATAATAATAACTCATAAACTGATGAAATCCCCAAACATTTGGAAATGGTGATTGCCTAGTTGCAAATATATCTCCATATCTCCCAAGCATTTGTTTTTCCTCATCTTCAAAAACATTCTTTTTATCGTTAATTTCATCAAATGTTTCACGTGGAACTTCCCAATATTTTCTAACATATTCATCTTCAATATTCAAAACAAGAACTGGGTCATTACCCGCTCTCTTTTTAAAAGTACTAATCATACTATCAACTTTAATATTCTCATAAACTGTAAAAAATAAACTATATATAATTCCAAATAACATGGCTAGTAATAATATTTTGATAATCTTTTTTGTATATCTTATAAACTTCATAATTGATCACCCAACTTTCTATAATTATAACATAAAAAAAGATGGCTATATAACCATCTTTATCTAATTTATTTATTTGTTGGCTTTATAATAATTGATCTCTCTTCACCTTCACCAATTGATTCTGTATAAACATCACGCCATTCAGCTAATTTACTGTGAATTATGCGTCTTTCATAAGCATTCATTGGATCTAGTTTTACTTCAATTCTAGTTCTAGCAACTTCTTTTGCTGTTTTAGTTGCCATAATTTCTAATTGTTTTTGTCTATTATCATTATAATTCCCAATATCAACATTAACTAACAAATACTCATCTGTAAAAATATTCAAGTAGTTTCTAACTAAAAACTGTAATGATTTTAATGTTCTACCTTCACGTCCAATTAAAAGTGCATTTTCTTCACTATATAAGTTATAGTATATTTCTTTGCTATCATTTTTAGTACGCATTTCCATTTGGGCATCAATTCCAAGGTTTTTTAAAATATCTTCAATATATGATTTACCTTCTAAAGCTAAATTTACTTCAGGAGTTACATCGTAAGTAGTAGAAGCACCGATTCCTAGAATACCACGTTTTTCTTTTATGATATTAAACTTAAGTTTATTCAAAGGAATACGTAATGCTTGAATCGCTTTTTTTTCAGCTTCTGCTAACGTTTTCGCTTCAATTTCAACTTTTTTCAGCATTATTTTTCACCTTTTTTCTTTATCTCAGCATCAATTATTTCTCTTGATCTTCCGTATAATTTTTCTTCTTCAAGCTTTTTATATCGTTTTTCATTTAATTGACGATTAAACAATGTTTGAGCCATTGAATATATGTTACCAATAATCCAATAATAAGAAACTGCAAAACCAGGTGTAACATATGAAGTCATTACCATCATGAAAATCATGAAGTAGTTAACCATTTTCATTGTTTTTTCAGTTTGCATTCCTTGAGGATTTTTATTTTGTTGAGGAACATTTTTTGCATAACTTGGTTTCTTAGATGAAATTCTTTGTAACGCAAACATAGTTAAACCAACAAGAAGAGTAAAGAATATTTTTGCTACCATTCCATTACTATCTAAATCTAATCCAAAAATCTTAGTATTTGCTACATTATTAGCAAATTGTCCACCAGGTATTGTTATTCTACGAACAACTTCATACATAGCAAAGAAAATTGGCATTTGTAAGAATGGAAGTAGACAACCCCACATACTTATTTTATGTTTTTTATAAATTTGCATCATTTCCATTTGCATTTTTTGTTGTGACTCAGGATCTTTTCTAGTAGCATATTTACGATTTAATCTATCTAAATCTGGTTGAGCGACGCTCATTTTTAATGACATATCATTTGTCTTAGCATATATTGGCCAAGCTAACGTACGTACAATAATTGTTGTTAATAATACGGCAATTGCAAATGATTTACCAGTAATACTTCCAATAAATGACATTGCGAATGCAATTGGCATTTGTAAGAATAACCAGTTCCAGAAAGTAGCAGTTTTTGTACTTAATGGAGCATAACCTTCAGCAAGCCATACTTTTAATGTAATAGGTTCTGTAATATTATCAATAGTAGCAGTAACATCTTTTGATACATAGTTAATATATTTTCTGTTTTCAATTAAATCATCACCTTCAGGAAATCCTGTAAAAGTAATATTGTCTTTTGAAATTGCTGATGATTCACCATTTGCTTTTAAATCATAAAAATCAACATTTTCACCTGTATAAACATATGAATCCGTTAAAATTGCTCCTGTTGATGCAATTTCACCTTTATCATTTAGTTTTACATAGTTTACTGCAACACCAATTGATTCAGATGTAGTTTTCTTTTGATATTGATTAAATTCAATTTTTTCATTTGATCTTTTATCTAAAAATTCTTTACTTAACTGATTAGCACTTACAGTATAGATGTATTTTTTTACATTTGCATTTTTAATATCTAAACCTTGTTCTGCAACTTCAGTTTCAGTTAAAAATTCAGTTGTAGCAAATTGATATTTAACCTCAGCCTCACCTCTAAGTTCAACTTTAGTTAATTTACCATTATATAAAACAAACCAAGCTTCAATACTTACTTCTTTGGTATTTGTAAATTCATCAACGAATGTTTTATCTGTCAATTGATTATGTACAACAAAAACTGGTGTTTCGTTTTTTTGATCTTTATTACTACGACAAGAGGATAATAAAAGTGCCGTAAATAATAATACAACAACCAAAAGGGCTTTATTAATTTTTCTCATTCTCATTCTCCATTATCTTTAAATTTCTTAATAAGTTTAAAATATACTTATTAATCTCATCATAATTCAATTGGTTGGCCTGAGGCTTAATAACAATAACAAAGTCAATTTCTTTTTTAATCGTTTCTTGATTAAGTCTGATTATTGATCTTATTTGTCTCTTGATCTTATTTCTTGAAACAGCATTACCGTATTTTCTACCGATTGACATTGCAAATCTAAAATTAGCATTTTGACTCTCTTCTTTTATATATATAGTAAAATATGAATTTCCTTTTTTGATTTTTCCTTTAAATAAGACATCGATTTCGCTTTTTTTCTTTATTCTATATTTTTTTTTCATAATTTACTTTTAAAAAAAAGAATCACTTAAATAAAACAATTGTTTAATCATTTTAATCAAGTAATTCAAGTATTTTAAAATGCTAAGATTTATACAGCTAATCTTGCGCGTCCTTTTTTACGTCGACTAGCAAGTACGCGGCGTCCCCCAACGGTTGACATTCTAGCTCTAAATCCGTGAGTTTTACTGCGTTTACGATTGTTAGGTTGAAATGTTCTTTTCATATATGAAACCACCTTTCTCTATGCGAAACCATGCCTAATAATTATATCTTTTAATATTATGTTTGTCAATACTTATTTTTCTAATATTTTTTATGTGTGTGGTTATCTTATAATAATGTCTTAGAAGCTAATGTGCAAAATATAGTAAATAAATAGTCATTTTAAATTCTTTGATATTTACCAACAATATAATGTGGATAACTTTACTTGTTTTTTACAACATTTTATCAACAATGTTAGTATGTTAATAACTTTATCACAGCCTAATAGACACTTTATAGGTAAAAAGTTATCCACATTTTGCTTATTTATAAACGGTTATAAACAAAGTTATCCACAAAAAGTGTGGAAAAATAGATATTCATTTTCCTTATTTATATGTTATTATATTGTTACTTATGAAAGGGGAAATAACAATGAATATTTATGATCAACTTTGGCAGAAAGTTTTAGTCGAACTTGAAAACACGTTGGAAGAAGAAACCTATCAAGATATCTTTGAACCAATTAAATCAACTCATAAATATAGCAACGGAAATATTTTTGTCTTAGTACAAAATGATTTCGTTAAAAATCGTATTAATCGATTTTATTTACTAAAAATAAATGATTATGCTGAAAAACTTCATCCTGAAAAAGTCCGTTTTAAATTTGTAACAGAAGAAGACCTTATACCCGAAGAAACACTTACAAGTCCTGAAAGAGATTTAGATAAAAAATATCGATCAGGAAATTTAAATGCAACATATGCATTTGATAATTTCGTTGTTGGTAAGAGTAATATGTTCCCCTTTAGAATGGCAATGAAAGTAGCGGATCAACCTGGGATGGTAGCTAATCCACTTTATATTTTTGGAGATGTTGGATTAGGAAAAACTCACCTTATGCAAGCAATCGGTAATTACATACTAGATAGTAACGTTAATGCTAGAGTTTTATATGTAAAAGCTGATACATTTATTGAAGATTATGCAACATTAGTAAAAAAAGAAAAAATGGACGATTTTTATGCTAAATATCGTGATATTGATGTATTTTTAGTCGATGATATTCAAATTCTTGCTGGAGCAAAGAAAAGTCAGATGGAATTCTTCAAATTATTTGACTATTTATACCAACAAAACAAGCAATTAGTTATTACAAGTGATAAACCTGCATCAGAATTAAAAGATATTATGACGCGTTTAACATCGAGATTTGAAGTTGGATTATCAGTTGATATTCAAGTTCCAGATCAAGACCATCGTGTGGAAATTTTAAAAAGAAAATTATTAAATGAAACCTCTGATTTACATGATATTAATAACCAAGTATTAGAGTTTATTGCTTCATCATTTGTAACCAATATTAGAGAACTTGAAGGTGCTCTAAAACGTGTTTTATTCTATTGTCTAACAAATAATCTAGATTTAAGTATTGAAACTGCTAAAGAAGCATTAGAGCCCTTGTTAAAAACTAAGAAGACAAGTAATTCATTGAATGAAAATAATTATGATAAAATTCAAAGTCTAGTTAGTGATTTTTACGGAATAACTGTTACTGATTTAATCGGTAAAAGCCGAAAATCAAAATATGTACTTCCTAGACATATTGCTATGTATTTAATAAAAGATAGTTATAATATTCCTTATGCAACAATCGGAAACTTATTTGGTGGCAGAGATCATTCAACAGTTTTAACCGCATGTGAAAAAATTGAGAATGAATTAAAACTTGATTCATCGTTAAAAGTTGCTATTGAGACAATTTCAAAAAAACTTAACAACAATCTATAAACATTAATTTGTGTGTGAATAGTGGAGTAAATATGGTATAATAATAGGTGTATTAAGCCATTTAGTATAGTTATCCACTTATCCACATTGACTAATAATAATAAGTATTTAAATATTAATAAAATAAAAGGAGAAATTACCATGACTTTTTCAATTAGCAGAGACACTCTATTAAACAATCTAGTTATAATGCAAAAAGGGTTACCTAATAGAACACCACTTCCAATATTAACAACAATTAAATTTGAAGTTCGTGAAGATCATATTGTATTAACATCAAGTAATACTGATATTGCTATTCAAGTTTTAGTTGATGAAGATGATTTAACAATTACGAAAAGTGGTGTAGTTGCAATATCAGGAAAGTATTTAATTGATATTGTTCGAAAAGTTGACTCTAAAAGAATTGAATTTTCATTAATTGAAGATCGTATAATTGTTATTAAAGCTGATAGATCAGAATTTAAATTAAGATTAATGGATGCAAACGACTATCCTGAAATTGATTTTTTAGATGGAACAACAGAACCATTAACAATTGATGCAGATTTATTAAAAAATATTATCAGAGAAACAAGTTATGCAGCAGCAATAAGTGAAAAAAGACCAATATTAACTGGCGTTAACTTTAAGTATAACGAAAACAAACTATATGCAGTAGCAACTGATAGTTATCGTTTAAGTCAAAAAGAATTAAAGCTTAGATCTAAATCAGATAACTTTGATATTGTTATCCCAAGTAAAAGTTTAGATGAATTAAGTAAAATTTTAGATACAGCAACATCGGATGTTCATTTATATGTAAGTCCAAATAAAGTTTTATTTAAAATTGATAATATTTTATTTCAAACAAGATTATTAGAAGGGGCATATCCAAATACAGTTAGAATAATTCCAACTGAATTTCCGGTTGTTATTCCATTTAATAAAGAAATATTATTATCTGCAGTTGAAAGAGTTTCTCTTCTTTCTCCAAAAGATAAAGATACAAATTATAATATAATCAAATTAAAACTGAACTCAAATCATTCTGTTGAAATTCATTCAACTAATTCAGAAATTGGAGATGCAAATGAAGTAGTTTCTCCATCAGCTGATGTTACAGGATCTGTAATTAACATTGCTTTTAGTTCAAGATATTTGGTTGAAGCATTAAAATCTTTCAATTCACCAGAAATTGTTATAAATTTTGCTGGTGAAGTTAAACCTTTTGTTATAAAAGGAACTGAAGATGAGAATTTGCTTCACTTAATATTACCAGTTAGAATTGACTAATATTTATGATATATTAAATTTAATTGAAAATAAAACACAGATAAAAATCAAAGAGATAAAGATATAACAAGGTTAATGCCTTGTTTTTTTTATGAAGATAAAATTAATAGTTTTATTTGAAAATGTTTGAAATTCTTTAGTTATTTCTTAATATGATATAATTGAAAAATGGGGTGTTAGATATGACTGAGGTTAAACTAGCAAAGGGATTAAAGTTTCGAAGCTTTTTGGTTAGACATTTAACACCAAGTTTTAAGATAGAAAAATTACCAAGAAGTAGAAAACTTCTTAATTTTATAAAGGGGAAGGCAACAAAAAAACTTAAGTTTGAACAAGTTTTTATTGAAAGAGATGATAAAAGTCTTTTAAGAGTTTGTGTTTATAGACCACTAACTGAACAAGTGAATGCTCCAGGAATAGTATGGTTTCATGGTGGTGGTTACGGAACAGGTATTCCAGAGATGGATGAATCAAGGATTAAAATGATTATTGAAGAAAGCAAAGCAACTTTAATATCTGTTGATTATACTTTATCATTTGAAAAACCATATCCCCATGCACTACTTGATGCATACTTAGCGTTAGAATGGTTTTATAATAGTACCCTTAAATACAACGTTAATAAGAAACAAATAATTGTTGGAGGTATAAGTGCTGGTGGTGGACTTGCAGCAGCATTAACCTTATATGCAAGAAAAAAAGGTAAAATTAAAATCGCATTTCAAATGCCGTTATATCCTATGTTAGATGATCGAATGATTACAGACTCATCTAATAATTCGATAGATCCTATATGGACACCAAAAGATAATCGGATTGCATGGGATTATTATTTAAGAGACTTTGATCGAAATCATTCGGATATTATTTATGCTGCGCCCTCCAGATGTGAAGATTTATCCAATTTGCCACCATTAATCTCATATGTTGGCACTGTAGATACTTTCTACGATGAAACAGTACTTTATGTTGATAAATTACGAAAAGCAGGTGTAGAAGCTAAATTAAAGGTTATAGAAGGAGCTTGCCATGCTTTTGATGTTTTAGCTCCACGATCACTTGTAGGAATTGAAGCTAATGAGTTTTTTTCAAGTGAATTTAGATATGCATTAGATAATTATTTTACAGAATAAATAAGAAGGTTATTATGACTTTCTTTTTTTTATTTAAATAGTACTTTACTTGTCGTAGTAGTTGTGGTAGAATTTAACTACTACGATAAACATAGTAGATTGGAAGTGATTATAGTGATAAGTAGTGATTACATAAGGGGATATAATGATTTAATGATTTTATCACTTTTAAGTAAATCTGATTCATACGCTTATCTTATTTCAAAGCAGATTAAGGAAATAACAAATGGTAAATATTTGATTAAAGAGACAACCTTATATTCTGCATTTACAAGATTAGAAAAGAATGGATATATTGAGTCATATTATTTAAAAGTACAAACTGGTGGTAATCAAAGAACATACTATAAGATTACTGATAATGGAATAAAGTATTTGAAAGAGAAAATAGAAGAGTGGAATCTAACAAAAAATGTTGTAGATTTAATTATAAAGTGAGGTATTTAATATGAACAAAACATTAGAAGTATTTATTGAAAATTTATTTTTAGGAATTGAACAAACAGAAGAAATAAAAAGAATAAAAAAAGATATTACAATCTCTACAGATGAAAAATATCTCGATTTAATATCTGATGGTTTAACGAATAATGAAGCTATTGGACAAATAATAAGTGAATTTGGAAGTATTGACGAAATACTAGAAGAGCTGAAAATAACTAGTGAACCTGATGAAGATTTAATTATTATTGATGAAACATATTTAAAAAAACAGTATAAAAACGTAAAACTTGGATCGTTGTTGATTGGACTTGCAACATTTCTACTTTTAACATTGTTAGGAAGCATTGCATATATTGATGAAGCAAATATTATAACAACTATTGATCAAGGAACAATCTTCTTAATTGGTCTTGTAGTACCAATAGCATTATATATTTCTGGTGGTCTTATCTTAGGACAAACAAGTCTTTCAAAATCAAATGATTTTAAATTAGAGATACAAGCAAGAAATATTACTAAAAATCTTTTAAGTAAGATAAATTCGAAGTTTATTTTCAGTATTATATTAGGTGTATCACTTTGTATATTAGGGGTTGCTTTTTTCTCAATATCGTCATTATCTAAAATTAATAATAGTAGTATATTCTATATTGTTGGTTTTGCTAGTATTGGTTTAGGTGTGATGGCATTAATTAGCATCAGTGTTCCAAGAGAATATTTATCGACGTTACTTGAGAAAAAGAAACAAAAAAATGATGACGATGAAGAAGAAGAAACTATTACGGATAAAATAATTGGAGCGTTATTTATAGTTGCAACAATAATATATTTATTATTAGGATTTTTAAAGAATCAATGGGGAACAGCTTGGATTGTTTTCCCTATAACAGGTCTATTAACGGCTTTAATATCAATCTTTAAAAAAAGTGATAAATAAGTTGTAAAGAATTTGTGAATAGATGGAATAGTTTAAATAAAAACAATACAATAAAATAAAAGGAGTTCTTTTAATGAGAGAAAATATCTTAGAAGTAAAAGATTTAATTAAAAAGTACGATAAAATAACGGCTGTTGATGGTATAAATTTTTCAGTTAAAAAAGGTAGTTTATTTGCTTTTCTAGGGCCAAATGGTGCTGGTAAATCAACAACAATTAAAATCATTACAACGCTTTTAAAACAAGATTCTGGATGGTTTATGATTAATTCTAATTCTGATGAAGATTATATTAGAAAAAAAATTGGAGTTGTTTTTCAAGATAATGTTTTAGATGACTTTCTAACAGTTAAAGAGAATCTTATCTATCGTGGAAGTTTATATATAAATAATAAAAATGATATCTTGATTCGATATAATCAATTAGTTGATAAATTAAGTTTGAAGGAAATCGAAAATCAAAAGTTTAAAGATTTATCTGGAGGGCAAAAAAGACGAACTGAAATAGCAAGAGCATTATTCTCAAGCCCTGAAATTCTTCTTTTAGATGAACCAACAACAGGGTTAGATCCAGAAACTAGAAAGCAAGTATGGAAAACATTGAATGATTTAAAAGAAAAAGAGAATATAACAATCTTTCTAACAACACATTACATGGAAGAAGCAAGTGATGCTGATTATATTGTCATTATAGATAAAGGTAAGATTAAAGTTGAAGGAACTCCAAGTGAATTAAAGAATAAGTATAGTTTTGACTATTTAAAAATAGTTCCTAATAATAAGAAAGAACTTGAAAATTATATTAGTAATCAAAAAATAGTCTATAAGAAAATAGCAGATCAATATATTATAAAAGTAGATAGTGCAAAACAAGCAATTTCATATATTGAAGATTTAAAAGAAAACATTAAGCAATTTGAAGTTATAAAAGGAACATTAGATGATGTATTTATTAATGTTATAGGTGAAGAAAATGTATCAAATTAGTAACTTAGTAAAAAGAAATATAAAGATTTTTTTAAGAGATAGAACAGCTGTTTTCTTTTCATTTTTATCAGTTATTATTATGTTAGGTTTATATTTTTTATTCTTGAATAATATGTATAGTTCTTATTTGCCTGATGTTATAACAGAGAAACAAAAAAACTTTATTACTACTTCTCAAATGATGGGAGGAATAATTGTTATTAATACACTAACATTATCACTTGGAATGATGGGAAATATGGTAAATGATATTTATTTTAAAAAAATAGAGTCATTCTTAGTTACACCAGTTAAAAGATCTAGAATTTTTATTAGTTATTATCTTTCAACAATGATTGTTACATATATATTATCATTGTTAATGTGGCTATTTACGATTGTTTATGTAGTTATTACAACAGGGTATAGTTATTCGTTTTTAACAATAATATCAGTAAGTTTATTGTTATTATTATTTACATTTATTTCAACTTCAATTATGATATTTATGGTTAGTTTTATAAGATCAGTAAATGCGTTTGGAACAGTTTCAGGAATATTTGGTACACTTATTGGATTTGTATCTGGAATATATATGCCTTTATCAATACTTCCAAAAGCAATGACATATATTTCAAGCGTAGTACCTTTTACTCATATGACAGTTCTTTTGAAACAAAAGTTACTTGCAGATCCATTAAATGTTGTTAAAGATGTTATAGGGGATGATGGAGTAACTTCATTTATGGAAAATTTTGGAGCAAAAAATATTGGGATTTTTAATCAAAATGTATCAACAACATGGATTATGATAGGAATAGTTATACTATCAGTAGTTTTACTTTTAATAACAACTAAAAGATTATCAAGAAAGAGTAAATAAGGGATAAGGAAACTTATCTTTTTATTTTTGAGGAATATTATGATTAAAGAAATTAAAGATCAAAAAATGATTGAAGAAAAATTTAAAAAATTTGATAAAAATAATGATTACTATGGTATTTATGATCAAGATTTATTATTAGATATTTTTTATTTATATAATAATTCTTTTCATTTAGAAAACAAGTATTTAAGTTTCAATTTTAAAAACAGTTATAAAGAAAATATTTTTGAAGACATAAAAAACATTGCTAAAAAACCATTACAAGTAATGTTATATTCTACTGATGAAAGAGTAAAAGAATTAAAAGAAAATGGATTTATAAATATGCGAAAGTGTTATGAAGCAGAATTTAGTTTGAAGGATTTAGAAGAAAATGAATTTAAAGATGTAAGAATTAATAAAACAACAAAGAACACAGAAAAAGGAAATATTATTTCAAGATTAGCTTATGAACATTATAAAATAACACATAGTAGTATTAATCCTTTAACAGCAACTTTTGAGCAATTTAAGCAAACATTACCAGGTAATATCTATTATGAAGAAGTTAATAATGAAGTTATAAATTACACTTTCATTGAAGAAAATGAGATTTGTTATTTTGGTACTACAAAAGAAGAAACATTTAAAAATTTTATTTATCAAATAATGTTAAAAAAAATAAATGATTACAAAGAAGTATTTTTTGAAGCAGATAATACTGATCAGTTAGCAATGATTTTACTTTCCTTATTTAAAAATAAAAAAATTGATACATTTGACACATATATTTTAAAATAGACTAGAACTTATGTACGTACCTTTTATTATGTTGACATATTGTGTGCCATACAGTATAATTAAATGTGTAAAATTTACGGAGGCACTTATGAAATATTTCAAAAAAGTAATTGTTGTTTTTTTTATAATGAACTTAAGTTTTATATTAATTTCATGCCAAAA
Organism: Haploplasma axanthum; assembly: GCF_900660745.1. Classification (GTDB taxonomy): domain Bacteria; phylum Bacillota_I; class Bacilli_A; order Acholeplasmatales; family Acholeplasmataceae; genus Haploplasma; species Haploplasma axanthum. The sequence goes on along the minus strand of NZ_LR215048.1, from coordinate 288,714 downwards.
AAGCAATAAGGTTTATTTTCAAACTAATGGTGGAGAGTCATTAAAAAGTTCGAAAATAAAAGAATACAGTGATTTTAATAGTTCACATATACCAAATAAAGATGGATATGTTTTTATGGGATGGTATGTAGATGAAAATTTAGAAATAGAGTATAAACCTGATGAACATAACAGTTCGCCCGAATTAAGATTATATGCAAAATGGCAAATACCAAGTAACTTTACTAGAGAAGAAATAGTTAATTTATACATAAAAGCTTATGATAAACATGTCGAAGCAAAAAACATGGAAGTTGTTGCTGAAGGATTAGTGAAGACGTCTGCAATTATAGTTGGTGAAATAAATCAAAGATTAAAATCAACTAAAAAAGTTAATGATAGCAACATTTATCAATTAACTGCTTCGTATAGTTCATTAGCTGCTATGTTTTTTGAAGTACAAGGTACAAAAGAAGATATTACTTTAAAAACTGGTGAAGCAAATTCTAAACTAGAAATTGGAAAAGTTAAGAACGAAGAAAAGTCAAATGAAGATTTACATAGAGAAAAATATGGTGTCCTTCCTAATGAATTAAACTATATTGTAAATGATGAAACAGTAGTTGAAGCTAAAGAATATGTATATTCAAATAATAAACATCAATTTACTTTAATTCTTGATAATGAAAAATCAGTAGTTAATTATTTGAAAAATATTAAAGCTACTAATCAATACGATAGTAAACCTGCAATATTTGAATCAATAAAACTTATCGTTGTTATTGGAGTGGATGGTTATTTTGAAAAGATAACATATAATGAAAAATATACAGTGGAAGTAAAAGCACCGATAATTGGTTGGAGTGATCAACCAATGAATGGTAACATCACTGAGATATTCAAATATACAAAATAAAAGGAGAATGAAAATGAAGCTAGTTAAATTTTTAGTAAGTGTTGCTGTTATTACATTATCAGCATTTATGTTAGTTGGATGTAGAGATAAAGAAGTACCAGTTAAAGAAGAAGATAAGAGCGAAATAATTTTTACTGGAACAAAAGACTGGAGTTATACACTTGGAGAAGAAAAACCAGATTTTTATAGTGGTGTTACAGCAAAAGATGGTAATGGAAATGAGTATCAAGTTTTAGTAGATGGATATTCAATTCCAAACGATAAAACTGGAGAATATTCAGTATATTATAAAGCCGTTGATAATGATTACAAGACTTTAGCAATTAAAGAACAAAAAGTAGTGATTACTGCTAATCAAGAAGTAAAAGATAAAACTGCTTTTATACAAGGGTTAAACTTTGGAACATTATTGTCTAATAATACTAAGTTAGAATTAAAAGTAAATATTCCTTTATTAGATACTCCAAATCCAGATCCTGCCAAAGGTGGAGTTGGCATTAGATTAAGAGACATTCAAATAAGTGTTGTTGCATATGCAAATCTAAGTACATATGACCAGGCAAATGCTAATGTAAATATTAATATTAAAGCTGGTTCATTAAATATGATGGGTTATTTTCCTAATGGAACAAAAATGATTATGACTGGACCAGAAGGATTAAATCCAGAAGATAAGAGAAATTGGTTTGAAAATTTAGATTTAGATATAAATTTAGTTGTTAAAGATGGTAATGTATATGAATCAGTTGTTGGTGATATCGTAGTTTATGAAGAAGATACAAAATTATATGATGTAATAAGTAGTTTTGGAATGTATATACCAAAAGAAGGTAAGGCAATTGTTGAAGCTTTAACACCTTTATTAGAAGATCATAAAGAGTATGTAGAAAATGGGTTTACATTGGAACAATTCACACAAACAAAGGAAATATTAGGGCTTATAACTGGATTCCTTCCTTATTTAATTACAGAAGATGTAATCTATTCATCACCTTTTGAGATTGAAATTAAAGATGATATTTTAGTAATTGATAAAATGAAAAATATCTCCTTATTACCTGATCTTGGAATGGCATTACCAATTCCTAATTTAAATCTTCCAATCTTAAGTTTATTAGGTGTTGAGAATTTTAGTATTAAATTAGATGGTACAGATGGAAATTTCAATTCATTAGATATTGCAGCAAAAGTAAAAGATATCACATTTAGTTTAGTCTTAGCAACAAAAGATGTGACTATTCCTGAATCTGATGTTACTGAATATCAAAAAGTTGATGAATTACGTCTTATTACTGCGATTAAAACAATTATGAATCCTGCTGTTGAACCAGAGGTTACTGAATAATTATTAAAATGTTAGCGTTCTGCTAGCTTTTTTTTTAAAAATTAACGTAGAAAAATGTTAATTAATGCAGAAAATGCAATATTTAATTATAAATATAATAATTTTAATTATCTTAGTTTTAAATATATTAATACTATGATATAATGAAAAAAATGGGGGTTGATATCATGCAAAAAAGAAAAAGTCCTTTAGAAGCAGAAAAAACACAAACAACAACTTTAAATAAGCGAGTAAATCCATTAGAGTTGAAAGAAACAGTTATTGAAACTAAAGAGGTTGTCAAAGCACCAAAAGAAACATTTGTTCCATTCAAAATCGAACAAAAAACAAGTTTAAAACGTAAATTCATCATTACAAGATTAAGTAAAGATGTTTTTGAAGCTTTAAAAACTGTTTACCCTAATGAAAAAACTGCACTTATAATTGATAATGCTTTATTAGCTCATTTATATTCAGTTGATAAGAAGAAATACGAGGCAGTAGTTTCAAAATTAAAAGGGAAGGATGTAAAATAGATGCTTATTACATATTTTTGTAAAAAAGGTGGAGTTGGAAAAACAACAATCCTTGGTGAACATGCTGATTATCTTGCATCACTTGGAAAAAAAGTTTTAATTGTGAGTATTGATGATCAAAACTCTATTTTTGAAATGTTTGGTAAATCAAGTGAAGTTTTTAATAGAGAAGATAACTATATTGAACATTTACTTACTGAATCAATTAGTATTGACGAAGCACTTATAGAAATGCGTCCTAATATCGATGGTATCAAAACTCTTAATATTGATATGTTATCAAAAAAATTAACTTTAGAGCGTGCATTTGAGAAACAATTCGTTAATTTAATTGAAGAGTTTAAATCACGCTATGATTATGTTTTTGTTGATTTACCACCATCAAGTAATAGAACAAGTGAGATCATTTTAGAGTTATGTAATCATATTATACTGATTGTTGAATTAAACAAGCTAGGTGTTAATGGTTTCTACAATACTCTTCAATACTTTGTTGATTCAGGTATTGAATTAGATAAGATTAGATATGTTTTACCAAATGGATTCTCTAAGATGAAATCAGTTCCTTCAGTTGCATTAGAAGAAATAGTAACTATTACAAAAGATAATCTTCAAAATGCTATTGTATTAAAACCAATCCCTGAAAAGAGTAATATACAAACTCTTCAACAAAAAGGAATTGTTATTTTTGATGAAGATGTTACATCTTTGAATTATTATCAAAAAAATCAGAAAAAACTTCTAATTGAAGTATTTACTGAATTATTTAAATCAATTAAATTATAAACTGCGAAGAAATTCGTAGTTTTTTTATTTATAAAAAAAGTAGCTTGCTTTATGCAAACTACTATATAGATAATTACTATTCAAGTTCAAGTTTCTTTCTATTATCTACAGCTTCTTTTATTAATGCAGCACTTACACCAATGATACCACCAAGAATAACAATAACAGCTCCCATCATCATTAAACTATGAGGTTTAGCAATATTAAATTCTTCAGTCTTATATGGGATATAACGAGTATTCTCATTTAAATAAGTAATATATAATTCATTAAAATTAGAAGATTCGTTATCCAATTTATCAAGTATATTAATCACATTTTCCTCAAACACTTTATCAACTTTTGGTTCAGTGGCATTCATAATTTGTTCATATTTAGCCATTTGAAATTCTAAAGCATTATTCGTAGTAGTTCTACTAGCTATCTCATCAAGAATAACATTATTTCCGATTGAAGTTCCATTAGTATTTAACTCTGCATAAGTATCTTTTAAATCATTAAGATTCTTTGCATTTTCAATATGGGCATTATTAAGACTATCATATTGGAATTTAGCACGTCTTTTAGTTTCTTCAAAGCTTACTTCTCTAATATAACCATTATTTAAAACTTCATTAGTCAATGAATCAACTAAGACAGTTTGTTCATACCAAATTCTAAATTCTTTTTGAAGTTTTTCAATAGAATTATTATTTATATCAATTTTCCCATATCTTGAAATTAAGTTAGTATACTCAGTATCAATTAGACTATATTGTTTTCTGATTACATTTAATAAATCAGTATAAGTATATTCAGGATCATCTAAGATGCTTGAAGTACTTCTTTGTGATGAAACATTAGGTTTAATATAGTTATAAGCTTCTAAAGAATGGTTTTTTTCTTTTGCAGTGTTAATAATCTTTGTATGGATACTTTCGAGGAATGATTCAGCAAGAATGCTATCATTTCCAAATATAGCTAGTGACATAGTAATTTTATAGTATCTATTTAAGATTTCATCAGTTTTTTCTGATCGTTCCTCAACTATTTCAAGATCCATATTATTATCATTTGTTAATTTCTTTATATCAACATCCTTGAAATCAGTATTAGATTCTTTAATTTCAGTTAAAAAATCACGTGAAATTAATTCTCTATAGTCAAATATAGACCCATCAGGATATTTTTCATTTCCAATATTTTGGAAATTATATGTAAATTTATTTTCGAGTTTAGCACCACTTTTATTTTGTAAGTATATAAAACTTACTCCAATAATAGTAATACCAATCGTTATAAGTATCACTAAAATTTTGTTCTTCCAAATTTTAAACCAAAGATCCAATAAACTTAGTTCTTGAGTATTTTGTTCATTTTCCATAATACATCCCTCTATTTATTAATATTTTTATGTATAAATTATATCATATATTGTTTAAATTTAAAAATATAAAAAAATGATGATTTTAAACTAATAAAATAATGAAACTTATAAGATACTAAAAAAAGTAGATTTAGTTAAGGAAGAAAATAATAAGTTATATAATTATAAAGTAGTAGGTTCTCTATTTTTAAAACAGTTTATGAAGAAGTGATTAATATACTTTTAATAAAGGTGTAAAGCATAATAATTAAAAGTTTAGATGTAAAAATGAAGTTTATATTTAGTATTTAAATGTAATTTACTATTATTTATGCTATATGCAACCTATAGTTAACAAATTGAAACTTGAGACTTATGGTTTTTAGTCAAAATGTAATGTATAATTCATTTATAAAGAGGAGGTCTTAACAATGACTACAGGTGAGAAGATAGCTAAGCTAAGAAAAGAAAGGAATTTAACTCAGGAAGAACTTGCAGATAAATTAAATGTTTCAAGGCAAGCGGTATCAAAGTGGGAAAGCAATATTACTTTTCCAGAAACAGATAAGATTATTGAATTATCAAAAATATTTAGTTGTTCAATAGATTATTTACTATTAAAGGATATTAGTACAAGTATGAGTAATGATGAGTACTCTGACAATAGTCAAGAGAAATTCTATAATAAACAAGGCTTTACAACTGCCATTTATACTGTATGCTTTGGAATATTAATGTTACTAATGTACCTTTTTCCTATTCTTAAAATTAAGATTAATGAGCCATTTTTTCCAACGATAGGTAATGCATTTGTTAAAGTGAATCTATATAATTTATTAGGATCAATTTCTGAGATAGGAAATGTTATTGCATTATTAGCTTTTTTAACAACCATTGCTATTATTGCTGTAGGGGTTCTAATTTACTTTTATCCTAGAAATAAGAAAATATTTACAATTAGGTTCATAATGTCAATAGTATTGTCATCTCTATGGTTGTTATTTTTAGTATTATTTGCAAGTCATGCTTATATAGGAAGTATTACAGTGATTTTATTATTCTCTATAACAAATATTATTTTATTAAAAGTAATAGAGTTTAACAAATTTATAACTATATGAAAGTAGTAGTTAAACATAACTACTATTTCTATACGATATTTTAATAAAAACAGAATGTCCATGATTTTATTTATATTCTAATAAATTAAATATAATGTTAAAACCATTAAGTAATAAAAGAGATGTAAAGAAATGAAGTTTTAATACTTTCATAGTCTACAGCTCTTTTCTTTTTGTTTTTATTTTGGATGAAACACTTAATAAAACTAATTTTTAGAAGTTTGTTATAAAATATAAAATCTTTTAGTATTATTTTAAAACTTGAAAACAATTATAACGATATAACATTATCAATGAACAAAAGTTATGCCTATTATTTTTAAAAAAATAATCAAAAAATTACTATTTTTCAATGCATTTATGATATAATTTTTTCACAATAAAAGCGTAATAAAGGCTTTTATTAGAGGGAGAAGTATATACATGTGCGGAATAGTTGGATATATAGGAAAAAATAAAGATGCTAAAAAAGTAGTCCTTGAAGGGTTAAAAAAACTTGAATATCGTGGATATGACTCTGCAGGTATAACAGTATATAATGAAGAAAAGTCAGAATATGAAATTTATAAAGATTTTGGAAGAGTTCAAAAGATTGTTGATTTAACGAAGGATGTTGCTAAAACAAGTGTAAGTATTGGTCATACAAGATGGGCAACACATGGGAAAGTAACTAAGGATAATGCACACCCTCATTATTCAGATACAAAAAGATTTATTATAGTACATAATGGTGTAATTGAGAATTATGAAGAACTTAAAAACATTTATTTGAAAGATTTAAAGTTTTATTCTGAAACGGATACTGAAGTAATTGCAAAATTGATTGAAGAATTTTCAAAAAATAGAAATACATGTGATGCAATTATGGATACATTGAAATTATTAAAAGGATCATATGCGTTACTTGTTATTGACACCTTAGATTCAGATACTATTTATGTTGCTAAAAATAAGTCACCATTAGTAATAGGAAGAAGTAATGAAGGTGTTACAATAGCATCAGATTTAATGGCATTAGTTGGTTATGCAAATGAATTCTTTTCACTACCTGATCATACATTTGTTGTTGCTAATGAAAATCAAGTTAAAATGTTTAATTTAAATCACGAGGAACAAAAAGTTACGTATCAAGAAATTGATTTAGATGAATCATCTGCAGATATGGGTGAATATCAGCACTACATGTTAAAAGAGATTTATGAACAGCCTTCTGTAATTAGAAGGGTAATTCAAAACTATTTAACTGACCAAAAAGAAATAATTAAAAGTGAGTTAATTAACGAGATTAAAAATAGTGATCGTGTATATGTTCTTGCAGCTGGAACTTCAATGCATGCTGGATATGTTGGAAAAGCATTAATAGAAGAATTAGTAAATATTCCAGTTGAAGTTCATATTGCATCTGAATTTGCATATCATATGCCATTATTAACAAAAAATCCATTTTTTATTCTAGTTTCACAATCAGGAGAAACAGCAGATTTACGTGCTTGCCTTCTTAATATTAAAAACAAAGGTTTTAAGACATTAACAATAACAAATGTTAAAACATCTACGTTAGCTAGAGAAGCAGATTTTTATCTTGAACTTTTTGCTGGTCCTGAAATTGCTGTTGCATCAACAAAGGCTTATATTGCTCAAATTGCTGTTTTTGCTATCCTTGCTAACAAAATTGCACTTAATTCTATTGATATAAAGTCTGAATTAAATAGAGTTGCAGTAGCAATTGAGATTTTCTTAGAAAATCAAGAGATATCGATATTAGCTCATGAAAAACTAACAAAACAGAATTGTTTCTATATTGGTAGAGGATTAGATTATTACACTTCGCTAGAAGCTGCACTAAAATTAAAAGAAATCTCTTATATTCAAACAGAAGGATTTGCAGCTGGAGAGTTAAAACATGGAACGATTGCTTTAATCGAAGATAAAACGCCAGTTATAGCATTAATTTCTAATAAAGATATTGCACTTAACACTAGATCAAATTTAAAAGAAACAAATGCCAGAGGTGCTGAAACGATTATTATTACATTAGAATCATTGAAACATAAGGATGATGAAATTGTTTTAAATGATGTTAATTCTTTTCTTGCCCCAATGTTAATGGTTGTTCCAACACAACTTTTAGCATATTATGCAGCATTAGAACGTGGTCTTGATATAGATAAACCAAGAAATTTAGCAAAAAGTGTGACAGTTGAATAATTAATTAAGATACATATTTATAATGAATGTGTATTTTTCATATTGATTGTCCGTTTGATTTAATTGTTGCAATATTTATAGCATCATTCTCATTTTTGAATATAGGCCTAGCAATTATTGGTGTTTACAAAACAAAAAGAAAATCACCGCTTTTAAATGTTATTAAAGTTATAAGTTTTATGACGTCATTAACCGATATTGCATTAACCCAAAAAGCTATTTTATCAGTAACAAGTAGTAATCCAAGTAATTATTATAATGCCCTTTTTGGAATAGGAATTGGATGTATTGGAATGATAATATCATTTGTTTTAATTTACAAAACTTCCAAAAGAAGAAAAATCTCTTAATTATAGTATAATATTACTATATGAAAAGAGGTGGTATTATTAATTTCGAGACTTTTATAGCTGTTGCTATAATATTACAAATAACAGTATGTATTGTACCAATAATTTCTTTTTATTCTGTTAGACAATTATATAAAGGAACTGAACTTCTAATTACTAGTATTATTGTTCAATTAACAGCTATGTTACTGGTTTTTCTAGTAGGAAATCATAGTGATTTGTTTGGAATAATTATTCCGAGTTTATTATTTTTACTTGCAAATATTTTTGCTATAAGAGGGTTTTATAGAGTCAATAGTATTAAGACTCCATATTATGATAAAATAATAATCGTAGTCGCTCTTTTTATTTATGTGGGAGTTAGCTTATTAACAAAGGTTGATGCAGTTCTCATGGATATATTAATTAATTCAACTGTTATCTATGTTAATCTTAAATGTGCAATTACACTATTCATTGTTAGAAAAAAACTTAATCTTGTAAGAATGATACCTTCACTTATTGTAATATTTGGATTCATACTTATAAAAGTGGTTAATATATATGACTTAATAAATGTTGTAAATGGAAAGTATGAGTATTATAGTCAAGATCAAAGTTTAATTTTCTTAGGAATTCATCTTGCATTATTTATAGGCTTTATTCAAACAAATTTATTTATGATTCAAAGAAGATCTATTGGAAGTTTAAAGAAACAACAAGAAGTATTAGAGTTTTATGCTAATTATGATGAGTTAACAAATTTACCAAACAGAAGATTATTAGTAAATAAGTTTGATTTAGCGGTAAAGAATTCTAAGAAGTTTGCACTTGCTATGTTTGATTTAGATGATTTTAAATTCATTAATGATAACTATGGTCATGAAATTGGAGATGCTATTTTAAAGAAAATAGGCGAAAGACTCACTAATGAAATGACAGATGATGATTTTATTGCTAGATATGGTGGTGATGAATTTATCATGATAATTCAGGATAATAAAGAGCAATTTCAAATTGAGTATCGATTAAAAAAAATCATTAAAGAAATTGCTAAACCAATAACTATTAATAAAAATAAAATAAGTGTAACAATTTCAATGGGTTTATCTGTCTATCCGAAAGATGGTAAAACAATAGGAACATTAAGAAAAAAGGCTGATACAGCGATGTACAAGGTTAAGTATGAAGAGAAGAATAATTTTAAATTCTTTGTAAAATAGGAGATTGATGAAATGGAATATTTATTAATTATAATAACAAACTTAGGATCAGCATTGTTTTTGTTATATTTGCTGCAAGTTTTATTTTCAAATAAGTTAAGTACAAAAACAACAATTATTATATATAACGTAGTGATGATAGCAAATGGAATAATTTATTATTCATCAACTAAAAATCTTATAGGAACATTAATTACACTTTCTCCATATATATTAGTTGAGTTGCTTTCTCTTAATTTTAAGTCAGCATTCGGATTTAATTTTAGACAAACAAGATTTAAATGGAAGCTAAAGAGAGAACCACAAATTTATTCTCAAAGCATAATGAAAAAGAAGCTGGGGTTTATTGGGATAGTTATATTATTGATATTATCAATTGCAACATCGATATTGTTTATATTAAATCAAAATGATAGATTATATGTAATTGCTTTTATTGTTTCTTTAGTGTTTTTAATTGGAATGATTATAATTGCTAGTTTAACATCCAAAAAATATCAAAATGATTTTGTTATATTAACAGTTGGAACAAAGAATCCGGTTATGTATAAATTCTTGTTAAAGAAGATGAGTACAAAAGAAAAAGAATTGTTTACAGATGAAAATTATTTGGTTGATAATGTTGGAGAAATCTGGGTAAGAGAGAATAAAAAAGTAACAATTTATCATAATTATGCTTTCCCTAATGATTATGCAACATATGATATTAAAAACTTTGAAATCTATGATAATGAAATGTTGCTTAATATTTCAACTCAATTTGAGAGATATAATAAAAAACGTGTTGATCTTGAAGTAGAAAATAGTAATTATAAAGTAATCAAGGAAACAAGAATATAAAAAAAGGATTAAGAAAAATATCTTAATCCAAATAATTTAATGACTAGGATATAGTCATTTTTTTATGTTCTCTTGAAACATCGTTTCAAATTTATCAACTGAGTTACAAATTCGGTAGTTTTCAATAAAACTTCGATAATCTAAGGCATTTTGATTTCTGTTAATAGGGTTACTAATCCAAAATTCAATTTTTTCTGTTAGATCTTTAGAATTTCTATTTTTGAAAAGATTATTAGCAGTTAATGAAAATTGATTAGAAGCAGATTTTTTTGAATCAGAAATAATTGGAACAACACCAGCAGCAATCGCTTCTAAGCATGACATACCTTCAATCTCTATTTCAGCAGAATGAATAAATAAGTATGCAGAACTAAGAGTTTCCATTAATTCAAGTTTACTCATAAAACCAAATTTCACATCAATATTATATTTTTTAGCTAATTTTCGTAATCTCTTTTCTTGTTTTCCTTTACCAGGTAAAATAAGTTCAATTTTATCTCTATAGATTGAATTACCAATCGCTTTGATAGTAACATCTTGACCTTTTTCTTTGGAATATCTTCCAATTGAGACAATACGTATTTTATCAATGGAAGGATTGTTTTTAACTGTGAAGAATTCATCAGTTACACCATTTGATATTGTATAGATTTTAGATTTTGGATAATACTTTTTTAAACTTAATTCGCTCATTTTTGATGGTGCATGAATAATTGGTGTTTTCTTATAAAAAGATTTGAAATATGAATTAACTAACCAATTGAATAAGAAACTATATTTTCTAACTCCAGCTCCATAAACAATATTTTCTGGCATAATGTGGTAAGAAGTAATTACTGGAATTCCCATTTCTTTAGCTATTTCATTAGTAACTCTTGATAGTTTGAATGGATACATTAAGTGACAAATATCAACACCAGTTAAGGCATTCTTAATTATCTCTTTATCTGCTTTAGCAAACATTGTATCTTGTTTATGAACAATTCCTGTTACTAAAGGAAGTTCTCTTTCTTTTAACGCATAAATGCCGTTCTCTTTTTTACTTGATATGGTTAAAACTCTTACTTCATGCCCTCGCTTCATTAGGGCTTCTCTAAATCTTCGTGTCGTAATTGTTGCTCCATTAGACTGACTCTCGTAGTTGTCAATGACAAATAAAATAATCATAATTTTCCCCCTGATATACAAAAAAACTTTATATTTTTGTGTATATGAATTATACCATAATATAGTTTTTCCTGATATGGTATAATCATTTTGATTTGGGAGTTGAGAAAATGAAGAGATTAATAGTATATACCGATGGTGCGTGTTCAAATAATCAAGAGTTTGATAAATCAGTAGGTGGATGGGCATTTATTTTAAAATATCAAGATAAAATAAAAAAGAAAAGTGGACGAGTTGAAAAAACAACTAATAATAGAATGGAGATATTAGCAGTTATTGAAGCATTAAAAAATATAAAGAAATATGATGTGGAAACGATAATTCATAGTGATAGTAGCTATGTCATTAATACAATAACAAAGAATTGGAAAAGAAATAAAAATAATGATTTGTGGGATGAATTGGATTTATTATTAAGTAAATTTAGTAATCTGAAATTTATTAAAGTTAAAGGCCATTCTAATGATGAACTTAATAATCTGGTTGATGAAATGGCTGTATTAGAAACAAAACAAGAAATCTGAAAAGTGTTAATCCCTTTTTAATACGTTATTTGGTATATAATATACTTGATAAAAATGAAAGGGGAATATTTATGTATTTAGCTTGGAAAGAATTAACGAAGAATAAACGTAAGTTTGGATTAATTATTGCCTTGGTTGCTTTAATCACGTACTTAGTTTATTTTTTAACAGCATTGGCATATGGTTTGGCATCTTCATATACTAACGGTATAAATAAAATTGGTGCTGACTATATAACAATGAGTGATAAAGCAAATGATAATATTATGATGTCAATGCTTAAGGATGAAGATTTTAATAATACAAATGTTAATGGATCAAAATCAAAGTTTGGATTGTTTCCTGCCGTTATTATGAATGGTGATGATGTTGAATCAAAATTAGATGCGTACATCTTCGGAGTTGATGATATCACTTTTTATGTCAATGATTTTAAATCTAAATTAGAAGGAAAAAATGTAATTGTTGATAATAAACTAGAAAAAGAAGGATACAAAATAGGAGATGCAATCTCATTATCTAATAGCGAAGAAAGATGGACAATAGTAGGGTTTACTAAAAATGCAACTTATCAAACTGCTCCAATTGTCTATATTAGTTTAGACACATGGAGAGAATATCGATTTAGTGGAAGTGAATCAAGTACATTTAATGCAATCTTTATTAAGGGTGAAGTAAATGATAGTAATGGATTAACAGTTTATAAGATTAGTGATTTTAATCAAACGTTACCAGGCTATACTGCACAAGTTTTAACTTTTACGATGATGATTGGATTTTTAATTGTTATAATTGCATTTGCATTAGGAATCTTTATTTATGTGTTAACAATTCAAAAGATTAGTATGTTTGGTGTAATGAAGGCACAGGGTATTTCAAATAAATATATTAGTTTATCAGTTATTAACCAAACGATTTTAATTGTTTTAATTGGAACTGTTTTTGGATTATTATTAACTGTTTTAACAGGTGCATTTCTTGGAAGCGTAATTCCGTTTGCTATTAACTATTTATTATATGCAATAATAACGATATGTTTCTTTTTATTTCCGATTTTATCTGGACTATTCTCAGTATCAATGATAACTAAGATAGATCCATTAAGAGCGATTGGGTAGGTGGATAATATGAAAACATTAATAGAAATGAAAAATGTTAGTAAAGAGTTTTTACAAAATGAAGAAAAAATTGTTGCTTTGAAAGAAACTAACTTTGTTGCTAAAGAAGGTGAGTTTATTGGAATTATTGGGCCAAGTGGAAGTGGTAAATCAACTTTCTTAACAATCCTTGGTGGACTTCAAAAACCAACAACAGGAACTGTTCATATTGAAGGTAAACCATTTAGTGAGTTAGATATTAAAGAAAACTCAAAAGTGAGATTTGAAAGAATTGGTTTTATATTACAAGCATCTAATTTAATTCCATTTTTAAATGTTAGAGAACAATTAACACTATATAACAGAATTTCAAAAACTAAGCCTGATCATGAATGGATTCAAGAATTATTTAATAAACTGGATGTTAATAATTTAGAAAAGAAATATCCAAACGAATTATCAGGTGGAGAGCGACAAAGGGTCGCAATCGCAAAAGCACTTTATCATAACCCCGCAGTTGTCTTTGCAGATGAGCCAACAGCTAGTTTAGATACTAAAAGAGCTTTTGAAGTAGTTGGACTTTTACAAAAAGCAACGAAAGAACAAAATAAAGCGACAATTATGGTAACTCATGATGAAAGGTTATTAAAGTATTGTGATAGAGTATATGAAATAATTGATGGTGTAATGAAAGAAAAATAATGAATAATGATAAAAAAAGAAGAGGTTGAGATTTTTCTCAGCCTCTTTTTACGTATTCACATGCAATTTCTTCAATATCTAAATCAAATAGTCGATCAAAGTTTGCTCTAAAACGAGCAATCTTAACAGGATTTCCTTCAACCTTTAAAGCGAACCAGCAACTTGCAAAGTAACTATCACGTTTTTCTAATAAATTTAATTCATGTGATGCAGCACCAGCAAAGAAGTATAGATTATCTAAAAGATATAACGATCTAAGTGATTGTGAGTATCTAATTCCTTCTGTTGCGTAATATAACATCTTTTCATAGTTTTCTTTAATACTGAAGTATTTAGCAAGTTGTTCAAGAACAAGTGAAATAACTCTAATATTATGACCACTAACAACGGTAATATTGTTATCAGCATAAAAAGCTAGTTTTTCTGCGACTAAATCAATATCTTTAAATGTCTTAAAAGTAAATAATGATACAAGAATTAAAAGTTCTGAAGTTGAAAAAGCTTTTTTAGTAAAAATTGTATCATATCCTAATAGTTTTTTAATTCTATTAATTGTGACAAGCTCTGTGGCTTGTCCTTTTTTATTGAATAGGAAATTGTATTTGGTCTAATCAAAAAAGGATATACTTAAAAAAACTCCATATTAGAAGTTTATTACAAAGTATAATATATCTTAGTTTATTTTAAAACGTTAAAAGGAATTAATTTTTTAAAAACATCTTTAGGAACAAACTGCAACTTACCACATTCAGGACAGAAATCTAAAGGGAAAGCAGCCTCATTATGAAGAACATCCATAGAAAAATGTTCATAACTTAAATTTAATTCAAAGTGACAATCAAGACATTTCATTTCAATCATATCAAACAAATCAGAATTTTTAAAATAGTTATCAAAAGATAACTTAGGACCAGGGATAAAACCCTCAGCAATACCTAATTCATATTCACGATAAAGATTCTTCTTTTGTGAATTAGACAAAATAGGTTTATAAGTTTTAAAAAGTTTAGGCATCAGAAATATAAGCTCCTTTATTATTATTTGGTAGAAATGAAAGTTTGATATTTAAAACCATCTTGGCACCACAGCTACAAAGAAGGGGATCAAACTTAAAAGTATCTAGCAACATTATACGCCATTTTAATCTAGATTTTAAGTAATCAATAGAAGATTTAGAAACTAATTTAGTAAAAGAGTTAGCACGAGCAGATTTATTAGCATAAAAACCATAGTAACGAATTTGATGAAAACCCTCATCATGGATATGTCTAATTAGTCTAGAAATAAAGATATGAGGATGTTCAGTAATAACGACAGGATTATTAGGATCATCGTGAGGAGTATAACGCCAAGAGACAGTGCTATTAGTAGAATCAAGAGATAAAATATTGGATTCAGCAATAGGAGGATGAGAAGCATATCTAGCAATATAATTAGCAATTTTTTTAGTGTTATAAAATTTAGTAAACTCTTTAATCCTAGGACCGTAAGTATAAAAACCGTCTTTATATTTTTTGATAATTTTAGACCTTAAGATGTTAAATTCACGATAAAGAGAATGATTACCAAAAGCTTTGAGAACTTTAGAAGCTAAGGATAAGAATTTGAACATAAAAGTCTTTCTGAGACGTTCGAAAGGAAAAAAATAAAGATCTTTTTTCTTGTTAAACTTATCAATAGTAGCTTCAGCAATTAAAACATGAATATGAGGATGAAGATTTAAACTACGGCCCGAAGTATGAAGGAAAGCAACGAAGCCAAGCCTAGCATCATCTGCTAGATCTTTTTTAGAAAGATCTAAAGAAAAATGAAGAGAATCATTAACAGATTTAAATAAACAATCAAATAAAGGTCGACACTTCCAAAAGAAAGGTCTTAAATCAAAGGGAAGAGAAAAAACAAAATGACGATGAGGAACAGAAATAAGTTTCTTTTGAATTTCCAAAGAGCGAGAATCACGATATTTATGGCCACAAGAGGAACAAAATCTAGAATGACAAGATAAACCAGATAAATGATAATGATCACATTTAGAGCACTCATAGAAAAGATAGCCCTTAGATAAATTTCTACAATCAATCATAGATTCAACATTTTTAATAATAGAAGAACGAAGTTTATCTTGATGAAGTAATTTAAAAGAAGGCCAAAAAGCGCGAAAAATCTCCTTTATAGAGACGTGATTAGAGTTTAGGGAACGAACATGCTCAAGATTAGAAAGTCTCGTTAATTCATTCTCATAAACAGTATTACCATTTTTAGCAGCAGTGGCTAGTAAATCTTTATAAAGATTTTTAACATAAACATTAGTATCCATAGCTATATTATAAATAATAAGATATGAAAATAAAAGAGGCGATTAGTAATCGCCCCGAGTGAAATTTATTTCACTTTTTGTTTAGTCGAAGAAGTACTTAGCATGACTAAATAATAATCTGTCGTTTTCAGAAATAAGATGTTTTTCGTTTATCTGCATAAAAAGTTCAACTGATTTATCTATATTTCCAGTAGCAACAGCATTATATAAGTTAACAACCGCTTGAGTTTGTTTTATCTTTTCAGTTTCTAACTCCATAATAATAAACTCGGCATCAAAACCAAGCTTGATAGCAAGTTTGTCTAAGATGACATAAGACAAAGTTGAATCACCATTCATATATCTACGGTATTGTCTCATAGATACGATATCATCTAAAAATTCTTCTTGCGAAATGTTTCGATATTCGCGCAGTTTTTCAATAAATAATGCGATTTCTCTCGATTGATCAAATTTTCTCATAATAACTCCTTAAAAAGTGACACATGTGCCCTACTCTATTCTCTAATTTAGCACAAAAATAGAGATGAAACAAGTATAAGGAGGTGAAATTATGAAAAAAGTCATCAGAATGTTATTTATGTTGCTAATTGGAGGTGTTTTTGGATTGAAAAACGAAGTTAAACTTGATGAAATAGATAGCATAGAAATGAATGAAGTTGAATTCACAACTGAATTTGATAAGAATGATTATGGTCTTACAACAACTGAGGTATCTAGGGATTATGCTGATGCTGTTGGCCTACCAGAGTGGATAGGTATTTATTAGGAAGTCAATTAATGGGAATATTGGGAGTAGAAGAGGGAATATAATTTTCCTTTTTTTATTTAAAAATGGTAAAATATAGGTTGGACGGTGATTAAATGAATTTTAGTAACTTTGAAAAAGAGATTAATAATACTATAATAAAAAGAGGAAAAGATTACTATAAATGGGGAACAGTTGAAAATATTGAACATAATCAATATAACAATACTATAACTGCTAATGTCCTTGGTAGTAGTGATTATTATTATGATACCGAAGTTCAAATTCATAATAATGAAATCATAGATTATAATTGTTCGTGTCCTTATGAAGGAGTATGCAAACATGTTGTAGCACTTCTTTACGAAATAAGAGGAAATCATGAGTTAAATGAACTTGTTAGAGGAACAAGTAATAATAATATACTTTCTAATTCAAGTTATTATAAAAAATTAGAAACAGTCACTGAACAATACATGGTAACAAGTACCGATTTTGATAATTTTTACAAAACTTTAATTGAATATATTGAATCATTAAAATTACCAAGTACAGATGTTATTAAACAAATCCAAATTTATTTTAATTTTGGTCAAAGAAATCATGCCAATATGGAAAATTATCATTTTTTAGTTTATGAGTTATTTGTAAAACTAAAAAATATTTTTTCAAATTTGGAACTAGAAGCTTTAATCAATCAATACATATCAACCGCTTATAGTTTAACTAATTACCGAAATACAATTATTGATAAAATAGTTTCTCAAATCAGTGATAAAGAAATTAAGTATTTGTATTATAAAGCACTAATTATGAATGACAAATTAATTTATATAAATAGAATTCAAGCAAACGATATTAAAAATGTCGTTGGTATTTTAAAAAGTAATGCTGTAATTAATGGAAATTACCTATTACCTTTTTTAAATATGAACGAAGATATTCAAAAACAAATAGTCAATTACTTTAAAAGTAATATCAGTGATAATGAAAAGTATTTAGCAAGTTATAATTTCTGGGTTAATCCAGATTATCATTATTATAATATTCTTAAGAAAATGTTGACGTATGATGAAATTTTAAAAATTGCAGAAAAGATTAATATTAGAAAAATAAGATTTAGTAATTTTTTATTTTTGACTTATGAACTTAAAATGGACCTTAATTTAGATGCAATAAGTTTTACATACGAGGACATTGTTAGTAATTTGGATAAAATTGAAAATGGTTTAAAAATTAAGTTAATCAAAAAACTCCGAATAGAGATTTTGAATGATCACTTTAGAAGAACAATGACAATAGATGAAATGCTGATTTTGTTTGATAAACTTGGTGGAGATTTCAAAAATCTTCTGCAAAATGATTTTAGTCTGTGTTTTCGTTTATATGATTTAAAAATATTTAACGATGAAAATATGTTATATTTGAAAAATCAAGGATTACCGGAACAATTAAGAAATATTTTTGGACTCCATAAAAATAGAGTTTCAAGTATTAGGGATTATCGAATAATAATTATAGAAGATAAAGATAACTTTAATTCAAGTGTTTTTATTGAATATTTAACGGATTTTGGGTATTGCGACATATATGAATTTAAAATTGTTAATAATCAATTAAGTTTAAAAGATGATGATATTTATTTTTTAAGTAATTTTAAAGAAGAATTAAGTAATCAAATTTCTGATGAAAAACAAAAAGAATATGATTTAATTGTTGATAGGTTATATCCAAAAAGACAAGAAAAATTGGAAATCAAGGAGAAACAAGAAACTCCGTTATTAATTCAACAGTTATCAGATCAGATCACTAATTATGATGTTCCATTACTTAGTGAACAAGTAAAAATATTTCCAATACTTGCTCTTGAATTTAAAGATGCAACCAATAAAAGAAAGATAGTAAGAGATGGTTATAAACCAATTGGTGCTAAAGTAGGATTTAATAAAGATTATATTGTTAAAAACTTAGGAATTTTTTTAAATTTAATTGAAGAAAAACAGTTTTTTAGTTACGGAAAAAGTTTAGCATTTCATCATGATCTAAGACAATTTGACGATCGAAGTAAAAAGCTTATTTCAATATTTGAAAAAAGCGCTGGAATCATAAAATATCGAAATAGTGATTTCTTGTCAATGAGTGACTCTAAAATCGATGAAATAATTGATGTTTGTAAGGGTGGATATTTATATTTAGTAAATGAGTATAATGTTGTATTTTCAAATAGTTATTTTTTATACAAAGTATTAGAAAATGATTATCTTGTTGATATATCATTAGAAGAAAAAGGTTTTAAACTTAATTTGAATGATTCTTTAAGATCTGAAATTATTTTAGAGTTAAAATCATCTGATTATCTTGTTGATATAGATAATAAAACAATTCAAAAAATCCACTACATTAACCAGAAACAAAGAAATATTACAAAGTTCATTCTTGATAATCCAAGAATTAATGTTGAATATGCAATTGATGATTTTATTAATAAGATTATTCCTTTTATTGATCAAGAAATTAAGTTTTCAGAATCATTAAAAGAGAAAGTCGTTAATAAAACAATTAGAATTGATAGTTACTTAGATTATGATACTAAAAAAGATGTGATTGCTCTCAAGAGAAAATATTACGATAATAATATCGAAGTATTAAAACCTAATACAGAATTTCAAAAAGTTATTATTGATAAATATAACCAAACTTTAGAAACATTTGGATTTGAGAAAGATATAATTAAGAATCAAGAGTTAATTATTCATTTTATTACTGCAAATCTAGATTCATTGAAGAAGTTTGGTGAATTATATATTTCAGAAACACTAAAGGGTATGCAAGTAAAGAAAATGGAAAAAGCTAAGATTAGCATTACTTTAAATAGTGGATTATTAAAAACACATATTGAACAAAAAGAATTTAATGAAGAAGAATTAAGAAAAATCTTAAAAGCATATGAAAAAAGAAGAAATATATTTATTTAAATGGTAATGCAATTTTAATTGATACTAAAGAAGTTGAAGATTTAAGGGATTATGTAGTTAATCAAGGGATTGATATTGATAACTTTACAACAACAAGACTGCATCCGATTCATAATTTATTTAAATTATATGAACAAACAAATTATTTAGATGTTGAAGTTGAAAGTAAAATTGAAGAAATCATTGAAAACATTAAGAATTACAAAAATAACGACTATACAAGCAGTTTAAGTAGTTTGCTTAAACCATATCAATTAGAAGGATTTAAATGGCTTAAAACGTTATATGATAACAATTTAGGTGGTATTTTAGCGGATGATATGGGATTAGGAAAAACTATTCAGATGATTTCTTTATTCGATAGTATTAAAACAGATAAACCATTACTTGTTGTATGCCCTAAGAGTTTGGTATATAACTGGGAAAGTGAGTTAGATAAATTCAAAATTCAAATTGAAAAGATTGTTTATGTTGGAAGTAAGAAGGAACGCGAAGAGATCATTGGAAAAATTAAAAGTTCTAAAGAAAAATTAATAGTTATAAGTTCATATGATACGTTAAGAAATGATATTGATGAATTTAGAGATATTAAGTTTGATACAATTGTTTTAGATGAAGCTCAAAATATTAAAAGCATTGATGCATTAAGAACGATTGCAGCTAAGAGTATTGATGCTGAAAAACGATTTGTTTTGACAGGAACGCCAATTGAAAATGGAATATCTGATTTATGGAGTATTTTCGACTTTTTAATGCCAGGATATTTATATACATATCAAAGATTTAAACGTATTGAAGAAAGAGCAACAACAAGTGATGAAAAAGCTATGGATTTTATTATTAAAAAAACAGCGCCATTTATTCTTAGAAGAACTAAAAAAACAGTTTTAAAAGAATTACCACCAAAGATTGAGGAAGTAATTTATGGTAAATTTGATAATGAAAGCAGAAAAGCTTATGATTCATATTTATTAAAAGTTAAAGAAAGAATTGAAAACCCTGAAGTTAATAAAATGGAGATTCTTGCTGATATTACAAAATTAAGACAATTAGCAATCTCACCAAAACTTTTATATAATGATTATGAAAGTGATAGTGAAAAGATTGAGTTATTAACAAACTTAATTGATAATTCGGTAGAATCCGGACATAAAGTTCTAGTGTTTTCTTCATTTGTAAAAGCTTTAGATTTAGTTAAAGAAAAATATAATGAAGACTTATACTTTGAATTAACTGGAAAAACAGAAGCAAGAAGCCGTATTGATATGGTTAATGAATTTAATAAAGAGGAAAGTACTAAAAAAGTTTTCTTTATTTCACTTAAAGCAGGGGGAACGGGATTAAACTTAGTTGGTGCTGATATCGTTATTCATATTGATCCATGGTGGAATGATGCAGCGGAGCAACAAGCGAATGATAGAACTCATAGAATTGGTCAAAAGAATAGTGTAACAATCTACAAAGTTATTATGAAAGAAAGTATTGAAGAAAAGATTTTAGAGCTACAAGCAATCAAAAAAGAGTTGTTTGAACAAATTGTTGAAGAAGGTGACTCTAGAATTAGTAAAATGAGTATTAATGATTATAAGTATTTATTAGAGTAGAACGGTGATTAATTCATCGTTTTTCTTTTTTAATATACTAATAATTTGATAAAAAGAAAGGGGATAAGTAGCCTTATTAAAGGGATAAAAGTATTATTTGTTAAAGAATATTTTTTGTTTCTTTTTCTATTTTTATATATGAATTAATATGATATTATGATCATATAAAAGAATGATAAAAATATCAAATTAGAAATAAAATATCAACGTTTGTTCAAAAATAATGCATAATATATGTGAATGGAGTGATTCTGTGGAAGAAGTAAATAATCTTGAAAAATAAAGGATACTTATAAATAAGAGTAAAGATGGGAGTGTTTTTATTGCTGCTGATTTTGCTAGTATTGCAAGTGCGATTGCAAGAAAATATCGCTGGACAATAGTACCGTGTTAAAGAGGAAAGGGAGAAATGTTAAAAGCAGTTGGGTTAGAATTAACTGAAATTAATGAATTAGCAGTACTTACATCTGATAAAATGAAACTTTTGTCATCAACGGTAGAAAAAGATTTTTTGAATAAGCTATATGTTAAATTATTTTTATTCTTGGAGGATATGTGTCAAAAATAATATTCGGTGTTGACAAAAATGAAAAACTATATTAAATACAAATATAATAGAATATAAGTTAGTAGGTGAACAAAATGAATGAATATACAATTAAAATTACAAATGAAAAACTGATTTATTCGAACTATGGATATAACATATAAGTATAACGATAATGTCTATTTTAAAATTGCTAAGTTAACATATGAAAAATTTGAAAATTAAGAATTTCAATATATAATCGAACCGTATTATGATATTTTAAATGTTTTAGATGATATTGATATATCGGGAATTGACTTAACAAAAAAGAAACATAAATATTATAGGGTAAATATTACACCTGTTTTTGTAAGTGAAAGAATAATACCTAGAAACAGGGTTAATTTAAGAGAGGAACTTGAAAATCAAAAAATGGACTATTATAATCATATGTTACTTCTCATAGATTCTAAAAAAGTTTATGGAGGCGATAGACTTACGGTTAAAAGTGAGAGTTTTTTTGATTTAAAAGTAAAAAAATACGAAGATCAAAACGACTTGTATAAATTAATCCCTGAAATTATTAAAAATATAGGAGCAAGACGTAATTTTTTCATTGATGATAGAACCATAAATGATTCTAAAATATTATTTCGAAAGTTATTTCACACTATATAAAAAAGTTTCTGATCATTGCAATAGATAGAGTGCTGGTAATAAAGGTAGAAAAAAACAATATGTTTCAAGTATATTGTTAAGAGAAATACGTAATCAATATGTACACGGCATAATTACAATAGATGAAGCTGTAAAAAGAAGTGGATTAGGATCAAAGGAAACGTTTTATAGGAGACATAGAGAATTGAAAGATAAAGAAGAATAAGACATGGTATTATCACTGTGTCTTTTATTTTTGGTTTATTTTTGTAAAAAATAGCGTTTTTTCTTTAGTTATATTTAGTAATATTCTAAGTTTTATACATAGTGTGATATACTTATAGTATATAAATATATGTTTGTAGGTCAGATAGATGATAAAAAAAGCGATAAGTAAGGCAATAAAAAATAGAAATTGGATTTCTATTGAATATTTAAACAAGAAAGATGAAATAACAAACTATTGGATAGCAATTAATGATATTGACATTGAAAATAAGGGGTTTCGTGTCAGTACTTTTAATGTTGCATTAATGACAGAGAATAATGATTCAATACTTGATACATGGATATCTTTTGATAAAATTCAAAATGCATTATTAGTTGAAAATACAAAATACGATCAACCAAATGGACTTATTGATAAGATTGAATCTAATTTAGATAGACTTGAATGGTTGGAATATGACACTTATAGTAACGGTATTATTGATTATGTATACGAATGTATGATTAATGAGGAATCACCGTATCAAAGAGAAACAACATTAGTTAAAGGAATTGATCAAGACAAACTTGAAGAAGTAAGGATTAAAGAAAAGTATTTTTTAACATATGAACAAATAAGTGATTTAGTACCGAAGTTAGAAATACTATCAAAACAGGATCAAAAAAACACTTTTGAGAGTGTTACATTAGTTTTAAATATGCTTTCAATATCAACAAAAAGAGGTTTATATGTTGTTGCATATAAGGAGTTAGATTTTAATCCAAAGGAAAAGTCTTTAGTATTATCACCAGAGATTAATTTTAATTATACATTTGCAGCAAATACCGAATTAAAATATAAGCACCATTTAAAAAACTATTTAGATATAGATACAGAAGAGTTTACAAACCTTTTTACTCATGATCAATTAAAAGCAAAAAACATGTTACATGCTGAAGTTTTAAAACATGGAGAAGAATTGGATGATAAGCCATACATAATGGATTTAACAAGAATAGTATATATTCATATTGAAAAAGAATTAGATATGATAAAGTTAAAGCAAAAAGAGAAGCAATTATCAACACCATTAAAAGCATTTTTTGGAAATATGACAGGCTCTTTCTTAAGTGGAAGAACAAGAACTGTTGATGTCGTTTTAATGGATGACAGAGTTAATATTGATCAATTAAGAGTTATTTATAACTCATTAACAAAACCAATCACATATGTTCAAGGACCACCTGGAACGGGTAAAACTCAAACTATAATAAACGGTCTTATATCAGCTTTCTTTAATGGAGATAAAGTACTTGTTAGTTCTAATAATAATAAACCTATTAATGATATATATGATAAGATAATGAAGTTAAAAAGCAAGAATAAAAATAAAGATTTATATCTTCCGTTTATTAGACTTGGAAATAAAGAGGAAACATTAAAAAGTTTAAACTATATTAAAAAAATACTTCCGATAATAGAGAAACATAAGATATATGAAGATAAGCTTGAAGTTCACGCAAGAACTAGCGCTGAGGATATGAAGAAAATCAATGAGCTTTTATCTGATTATGAAGAAAGAGTTGAATTAGAAGAAGAAATTGATTCACTTACTTCAATGAAAGAGAATCTAAACATTGAACTTAGAGGATTAATCATTAATCAAATGATTTATGATAAAAGAAAAAGACTTGAAAGTTTACCAATAATAAAAGATGATGATGTTAAGAAATCTATTAAAGAGATTGATGACAAATTCCTAGTTTGGTTGTTTTTTACAGGTATAAAATATTATAAAAGAATATTTGAACCTAAAAACAAAGAGTTTTTAAACATATTATATGTTGATGATGAAGATGAAAAATCAAGATTATTTAATTCATATTTAAAAGATGATAAGAATTTTTCTAATTTTCAAAAAATATTTCCAGTAATTTTAACAACTAATCAATCTGCACATAGATTAGGAAGTCAAAGTGAATCATTTGATTTAGTTATTATTGATGAGGCAGGACAATCATCAATTGGATACTCATTGTTCGCAATTGCAAGAGCAAAAAGACTTTTATTGGTTGGAGATCAAAATCAGTTAAAACCAGTAATAAGCATGGCAAAAGAAAATAATGATATATTAATGAAGAAATATGATATTAGTGAATCATATGACTATATTGAAAATTCAATTCTACTTTCAATGCAGAAAGTAGATACAGTATCAAAATATGTTTTACTTAGATATCATTATAGGTCACATAGGGATATTATTAATTTTAGTAACAAGAAGTATTATAACGGTCAACTTAAAATACCATTAAAATCGTCACTTGAAGGCAATGCACTTGAAGTATTAAAAGTAGATACATCAAATACTGCAAGACCTACAGACAAAAATACATCATTATTAGAAATAGATGCCATAATAAGAGATATAAATGAAAAGAAGTATACAGATGTTGGTGTAATAACACCATTTAGAAACCAAGCAAATTTAATTGAAGAAGCATTTAAAAGTGTTGGGTTGTCTGATGTTGCTGTTGGTACAGTGCATACATTCCAAGGTGATGAGAAAGATGTTATATATCTATCAAGTGCAATAACTAAGCATTCTAATGTAAAATCATTTGATTGGCTTAAAAATAATCAAGAACTTATAAATGTAGCAACAACAAGAGCAAAAAAGAAATTCATACTAGTTAGTGATTTTAATGAAATTAAAAGAAAATCAGAAGATAAAAATGATTTTTATGAGTTAGCAGAGTATACCATTAATAACGGTAAAGAAATAGAATTAACAGAATCAACTAAAACATATTTTATTAATGGCGCTAATTTTAAAAACTATGATACTAAAAAAGAAAAAGAGTTTTTAGAAACAATCAATCATTTACTCACAACAGCAGATAAATACGTTTTGGAGAATAAAGTTAGGATTGCATCAATTCTAAATATTTATCTAACTAAAGAAAAATATGATTTTGCATTAAAAGGGGAATTTGATTTAGTAATATCTAGAAGAGTTGGAAATCAAAATATTCCAGTTGTTGTAGTAGAACTTGATGGTAAAGAACATAAAGAAAACATTGAAGTAATCAAGAAAGATAAAATAAAAGAAGAAATATGTAGAGATAATAATATTGAAATTAAAAGAATTGATAACAAGTACTCTAGAAGATATATTTATATAAAGAGTTTCCTTGGGGAAATATTAAGATAGGGGGAATATAATGTCAGAAAAAAGCAAACTAACAGTATACTTAATAAGAAAAGAGATAAATTTATTTGATGATATAGTAGAAGAAGGTATAGAAAAATTATCTATTGACGAACAAGAAAGGATTTATTATAAAAAGAGTTATGAAAAAACACCATCATGGTTAAAAACTTTTTTCAACAAATCAAAATCTAATTTAGAGGAGCATATAAAAAACTCAAGTTCAAATGTTTTATGGCTAAAAAAATTATAATAAATGAAGTGGAAAGAATATTTGCTTTGAGTTTTGGATATGGAAAACATCTGTTGAAGAAAGACGTTTATGAAGAAAGGTTTGGAATTATTACTGCTTTAAATTTAATAGGTGAAAAAACCATTAGAACCATAAATAAAACCTCAATTGGAACAACGAATAAAAGTGCAAGAGAACAGATGCCTAAACAATCGGGTATTAATGATTTTGGGTTTGATATTAATTCAGATTTAATTGGTAGTATTTCAGCTAAATCAGAAAATGAATCCATTATAGAGGGAATAATAACTGGTGGTGAATCATTCTCTTGTTCTGCTAATGTCAATCAAGATAATATAACTGACTTTTTAATGAAAATATACAATGCATATACTAGTGATAATTACAAGGCTAATTTTTCTTGGGTTGACAAAATTCAACCCGTAAAAAGTAATGGAGCTAATGAGAAACTCAATTTAAAAATGATTGAGTCAATAAATTTGTCAGAAGAAAAATTTTGGATGGCAGTACCAGAGGTAATTGATTGGGAAAATGTAAAAGGATTCAAAATATCAAATGATAGAAATATTCATGATGACATTTTAATTAATAAGGTTATGGAATCTTTTAAGAGACCTCTAGATAATATAAGTCAATTAAGAAGTAAAACAATTGATGTTATCAGTTCTTTAAATGAAGAAAGTATAATTAGGTGGAAAGCTATTGATTGCATCTATGGTGAAATAGATCTTGATGATAAATCATATTGTATTAGTAATGGTAAATGGTTTGAAATTGATAGTGATTATGTCTCTGAAATTAATCGTGAATATTTATCAACACCAATTTCAGAAGTAAATTTTATTGATAATCCAGGACTTAACGAGGATAAGTACAATGAAAAACTTGTAAATGAAAATTCTGGGTTCCTTTTAATGGATAAAGAACTAATTGTTTATGGTGGAGGACATAGTAGTATAGAATTATGTGATATTATTACAATAGATAATAAGCTTATTCATATCAAGAAATATGGTGGATCATCTGTTTTAGGACATTTATTTAACCAAGCAGTTGTCTCAACAAGATTAATTAAATCAGATAAAAAATTTGTTATTAAAGCAAACGAAAAAATTAATAATCATAATTATGAGATAAATCTCCAAAAAGAATATGAAATTATAATTGCTATTATAAGCGATGATGAAAATGAAATACCACATATTCCGTTTTTTGCTAAAATAGCCTTTATGCATGCGTATAAAACCTTACTAACAATGTCAGTCGACGTAAAAATAAAGAGAGTTAAAAATGTAAGAATAGAGAGCAACGTCTAAGAAATCGGAATTATTTTAGAATGAAGACAAATAGAGCATTAATATAATGTTTACATTGAAGTGATAATTATGAGTATTGAGCGCATGGACGTGGATTTATGAATAAGGTAAAGGTAAGTAATTTTTTAATAACTAAAAAATCTGTGTTGATGCTTTTATTAGAAAAATAATAAATTTTATACAAGATATACAAGGAAAGAATATTGATGAGATAAAAATTAAGTGACATATAAAATCGATGAGAAATACAAGCATATAAGTTTTGAGTTATTTTTTTAAAAGAAACAGTAAATAAAGTCATGATAGATAGTAGTTTAAATATAGGTATAACTATGTACTTTATTATTAATGTTGTTTAGAAATCGATATTTGTGAAGAGAAAAAGAAAGTAAGTATAAACCATATCTTAACAAAAAGTGATTTACATATAGTAAACAACTTGAAGTTGGGTAATATAAGCTCAAAGTATTTGAATGAAAGTATTTGCCGAAGGAGTAAAAGTAGGTCCTAATACTTAGTAGAATATTAGATGTTAATGAAAAAATATAGAATAAAAAAGGAAGAACGAAATGAAATTATTAATAATACATATTACTGATTTGCATATAAAAAAGAATACACATTATTCAGTAGACAAAATAGACGATATAGTAAGGAAAATCAAAAGAGAGAATATTGAAACATGTATTTTTTTATTCGGGGGTGATATTGTAAATTCGGGAACAATTCCTGAATACGAGCAAGCAGAAGCTATAATAGACAATTTATTTTCAAAAATAAAGAAAGATACTAATTTAAAAGTTTTTGCTTTTTTTGTTCCAGGTAATCATGACATTCAATATAATGAAGGTTTTAAACGTGATAGAGATCATATAAAGACAATTACAAGTGAAAAATATGCTGATATGCTTGATAATGAACTAGTAAAATTCTCAAATTATTCATATTTTGAAAAAGAATTTTACAGAAGAAATCAAAGTGATATCTCAATAGTAGAAATATCTAAATTACTTACTAAGATTTGTTTGAAGCTGGAAGATATTGAGATAAATATTTTCATGTGTAATAATTCAGTATATACTTATTTTGATGCAAATGATCAACAATTTTATGATAATGAAAAGGGATTGTTATTATTAGAAAATGATTTTCTAATTGAAGATTATCGTAATAATAATGGTATTAACCTTCTTTTAATGCATTACCCTTTAGAGTATTATAATGATGACTCGCGGAATAGATTTATTGATGAAATTGATGGCAAAATAAATTTTGTTTTCACAGGACATATTCATTCAGATAATAATTCGGTTAAATTAACAACCAGAAATAAAACAGTTTTTATTTCTAGCGGGGAATTTAGTAATTCATCAAATGACGATTCAGAATTTACTATTTTAACATATGATAGTAAAGACAGAAAAGCGTTTCTAATGAATTATAAATGGGAAAAAGAAAATAAACATTATAGTAACAAAAGAGAAACACAAAATATTGAAATCCCTCATACTATATCCTCATTAAATGGATTAAGTCTTGCAACTGAATTCACAAATGAGTTTTATTATGATATTACTAGTGGTTCTCATTCTGTACTTGATTTATATGTTTTTCCGCCATTGAAATATGACTTGGGTATAACAAAAGAAAGCAAACAAGTTTATAACTATAAAAAATATGATGATGTTTCTAGAAAATTTAAGTTTATAATTATAAAAGGTGCAGAATTATCAGGAAAAACAACCTTCTTGAAATTTTTACATTCTAAAATGATTTCTGATAAATTAATGGTTTATTTAGAGTATAAAAGTTTGAATACCAATAAAGAAACAGTGATAAAAAATGAGTTTTTCACACAATATGGTGTGAATAGCTTCTATCAATTCGAAAAAGTTGAAATAGAAAATAGAATTGTTATAATAGATGACTTTGATATGGTGGAAAAAAAGGAAATGTGGATTGATAAACTACAAAAATTTTTCGGAAAAATAATTTTAGTTGATGGAGAATCAATATTATTAAGTTCTAAAACATCTAAAGATCTAAAAGAGATTATTGAAGAAGATAGTATAACGTTTACTATTGATAATTTTTACAAATCCAAAAGAGAAGAGTTGGTATTGAGCGTATATAAAAGCTTGATGATTAGAAACAATATACCAAATACTATAAGTAAAGAAAAAAGTTTTCTTTTAAAATTTGAAAATATGATTAAATCAAATCTGACATTATTTAGTATTAATCCATACATGCTCACTCTTCTTGTTGATTATCTATTTAATGTCGGCGGAAGTGAAGATGGAAGTAATATATATAGTGAAGTCTTTAGAGCGAATATTACATTTCAATTAAATAGTGTCACTTCTAAATACAAAATTACAAATTTAAACCCATATTTAGCCATTATATACAAACTTGCATTTGATGTAAGTAAAAAAGAGTATAATACAGTAAAAGTAAGTGAAGTCGAAAATATTGTAGAAAATTACAACGAAATATTTGGTACAAATATATTATGTTTAGAATTTGTTGGGTTATTGAAAGATTCAAGAATAATCAAAGAAGACGGAAATAATCTTTATTTTGCTTCGAAAAATTATTTAGCATTTTTTGCTGCGCAAGAGTATGTTAAAAAATCAAACTATTATGATGAATTTAGTAATGATTTTATATACTTGATAACTAATTTGTTTGAAGGTGTAAATGATAAAATCATTCTTTTTATAGCATTTTCTCAACAAAATTCAAGGATTATAAAGGAAATAATTGATAAGACAGAAAACAATACTAAACAAGAAACGGTAATGAATATAGATGAGTTTATGTTTTTGAAAGACTCGAAAGACCTTATAGGTGATTTAAAACAGGTAACAAAGCAAGATAGAGAAAAAATAAAAAAACGACAAGAAAAAAATGAAAGACAAATAGTTACACAAGAAACAAAGGAGATTAAAGAAATAAAGAAAACAGAAAAACTAGATGATTTTCAGAAAAAAGTTATAAGCATACAAAATTATACGATGTTAATTTCTACAATATTCCCAAGTTTCTTTCATGTTCTTGAGGTTCCGTATCAAAAGAAACTAACTCATTTAATATATACATTGCCTAATCAACTTTTATTTTTATTGTTCAAAGATCTTGATGATAATAAAAATGAGATAATAGATCAGATATATAATGAAATATCAAAAGAAATAAAAAAGGGTAATCAAGAAATGATTAAGAATAGTATATATCAAATTCTCGTTAACATAGTTAGAGGTATTATGTTGGCAGTGTATGATGATACTGCAAGAAGAAGTGTTGATCAATTTACAGTTGATAAACTAGTTAATGGTTTTGAACTAATAAATTCTGGACATAAGATAGAAAATTTAATGATTAAGTCATTTTCAATTGAAAAAAATGATAAGAAAAGTTTTGAAGAAGCGGCAGTTAAATTATATAATGAATCAAAAGATAAGGAAGACATACTTGTAATGAATGCAATAAAATTGATAGTAAAAAGATATGTTTATGATAACGAAGATTTCTCATTTGTGAAAGATGATAGAAAATTTTTGAATGCTTTTTTTGATAATAGAAGTATAAATGAAATTCAAAAAGGTAAAAATATAAAAGATAGTTTTTGATTTCATATATAAAAATGGATTAGTGAAATTGAATTAAGCAGTTGGAATGGTGTTTTAGTATATGTTATATAAAAGTGAATTATTAAAACATGATATAATTTACGTAGTAAATAAAGAAAAGTGGGATGTAAATGAAAAAGCATATTGAAGTTGTTGCAGCAGTAATAAAAAAGGATAATAAATATTTCTGCGCACAAAGAAAAGATTCTGGTGAACTTGCTAAAAAGTGGGAGTTTCCAGGTGGAAAAGTTGAAGCGGGTGAAACTCCAGAACAAGCTTTAAAAAGAGAATTGATGGAAGAATTAGAGATTGATATTAAAATAAATAAATTTATAATGACGGTAGAACATGAGTATAATTCATTTGAACTAACAATGCATGCATTTCTATGTGAAACTGATAAAGAGATTGTTTTAACTGAGCACCTAGATAGTAAATGGCTTTTAATTGATCAATTAAGTGATTTAGATTGGGCTGCTGCCGATCTTCCGATTGTAGATAAATTAAAAGAGGTTTAAAAATGGATGATAAGATAAAAAAATCATTAGTAGATAAGAGTGTTTTATCTTTTGAATATAATCCTCAAATTCTTGTTAATGAGAATAGTAAAAATATTAAAAGAAAACTAATAGAAAACTTGAATGATTCAAATAGAATTGATATAGCAGTAAGTTATGTAGTTTGGTCTGGACTCAGTTTAATTTACGATCATTTTAAAAAGTTTGATAAGACTAGTAGATTATTAATAACAACAGAAGGTCTTGTTACCGATATCTTGTCATTACAAAAGCTTTTAGAACTTGATCTATCGGTTAAGGTTTATAATCCATATAGAAATGATAAAGGATTTCATTTAAAAACATACTTTTTTGAAAAAGAAGAATTAAGAACTTTAATTGTTGGTAGCAATAATATTTCATCGAGAGCACTTGGTATTGTTCATGAAATGGCAATAGAAGTTGATTCAAGTAAAGATGGATATATTGTCGATAAGTATGGTGAAACATTTGAGAATTTGTGGAATGATCAGTTAAGCGTAGATTTAACTGAAGATTTTATCTTGGGATATAGTGAAATATATAATGAAAAGATGCTTATGGATGAGCATTTTTTCTCGTTAAGTTTAGATAATAATCATATAAAACCAAACTATATGCAAGAGAAAGCTTTAGTTGCTCTAGAAGAATGTAGAAGTTTATATGACAGAGGATTAGTTATTGCTGCAACAGGAACAGGTAAAACATATTTATCTGCTTTTGATGTTAGAAATTCAGAAGCAAAGAAAGTTTTATTTTTAGTTCATAACAGACTTATATTATCATCAGCAATAAAAACATTTAAAAATATATTTAGAAATAAGAAGGTTGTTGAACTTGATTCATCAAATTTAAGAGAAGTTGAAGCTGCAGATTTTATATTCACAACAGATAAAACTGCATATAGTTATTTATATAGAAAAGTATCTAATGATTTTTTTGATTATATAATATATGATGAGGCTCATAAAATAGGTAGTGAAACAAAATATAATGAGTTAATTAACTATTTTACCCCTAAATTCACACTAGGAATAACAGCTACTCCAGAAAGAACTGATGATCCGAAGCATCTATTTGAAACATTCAAATATAGTATTCCATACGAAATAAGATTGTTAGATGCACTTAATAATGAACTTGTGTGTCCTTTTACATATTATGGATTACAAATTGAAGATAAGTTATTGGAAGACAAAGAAAAATTTGATTATAAAGAACTAGCAATCTATATTAAGAAAATTATAGATGAAAAAGGTCATTATGGTGAAAAATTAAAAGGAATAGTATTTACATCAAATATTAGTGAAGCAATTGAACTAAGTAATATGCTAAATAGTGAAGGAATAAGAACAACGGCTGCAGTTAGTGGACAAGGAAGCTTTGAAGATATAGAAAACGATATTAAGTCTTTAGAATCGAATGATAGAGATACATTAGAACTAATATGTACAGTTAATAAGTTTAATGAAGGTGTTGATATACCAAGTATAAACACAATAATAATGGTTAGAAACACTACGTCATCAATTATTTATCTACAACAATTAGGAAGAGGATTAAGAAGAACGTTTGATCCTAATAAATATGTTACTGTTTTTGATATTATTGGTAATTCAAAAAACAATTATTCTATTGCTGAAGTATTAACCGGTAATTCAACAGTTGATAAAAGAAAACTATTTAGATATGCAAATTCAAATTTTGAAACTGTATCGCCATTTATTAATGTTGAAATAGAAAAGACTGCAATGGAGAACATTATTAAGTCTATTTCAAATGATTTTAAAGTTAAAACAAAAATTAAGAATAGATTTAGAGATGAGTTATATAAATATGAAACTATTCCTACACTAAAAGAGATGTATAATAGTAAGCAATTCCTTGAAATGGATTTATTACAATTATTACATAGAAATTTTTATGATCCATTTGATGAATACTATGAGAAAAAATATAATATCAAAAGAGGCAATAAGTTTATAGGGAATTTTTTAACTTTGATTACACAGTTCGTATTTAGAGGTTATAGTAGTGATGTATTAAAAGAGTATGTGGCATTATTAAGAGGAAATCCTAGTAACGATGAGACGTTGAAGAGTATTTTACTTCCAAATGAATACATTAATGGAAGAAGTACATCTATAAATAGCAATTATTATAAAAAAGGAAATGATTTTTTAACTCCATTTGAAAAAGTTGGAGATAAGATCGTTATAAATGTTGAAGTTATTAAAGAGCTTGACAGATTAAATGCTATTGATTTATATAAAGAACACCTGGAGTTATTTGAAGAAATTAGTAAAAAAGATTCGTACATAATGAAGCCTTTTGATTTAGTTGATAAAGGAGAATTCTTATTTAATGTTGGTGCAAAAGATTGTTATATGAATGTTGTAGGTGAGAGAATTGATCACAATAAAAAAACTGTATATTGCACAATACAAGTAACTGATAAAAAATCATTTTATGATAATTATATTGTAGATAGAAATAGAATTATTTATTATACACAAGGATCAAATACAAAGAATCAAGCAATCGAAAAAGTTAATAAGTTCGTGAACGAAAAGTATAAGTTTTATATCTGTGCACAGTTTCCACATTTAGGATATGAATCAACTTCATATTTTAACCTAGGGGATGTGAGAATAAGCAATATATCAGATGTTAAAACAACAGATAAGGGTAAATATAATCATGAGATTGAGTTTGAATTAGAAACTGAATTCCCAGCTGAGTTTTTTATTAATAATTAATAAGTAAAGGGGAACTATAAAATGGAATTAAGAAACTTAAAGACAATGGGTATTGCATGGTTTATATCGCGTAAATATGGTGAAGCAATAGATATAAAACA
Source organism: Haploplasma axanthum (assembly GCF_900660745.1). Lineage (GTDB taxonomy): Bacteria > Bacillota_I > Bacilli_A > Acholeplasmatales > Acholeplasmataceae > Haploplasma > Haploplasma axanthum. The sequence continues at coordinate 253,768 of NZ_LR215048.1, read as the reverse complement.
TCAAAATTGGGAAAATGCTAGTGAACTTGATACTAGAATATCGGCATATAATAGAAGTAGAAAAGACCATTATATGTATCTTAGAAAAGCTCTAGAAGCTAAAGATAGTATCGGAAGAAATACTATTGGGCTTAGTGTCGATGAAATAAAGAAGATGGCAGCAGAGATATGTGTTTTGCTGCTTAAGGAGAGTATGTAGTGATAGGTGCAATAATAGGGGATGTTGTTGGATCGACATTAGAGTTTAAAAATAATAAAACTAAGGATTTTTCACTTTTTGAATATAACAAAGAAATAACTGACGATAGTATATTAACTATGGCAGTTTTTTCTGCTTTAGAGAAGTGTAATAATGATTATCAAAATATAGGTAATTTTGTTGCAAATGAATTTATTAGTTTCTACAAGAAATATCCAAATCCTATGGGAGCATATGGTGCAAGCTTTGAAAATTGGTGTATTAATTCGATAAAGAGTAATGGGATACAACCTCCATATAATAGTTATGGAAATGGTGCTGCAATGCGTATAAGCCCTGTAGCATACTTTTCATCTAGTATGGAAGAATGTATTAAATTATCAAGAATAATCACAGGAATAACACATAATCATCTGGAAGGAATAAAAGGTGCTGAGGCAAATTTCATCTGTTATATATATGGCATTAAACTGTAAGAATAAACAGGAGATCAAAGAGTATATTAATGATAACTATTACGTGTTAGATAAGACGTGTAATGAGATTAGAAAAAGCTATACTTTTAATGAGACTTGTATGGGGACTGTTCCTGAAGCAATAGAGTCATTTTTAGAATCTACTTGTTATGAAGATGCAATTAGAATTGCTATTTCACTTGGAGGAGACGCAGATACTATAGGTGCCATAACAGGATCAATGGCTGAAGCTTATTATGGTATACCAGAGAGTATAGAAGAAAAATGCTTTGAATTCCTAGATAAAGAATCTAAAGATATATCAAGAAGAATGATTTATAAGAGAGAAAGTGTTGCAAATAGATATTTGGAAACAAAAGGGCAACTATTTAAAGAAGGATTTTTCTTTGCTAGATATTCAGTAAGTGATATGGATGGAAGACCAAATAGTAGACAAAAGAATTTTATGTTTACATATAATAATAAAAGATATGAATGTAGAAACGGATTAGATTTTATAGTTGTAAATGAAGATAGTAGTACTAATAGAATGAATGAGAATGAATTTATGTTTTTTATAGATGAGATAAGATTATTTTTATATAGAAGATTTTCTATGTTTATAGGGAGTGTAGAGGATGCTTATGCTAATACGCTATTAGAATTATCAAATAATTTTTGGAAAGGAAAAAAAGAGTGATGAATATACCTAAAGAAACAATTGAACAAATAAAATTCTATTCTAAATCAGGAGATTTTAATAACTATCAAATAGCAAATAGAAAGTATTTACTTAACCAGATTTTAAGGCAAATTAAACTACCGATTGAGAAGTATTATATATCAATAAACGCTTTAAATTTATGGAAAGAAATGTTTGGTGGGCCAATTATGGATTATTGGTATAATAAGAAAATAAAAGCGTTAGTTGATGGAAATATTACAAGATTTGTTGGAGCTAAAAAAGATGGAAGTTATGGATCTATAAGCAGTGGTAGTAGTGTTGAATATAGATCAGTTTTTCATGATGATCATATTATTCCAATTTCTAAACTAGTTGATGAATTAATGAATAGTGATAACTTAACTGATGAATTAATATGCTCAGTTGTTAATAAAATCAGTGTCTGTAGAATGCTGAAAGTTGAAGATAGAAGCGTACCTAGATTAAAAGGAAGAGAAACAGAAGAACAAGTTATTAATGTAATATATAGGAATAAAGGGATTGAAGTTCTGAAAATGGTAGATGTTAACTTTGAAAAATGATATGATTATAAAATTTGCGCTATATATTCAAAGTATGGCTTGTGAATAGTTTGTTTAAAAATGATGATTTTTTCATAGCATAATTTAAATAACTATTATTCTTGTAAAACTATAGAAATGGGATAGGTGAAAAATGAAGAAAGTACTAAAGTCTTTGAAAACAGTTAATTATCGATTATGGGTAGCTTTATTGTTATTATTGTTACTACCAACTATATATCAAACTGTTAGAATTTATTTTTTAGGGGAAATGCCTGATTCATGGGGAATAAATATTGCTAGTCAGTTACAATGGGTGAATTTGTTCTATGAAGTTATTCAAGAAGCATTAATATTACCTATATTTTTTATATTAGGGAAATCAGTATTGAATAAAACTGAGTTTTCTGCAAAAGTTAAAAGTGGATTACTTGTTACAGGTATTATATATACTGTATTATCATTAGTAATTATTCTGTTTGCAAATCCACTTGTTAGATTTATGGCACAGGATCAAACATTAATTGATTCTACAGTTACATACATTAGAATTGAAACAATTGCTGCACTCTTTGCTACACTTGTTAAGTTTATTATGGTAGTGTTAGTTACAATAAAAAAAGATAAAACAATGTATGTTCTATTATCTGTTCAAATGTGTCTTTCAATTATATTAGATATGTTTTTAATAAGTTCATTATCTTTTTCGTTAAAACTAGGTGTTAATGGAATAGCAATTACAAATATTATTGTTAATTTAGTAATGCTTTCGGTTGCAATTTTAATGCTAAAAAAAGAGGGAATAAATATCTTAAAAAAAGAAAAACTTCAAATTGAGTGGATGAAAGAATGGCTATCTATTGGTAGGTTTTCAGGCTTAGAGTCATTCTTAAGAAATACGGCATTTATGATTATGGTAGTTAGAATGGTTAATGTTGTATCAGAACAAGGAAACTATTGGGTTGCTAATAATTTTATATGGGGATGGTTATTGTTACCAGGTTTAGCACTTGCTGATTTAGTAAAACAAGAAACGGCTTCAAATAAAGAAAATATTAGAAATAAAACATTTGGATATATTACATTAACGGCTATATTTGCAGTTATTTGGCTATTATCAATTCCACTTTGGAAACCATTTTTACAACATGTAATGAATGTTAAAGATTATAATACTGTTTTCTATATTGTTTTAATTCAAACAGGGTTCTATATAACATTTCTTTTTAATAGTTGCATTTTTGATGCAACTTTCTATGGTAGAGGAAAGACTCAATATATGTTAATTCAATCATTATTTATTGATGTTTTTTATTATGGAGTTATGTTTATCTTATATTTAACAGGTGTTTTTATTCCTACGCTAACAGGTATATCTATTATGTTTGGAGTAGGAATGTTGCTTGATTTTATACCAACGATGTTTATTTATGTAGTGATGTTAAAGAAAGAAAATATTAAAATAGATTTTAAGCTTGATAGTATAAAGTAAAATAAGATCTTGAATATAATGCTAGAATATAAGTATTTCGATCATATTCTAAATAAAACAGATTAATACTAATGATTTCAAGTATAACTGAAATGAAAACTGCTAATTTATTAAGGTAGTTTTACGCTTTTAGATATTTGTAAAAAGAAGACTTAGATATACCAAGTATGGTTAATGCTTCATTAGAACTAATCTCTTTAGATTTAAACTTACTTGCAATAACATAAAAATTATCAGGTAACGTAAGCTTAGGGCGTCCCATGTGGATGCCCTTTTCTTTTGCTAGTCTAATACCTTCGGCTTGACGCTGCTTAATATTATCACGTTCATTTTCAGCAACAAATGATAATACTTGTAGTACTATATCACTAATAAACTTACCAACTAAATTTTCTGGTTGTATTCTAGTATCTAAAAGAGGCATATCAAGTACTTTGATATCTGCCCCTATTTTTTTTGTTATATAAGACCATTCATCAATGATCATTTCATAGTTTCTACCTAATCTATCAATGCTCTTAACTATTAATAAATCGCCTTCTTTAAGTTTACTTTTAAGTTTTAAGTAAGACTTTCTTTCAAAGTCTTTTCCACTTTGCTTATCTATAAAAATGTTTTTCTTTGGTAAATCTAATCTTTCTATTTCATCTAATTGTCTATCAATTGATTGTGTAATAGATGAAACTCTAATGTATGCATATGTTTTAGTCATAAAAATCCTCCTGTATGTAAAATGCAAGATTTATTTTAACACTAATATATATCAAACGTAGATATTTTCTTAAAAGGTACACCTTTTAAAACTCAATAATATATATGCTGATCCTATCACTTTTTTAATAATTTATCAAGTTTATATAAAATTAAAAGAAGTTTCTAAATACTTTACTTTAAAAATAGAAGTCTTAAAAGGTGTACCTTAAAGGAATCTCTTAAAACAGAAAGAGTGAAATATGAATCCAGTATTAAAATGGGTTGGGGGAAAAAGGCAGTTACTTAACAAAATAAAAGAACTAATGCCTAAAGAGTATGATTGCTACTACGAGCCTTTTATTGGCGGTGGCGCTTTATTATTTGATATTGAACCTAAAAGAGCAGTTATTAATGACATGAATAGTGAACTTGTTAATGTTTATAAAGTATTAAGTAATAAGAACGAATATGTAAAACTTATTAGCAAACTTGATGAGCATCAGTTTAATCATTCAAAAGAATATTATTATAGTATTAGAGAACTAGATAGAAGTGATGATTATAAACTACTTCCTAAACATGAGAAGGCAGCCAGAATCATTTATCTTAATAAAGCGGGGTATAACGGATTATATAGAGTTAATAGTAAAGGTTACTACAATGTTCCTTTTGGCCAAAAAGAAAAAGTTAATTTATATTCAAAAGAAAATATAGATGAAGTAAACAAATTCTTTTGTAATAATGATATAAAAATTGTAAATGTTGATTTTGAAGAAGCCGTTAGTGAAGCAAAAAAAGGTGATTTCGTATATTTTGATCCGCCTTATGATAACTTAGATAATAAAGAGTCGTTTACATCGTACACAAAAGATAGTTTTACAAGAGAAGATCAAATAAGGCTTTTTAATACATTTGAAATTCTTAGCAAACTTGGAGTAAAAGTAATGCTTAGTAATCATTATACTGAGTTTATAAAGGAATTATATAAAGACTATAAGATTAAAGTCGTATCTGCTAAAAGACTTGTTAATTCTAATTCTAACGGTCGAGGTGATGTGTTAGAGGTTATTATAACTAATTATGACTAATAAGTATTATTCAAAAGAAAACTTTGTTCTTTATAATGGTGATTCATTTGAAATATTAAAAAAGATAAAAAAGAAATCAGTTGATATGATATTTGCTGATCCACCTTATTTTCTATCTAATAATGGAATAACTTGTAACAGTGGGAAAATGGTTTCTGTTAATAAAGGAAAATGGGATTCTACTTTAATGACTACAAATGAAAAACTAAAGTTCAATAGAAGATGGATAAAGTTATGTGAAAGTGTACTTAAAGATACTGGAACTATTTGGATATCTGGAACGTTTCATAATATTTATATAGTTGGTGTTGCATTAGAACTTGAAGGATTTGAGGTTATTAATAATATCACATGGAGAAAGTTAAATCCTCCACCACACCTTGCTAAAAAAGCATTTACTCATTCGACTGAAACTGTTCTTTGGGCTAGAAAAAAAGGTTTTAAGAATTATTTTAATTATGATTTAATGAAAACTATTAATAATAATAAACAGATGAAAGATGTTTGGGATTTTGGATTAACTAAACCTAGTGAGAAAAAAGAAGGAAAACATCCAACACAAAAACCACTTGCATTACTAGAAAGAATTATACTAGCATCAACAAAGGAAAATGATCTTATATTAGATCCTTTTAATGGTAGTGGAACAACAGGCATAGCAGCAAGTAAATTGAATAGGAAATATATAGGTATAGAGCTAGAAAGTGAATACCTAGATTTAACGATAAGAAGATATGAGAAGGGAATAAGTAATAATGAATAATAGAAGTTTTGATAAATTAATAAGTGAATTAAAAAGTACTATAACATCATATGACTATTATGTTAATTTTGATAAAGTATTTAAAGAAGTAAAAGATGTTAAATACAATTTGAATATTTTAAATCATTTGATAGGACAAAAAAGCTTTGATGAAGAATTTAAAAAAATGCTGGATAAGAATCCTGATGTTGTAAGTGTATTACCAATTTTGCTTGCAGTAAGAGAAAACAAACTTGATATTCTAGATAATAATGTAATAGTTTCATATGACTTCAAAGAAAATATGGATAAGAATTATTATCTTGAATTTATATATAAGACTAGACTTATAGAATTGTTTAGAGATCTGAGAATTAAAAATTTTGTTGATTATGTTACAGGTATTGAAGTAGGTCTTGATACTAATGGAAGAAAAAATAGAAGTGGAACAGCAATGGGTATGTTAGTAGAGAAGTTTGTTAGTGGAATAAATGATACAGCTTGGTCTAAAGAAGCAACACAAAGTAAAATAAAAACTGATTTAGGTATTGAAATTGATGAGAAGTACTTTGAATATACCGGAAATAAGAGATTTGATTTTGTTCTAAAGAGTAAGAATAATCACTTATTCCTCATAGAAACAAACTTTTATCGTACATCAGGATCTAAACTGAACGAAACATCAAGAAGTTATATAAAACTTGCTGAAGATTTAAAGAATGTTCCTAATGTAACATTTGTTTGGATCACCGATGGACTTGGATGGTTAAAAACAAAGAATAATCTAAAAGATGCATATAATAAAATAGAATATGTCTTTAATGTTAGTGACCTAGAAAACGGATTACTAGAAGAATTAATATTAAATAAGTAAAATAGCATTATTTTGTGTATAATATTTATGAGGTAATGTTATGGAAAAATTTAGTTTATTACAATACACAAAAAAAATAATCGAAAAACTTGATAATGAAAATCTATATATTACACATATTAATATTGCCTATAAATTTATTAGTTATTATGAAAATAATATTGGTAATATAGATAGTATTACAGAAGAACATTTTGATAATATGATTTCTGCTGTGTATGAACGATATATCGAAAGTGACAGTGCAGATATTCTAGATGAGATTATTGAGAATATATTAAATGAAGATAGCTTAGTATGATAAATACTGGCTTTTTTTATTAAAATTAATAATAATTTGACATATGATCCAAAAAATGATCTAATTAAATAAAGGATGTTTTTTTGGAGGGATATTATATGAATAAAGATTTAAAAAAGCTTTTAGAACAATTTAAAAGTGAGAACTATTCATCGGCTAATTGGAGTGAAGAAAAAATATTTACATTATTTTGTATGAAGTATTTTTTCTATGAAGCAAGTTTTGCACCAAGTGAAGCAGAAGAGTATGTGGTTGATGGAGCTAATGATGGAGGAATTGATGCTGTATTTAATGATCCTAACAGTGATGAAAACGATGTAATAATAATTCAATCTAAACTTTATAAAACATCTAAATTAACAGCTGATATGTTAATTGGTGATGTAACAAAGATTAATTCAACGTTAGTAGATTTTAAAAAAAATGAGTTTGAACATTTAAACAGAAATGTTCAAAGCAAACTATCGCTTGCGATGGATCAAATTCAAAATGATGGTAAAGTTGTTATTCATTATTTTACAAGTTATGAGACAAAAACAAAAGTAGAATATAATTCATTTAATAAAAGAGTAAATGATTTAAAACTCGAGTATGAAGTTGTCATTCATTTTGGACAAGATGTTCTTGAAACCGTTAATCTAGTAGAAAGTGGTAATATGTCTGTACCTAATGCTAAACTTTCAATTGATAAGACTGACAACTATTTAGAATATGAAGAATCAATAATTGCAAATGTTAATGCAAAATCAATTCTAGACTTATATAATAATTTTAAAGATAAAGGTCTTTTTGCTCAAAATTTAAGATATTATATAAAAGATAAGAATGTTGATAAAGGAATAAAAGAAACATTAAAAGATGAACCGGAAAACTTTTGGTTTTATAATAATGGATTAATAATAATGGCTGATGACTTAGATATATCAGGAAAAGAGATTAAACTTACAAATTTTTCTATAATTAATGGTGGACAAACAACTTCTTTAATTGGATTAAATGGTAATCTAGTAAGAAATTTAGATATCTATGTTCCAGTAAAGATTATTAAAACAGGAATGAAAGTATTTAGGGAAGGAGATGATTTTGCATCTAAAGTTGCAAGAGCATCAAACTCACAAAAAGCTATTAAAGCGAAAGATTTAATGTCAAATAAAAAAGAACAAATAGAATTAAAGTCTAAACTAAGTTTGATCGGTGTTTATTATGAATTAAAACGCGGTGAAAAACGAGCTGATAAATATAAAAAATTTTTATACGCTAAAATAGATCAAGTTACAAAGCTCTTAGCAACATCAATACTTCAAATTCCTGGTACTGCAAGATCAAACACTAATAAACTTTATTCGGAAGGATTGTATTACAATATCTTCTCGCAGGAAACAAAAGCAGAAGTTGTAAAAGACTTGTTAATTCTTGAGAAATATTATAAAGCTTATCAAAAACAAAGAAAAAGCGAATTTTCAGTTGATGAAATGAAATACGGTATTATGAACAATGGTTTTTATTTTGTAATATCCTCATTAGTATTGGCAATAGCAATCCAAAGGAGAGTTATTGATTTTAATACTAAAGATTTATGGGATAATGAAGATAGAAGAAAGCAATTATTAAAACCTTTAAGTAAAATTGATAGACTATTTGTTAATAAGGAGCAAGATGAAGAGCGATATATATTCAGTATATATGATATTTTGTTAACAAGAATAGCGAGCAGATATGAAGTGCATAAAGAAGTAAGTGAGCAGAATGGTGATATTGTTGTCCCAAGTAACTTCACAAAACTTGATGCGAATTATTATAAGCACATTGTTCCGCACATTTATATATTGATGGCAAATAAAGAACTTCAAGATTTAATAAGTAAGGTGTTCATAAATGATTGAACTTATAAGAAATCCATCATATGATTTTTTAGTCAATCAAGTTGAGATTGCTAGTAAAAATATTGTTTTATGTACACCAGACTTAGATGATGATATTATAAGTGATATTTTACTATATAAGAACAAAGATGTTAAAGTTACGTTAATTACATCATTAAATATTGCGTCATTTCTTGAAAAAGAAAACATGATTAGTTTATACAATAAAATGATTAATGAAAAAAATGAAATCTATAATTATAAAAACTTTAATGCAAGATTTTATGTTTTTGATGATGAAATAGTTTGGATAACTTCAAGTTCACTAACTAAAGAAGGATTAAATACTAATTATGAGTATGGTATTTTAACTAATGAAGAAAAAATAATAAAAGAAGTTGTATTAGATTATAGAAATATAATAAAAGATAAAGATTCTAAAAGTTTAGTTAATAAAGATGTTGTGAATATAAGTAAGAATGTTCAAACACTTAAGAATAATAATGTCGAAGTTGTTAATCAAAAGTTAGAATTAAAAGCTAATGATATCTTATCGTTAAAAAATACACTTCGTGGATGGAATTATATTGTGTTTGAGGCTATAGATAAGAATATACTAAAAGAAACATTTGTACTTAGTGATATATATGAATACGAAGAAGAATTCAAAAAAAGTTATCCTACTAACAATTTTATAAAGGATAAGATAAGACAGATATTACAAAATTTAAGAAACTTAGGATTTATTGAATTTATAGATGATAATGGAACTTATAAAAAGAATTGGAAGAATAAATAAATTAACCAAATATGTTCTGTGCAGTTAACATTTATTTAATGATATAATAGAAGCAAATGATTATAAATAAGGTGATTACGTGGAAAAATGGAATAAGTTTTGTGATGAGATAGATAAATTAAAAACAAGCAAAACGAATGAAAATGTAGTTCAACAATTAATAGAAAATGTTTTATCTGAATTATTAAATTGGTCTAAGTTAAATGGTGAAATTGTTTCTAGAATGGAAATACCTATTGGTGCAAATAATCGATTAATACCAGATGTAATATTAAAAAAAGATAATAAAAACATAATTGTGATAGAACTAAAGAAAGTAACAAAACAAAATACAGTTCGAATTACACAACAACTAAAATCATATATGAGACAGTTAAAATTGAAATATGGAATTTTTATTGGTAATAAAATAGAATTTTTCTATGATGATGATGCATACAATGAAATCGATCCAGTTAAAGTAGTATCAATTGATATAGAAAAAGGTAATATGGTGGGTGTCGAATTATTTAGTATTATTGATAAAAATACAATTGATAATAAAAAGTTGGAGGAATTCTCAGTGAAATATTTGAAGAAAGAAATATCACAAATTGAAGCTAAACAGATAGAAAAAGAATTAAATGGCAGTAATGAATTAATTAACAAAATATTTGTTAAAGGATTAGAACAAGAATATAAAGAAGATGTTCTTGAATATTTGAAAAACAATTTAAGTGTAGAAATTAAAAAAACCAATGCTAAAACAGAAGTAACAAATAAACAGCAAATTGAAAAAGAATATGAAAGTAAAGTTTTTGAATTTAGAGGTGTTAGATATATGATATTTCCGATAGGAAGCAAATTATCAAAGTATCCCCATTTAATAGATTTGGATAGTAATCAAATTCCCGCACAGCAATTAACAATATGCCGTGACTATTTGGATGGATATGGATTTGACTTACCAAGTGACCCGAATAAAATAGTTACTCATAGTGCAATAAGATTATTGTATAAAGTTTTAAATGATGACCCATTAACAAGTAGAGAAAAAAGTTTTTTAAGATAACTATAAAAGAAATATCAAAACTAAATATATCATTTCCCATTATTCTATAGAACAACATGCTTTTATGGATGCGTATAAAAACAGATATTATAGAGAAACAAAAAATAGTTTTAATGTTGTTAATAATGCCTGAAAATATAGAAAGTAATGAAAGAAAACTGAATATAGTGTTTTATAATATATGCGAGATTAAGGTGGTATAATCAAAATGATTATTCTGCTTTTTTTGTATAAATAACAGAAAGTGCTAAAAAGTTAAATAGATTTAATAACTAAATATTGGTATAATATGATTAAGTAATCAAGAGGAAGATTTATTTATGGAAAGAGTAATTAAAGTAAGATCTAAAGGAAGAGTATTTGTTAAACCTAATCGAACTGTTGTTACAATGAATGTTGAAACAAGAGGCGTTAGATATGATGATGCAGTTAATGATGCTAATTCTGTTGTTGAAGATTTAGTTCACGGTATAAGTAGAAGAGGTATTAATAAAGAAGATATAAAAACTACTTATTATAATGTGAGGGCTGAATATAGTGATGATAATAAAGAAAGAATTGTTAAAGGATTCTTATGTACACAAGCACTAAAAATTGAATTTGATTTAGATAATAGAAAACTAGGCGAGATTTTAGAAATAGTTTCAGGTTTTAACACAACAATTCGATTTGATATTGAATTTACAGTTGAAGATACTGATAGTGTTATTGAAGCAGTTTTAATTGATGCTACTAAAAATGCAACAAAAAAAGCTAACATGATAGCTAGAGCATCAAACGTTAGCTTAGGAAACATTTTGGCGATCGATAACAAAACTAATGAATATGGATTTGTATCAGCAACTAGATTTAATATGGATGCTAATACAAAGTCATCATATAGAATGAGTATTGAACCGGAGAATATTGAAGTAAGTGAATATTTAGAATTTATTTTTGAAATAAAATAAAGTATTGTAAATGAAATAAACGTTCAATAAAAAATAACTGCCACATTAAGGTAGTTGTTTTTTTTCAGTTATATAATTTTTATAAGCATAGTATCCACTGCTATAATATTTATAAATATTATCGTTGAGTGATTTTGGGCTAATAATAATCGCGTGTTTTCCAAATCTACTAAAATATTGCATTATTTGCCCATAAGAACAATTAAAATAATATAAATCATTTTCTATTTTACTCAATTTTGGTCTATGTAGATATATTGATTTATATAGTTCAACACCTTTGCTAGTTAATTTGACAATGATTTCATCAAGTTCTTCCTCATAAATCGGATATTGAGGTCCAAGTTCAATCATTCTATCTAATAAGTTTTTTTGTTTTAATGTTACTTCTGATGGTTGATTTAAAATTGTTATGTTTTTTATTTTTGATAATCTATATGTGAATATTTTATTGTTATTAACTGCTAATAAATAATTAAAAAGTTCTTCTTTAGAACTTGAAAGTTTATAAGGGGACACTTCATTATTTTTAAGTAGGGTAAAGAAAATTTTTTTATTTTCTTTAATTGCTTTACTAATCAATTCGTACTCGTCCTTAAATATTATTTTTTCTCTCTCGTTTTGAGGTAATTTTGAATAAGATGTAAATAAACTTCGATAAAATGATGATATTCCCGTATTAGGAACTAAGTAATCATTGATATAGTTAAAAACCTTTAGAGTATTCTTTGTTGGTTTAATAGCAATACTTTTATCAAAACGTTCATTGGTTAAATCTAAAATATATTCATCAATTTTATCTGTAATTTCAAGTGCTAAAAAATAAACATCTTTATCAGTGATTTTTTTGGATTTAATTAAGTGATCACTAATTAAATTGAATGTATGATTCTTTTTATCGTTATAATCATTGTAATAATTTGAAATTAGGGTTGTGAAAAAAAGATTTTGATTTAATGAACCATTTTTCTTATAGAAACCAAAAAGCTCCATATCTTTATTTAAGATTTCAAAAACGCTTCTTTGAATATTTACTTTAATTTTTTCTTCCATTTTTACACCTCTTTTCTCTAATATACCATAAAAAGTGGTCAAAAAATAAAGAAATTTTTAAGATGAATGACTATAGTATAAAAAGGTGGTCAAACTATTAATATAAAATGAGACTTTTAGTTTATAAAAAATAAACATATAATTGATGTGTAGAACAAAAGGAGATGTTAAAAATGAAATTATCAATTAAAGAAGCGATGAAAATGATTGCAAGATTTGAAAATGATATTCAAGAACTATTGGATATAGAAAGACGTGAATCATTTATTATTTACTTAGCAAATGAAGAGGTAACAAAGACTGATTATATATTTGATAAAGCAAATAGCAATCTTGATCTTTACCAAGAACAAATTAGACAAATTAAAAATGCAATAAATAAAGCGAATTTGACTACTAAAACCGATTATAAAGATTTAGTAATATCTGAAGCTCTAATCTTATTAGCACAAAAAAACAATAATCAAATACGTTTAAATGAATTAGCAAGTTATAAACAAGTTACTCGTAAAACTTCTTACGAAGGAATAATTGAATATAACGAAAGATTGTATGATATTAATATAGTGCGTGAATTGTTAAAACAAAATACCGAAGACATTCACAAGCTACAGACTGCAATTGATAAAGCTAATATTTTAACGGAAATAGAGATTTAAATATTTTCCCTGGCTTAACTTTTAAAATAGAACTTGGTTAATGATACGTTATTGTTTATTCATTATCTATTATTATTTATTTGTTATTGTATATAGTTAAAATAACGGGATGATTGATCAAGAATACTAAGCCTAAAAACTTTTTTGGATAAGTAAGTATGGGTTATAGCTTATCTAGCAGGGATACTTTTAGTATCCTTGTTTTTTATTTTGTTCAGATTTTGTATATATATATTTCAATGTGCATAACTTGCAAAATATATAAAAATAAGAGTATAATGAAAATATACCCCCCATATAGGGGATAGGAGATGATTGAATGAAACATAATGAGGCACTTAAAAGCTTAAGAGTAGCAAAAGGACAAATTGAAGCTGTAGTTAAAATGACAGAAGAGGATAGATATTGTATTGATATATCAACACAAATAAATGCGACTATTGCATTATTAAAAAAAGCACAAGCAGATATATTAAGTAATCATTTAAAAAGTTGTGTACTAGAATCTATTGAAGCTGGCGATGTAGATTTAAAGATTGAAGAGATTAATAAACTAATTAAAAAATTAGTATGAAAGAGGTATAAAGATATGGATGAAAAACATAATCATCATCATAATCATGATGAAGAAAAAAATACTAAGAAACATGAACACAATCATAATGAACATATGGAGCATCATAATCATATAGATAATAATATGCATATGATTCATAAGCATGATGAAGTTAATAATGGTAAACATAATCACCACAATCATATGAATCATGGAGGACATGATCACAATAAAATGATTAAAGAGTATAAAAACCTATTTTTCCTATCTTTGATATTAACACTCCCAATAGTTTTACTATCACCTATGGTTCAAGAACTACTTAAGTTTACATTAAGATTTAAATATGACCAAATTGTAGTTTTTGTTCTTGCAACAGTACTAGTTTTAATTGGTGGTAAGCCATTCTTTGTAGGAGCAAAAGATGAGTTAAAGAAGAAAGGTCCTGCTATGATGAGTTTAATTTCACTTGCCGTGGGTATTAGTTACATATATAGTAGTGCGATTGTTTTTGGACTTAAAGGTCATGACTTTTTTTGGGAACTTGCAACTTTAATTACAATAATGCTCCTTGGCCATTATCTAGAGATGAAGTCCGCAGTTGCTGCAAGTAATGCATTAACTAGTCTTACTAAATTAATGCCTAGTGAAGCAAATTTAGTTCGTGAAGATAAAATAGTTGTTACTAAAATATCCGATTTAAAAATATCTGACATCGTAATAGTTAAACCCGGTGATAAAGTTCCGGTTGATGGAATTATTACTGAAGGAAAATCAACGCTTGACGAATCGATGATTACAGGGGAATCTGTTCCAGTTTTAAAAGAAATTAATGATGATGTTATTGGAGGAACGATTAATGGTGATGGAAGTATTTATGTAAGAGTTACTAAACTTGGGAAAGATACTTATCTTGAACAAGTAATAACACTTGTTAATGATGCACAAATGAATCGTTCTAAAACTCAAAGACTTGCAGATACATTTGCTAAATATTTATTCTACCTTGCTATAGTGATAGCATCAATAACAGCAATCGTTTGGTCATTTAGTGGTAAACCAGCAGATTTCGTGTTAGAAAGAGTGGTTACCGTAGTTATTATTGCATGTCCACATGCACTTGGTGTTGCAATTCCCCTTGTTACTAGTGTATCTACAAGTATTGCAGCTAAAAATGGATTGTTGATTAAAAAGCGTGAACGTTTTGAAAATGCAAGAAAAATAAATGCAGTGGTTTTTGATAAAACAGGTACTTTAACAGAAGGGAAGTTTTATGTAAGTCATATTCATACATATGGTGAAACAAAAGAAAATGTTATTAATTATGCATATAGTTTAGAGAAATATTCTAATCATCCTATAGCTAAAGGAATAACTGAATATGCCCTTACTAATAACTCTAAATCACTAAAAGTTACAGATTTTGCTAATACTCCTGGTGTTGGGATTGAAGGATTTATTGATAATAAAAAATATTATATCGTATCTCCTGCATACTTAACTAAAAATGGAATTAACTTTGATAACCATCATCACCATGAAATGAGCGAAGATGGGTTAACAGTTATTTATTTAGTGCAAGAAGATAAAGTTATTGCATCATTTGCATTAGAAGATAAAATTAAAGAATCTTCATATCAAGTAGTAAAAGATTTAAAAGAAAAAGGAATAAGAACAATTCTTTTAACTGGTGATAATTCTGGTGTTGCAGCAAAAGTAGGTAAAAAGCTAGAAATTGACGAAGTTATAGCAGAAGTATTACCACATCAAAAATCAGAAAAAATTAGAGACTTAAAAGCAAAAGGTTATATTGTGGCAATGACTGGAGATGGAATCAATGACGCTCCTGCACTTGCAGAGGCTGATCTGGGTATTGCAATTGGTGCTGGTACTGATGTTGCTATTGATACAGCTGATGTTATTTTGGTTAAGTCAAATCCAAAAGATGTCATTGCATTATTAGAATTATCTAAAAAAACATATAATAAGATGATTCAAAACTTAATATGGGCAACAGCATACAATTTAATAACATTGCCACTTGCTGCTGGTATTTTATATAATCAAGGATTCATTTTACCTCCTGCAATTGGAGCTATATTAATGTCTGCATCATCAATAGTTGTTGCGGTAAATGCAAAGCTTTTAAGAATAAAAAAGTAGTACATTTTATATGAAATTAAATTCATATACATCAGAACACTTAAATGAATTTATAAAAACAAAGTAAATTACGAAAATCTACTAAAATGATATTGTTATTAAAATAATAAGATAGTATCATAGACTAAAACGACATAAGGACGTGATAGTATGGATATGGAAGAAATAATTTGGACTAAAGAGGAACAAGAAAAACTAAATAAAATGTTTAATCAATGGATGTATGGTGATCATATAAGAGCTATTGAGAACTTTAAAGAATTAAATAAAGGTGTAGAATACGGTAATATAGTTTTAGCAGGTGACTCAATAACTGCAGGGTATCCAGTGAATGAAATGTTTCCCAAAGGAATACGAGTATATAACAGAGGAATTAGTGCTATTACTTCAACTCAAGTTTTAGATAAAATAAACGAACATATTTTAGATTTAAAACCAAGTAAAATGTTTTTATTAATTGGAACAAATGATATTGAAAGAGGCATTGATAATGATTTAACTGTTAAAAATATTGTTGATATATGCAATAAAACAATTAAAGAGTTACCAAATACTAAGATATATGTAATTTCAATTTATCCAGTAAATGAAAACGAAAAGTTTAAATCATCCGTTCAATCTAGAACAAATAGAGTGATTGAATCTATTAATCAAAAAGTTGAAAAAGCAGTTAGTAAAATAGATAATGTTGAATATTTAAACTTCTATGAACAATTATTAAAAGATGGAAATATGAATGAAGAATACACATATGATGGATTACATTTAAATATTAATGGATACCGATTTGTTACTGGTTTATTGAATAAAAAGCTATAAGCGTAAATATTATTCTACTTCATAATGATACATGGATGCAAAGTTAAAAAGGGACGAACTTTTTAATCTTTGTGTCCTTTTTATTATAGAGTAAATTATATTTTAGGAATAGAAAGAATTAAAGATACAAATATACTATTAAAGTAAACTCTTAATGTAGATTCAGATGACATATAAATCTTTACTAGGATTAATTAAAAACTATTTTACATCGGACATATACATATTTATTATGTCGGTTATTTGTTTCTTAATTTTTTGATAATGATAGTTTTGAAATGTTGATGAAGTTTCTAAATTATGCCATTAAAATTGAAAATTTTTCTATAATTTTAAAATATTTTTAAATCTAATAAATTGATATTAATATTTTTTAATTAATATTTTTTAAATAAAAACTTACTTAATTAGATAAAATGATTAAAATGACATATAAATTTGATTTAAATCAACAAAAACATGAAAAAAATTGTTTTATAATAAAAAAATGATATACTTATACATGGAAGATGGTTAAAATTTGGAAGAAAAATAAAGTTTGTATTATTTAATAGGATGTATTATAAAGTAAAATATATATTTTTTCTGTTAAAAAATAAGTAAACATTAAGATTTCCAAATAAAATATACCTATTAGATTAAATGATATATTAAATAGCTAATAGATATCAATTACTGTTTTTATAGGTTAATTATTATATAGTAGATTTTCGAATCTAAATATAGACTATATATTATGAAGGGGAATAGGAAATGAAAAAAATATTTATTTTAGTTATGATATTAGTATTATCAACTACTATATTTTGGATTGGAGCACCGACGGTGCATGCAAGTAAACCAATATATGATCTTATTTATTTTGATGGTGGTGGAAGTGGCACTGGCACCAATAGTCCTTCCGATATAAACACACCAATAAGCGTTTATGTTGGAAGATCAAATAAGATCATTGAAGAAGAGTTTAATGAAAAAAATCAACAATATAGATATGAGATAGTACATGAATTTTACTCAACTCCAGGCACTATTAATAATGTACCTGTTGCAAAAATTTTTGAAGATCAATATATTGGCTTTCCACAAATAATAAGTTATGAATATGGTTCACAAGTAACTGATTCGTATTCACATACTAAAACATTTTCGTGGCATTTAGGGGCAACTATTAAATATGAAACACCTGAACTTGTTAATTTTCTTTATGGGAAATTTAGTGCAGAAATAACAGGTGGAGTTGAATCAGGCTCTATAAAGGAATGGGCAAATGCTAAAACAGAATCCCTAAGAGTTAACAGATCATTTTCAGTTACTGGTGATAGTTTGACACCATATGGTTACTATATGTATTATCTTTTTGCAAACAAAGCATATAAGCAACGAGTTAAAACTACTATAACAGCGGAAGTAAGGACTAGAACTAATAAAAAAGGTGGATATGAATATAGCGGATTTAGTTATGTTGGTACTGAAAAAACTGAATTTGTAAATTACGTGCCAGTTTATTCATCTGGTTTTTATCAAAATCTTTGGTCTATAAATAATTATTCAGAATATTATAATTGGAAAAGTAATAATTATTTAACATTGGAGTAAAATATGATTAAAAAAATATTTATTATGTGTTTATTTATCATGTTTTTAATAGTTGGTAATTCATGTAGTAAAAAAGAAAAGGTTAATATTGAATATAAGTATTATAAACCTGATGATGCAATTTATTATGCATCGCATTTTTTACTTGATACTGATGAAATAAAAGATGAAAAATTCATTTTTTATTTTTTTGCGGATATTGAGAAAATAAAAATAGAAAGTATAAGTATGTATGATTCTTTTGGTACTGAAGTAAACTTTGAATATAAAAAAAATGAAACATACATGGAAAAGAAAAATGAAACATCATCAGGAATATATTATTTGTATTGTTTTGAGACATACATATCGCATTTAAGCTTTAAAAATAGAGTAATAAAAGAATTAGTGCTTCGATATGAAAACAAGTCTATGACTTTTCCTGTCGACCTGAAATTTGAGGTTTCGAGTGAGCCTATCTTTAGAAACCAAACTAATAATATTAATCAACTTTCATCAACAATAGAAAAAGTGGATAGAACATCAATTCTTACAAAGTATTCATTTCAGCTTTTGGATGCTAGAAATTCATATTATTTATCAAAAATTGAAGTTTCAGAATTTTTACAAATAGATTTCGAGAATTCTTTTATGAGAGAAAGAAGCATTGAAGACATAACGGATGATAAAAAATACGAGAAAATTGAATTTAATAAAAAGATTAATACAACTAACTTGGATTTAAAGGTAACCATGTCCTTAACCAATAATGTATTCCTATTTAATACTATTTTGTTTGTGACATTAGAATCTTCTATGAAAGGAAAAATAAAATTTCCACTCCCTGATTATAGAATGTCCAATTACTCAATGAGTCAGTTAATTGAATATATAAAAGAGATTGATATTTCTGATTTTCATGAAGCAATAGAACGCTGATATTAAATAGTTTTCAAAATTTTATTATTTGGGGACTGCTTTTCTAGACATCTAGTTAAAAAAGGAGGATAAGAAGTGGATAGGAGAATTTTTAAAAGTTGGATTATAGTAATTTCAGTTTCAATTTTAATGTTTTCAGCTTTGATAATGATATATGTGTTGTACTTAAACTCTTTTCAAGAAAAAACTAGTAATGAATTCTTTTTTGACGAGGAAAGTTTACTTGAGGGATATACAAAAATTGATATAAATAAGGGAAGTGCACAACAAGAAAAAAAAATAACAGGCCAAATAACAGATTTAATTATTACAAAGATTGAATATGAAGAACAAGATGTTAGAATTGGTGATTATGTTAAAAGGGGAGATATTATTGGAAGAAAAAATGGAAAACAAATATTTTCTTCTGTTACAGGAAGAGTTCAGTCAATAGATAATGATACTATTAATATTATCGCATATGATTCTATTCATTTTAAATTTGACATTACAAACCATCAAGATTTTGACACTAATTTTACGGATAGCTATTTTGCATATATTGATAATAAAATTGTTTTTTTGATACTTGAAAAAATAAGTTATGATATAAGTTCAAATAGAATTTATAAATATTTCAAACTTGATTTTGATAAAAGTGATATTTCAAACACATATTTATTCGAAAATACTAATTGTGAAATTGTTATAGAGCGAATTCATTATAACTCACTATATAAAATCCCTTCTATTATTTCAAAGATTATAGGTGAAGATATTGGTGCTAAAAGTTTTCTATTTTACAATAAAACTAGTAAAAAAATGGAAATAATAAAAGTTGATATTGTTTTCATAAGTGGTGAATATATATTCTTTCAATCAAACTTAGATCTTAGGGATTATTTTATATGTGTAAAATTTTAATTAAACTTAAGAACATAAGAAAAAATTATCAAAATCATTGTGTTTTAGTTAATGTTAATTTGGATATTTATGAAGGTGATTTTCTTATGATAATTGGAAAGAGTGGAAGTGGAAAAAGTACTTTATTGAATATTATAGCTACTTTAGAAAAATATGATAGTGGATCAATTGAATATTCTCAATTTTTGTTTGAAAAATCTAGAAATTTAAACTCTTTAAGAGGTAGGAATTTTGGATTTGTGTTTCAAAACTATAACTTGGTAGAGTACTTAACAATGGTTGAAAATATTACTTTGTGGAGAAAAAAGTTTGATACAGAAACTATTCATCCATATGTTTATGATATTATAAAAAGTTTAGAGTTAACAAGATTAATTAAAACTCCAATAAGTAAAATGTCTGGAGGAGAAAAACAAAGAGTTGCATTTGCCAGAGCAGTAGTCTCTAATCCAAGTGTTATATTCGCTGATGAACCAACAGGAAATTTGGATAATTATAATAAAAATATAATTATGAGGCTTTTAAGTGATGAACAAAAAAAGGGGAAAACAGTTATTATGGTCACTCATGATTTAAGTTTGATTAAGTATGCAACACATGTATATGTGTTGGAAAGCGGTGAAATCAAAGCATATGATAATTTATAAATCGAAAAATACAATGTATTTTTTTTCATATATTTTTTGCATTATTTCTATAGTTTTGTCTTTAGTAATTTATAAGGATGAAGATGCAAAAATTAAAAATAATTTTTACTTTATCGAGCAAAATAAACTGGTCATTAAAGAGAAAGAAGGATTTAATGTTAACGATATAATTCGGCTTAAAAACGCCTTTGAAGATGCAAGACTTAGATACTATTTCGAAAGGCTAGATTTTAAGGTTGATGATAACTCAATTGTTAATTTTATTGGTGAGCCTGTTGATGGGAAAATAAAAGGAACAGATAGAAAAGATATAGGTGATAATAGCAGATATTTTTCAATTAAGTTTAAGTATGGTAGAGATTTTATAGATGCAGATTTTAAAGGAGAATATTTTCCTATTATAATATCAGAGTTTTTTTCAACATTATATTTTGGTATGGAAAATTCTTTGGGGAAAAGAATTATCATGAGGACAAATGACTATACATATGAGGCGGTTGTTGTTGGGGTATTTTATGACTCTTTACTTCAAACTGAAAATTTTAATAATTTTATCATTAACTCTAATAAATTTAGTACTATCGTTTTTTTTCCAAAGCAAAGTTTAAATGAAGAATCTTTAATTGATTCCATATTAATAGATGCAAAAAATAAAAGTGTGTCAATGATTTCTAAAGTAATTAGTGATAATTTCTCTTTTGAAATTATTGATTTTAAAAGTCATGAGTCACAGATTCGAAATATGAAGGAAAAAAATCACTCTAACTTTAAATATGTATATGTACCCATGAGTATAATTTCTCTTTTAATATATATGATAATCTCATTTTTTTATTATAAAGAAAAAAGAACAGAATTTGGGATTATATTAGTAACTGGTGCAAGTTTCATTGAATTGTTAAAAAATGTCATGGTTAAAAACTTGGTAAATGTGTTTTCAACGGTATGTATTTCTGTGACTACAACAATTATTTGGTATTGTTACAAGAGTATGAAGGAATTTACATATTTCGATAGGGTTAATATTAATCTTAAAATAGAATTTTTTGTTTCATTAACAATTCTATTATATGCTTTTTTCTTTATTGTAAATACATGTATATTTATTGCAAGCCAACATAGAAGAGTAGGTGATTATTTTAAATGATAGTTAAAATGATTAAATATTTATTTTTTATATTAATGATATGCTTTTTTTGTTCATTACCTTTTATTGTTATGAGCAAAAATGTATCTGATTTTAAATTTACCAAAACTCTGCAAACCATAAATAACCACGAAATTCAATATGAACGAGTTATTTTTTGGGGAAACGTTTATGAAGGAAAAAATGAAGTAGGAAATGTAAATAGAAAACTAATTGAAGTTACGATACCTATAGAAGCTGAATTAAAAATCTCGCCAGGCTTGAAGATAAATAAGGGAGATTTGTTATACACTAATGACGATAAAGAGTTTTTTTTAAATGACGCTGCTGGAATTATAATTCAAATTTTAAGGAGAGAAGATAATTTTTATATACTTATACTTTCTACTGATAATATAACAATTGATTTTTATTCAAAAAATAGATATGAAGTTAATCAGCTGCTATGGATTAATACATCTAACGAGGTTATTGGGACAAAAATTGCAGAATGTAAGGTTATCGATTCAGGTTATATATATACTACTAGTATTGTAAATTTTGAAAATGCTTTTAGTGATCAAGTGGAGATCCTTATACAGTTAAATATACAGGAAAATGTTTTTTACATAGATAGTAAGTTTGTTCAAAAGAAAAATAATAGTATTGCGAGTATTGTTGTATTTGATAATAGACTAAAAAGTGGAAGAATAGTTACCTTTCCTTATATTGAAGTAGGAAATAGTATTGTTATTTTAACAAGTGAATTATCAGGCCATGATAAGGTATATATTGGTAATGAAAATGATTGAAAAGAATAGAAAAGAAATTAAAAAGTTTGTTAAAAATATCTATGTATTTTTAGTTGTCATAATATTGTTTTTTTTATCATTTGATACAGAAATCGTTTATTCATTTATTGGATTTGATATTAAAAAAAATCAAATGTTTATTTCGTCATTTGAAGTTCTTCTATTTTATATGTTTTTTTGGGTTAGTATAGTTAGTATTCCTAAAATAATTAAAATAAACGATATGGATAGCACTTTAAGTTTATTTTCAATAATCATATTTTTCTTAGTAGTAGTACAAAAACTATTTCACTTAGATAGAGCGATGAATATTAAAGACTTTCTTGTTCTTTTATTATCTGTAATCTTTTTATATTACAATTTTAAAGTTTTAATTAGATGTAAAATTCAGTTTAATATAATAAGATGGTTTGAGTTTTTAATCATAATTATACTACTGTTTCCATCAATTCTTTTTCATAGGACATCATTGGTTCCCTTTGAAAATGGGATGCCAGTGATGGAGTCTAGTGATTTAATTAATAAAGTGACGATGTTATCCCCCATTTACTTTTTAATGATTTTAACTACTTTTATTTTATGCAGAATAATTTGGCTATATAGAGAAAATATAATGTATAATTTTGAATTTTGTTTCACAATTACTTTATCATTAATAGTTTCTTCACTGTTAAGAAAAGCAACAATAATTCATAACAACTCTTTTTTATTTTTTTTTCTACCAGATTCACCATGTGGACTTTCATCCTATTTAATGATTATTGCAATTATACTGGAAAATAAATTAGCAAATAAGTTTGTTGCATATATTAATTTTCCATTAATGGTTTTAAATGTTTTGATTTTGTATACAGGTAAAAATAGTAATTTTTTCACATATTTAACCTTTGATACAATTGTTTTCCATGTAATTGGGAGTAGTATATGTTTTATCTTTTTCTTAAAAGAGGCAATGATTTATCGTATTGAAAAAGAAAGCACATATAAAATACTGGTAATTAATAGCCTTATTTTACTATTCTACGTATTAGTTGGTACAATACAAGAATATATTGAATATAAAACAAAGATAGACTTGTTAACAGGGGAGTTTTATGGATATGGATATGCAAATTTACCTGTAATTGGCAATGTAACAAACAACAAACAACTTAACTATGTCATAAATTTTGGACTCTTAAATTTATTCTTTTTGATTTTATTAATAATAATGGATAAAATAAGTCGTATTACTAGGTTTTTTTTAATAAAAAAAATATATTTGATGAAATTTCAATATTTGGAGTAAAAAGAAATAATTTAGTAGGACAAAGAATATTATTATTCTAAAATTTTGTTGTTGTGATTTTGATATAAAGTGATTGAATCTATTAATCAAAAAGTTGAAAAGGCAGTTAGTAAAATAGATAATGTTGGATATTTAAACTTCTATGAACAATTATTAAAAGATGGAAATATGAATGAAGAATATACATATGATGGATTACATTTAAATATTAATGGATACCGATTTGTTACTGGTTTATTGAATAAAAAGCTTTAAGTGTAAATAAGTTGAAATAATAAAAAATGTATTGAATTAAGGTTATAGATTTTATATAATGTGGGTGTGAAATAGAAGTGAATATTATTCCACCCCCGTCGTGAATACATGGACGCAAAATTAAAAAGGAATTGTCTTTTTAATTTTTTGTGTCCTTTTTTGTTTTTAAAATAGAGAGGAGAAAAGAAAATGAACGTATTCAAGAAATTTGTAGTTTTGGTATTAGTTGTTATGGGAGTTATTGGTTTGGTATCATGTAAACCTGAAATAACTAAGAATGTTGTTGAGTTTGTTAATACAGAGTTTAGTAACGATAAAGTTGAAGATGGTAGTAAATTATTAAGACTAAGTGATCCGTTAAAAGATGGATATGTATTTGATGATTGGTATGAGGATGAAGAATATCAAGTATTATTTGACTTTAGTAAACCACTTAAAGAAAATACAAAAATTTATGCAAACTTTTATATTTCAATAAAGAAACTGCTTGAAGTCGGAGTAGAACTATCACACGGAGAAGTTTCAGAAGATAAGTATATGGTTAAAGGAAAAATTAAAACTATAAATCAAATGGAATATGGAAATATGATTATTTCTGATGGGAATGATGAAATATCAGTTTATGGTGTTTATGGAAGTAATAACGAAAAGTACTCAGAATTAATTCAAAAACCTGTAGTGGGAGATATTGTTGTTTTAAGAGGTCCACTGAAAAAGTTTAATGAGGAAATTGAATTAAATAAAACAGTGCTAATAAAATATGAAAAAGGTGAGCCAAATAGTAATATTGATTTGGATGAATATGAAGAACTAACAATTCTTGATGCAAGAACAAAAAAGATTGATCATAAAGTAATAGTAAATGGTGTAGTAGCACAAATAACATATGCTAATGGAAAAAAAACAAATGGTGTTTATTTAGTTGATAATACCAATGCTATTTATCTATATGATAATAATATAGCTTCAACTGTTAAAGTAGGAGATACTATCAAAGTGGCTGGTATAAGAACAAACTTCATATTAGAAGATGAAAAAAATCAAGCATCTAGACATGGATATGAAGGAGCAATCCAATTAGCTGATATAGTTTTATTAGAAAAGAAAGAATTAAATAGTAGTTTTGATGAAACTTGGATTCAACAAAAAACAATCAAAGAATTAATGGAAACAAATCCTCGTATTGAAAATATTACTGGGTCAATATATCGTGCTAATGCATACATTAAAAAAGTTCCAGGTACTGGATTTGTAAATTACTATTTTAATGACTTAGATGATAAAACCGGTTCATACACATATTCAATGAATAATGGTAGTGATTTTACATGGTTAGATGAGTATGATGGCCAACTTAGAACAGTTTATCTTTCAGTTATTAATGCAAAGTCTACAGCAAGTGGAATTCAATACCGTTTTATACCAATAAAAATTGGAGATTTATTTGAATATGATTCAAAATATAATCCGATTTATGCTGTTAAGTACTATGGAGTAGATCAATTTGAAAAGAGTATAATTATTCATTTTCACCAGATAAAGAATTAATTACTTTAGTGACAAATGAAAAATTACTGATTAATAATGTGAAATTGGAATATTCTTCAAGTGATGAAGATGTTGCTTATTTTGAAGAGGTAAACGGAAAAGTGATTTTTAGAACCAAGAATATTGGTAAAACAAAAATAACGATTAAAGGTATCGATGGAGTAAACATATTCAGTGAAGTAATAGAGATTGAAGTTAAAGAAAAAAGGGAAGTAAACTTAATAACTATTGCAGATGCAATAACAAAACCTGATGATCAAAAAGTTTATTTAGAAGGAATAGTTGGCGCATCACTAGTTAATAAAACTGGTTTTTATTTAATCGATGAAACTGGAGTTATTGCAGTTGAAACAACAAGCGATGAATTATCTAAAATAAAACTTGGTAATAAAGTTGTTATTGAGGGAATAAAAACGCACGTAGGTAAAACTTACGATAAGAACACTAATGAACTTACTGCTGTTGGTCAAATTGTTGTTAAAGAAGCCGTTTTAGTAGTTAATGAGGGTGGTGCACATGAATATTCAACTACTAGCTTTAAAATTGGTAAGACTTTAAAAGATTTTCTAAATTTAAATAAACTTGAAGATCATTCAACAGAAGTCTATTTAATAACTGCGAAAGTCATTTATGAAGAAACTAATTTTTATACTAGATATAGTTTAGAAGATAATGATCAAAATAGAATATCAGTTTATTCTTCAAGTGGAAAACAATTAAGCTTTTTAGATAATTACCGAGATGTAGAAGTTGAAATTGAATTTACGGTTGTAAATTGGAATGGTAAGAATTATGTAGGTTCAATAATAGCGATAGTTGTTGAAGGTGAAAAAATAGTTAATAATTCAAATTTTAAATAGAGTTTAAGGGAGGTAAATGCTACCTTCCTTTTCTTTTAGTGATATAATAAAGAAAAAATGAGGTGTTTATTATTAACTTAACCGAATTAGAAAAGGAGTTGGCTAAGTATAAGTATTTAGTTTTAGAAAGATCTCAAAAAAAATATTTGGAAATCAGGAGACTTTTTAGGAATAAAGAGATTAGTCAACAAAAGCTTTTTGAATTAGTTAATGAATCAATAAAACTTTCTGAAAACAGAAAAAATGCATCAAATGCATTAGAACATGTCTGGGGATATTTTAAGAGAAAATGTAATGAATCAGAGAAAAAAACATTTTTTGATTTGTTTAGGCAATACAACGAAAACGAAATTGATTTAGTAATAATAAAAAAATATTTATTAGACCTTAGTATTAAGTATAATGAAGAATATTTACTTAATAGTTATTATTTTGATAGTATAAAGTAAAAAAGGACTTTAGGGTCCTTTTATATTTTTTTAGGTTTTGTTTCTAATATTTGTTCTTCAATATGAACATTTATTCTATTATAAACTAAAATACTAATTTGGAAATCAACTAAACTATGAATAAAACCACCAATTCCTATAGGAATAAAAATTGTTGTTAGAATTGAATTTATTTCACTTGGTTTTCCAACATAGAATAACATTACAATTAAACATTCAAATAAAGCATGGAAGAATCCAATGATTATATTTGCTAAGATATTATATTTTGTTTTATAAATACTATCTTTGTATTTTTTAAAAATGAATGAAGCTGGAATTGCCCATAAAAGATGTGAAAATGCCCTAGCAGCGATTATTGGGGTAAGCGCTAAGAAGAAGCCGGTTGTTGTTGCAATACCGACTAAAAAGGCAACATCAGGTCCTATGAATATTGCTATGAACAATGGAACATGACTTGCTAGAGTATAAGAAGCATCTCCAATAACAATTTTCGGCATAAATAAAGGAATAACAATTCCTAAAGCTCCTAAAACAGCAGCAAATGTTAATCGTTTTAAATTTCTTTTCATTTAAATCACTCTCCTAAGATGTCTTGACACCTTAAGATTTTACTACTATTTAGTTTATATGTCAAGACAGGTTAGTCGTTATAGATAAATCCTAGTTCATTTAAAGCATTGAGTGCAGCATTTAAATCTTTTTTATCTTTATAAAGTAATGTATGTACATGCACTCCATCTGTTAAAGATGATAATAGATTAGGTCTATTTTTTAAAAATAATTCGATATCTTTTAATGTTTTAATATTTAAATCACCTTTTAAAATCCCATATGTAGGATGATTGATCGTTACATCTAAAACTATAACATTAGCATTAACAAGAGCGGTTAACTCTTTTATTGTTTCTTTTGGAGTATGTTTAACGATAACATTAAAACTGTTGTATTCACTTTGGTTACTATCAATTATGTAACCTTTTGGTAGCGCGGTGATTCGGTGACCTAATGCTCGAAGAAGAGCAATATCACCAACGATGATTTGTCTTGAAACAGCAAATTTTTTAGCAAGTGATGTAGCACTTACTTCAAGTTTAGAATTATTTAAAATATGTAGTATTTCATTTCTGCGTTCTTGTCCGTTCATATAATTACCTCCAAAACTTGGTTTCATATATCTATTATATAATAAGTTAGTTAAAAATAAAAACTTCCTTAAGGAAGTCATTATAAATTTAGTTCTTCAATTTTTTTAATTTGTTGAAGTGAAGCTTGTGTAATACCTTCATTTGTTTCAATTATTATACAATTATCTTCACATTTTACAAGTTTTCCAATAATTACAGAATCATTGAAAGTAACTTTGATGTTTTTATTAAGTAATAGATTCAAAATACCACCTCTTGAGATTATTATATCTATTTTGGTGTTAAGATAGTGTTAATAATTAATGCTCATATATCAAAAAAAATATTAAAAAAGGTATAATTGTAATGAATGATGGAGGTGGTTATGTGAAAAAAGGTAAATTGAAAATTTATTTTGGATATTTTTATGAAACTGCAAAAACAAGAACGATGATTGAAGAAATAATCGAAAAATATCAAAATAAAGAAAAAGTTATTATTGCTGATGTTTTGATTAATGATATTGAAATAAAACGAAAAGCTTCAAAAACTTCCTCATATTGTTTATGGTATTGATGGTGTTATTGATATTGATTCAATAATTAGAATGAAAGCTACAACTGTTGTTTTAGATCGATTAGAAGATAATAGTAAACAATCAAGAAATAAGTATCGTTATGAGGATGTTATTGAACTTCTTAATAATGGAATAAATGTTTATACGACATTGAATGTATTTAATATTGAGAGTTTAAAAGAATATGTAAAAACAACTATCTATGATTTTAAAAATATTTCAACCATTCCAGATTATATATTTTTAAATGCAGATTCGCTTGAATTTGTTGATATACCTGTTAATGAACTTATGAATAGACTAAGTAATAATTACTATTTAAAAGATATATCTGAAATTCAACTTACATCACTTAGATCACTAGCACTTGGAAAAGTTTTAGATCATGCAAAGTATAGTAAACCAGGGTTAAAGAATCTTTCAAATCTAAATTTTTTAGTTTGTATTAGTGGTTCACCATCATCGATTAAAAGTATTGAGTGGACTGCAAGAACTGCAGGAGCATTTTATGCGCCATGGAAGGCTCTTTATATTATAAATGATAAGAATAATGAAGATTATGAAATCAACGAAACATTAAAAGCTAATTTTAAACTTGTTAAAGAACTTGGTGGAGAAATAGTTGGTGTTACAGGTGATGGTGTAAATGATATATTAGCATTAAAATCGGCTCATATGGGGATTGCTATGGGTAAAAATGGTACAGATGTAGCAAGAAACAGTGCTGATATGATTTTATTAGATGATAATTTTGCAACTATTTCAAAAGCTGTTTTAGAAGGTCGTGGAATATATGAAAATATAAAGAAGTTTATGACATACGTTCTTGCTTCAAATGTTGCTCAATTAATTCCTATTTTAATGATGATATTCTTTAAAATACCGCCTGCATTAACAGTCCTTCAAATTCTTGCAATTGACCTACTTGCAGATCTAATACCTGCATTAGCGTTAGGTGCAGAAGAACCTAATCCTGATTTGCTTGATGAAAAACCTCGAACAAAAAATGATCATTTGTTTAATAAAAAAGTAATGGTTAGATCATATTTATTCTTAGGTCTTATAGAAGCAGTTTTATCGTTTGCAGTCTTTATTTTTGTTTGGTATCAAAATGGATATATGTTTAATGATATATCAAAAATTGGTAGTGAAGTAATAGCAAATACTGCAGGAGAGCATGCAATGCAAACTTATCACTATGCATCTACAATGGCTTTAGGGGCAGTAATCTTTGCACAAATAGGAAATGTTTTTGCATGTAGATCAGACTCTTTATCATTTTTTAAGACGATTAAGAAAAAAAACAATCTAATGTATATTGGTATTTTAGTAGAGGTTATTGTATTCATATTAATAACAAACATTCCATTTTTACAAAATATATTTGGAACAACTTCACTAACATTAGTAGATTATTTAATTTTAATTGTATGTCCAATAATTTTAGTTGGATTTGATGAGATTTATAAAGCGATAAAAAATAAAAGAAAAGAAGTCTAACAAGTTAATAGAAAAGCATTTATGATATAATGTTCAAGTAAAGAGAATTAAGACGTAGGGAGATGTTGATTATTAGTATTTTAAATAGTTCTGAAATGATTAGAAAAGCAGAAAACAAAGATGTTGTAAGAATTTATGAATTGCTGAAACAAATAGCAAAACTTCATTATAATCTATATCCTGATTTTTTTCCAAATGATGAAGCTAAGTATAATATTAATGAAGTTAGCCAATTAGTGAATAATGAAAAAATAGAGATTTTTGTTTACCTTGAAAATGAAATTGTCTTAGGTTATTTAATTGGTTGGTATGAAAATGATTATTTTTTCGTCGATGATCTTTGTGTTGATGAAAAAGCTAGAGGTAAAAATATAGGCAAAAAATTGATGGTATACATTGATGAAGAAGTTAAGGTTAATAAGATTAGATTAAATGTTTGGAGTAAAAATAGTAGTGCAATTAATTTTTATGAAAAACTAGGTTTTGAAGCTTTTAAACAAGTTATGGAAAAAAGAAAATAAAACTTTGTAAAGACTAAATACTAAAAATATTTGGTCTTTTTTGTTTTTTGGAACATTAAAAATGTCGTTTAGAACAAATAGAATAAAAAAAAACTGGGATGTGGAGATAATAGTTGATGACTATGCTTAAATAACGATAACAAAAGCTTTAAGTCCATTATAAAAAAATAAAAACAATGTTATAATAATAATGCCAAACAATCTTAATAAAGGAACTATAAAAGCGAGTGTTTTATTCCTGGATTGTTTGGCGACGTTCCTTTAGGATAAAACACTCGCTTTTATAGTAGAAAGGGACGTCAATGCAGAACCAAAACTGTGATCTATGTGGTTCTTTTAACAGTTTAATAAAAAATGGAAAAGACAAAAATAATAAACAAAGATATAAATGTAAGAGTTGTTTAAAAACTTTCATAATTGATAAGACTCCAATGAAACATCTTAAGTTAAGTGATTATAAAATCAAAAAGTTAATAGCTTTTATGATTGATGATGTTACGCTGGAAGTTATTGCAAGAAATCTTGATATTAATATTAAAACAGTTTTATATTATAGATATATTATATTTCATTCATTAAAGAACTATCAAGAAAACTTGAAGATAAGTGGAGTGATCGTAATTGATGAAACATTCATTAGTATTAGAGAAAAACCCTATAAACATGTTAGACCAGATGGTAAAGGTATTAGAGGTCTCTCATTTAACCAGTTATGTGTAGTCACAATGGTAAATATATATGGTGTATCTGTAGCTAAAGTAGTATCCAGAGCAATGCCTCTCCCTCAGCAATTCATTGATAATTTCACTGACAATATTGGACAAGTTGAAAAATTTATTCATGACGGGAACACTAAAACATATCAATTCATGAATCAATTTGAAGTGGAAAATATCAATGGAAGAAAAGATGAAACTGGAGAATATTCAACCATAATGGTAGACAATTATCATAGTATATTAAAAAGATTTCTCTATAAACATTCTGGATATAAACTTAAAAACTTACAACACTATTTGAATTTTTTCGTTTATAGGCAAAACTATTTAGCGTATCATAATATTAAAAATATGAATCAAAGAATTAAAACTAAAAAT
Source organism: Haploplasma axanthum (assembly GCF_900660745.1). Lineage (GTDB taxonomy): Bacteria > Bacillota_I > Bacilli_A > Acholeplasmatales > Acholeplasmataceae > Haploplasma > Haploplasma axanthum. The sequence goes on along the minus strand of NZ_LR215048.1, from coordinate 221,543 downwards.
AAAATGATTAAAAGTATATTTAAAAGAGTTCTAAAATCAATAAAAGAAGTTACTTTTGATGATTTTATGAAAGACAAAGGTATTACAGAAATTCTGGAAAACAGATAAATATCAACTATTATCTACACACCCCAGAAAAAAAAAGAAAAAAAGTATAAAATACTAACAGCAAAGGAGGAAGATGAAAATGAGAAATTTTATGATTTCAAATATATATTTTATTTTAGGTTTATTAATCGTTGTTATTATAATTTTAGCAGTAGTAATTTTGCTGCTGACAATTCCAAAAAAAGAAGAAAAAGTACCTAAAACATTATATACTAAAACGAATAAAATAATTTTTAATTCTGATTTAAGAGATGAAAGTGAAGCGATAATTAATGATGATTTAAGTGAAGAAAACGATTTGAAATTATCAATAAAATATAATTATAGTTTTCAAGCAAGAATGCATTTAGCACCAATTGAATCACAACAACGATTTAGCGAATTGAAAAACTATTTATTAGCTTTTCCAAATGTTGATGTTAAAAAATCATGGAAATATGAGCGTTTTATGCACAAAGGTAAACCTGTTTTAAAAATGTGGATTCATGGAAATAATTTAAAAGTCTATTATAATATCTCGCCACAAAAACTTTATAATAAAAAATATAATGTTGAAGATGTTTCATATGCAAGAATGCATGAAACAACGCCATCTTTACTGATTGTAAATGGACCAAGATTATTAGAATATGCAAAAGAACTTATTGATATGTACATGATGCAATATGAAAAAATAAATAAAATACCAACAGTAGATTATACTGTTGGCTATATTGATAAGAATAAATTAATTGAGATGAAACTAATTAAAATAGTTAATTAGTTTTTATCTTCTTTAGTGTAATCAGGAATCATTATTGTTAATTTAAAATAGTTAATTTTTGGATCGGTGCTAATTAATTCGTAATTAACAAATCCATTAATACCTTCAACAATATCATTGATAATATTTAAACCAAAACCGTGCACTGCTTTATCAGCTTTTGTTGTTTGTAATTTATTATTCTTAATTGTTTGTCCTGGAACTTTTATAGCACTATTAATAAAGATAATTGCTTGAAATCCATTTCTATTTTTAGTTGTTATTTTAACTGAACGATCATTTGGATCTTCAATTTTTGATACGGCAGTATAGATGTTATCCATTACATTATAAAATAATCTAATCAAATCTAATTCATTAAGAGAAACATTTAATGGTATGTAACTCATTGAAGAAAAACTACATTGAATTGATTTGAATCTAGAAGCATAGTCATTCAGTAAGGCATCAATAATAACGTTATTGGAGTATTCACGATAATTTATATGTAGATTTTTAAGATTTGTTCTGGAAGTATTCAAAATATTTGAGATTGCATCATATTGACCATTGTTTAATAAAATATTTATTGAATCAATTGTTTTATTATAATCATGTTTGAATTTTAAATAGTCATTAATTTGGCGTTCTTGAGTTTTATAGTGGATAATTTGGAAATCAAGTTGTTTTTTTAAATAATCACTATGATATTTGAAGGCTGCTAAGTAATTAACGTTGGTAATAAAAATTCTTGTGAAAAAGTAGATTACTAAAATTGATATTGAAAAAATTAGAATTGTTATGTTATACCAGACTTTTGATACGTCAGAAGAAGTAGCACTTGTAATAATAACAAGGTTAATCAACAAAATAACTTGTATACCAATTGAATAGAAAATAAAAGTTTTATTTTCAAAGAAACGTAGCATTTTTTGTTTTAGAACTATTTTATACAAAATAAACATGAAAATGATTGCTATTGAAAACGAAAATACATATGTTATGTAATAGTATTGATCTGGACTAATTAATTCTATTGAGACTTTCTCATTAATTATCATTGCAATAACTGAAGAAACAATTAAGTATGATGCATATGTTTTTAAAATAAAGTTTAGAGAAAGAAAAGCTGCGTTTAGAATTGATGTTTTAAACATAAAGTATAATGCAACAAAATAACCTACAAGTGTTATGCTTGATCTGATGTGAATATAGTCATTTAACCATGGGAAGTTAAACAGTGGTATAAAAGATATCAAAACAAAAATCGTAATTGATATCCAGGCATTTTTTCTGAAATGAAAATAGTGTTTATAGTTATCAATATATAAAACTAAAAAAATTGTAGAAAAAATAAATGCAGCAATCATACTAAATGTCATTAATTACACCCCCAAATAGATAGTCGTTAAGGGATTCTCTAACAATGGTGATGTATTTTCTTCCTAATGGAACCTCTTCCTCAGTTTTTAAATTAACACTTTGATTAGTAATATTTTTTATATATTGCATGTTAACTAGGTATGAACGATGAGCACGAACAAACTTTTTCTTTTCTAATTCAAATTCAAGTTCATTTAATGCCTTATATATTTGAATAGTTTCTCTGTTTTTTAGATGAATAATAATGATTCTTTTATAAACTTCAAAATAAACGATATCAGTATAAGGTATGATGAGTTTTTTGGCTCTTGTTTCATGAATAAAAACATCTTTATCAAAAGACTCATTAACGTTTTTAATAGCTAATTTAAAAACCTCATCAAATTTCTTGCTGTCTCTATCTTTAATAAGATAATTGACAGGTGAAACACTGAAAGCATCATAGACATATGATTCAGAACTAGTTAAAAAGATAATTTGAATACTTGGGTTAATCTCTTTTATTTTCATTCCAATGTCTATACCATTTGTAGTGTTCATTAAGATATCTAAATAAATTATGTCGAATTGTGTTGGGTAGTCTTCTAGATAGAATAATAGTGATTCACCACTAGTAAATTTGATGATTTCAAGGTTAATCTTTAACTTTTGAGATAAAGACTTAATCTTATCTTCGTAATGACTTAAGAATATTTTTTCGTCATCACATAAAGCAATAGAAACCATCTTATTACCCCCTTGTTTTTTATTATAGTTGATAATATAGTCCAATTTAATTATAACACTTATATGTCAATAAGTGTTATTTTTTCGGGCATTTTGTCTTAAAAACCATTAAAAAGTTTAAAATAAAAGAAAAAAGGGAGAGTTTTTTACAACTTCCCATTTTTTTTATTTAATTTCTAAATACTTAGTTTCTTCTTTGATTTCTTTTGGAACATCAATTGATAAAATACCATCTTTATAATTTGCAGCAAGTGTGTCTAATTTAACATTACCTACATAAAAACTTCTAGTGAATGAACCGAAGTGTCTTTCTCTTCTAATATAATTGTCTTTTTTTTCTTCGACTTCATCATTTTTAGAAGCAGATACAGTTAAGTATCCATTTTCAATTCCAACCTTAATATCTTTTTTATCAAAGCCAGGCAAATCAATCTCAAATGTGTAGGATGTGTCATTTTCTTTAATGTCTGTTTTCATTAAGGCATTTTTAGAACCAGCTATTTCTCCAAAGAAATCATCAAAAAAGGTTTTGTCTTTTCTTAAAAGATCAAACATAAATATCACTCCTTATATTTAATTTTTTATGTATCTTTTAGATACAGATATATTATAACATTTGATTTTGGCACTGTCAACCTTTTAGTGCCAAAAAGTGAGTTTTTCAGTTAAGTAAATAACGATTTTTTCTAAAAAAATAACTAGTTCACCATCAAATCTGTTAATTAATGGACTATCAATATCTAAAACACCATAAACAGTATTATTAATGATTATTGGAATAACAACTTCAGAATTACTGGCTGAGTCACAAGCAATATGATTATCATATAAATGTACATTTGGAACAACAACTGATTTCTTAGTTAGAAAAGAAGTTCCGCATACACCCTTACCTTTTTCAATAATGCTACAAGCAATCTTACCTTGGAAAGGACCTAATATTAGGACTTCATTTTTATTTAAATAGAATCCAGACCAATTTAAGTTGGGAATGTATTGATATATAAAAGCGGATATATTTGAGAGTAATGATATTTCATGTTTTTCATTGTCTATTAATGCTTTAGCAGATGCTAATAAAGAATCATAATTCATGGTTTCACCTTTTCTTTTTAATGTTCCTTTAATTATACCAAAAATAGATAAATCATTGGTTTAATATGGTAAAATTATTTATATTAAAGAAAAAGAGGTCCATTTAATGAAAGAAGATATTTTTGATCTACCAGTTAAACTGGTTGCTCACAGAGGATATAGCTCTAAAGAAACGGAAAATACTAAAAAAGCATTTATTGAAGCGGGTAAAAAAGCATTTTATGGTATTGAGTGTGATGTTCATTTGACTAAAGATGGTAAATATATTATTCACCATGACGATGATACAAAGAGATTGGCTAAAAGTAATTTTATAATTAAAAATACAGAATACAATGTTTTAAAAAATCTACCATTCATTGACATAAACACTAAAAAATTCGATGAGTCTATTAATATTCCAACTTTAGAAGAGTATTTAAAGATATGTAAGGAATACGATAAGGTTTCTATTATAGAAATAAAAGCAATCTTTAATAAAGAAGAAATAAAAGGAATGTTTGATATTATTAAAGAACATGGTGATATAAATAAAACTGTTATTATATCATTTGATTTGAATAATTTACTTATTGTAAGAGAAATTGACAAAAATATTCCTATTCAGTATTTGTTAGATAAATATGATGATAGTTTGATTGATTTATGCAAGAAGTTTAAGTTTGATGTGGATTTCCATTATGGAGCATTAAAAAAAGAGAATATCAAAAAATTCCACGATAATGGAATAAAAGTTAATGTTTGGACTGTTAATGATTTTAAAACAATTGAGAAAATGATTGAATATAACGTTGATTATATAACAACGAATGGATAAAGATAAAAGGGACGATAAATTTCGTCCCTTTTTAGTTAATAAAGCATAATAATATAACAAAACAAGTTCTTTACAAAACTTAATTTATGTGATAAACTATGTTTGGGAAAACTATATTTTACTAAGATTTTTTATGCTGTAATTATCAACATTTAAAAAATCTTGAATTAAGATATGAGTTAGTCCTAAAATATTTGTTTTAGATTTGAACTTTGAGGTAGAAAGAACATCAAGTGAAATCATACTAGATTTAAGTTTATTCTTTACTGCTGAAATTGTTTCTGGAATTGAATCCGCAATTTTACTGTTAATAATAATTGTGTGAGGATCAATAGTTTGTGAGATGTTGTTAATTGCAATCGCCACATAATCTGTGAACATGTCAAAAACTTTGAGAGCATATGTATCACGTTTTTGATAAAGAGAAATAAAATCGTTAAGACTAATTATTTGATTAGTTAGTTCATAGTAGTAATTTGTAATACCTTTGTTTGATATGTATGTTTCAAGACAACCGTGATTACCACAAACACATTTTCTGCCATTTGGAACAATAATTGTGTGTCCAATTTCACCGGCATAACCGTGTTCACCGGTATACAATTTACTGTCTATGACGATACCCATCCCAACACCAAGACCAATGTTAAGAGAAACAATATTCTTTTGATCACGATTTACAATTTTTTCGCCAAGCGCTGAAATGTTTGCTTCGTTTTCAACATAGGTTTTAATACCGGTATAATCTTCAATTATTTCTTTTAAGTCAATATCTTTCCAGGAATTAAAAGGAGCATACTTGATTTTTTTGGAGTTAGATAATGTACCATAAACTCCAATACCAATACCAATTAAGCCGTAAGTTGATTCATAAGTATTTTCACGTAGATGGTCAATTGTTTCTAACAATACTTTGAGGTATGGTGTAAATTCAGGATTAATATCCTCTTTAACTACTTCATAAAGTATTTCCCCATACAAATTAGTTATTACACCATATAAAGAATTTGTAAGAAGTTCAATACTAATTATTCGACCAGCATTTTTATTCAAAGCGAATAAATTAGCGCTACGTCCGCTAGTTTTGATGATTTTATCAGTTTTAATTACTAGATTTGATGAAACGAATTCGCTCATTATTGAAGAGACTGTTGCTTTGTTAAGCGTTGTTAATCTTGATAGTTCTATTCTTGATACTTCACGAAGTTCAACAATTTTTTCCATTACTAGGCGCATGTTTTCAATTTTAACAGATTGAGAATTTGAAGTTTTTATCATGGTGTCACCCTTTCGTTTGTTTAGTTAATTATATATTAAAAATATATGTTTATCAATAAAATATAAGATATAGGAGAAATAAAAAATGGAACATTTTAAAAATGTAGCAAAGATTAAATATGAGGGTTCAAAAAGTAAAAATCCTTTTGCTTTTAAATACTACAACCCAGAAGAAGTTGTTTTAGGGAAAAAGATGAAGGATCATCTTAAATTTTCTATGGCATATTGGCATACACTTACATATACTGGAACTGATCCATTTGGTTCTGGAACAATGGAAAGACCATGGGATTTAACATCTAAAGATGAACTTGAAATAGCAAAAACTAGAGTAAAAGTTGGATTCGAATTTATGGAAAAAATAGGTATGGAATATTTTTGCTTCCATGATGTTGATATTGCACCACAAGGGAATTCATTAGAAGAATTTCAAAAGAATTTAGATGTAATTGTTGATTTAATTGAAAAAGAAATGAAAAGAACAGGTATTAAACTACTTTGGGGAACAGCAAACTTATTTGGTCATAAGAGATTTATGAATGGAGCTTCTACAAGTCCTAACGCTGATGTGTTTGCATATAGTGCTGCTCAAATTAAAAAAGCAATGGAAATTACACACAGATTAAATGGTGCTGGATATACTTTCTGGGGTGGTAGAGAAGGTTATGAAACACTCCTTAATACAGATTATAAATTAGAACAAGATAATTTTGCACGTATGTTACATATGGCTGTTGATTATGCTAAAGAGATTGGATATAAAGGACAATTCTATATTGAACCAAAACCAAAAGAACCAACTAAACATCAATATGACTTTGATAGTGCAACAGTTATTGGTTTCTTAAGAAAATACAATTTAGAAAAACACTTCAAGCTAAATATTGAAACAAACCATGCTACACTATCTGGACATACTGTAAACCATGAGATTAGAGTTGCTGCAACTGAAGGATTACTTGGAAGCTTGGATGCAAATCAAGGAGATTTATTATTAGGATGGGATACAGATCAATTCCCAACTAATCTATATGATTCAATCTCAATTATGTATGAAGTACTAAGAGCAGGTGGTCTTAAAACAGGTGGCCTTAACTTTGACTCTAAAGTTAGAAGAGCATCAAATAAACCGGAAGATTTATTCTTAGCACATATTGCCGGAATGGATTCATTTGCAGCTGGATTAAAAATAGCTGCTAAAATGTGGGAAGATGGAGTTTTTGAAGATAACTTAAAATCAAGATATAGTTCTTATACAAAAGGAATTGGTAAAGATATCGTTGATGGTAAAGTTGGATTTAAAGAACTAGAAAAATATGTATTTGACAAAAAAGATATTGATGAAAATGAATCAGGTAAACAAGAATATCTTGAAGCGTTAATTAATCAATATATATTAGGTTAATATGTATATTGGAATTGATTTAGGAACATCGGGAGTTAAAATACTTTTACTTTCTGGTGATAATAAAGTTGTAAAAACAGTCACTAAAGGATATGATTTATTAATTCCTAAACCTGAATGGACAGAACAAAATCCTCTTGACTGGTATAATCAAACAATTGTTGGGCTTAAAGAAATTATTAAAGGGTATGAAAAAGATTTAAAAGCAATCAGTTTTTCAGGACAAATGCATGGAATGGTTTTATTAGATAAAAATGATAAAGTCATTAGAAATGCACTTTTATGGAATGATCAAAGAACAATCAAAGAAGTTGAATATTTAAACGAAGTGATTGGTAAAGAGAGATTAATAAAAGAAACTGGTAATATTGCATTAACTGGTCTTACTGCACCCAAAGTTTTATGGGTTAAAAATAATGAAGAAGAAAACTATAAAAGAATTGATAAAGTAATGCTTCCAAAAGACTATTTAATCTATAGATTAAGTGGTATATTTGCTAGCGATACATCAGATACATCAGGTACACTTTACTATGATGTTGAGAATAAAAAATATAGTAAATATATGTTAGATGTTTTAGGTTTAAAAGAGAATAACTTTCCTAAAATATTTGAAAGCTATGAAGTAGTAGGGTACTTAACTGAAGAAGTTAAAGTTCAATTAGGAGTTAAGAATGATGTAAAAATTGTTGCTGGTGGTGGAGATCAAGCTGTTGGTGCTGTTGGTGTTGGTGCAGTTTACAACGGAATGTGTAATATTTCGCTTGGAACAAGTGGGGTAGTTTTCTCTCCAATGGAAAAATTTGCGTCAGATCAAAAAACATATTTACAATCATATGTACATTCAAATGGTAAATATATGATGATGGGTGTTATGCTTAATGCTGCTGGAGCTTTGAAATGGTGGAATGAAGGTATTTTTAATAATTATAACTATGAAAATATATTTGATAAAATATCAAAAACAAGTAGTGATGATGATTTATTCTTTTTGCCATATTTAACAGGTGAAAGAGCCCCTATAAATGATCCTTATGCAAGAGGAGCATTTGTCGGTTTAAGATTAGAACACAAAAAAGAACATCTTGATAGAGCTGTTGTTGAAGGAATTACATTTAATTTAAAAGCAATCTTTGAGATTATTAAAACGAAAAACAAAGATTTAAAGAATGTGAGAATTACTGGTGGTGGAGCAAAAAGTCCTATATGGGGTCAAATGATTGCTGATATTTTAAATACTAGTGTAGAAACAATATTGGTTGAAGAAGGTCCAGCACTTGGTGCAGCTATACTTGCTATGGTTGCAGATGGTAAGTATGAAACAGTTGAAGATGCATGTAATGAAATAATAGAAGTTAAGCATATATTTAAACCGAATAGTAAAGAAGTTTTAATATATGAAAAGAAGTATAATGAATATATGAAGGTTTATCCTAAATTAAATAATTGATAATAAAACAAGCAGGGTTTGATAGATAACTTTGCTTGTTTTTTGTTATTTTATATGATGATTTTAATTAACATATAGTTCCTAATATAGAAGTTCAAGTTATTTCATTTCGCTTATATATGAAATATAAGCGCTTTTTCTAATTATTTTTGATATAATGAAGAAAACTAACTAGAGGAGAAATACGATGTATAAACTTAGTGTAGTAGATGATGAATTAATTGTTTTAGAACGATTAAAGAAAATGATAGAACGAATAAATGTTGAAAACATACTTCTTGAAAGTACTTTTGATAATGGGGATGACGCATACAATCAATTATCCGTTAATCCACCTGATATCTTGATAACTGATATTCATATTCCGTTTATCAATGGACTTGAACTAGCACGTATGCTAAAAAAAGTTAATCCACTACTTAAAATAATAGTAATTACAGGGTATGAAGAACTAAGTTATGCGAAAGAGGCTATTGATCTTGAGGTTGTTGGTTTTATATCTAAGCCAATTAATATAGATGAATTAGAGAGTGTATTGGAAAAGGCAAAAGATAAAATAGAACTAGAAAAAGATATTGAAAGTAATATAGATGAGTTTAATATTTTTTACTATGATAGTATTCCAGTTTTAAAAGAGAATTATTTAGCTAAACTTTTAAATAAAAACCAATTATCTAATAAAATGAAAGAACAATTAGAGAGAATTGATGTAAGAATTGATTATAAATATATTATGATTGGATATTTTGATTTTGATCATAGATATACTGATGAAGAAAAAGAGTATTTTGAGAGTTTTTTATTTACTCAGTTAAATCTTTTAGGGATTGATTTTAATCTTTTTCATAAAGAATATAACTTAACAGTCTTATTCAAAAGTAATACTAATTTTAATAAAGAAGCGATTATAGACAATTTAAAGATTATTATCATTAGAGCAAAAAGACAGTTAAATATTGAGATTAGTATAGGATTGAGCAATTTATCTAGTGATAACATTAATTATAAATTATTGTATTCAGAAGCATTTAATGCACTAACATTAAGGAAGATATTTGGTGGGATGCAAGTTTTTTTGTATAGTGATATTGAAAAGAATAGTAGAATAGGCAATTTAATTGATGAATCAATTTATAGCAAATTAACATATTATATTAAATATGAACAACAAACAGAAAAGATAATTGATGTTTTAAATAAGATAAAAGAATTAATAACACACCAAGCTAACTTAAATGTTTATGAGTTTAATTTAACAAATACTCTTAATTCAATTTTGAAGGGATTAAGTGAAGAAATAGAACTTAATAAAGAAGAGATTAATTATAGTTTGTTATATCAAAAGCTATTTACATTTAAAACAGTTGATGATGTTTTTTCATGGTTTTTAGAATTGATAGAAAAAATAAGATGTATTAATCTTAATTATATTCAAAGTAAATCAGATCAAAATATGAGTTTGATCATTAACTACATAAATAATAACTATAATGATTCCAATTTAAACTTAGAAACTTTAGCAGATGAAATAGGGTTTAGTGTTAGTTATATTACAACACTTTTTAAGACTAATTATAAAACAACCTTTGTGAAGTATTTAACTATGATAAGAATGGAAAAAGCAAAAGATTTATTAATAAAAACAAATATAAAAATAATTGAAATCGCGAGTAAAGTAGGTTATAGTGATCCTTATTATTTCAGTCATTCATTTAAGAAATACTTTGGAAATTCTCCTAAGGAGTACCGAGATGAACAAAGTTAGTCCTAAAAGTAAGCCGTTAGGATTTGTTTTTACTGTAACTTTTATCGCGATGATTTTAGTATTAGTTTTTGGTGTTTTCATGATTTCACAATTAACTTTTACAAGAAACACGAATAATATCATAAAAATACAAACAGAGGCAATAAATGAACAAATTATTTATAATTTTGAAGTTTATACGGAAGATATAATTAGAATATCTAATCAAGTTCAAGCTTTAGTTTCTAATATAGATATAAATGATGATCAAGAAGTAACAAAGAACTTATTTGAATCAATCAATTATTTAGATTCAAAATATAAAGATATTGAAATATATAGTACTTTAGGAACTTTAATTGTTAGCAATAGCAAAGATAGTGAAGAAGTCGTTAGTGAACAGGACTGGTTTATAGGAGCAATAAATGATAAAACAGTTCATTATTTTTCTGCTCCTAAATTAATAAATGATAGATATTTAATAACAATAAGTAAGTATCTTTCTTTTAACAAGTATCAAGATTATGGAGTTTTAAGAATGAATCTTGATTTTTCTACTTTAATTTCTTTAGCAGATAAATCTAATCTAGGAGTTAATGGTCATATTTCAATTTTGAATAATAATTATGATTATATTTATACTTCTAAAAAAGTTGATTCATTTACTGAAACAGAAGAAAAGGAGTTATTTAAAGAAATAATAATTGGAAAAAAAGAAGTCGTGATTGAAGATCAAGCAATTTATTTTATGGTTAATATGATAGGTAATACTCCTTGGAAAATTGGTGTTTTTATTAATATAAATGAAATAATGCTAATTAGACATTATTTTATTGTTTCAATGATGATTTTCTCACTTATATTTATAGTTATATCTTCAATTATTTACTATTCAGTTTCAAAATCAATCTCAAAACCTTTAAATAAATTAAAAGATGCTATGAGTAATGTTGATCAAATTGATAAATTAGATTTGACTAAGGTTGAAATAAATCACCCACGAGAAGTTGAAATATTGAGCAATAGTTTCAATGTCATGATTGATAGAATAAAAGGATTAATGGATAGCATAATAAAAGAAAAGGAACAACAAAGAAAAAGTGAACTTAAAGCACTACAAAATCAAATTAATCCTCATTTTTTATATAACACGTTAGATTCAATCGTTTATATGGTTGAAAATAATGAAAATGAATCGGCTGCTGAGATGATTATTGCATTATCAAGATTATTTAAAATTAGTATTTCTGGAGGCAGAAATATAATAAGTGTTGAAGATGAGATAAATCATGCAAGAAGTTATCTATTTATTCAAAAAATTAGATATAAAGATAAATTTACATATGAGATAAATATTGATAATGAAGATATATTAAAATTAGATACAATGAAATTGATATTACAACCATTAATTGAAAACGCATTGTATCATGGAATAAATAAAATAAATGATAATGGGTTAATAATAATTAATGTTGGGTCAATTGATGATTTAATAAAGTTTGAGGTAATAGATAATGGGTATGGAATGACTGATGAGAAGATTAATGAATTATATGCTGTTTTAGATAATGATGATTTGAGTGATGGTGTAGGACTTAAAAATATTTACCAAAGATTAAAGGTATATTATGGAACAAAGGCTTCACTTGAAATTACTAGTGAAGCAGATGAAGGTACGAAAATTCAAATTTTGATTCCAGCAGGTGAAGTATTATGAAAAGAGTTATTAAAATGATGTTATTAGTATTAATAACAATTATAATAAGTGGTTGTAGCAAGGGAAGAACCAAAAAAATTGGAATCCTTATATACGATAAAGAAGATACATTTATGCAAGAGTATTTGAGTGAGTTAACGAAAAAAATTGATCAAAAGAGCAATTTTAAATATGAAGTTTATTTTGCAGGTAAAAATCAATTACTTCAAAATAAACAATTTTTAGAGTTTTATAATGAAGATTATGATTTAATTATTGTTAATGCTGTTGACAGATTATCATCATATGCAATGATTGAAAAAGCAGAAGTTAAAGATATACCACTTATCTTTATTAATCGTGAGCCACAAGCAGTACTATCAAATAGTAAGAATAGTTATTATGTGGGATCAAATAGTTTACAAATAGGTGTATTGCAGGCAGAATTAGTTAAGCAGATGCTAGATACTAATGATCTAACCGATATTAATGATGATGGTGTTGTTCAAATTGTTATATTAAAGGGTGAACAAAGTCATCAAGATGCTGAGAATAGAACAGCTGAAGTTATTAATGGTTTAAAGGATTTAGGTATTAATTATGAAATATTAACGATAAGCATTGGTAATTGGGAAAGAAATCAAGTGTATTTAAAAGCAGATGAACTATTTAGTGAGTACGATAATGTTGAACTTGTTATTTCAAATAATGATGACATGGCGCTTGGTATTATAGATTATTTAGAAGAGAAAGAATTTATCGTTGCTCCAAAAATAATAGGTGTTGATGGAACAGTTGCAGGATTAGAGGCAATAGCTAATAATAAAATGTATGGAACAGTTGTTAATGATTACTTAGAACAGGTTAGAACAATTGATATTTTAATTGATTATTTATTGAAGGGAGTTATTCTTAAAGATTTTGATTATGATAATAGATTTCAACTTATTAATGGAAAAATCATTCACAATTAATAGATATTGTTAGATTTTACATTTTTTAGTGTTAGATTTTACATTTTTTAATAAAGCGCTTACATATATAATTGAAGTAGATAAAACATAGGAGGAAAGAAATGAAAAAAATATTTTTATCGATTTCAATTTTTATTTTAGGGGTTGTCTTAGTTGCTTGTTCAAGCAAAGACGAATTTAAAGTTGATGTATTTATCTATCAATATTCAGATACTTATATTGGTGGGGTAAGAAGTGAATTAGAGAGACAATTAAAAGATGTTAACAATGTTAAATATCAATTCCATGATGCAGCAGGAAGTCAAGAAACACAAAATACACAAATTGACAGTGCTATTACTGCGGGGACTAATTTATTAGTTGTTAATATTGTTGAAACTGCTTCTGCAGCAACTGTTATTACAAAAGCTAAAACAGCTGATTTACCAATCGTTTTTTTCAATAGAGAAATCAGTGATGCAGCAGTTAAATCATATTCTGGTAAAACAGCATTCATTGGTACTGATCCAGATGAAGCAGGATATATGCAAGGTGAATTAGCAGCTGAAATCATTTTAGCAGACTATGCTAAATATGATCGTAATGCTGATGGTAAAATTGGTTATGTAATGCTTCGTGCTGATTTAGATAATCCAGAAGCAAATGGTAGAACTACTTATTCAGTACAAGAAGCTAATAAATTATTAACAGCAGCATCAAAACCAGCATTAGAAAGATTAGTAGCAGATCAAATGGCAGGATGGGATACTGCAACTGCTAAAACATTATTCGATGCAGTAATTGCTGATGAATCAATACTAGCTAAGATTGATGTTGTATTTGCTAATAATGATGATATGGCTCTTGGAGTTATTCAATCATTAAAAGTTAAAGGATTTAACGGAAGCGATCCTACAAAACAAATTATCGTTTTAGGGGTAGATGCAACAGCAACTGCACAAGAAGCAATTAGAAGAGGCGAAATGGCAGGAAGTATTAAGCAAGATGGTGAAGCAATGGCAACAGCTCTTAAAGTATTTATCGAAAATGTAAAAGATGGTAAAGGCTTTGTTGAAGGAACTGATTATAAATTCCAAACTGATGTTGATAAATTGCGTATTCCATATGCAAAATATACTGGACAATAAGATTTATTAAAGATTAGATAAATTAGACACAGGCGATTATTTAAATCTAATCGCCTGTATCTTATAGTAAAGGAGTAACTTATGGAAAAACTATTAGAAATTAAAAACATAAGTAAATCATTTCCAGGGGTTAAAGCATTAGATAATGTTTCATTTGATATTAGTGCTGGTGAAGTTCATGCTTTAATGGGTGAGAATGGTGCTGGTAAGTCAACATTAATGAAATGTTTATTTGGTATTTATATTGAAGACGAGGGAGATTTTTATCTAAATGGGGAAAAAGTAAAATTCAATAATGTTTTACAGGCTTTAAATGAAGGAATAGCAATGGTTCAACAAGAACTTAATCAGGCAACTAAAAGAAATGTTATGGATAATCTTTGGCTTGGTAGATATCCAATGAAATTAGGTTTTATATTAGATGAAAAGAAAATGTATGATGACACGAAAAGACTCTTAGATGAGTTTAATATTGATGTTGATCCTAAAGATACTCTATCAAAACTTTCTGTTTCAAAAAGACAAATGATTGAAATCATTAAAGCCGTTTCTCATGAGGCAAAAGTTATTGTGTTTGATGAACCAACATCATCATTATCAGATAATGAAGTTGAACAATTGTTTTTAATAATTGAAAAATTGCGAAAAAGAGGAGTTGGAATAATTTATATTTCCCATAAAATGGAAGAGATATTAAGAATTTCTGATCGAGTAACAATTTTAAGAGACGGTAAGTATATATCGACCCATCAAGCAAAAAATCTTACAATGGAAACAATTATTAAGGATATGGTAGGAAGAGATTTGGAAAATAGATTCCCAGAAAGAAATCATAACATTGGAGATATAACGTTAAAAGTTGAAAACTTAGGTGCTGTGCATAATTCAACTATTAATGATGTATCATTTGATTTAAAGAAGGGGGAAATCTTAGGTATATCAGGACTTGTTGGTGCTGGTAGATCAGAAATATTAGAACTTTTATTTGGATATATGACAAAGGAAAGTGGGAAAATATATTTAAAGGATAAGGAAATTAACATCAAAAATACTAGAGATGCTATAAAAAATGGGCTTGCATTAATAACTGAAGAGCGAAGAGAAAATGGAATCTTCTCGGTGTTATCAATTGAAGATAATTTAGTTATTTCAAACTTAGATAAGTATCAAGAGTATGGTGTTTACTTGCAAGATAATAAGATGAAAGTAGATGCTATTGAATCCGTTAGAAAGTTAAGAGTGAAAACACCATCGATTAAGACTAAGATAAAATCTTTATCAGGTGGAAATCAACAAAAAGTTATTATAGGTAGATGGTTATTAACCAATCCAACAATCTTATTAATGGATGAACCAACAAGGGGTATTGATGTTGGAGCAAAATATGAAATATATCAATTAATGAATCAATTGGTTGAAGAAGGAAGATCAATTATTATGATTTCATCGGAAATGCCTGAATTGATTGGTATGACAGATAGAATAATGGTTATTTCAAATGGTAGAGTTGCAGGTATTCTAAATACAAAAGAAACTAATCAAGAAGAGATAATGACGTTATCTACTAAATTTATTTAAGAGGAGGTTAAAAAATGTTTGATAAGAATAATAACGAAAAAGTAACTGAAAAAGTTAGCTTTTCAACTAAAATGCGAAACTATTTTTTAACAAAGAAAGAAAAATTAAAACAACTTGAAAGAAAAGATATAAATGAATTTTTCATCAATTATTCATTATACATACTATTATTTATTTTTATTGTTGTAGTTGCTATAATGAAACCAAGATTCTTATCCTTAAGTTCAATCGTAAATGTTATTACACAAACATCATTTAGATTACCGATTGCTTTAGGTGTTGCAGGTATTATTGTATTAACTGGTACAGATTTATCTGCCGGAAGAATTATTGGGCTTGTTGCAGTAATTGCAGCTAGTTTATTACAAAATCCAGATTATGTAGATAAGATGTATCCTAATTTAGGAACTGTCCCAATTATTCTTGTTTTATTAATTGTAATTGTAATCGGGGGACTTATTGGTCTCTTTAACGGATTCTTTGTAGCTAAATTTAAACTACATCCATTTATTGTTACATTAAGTACACAACTAATTGTATATGCAATGTCATTACAATACATTAA
The DNA here is from genome assembly GCF_900660745.1 of Haploplasma axanthum. Lineage (GTDB taxonomy): Bacteria > Bacillota_I > Bacilli_A > Acholeplasmatales > Acholeplasmataceae > Haploplasma > Haploplasma axanthum. Next base: position 204,852 of record NZ_LR215048.1, on the reverse strand, counting down.
GTTTGGAACCAATAATGGTAAACCGATTGGTGAGTTAAGAAGTGATTTCACTAATGCAGTAACCGGGAACATGTTTACAATATTTGGTGTTAGAATTCAATTTTTAGTTTTATATGCATTAATTGCTACAATTATTATGTGGTTTGTTTGGAATAAAACTAAAATTGGTAAGAATATGTTTGCTGTTGGATCAAACCCTGAAGCAGCAACAGTTTCTGGTATTAGTGTTAATAAAACTATTATGATAGTGTTTTTAATGGCAGGTATGCTATATGGATTAAATGGATTTATGACTAGTGCGTTTGTTGGATCAAATAATGCTGCAACAGGTGTTAACTTTGAACTTGATGCTATCGCAGCTTGTGTGATTGGTGGAGTATCATTCTCTGGTGGTGTTGGTAAGATTAGAGGTGTATTACTTGGTGTGTTCTTACTACAATTAATTACAGTTTCATTTGTATTCTTAGGAATTGATGCTAACTTACAATACGCTATTAAGGGCTTTGTTATACTATTAGCAACAGCAATTGATATGAGAAAATATATTGTTAGAAGATGACAGATAAAGAAGAAAAAAAGGAAGAGAAACACGCTATTACAAAAGGTGGATTATATGCAAATCTAAGTGGAAAAACCAAAGGTTTTACGATATTCATAATTGTAGCATCAATTGTATTTATAGCTTTTATTATCTTCATAATATTAAGAAAAGGATGATTCCTTATGTACATAATAGTATTAATAATAGTACTTTCAAGTTTATCAACGATGTTTTTATGTTTTCAATATGAGAAAGAAAAAACAAGTGATAAGAAAACTATTAAACCTATATATATTTATATATCAAGTTTCTTAATGGGAGCACTTGGTAGTATATTTGCAATGATTGGTTTTAATTTTGAAGTTAAGAATAAAAAGTTTGTTTTAACACAAATAATATTTCTAATAATTCAAGTTATTATTATTGCTATAGTTTATCCAAAGATTAAGTAAGATGTCAGATAAAACTGATATCTTTTTTTTGAAGTAGGATTAATAAAACAAGGAAGTTATCTTTGTAGATTTGTTAGTGTTAAAATCTTATATTGGCCATTTTACATCGAGTCAAATCAAAATTATTTTTTATCTATAGTTTTAATAATGCTAATGATCTATAATATAGGTCATTTTTGTTTCTTAACAAAGAGAGTGAAAATAATGTTCAAAAAATATAACTAACTATTTTGTCTAAAATTTTGAATCTCAATCATTTCTTAATAAAATCTTTAAAGATAAAATGAACATTTTTTTGTATATACCAAAAGAAAAGTTTTTAACAATAAAGTATAGTTTTAAAAGGGAAGAGCAATTTTATATAATTAATAAAGAAAATGAAAGAATTAATAAATTTTTAAATAGGGAAGTATGAACGAAGAAGCAATTTACGAACTAAGAAAAACAATATACGAAAGATTGGTTGATAGCGTTTCAAAAAATGTTATATTTATATTGAAAACGATTTCAAGCTTTCTAAAAGATCTAATTCAATAGTAATAATCATTATTAAGTCAATAAACGATAAAAGAATAACATAATACGAAATGAATGTTGAAACAAAGTTACTAAAATTATAATCTAGATTAGGAATGAAAACGATTACTGGAATTTTTATTATAAATGATAAAAATTATTTTCTAATCGAAGAATAGAATTATTAGTGAGGAGAAACAAAATGAAAAAAATAAGTATGAATGATGGATGGAAGTTTCAAAAAGAAGGTAGTGAAGAAACTAAAATAATTAGTGTTCCACATGATGCCATGATTTTTGAAAAACGATCAATCGATAATGTCGGAAGAAAAAATACTGCATGGTTTTCAGGTGCTGATTACCTTTACGAAAAGACATATTTCTTTGGTGATGAATATAAAGATAAAGTAGTATATCTTGAATTTGAGGGTGTTTATCATAACTCCGAAGTATATTTGAATGGTGAGAAATTATCTTTTAGACCATATGGATATACAAATTTTTACGTAAGAATTGATGAACATATAATTCTAAATAAAGAAAATATCATTAAAGTTAGAGCGGTAAATAGCGATCAACCTAATAGTAGATGGTATACCGGATCTGGAATTCATAGACCGGTTAGTATGTTAGTTTTTCCTAAAGAACATGTTTTATTAAATAGTATTAAAGTAACAACGATAAGTAGTGAGTCTCGTATTGTTAATATTAATTTAAAGACAAATATGAGTGGTATAGTTACTCTGTCTTTCTTAGATAATAAGAAAGTAATTAAAAAAATTGATTTAGATAGTAATGGAGAGATTAATGAAAATATTGAATTGACCGGTACTCAATTGTGGAGTGGAGATAATCCTAAATTATACACACTAAAGGTTAATTTTAAAAATAATGAAGAATCAGTTCGATTTGGAATTAGAAGTATCAATATTACTAGAGATAATGGTTTACTAATAAATGGAGAAAGAGTAATTCTAAAAGGAGCATGTATTCATCATGATAATGGATTATTAGGTGCAGTATCTCATCCTTTTGCTGAATATCGAAAGATTAAGATTTTAAAGGAAAATGGATATAATGCGATTAGATCTGCTCATAATCCAAGTTCTAAAGCATTGCTTGATGCTTGCGATGAATTGGGAATGTTAGTTTTAGATGAATATGTCGATATGTGGTATATACATAAAACGAAATATGATTACGCATTATATTTTGAAAATTGGTGGAAACAAGATCTCAAAGATATGATTGATAAGGATTATAACCATCCAAGCGTTATTATGTACTCAATAGGAAATGAAGTTGCTGAAACAGGACAAAAAAAGGGAATTGCATTGACGAAAGAAATGAATGACTACATTAAGACAATGGACCAAACAAGACCTGTTACATGTGGTATAAATGTATTCTTTAATTACCTATATTCATTAGGATTTGGAGTTTACAGTGATAGTAAAGCTGAAAAAGCAATGAAAAGCACTAAAAAAGCTAAATCAGTTGGTAGTGAATTCTTTAATGATGTCGCTGGTCTTTTAGGTGATAAAACAATGAAAATTGGAGCATGGTTACCTGGAAGTAATAAGAAAACAAAAGGTGCTTTTGCTAACTTAGACGTTGCAGGATATAATTATGGGATATTAAGATATAAGAAAGATTTAAAAAAATATCCAGAAAGACTTATTTTAGGAACAGAAACATTTTGTAAAGATGCTTTTGGTTTCTGGGATATGGCAAAGAAAAATAATGGAATTATTGGAGACTTTGTGTGGGCTGGGATGGACTATCTAGGTGAAGTAGCAATTGGCTCATGGGTTCATGATGATCATGCTCCAGAATTTACAGGAGGACCGGGATGGATGACTGCTGGATCTGGAAGAATTGACATTAATGGTATTGCTAATGCTGAAATGGCATTTACAAGAGTGGCATTTGAATTAGATCCAATTAGAATGGCTGTTGTCCCAGTAAACAATCATGGTAAGAAACATTCACCTTCAGCTTGGAAACTTTCTAAAGCGATGGAAAGTTGGTCATGGAATGGTCATGATGGAGATAAAACAACTGTTGAAGTTTATACAAGAGCACATAACATTGTTCTATTTGTTAACAATAAAAAAGTTGGTTCTAAAAAATCAAATAAAAAAGGATTAACAAAGTTTAAAGTTAGATATCACGATGGTTCTATTACAGCAATTGGGTTTGATAAAAACAAAAAAGAATTATATAGAACAACATTACATACTGCTTCAGAGGAAAACAAGTTAATGTTAGCACCTGAAGATAAAGTTATTACACAAGATCAATTAGCGTATGTTCAACTTAAATTAACAGATGAAAAAGGTAATTTAAAGCCATTATTAAGAGAAAAAGTTAATATTGAAGTTGAAAATGGTGAATTGATTGGATTAGGACATGCATGTCCTTATAATGAAGATGGGTATAAAAACACTTATACCGAAACATACATGGGCCAAGCATTAGCAATTATTAAGCCAGTGAATAAAGGTAAGATAGTAGTTAAGGGAGAATGTTCATTAGGAACATCATTAGCCGAAGTAGAAGTTAAATAGTTTATTCATAAAAAAAATAAAAAATGGAGGAATAATTTATGAAAAAAATAATTACAAGAGGTTTTAGTTTAGTATTATTATTAGTAGCAGCAGTTTCACTTGTAGCATGTGGGGGAGGAAAAAAAGCAAAACTTGAAGCATCATATGTATCGGACCCAGTAGTTAATTTTATGAGTGCATATCCAGCATATACATATAAACAAGCAACGTTTAAAGCACAAAGTATTGATATTTTCTCAGACGGAACATATGAATTAACAGTAACAGAAACACATTATTCAGGAGAATTATTATTTCCTAATGAAGGTGAACATAAAGTTGTTCCAAGAGGAGTTACAGTTACTACTTACTACGGTAAATATGCAGCAGTTGAAGCTGATGGTTTAAAAACATTAAGTCTTGAAAAACCAACAAGAATTGTTAAAGTTAATACAATTACAACTGCAGGTAGCAACTATTCAGTAGATACAGAAAACTGGACTGATGCAAGTGGAGTTGCAGTAGGAACTGAAGAAGCACCAATAACAGCAGAAAAATTCTTAGAAAATAATGCCTTTGCTAAATTTGATTTATTAGTAAATGTTGCAACAAACGCATTCGAATATAACTCATTAACAAAATAATTTTTAAGAGGAGATAAAAAATGAAAAACTGGAGATTATGGCGTGGAATTGTAACGACATTACTCTTTGTTCAAATCATTGGAATATTTCTTACATCATTAGCATTTAAATGGTCCGGCCATATAAATATATTCCTAGGTGTAGAAGTTCCAACTGAAGCTGGCGACAAAGATGCAATTTATTATGATTCTGAATTCGGTCTTACAGATGAAGGTTTAACAAAAATGTTAGCTGCTTCTGATAAGCATGATATTCAAACAATGGAAGAAGGAACAGTTTTATTAAAAAATGATAATAATGCACTTCCTTTAAAGAGTACTGAGAGAAATGTTACATTATTTGGTAGAGCAGTAGCAGATCCAGTATATCGTGGGAATTCAGGTGGACCAGCATTAGATGGTGCTAGATTAGTTTCATTACAATCTGCATTAGTAAAAGAAAATTTTAATATTAACGAAACAATCTTTAATGCTTATAAAAATAGCTCAACAAAAAGAGTTAAAAATGCATTTGGAAATGCTATTCCATCTTCAATTGGTGAAGAATCAATTAGTTTTTATACTGATTCGCTAAAAAGTTCATATGCAAATAATTATAATGATGTTGCTATTGTAATGTTTGCACGTGATGGTGGAGAGGGTATGGATTTATTACCAAGTGATGCTGATGGAATTTCACAATTAGCATTACACCCACAAGAAGCAGATTTATTAAAACTTATTAAAGAAGAAAAAGATGAAGGTATCTTTAAAAAAGTTGTTGTTTTAATCAACAGTGGATATCCAATGGAATTAAAATGGTTAGAAGATGCTCAATATGGTGTTGATAGTGCATTATGGATTGGTGGTCCAGGATTAAAAGGATTTGAAGGTGTTGCTAACGTTTTAGTTGGTAAAGCTGATCCATCAGGAAGATTTACTGATGTATATGCTACAAATTCATTATCTTCAGCAGCAGTTCAAAATGCTTTTGATAATAAATTCTCTAATCATGAAAGAAACTATGTAGTTCAATTAGAAGGCATCTATACAGGCTATAAATACTATGAAACAAGATATCAAGATGCTGTATTAGGAATTAATAATGCTTCTGGTAATTCGGGAGTATTTGCAAGTAGTAATGGTTGGAAATATGAAGATGAAATGGCTTATCCATTTGGATATGGATCATCTTATGCAAAATTTGAGCAAGAATTAATCAACCTTGAATGGGATAGAACAACTCGTAAAGTGACAGCAGAAGTAAAAGTTACTAATCTAGGTTATTCAGAAAACTCAAGTTATACGGGTAAATCTAAGTCAGTTGTCCAATTATACGTACAACTTCCATATCAAAGCGGTCAAGCTCAAAAATCAGCAATCCAATTAATTGATTTTGAAAAAACAAGTTTATTAGGAGCAGGTGAATCTGAAACTGTTAAATTTGAAACTGATGATTATTTATTTGCAACTTATGATAATACTGTTACAAATAGTTTTGACACTTCGAAAAAAGGAAGTTATGTATTTGATGCAGGTGCTTATCGATTTGCAATTGGTGATAATTCACATGATGCATTAAATAATGTCTTAAAATCAAGAGAAGTAAAAACAATTGAAAATGCGGTATTAGATTTAGTAGATCATAAAGGAACTGTGGTTACTGGAGATGCAGAAAAAGTTAAACTAATAACATTGACAGAAAAAGATACTCATTATGCTAAAAGCCAATTTACAGGGGAAGTAGTAGCAAACTTATTTGATGATATTGATATTAACTATTTCCTTCCCGAAGGACAAAAATTAACATATCTAACAAGAGAAGATTGGAATACGTTCCCTAATAAAGTTGAAAACTTAACAGCAACAACGGAAATGTTAAACAGATTAAAAACCGTTGAATATACAAAACCAGCAGATGCACCAGCATATGATAGTTTTAAACAAGGCGAAGCTGTAACAATCAAACTTATTGAAATGAAGGATGTTCCTTATGATGATCCGAAATGGGAAGAATTCTTAAATCAATTTTCAATTAGACAACTAACAATTATGGTTGGTGAAGACTTTGGTCATCCTGCAATTCCAGAAATTGGTAAGCCTCACAATTCAAATACTGATGGTCCAGACGGAACACAAGGTGTTTATAAATATGGTAATAAATCAACAGCAACAGTCCATGTTAATCAAATTGTTGCAGCATCGACTTGGAACAAAGAGTTATTAGAAGAACGAGGTAAGTTTATTGGTGAAGATGCATTATTTGTTAAAACAGCACAATTGTGGTCACCAGGAGCTAACTTACACCGTACTCCATTCTCGGGACGTAACTTTGAATATTATAGTGAAGATGCTATCTTAACATACATATTAAGTTCTAAACAAACAAAAGCTATGCAAGATAAAGGACTTAACGCATCAATTAAGCACTTTGCAGGTAATGATCAAGAAACAAACCGTGATAGTTTAAATATTTTCTTAACTGAACAAGCATTTCGTCAAGGCTCGTTAAAAGGTTTTGAAGGAGCGTTTACTGTTGGAGAAGCACTTGGAACAATGATGTCATTTACAGCAGTTGGTTCTTACAATAGTTTCTATGTTAATAAAGAAATTTTAACAGGAGTAGTTAGAAATGAGTGGGGCTTTAAAGGAATTACTTTAACTGATGCAAGTAAAGGTGATCCAATTAACACTGTTCAAGCACTTGTTGCAGGAACTGATTCATTTAACGTTGATACTGAAAGAGCATTTGAAATTCAAAAATATTTAACAGCTAATAAAGATGGTAATGTTCTAAAGAGATTAAGAGAAGCTAATAAAAACTTCTATTATTCAATGGTAAGAACTAATATGATGAACGGAATTACTGTTGATACAATCATTAAAGGATTCACACCATGGTGGCAAACAGCACTAATCATTCTAAATGTTGGCGTAGGAGTAATCACTTTAGGTTCAGCCGGAATTTTTGTTTACTCAGGATATATATTACCTAGAAAAAAAGATGGAGATAAGAACAATGAAAATACTAAAAAATAAAACAACTGGTTTTTATATTGGTCTTGTAGCTGCGGTACTTGCTATTATTAGTAGTTTAATATTTACAATTACGAACAGTAGTGATAGAACATTTTCAATTATTACGGTAATCTTTATGGTATTAGGTGCATTAGCCCAAGTATTCAATATATTCTTTGACTATAAATTTAGCCCAATTATTCCAGCAATCTTATACTCGGTAGGTGTTTCAATGCATTTTAATGTAGGATTAGAAACATTATCTGATGTTTGGAATGGTGTTAATTATATCGGTGGAAATGCAAATGCTGTAATTATTTATGGAATCCTATTTATGATAGTAACTATTGCAGCAATTGTTACATCATTTATGGAGCAAAGAAAAACTTTAGATTAATTTTGTTAAGTAGGGAGAAGGTGAAATCCTTTTCCCTATTTAATAAATAGAAGGATGAAGATTATGGAATTAACAGAAAAAGAAAAACAAGAACAAAAGTTAGAGAGAATAAAAGAAGAATCTAAAAACTATTTATTTAAAGATACTTGGTATCGTGATATACAACCGGTATTAACGAATGCTACTTTTATTTTAGCTGTGATATTTAGTATATTAACTTTATTAATTGATTTTAAATCAGGAACATATTTTACTGGAGTGCTTATCTTAACGTCTGTCTTAGTTTTAGGAAATTTAACGAGCATGATTTTTGATAAGAAAAGAGGCATAATTAGTCAATTAATTAGTTTGGCTTCTTATTCAGGACTTTTGGTTTTAATTTTATTTTATTTAATAAATATTAAAATAGCTTTATTTAGTCTAATAGCATTGGTATTTATAATACTTGCTCTTGCAATGCAAATAGTAACAACAATTCATTCATTGACTAGAGATAAAGATAATAGTGAAGGATCTTATATTCATATTGGAAATTTTGCAGAAGCATATAAGAAGTTTGGAAGAGGATTGTATTACTGGTGGTTTAGACATCATAAAATAGCAGAATTTATTAGATATTTTATGGTTGGTAATATTGTTACAGTAATTCAGTTTATTATTTTACCAGTCTTACAACTAATCTTTAAAAATACTAATTTAATTAATACTGATTTTAGATTTTTAGGACCAATTGGTGCAGCAGATAAAATTATTACACTTGAAAATGGACTTAAAGTATTTGACCCATACTATGTATTTAACTTTACTGCTGGTCCGATAGGATCTTCGATTGAGAGAACGTTAAATGGAATTTCAGGTCAATACTTATCACGTGGTGGTTTAGCATATTTCTTAGCAATGTTTATAACATTAGTAATTGCCCAAATCTTGACATTTATTATGCAAAGAAAAGTTGCATTCAAATCAAATAGTAATCTGCCTAAAGCAATTATTTGGTTCGTAATAGCAACGATAATAATTACTTTAGGCCAAAATGCTTTATATGGATTATATCAACCTTGGTTATATGGAACATTTGGTGATGCTATCGGAGGTATTGCAGCATCATTTGTACAAGCACTTATATCATTTTGGGTATTTTATCCAATTTTCAAAATTATATTTAAAAAAGAAGAATAAAAAGAATAGGGACGTTTAAATAGGTCCCTATTTGAATAGAAAAGTGAGGTGAAAAAAATGAAGTACATAACATTTGCAATCCCATCATATAACTCAGAAAACTATCTTCATAATGCAGTTGAATCATTATTGGTTATAGGAGAAGATGCAGAGATTATAATAGTAAATGATGGGTCAAAAGATAATACAATAAAAATAGCTAATGAATATAAAAAGAAATACCCTAAAATTGTTAAAGTGATAGACAAAGAAAATGGCGGACATGGATCAGGAGTAAATGCAGGGCTAGAAGCAGCAACAGGATTATATTATAAAGTAGTTGATTCAGATGATTGGTTAGATAAAGAAAACTTAGTAACTTTTCTAGAAAAACTAAAAGAACAATATAATAATAATCAAAGTCCAGATTTATATATTCTAGACTTCATCTATGAACATGTAGAAGATAATACAACATTTGTTAGATCATATGAAGAAAACTTTATACCAAATAAAATAACAACTTGGAGTGAAACAAATAAGAAGTTTAAATACTCAAAAACAATGTTAATGCATGCATTAGTATATAAAACAGCAGTGTTAAGAGAAAGTGGAATAAAACTTCCGAATCATACGTTTTATGTAGATAATATTTTCTCATATACACCACTGCCATATGCAAAAACAATTTATTACATGCCAATAGTTTTATATCATTATTATATCGGTAGAAGTGACCAATCAGTTCAAATTCATAATATTGTAAAAAGATACAAACAACAAATAAAAGTAATGGATATAATTTTGAAAGAATATAGTTATGATGAAATTAAAAAACTTCCAAAAGGCTTAAGAAAATATATGTTCCATTTTTTATCAGCAATTATGATTATAACTCAAATGTTTACAACAGCTGAATATAGTAAAGAACGTAAAGATGATTTAAGAAAACTTTGGAATGATTTAAAAAAGAATGATAAAAAACTATATAGATTTTTAAGATTTAGATCTTATAATTGCTTAGTTAATTTCTTACCATGGAGAATAAAAGGGTACATTATGGTTAAGGGTTATTTATATTTCGCTAAAAAGATTAAACTAGGATAGGAGAATAAACTATGTATGATTATTTAATAGTTGGTGCTGGATTATATGGCTCAATATTCGCATATGAAGCTAAAAAACGTGGTAAAAAAGTTTTAGTAATTGATAAACGAAATCATATTGGAGGAAATCTCTATACTAAAGAATATGAAGGGATAAATGTCCATTATTATGGGGCACATATCTTTCATACATCAAATAAAAAGGTGTGGGATTACATAAATAAATTTGCAACATTTAATAACTATGTAAATTCACCAATTGCAAACTATAAAGGTGAAATATATAACCTCCCATTTAATATGAATACATTTAATAAATTATGGGGAGTAATAACACCGAGTGAAGCAAAAGAAAAAATAGAAGAACAAAGAAAAAAATATTATAAAGAAAATCCAATTAACTTAGAGGAACAAGCAATCAACTTAGTTGGAACAGATATTTATGAGAAGTTAATTAAAGGGTATACTGAAAAACAATGGGGAAGAGATTCAAAAGAATTACCACCATTTATTATTAAAAGATTACCAGTAAGATTTACATACAATAATAATTATTTCAACGACTTATATCAAGGAATACCAAATGGTGGATATACAAAAATCTTTGAAAAACTCTTAGATGGAATTGATATTAGATTATCAACTGATTATTTCGTTAATAAAGAATTCTTTGACTCAATAGCAACTAAGGTATTATATACAGGACCATTAGATCAATTTTATGATTATCAATATGGAGTATTAGATTATCGTAGTCTAAGATTTGAACATGAAAAAATAAATACTGAAAACTATCAAGGGAATGCTGTTGTTAATTATACAGATAAAGAAACACCTTACACTAGAATAATCGAACATAAGCATTTTGAATTTACAGAATCAAAAACAACAATAATAACTAAAGAATACTCAGTGGATTTTGAAAAAGGTATGGAGCCATATTATCCAATTAATGATCAACAGAACCAAGAGAAATATCAAAAATATTTCGAATTAGCTAAAGAAGAATCTAAGTATTTATTTGGAGGAAGACTTGCTGAATATAAATATTATGATATGCATATTATTATTGAGAAAGTACTAGAAAGAATTGAACAAGAGTTTGAAAGATAATGCAAATTACGAAATAAAAACGACTAATTACGTGAAATATATTGAAGAAAAGAAAACTAATAAGTATCATATAAGTAAGCGTTTACAATGCAAATAAAAAATAGAAGGAGATTTATTTAAATGAAAAAAATGATTTTAGTTTTCATGCTTTTATTGACTAGTATAGTACTAGTTGGATGTAACAAGGAAAAGGTTGAAGAACCTAAAAAAGAAGATCCAGTTGAAGAGAAAGAATCATTTCAATTAATTGGACATTATGATGAATTAGCTAATCAAGGTATTGATTTTTATTTTTTACTAAACTTAAATGCAGATGGTACAGCAGTGCTTTCTAGTTATAATGCAGGTTCAATGGCTGGTTATGATGCAAGAGACTATAAAGAAAATGAGGCTTTTACTACTAAACACGATAATGGAACATGGAGTCGTGGTAAAGATGCTGAGGGAGAAGATGCAATTATAATTAAAACAACTCAAGGTACATTCTATGGATATGAAACAAATGGAATAATCAATGTATCAAACTTTAAATTCTTGTTCTATGGTGCATATAGTAGAGAGGCTACTTTAGAAGGAAGTAAAACTATTCAATATAAAGATTATAATGCATTTATTCAAGCGTATAAACAAACAGCGCCAGCAGAAACACCAGCATCATAAAAAAGAGGGTGATTTTAATGAAAATAAACAAACAGCTCTTTGGATTAATAATGTTAACACTGTTTTCAATTGGGTTAATATCATGTAAAACGAAAGAAAAGATTGATAAACCAGAACCTCAAAATCCAACACCAGTTGAAAATGAATATCCAACACCAGAATATGCTGAAGAAAGTGAAACACCATATACAGGTTTGCTTGAAAGTTATAAAAAAGATGAGTGGAATGGTTATTGGATTTGGGATAAAATTAATGCACCTGATTCTTATGTCGCTTTTAGAAAAGAATTCGAGATTTCTAAAGATATTACAGAAACTGTAATTGATATTTCAGCAGAAAGTAAATATTTTATGTGGGTTAATGGAATATTAACAGTTTATGATGGTAGTTCTAAGCGAGGACCAAGCGTTAATGATTCTTTTTATGATTATGTAAAAATTACTAATTTAAAAAAAGGTAAAAATGTTATTGCATTTTTAACGGTCTATAATGGTCGTTCTAGTGACTCATCAATCGATGCAGGAAAAGCTGGATTATTATTTCAAATGAGTGTTGATGATAAAGTAATCAAATCAGATAATACTGTTAAGGTTAAGAGATTAAGAGAATATAAAAATAAATCATTATTAAAAGGTGATTATCCAAATTATCCGCAATCATCAATGCTTGGAGAATGGAACGTTTACTTTGATGCTAGAGAAGCAACGGGAAACTTCTTTGAAACAAGTTTTGATGTTTCTAGTTGGGATAATGCTGTTGGAGTCGCTAAAGCAGGAGCAAAACCATTTAATAGACTATATAAAAATCCTGCACCTACAATGAAGTTTAATGAAATCGTTAAGTTCGAAAATTCTTCAAAATATGAAAATATTATCTTTGATAAACCAACAAAAATTGAATTAGAACTTCCACTTAATCGGCAATTTTCAACATACTTTGAAATTGAGAGTGAAAAAGAAGGCGAAAAGATTTTATTATATACAGATACATATGTTGTTGGTACTGAAACTAACTTCAAAGATACGTATATAACAAAAAAAGGTGTTCAAAAATATGAGAACTATCCATGGAGATCAGGATCAAAACTATATATGGAAATTCCAAGTGGAGTTAAGATTTCATATATTGGATATAGAGCAAGTGGATATGATGCTGATATAACAGGCAGTTTTGAGTCAAGTAATGAGCGATTAAATATTTTGTGGGATAAAGCTGTAAATAGCCTTTTAATTAATATGCGAGATACATTTATGGATACTCCTGATCGTGAAAGAGCACCTTATATGGGTGATGCTTCAAATCAAATTGAAATGTTATTATACTCATTAGATCCAAATTCTTATGAAATAGTTAAAAAAACTATTTTAACAGCAATCGGTTGGACAAAAGAGGGAAATATTCTAGTTAGTAGAGCACCAAGTAAATCTCCTCATGAGATTCCAGTTCAAAGTTTAGCATTTATCATCTCAGTATATAATTATTATTTATATACAGGGGATAGAGATACAATTTCTAAATTTTATGAAATTGCAGCTAACTATTTAAAAAACTGGGAATTAAAAGACAACGGTTTAATTGAAATTCGTGATGGGTCATGGTTATGGACTGATTGGGGAGAAAAAATTGATGTTGAAGTAATTCAAACAGCTTGGTATTATTATGCATTAAATATTATTGAAAAGTTATCAAGTGATTTAAACATAACAAAAAATGATGAGTTTATTAGCCAAAGAAAAGTAACCATTGAAGAAAACTTTGCAAAAGTATATCAAAAAGAAGATGGTGGGTTTAGATCAGGTGAAGAAAATGATGATCGTGCTAATGCACTTGCTGTTTTAAGTGGTTTAGCTAAAAAAGAAGACTATGAGTCAATTAGAAACATTTTAGTGAACACTAAAAATGCTAGTCCGTTTTATGAAAAATATGTTCTTGAAGCATTATCCATTATGGGATATTATGATGAAGCAGTTACTAGAATGCTAGATAGATATGAAGCAATGATCGATGATAGCGGAACAACTTTATGGGAACTATGGTCACTAGATGCTGCTGGAACTGTAACAGTTAATCATGGTTGGACTGGTGGTCCGCTTGTTATCATGTCTAAATATATAGCGGGTATAAAACCAATAGAAGTTAACTATGAAGAGTATGAAATAATTCCACAATTTATATATGATAAAATTAATGCTTCTGTTGATACTAACAAAGGCGTAATCAAGATGTCTTATAATAAAGTGGAAGATGGCTATGAAATTAAAATTAAGGCTATTGAAGGGACAGGGTATTTAAAACTTCCAAAAGAATTTAAAGATAGAACTAATTTTACTGGTGTGATGATTGAAGTTATTGATGATGATTATTATGTTTTATCATTTGAAGAAGGAAATTATACAATAACAGTTTCATAATAGATGTTTGAGCAATAACAACTAAAGTTTTAGTTGTTTTTTGTTCTTTATCAATTTTTAAATATTGATGAAAAATGATATAATATTATAATAAATGGCAAGTTAATTCTAGTGTAGATTAGATACTTTAAATAAAGATATTATAAAGGAGTTGAAGTTTCAATGATAAATATTGCAATTGTAGAAGACAAGAAAAACGAAGCAGATAAACTTATCCAGTGTTTAAAAGAATATGAAAAACGTCAAAAAGATAGCAAGATAAAGTTAGAAATTAAATGGTATGAAAATGCTGAAAGATTTCTTCAAAGTGTTAGAAATAAAGTTAATCATGATATTATCTTCTTTGATATAGAATTGCCAATCCAAAATGGGATGGATGCTGCGTTTGCATTTAGAGAAATTGATCGACAAACACCAATAATATTTGTTACTAATATGACTCAGTATGCAATTAAAGGTTATCAAGTAGAAGCACTAGATTATATATTAAAACCAGTTGAGTATAGTAGTGTTGTTGGACCATTGAATAAAGCTATTGACTTAATTCAAAATAATTTAGAAGAAATCTTAATTATTCAAAATGTTCAAGGCTTAATAAAAATTTCTTCAAGAGACTTAATTTATGTTGAAATTTCGGATCACAAATTAAGTTATCATACAGTTAATGAAACCTTTTATGGATATGGTTCTTTAACAGATGTTGAATTAAAATTAAAAAATCATAATTTTTTGAGATGTAATAGTAGTTATTTAGTTAATCCTAGATATATTAAGAGTATTGAGGATCAAATGGTAATTATGAAAAATGATGATAAACTAAAAATAAGTCGTCCACGTAAGAAACAATTTATGAATGATTTAACTGAATGGTTAGGTAAAGGAAATATCATATGATAGATTTTTTTTATTCACATGGGTTTGTAATAGAATTAATAATAACATCATCACTTTTTGTATATTTTTTAAAACCAAGAGCAAAATTTTTTTTAAGGGTTTTATTATGTATAGCAACGTTATTTTTAGTATCAATTGTTTGGGACAAAGTTATTCCAAGTAACACATATTTGATTATTTTCAAACATATAACACTGTTTACGTTTTGTTTTCTTGCTATTATGTTCTGTTTTAAAGCAACAATTTGGGAATCATTATTTTTGGAGACAAGTGCTTTTACTGTGCAACATAGTGCTTTTAAATTGGGATTTTTAGTTCAAACGATTATTGAAAGTAAATTTGAAAATACCATAGTAAGTATTATTAGTTATCTATTAATTGATTTAGTTATTTATATTCTTGCTTATCGTTTATTTTCTTTAAAGATTAAGAATGAGCATGTTTCATCTAAAAAAATGAATAACCAAATAGTCTTAATGGCTGTAGCACTAATTCTTTTTACAACCATTTTTCAAAACTTATTTGAATTTATTATTGATAAAAATGATTTGATGATGCTAATTGCTATTACAAGTTATGATTTAGTTTCTTGTGTTTTAGTCATATCAATTCAATTTGGTATTTTAAAAAATAATCGTTTAACTTATGAAACTACTGTCTTAGAACATGTCTTATATAAACAAAAAGAACAAATGATTAATTCTAAACATAATATGGATATATTAAATATTAAGTATCACGATTTAAAGTATTTGGTTAATAGTATTGAAAATAGAATTGAAGCAAATGAATTAGAAGAACTACATAAAGTTATAAATGCTTATGATTTATATGTTGATACAGGAAATGAGGCATTAAATATTATACTTTCAGAGAAAAAGTTAATATGTGATAACAATAACATCAAGTTTAATTATATTCTGGATGGACAAAAACTGAACTTTATGCAGGCCTCAGATATATACTCTCTTTTTGGTAATGCAATTGATAATGCTATAACAGCAACAAAAAAAATTCAAAAAATGGAAAAAAGAAATATAAAGATTGTTGTGAAAAAGGTTTTAAATATTGTAATAATTGTTATTGAAAACTATTATGAAGGAGAAATTCTATTTGATGATATCTTTCCTATAACTACCAAAGAAGACAGAAATTATCATGGATATGGAATGAAGAGTATTAAGTATATTGTCGATAAATATCAAGGTTTTATGTCTGTAAAATCTGAAAAGGAAAGATTTACATTAAGTATCTCATTTGAAGAGCAAAAATAAAGGGAGAGATAATCAAGTCTATCCTTTTTTAATA
Organism: Haploplasma axanthum; assembly: GCF_900660745.1. GTDB lineage: Bacteria > Bacillota_I > Bacilli_A > Acholeplasmatales > Acholeplasmataceae > Haploplasma > Haploplasma axanthum. The sequence continues at coordinate 188,108 of NZ_LR215048.1, read as the reverse complement.
TTCCTAATTATTAAACGAGAAAAAATATAAGAAATATTATATAATAAAAGTGATTTTTATGTATATATAGTGTACGAAAAAAGTTATTGATTAGAATTGTTAGGTGATTAAATAATATGAAAGTAAGTAATAGAAAATTAAAAAAATGGCGTAAGGATTCACCTATGGTAAGTAGATCTTATGCTGAAAAACGTAATCGAGGAGAAAAACATATTGAAAAAGAAATAGAAAAATATAAATAAAGGGAGAGAGAAAAATGAATAAGTTTATAAAAAATATTGGTATTGAGTTATATGTTGTCTTAGCAGTAACTACGATATATTTGTTGGAACCAGTAATATTAATATCACCAACAATTATAATATTGATTTCGTTGATTATTCTTTTTAGTTATTTATTAACATATTTATATACTGTTTTATTTAAAGAAGAAAATGATAATACGAAGCAACTTTATTATCATAATCAACAAATAACTAATAAAATTGTTAGTTATACTATTGCAGTTATATTTGTTTTAATAACTATATATGTAACATTTCTTATGAAGCAATCAAAGAATCGTGAGTTTATTCCTTTACTATGGATATTATCATTTATCTTTTCAGTTGTTACAGTAGTGATTAATAGAAGAAAAGAAAACATTATAGACATAAAATTTAGTAATATTCTTTATATCGGTTTTTTCATTGTTTTTATAGTCTTTCTAGTTTTATTTACGAGTGTTATAAAAAGCGAAATAGCAAGAATAATAATTTCACTTTTAATTACCATAACTTATATAACACTATATAGTATTAAATGCTTGAAAAATGGAGGTATTAATAATGAAAGTGTCTAAGCGAATAGCATTTGTTTTAATATCAATATTTACGCTAATAACAGTACTAACATTAACAGTAATCCTTAGTTTATATAGTTCGCCTAATTTCTTTGTTTGGTTTTTAAGACAACAACCAGATGCTATTGCAACATATGTTCCAGAAGAGTATAACGTTGCTAAAAATGATGTTTTAGAGATTCTTGATATTACTTATGAATCTAAATATAAAGAAAATAAGATTGATGTTTATTATCCAAAGAATTATGATAATAAGAAACTTCCAACAATCATTTGGACTCATGGAGGATCATTTATTGGTGGTGATAAATCTGCAATAAAAGTTTTTGGAACGTTAGTTGCTAAAGAAGGATATACATTTGTTTCAGTTAATTATGAACTTGCTCCTGAAAATACATATCCAGGACCAGCAATTCAACTTACAGAAGTTGTTAAGTATTTGAAAAAGAATATTAATAAATATCAAATGATTGATTTAGAAAGAGTAGTTATCGGTGGAGATTCTGCAGGTGCTCAAATTGCTGCTCATTTCGTGGCAACTCAAATTAATAGTGAGTTAAGAGATGAAGTTAAAATTGAACAAGTACTAACTCCAAAAGAAATAAAAGCAGTTTTATTGTTTTGTGGTCCATACGATATGAATGAGCTTGATAAACAATTCACAGGAAATAATAGTAATTCATCTATTAGTAATATTCTAAGTTTTTTTGTTAAACAAATTGGTTGGTCATATTTTGGATATAGTGGTTGGAAAAGTGGAAATGAAATAAAACAAACAAATATTGTTGATCAAGTAACAAATGATTATCCTCCAACATATTTAACTGATGGAAATCGAATTTCATTTATGGCACATGCAGAAAGCCTAGAGAAAAAACTTGATGAATTAGGCGTTATTGTTGATAGTTATTATCCATCGAAAGAAGATTCAACAAAAGATTTCAATCATGAATACCAGTTTAATTTTAAAGATTATCCTGTTGAAGCATTTATCAATTTAGAATACACATTGAATTTCTTAAAAGAAAATATTAATTAACTTTTATAGAGGACTTTAAAAAGTTCTCTATTTATATAATGCCCTATTAAGGCTTTTAACGTTTAAAATATAATTATAATAACATTGTCTTTTGTTATAAACGATATTAGTGATACAATAGAATTAGTAAATATGTGAGGTGATTTTATGGCATTAAAAAGAAATGCTCTTTTAGATAGATTAGATAATCTAAGAGAAGAAATAAGAAAAGAAGTTTTAGAGAAAAAGGGAATTGAACCAGTAGTCTGTACTGATTCAGCTTTAAAAGAAATAACAAATAAACGTCCACTTAAGATAAGTGATTTTATGGCTATTTCGGGATTAGAAAAAGATTTTATGAGTCTATATGCTGATAGATTTTTAAATGAAATCTTATCATATGAACAATCCCTTACTAAAGAGGTTCAAGTGTCTAAAACTGCGCATAAAGTACTTCATAATTATAAAGATAGATTAACAAATATTTCAAAATCAAATCCAAATCTATATATGGGACGTGTTGAGAATATTAAAAGTTTTGATTTAACTAGTTTAAATATCGATGAGGAGATTATCAACTTTTTAATTAATCCTAAAAATAAAAAACTTAAAGTATCATTTCCAAACGAATTAATAAACAATCGAATGACAACCCTATATCGTGAAACTAATAAGTCTTTTAAAGAAACAGGATCTTATAATCTATATGTTGCTTATCCATATGTTGAGGGTGTTTTTACAAAGGAACATTTCCCAATAAAGGCTCCATTAATATATTTCCCTGTTAAATTCGAGAGAAATAAACGAGATATTACTCTAGTAAAGGATAATGAAAAAGATATTATTTTTAACAGAGATTTATTATTAGCTGCTTCAAAAGTTGAAAGTGGTACACTAGATTCTAAAATGCCTTCAATTGAGAGTTTTAATGAAGAAGTATTAAGAGATATTATCATTAAGTTTTATGAATCTAATGGTACACCAATTTATAGCAAACCCAATTCAATAAATTTTGAACCTTTTCAAAATGAATTAAAAGAAGATTTTGTTAAAAGAGAGCATACTAATTTCACATTTAAATCATATATTACTTTAGGTAGATATCAACCATACTCATCTATGATTCAAAAAGATATGGATACGATTCTTTCTAATCATAAATATAATGAACTACTCGAAGGTTTAATTGATGAAGCAAATCTTTATAAAAAAGAAGCTAAAGGTATTTATACAGGAAATCAAGGTTCTGTTAAAGAAAGTAAGATTTCATACATTAATGAATTAAACGATTCACAAGAGAAAGTTATTGAACTTTTAAATACTGAAAAAAAATTAGTTATTTGGGGGCCACCAGGAACAGGTAAATCCCAAACAATTACAAGTCTTATTGCATCTAGTATTTTAAAGGGTGAGAATGTTTTAGTTGTTAGTGAAAAGAAGGTTGCTCTTGATGTAATTTATTCAAGATTAAAAGGAGCATCAAGATATTCAATGTTTATTGATGATGCCGAAAATAAACAAAGCTTTTATACTAAACTTCAAGGGTTTTTAGATCCAATGCCACCAGTTAGAACACGAAATAATGATATCTATCATTTGGAAGAAGAAATCAATGAACTAACGACAACACTAGATAATTCATTAAGACTGCTTTATGGTGAAAAAATTGATGAAGATGTAACAATAAGTGGATTGTATAGCAAGTACTTAAAGGATAAAGATGTGTTATCAGATTTAACACCTTTAAAAATCTATCAAATGTTTGAAAGAAATTTTAATAATTTTACTTTTAAAGATATTGATAATCTAGAAAGAACTTTTAGTAAGGATAAAGAACTAATTGAATACTTAGAATTTGAAAAGATGATAACTAAATATCCAATTCTTTTAAAATTAGATTTAAAAATTTCTAGAAGTGGGAAAATTGAATTAGAAAGTTTTGACAGTGATTTTAAGAATTATTTAGAAAACATTAAAAACAAAGGCTTTTTTGGAAGAAGAAAACTTAATAAAGAGTTTTTCTCTCAAAATAGTTTAAGATTAAAATTCATGACAATTAAGAATTCAATTGATAAAAAGTATTTAAAAGAAATAAAGAATAATCCAAAGTTGAATAATTATATTCTTGAAAATAGTTTAAGATTAGATAAGTACCTGACAAAACATAAAAAACTATCGATAACTGAACGTAAATATTTAAAAATGTTATTAAATGATGAGTTAGTAAAAGATTTAGATGATATTAGTAAATATAGAAGTTATTTATTTAATGCATATTATACAGGACTGATTGAAGACTTTAAGGCAAGAAATCAAAAACATTTATATATAATCGATGATTATCAAAATAAAATGGAAAAACTTGAGTCATTGATTAGTGAAAAAATGCAAGTGACAATTGAATCATTTGAAATGTCACTTTATCGTTATGCATTAAACTTTTCAAACACGAAAAGAATTATGGATATAAAACGTACTTTGGAACAAACACAAAAACCAAGTATTAAAGCATTTATTGATATTTTCCAACCTGAAATGATGGAAAATATTAGAGTTTGGATGATGACACCAGAAGTTGTTAGTGCCGTTATGCCGCTTAGATATGGGATGTTTGATTTAGTTATTTTTGATGAGGCGTCACAAATGTATGTTGAAAAAGGAATTCCAGCTATTTATCGTGCTAAGAAAGTTGTTATTGCGGGTGATCCAAAGCAACTTAGACCTTCAAGTCTAGGAATTGGTAGAATTCAAGATGAGGATGAGTTATTTGAAGAAGATACATTAAAAGAAGCTTCGCTTGATGCTAAGAGTTTGTTAGACTTAGCTAGATATAAATATACTGAAACATTATTGAACTATCATTACCGTTCTGAATATGAAGAATTAATAAGTTTTTCAAATCATGCATTTTATGATGGTAAATTAATTGTTTCACCAAATCAAACTCAAAGTGTTAAACCACCAATTGAATATGTCTATGTTGAAGATGGTGTTTTTGAAGATCGTAAGAATCATAAAGAAGCTCTTGAGGTTGTTGAGTTAATTAAAAAAATATTTAGACAAAGAAAAAATAATGAAACAATCGGAGTGATTACTTTTAATAGTAGTCAACGTGATTTGATTGAAAATTATATTGATAAAGAACTATTTAATAAGAGTACATACCAAAGAAAGTTTGAACAAGAAATGTTTAGAACTGAAGATGGGGAAGATAAGAGTTTATTCGTTAAGAATATTGAAAACGTTCAAGGAGATGAACGTGATATAATTATTTTCTCAATGGGGTATGCAAAAGATGACTCAGGAAGTGTTAAACGAAGATTTGGTTGGTTAAATCATGAAGGTGGAGAAAATAGATTGAATGTTGCTGTTACAAGAGCGAAGAAAAAAATTTATTTTGTTTCTTCATTATATCCAGAAGAATTAAAAGTTGAAGACTTAACAAGCAGAGGACCGAAGTTATTAAAAGATTTTATGAGATACTGTTATTATGTTTCAAGTAAAAAGCAGGATTCAGTAAAACTTATTTTAAATAGTTTAAATGCTACTGAAGTTCAAACTCAAGAAACAATAACAACCCAATTAGCAGAAGAGATAAAACAAAGACTAGAAAGAAACAAATATGAAGTACATTCATCGATTGGAATTGGTAAATATAATATTAATTTAGGAATCTATGATAAAGAGACAGATTCATATAAATTAGGAATTATTTGTGATATTGCAAGTCCAGATAATATTAATGCTAGAAAAGATTTACTTCATCAAGAGAGATATTTAAAGTCTAGAAAATGGAATGTTTATCGTATCTTTGCTTCAAACTGGTATACTGATCCAAATAAAGAACTAAGAAATATAAGAGATATGTTAAAAAAGAATTAGTGTATAAAATAATATATAGAATCCATCTTTTGAAGGTGGATTTTTCTTTTAAGTAAGTCTGTTATAACGAACAAAACAGTAAAAAAAGATTTTTTGGTTGATTATAACGAACAAAAATGATGGTATTATTATAAAAATGGCATTGAATAACCCTACAATTCCAAGTTTAATTGGTCAAATTTAAGGGTATTTCAAAGCCATTTAGTCTTTTGGTAATGTAATAATAAATGTTGTTCCATTACCTATTTTACTTTCTACATTTATAGTTCCATTTGATAAATCAATTATTCTTTTTACAATTGATAATCCAAGTCCATTTCCATATGCAGAATTATTTGAATCAACCTGGAAGAAACGATCATAAATTCGTTTTATTGATTCAGTATCCATCCCAATTCCAGAATCTTTAATAGTGGCAATTACTTCATTATCACTTTCTTCAAGATATATTTTAATCATGCTATCTTTTTTGCTAAACTTGATGGCATTGCCAATAAGATTAATCCAAAGATGTTGGAGTAATTCTTCATTTCCATAATAGTTTATTTTGTTTAAACCTAGATTAAAAGATATATTTTTAGTTTCCCATTCTTTTGATAGAAGAAGAATACATTGTCTTATTTGTTCGTCTAAATAGTATTCTTTCTTTTCAATAACAATTCCTTGTGACTCTAGTTTTGTTAGTAGCAAAATATTTGATGATAACTGTGATAATCTGTTTGATTCATTAAAAATTATATCTAAAAATTCTTTTCTTTTTTCTTCTGATAAATTTGGGTTTTGAAGAAGTTTTGCAAAGCCTCTAATAGCGACAATAGGCGTTTTTAATTCATGTGAGAAATTACTAATGAAATCATTTCTTAAAATTTGTGTTGCAGATAATTCTTTAGCCATTAAATTGAAATTATCTGAAATACTTTTAAGTTCTGATGGATGTTTTAAGTCAAGTCTTACATCAAAGTTTCCTTCTGAAATTTCTTGCATACCGCGTTTAAGTTTATTTACTTCACGTAGAAAGATACGTGAAACTAAGAATGTTAGTAAAACACCAATAACAGTTGTCGCAACTAAAGCTCTTAAAATGAATCCCATTTCTTTGTTTGAAATTAATGAAAAAATAAATGCTAATAAACTAACAATTAAACCTGATAATAACATTATAAATAGAAAAAGAAGTGTAAATTTTAGATAGAGGTTTATATTACCTTTTTGTTTTTTATTTTTCATATATAACTGCCTTATATCCTAAACCGTGAATTGTTAATATTTTAAACTCTTCTATGTAATCAATCTTTGATCTAATCCTATTGATATGAACGCTCACTGTATGTGTCTCACTTTCAGTATCATATCCCCAAAATTCTTCCATTAATTGAAATCTAGTATAGATAGTATTGGGGTTAGTTAAGAGTTTATAGAGAATATAAAATTCTTTTTTAGGTAAGTAAATATTTTCTTTATTTGTCTTAATTGACAACTCATTGTAGTTAAGGGTGATATTCCCGATTTTTAAAGTATGCTCGCTTGTATTATTACTTCTTCTAAGAAGTGCTTTAATTCTAAGCAACATTTCTTCCTCTTCAACAGGTTTAATCATATAATCATCAACACCTAACGTGAAAGCTTTCTTTTTATCTTCTAATAGATGCCTTGCTGTGATAACGAGTATTGGTATAAAGGCATTATTATTCTTAAGTGTTTTAGCAAATTCAAAACCATTCATTTTAGGCATCATGATATCTAAAATGATTAAATCAATTTGCTTTTGTTCTAAAACATCTAACGCTTCAATACCATTAAATGCACTTGTAACTTTATAGCCATCAGTTATTAATACTTCAGTCATTAGCTTTTGAATATTTTTATCATCTTCAACAATTAGAATATTAAACATATATGCCTCCTTAATGATTTGAATTAAATAGATTTTAACATAATGTCACATTATATGCAAAAAGAATAAAAAGTTTAAATTTAGTTTATATTTGAGTGTTAATATTCATTGCGTAGATTATTTATATGGGAGGTAAATATGTTAAGACTTAAAGAGATTAGAAAAGAATATGAAGTTGGAAATACAAAAGTTGAAGCATTAAAAGGTATTGATTTATCATTTAGACAAAATGAGTTTGTTTCAATACTGGGACCATCTGGTTGTGGTAAAACAACAATGCTTAATATAATTGGTGGACTTGATAAATATACAACGGGTGATTTATTTATAAATGGTAGAAGTACAAAAGAGTTTAAAGATTCTGATTGGGATGTTTATAGAAATAAAAGAATTGGTTTTATTTTTCAAAGCTATAATTTAATTCCACATCAAACAATACTTGGAAACGTTGAATTAGCACTTACAATAGCGGGTGTATCAAAAACAGAACGCACAGCACGTGCTAAAAAAGCATTAGACAAAGTTGGTTTACAAGGTCAATATAATAAAAAACCAAATCAATTATCTGGTGGACAAAGTCAAAGAGTTGCAATTGCACGTGCACTTGTAAATGATCCAGAGATACTACTTGCTGATGAACCAACAGGAGCACTTGATACTGTAACATCAGTACAAATTATGGATTTAATAAAAGAAATAGCTAAAGATAGATTAGTTATTATGGTTACACATAATCCAGAACTTGCAAATGAGTATTCAACAAGAATTATAAAGTTATTGGATGGTGAATTACAAAGTGATTCGAATCCATTTACTGAAAAAAACGAGATTAAAGAAACAAATAAAAGAAATGAATTATTGAAGAAAGAAATAAATGAGCCAAATAAAGAAAAAGCTAAAATGTCGTTTTTCACATCTTTTAAATTATCACTTCAAAATTTGTTTACGAAAAAAGCAAGAACAATTCTAACAAGTATCGCAGGTTCAATTGGAATTATTGGTGTATCTCTTGTTTTAGCATTATCTTTTGGACTACAAACACAAATTGATAATATGCAAAATGATATGTTATCTGGAAATCCAATTGAGATAAGAAAGACTGCAATGGATATAAATGCTATGCAAAATATGATGACACCAGAAGAAAAAATTGAGGTCATTAAAGAAGCAGGATATATCAATGTTAATTCAATGGTAGAAGCTCTTATGAAAAGAGCGGATAACGCGGGCGGTTTAATGGTTAATAACACAATAACTAAGGATTATGTTGAATATTTAAACAATGCACCAAGTAATAGTGTTGCGGCAATTCTTTTAAATTACGGACTTGATTTAACAAATAATCTGTATACAGATGTCTATAAATCAAATAATGACAATAGTGATCAAATGTCTTTAAGTACTTTAAGAATGATATATACAGATATGTTAAAAAAGACTCAGTATTCCGAATATTCATCTTTAATTGGATCACTAAGTGAAAACTTTATGCAAGTTCCAAATAATGAAGAATATATAAAAGAACAATATAATATGCTTCATGGTAATTATTCTAAAAATAAAGACGAAATAATGATTGTTGTTAATAGTGACAACCAACTTAATGATTTATTACTTGCTCAACTTGGATATTATAGTCAGGAAGAGTTTATTAATCTTATATATAAAGCAGGTAAATCACCTTTATATAATCCATCATTAGAAAGAAGTAAATTGAGTTATGATGAATTGATAGGTAAAGAGTTTACGTGGTATCCAAATGATGTTGTATTTAATGATCCTACTGATGCACTTGCTCCATTTACATATAATTCATATCAAAATGATAATTTTAAAAATGGATTAAAATTAAAGATTACAGGAATATTAGAACCTAAAGAGGATATTAACTTTGGCAGTTTAACAAGTGGTTTTTATTATACTGAAGAACTTGCAAATTATGTAATCGAATCAAATAATAATTCGAAAATCACATCATATTTAAAGAATAATAATCTTGATGCATTCTATGGGATGAAAACAGAAGTTGAACAAGGATCAGGAGTTTATAAAGATTTAGGAATAACAGCTACATATAGTTTTGAATTTGAAGGTGAAACATATCAATCTGTTTCATATTTAGGTAAAACAGATATGATGAGTGCAATGTTAGGTTCAATGATGGGTGGAAGTGTTAAAGAAATTCCAATGGTTAGTTTAAATGAACTTGGTGGATCTGATGTTCCAAATCAAATATCAATATATCCAACAGATTTTGAAAATAAGAAAGATTTAATAACCTATTTAGATAAGTGGAATCAAGATATAGATATTAAAGTCTTTGATAAGGTATTAAAAAAAGCCGATAGAGTAGATATTATATATACAGATACTTTATCGATTGTTATGACAATGATGAGTTCATTGATTGATGTTATAACAATTGCATTAATTGGATTTACAGCATTATCTCTTCTTGTGTCGTGTGTGATGATTGCAATTATCACATATGTATCTGTTGTTGAAAGAACTAAAGAGATTGGAGTTATTCGTTCTCTTGGGGGAAGAAAAAAAGATGTTTCATATTTATTTAATGCAGAAACATTTATAATAGGAGCAACTTCAGGTTTAATCGGTGTTGGAGTAACGTATATACTATCATTAGCAATCAATGGTGTTGTTAAGCCTTTGGTTGGAATGTCAATTGCAATATTCCCAATTCATTATGCGCTTATAATGTTACTAGTAAGTATTTTACTTACAGTTTTATCAGGTTTAATACCATCAAGATCAGCAGCTAAGAAAGATCCAGTTGTTGCTCTTAGAACAGAATAAAGAAATAATAGTTTAATTTAGAGGAATTATTTTATTCCTCTTTTTTTATATTTATTTAAATTATCAAAAAATTATTATATTTTTTAACAAAAAAATGTATAATTAAATAAAAAGGGAGAAAAGTATGCGAACTGCAATAATTGGTTTTGGGATTATAGGAAAAAAGTATTTAGAAGCTATAAACAAAGAAACAAGTTTAGAAATCAAATATATTTCTAATTTAGAAGTTGTCGATGTTATAAATATTAAGTATATAAAAGACTATACTAAGATACCTTTAGATGATATTGATATAGTATTTGTAACTACACCTCCTAATACTCATTATGAAATAGCGAATTATTTTTTATCAAATGGTAAAAAAGTTTTTGTTGAAAAGCCTGCAACAATTGATAAAAAAGACTTTGAAAAATTGTATCAGGAATTTGGTGATAGATTTAATGTAGTTTATCATTGGATGTATGGTGATGAAGTTCTATTTTTAAAGAATAATGATTTGTTTTTAAAAAACTTTGATGAAATAGTAGTTCATATAAATGATCCTTATTACACGGATGAAGGGATTTTAAAGAAACATTTTGGTGGCGCATGGTTAGATAGTGGTGTTAATGTTTTAAGTATGTTAAGTATTTTTGTTAATTTGGATAAGTATAAACTATATAGAAAATATAGAGAAGTAGATGATGATACTAATCAAGATTATGTTGTGACAAGAGAATATCTTTGTAATGATTCAAAAATAGTTGTAAATATCAATTGGGATAATAACTCAAATATGAAAAATACAATTATTAAAAATGATTATGAGATGATTGAAATTGATCATACTAATCAAGTAATTAAGTTAAATGGAAAAATTGTATTTGAAAGTAAGGTCGAAGATAGATTGTTAAGTCATTATGAGAATTTCTTTAAAAGTTTTAAGAGTTATAAAAATGATATAAAAATAACAAAACTAATTCATGATAAATTATTTGAATAAGGGGATAAAAATGAAAAAAATTATTAAAAAGTTTCTAAATTTTTTGAAACATCCATTAACGATTATTGTTGTTATATTAATTGTTTGGATTATAGGCTTTATATTGTTTTTTAAAGATGCAATGAGTGAATTACCAGCTACATTATTTGGGTATTCATTAGCTATTTTTCAAACTGCAATTTTCAAACAGTATAGAGCGATAAAAGAAGATACATTGAAAAGTAATCAAAAAGCGAGTTATTTAAAGAAAAAATATGATTTAGAAACTCCGATAGTTTTGGATATAAATGGAAATAAAAAAGAAATATTTTTTACTGAGATTTGTGATGCAACTAAAAAAATTGAAATAAAACATAGTGATACTGAATTTGAATTAGATTCATTTATAACAAATAATTATTTTAATATTATTTCGGCTCACTCAATGAGTACATTTAAAAATCATAAAACATTGCGTCTATCAAGTGTTGTTGAAGAAGAAGATAAGATTATATTTAATACTGAAAAATCGGATTATTATAAACATATGGTTACAAATAGAGCAATCGATTATAAAATTCAGGGTAATCTAACATTAAGATCTATGTATGAACAAGGTCCTAAACTTAGAGAATTTGTAGATTCCAATTTTTCGAATCATATTGGTATTAATTGTTTAGTGATCTTTAATGATAATAAAATTATTCTTCCACACAGAAATAATAATGCTACATATTCTAAAAATAAAGTAACAGCTTCAATTGCATCAAGATTATTAATTGATGATTACAAAAATGTTTCAATGGAACTTGGTATTGATACAATTGTTAATGTTCTAATGGAAAATTATAAATTTGATAATAATGAGATTTCTAAATATAGAAGTAAGATTAAATTTGTTGGTGCTGCAAGAACAATTTATGAAGGTGGTAAACCACAATTTTATTATGTTTTAAAGATTGATGATATGAGTGGATGTGAGTATTATAGTAAACATGGTGGTAAGTGTTTAGTTACGGCTATGAATACAGAGATTGATCAATATAAAAGATTGTATCTAGCTGATTTGAAATCATTAGATATTAAAGAGGATAATAAGTTAAAGTTTAACTACTTTGATAAGAAACTTAAAAGTAAAACATGTAATGTAGAACTATCAATGTATACAAATCTTTATTATATTATAAAAAATAGTAAGTAACATATAAACAATAAGAATAAAGGGTATTAAGTAAGAAATATTTAATATCCATTCTTTTTAAATTCAATTATCAATAATTTACTATTTATATCAACTATGTATATTGTATGAATACTGATTCGTTGATATACTAATAATATAAAAACGCTTACAAAGGAGGATTTTTCATGAAGCGGTTCTTAGTTATATTATTTGTTTTATTTGGTGGATTAGTTTTAGTGGGTTGTGACGATAGTAAAAAAGAATTAAAAACTGTCAGTATGTTTGGTGGGACTGATGCAAATGTTGAAGTGTATCAGGAGAGAATTGGGAAATTTGAAGAAGAAACTGGATTTAAAGTTAAAGATAATTCTAGTACTTCAGATGAAGAATGGAAATCAAGAGTAATTGCAGATTTTAAAAATGGTAATGAACCAGATGTTCTACAATTTTTTACTGGTGAAACAGCAAAAGCATTTGTAGATGAAGGATTAGTAATGTCGATTGAGGATATAAGAAAAGAATATCCAGATTATGCTAAAAATATTAATGCATCAGTTTTAGGAACACATTCAGTACCAACAACTGGATTTGTTGAAGGGATATTTACTAATAAAGATCATTTTAAATCTGCTGAAGCAAAAGCATATTTAGAAAAAACTAGTTGGACATGGACGGAATTTAAATCATTATTAGCTATTCTTGTTGAAGATAATAAAGATGTTGAAGGATATAAACCAATTGCTTATGGAATTGATATTCCACACTATTGGATTGATCATTTAGTTGCTGCTGAATTAGGACCAGACTATTATCAAGAAATAGTTAAAACAGGTGGTGCTGATAAATTATCAGGAGCATTATTAAAATTAAGTGAGATTGAACAATATTTAAGTAAAGATAATCAAGAAGCATTTTCAAGTCAAGCGTTTTTGGATGGTAAATATACATTTCAATTAGATGGATCTTGGTTTGGTGGAAGAATTGAGTTACCAAATGTCAGTGTATATCCATTCCCAGAATTAAATTCAACACATAAAACAACGTTATTAAGTGGATTTACATCAGGATTCTATATAACTAAAAAAGCTTGGGATAATAAGTACAAAAGAGAAGCAGCAGTTAAATTCATTGAAAATATGACTTCGACTGAAGCATTATCAAAATTTGTTACTAAAGCGGGTGGGTTTGCAGCTGATGATAAAGCAGCAGCAACAAATGAAACAAATTTAAGTAAAGAATTAAGAGGGTTAATAGGTAGAGTTAACTTTACAGTATTACCATTAGGTGATGCATCTAAAACAGGAACATATGCAACATTAGTTGAAGCTCAAGCAGCATTTATTAATAATAATATTGAACTTGCAAAAACAGCTGCAACTACTTATTCAAATGATCAAAAGTAAGAATTAATAAATAAGGGTGTTACATTTTTGTAGCACCCTAAATTAAAGGATGATGGTTTTATGTATAAAAAAAATGGTATAGCATATCTATTTATTATTCCAATGTTGATATTTTTAGTAATATTCTTGATATATCCGTTTGCTATTAACATCTATAATAGTTTTTTTAGATATACTAGTATCTTAGATAGAAATCCTGTTTTTACAGGATTTAATAACTATAAAGAGTTAATAACAAGTAGACAATTTGGGATTGCTATTGGAAATACATTTTTACTTATGGTGCTTGTAATTATTTTTCAAGTAGGTATAGCGTTAGTTTTAGCTTTACTTGTTAATCAAATAACTAAATTTAGTTCATTTTATAAAATATCATTTTTTATTCCAATTATTATATCAGCAACAGCACTTGGTTTAATGTTCCAAATGTTTTATAAAACAGATGGAGGATTGTTTAATCAGATTCTAAGTATTTTTAAGATAAAGCCGGTAACTTGGTTTGATTTAAATAATGGTAAAAAGTTTTTATATGTAATGATGATGCCAGTTATTTGGCAATATATTGGTTTTTATTTTGTTATCTTTTTAACAGGATTAACAACAATATCAAATGAAATGATTGAAGCTTCAAAAATTGATGGAGCTAGTGAATTACAAACAACATTTAAGATTAAGATCCCATTAATTCAAAATGTTACTAGAGTTGTAATTGTCTTAGCAATCACTGGAACTTTAAAAGTGTTTGATCTACCATATATTCTAAATCCAATTGCTAATCCTAATGGAGAAACATATTTACTTGGAACATATATGTATAATATAGCTTTTTTTAGAAATAAGAATTTAGGACTTGCTGCATCATTTGCAGTTATAATGGCTGTTTTAGGTGTCGGATTAAGTGGTGTAGTTAATAAGATATTTAAACAGAATAAGGATATATAGGAGGTATTTATGAAAAAAAAGTATATAAATATTATTACCTATATAGTGTTATCTATTTGGGCACTTATAACAATTTATCCATTTATTTGGATTGTTATAAATTCATTTAAACCATCTGCAGATATCCTTAGAAACTCATTTAATTTACCATTTAAAAATTTTACTTTTAGTAACTATATTACTGCAGCAACAGGAGAATATAATATTATAAGAGCATATGGTAATAGTTTATTCATATCAATTATAGTAGTTATCTTGGTTTTATTAATTGCAGGGCTTGCATCATTCGCGCTTGCTAGATATAATTTTAAAGGTAAAAAGATTGTTTATGGATTTATAATAGCATGTATGATGTTTCCAATATTTTCAATTATTTATCCTTTACATGAAATATTAATTAAGTTAGGTATTAATGGAACTAGATTTGGAGTTGTATTGCCGCAAGTTGCGGGTAATGTTGGTTTTGCAGTTGTAATTTTAACAGGATTTATGCAACAACTTCCAATCGAAGTAGAAGAGTCTGCATATATTGATGGGGCAAATGTTTTTCAAGTATTATATCATTTAGTTTTTCCAATGGCTAAACCGGCATTTGCAACCACTTCAATATTTGTATTTTTATGGAGTTATAATGATTTGTTTTTACAAATGGTCGTAATATCTGATAAAGATAAAATGCCAATCAGTGCGATATTAAAAGAAATCAGTTCTAAATACGGGACAGATTTTGGTTTGATGGCCGCATCAGTAACATTAGTTATAATCCCGGTATTATTAGTATATATATTATTACAAAAACATATTATAAAAGGCTTAACAGCAGGAGCAATAAAGGGGTAGATTATGATGAACTTAACAATAGAACAAAAAGTCGGACAAATAATGATAATAGGTTGGTTAAGTGATAATGTTGAAGATATTATTGAACTTATTAAAACATATCATTTTGGGAATATTATTTTATTTACTAGAAATATAAAATCAGCAAATGATCTAAAAATAATGACTGAAAGAATTCAAGAAGCAGCACTAAAATATAATGGTGTCAAAGCATTTATTGCAATTGATCAAGAAGGCGGAAATGTCAGAAGAATTTATGATGGTGTTACTAACGTTCCTGGTCATATGTCTATTGGTGCTGCAAGTTATAATAAACCTGATGCTGCCCTTCAAATTGGTCAAATATTAGGAGAAGAATTGAATTATTTAGGTGTTAATTTTAACTTAGCACCAATTGCTGATATTAACAGTAATCCATATAATCCGGTAATTGGAATTAGAGCATTTTCAGATGATCCATATTTAGTAAGTAAGCTAGCAAGTGATTATGCAAAAGGATTGGAGTCAAAAGGGGTTTTATCATCATATAAGCATTTTATTGGTCATGGTAATGTAAGTGTTGATTCACATTTAGATTTACCACATTTAGATACTTCAATTGAAGAATTAAAGAAGAATGAACTTATTCCTTATTTAAATCAAAAATATCATCCAGGAGCAATCATGACAGCGCATATTTTATACACTAAGATTGATGATCGATTTCCAGCAACACTATCAAAAAAGATAATTGAAGGATTATTAAGAAAAGATATCGGATATCAAGGTATGGTTGTTAGTGATTGTTTTGAAATGGATGCAATATCAAGAGCATTTTCTCTTCAAGAAGCAGGTGTTTTCGCTGTTAAAGCAGGTGTTGATATGATTATGGTAAGTCATAGATTCGGAAGACAATTAAGTGTAAGAAATGGCATAATAAAAGCTTTAAACGATGGAGTAATTAGTGAAGAAGAATTAGATTTAAGAGTCAATAGTGTTTTAAGAACAAAAGAGAAATATATTAAAGACCAAGTTCAAAATGTTGATTTCAATAAAAATAAAGAAGTTGCTAATGCAATAAGCCTATCTAGTGTAACATTAGTTAGTGGTAAACCTTTTGAGATTGATAGTGAAACAATTATTGTTGGTGTAACAAACTATTTAAATTCAATTGCCGAGGATAAGAATGTTGAAAATATGGATATTGCCAAAATAATTGGTGAAGAATTTGGTATACCATATCATAGTATTGATAATAAAAATTTCAATGTTAATGAGATAGGAAGTATTGTTAAAAATAAAAAGGTAATATTAGCATTATCAGATTCACATTTAACACTTGTTCAAAAAGTTCTTTATTCACAATTAATCCACAAACAAGAAAAGCTAATGTTAATATCCTTAAGAACACCATATGATGTTTTAGGACAAGATCTTCCTGATTGTCATTTAGCAATATATGAATATACCAAACAATCAATTAGTTCATTGATAAAAGTTTTGAAAGGTGCTAAGGCGTTAGGTAGGAGCCCAGTAATTCTAGAAAACAGAAGTATTGATGATGAGTCTATTGAAATATCTAATCAATTGGTTAGAAAAGCTATTTATTACATTGAAGAAAACTATGCAAAACAAATAAGCTTGGGAGAAGTAGCTGATGAATTAAAGGTTTCAAGAGAACATTTGTCAAGAATAATAAAAAGTGAGACAGGAACTAATTTTAATGACTATTTAGTGAATACTAGAATTAGACATGCAAAACATTTTTTAGGTTCAACATCATTAAGAGTATATGAAATAGGACATTTATGTGGATTTACTGATGCAAATTATTTCTCGAAAAAATTTAAAAAAGTCGTTGGATTAACTCCATATGAATATAGAAACAACTTTAAGTAGTTACTTTCTATTTTTATAAAATAAATTAAGCATCTAATGAAGGAAAAATAAACTAGAAATTAATCAATATAACAAGAGACAGTTATAAGAGTGTCTTATAAATATAAATAATAAAACGCTTTATGCGTTTTTTTCTTTTTCTAAATATATAAAAATGGTATAATATAAACAAATTTAGAGAGGGGCGATGAGATGTTAAAGTTAACGAATTTGTCCAAAGATTATTACGTTGATAAAAAGCCTATAAGAGTTTTAAAGAAAATTAATTTAGAATTTCGAGAAAAAGAATTTGTTTCTATTTTAGGACCTTCAGGTTGTGGTAAAACAACATTGTTAAATATTATTGGGGGATTAGATCGATACAGTGAAGGAGATTTACTTGTTGATAATGTTTCAACAAAAAACTATGTTGATGCAGATTGGGATTCATACAGAAATCATCGAATTGGATTTGTCTTCCAAAGTTATAATTTAATTTCGCACTTAACAGTATTATCAAATGTTGAATTAGCTTTAACATTGTCTGGAGTGTCTCCGACTGAAAGAAAAGAAAAAGCAACTAAAATGTTAGAAAAAGTTGGTTTAGCAGATCACTTAAATAAGAAACCAAACCAATTATCCGGTGGTCAAATGCAAAGAGTTGCAATAGCAAGAGCATTAATAAATGAACCAAACATTATTTTAGCAGATGAACCAACCGGAGCACTTGATAGTGAAACTAGTGTTGAGATTATGGAATTATTAAAAGAAATATCTAAGAATAAATTAATTATTATGGTAACTCATAATAAGAATCTAGCAGAAGAGTATAGTAATAGAATTGTTTCATTGTTAGATGGACGTGTAACAGATGATACTAATCCTTTTAATAAAAAAGATAGTAATGTAATATTTGAAAAAACTAAAAAAACATCAATGAGTTTTTTTACAGCAATGTCATTAAGTTTTAAAAATCTACTTACCAAAAAAGCAAGAACTATTCTTACAGCCTTTGCAGGGAGTATAGGTATTATTGGTATTGCACTATCTTTATCATTAAAAAATGGTTTTGATATCTATTTAGATAAACTTGAAAGTGATAACTTTGCTGTTGTTCCATTAGAAATTGGACGTGTAGGAATTGATATAAACTCTATGATGAATACTCTTAAACCTAATCCAGTAGATGGTGGAGTTGGAGGATATGACTATACTCCAAGTCGAAGAGAAAATAATCTTGATAATCCTGAATTTGTTGAAGTAATTGATAATAAGATTACTAAAGTTGCTGATTCAGTTATTAAAGTTTATGGGTATAGATCAAGATTTGCTAATATCGTTAATGGAGAGCTAATCACTAGATATAATAATCCATTGACAGGGCAAGGAGTTAATGATCCTGATAGTGATACTATTTTCATTAATCAAACACTTATTACAGATAGTTTTATTGCTGAAAAAATGAAAGTTCATGCCCAAAAAGACTCAAATAATAAATATCAAGCATACTTATTCTTGAATAGTGACGGAAGAGTACCTAATAGTGTTTTAAACTTTTTAGGATTACCAACTGATCGAAAATTAGAATATAATGAGATTCTTGGAAAAACATTCAGAGTATATAAACAAGCAGATTATACGTTGGATAATAAAGAAAATATTAAAAATAAGTTTAATGAACAAATCGAAATTGAGATTACTTCAATTCTTTCTTCATTTAGTCAATTTATTCAAGTTACTCCAGGTATCTATTATAATGATGAAGTAGTAAGTTTTATAAGACAAGATGATCCTTTAAATATTTTAATGAGTTATATGATTTATCCAAAGGGTTTAGATAACAAGAAAGAAATAAAAGCTATAATTGATGAATATAACGATAAAGAAGGAAGACTTGAAAAAGATATTATTACATATTTAGATACAGTTGAGTTGAGTGTTAGCTTTATTAACACACTTACAAATAGTGTTTCAATTATTTTAATTGCTTTCTCAGCTATTTCATTGTTCGTATCATCGGTTATGATTGGAATTATAACTTATACATCTGTTTTAGAAAGAACTAAAGAAATTGGAGTATTAAGAAGTATTGGAGCAAGAAAAAAAGATATTTCGCGTGTTTTCAATGCTGAGGGAATTATGTTAGGGTTTATATCAGGAGTTTTAGGAATAATTTTAACATTAGGATTAAATCCGATCATTAGTAAAATATTAGAACCAATGGTTGAATATAGTGGAATCGCAAGATTAAATATATTACATGGTGCAGCACTTGTGTTAATAAGTGTCTTACTTACATTAATTGCAGGATTAATTCCATCAAGAATTGCTGCTAATAAAGATCCTGTTGTTGCTCTTAGAACGGAATAATTATGAATAAAGTAAAGATTGCGCTAACATATAGAGTAATTGGATTTGTAATTGCTCTTACAGGAGTATTAGTTCATTTAGGAATTTTTTCAGGTAGTATTAGTTTTGGAACATTACTTTACTATACTGTTCAAAGTAATATAGTAGTTTTAGTATTTTTTGGATATTTAATTTATAAAACAGTAAACACTTTAAAAAACAATGAGCAAGAGACATCATTTAAGCCAAGAATTCAGTTTATTTTTGTGATAGATATCCTTTTAACTTTTATTGTTTTTTGGGTGTTACTTGCTCCAGAAGCAATTAAAAGTAATTATCCATTATGGACATATAGTAATTTATCTGTTCATGCAATTACACCAATCTTATTTTTGATTGATTATTTAGTATTTAGCGATAGAGGTCATTTAGTTTTAAAAGATATTTATTATGTATTAATTTTTCCATTGTCGTATGTATTTTATACATCAATTATAGGATTGAGTGGATTTATATTTGGTTATGATAGTAATAAAGTACCAGTTCATTATCCATATTTTTTCATGGATTATGATCGAGTTGGATTGATGTCACTAGCATACATTGTAGGTTTAGTAATCATTTTCTTAGGAATAAGTTATTTGTTTTATTTGAATGATAAGAAAAGATCTAAATCAAACTAAAAAATTAGAAGGAGGTTATTATATTGAACCTCAATAATTGTACCAAAAAAGATTTGGGAATTATTGGATTCATGAATAATTATCTCTTTTTTTGTCTTTTGGAACATTTATAGTGTAGTTTAGAACATCAAAATAATTAATTGTTAGTAATATACTATAATATGACTATAGATGAGTAAAACAATAATTTAAATCTATAGTAGGAGAAATAATAATGATATTAAAAAGAAAAAGTAATAAAAAAAGATTAAACTCGATAGTACTACCATTCCTATTTTTTGCAATCAATGAAAGATTAGGAAAAGCAATTATAATAGTATTAATAGTAATAATTTTAATATTATTAGTATACTTAGTATATTTATTTATTGAAGTGAAGAAAGAAAAAGAAGTGAAAGTTGAAAAGAAAGAAGAGATTAAAATCTCAGAAGAACAACCAATTGTTACTAAGAAGATAGAAAAAGAAGTTGTTCAACAACCAATAGTTATTGAAAAGAAAAAAGAAATAGAACCAGTAATAATTAAAGAAGTTAAGGAAGAACCAAAAGAAGAACTAATTATTGATAACGGACTATATATAAGATATAACTATTCATTTGTAGCAAGAATGCATCAAGCACCAAAAGAGTCACAAGAACGCTTTAGTGAAATAAAGAACTATTTATTAAGTTATGAAGGTGTAACAGTAAGAAAATCATGGAGAAATGAAAGATTTATGTATCAAGGAAAACCAATCGCTAAATTTTGGATCCATGGGAACATCTTAGATGCATACTTAAATCTAGACTATGAAATGTTAAAAGATACGAAATATGAAGTAGAAGATTTAAGAGGAAAAAGATTACATGAGAATACACCAGTATTATTTAAAGTAGTAGGAAGTAGAACATTAGACTACTTAAAAGAATTAATAGATATGTATATGGAAAGTGTTGGGGGAGTAAAAGGTGAAGAACAAAATATTGATTATACAGTTCCATATATTAGTAAAGAAGAATTATTAAAGAAAGATTTAATAAAAGTTAATTACAATAAATAAAATAAAAAGGGTTGTAAATATTTCTTTGATTATCAAATGAAAGTTTACAACTTTTTTTGCTTTTAGGAACATTTTTAATGCGTTTTGGAACATTTTGACATAATTTATTACGAAAAATAAGTATTATTTTCGTATAGAGAGGGTGGTAGAATGAAGAAGAAAAGAATAATATACTTATTTCTTACAGCTATTACGTGCATGACAATATTTGTAGGTAATAAGCTTATTAACGCTATTGAAGTAAATGGTGAAAAAACTACACATCTAATTAAGAATGGAAAGACAGATAATTTATATTTGAAAAAACTCAAAACTAAAATAATGAAGAATGCTTCATCAAAGGAAGAACTAAATAATGTTTATAATGAAGCAAAAAGATATAAAAAGAAGAATCATGGAACAATAATAATAAACTTAAATACAAAATTAAACGGATATTATACTGAAAAAAATATGCTACAGCATTCTTATTACCATTTAATTCAACTAATCAAATAGATAGCCATTACAGCACTTTAGAAAAGATATTTCATAATTATAATAAGCAAGAGATAGTACGAATTAAAAAAGAGGTTAATCTTAAAACATTAGAAAAAAATAATGATGAGAATACTAATGAAAGAACTATTCAAACTAGTCCTAAAATTCAAACCATTATTGATTTGTGTAAAAAAATATTCCTAGAACAAAACAATTTATCTGATATATTTGAGCATATTAGTGATTTTAATAATGATATTGATAATTTTGTGATAAAAAACTTAAAACTTGTTAAGGACATTCTCAAAGAAAAAATGAAGAAAAATTCTATTAAAGATCAACTTTTAATTGAGAAACTAGATAACAAATATATGTATCTAATTGAGAAATTTGATTATGATGATAAAGAAATTATTAATTTAACTATTGAAGAAGCAAAGATTGAAATATTGAAACAAAAAGCTAAGAGTTATCAAGATGAATATTTAGAAGCTAAAGTTGATACTGATAAATATGAAAATCTTGTTAGTGAAGTAACTAGAGTAAAAGAAAAAAATAATAAATAAATTTCAAAACAAATTCTAAATATAAAGTTTTTAATCACCGAATTAATGGTGTTAAAAACAATAATTATCATCAATTAGATTGATGAATTTTGTGGTTAAAGAATAATATTAGGAGAAAAAATAAATATGATCAAAAACAAAAAAAATAAAACCTATAAGTTTTATGTCTTTTCAGCACCCCTTTTGATTTGGGGAATCGATGAAAAGATTTGGAAAATAGCATTAATAGTCTTAGCACTTGTAATTCTTCTTGTTTGTTTAATCAAAATAGCTATTCGAGCTAGAAAAAATAAAGAAAAAAATAATCAAGAAATTGAAATAATAGTTGAAAAAACAAAACCTATAATAATACAAAAGAAAGAAGAGATGAAACCTATGAAAAAAGAAGAAAGAAAAACTAAAAATAATAATTTAGATAATAATGGACTATATATAAGATATAATTATTCGTTTGTAGCAAGAATGCACCAAGCACCAAAAGAATCACAAGAAAGATTTAGTGAAATAAAAAATTATTTATTAACCTATGAAGACGTAACAATAAGAAAGTCATGGAGAAATGAAAGATTTATGTATCATGGTAGACCAGTAGTTAAGTTCTAGATTCACGGAAATATCATAGATGCATATATAAATCTAGATTTTGATAAACTTAGAAATACTAGATACGAGGTTCAAGATATGAGAGGAAAGAAACTTCATGATAATACACCTGTCTTATTTAAAGTTTCAACTCATAAAGCAGTAATTCAATTAAAAGAACTTATTGATATTCATATGCAAGAAGTTGGTGCGATAAAAGGTAAAGAAGAAAATATTGATTATACATTACCATATATAGATAAAGAAAATCTTTTAAAACAAAAATTAATAAAAATCAATAAATAGTAAAATAGGGGCACAATAATAGTGCCCTTTAATTTTTAACTTTAAAAGACAAATTTTACCTTTTAATATAATAAAATAAAGGTTATAATTAAGAGTAACGAGGGATAAGATATGTTAAAACTAGAAAAAGTAACAAAAAAATATATTGATTCAGATAAAAAAGAAGTACTAGCAGTAAACAATGTAACCTATAAATATAAAGATAAAGGCTTAGTCCTAATAAAAGGTAAATCAGGTAGTGGAAAAACTACTCTTTTAAACTTGATTTCAAGTAATGACTATCCAACAAGTGGAAGTGTATACTTTAATGATTTAGAGATAAGTAATAAGAAAGAAAAGCTAATTAATCAATATAAAAAACAAATAATTGGATATGTATTTCAAGATCATAATCTATTAGAAGATTATACAGTATATGAAAATATTGAATTTGCATTAAGTATTCAAGGGAAAAGTATTAATGAAGATGAAGTAATTGAATATTTAGAAAAAGTTGAATTAAAAGAAGAATATTTAGATAAATATCCAGATGAACTATCTGGAGGGGAACAACAAAGAGTAGCGATTCTAAGAGCATTAATGAAAGATAGTAAAATAATACTAGCAGATGAACCAACAAGTGCATTAGATAGTGAAACAAAGAGTGAAATTTATAAAATCTTAAAAGAGATATCAAAAGATAAGTTAGTAATATTATCATCACACGACTATGAGAATATTGAAGAATATGCTGATGTAGTATTAAAGATGGAAAATGGTATTTTAACAGAAGAATTTAATAACAATAAAGTAATGAAAGAAACGAATAGTAATGAATTAGAAGAAGTAAAAACTAAAATAAATTTCAAATACTTTTTTAAGAATTTAAAAAATATAGTATTTAGTAGAATAAGTCGATATATTATATTGTTAATTATTTTGATAATAAGTTTAACATTAATAGGAACAATGATATCTTTGGTTTCACTTGAAAGATATAAACCTATAGAAGAACTTTTTAAAGCTGGTAAAATTGAGCAAATAAATTTTGAAAATATTCCATATAATGATATTGAAGTTGAAAAAATAAAACTTGAAGAAATGAGTAATATTTTTCCTAATATCAAATTTCACAAGTATTATAAAGATTACAATAGTGGAATAGATTATTACAAATGGTTAAATAACAACTATTATTATTCAAGTTTTGCAGGAATGGTCAAAATCTCAAGTGAAAACTTAGAAAAATTGGGACTTGAACTACTTATTGGTGAACTTCCAAAAAAGAACGATGGCAATAAAATTGAAGTTGTTATATCAAAACATATATTTAATTATTATAAAGATAATGGGTATGATGGCAAATATGTTGATGATGATGAAGTGATTTCTTCTTATGCAGATTTAATTGGAAAAGCTGTCTCAAGAATCGAGATTGACGGAGAATATTATGATTTAGTTGTTAGTGGTATAGTTGATACAGGATCAAATAACGACGACTTTGAGTATGCTAAAAAATTACCTAGAAATATTAGTAATTATAACATTTATAAGTTTAATACAAGCCATAGAGATATGTTCTTATACGTTAATGAGAGTTTTACTTTTGATGAAAATAACTATGAAATATATACATTAACTAAAGATTTAACAACCAATCAATTAATTAGTATCGTTGATTATATCTATGAAAATAATCAAAAATATAATTATTACGCACCTCATATTGATAGAATTGAAGCAAGAATTTTTTTAGCAAAAGACAATATATTAGTATTATGGTCAGTAATAATTCTTTTCACATTAATAACAATCTTACTATTTATTAATCAGGTTAAACATACGTTCAATGTTAACTATCAAACAATTGGGACTATTAAGTCATTAGGAGTTAAGAGTGAATATTTTTATAGTTTGTATGGGTTTGGATTTTTAATAATAAGTTTTATTGGATTAATCTTAAGTACAATATCTGTAAGAACTATGATAAATATTTTAAATAATGAATTTAATAAAGGTCAAGAGATTGTATTTAAGGTACATTTTTATAATCTATATGTTGTTTTCGTGCCAATAATTTGGATTATACTTATTTCATATGTATCTATTTATCTACCATTAAATAAAAAACTAAAAGAAAATACTAAAACTATTATGTATGAAAGAATTTAATTGATGTATTGTCTTTTTGTGACATATTCGGCATTGATATTATTAAATAAAAGTGTTATCATAAAACAAAAGTAAGTGTGGTGATGTCAAAATGAGGGGATGAAGTCACAGTACGCTATATAGCTTGTGACAAAAAAGGGTGATTGAAGTATAAAATAGAAAGGATAAAGTATGAAAAAAATATTAATTATAATAATAAGCGTGATTGTTACATGTATAGCAGTTCTTAATTCAACAACAGTTAATGCTGCTTACGATAACACAGAAGAAAGAGATGAGTTGGGCTATTCATATAATCTTGTTAAAGATCCGTATTTTCGGAAAGAAAGAGTAAAAATTGCTAATCCTATTTTTGATGAAGATTGGTTCTCGAATGTGAAAATTTTAAGTTCTAAATTAAATACCAGTAAAAGTTATAGCTCATATGGAGAGTCATTGAGTAGTTATGCACGTGAATATAGCAATAGTGTGAAAGCAAATTTGGGAACTACTGCTGTGTATGGTAGTATGTCTGCCTCTATGTCTATGCAAAGTGAAAACTTAATTAATGAATCAAATGAAGAATATATTAGTAGTTTTTATCATAGTTATATGCAAGTTAATTATAAAAATAGATATGCATTGCCTAATTTTAAATCTGGATTAGAACTATATAAGGGTAATCTTCATAAGAATTTTTATAAAAATATCGAAACATTGGATAATAAATTAAAATCTAAGAATATAAAAGATAAAGATTACTATGATTTTTTCGATTTATATGGCACTCATATAATTCATGATATTATTTATGGTTCAAAAATTGAAGCGAATTATTACTTTAATTCGATGGATAGTGTAGTTAGTAAAGAAAAGGCAAAAAAAATATCTTCAGAGATCAGCGCAAATTATACTACATTGGTAACTGGTAATATGAACGTTTCGGATAATCTTTTTGAAAAATCAAACTATGGTGTTAAAAGTATAAGTGAAAGCCTAATGGTTACTACTTATGGAGGCAATGAAATGGAATTTATTTCGTATAAAGATTTAATTGATAATCTTAGAATGTGGAAACAATCAGTAAATCAAAATAATTATTCGCCAGTAGAAATTTCTAGTGACGGAATGATAGAAATATGGAAAATTATTCCAAATAAGTTCTCAAGTATTGCTAAAAAAATCGAAGAAATGTTTTTCAAGTATGATAGTCTTAATTCAAAAAAGATTAGTGAAAAAAAGTATGTTTGGGAAAATATGTATACAAGAGATAAAGAATACAAAATAACTGATACTGGTAGATTTAAACAACCATTTGATTCTGTATTTATAGACTTGCCGTTACAAGATTTTATAGATCTTGGATATAATAAATTTGATTTGGTTTTTGATTTTCAGGTAAGAGAAAACTATAATGGATTTAAAGGTATAATAATGTATTCTGAAAACAAGAATGATGACTCTAAAATAATTAACTGGCAAGAATTCACTTTTGCTAATCATGATTATGAAGAGTATAGAGTTATTATAAAAAATAATGACGTAACTAAAATAAAAGATGAAAGCACTATTTTTGTAAGATACGGGGCACATGGTAACGGTCCAGATACTTGGTTTAATAAAGATATGAAAATTAGTATTATTTTCAGAAGATAATGTGTAATAATCAAGGGATTAAAATCCCTTGATTATTTAATTTCTTTTATAGGAGATAGGTAAATGTTAAAACTAGAAAAATTGACAAAGAAATATATTGATGAAGGTAAAAAAGAAATATTAGCAGTAAACAATGTAACCTATAAATATAAAGATAAAGGCTTAGTCCTAATAAAAGGTAAATCAGGTAGTGGAAAAACTACTCTTTTAAACTTGATTTCAAGTAATGACTATCCAACAAGTGGAAGTGTATACTTTAATGATTTAGAGATAAGCAATAAAAAAGAAAAGCTAATTAATCAATATAAGAAACAAATAATAGGATATGTATTTCAAGATCATAATTTATTAGAAGATTATACAGTATATGAAAATATTGAATTTGCATTAAGTATCCAAGGGAAAAGTATTAATGAAGATGAAGTAATTGAATATCTAGAAAAAGTTGAATTAAAAGAAGAATATTTAGATAAATATCCAGATGAACTATCTGGAGGGGAACAACAAAGAGTAGCGATTCTAAGAGCATTAATGAAAGATAGTAAAATAATACTAGCAGATGAACCAACAAGTGCATTAGATAGTGAAACAAAGAGTGAAATTTATAAAATCTTAAAAGAGATATCAAAAGATAAGTTAGTAATATTATCATCACACGACTATGAGAATATTGAAGAATATGCTGATGTAGTATTAAAGATGGAAAATGGTATTTTAATTGAAGAGTTTAATAACAATAAAGTAATAAAAGAAACGAATAGTAATGAATTAGAAGAAGTAAAGACTAAAATAAGTTTTAAATATTTTTTTAAGAATTATAAAAATTTCTTTTTAAAAGAGCCAATAAGATTGGTTATTATGTTTATTCTAATACTGTTGTCGTATACTATAACAAATATGAGCATAGGAGTCCTGACGGTATCAAGAGATGGTGCATTTAAAACTGCAATAAGAGATAATATTATAAACGAAATTAGTTTTGAATATCGTAATGAAAAAGGAATAGAACAGGAATTTAACAATAAGAATTTTAATGATTTAACAGTAAAATATCCTAATTCAAGATTTATTAAAGTTTATAAAAAATCAGCTATAACCTGGTTTGAGATGTCTAATATTGATCAAAGTAAAAAAAGCTTATATTATAACAATAGATATTCTGGTTATATAAGCCTTCAAGATAATAGGATTGATGAATTAGGATTAAAACTTCTTTCTGGAAAACTTCCTCAAAAGAATACGGATAAGTATGAAGTTTTAATTTCCAAATATGCATATGAGCATTATAAGGAATTTGGCTATACTGATGCAGGCGTAAAAATAGAAATAAATACATATGATGATTTAATAGGAAAAAAAGTAGCTAGTTCATTAAAAGGTAAAAAAATAGTAGTTAGTGGAATCGTTGATACAGGTTCAAATTATGAAAAATATTCATATGCTAAAAACTTGTATGATCATTATACTGATTTTGAATTAGATACTTTCAAAAAATATGGTCGTGATTTGCTTATCTATGGTGTAGATGATTTTAATGGTAGTAGTTTTTTTGTAATGTCATTAACAAAAGAAATGGAAAGTTCGGATTTTAATGCAATTATCAGTAATAAAGATTATTATATTAAAACTATTGATATACAAACGATTAATAAAATGATTGAAAGAATTAAAGATAGAGCACTTCTTTTTACCTTCGTGTTATTAATTGTTGTTAGTTTTTCGATTCTACTTGTAATAAATCAAACTAAGAATACATTGATTATGAATTCTAGAAATTTTCGGATAATAAGGAGTTTAGGACAAACTAAAAAATATATCCATATGCTATATTTAGTTAATACAACATTTCTGTTTATAGTACTAGTGTTATTAATTATATTGTTTAATGATAAATACTTTGCTCTTATTAATAGAATGATTAGTTTGGATAATCAGTTAAGAATTAATTACCTAGCAATAAATAATTATATGGTAATTGGAAGTATAATTTGGTTCATTCTGATTTTGGTGTTTAAACATTTTATAATAAATAAAAGGCTTAAAATGAGCTCAACAATGACTATGAATAATAGAGAATAAGATATGTTAAAACTAGAAAAAGTAACAAAAAAATATATTGATTCAGATAAAAAAGAAGTACTAGCAGTAAACAATGTAACCTATAAATATAAAGATAAAGGCTTAGTCCTAATAAAAGGTAAATCAGGTAGTGGAAAAACTACTCTTTTAAACTTGATTTCAAGTGATGACTATCCAACAAGTGGAAGTGTATACTTTAATGATTTAGAGATAAGCAATAAAAAAGAAAAGCTAATTAATCAATATAAGAAACAAATAATAGGATATGTATTTCAAGATCATAATTTATTAGAAGATTATACAGTATATGAAAATATTGAATTTGCATTAAGTATTCAAGGGAAAAGTATTAATGAAGATAAAGTAATTAAATATTTAGAAAAAGTTGAATTAACAGAAGAATATTTAGATAAGTATCCAGATGAGTTATCTGGAGGAGAACAACAAAGAGTAGCGATTCTAAGAGCATTAATGAAAGATAGTAAAATAATCTTGGCAGATGAACCAACAAGTGCACTAGATAGTGAAACAAAGAGCGAAATTTATAAAATCTTAAAAGAGATATCAAAAGATAAGTTAGTAATATTATCATCACATGACTATGAGAAAATTGAAGAATATGCAGATGTAGTATTAAAGATGGAAAATGGTATTTTAACAGAAGAATTTAATAATAAAGGAATAAAAGAAACTAATAATAAATATCAATTAGAAGAAGTAAAGACCAAAACAAATTTAAAATATTTTTTTAAGAATTTAAAGAATATTCTATTTAAGAGAATACCTAGATACTTAGTTATGATGGTGTTACTATTAACAGGAACAATTGCATTAGCTTATTCGTTAGTTCATTTAACAATTGATAAAACAAAAGCATTGGAAGAATCGGTACTTAACAATGATATTAAAGAATTAAGTATAAGTTATTTGAATGATAAAACTATTCAAAATTTTGATGATGATACATTCAAGGCTTTTACTGATAAACTAAAAGGGGTAGATTTTTTTAAAATTTATAATAATGGTTATGCAACTGATATAGAAATCAGCAATCTTAATTCTGATAAAACAAAATCAAATTATTACTCCGATTATATTTGGGGAATAGTTCAAATGAAAGATGATATTGATTTGAAGAGATATGATTTAGAACTTATTGCAGGTAGTCGGCCTAAAAAAAATAAAGAAGTTTATGAAGTGCTTATTACTGAATATATATACGAGCACTATAAAGATTTTGGCTATAGATACGATAATGAAGCAACCGTGATTAATAAATACGAAGATTTAATTGGAAAAACAATAGATACTTTAAAAGGAAAAAAAATTATTATTTCAGGAATAGTTAAGACTAATTCGTCATATGAGAGATATTCATATGCTAAAGAAAAACTAAACGATCTTACGGATCAAAAAATATCTTCTTTTAAAAAAGAAAGTAGAAATGGTTTAATATATACAATAGATGATTTTGATATAGATTATAAATATAAGGTTATGGTTTTGACCAAAAATTTATCAAGAAAAAATATTCAAGATATTATAAAACTTTCAGATGATGGAGAAATTTATATTAATACGTATGAATTTGCTAAACTTGGGCAAAATATCAAACACAATTCTCAAAAAGTCTTAATAGCTTTTGGTATTATCGCCTTTGTAACAATCTTTTCAATTATTTTAACAATCAGCCAAATAAATTTCATAATGATTAAAAGTTCCAAAGATATTGGTGTTATGAAATCACTGGGTGTTAAGAATAATTATATAAAACTTTTATTTTTAATTCTTATGATTATTTTTGTAGTAGTTATTGGGGTTATTAACTTTATAACTAGTGGTGTTATTGTTGATAAGTTTAATGAAAGGTTTAATAGCGGAGATTTTGTTATTCTAGAAGTATATTCGAAGAATCTAACAGTAATAATACTACCAATTATTTGGCTTATAGTAGTTAGTACTATTGGGATATTTTTACCATTAAATAAAAAACTAAAAGAAAATACAACGTCAATCTTAGGTAAAAGAGAGTGATTAATTATATGATTGAAATTAAAAACATTAGTAAAAAGTATAAAAATGTTCATGGAAGATATAGTAATGCTTTAAGTGATGTTAGTCTAAGTTTGCCATCAAAAGGTTTAGTTTTTGTTGTTGGTAAAACAGGATGTGGTAAGTCAACCCTATTAAAAACAATATCAACATTAGTGAAGCCAGATAAAGGTGAGGTTTTATTTGAAGATAGAGTAATAAGTAAGTTTAATAGTCGAGAAAAACAACATTTCCTTGCTAATGATATATCATTAGTATTTCAAGAACATAATTTACTAGAAGATTTTAATGTTTACGATAATATTAAGTTATCTACTAATATAAATGGTGTTGAGTTACTAGAAGAAGATATTCAAAAACATTTAGAAAGATTTGAAATTAAAGATCATGGACATAGAATGATTTATGAGTTATCTGGTGGTGAGAGACAAAGAGTCTCAATTGTTAGAGCTTTAGTTAAGAATCCAAAGGCAATTTTTCTAGATGAGCCTACTGGTTCATTAGATGTTGAAAACACAAAAATTATTTTTGATTCATTAAAGGAAATATCGAAAGACAAACTGGTTGTAGTTGTGTCACATGATTTAGATAGTGCAAAAGTGTATGCTGATAGAATAATTACTTTAGATAAAGGCAAGCTTATTAATGATGAAGTAATAAATAATATTGATGGTGGTTTAATAACTTCAAAAGAAGAAATAAATAAAGGTTTAAGTATTAATAATAAGATTTATTATGGTAAGAAAATATTTAAAAAGAAAAGTAAGAGAATGTGGGTGCTATTGAGCCTTTCTGCGCTTACAATGCTTATTTTAGGAATATTTTTTATTCTTTATTTCTATAATGAGAAAGAGTATGTAAATAGATTTATTAAAAAAGAGAAGATAACTTATATGCCAATTGAAAAAAAGGAATTTAAGCAAAAAACTAATGAGTATTATCCTCTTGAGTATACAGTTGATGATTTAAAAATGTTCACTGAATTTAAATATATTAAGCCATATATAACATACTTAGAATCTAGTGAAAATACTAATCTATTTATTGAAGGTAAAATAAATAAGCCAGATGTAGCTTTTAGAGGTTTTAGTTTACTTGATGAAGAAGTTATTAATAAATATGGATTAAAACTTATTGAGGGGGAATTACCTATAAGTGATGATGAAGTAGTAGTAAGTAGTTTTATGTATGAGATATTCAAGAAAACTGGTTATAAAAATGATAATAATGAAAAAATGGAAATAACTAATCTTAATGATATAATTGGAAAAACATTAAATGTCTATGATCAAGTAGTTGAAATAGTTGGGATACTTGATGTAGGAATTAGTTTCACAAGATATGAAAAACATTTTGACAATCAAGAAGATAATTATATTATTAGAAATGAGTTTAATGATTTAGAACATGAACTAGTTTATAATCTATTCATTAGTGATAAAGCACTAAAAGTTTTTGAAAATGAATTTGAAATAACTGATGACTATGTAAATGTCAACGTTATTTTTGATACCGGAACCGGGAGATCTAGAAAAGAATTAATTAATTTTATTTATAAAAATAAGATTAAAACTTTTGGTTTAGAAGGAATAGTCGGGGAATATGTTTGGGATTATGGATATGCAATTGTTAATATTGAAAAATATCTTCCGAAGATTTTTTTAGGGATAATGATTTTTTCATCTTTAGTGATAACATTATTAGCAACCGAAAGTGTCTTAATCCGTAAAAAAGATTTTAAAATATTTATGTCATTAGGGATGAAGAAGAAAGATATATTTGGAATATTCATTGTTGATAATATAATATTAAATTTTTTTATGTGGTTATCATCAATATTATTAATCTATTTAGTATTATTTGGATATAGTCAATATTTGATTAGAGTTGAGAAATATATTTATCCACAATTTAGTTTTAGATTAAATGGGATTGTGTCTATTTATGTTATATTAAATATTTTGAGTTTAATATCATTAATGGTAGTTTTAAATTTGGCTTATTTAAAACAAAAAAAGTATGATAATCGAGTTATTAAGAAAAGTAATTAGAATATAAAACCGGTATTAGTTTTAATAAGCCGGTTTTTTGTTATAAAATAAAAGAAAAAGGCGGATTGTAATGAATAAATATAAAGTAAGAGAAAATGATTGGAGAAACGGAATGATAGTCTATCAAGTTATTGTTGATAGATTTGCTCCAAGTAATAAAGATAAGAAAGATTTATATAATAAACCAAGAGTTTTTCATAGTTGGAATGAAGAACCTAAAAGAGGTGTATTTTTAGAAAAAGAAAAGTATTGGTCACATGAATTAGATTTTTGGGGTGGGGATTTAGAAAGTCTTATGAACAAAATGGATTATTTAAATGAATTAGGAATTGATTGTTTATATTTAAATCCTATTCAAGAATCAATGAGTAATCATAAGTATGATGCGACTAATTATATGGAAATATCTAAGGAATATGGAACGAAGAAAGATCTTAAGAGATTAATTGATTTATTGCATGAAAACAATAAAAAAATAGTTTTAGATGGTGTTTTTAATCATGTCGGAGTTAATTCACTTTATTATACTGAAGCAATTAAAGGAAATAATAAATATAAAGATTGGTTCTACTTTGATGATAAATATCCAAATAAAGTTCGTCTTTGGGCAGATGCGACTAGTCTACCAGAACTTAATTTAGAAAATGAAAAAGTTAGAGAATATATTTATAAGAATGATGATTCAGTTGTTAGATCATTTTTAAAATTGGGGATTGATGGTTGGAGATTAGATGTAGCTTTTGATATAGGCTATAAGTATTTAAAAGAATTAACAGATTATGCACATAAGGAAAAAGAAAAATCTTTAGTTGTTGGAGAGATTTGGAATTATCCACAAAAGTGGTTAAAAAGTATTGATGGAATAATCAACTTTACAACAAGAGAAATAATAATTAAAGGTGTTAAAAATGAAATAAAACCATTTATTGTTAATCAAATGCTTGATAAAATGATTGAAGATACTGGAATTGAAGAAGTTTTAAAATCATGGAATGTCTTAGATAATCATGATACTGCAAGGCTTAAACACATCCTTCCAAAAGTAGAAGATCAAAAACTAGCTCAAGTTCTTCAATTCACACTTCCAGGAGCAGTAAACCTTTACTATGGAACAGAACTAGGTATGGATGGTGGCGATGATCCGTTAAATCGTGCACCAATGAAGTGGGAGTTAGTAAATAGCGAGAATAAAGATTTGATTTGGAATAAGAAATTGATTGAAATTAGAAAGAATAATCGTGCATTGAAAATAGGAGATTATTTAAGTTTAATAAGTGAAAAGTTCATAACATTTATTAGACATACTGATGATGTTAATGATACTGTTTTAGTTGTTATAAATCCAAATGATGAAGAAATAAATGAGAACATTTTAGTAAGAGATTCAGATATTATGAATTATTCAAACTTTGAGATTTTATTAGGAGAAGCAAAACATTACAATATTAGTGGAGGAATGTTAAATATAACATTAAAAGCTAAAGGTTTTATTATTTTAAAGCCTTATACAAAAGCTAGACTTAGTTATACTCCATATAAAAGAATATAATAAAAGACTCTTTTTAGTGGTATAATATACCTAGATTGGAGTATGCATTATGGAATATCAAGAGATTATTAAAAGGCTAAATGAACTAAGAAAAATTGGAAAATTTGTTCCACATGATTCTATGATAAAGACAAAAGAACAAATCGAAGGCATTATTGAGGCATCAAGAATTAATACACTTGTACTTGATGAAGTTGAAAAAAATATAAAAGCCGGAATGACTACTTTAGAGATTGATAATATTGTTAAGAATAAAACTGTTGAACTTGGAGGAACATGTCCATGCTTTGGATTTGAAGGATTTCCGATGAATTGTTGCACATCAATTAATGATTTAGCGTGTCATGGAATTCCGGATTCTTCGGTTTATTTAGAAGATGGTGACATTATCAATGTTGACTGCACAACTGAATATAAAGGATATATTGGTGATGCTTCAAGAATGTTTTCAATTGGTGAGATAAGTGATGAAGCACATAGACTTATAGAAGTTACTAAATACGCATTAGATGAAAGTGTTAAAGCAATTATTCCTTGGAAATCAACACTTGATGATATTGGATATATAATTAATAAGATTGCTAAAAGAAATAAGTTTTCAGTTGTCCGAGAAATTGGTGGACATGGTGTAGGATTAGAACTTCATGAAGAACCTTTCGTTTCACATTATGGCAAAAAAGGTGAGGGAATGCTTATTGTCCCAGGAATGATTTTTACAATTGAACCATTAATATCTGCAGGCTCTAGAAAAGTATTTATTGATGAATCTGATGGATGGGGAATATATACAGTTGATGGTTCATTAACTGCCCAAGTAGAGTATACAATTTTAATTACTGAAGATGGTGCAAAGATACTATCAAGATAAGGAATAGATCATAATCTTATGATTTGTTCTTTTTTTTCTTGACTTAACGATTGTGTCAGTGTATTATATAAATAACACAGTGAGGTGATAATGTTGTGGACTTTTAATAATAATGAACCAATATATCTACAAATAGCAACAAAACTAAAACTACAAATAGTAAATAACGAATATAAATTAGGAGATAAACTTCCTTCTGTTAGAGAGTTAGCTTTAATTACAAAAACGAATCCTAATACGATTCAAAAAGCTCTACAAGAATTGGAAAATGAAGGAATTATCTATACTGAACGAACAAATGGTAAATTTATTAGTGATAATAAAGAATTAATTGAGAAGTTCAAGAAAGATTATGTCGAAAAATTACTAAAAGAGTTTTTGAGTACTATGAAAGAAATGAAGATTAATAAAAATGAAATTATAGAATTATTGAGAGGGATAGAAGATGAAGATACTAGAAATTAAAAAATTGAGTAAAAACTTTCATAATAAAGAAGTTTTGAATGATATAAACATTGAAATAGAAAGTGGAAAAATATATGGTTTACTTGGTGTAAATGCAAGTGGGAAGACAACATTGATTGGTCTTATTAACAATTTACTTATTCCAACTAGAGGAGAAATCTTATTTAATGGAGAAAGACTAGGAACAAAATCAAAAGAGCGAATTGCATACTTACCAGAGAATAGTTTATTTATGATGCGAGTTCTTGAGTCAGTTAAATGGCATCAGTATTTCTTTGAAGGATTTAAATTTGATAGAGCAATTGAACTTTTAGAAAAATATGAAATAAGTTTGAAAGATCGTGTAAGTACATTATCACGAGGAACATATGAAAAACTTATTTTAATATTGACTTTATGCAGAGATGCAGATATTTATGTTCTAGATGAACCATTATCAGGGGTAGATATTATAGCAAGAGAAGAACTAATTGATTTAATATTAGATAATTATAACCCTAATTCAGCGATGATAATATCAACACATATCATAAGCGAAGTTGAAAGATTATTTGATCATGTGATTATTATAAACAAAGGAAAAGTTCTTTTAGATGAAAATGCAGATGCATTAAGAGAAAAGCAAGATACTTCAATTGAAAATATATTTAAGGAAGTAATTCAACATGAAGAAGTTATTTAATTATTACATACAAAAATTTATAAGTAAAAAAGACTTTTATTGTGTTTTCATATTTTTGGTTGCATTTGTATTTGCGTTATTAAAGTCACCTGTTGCGATAGTCTTTGCAGCAATATTACTTTTGTGGATATTAGTAAGAATGTTAGGTGTAAATTTTAATATAAATAGTGAGACTTCTTGGCTTCCTTTTAGTAGAAAAATCATTTGCCTAAGTAAAACAGTTTTTGTGAATTTAACAATAATCATTTTTTATTCAATTAGCTTTAGTATTGTTTATTTATCAAATGATAGTTTTATTGCTAATCTTGGTGATAGACCAATATTAGAATACTTAATCGGTTTACTAGTTTGTATCTCAGCAGTTGGTTCATTAGATTTGTGTATAATGCTATTAACAAGATTGTCATTTAAAGGTGGTACAATATGTTTCTTCTATTTAATGCTTATAATTTTTAGTATTGCAATTCCGAAACTTCCTTTAGAATTAAGAGTAATTAGTATCTTTATAGTAACTAACTTATTAAGTTTTTATGCGTTAGTTAAAGGTGATATTGTGCAAAATATACAGACTGGTGGTAAATTTAATGATGCTAAATAAAGTTGCAAAATATTTTTTAAAAAAAACATGGAAAATTAACTTAATATTTACTATTGTTATATTAATAGTATCAATAGTTTACATATTGAGTGGAGCTAATATAAGTAGTAATATGTGGATGTTTATTTTGTTAGCCAGTGGTCAAGGAGCTGTTGCTGAGACAATTTTATTTGCAGATAAGTTTATATTTCAAATACCAACGGAGAAAGAAGATTTAATTAAAGGTGTTAGAAAGTATTTAATAATCAAAAACTTAATAATACTTGGAATTTTATTTTTCGTTGTTGTATTAAAAAATATTTTAAGTTTTGAAGCAAATCTTTGGGAAATTATTGTTCTTATAGGTGTTTCAATTATTGGATATATAGTTACTGTTATTAAAAACTCATATGCCACAAGTATTGAACTTATACCATACGATAAAGAATTGAATAAAACTAAAATTCCAACTAGCAAAGTAATTGATATAATAATCAATATAATGGCATTAGTAATGGTGGTTATTTTCTTTTTGGTTAAAAATGATGAAGGTAAAAACTACGAAGGAGTTTTAATGTTTAAATCAATTTGTATGGGGTTGTTTGTAGTATTAATGTTTATTAGTTTAGTAATTAAAAAGAAAGAATATAAATTGAAAATACAAAAGTATGAAGTAGTTTGATAATTATTTTGTTATCAATATGGTATTATAAGTCTATAGAATATTGAAAGAAGGGATAATAATGAAATTATTAGGGAATATTATTTGGATTATTTTTGGGGGGTTAGTTGCAGCAGTTGGCTGGTTTATTGTTGGACTTATATGTATGATTACAATTATAGGAATTCCACTAGGTAGACAATTTTTTAAATTAGCAGAGCTAATGATTACGCCATTTGGTAGTGACGTTAAATTAAACTTTGACGCTCATCCAATTATTAATATAATATGGGCTATTTTTATCGGATGGGGAATGGCCCTAGGATATGCAATGCTTGGGGTTGTTGCTTGTATAACAATTGTTGGAATTCCATTTGGATTACAATGGTTTAAACTTACAAAGTTGGCGTTAATTCCGTTTGGTGCAGAAGTAATTTAAGAGGATAATAAAAAATGAAGAAAATTAATGTTGCACTTATCGGTTACGGTATGGCAGGAAGAGAGTTTCACGCCCCACCAATTTCTTTGAATAAAGACTTTAATTTAAAGATGATTATGACTCGTAATAACAAGAATCAAGAAGATGCAAAAAAATTATATCCAAATATAGAGATTATTACTGAATATAATGATGCAGTAAATAATAAAGATATTGATTTAATCATAATAGCAACTTCAAATGATGTTCATTATGAGTATACAGAAAAGGCATTAAAAGCTAAGAAGCATGTTGTTTGTGAAAAACCATTTGTTGAAACATATGAAAAAGCAAAAAAACTTTATGATTTAGCAGATGAAAATGGTGTTTTATTAAGAGTTTTTCATAATCGAAAATATGATGGTGATATTATAACGCTAAAAGAAATATTAAACAAAAAAGATTTCGGAAGATTAGTATCATTTAATACAAGATTTGATCAATATAATCCTAGTGTTAGTAATAATTGGAGATTTAGCGAAACTGATATGGCAGGAATATTTTATGATTTAGCGCCTCATTTAGTTCATCATGCTGTTGATCTTTTTGGTCTTCCTAGAGCGGTTTACAATAAACTATATTTTGATAAAGATGGTTCAATCGTTGATGATCATTTTGAAATGATATTATCGTATGATAATGGATTTAAAGCCTTTATTGGTGCTGAAATGTTAGAACGCGAACCAAAACCAAGACTTATGGTAACGGGTACTAATTCTACTTATGTTAAATATGGATTTGATTCACCAGATAGTTTGAATGAAAAACCAAATGATATATATCAAACAAACGAATTAAGAAGTGAATTAATTAATAAAGACTTAAAGATTGAGAAGATTCCACTCTACAAGGGTCAACAATACATGTTTTATGATAAAGTAGCAAAAGATATCTTTATTAAACCAGTTGATGATATTGATAAAGAATTAGCATTAAATGTTATTCTTATAATGGAGATGGCATTGAAATCAAACAAGTTAAACAAAGATATAATAATTAAAAAATGAACTAGAAATTTTTAGTTCTTTTTTTAATAAAATATAAATATGTGAAAATATGTTATAATGGATTTAGGGTGAGAGTGTATGAAGAAAAAAATGAATTTAAAGGGAAAAAATGAAAAGAAGCAGTAAAGGTTTATTATTGGCTGTTTGGATTATATATCTAGTTTTAGGTATTTTATTTATACTTGGAAATAGAAAAGAGTATGATATTAATAGTTCTTTTTTCACCTTAACTATTTTATTTATATTTCCTTTTGGTATTTACTATGATCAAATTATTGATTACAGTAAGAAAATAAAAATTATATTTTGGGCTATTCAATTTCTTTTTTTTACTACGACAACAATACTAGTATATATTAAGGTTCAGTATGTTATTTTTGCTATTGTTACTAGTATTTTATTCTTGGTAACAAATATTTTATATTTATATATAGCTAAGAATATTTTTAAAGAAAAAAAAGAAGTATTATATTCGAAGAGATGGAATATTGAGATTAATACACGTAATCAAATAAGTATTATTGAATATTTAGATAAAAAGAGAATGTCTTTTTGGATTATATTTATTGAAGTTATTGTGTATATAATTCTGTCTAATTATCTTGTTAGAATAATCAATATAGA
Source organism: Haploplasma axanthum (assembly GCF_900660745.1). Lineage (GTDB taxonomy): Bacteria > Bacillota_I > Bacilli_A > Acholeplasmatales > Acholeplasmataceae > Haploplasma > Haploplasma axanthum. Next base: position 147,589 of record NZ_LR215048.1, on the reverse strand, counting down.
TGAAAACTCATTAAAGTATTTATTAGTTATTATGATAACAGGAATAAATGCAGCTATTGTTTATTTTGATACTTTAAAATTAAAAATGAATAAGTTGATCATGATTAGACAAATTGCTTTAATAGTATTTGCAACAATAATGTTTGGTATTGGATATGTTAAAGAACCAAGAGTATCATTTAATTATTTTCAAATCTTAAGTTTAACACTATATATTGGATATTTAGTATTACCTCTTGATTTAGCAAAAGCAACAATCGAATTTTATGAAGCCTTTAATGATAAGAATCAATAATTTTTGATTCTTTTATTTTTACTTATAAATACAAGTTAAATAGTGTATAATAAAAATAAAGAATGGGGTTGTTAAAGTGTATTATGATTTAATTGTTAATCTTTATCATGAATATAAAATAAATGTTGACCTTAAAACTGATAAAGTAAGTATTAAGAGATTATTATCTCCAAACTCAGATGCATTAGTTGAATTCGTTTTGAAGAATTTTACAAAAGGATGGGCCGCTGAGGTTAAAGCTGCAATCTATAAAAATAATCCAACATGTTTTATTGCTGTTTCAGATAACGAAATAGTTGGATTTGCTTGTTATGATGCAACTGCAAAAGGTTATTTTGGACCAACAGGTGTAAATGAAAAGTTTAGAGGTTTAAATATTGGACAAGTATTGTTACAAAAATGTTTAACAGCAATGAAGAATGATGGTTATGGATATGCAATAATCGGTAGTGTAGGCGAAAAAGTTATATCTTTTTATAGCAAATATATTGAACTTACACCAGTAAGTAGTGTTAATAGTGTTTATACAAGGTTAATAAATAAATAAGGAAGCGATTGCTTCCTTTTTTTAAAAGTTATTTTGTTGAAGAAAATTTGTTAAAGCACCAATCATACCAGCATTATTTTTATGATGTGCAAGTAATATTTCGGTTTTATTGAATACATAGTTTGATACTTTTGGCTTTATATAACTGATTAATTCAGTTAAGAATTTTTCGCCGCGTGCTGTAATTCCACCACCAATAATGAGTTTTTCCGGATTAAACGAATAAATAATATTGGCAATTCCTGTACTTAAATTATCAAAAAAAGATTCAACAACAGGAATAATTAATGGATCGTTACTATCATAGAGTTTAAATACTTCAACTCCGTTTCTAATATTTGGATATACTTTTTGTGCAGATAGAACTAATGCTTTTGTAGAAGCGATTTGTTCATAGATAGCATTATTGATACGCATATTTCCCCATTCACCAGCGCTAAAGCCATTTCCATGAAATAGGTGACCATCTAAAACTATTGCCCCACCAATTCCTGTTCCAATTGTTATAGCAATCATACTTTTAGCATTAATACCACTTCCAAAAGATGATTCGCATAAAGCCATACAATTAACATCGTTTTCAACACTTACAGGAATATTAACAAATTTATTGATTTCATCTCTAATATTTATACCAATATAATCTGTTATTGCATTTGTTGCATCTAATACAATAGTTGTATTAGGATCAATGATTCCAGCAGAACTAATTGCTATGCCTGAAATATCATATTGTTCTTTTAGAGATAAATAAAAATTAACAATTTGACTAATAATGGCTTTTCCACCTTCTTTAGCCTTTGTTGGTTCTGATGAATTAAATAGAAAAGTACCATCTATACCAATAATTCCATATTTCAAATCTGTACCGCCGATATCACATGTTAAAATCTTTTTCATTTTTCCACACTCCTATTGATTATCAATTATAAAGCATACTATAAATAAAAACAAGTCGTATTGTAAATACAAGTTTTATAGTATAATATAAGTGATGTGTAATTGTAAAGGGGGAAATAAAATGCAACTACCTATATACCAAATAATTGAAAATGATATTAAAGAGCAAATTAAAAATCATAAAATTAAAAGCGGAGATCCAATTCCAAGTGAAAATCAACTTAAAGATATGTATAATGTATCACGAATGACAGTTAGACAAGCTTTAAACAATTTAGTGAATGATGGATATTTATATAAACATAAAGGGAAAGGAACATTTGTTTCTAAACGTAAGATTGAAAAAAATATTCACGGTGTTAGAAGTTTTACAGAAGAAATGAAAGCTATGGGACGTGTAGTTAAAAATGAAGTTATCAAGTTTGATGAAATTGAACCTACAAATGAAATAAGAGAAAAGCTATTTCTTAATGAGAATGAAAAAGTTATTCATATTGAAAGAGTTCGTTACGGTGATGATATTCCAGTCTTGCACGAGGAATTATATATACCACATGATATTTTCAAAGATTTAACAATTGAAGATATGTCTGAATCATTCTATCAATATGTTGAAGGAACAAAAGGTTATAAGATTAGCCATTGTGTTCAATCAATTGAGGCTAGAACACCGGATAAAAATATTTCAAATGCACTTAAGATTAGTAAAAATGATCCTGTTCTAAATATTGTAAGACATACCTTTTTAGGAAATGGAAGACCGTTTGAATATGTTATTTCTACTTATAGATCAGATCAATATCGATTTGTACAATATGCTGTAAAAGATTAGTGAAACGAGTAATCGTTTCTTTTTTTATTTTTCAAACATATCTATACAAGTTGTTTACATCTTAATTTCCTTATGATATAATCAAAAAAAAGCATAAGGAGCTAACTTAAATGAATAAAGATATTTTTCTAGGAAATATAAAAGACGAAAAGGCTAAAGATAAATCCCCAAATTGTTTTTTAGGTGCTTGGTATCATAAAGTTTTTTCATCAAGAGATAAGTGGTTGGGTATTGAAGGAACAATTACTCTACCGAAAGTAACAATTAAAAGATTTAAAGAACATAAAAACTTAGATACTCCTTCAATTTATATGGGAGGAATGGCAAAGTATGAATCTGATGTAGGTTTATCTTTCATGTGTGGTTATATAATTGAAAATGGAGAAAGAATAATTAGTCCGAATGGGATTGTTTTTAGACCATTTTGGAGATATATTACTGATGGTGAAACAGATACTGGAGCATATGATTTTCAAAATGAAAGATTTTATAGTGCAAGTAATTTAACACCGAATAAAAGTGTTAGTAATTGTTATGCACATTATTCTCCTGAATTTACAGAATTCTATTACTTGCCAGGTGATAAAATTAGAATTCAAGTTTTCTACCCTAAACAAGATTATATGCAATTAAAAATAACGGTAATTGAGAAATCAAAGTTTAAAGAATCAATTGAAATGAGAAAAATAAATAAATGGAAAGATCCAATAGATTTTGAAAGTCCAGTGTTTAGTTCCCCTGAAGATAATATAACTAATCAAAAATCATTTAAAAGAGTTAATGCTATAGATCAAAGTGGAAATGAAGGAAAGCCAACAATAAATACTAAAACAAAAGTTGAAGATGCGGATTGGGAGAGTGTTTATTTATATAGAAATATTGAAAATAAAGTTGTAAAAGTCCCTTTTAATAATCAAAGAGGAAGTATGATGAATTGTCCGGATATTAATGGATTTTCATACACCGAAATTGATGATAAAACTGGTGGATCTAAATTAAGTATTTTACCAGAAAGGGTCTTTGAATAATGAAAAAGATTTTGATGATGTTATTAATAACAACAACGTTAAGTTTAAGTGCTACAAATCTAAAGTATAATGAAACACGAAATGATGTTAAGGACTTAAGCGGAGTTACGTATAGTGATATTAGTGGTAATGTTACAAATGATGCAAATACAACAACAAATCAAGAAGTAAGACTATTTGAAAAGAATGAAGATATTGAAGTAGTTACATGGTCAAAATTTAGTAATGGAAAATATGTTAAGGCTGATACTTTAGAAATAGCTAATGATTTTGAAAGTAACAATAGCAATTATGAAGTTATAGCAGGTGTTAATGGTGATTACTTTTTAGCTGATCAAACAGTTAATGCTAATGTTATATATGGAAATCGAGTAATTAAACCTAATAATCATATAAAATATCAAGCATTAGAAATTGATATGAATGGAAATAAAGTTAAAAATCATGTGACAACAACTAGTAGTTCAAAGATATTAATTACTATCTTTGATAATAATGATTCTGCTTATTATTATGATCAAATAAAAGGTATTAACAATCCTGTTTTATATGATAATGAGACAACGGTTATATCAAATTCAATCAAATTATTAGATACAGAAATACAATATTATACATTAACAAACTCTAAAATTCACGTTATTGGTAGTCATTTATATGTTGAGGGTACGGCAACTTTGGGTTTTCAAAGTAGTGGCTATGTTATAGCTACAAAGAATAAAGAAATAATCAATATCATTGAAAATAAAAATATAATAGTCCAAAATGAAATCTCAAATGTTCAAAAAAATAATATGTTGATTGGGTATGATTCTTTGATAATGGAAAAAGGAATTATTAAAGAGTTTGAAGAAATAAAAGGGCAAAGTGAATCAAATAATAAAAGTAGACATCCAAGAACAGGATTTGGATACGATATTAATGGAAACATAAAACTAATTACTGTTGATGGTAGAAATCCAGGTGTTTCAAATGGTGTTAATTTGAGAGAGTTTGCTCAAATAATGAAATCTTATGGAATAGTAGAAGGTTATAATTTAGATGGTGGGGGTTCTACTCAAGCAGTGGCTAGAATAGACAATAAACTACAAATGGTAAATAATCCTTCAGATAATCCGTTTAGAAAGGTTGGAAATGCTTTGTTATTTGTTAAGAGAAAACATAATATAAAAGCGAATCTTACTAATGTTGATGGATTAATAAATATAACTGTTAATGGTGATACTTCAATAACGAAATTAAATATTTTAGTTAATGGTGTGGAAAAAGAATATAATTTTGGAGATAAAATTGAATTTTTATTACCGTTAAATAGAAAAAGTGTTGTAAGTGTTAATGTAGTGTACAACGATAATGGAATAACTAAAAAAGGTTTAATAAAAAATTATTATTTGGAATCAACTAAGATTGATATTCCTGATAAACCTGGAGTTAATGTAGAACATAAATATGTTAATAATAATTTAACTATAACATTAAACTATAAAGATCCTAATAAATTGATAAGTGATATTAGAGTTAAAATAGTTGGTTTAGATAAAGAGTTACCAGCTTTAATTCAAAGTGCAGAAAAGAGACAAACAACATTTGAAAATGTTGAGATTAGAAATGAAGATGAACTAATCATTATAGTTAAGTATAGTGATGGAACAATAAGTGAAAAGGAATATATAGTTATTATTAAAGAAAAAATAAGTAATAATAATATTTATGTATATATTTTGATTGTAATCTTTGCTATACTTGTAAGCGCATTACCATTTTTTTTAATCAAAAAAAGAAAACGATTACAATAATTTAATTTTCTTCTTGACTATACAACTTTTTTGAATTATAATCTACATGTATAGACAAATACTAAGGAGGACAGAAATGAAAAAAATAAGTATTTTTATACTTACAATACTAAGCATCTTAACACTTGCTTCATGTGCGAAGGATCCTATCATCGATGATAAAGGAGACAAATTACCACCAGTTTTTTCTGAAGCTGAAAATGGCAGATTGAGTACACTTGAACATTTGAAAGGTGCAGATGTTGATTTTTTAAAGGACATTAAGGTTATAGATAATGTTGATAGTAGTGCTGATATAGTAGTAACTGTAAGTGATTTTGGTACCTATGATAAAAACGTTGTAGGAGAATCCGAAATAACATATACTGCAAAAGATAAAGCTGGAAATACATCAACAATTAAACGAACAATAATTGTTTTAGAAACATTAGAAAGAACACTTAGTGCAATAGTAATTGGTGATGAATTTACTGAATATGCGTATAATGATGAAACTGCATTTACTCTTGAGGGTGATTATGGTGCTAAATTTAGAACATTAGAAGTAGCTCAAGTAATGGAAAAAGACTTTTTCAATGAACAACTTACTGTGCATGCAGATAATTATCCAACAAATGCTGGTATACCACTATTACCATATGGAAGTTTAGCATTGGTTAATAATGATGGTAAAGTTGTTCATGCAAGATTCTCAGCAGGAGCTTTACTTGAAATGGATGCTAATGGTGTTGTTTCATATGAAAATCTAGAATGGGCTGATGTTGCAGGTGGAAACTTATTAAAAGGAATTACTGAAAGAATGAATGAGTTATTACCAAATGGAGGAAAAGTTGTTTTTGTTACACCAGTTGGTAACCCACGTATTTTCATGAATAAGAATTTATTTTGGAGTGAATATCTTGGTGGTGGTGGAATGTATAAAGATGTTCAAGATGTTGATATCACACAAGTTAAAATTGAATTCCACGAAGAATATAAAGTTGTTATTAAAAAACCAGATTCAATAGTTAGTCCTGAAATTAGTGTTAATAGACATGTATTATCTTGGACAGCAATAGAAAACGCTAAAGGTTATGATTTATATATAGATGGAGAAAAGTTTAATGAAGAATTGATTACTGCAACATCTGTTGAATTATTAAAGTTAGAACTTGAACTTACACCTGAAGGTAGTGAAGGATATAATATTGAAGTTGTTGCTATTACTAAGGATGAATTTAAATGGTCAAATTCTAATAAATCTAACTCTTTAAAATATAAGATGGTTGATATAAAAGAATTAGCTGCACCAGTTATAAAAGTTGAAGCGGGTGTTGTTTCATGGGAAGCAGTAACAGGTACTGAAAAATATGAAATATATATAACTTTTGGTACATACACTAAAAAAGTTGGTGAGACAACAGATACTTCATTTACTGCAAATATACTTGCAGTTGGTTTAGAAGGAAACAACTATTTCACTGTTAAAGGTATTGGAACAAATGAGTATAGCGATTCAGCAGTTTCAAATAAAGTATTACATAAGACTGAAAGTCCTAAAAAAGTTTTAGAAGTTAGTGGAATTAAAACAAACGTAAATATTGTTACTGCTGAAAATTATTTCAATAGAAGAAATGCAACAGATGTAACTAAGTTTGATGGAGCGTTATATTTAATTACAGGAGTTAGTAAATACAAAGAAACTAACAGAACAGAAGCGACAAGTACAATCGTTGTATTAACAGCAGATTTCAAAGTTAAAATGGTTAGAAACATTTTAGCGGCTGCAACAACTGGTGGTGCAACTTATACACCTGAAAAAGGTTGGTTTATAGATGAAAGCTATAAAAACCAAGCAGCTCAATTAGCAGATATTGATAAATATGTAGGAGAAGATGACTATTTATTAATTGGAAAATTTGCAGGTGCAACAGCTGAAATAAATGGCGAAACTAAAACAGTATCAGCAAGAGAATTGTTAGCATATACATTTATTGCAAATTGGGATATTTTCCCAGCAGCGCCAACTGGTACAGATGGATGGAGAGGTAGTATTACAACTTTCCACGATGTTAAAGAAATTGAGTTTACACTAGAAGATTTATAAAATTCATAAAAAACGTTGTATAGAGGGGATATAGTTATCCCTTCTATATCACGTTAATGGAGATGAGAGAATGTTTGAAAAAATTGTTAATAGTAAAATATACAACATTGTTGACAGAATCGTAAGGGTGTTTTGGGTGAACATATTAATGATCATAACCATAGTCTTAGGATTGTTTTTCTTCACATTTGGACCAGCTGTTTTAGCAGGAACATATGTTATAAAACTAATATATCAAAAATATGAAGGACCTATTCTTCCATTGTATATTAAGGCTTTTAAAAGATTTTATAAAAAAGGTACAAGCATATTTTTGATATATTCATTAGTTATCTTTGTTTTAGCTTTTAACATTTTTTTCTTCATTAAACAAATGGATGAAGTATTTACTTGGTTAAGTTTTATATCATTTATGATAATGTTTATTGCTTTTGGAATAGCAGTAATATCAATGTTTCATACACTATTATTAAGTACCTGTTTTCCAAGTAGCAAGAATATAGATTTGATTAAGTCTGGAATTAAGTTAACATTTGCATTTATACTACGAAGTATTTTATTTGGACTTTTAGTATTAGGATTGATTGCGTTAACTTGGCTTATTCCGATAACTGTATTTTTAATTAGTTTTTACTTTCTAGTTTTGGCTATTGAATTTATTCTATTCAAACCATATAGCTCAGTAAAAATATTTAATAATGTTTCAGATAAGATTACTGACGAACTTACATTATAAAGAGAAAGGAAATAGATGATGAAAATAAAAACTTCGAAAAAAATAATTATTTCTTCAATTCTAGTGTTATTAACTTTTTTATTTGTAATAGCAGGAACAAGAAATAAATCAGATAGTAACTATATACCAATAAAGTATGAATCCTCTTTATTTGATGTTAGTAGTGAAACTGATGGAAGTTATAAAAAGTTTATTAATTCACGCTCTAAAGTTTTTCCTAATATAAGACAGAGTGTTGATTTAAATAATTATGAGTATCAAAATGGTCTATTTGATGATGATATTCCATACGTAGATAATTTTATTGATGAAAATAAAATTACTAAAACAGGAGTTTACGTGCCTGAAACTGGTGATATATCATTTTTAATTGATGTTGAATCAGAAGGTTTCTATAATATGAATATTGATTATTTTAATATTGAAGGACGCGGTGCCTCAATAACTAGAGGTATAAAAATTAATGATTCATATCAATATTTAGAAGCAGAAAATATTAGTTTTTTAAGATTCTGGAAAGATGAACATAATGTTTCTGATAATAGACAAAAAGGTGTTAATGATTTAAGACCAAAACAAATTGAAATTAATTTGTGGGAAAATACAGATGTCTATGATCATATGGGATATTATAATGAACCTTATTACTTTTGGTTTGAAAAAGGTGTTAACAAAATAACATTTGTTAGTCATAGAGAACCGATTGTTATTGGTGAATTAAGTATTTATCAAAGTAATAAAATAAAAACATACGATGAATATATTAAAGAGAATGAACAAAAGGGAATTATAAAAAATGATACTGAATTTAGTTATATAAGAGAAGCTGAAGAAGCATACTTGAAAAGTTCGCCATCATTAAATCCTACGGCAGAGTATAGTACATATAAATATAGCCCATACGAAAGACAAGTAACAAGATATAATGCAATTGGTGGAGTTAACTGGAGAATTCCAGGGGATGAAATAAGTTGGCAAGTCGAAGTGCCAGAAGAAGGTATGTACTTATTGACATTTAAAGTTATGCAAAATTTCTCTCGCGGGCAAAGTGTTAGTAGAACATTAAGAATTAATGGAGAAATTCCTTTTACAGAGGCAAAAAACATTGAGTTTAAATATGGAACAGATTTACAAAATATAACGGTTGGTAATAATGATGATTTATATTTGTACATGAAAAAAGGTGTTAATATAATTAGTTTAAAATCAACAATTGGTATTTATGGAGAAACAGTTCAGCAAGTAAATCAAGATATAAAAGATTTAAGAGCGATTTACAGGGAAGTTGTTATGAGAACAGGATTAAATCCTGATCCAGTTCAAGATTATATGCTTGTAAGAAATATTAAAAATTTAAATGAGAGACTAAACGTTTTGAGAGATAGTTTCAAACAATCTAAAGAAGAAATAGTTAAGATATCAAATGGTAGAAACAGCCTTGTATCAGCGTTTGATAGAATGATATATCAAACCGATAAGTTCTTATTAGATGAAAAAAATATTCAAAATGGATTAAGAGAATTTGAACAAAATATTTCTAATTTAGGATCATGGGTAATAAATGTTTCGGAACAACCATTAACTATTGATTCACTTACAGTGCATGGCGCAAAATATAAACTTCCAAGAGTAACAACTAATTTCTTTGAAAGATTTTGGCATGAAACAGTATTATTCTTTGAGTCATTTAAGAATACTGGTGACTTTGGAAGTTCGCTAGAAGTCGATGGACCAACAATCGAAGTATGGATTGGTACTGGGCGTGATCAAGCGACAATTATTAGACAATTAATAGATGAGTCATTTGTTTCACAAAAAAATGTGAATGTTAAGTTGAAAATGGTTAATATGTCAGTACTTTTATCGGCAACACTTTCAGGAAATGGACCTGATGTTGCTATTGGTGTTGATCAAAAATTGCCAGTAAATTGGGGAATTAGAAATGCGATTAAAGATTTAACAAAATTTGAAGATTTCAATGAGGTTAAGTCTTGGTTTAGTAATAGTTCAATAACACCATTGGAATATGAAAATAGTGTTTATGGATTGCCTGACACTGAAGATTTCTTAGTAACATTCTATAGAAATGATATTTTAAGTGAAATTGGAATAAATAGTATTCCAAAGACTTGGGATGAAATAATAGATATTTCACCAAATCTTCAAAAACAATATTTTGATTTTTATATACCAATAGTTCAAGGGGCATTAAGTCCAGTTTTACACTCAATGATTGTTCAACAAGGTGGAAGTTTATATGTTAATGGTGGAGCTGAATCAGGGTTACTTGATCCTAATAGTATGAAAGCATTCCTTAACTTTACGAGATTTTTCACTGACTATGGATTTGTATTGGAAGCAAATTTCCTTAATAGATTTAGAAGCGGAGAAATGCCAATTGGAATTTCAAGTTATTCAACATACAATTCATTAGCAGTTTTTGCTCCAGAAATTCAAGGACAATGGGATTATGGATTATTTCCAGGAACAATTGATGAAGATGGAAAGATAAATAATCAAACAACATCAAGTGTAACTGCATCGATAATTTTAGAACATACAAAAGAAGAACAAGCTTCATGGGAATTTTTAAAATGGTGGTTATCAGAAGATACTCAAGTTAGTTATGCAAGAGGGATGGAAGCGGTACTTGGTGCTGCAGCAAGATATCCAACTGCAAACTTAAATGCATTCTCAAAATTACCATGGCCAGCTAAAGATTATTTACTATTGAAACAACAAAGAGAGAATGCTGTTGGAATTCCGACAGTACCTGGTGATTATATTGTTGGTAGATATATTGATAATGCATTTAGACAAGTATTAAATGATGATATTATTCCACAAGATAGTATCTATCAATATCATTTAAAAATTAATGAGGAATTAAGACGTAAGAGAAAAGAATTGGGGTTATCATAATGATTAGTAAAAAAGAAAGAAATACATTATTAATTAAAGAGATAAAACGAAATAAAAGCTTATATGCAATGATGGCTCCATATTTATTGATTTTTACAGTATTTACAGTACTACCAGTAATTATTTCACTGTTTTTAAGTTTTACATCATATGATATGTTAAATAGTCCTAAATTTGTTTTTCTAGATAACTATATTAACTTACTAACTAATGATGATGTGTTTATGATTGCTTTTAGAAATACGTTTATTTTAGCAATAATTGTTGGCCCAGTATCATATATTGCATCATTTATATTTGCGTGGTTAATTAATGAATTACCGCCTAAAATTAAATGGGTAATGATTATTGTGTTTTATGCACCATCAATTTCAGGAAGTGCATATTTACTATGGCAATTAATATTCAATGGAGATATGTATGGATATTTAAATTCATTTTTACTGAACTTAGGAGTTATTGATTCACCAATTCTTTGGTTGAAAACCCCAGGGTATGCATTACCAATTATTATCATTGTTCAATTATGGTTAAGCTTAGGAGTTAGTTTTCTATCATTTGTTGCTGGGTTACAAACTGTTGATAAAACATTATATGAAGCAGCTGCAATTGATGGGATTAAGAATAGATGGCAAGAGTTATGGTATGTTACATTACCGCAGATGAAATCACAATTAATGTTTGGTGCATTAATTCAAATAACATCGTCATTTAGTATTGGAGCTATTTCGATGGGATTACTTGGATTCCCTTCGGTTGAATACTCTGGACATACGATTATTACACATTTACTAGATTTTGGAGCCGGTTCACAAAGAATGGAACTTGGTTATGCCTCAGCAATTGCAACATTATTATTTATTGTGATGATGATTGCAAATATTGCAGTTCAAAAGATTATTAGAAGGGTTGGTACATAGCATGAATGAAAACAATATAAACCGTACTGATGACATAAAAAACTTAAAACTTGAACTTGCAAAAGAAAAACAAATGAAATCAAGATCTAAAAGAAAAAAACGTTTATCACGTTCATGGCAAGGCGATTTAGTATTGACATTAGTATTAATTGGATTTGGTGTATTTAGTGCTTATCCATTAGTATTTACAATTGCGAATTCATTTAAACCACTTGATGAGATATTTGTTTTCCCTCCTCGATTATTTCCTAGAAATTTTACATTTGATAACTTTAATGATTTATTTAATTTGATAGGAAATACAAGAATTCCTATTACTAAGTATTTGTTCAATACAATATTTATAACTGTCTTAGGTGTTGCAGGGCACGTAATCTTAGCAATGATGGCCGCATATCCTTTAGCTAAACATAAATTTCCTGGAAGAACATTTATTAACCAAATGATTGTGTATTCATTAATGTTTTCTACATTAGTTACAGCTGTTCCACATTATTTAATTATTAGTTGGTTAGGACTTATTGATACACCTTGGGCTATAATCATTCCTTCATGGGGATTTACATTAGGTCTATTCTTAATGAGACAATTTATGACAACTATTCCAACGGAATTATTAGAAGCAGCAAAAGTTGATGGAGCAAGTGAAATGAGAATTTTATTTCAAATTGTTTTACCACTTGTAAAACCAGCTTGGTTAACAGTAGTTATCTTATTGTTCCAACAATTATGGTCAACTGATGGTGGATCATTTATATTTACAGAAAATTTAAAACCTTTATCATATGCGTTACAACAAATTGTTAATGGTGGTATTGCAAGAACAGGAACAGCTGCAGCGGTTGGGGTAATTATGCTTGTTGTTCCAATATCAGTATTTATTTTTAGTCAAACACGTATCATTGATACTATGGCTCATTCCGGACTTAAGTAGGTGATGAAATGAGAAAAAAACTATTTATAACAATAATTCTTTTAGGAGTTATTACAATTTTATTCCCAACAAAAGCAAGTGCTAGTTATAATTATTCACCTTGGCAAGAAGCTATTGAATCTGCGCATAGTATGTCAATATCGAAAATTGTTGATAATGTGAATATTAGAGATACAAACAATCAAAAAGTGGATGTTACTTTTGATGATTTAAGAGATAGTTTTATATATGATGATAAAGTTTATATCTCAGATGCAAAGCAAAATAAAATCTATGTTTTAGATAATAATTTTAATTACTTGGAACAATACCCTAAAGCAGATAGTGAGGTAAAACTTAATACTCCAATTGGAATATTTGTTACTAACAATTTACTATATGTTGCTGATTCAGAAAATAATCGAATAATTATTTTTGATTTAGATACAAAAGAAGTTGTTCAAACAGTTCAAGAACCAAATGATGATATCTTTAAAACTGTTAGATTTAGACCACAAAGATTAGTCGTTGATAGATCTGGAAGAATGCTTGTAGTTGCACAAGATATTTTCGAAGGAATAATGGAGTTTGATCCATCAGGTGTTTTTACAAGATACTATGGAACTAATACTGTTCAAATGAGTTTCTTTGAAGCATTAGTATATAAATTATCTACTAAAAAACAACGCGAGAAAATGGCACTTAAACTTCAAGCATCGTTTACTAATTTAGATATTGATGCATATGGATATGTATATACTGTATCAAGAGTTGAAGCATCAAATCCAGTAAAAAAATTAAACTTCAAAGGGAAAGATATTTTACTTAATAATGGATATATTAACATTGTTGGAGATACAGCTTTTGAAGAAACTAACAAAAGAGTTCAAGTAGGACCAAGTAGTATTATTGATATTGCATCAAATAGTGATAACAATCGATATAGTATTCTTGATAACAAACGTGGTAGAATTTTCACTTATGATATTGAAGGACATTTACTTTATATTTCAGGGCAACTTGGAACACAAAATAACATGCTTCAAGGACCAACGAGTGTTACTTATTTTGGAGAAAAAATATTAGTAACAGATAATGTTACTAAAAGTATTGTTGTCTATGAACCAACGAGATTTGGAGAATTAATCAATAGTGCAACAAAAGCATATTATGAAATGGATTATGAGACTGCTAGACTACACTGGCAAGAAGTAATTAGCGAGAATTCAAATTATTTCTTAGCTTATGCAGGAATTGGAAAAACAGATTTAAGAAGACAAGATTATAAACAAGCAATAACAAACTTGAAGCTTGGACATGATTATTATAATTATTCAAAAGCATATCAAGAGTATCGTAATCAACAACTTAAAAAATCATTACCTTTTGTTATTATCGTAGTTTTTATAGCGACAGGATATGGATTATATAGATCAATTAGACATGCAATAGTTAGAGAAGGGGATGAAGAATAATGAGTGAATTTAAACTTATGCTAAAAAATTTAAATCTTAAAGATAAAGCAAAGATTTTCTTCAATGATATTATTATTTTTCCTCTATACATTCTAACTCACCCTATTAAGGGCTTTGATGAACTTAAGACAGAGAAAAAAGGAAAAATGTATGTTGCAGTATTCTATCTAATTATGATGATTATGGCACTAACATATTCAGAAACAAGCACAGGGTTTTTAATGAATCCATTAAATAAAAATGAGTTTAATTTAGGTAAAACAATTTTATTAGTAGTATTACCAGTTTTACTAGCTGTTGTTGGTAATTGGTCTGTTACATCATTACTTGATGGAAAAGGAAAAATGACTGAAATTTTTATGATAATTTGTTATGGATTAATTCCGTACATATGGTTTAGTATTCCATTAACATTTTTCAGTAAATTTATAACAACAGAAGAAATAGCATTCTATAATGCATTTGTAGGAATATCAGTATTTTTATCTGGCTATATGATCTTTATGGGATTATTAGTTATACATGAATATGGTTTAGCTAAAACAATATTAACGATTATTTTTACGATAGTTGCTATTGCGATAATTGTTTTTATAGGTATTCTATTCTTAACACTAATTCAACAAGTATATGGGTTCTTAGAATCAGTATATCGTGAATTTATATTAAGAATAAGTTAAAGGAGATAGGAGTAATATGAAGAAAAGAATTATAAAACTAACAATAATATCACTCTTATTAATAATTGGTATCATCATATTAGTGGTTACAATAAGTAAAAATAAAAAATCGTATGTTGCACGTGATCCATATGACAAATCTAAGTTTGTGATGTTTGAAGATACACCTAAAGATAAAATCTTTGAACTAAGTAATAATAGATTTGAATTCAGATTAAATTCAGCTAACACCCAATTTGAAGTTAAAGATAAAACTACAAATCAACAATGGCTATCAAGTCCTGAAAAACTAAATGAACAAACAGCTACTGAACTTAGTGAACTCTTTGTTGTCTACTATGAAAGACAATTAGAAACACCTAAATCCGTTTCTGTCTTAGATGAGAGTATAAAGTTTAATAAGTATGGATTTAGATTTGAAAATAATAGTTTGGATGTATTGTATGAAATTGGTGGAAAAAGAGAAATTAGTTTTACTGATTTACCAAGAAAAGTACCGGTTGAAAAATTTGAAGAATTAATTTTAAAACCATTAGAAGAATTAGGTAAAGAAGATAGTGATGTTAGAAGAAATATTTCCTTTTTAAAAAGTCGATTTATGCTTCTTAAAGAAGAAAATGTATATTTCTTAAGAGATATAACCGCACAAGATGCACTTGATATTATTTATGATTTAATTTTTGTTAAGAGTGATTATACAGAAGATGATTATATTGAAGATAATACAAAATATGGTTTTCCTATACATGAAGATATTCCATATTTTGAATTTGTAGTTAAATACTTATTAACAGATAAAGGACTAAAAGTTCAAATAATTAATGATTCAATCTATGAAACTGAAAAGTTCCAAATAGCATACATAGATGTCCTACCATATTTTGGTGTTGGTAATATTAATGATTACGGATTTACCGTAATACCTGATGGCTCTGGAATTTTTATTGATCATGAAAATGGTAGATATAATACTACAACATATGAAAAGAGAATTTATGGAACTGATTTATCGGTTGAAAGTGGATTAATGGTGCAACCAGAAGAACAAGAAGTTATTAAACTTCCAATGTATGCATATAGTAAAAATGATTATGGATTTATAAATGTTGTTGAATCTAGTGACTCTATGACAAGTATTAGAGCAGCTTTTAGAACAACAACAAGAAATAACGTTTATACAAATAAAATACCATATGTTCATTACAGATATTTAATTAGAGAAAGAGATGCTTTTAATTTTGCATCATCATCAAGTACACAAAGAGTTTCAATTTGGACTAGTGAATATAATAAAGAAGATTTCATGTCTGAGTATATTTTCGTTGAAGATGGAAAAGAATATTATAATTTTGCAAGTGAGTATCAAGAATATTTAAAAGCAAACTTTAATTTTAAAAATAAGACAAACGAAGATATTCTTCATCTAACTTTTTTAGGTGGATATAAAGAGAAAAAATATTTCCTTGGATTCTCATACGAAACAGTTAATGCACTTACAAAGGCATCAAAGATTATGGAGATAGCAGATAAAATTAATTCTAATAATGATTTAAGTATAAGTTATCAAGGTTGGTCAAATGATGGTATAAAAGCTACATCAATGAAGAATATTAGTTTTAATAACAAAGTTGCAAGTAAAAAACAAATTAAGAATTTACTTAAAGATGCCAATTCCAAAAATATTGATTTGTATTTAGAATTTAATGCTAATACAGCATATACGGATAAAAAAATAAGTGTTAACAAGGATGTTAATAAAACATTACTTCAAAATACAGTTGCTTATAATAAGTATAACTTAGCAACAACATTAGCAGATAGAAGCACAATGAATAAATATTATTTAAATACTAATTATTCAACAAAAGTCTATGATCAAATATTAAAGTTTTCAAATAAAAATGAGTTGAGTAATATTGTTATTTCTGATGATGGATCAAGGTTATCAAGTAATTTTACAAATAAGAAAGTTATTTTTAGAAACGAACTTATTGATACATTCGATACCAATATCAATAAATTAGATAGTAAGAATATTGCCTTAAGAGATTCTAATTTTTATGGAATAATTAAAGCAAACAAAATTTTAGATGTTAAAACTATTGGTACAAGACATAGAATGGTTGATTACTCAATTCCATTTATGCAATTAGTTTTAAATGGATTAGTTGATTATTATTCAGCATCAATTAATTTAGATACTTCAAAATCAATTAAATGGCATCAACTAAAAGCAATTGAAACAGGAAGTAAAATGCAATTTACTCTATCATATGAAGATACAGTTAATTTAATTAATACTGAATATTCAAATTATTATTCAACATTTTACAATAACTGGATTGAAACAATAAATAGTACTTATAACTATTTAAAAAATACAGGTATTTATGAATCAAGAATAGTTGGACATAAAGTTTTAAATGCTGATGCAACAATTGTTGAAGTTGAATATGAGAATGGTAGTAAATATGTTATTAACTATTTGAATGAAACTGTTATTGAATCAGAGGTGAAATAATGAGAGAAAAAACAATTAAATATTATAGCCATGATGAAGTAGCAGAAAAGAAGAAAAAAATTGAAAAAACAATTATAGCAAAACAAATTAAACATCAAAAGATAACAAAGAGAATTCAAGAGTTACAAATAAATTTACAATCAAATAAACGAGTTAGTAAGAAAAAAATTATAATTTTATCTAATAAAGCTTCAAAAATTGAAGCTGAAATTAAAAGAGAAAGAATAAATACTGATTTATTAAATGAAGGTAAACTTGAAAAGCATAATCAAATAAAAAGAATTAGAATATGGTTTTCAGGAATTGAGTATCAAAAACAAAGAAGAATATGGGGAATAATCTTTATAACTCCATGGATCTTAGGGATGTTATTGTTCTTTCTTCCTTCAGTCTTAACAACGATTTATTGGAGTTTAAATAATGTAACTTTAACTAATAATGGTGTAGCAACAAGTTTTAATGGATTTAAAAACTTTAGTGAACTATTTGGGAATTATGTTATTGATGGGTCAAATATTTTCTCAGTACAATTGTTATTGTTTGTTCAAAATTTAGCAATCGATTTACCAGTAATTATAATATTCAGTGTAATAATTGCAGTATTGTTGAATAAGAAATTTAAAGGGCATCTAATTATTAAAGCGATATTCTTTATTCCAGTTATCTACAATCTAACAGTTATTACATCAACATTAACTGGAAGTTTCGGACAATTTGTTGATGATGCATTATCAGGTCAATCAAGTTTTGTTGAACAAACAACAAATTTCTTCTTGCAAATTGGTGTTGGTGAATCAATTATGAAAGTTGTTTTAAATTCAGTTGATCGAATTTTTACAATTGTTAATTTATCAGGAATTCAAATACTAATTTTTATTGCAGCAATTCAATCTGTTCCAAAGCATTTATATGAAGCAGCGGCAGTTGAAGGGGCAACAAAATATGAAAGTTTTTGGAAAATAACAATTCCAATGATTACACCAATGATTATTACAGCATCAATTTATACTGTTGTTGATAGTTTTACTAGAGCACCAATTTTTAGATTTTTAGATTATGCAATGTCTGATGGTAAATATGGATTAGCAGCAACAATCTCTGTTTCATATTTCATTATTAATTTAGTAATAGTTGGTATCATTTACTTATTATTTAAAGGAAGGGTGTTTTATTATGATGAAGAATAAAGCTAGTGAAGTTTTTTATTCATTAAGAGAAAAAACAAAAACTACAAAAAAACAAATAACCGATCCTAAAAAAAGAAAAGTATTATTAAATAAAGGAAATGATTTATTCGTTACTATTTTGAAATATGTATTACTTTATGGTTTAGCGTTTATTATAATTTTCCCATTAATCCAACAATTAGCAATTGCATTAAGAGAACCAGGAGATATCAATAATCCATTAGTTCTTTGGATACCAGAAAAGTTTTCATTTAAAAACTTTCAAATTGCTTATATTGTATTAGATTATGGCAAATCATTTATAAACTCAGTTGTCTTATCAACAGTTGTAACATTCTTCCAATTGATAATGGCAACACTTGTTGGTTATGCACTTGCAAGATTAAAATTTCCAGGACATAAAATTGTTTTTGGACTTGTTGTTTTTACGATTGTAGTGGCACCAACAACATTGGAACTACCTCTTAAGATAAGTTTGTCAAACTTTTGGGGAACTGGTATTAATCTTTTAGGTAGTCCAACAATCTTATTTATTTTTGCACTAACAGGTATGGGAATTAAAGGTGGAATATTTATTTATCTATTTAGACAATTCTTTAAAGGGATACCTATAGAAATAGAAGAATCAGCAATGATTGATGGTGCTAATCCTTTTCAAGTCTTTCTTAGAATTATGTTGCCAAATGCAATGGGTGGAATAATTTTAACGACAGTACTTACATTTGTATGGCAATGGAATGATACGTATTTTACAACAGTTTATGTTAGTAAAATAAATGCAACCTATGAAACATTGACTACAAAAATTATGGGAATTAGTGGAAATATTCAATCTGCGATTCAGCAAGCTGGCGTGTGGGAGTTGTTTGATCAAGATGTTACAAAAAATCCGTTGTTTACAGCTATGATTTTAAATACAGCTGCGATATTAACGATGATCCCAATTTTAGTATTTTATTTAATAGTTCAAAAAAGATTATTTACTGAGGGCGTTGAAAGAAGCGGTCTAGTAGGATAAACGAGAGGAGAAAATAAATGAAAAAAATATTAGTTTTAATGTTGTTAGCAGTAGCAGGGTTAGGTCTTGCGGCTTGTGGTAAAAAACCAGATGATGGTGGCGGCACAGGTGGCGATGATAATAAGATTGATTTAAAAGGTGAGAATTTCGTCATCATGGTTAACACAGCTTCAACAAGCGATCCACGTCTAGAAACTTATGAAAAGTTATTTAGAGAAGAAAAGATTGCTAAAATAACTGAAGTTGAGAAAAAATATAATGTAAAAGTTGTCTATGAAAACTATCCATCAAATGCTTCATGGGGTGGAGCAAGAGAAAGATGGATTGTTGAACAATCAAAAGTTGGTGTATCTCCAGCGCATGTGTTTGAAGTTGCTTCAACATCTGTTGCTACATTAGCAGTTAATGACGCAATATTACCATTAGATAATTTAATTGAAACATATGGTGCAAAAGGATATTGGCCTGAAAAACTTGTCTTTGGAGAAGTTTTAGGAAAACACTATTTATATGATGATAGTTACCCAATGACAGATGACGGATTATATTACAATAGTGATTTAATCGCACGTGTTTTAGGAGAAGAAAGAAGATTAGAACCAACTAAAAAATGGTTAGCTGGTGAATGGACTTGGGCAGAATTTGAAAAACTTGCTCGTGAGTTAAAAACTTATTTAGATCATACACGTCCAGAAGCAGAAGGTGGACCACAATATGTTTTAGGTGGAAGAAGTTATAACTATGCATATCCAATGATTGGAGCAAATGGTGGAGTTCTTGTTGATTCAAACTTTGGAACACATTTAACAAGTGAACCAGTACTTGATACATTAAACTTTTTAAATAGATTACGCACAACAGAAGGAATGTGGATTGATAACGCACCTTTATCAAATGCAAGTCAACCAGAATTTACTGCTGGAAATGTTGCTTTCCATAATGGATCAGCATGGCATATTAATGCATCAAATAAATGGGGAAATGCTAAGTTTAAAATAGATTATGTTCCATGGCCAGTAGGACCAAATATTAAAGAAGATATGTCAAATTATTCTATAACACATGTTTATGGTAAATCATCATTTGCTATTAGTTCTTCATATTCAAAAGATCGTATTCCTGAAGGGTATGAAAATAGAATGATATCAGATGAAGTAATTTTCAAGATTTGGAATGACTTAATGTATTTCCCAGCTATCAATTCTGAAACAAACTTAATTGATACAACATTAATCAGTGACGATTTCTATAATGTAAGATTATTACCTTACTATTGGTCAAAAGATTCAATAAATGCTCATCTAGAAGTATTTAATCTTGCAAGCCCAGATTTCTTCTATTCTGTTCCAGAAGCACAAGCACATGCTGAGGGTTCATATATGCTTAGTGTTCAATTGGCTATCACTGATGGAAATAGTAGAACAGTTATGGAAGGTATTGAGGCATCTCTAAAAGAAATTTTAAAAGAAAGATTTTTAGATAAAAAATAATACCTAATGAAAGAGGTAAAAATTATGAAAAAAATATTATTAGGGCTAATAGTATTTATACTTGGAATAGGATTAGCTGCATGTGATAAAGAAGTTGAACCTATTGTAGAAGATAAGATTGCTCCTATAATTAGAATACAATCGGATTATTTAATAATATATTTAGAAAAGAACCAAGATGTAAATATTGATGAGTTACTTATTCAAGGAGTAACTGCAATCGATAATATTGATGGTGATATTACTGGAAATATTCAAATTGATAAATCAGAACTTGATTTAACAAAAACTGGTACATATACTGTTAAATTTTATGTTTTTGATAAAGCACGTAATCAGTCAACAATCTTAACCAAACAAGTAATAGTAAGAGATACTTATGAAGTAATTACACCATTTCCAATTTGGTCTAATCCAATTGAAAATGAAGCAGCAAAACCAGCAGATCAAAAAGTCTTTGGTGGAGCTTGGTATTATAAAGTTACATCAGCTGAAGATTATTGGGTAGGAATAGAAGGTACTGTTATACTTCCAGAACTTAAAATTAGACGTTATGAAGGTGCATTTGATAGTTCACTCAATATTGATCCTAATTTTAGAAACTTAGATAACCCTTCAATTTATATGGGAGGACATGCGGCAACAGAGAGTGATGTTGGATTAAGTTTTAAACCTGCACAAGTCTTAGTTAATGGTAATGAACGAGTTACTAACGGATCATTTGCTTTTAGACCTTTTTGGAGATATATAACAACTGTCGAAAAAGATGAAGGAACATATGATTTAGCTAAAGGAAGAAGATATTCTGTATCAGCGACTGGGTCATCAAAAACAAATATGATTGCAAACTGGTATTTTGGTGATACTCAATACTATTATTTACCAGGAGATAAACTTAGAATAATAATATATAGTCCAAGTGTTAATTATTTGCAATTACAAATTGAAGTAATTGAAAAATCAAAATTAGAAAGTTCAATTAAAATTAGAAAAGATAATAATTGGAAAGATCCAGAAAGTTTTGTTAGTCCAGTATTTAGATCTGGAGGACATGGTGGAACAATTAAAGCAACATATAAAAGAGTAAATGCAATTGACCAAGTTGCCAATGAAGGTAAAACAGCAATTCACACTGAAACAGAAGTGAAAACTGCTATTTGGGAAAGTGTTTACCTACATAGAAAGATTAATGGAAAGCTATACCGAGTTCCATTTAATGAAAATAGAGCTTCTACAATTGGTGCACCAGATCAAACAGCATATACTTTTACAGCTATTAACCCAATTACAGGTGGACAAAGTGTTTCAATTCACCCAGAAACAGCAATAACACGACCAAAAGAGAATTAGGTGATTAAGGTGAAAAAAATTATAGTTATTCCTCTTGATGAAAGACCTTGTAATTATTATTTTAACCAATATATGACAAAGGGGATGCCATACGAAGTTATGGCACCTCCAATGGAATATATGGGAAATAAGAAAACTCCAGGTAACATCAATAAATTAATAGAATGGTTAACAAAAGAATCGAAAGATGCTGATGGGCTTGTCATTGCATTAGATACAATCCTTTATGGTGGTATTGTTCCATCAAGATTGCATCATGATACTAAAAATGAGTTAATCAAAAGAATTAATGTTTTAAAAGAAATAAAAAAGAATAATCCAAAAGTTTTAATTTATGGATATCAACTACTAATGCGTAATCCAAAATATTCAAGTTCAGAAGAGGAACCAGATTATTATGAAACTCATGGAAGAGAAATTCATCTGTATGGAGTTTATGAACATAAAAAAGATTTAGGGATTATAACTGAAGAAGAAACAAAAGATTTTGAAAGAATTAAAAAAATACTTCCAATTGAATATTTAGAAGACTATGTTAATAGAAGAAATATTAACGGCGAAATTAATGATGATTTTCTTAATTTAGTTTCAGAAGAGGTTATTGATTTTGCAATTATTCCACAAGATGATTCATCACCATATGGTTTTACTGCGTTAGATCAAATTAAAACCAGAAAAATGATTGAAGATAAAAATTTAGAGTTTAAAGTTTATATGTATCCAGGGGCTGATGAAGTTACTAATACCTTATTATCTAGAATGATTTTAAACTTTGAAAATAAGAAGCCAACAGTTTATTTAAAATATTCAAGTGTTGGTGATGGTCAAATTATTCCTTTATATGAAGATAGATATTTAGCAGAAACAATTAAGTATCAAGTTTTAGCTGCCGGTGGAATAATAATTGATGATTTTAAAAATGCAGATTTAGTTTTACTTGTTAATACTCCACCAGAAAAAATGCGTGAAGCAGGAAGTATTAATATAAGAACGATAGAGTATGATTCATTTAGAACGTTAGTAGAGTTTGTAGAATTTGCAGATTATTGTATTAATTTTATTAATAAGCCTGTTATTATTGGTGATGTTGCTTATGCTAATGGTGGAGATATTCATTTATTTAAATTATTAAAACAAAAAAATTTATTATATAAAGTATCTGCATATGCAGGATGGAATACATCTTCAAACACATTAGGAACTGCTATACCACAAGGAATCTTTTCATGGCTTTATCCAAATCGAAAAGAAATCATTGAGTTTTTAGCACTTAGATATGTAGAAGATATTGGATATTGCTCAATAGTTAGAAGTAGAATTGCTAAAACATTAGTAAAACCAAATCATTATTTTCTGCTAGATGGAAAACAAGGTTTAGTCGTTCAACAAATAAAAAAAGAATTAGAGATGTTTATTAAAGATAATCTAGTTTTAAAAAATATTAAACCAGAAATAAAAAAAATATATTCACCTTGGAATAGAATGTTTGAAACAGGTTTAGAGGTTAAAATAAAATGAGAATTCAAAGAAAAGTAATTAAACAAATACCACTTGTTACATATGAATTAGAAAATGATTTAGATAAACCATTAGTTTTCTTTTTCCATGGATTTACTGGAAATAAAGATGTTTTAATGGGACGTGGTGAAAAATTAGCGGAATTAGGATTTTATGTTGTTGCTGTTGATGCACATCTTCATGGTGAGAGAATGGCACCTTGGTTTGCAAATATTTCGAACGAAGAAAAATATCAACATATTATTGATATAGAAATGCAAACAGCAAAAGATGCAAAAATGTTATGGGAAAATGTTTTTAGTAAACAAAAGGGTATTAAGCATGATTGTTTCTATGCATATGGAGTATCAATGGGGTCAGGAATAACTTTTTATTTATCAACAATAACTGATGAGTTAAAAGCCGCAGTAACATTAGTTGGCTCACCATCATTCATTGAATATTATAAAGAGCGACAAAAAAGATTTAAATGGTCTGATGAAATAGTAGTGGATAGACTTCATGAATATGAAAATCATGATCCGTTAAGAAATAGCGAAAGATTAAAAAATACGTTAATATTTTTAGCGCTTGGTGAAAAAGATGAAGTTGTATATCCTAAATTTAGTCAAGAGTTACATAAGAAATTACCTGAAACAACGATTTTAAAAATGTATGATACAGGTCATGAATCAACACCTGAAATGTTGAATGATTCATACGAATTTTTGAAGAAAAATATTTAAGAGTAGAAAGAGCGATAAATATGAAAAAATATGATGCAGTAGTAGTGGGCGGTAGCTTAGGTGGAGTACTTAGTGCATATAGTTTAGCAAAGAAAAATCATAAAGTATTGTTAATTGAAGAAACTGATTGGATTGGTGGACAATTAACCTCACAAGGAGTTCCTAGTGATGAACATGATTTTATTGAAAAAACTGGATGTACAAAGACATATCGAGAATATCGTAACAAAGTAAGAGAATATTATCGAAATCATGAAAACATTATTGATGAATTAAAAAGTAAAGAAGTTTTTAATCCAGGTAATGGATGGGTTAGTAAGAATGCTCATGAACCTGTATTAGCTCATAAATTATTAAATGAGATGTTAGAGCCTTTTAATAATTTAGATATATGGTTGAATTCTAAAGTTATTAAAGCAAACTTTGATGATTTCAAAATTTATGAAATTACTGTTTTAACAGAAGATAAATATGTAACAGTTAGTTCTAAGTTTTTTATAGATGCAACTGATAATGGTGATTTATTACCAATAACAAATACAAAATATGTTACTGGTGCTGAATCCTTTGATGAATATAATGAACCACATGCTCCAAAAATTGCACATCCACTTGATATGCAACCAATAACATGGGTTGCAGCAATAAGTTATGATGAGGGTGGAAATCATTTAATTGAAAAACCAGCGATGTATGACTTATTTAAAAGTTATCAAATGCCTTTTAATGAATCAGTTTTAAGTTGGTATGCTGCTGGATTAGATCTTAATAGTAAGCGATTATTTAGTATGTTCGCAACTAAGGGGACTGAATACGAAAATACTCCTGCAATGTTTACATATCGTCAGATATTAGAACCTAAACATTTTAAGAATCAAGAGAATGTTTTACCAACTACACTATTAAACTGGCCGCAAAATGATTATTTCTTAGGAAATATTATTGAAAATAACGATATTGAATATCATAAATATGCAGCTAAACAGTTAACACTATCATTAATTTATTGGTTACAAACAGAAGCAAAACGTTGTGATGGAAAGGGATTTGGTTATCCTGAAATAATGTTATCTCCAAAAACATTAGGAACTTCAACAGGGCTTGCTAAAGCACCGTATATTAGAGAATCAAGAAGAATAAAAGCACTGTATACAATTAAAGAACAAGATATTAATAAACGTTATGCGCTAAAAAAACCTAAATATTTTGATAGTGTTGGTGTTGGTTTATATCATATTGATCTTCATATGACAACAGAGACTAAAACATATTTTTTTGATGAAACATGGCCATTTGAAATTCCACTTGGAGCTTTAATTCCAGAAACAAAACAAAACTTGATTGCAGGTTGTAAAAATATTGGCACTACTCATGTTACTAATGGATGTTATAGACTTCATCCAATTGAATGGAATATTGGAGAAGTAGCTGGTTTGTTTGTAAGTTATTGTCTAGAGAATAACTATACTCCACACGAAGTCTATAAGAATAAAAAATCAATAAAAGATTTTCAGGATAAACTAATTCTAGAAGGTGTACAATTAGAGTGGCCTGATTATGTATTTAAAGAAGGTGTAAAATAATGAAAAAAGATTTATCAAAAATTGTTATTCCAATAAGAGATTCTAACTATGCTGATAGTAGAGATTTTATTGACGCACCAATATATGATAAGAATATTGAAAATGAAGAAAAAGTTTGTGAAACTCCTGCTTGTTTTTTAGGAGCATGGTATAGAAAAGTTTTTTCATCAAAGGATACATGGCTAGGAATTGAGGGAACAATAACTCTTGGAGAGTTTATTCCGGATCAAGCAAGATTTGGAAATGATAAACGAGTATATTTTGATAGATTTTTAGATAATCCTTCAGTATATATGGGTGGACATTCTTTGTCAGAAAGTGATGCTGGATTAGGATTTAATTCTGGTTATCGATTTAAAGGTGATGAAGAAGAGTTAAACTATGGAACTCCTAAAATTGCATACCGTCCATTTTGGAGATACATATATTCAGATTGTCTTGACGTGAATGGAAATGTAACTAGAAATAATGTCAATTCATGGAATGTTGCAAATCCGCATGACTTTGATTTTTATTATTTTCCAGGAGATAAAATTAAGATGGCTGTTTATTCTCCAATTAATGATTATCTTCAATTAAGAATAGAATTAATTGAAGAAACAACAAATGAAAAATATGTAAAAATTAGAGAAGGATTTAAACTTAAAGATAAACCTAGAGTTTTTTATAGTCCGTTATTTTATTCAGAAGGTCATGGATCTAATAAAGCAGAATTTAAACGTGTTAATTCAATTGATCAATATGGTAATGAGGGATTTATTGTTAAAGAAACAGAGGCAAAAGTTACAGAAGCAGTATGGGAAAACACATATTTATTTAGAAGAATAGAAGGAATGGTATGCCGTGTTCCAATGACTGAAAATAGAAAAGTTGAAATGGCATGTCCAAATAAAGAATCATTTAAAATAAAAAAATTAAATAATGGAGGAGAATCAATTACGATTACTCCATTTGTTGATGAGAAGTTAAAGGAGAGGTAAAATGAGTAAAGAAGAATTATTGAAAAAAATTAAGGGCGGACTAATAGTTTCGTGTCAAGCTCAAGAAAATGAACCACTCCATAGTGACTTTATTATGAGTAGAATGGCTTTAGCTGCAAAAGTAGGTGGAGCTGTTGCTATTAGAGCGAACGGTGTTAAGGATATCAAAGCAATCAAAGAAGTTGTTGATTTACCAATTATTGGATTAATAAAGAGAGATTATCCAAATACAGAAAGATATATTACTCCTACACTAAAAGAAATTAAGGAATTAGTTGAAGTTGGTGTTGATATTGTTGCAATGGATGCGACAGATAGAGATCAAAATGATGGCGTAAGTCTAGAAGAAAAAGTTAAGTTTTTACATGATAATGGTGTACTTGCAATGGCGGATATATCAACATTAGAAGAAGGTATTATTGCTCAAGTAAAAGGTTTTGATATTATTTCTACAACACTTTCTGGTTATACAAGTTATTCGCCACAAATAAAAGAACCTGATTTTAAATTAGTTGAAGATTTAACAAAGAGTGTTAGTTTACCAATTGTTGCTGAAGGTAGAATAACAGAATTAAATGATTTGAAAAAAATTCTTAAGTTTAATCCTTTTTCAGTGGTAATTGGTGGAGCAATTACACGTCCACAACAAATTACAGCTAGATATGTTGAGATAATTAATTCATGTAAATAAGGGGACTTTAAAATGAAGAAAGCAATTGAAGAATTAAATAGAAAAGGTATTTTAATAAAAAATAATATTTGCGAATATATAAAAAGTGATGAAACAAAAGTGGTAGATAATAAACTATACTACAAAACAGTTTCAGAAGGTTTAGTTTTGCTTATTAATAATAAAAAGAAACTTCATATGACGCTAGATTCATTTGGCACTATGCTTGATTTATCAAGAGGTGCCGTTTTTAAGCTTTCTTACATTAAAGAATTAATCTATAAACAAGCTTTAATGGGTGTAAACCAAATTTGGCTTTATATTGAAGATGTTTATGAGTTGGATGGATATCCAACTTTTGGGTATATGAGAGGTAGATATACTAAAGATGAATTAAAAGCGATTATTGAATATGCTGAAATATTTGAAATTGAAATAGTTCCTTCAATTCAAGTTTTAGGTCATCATGGACAGTTTCTACGCTGGCCAAATTCTTCACCATATAAAGATCAATCTCAAGTTTTAATTGTTGAAGAAGAAAAGACATATGCTTTAATCAAAAAAATGATTGAATGGGCAAAAAGCAACTTTAAAACAAATAAAATTCATGTTGGTATGGATGAAACATTTGGATTAGGATTTGGAGCTTTTTATAAAAAAAATGGTTATAAAGATCCAATGGAAATATTTACTAACCATTTAAATATTGTTAATGAAATGGCTTTAAAAGAAGGTTTTAAAGAAGTAATGATTTGGTCAGATATGTTCTTTAGATTTTTAAGTCCTATTGAATATTATTATGATTCAAATATTGTTTTAGATGATAAGTTAGTTTCAAGAATCCCAGAAAATGTTACATTAGTTTATTGGGATTATTACAATCATAATGATAAAATTGTTTCCTCAATGCTTAAAAATCATGTTGATACAAAAAGAAAAACAGTATTCGCATCTGGAACATGGGTTTGGACAAGATTTTCATACGATAAATACCAAACAGATAGAACAGCTAAAATGCATTTAAAAGAAACTTTGAAAACAAGTGTTAAAGACTTTATTCTTACACAGTGGATGGATGATGGAGCATATGCTGATCATAAGACTAGTTTGCTTGGAGTTTATGAAATATCGTGTGATCTTTATTTTGGAGGAATAGCAAATAAAAAAGTCTTTAAAGAAATTACTAATGATGATTATAATATAGCAATAAACAAAACAAAGATTAATGAAACAATAATGAGTCAAGTAGGTTTATTATGGGATGATCCTCTACTAGCAATCTATTTGAATAATTTTACGGGGAATAGTTACGAAGAAATTGAGCAACATATTGTTAAGCAAAATGAGATTTTAAAAAATTTGAGTTTAAAGAAAACGCCTTTCGAGTTTTTGATTATGAAAATTAATCTTTTAAAACTTGAAACAAGAAAAACATTATTAGAATCATATGAGAATAAAGAATTAAATGAAGGATTAATAAAAACATATCAAGAAATAATAAAACTAGTTAGAAAATTGAATGCTTATTATCAAGAAATGTGGTATGGCCGTTATAAAACGTTTGGATTAGAAGTAGTTCAATCAAGACTTGGAACACAAATAATTAGATTTGAAGAAATGATTTATATAGTTAAAAATTATCAAAAAGGAGATATCATAGATGTTTTAGAAGAAAAAGCTATTAAAGATCAGTATTTATCACTTAAGTATAATGATATTGCTTTTTCTGTTAAACCATTTTAGTGTATGAAAATGAAATATATTGATTTGAAAAATGAAGACCATTTCAAAATATATGGTTCAATTGCTTTAGAAGATGAAGGATATCGAAGACTATTAAAAGAAGATCGAGATAAAATAAGAGAGTTTAATAAAGATGTTGCTTACTTAGCTACAAACAGTTCTGGAATACAAGCTAGATTTAAAACAAATTCTGCAAAAATCAATATTAAAGTTGTAATTGATAGTGTTGCTAATATGAATCATATGTCAGCACTTGGTCAGTGTGGTCTAGATTTATATGTTTATAATCAAAGTTTTAACGAATATGTTTTTCATAATTCAACAGTTTATAATTCTAAACTAACTGAATATGAATATGATTTAGGAAGATTTGAAACAAATGAAGATAAAGAACTAATTCTTAATTTGCCACTCTATATGGGGGCAAAACAAATTGAAGTAGGTATTGAAGATGATGCATACTTAGTTCCTAACTACGTTAGAAACGAAGAAAGAATAGTTATTTATGGAACTAGTATTACACAAGGTGGATGTGTTTCAAGACCAGGAATGTTACATACTAATGTAATTTCAAGATGGATGGATTGTGAGATTTTTAATTATGGATTCTCAGGTTCTGCCTTTTGTGAGAAAGAACTTGCAGAAGCAATTGCTAGAGTTGAAAATCCAGATTTATTTATTATTGACGCACAAGCTAATGCTGGTGTTGATGATAGATTAGAAAAGAATTTAAAATTGTTTATTGAAACATATAAGGTGTATCATCCTAATGTTCCGATTATAATTGCTTCAAGAATTCACTTTGCAGTTGATTTATATAACAAAGAAAAAATCAAAAAAAGAAAGTATTATGAAAGATGGTTGAAAAAAGTTGTTAAAGACTATCAACAACAAGGGGAAAATATTTACTTTTTAGATGGTTCAAAAGTCTTTAAGAAACACTTTACAGAAATGACTGTTGACGGAATTCATCCAAATGATTTAGGTTCTATGGAAATGGCAAAATATTACTATAAAAAAATTAGAGAAGTCCTTGATACAAACAATAAAAATAAAGAACTTTAATTCACTTTACAAGAAATCTTAATAATTTAGGTGTATAATATATCTAAAGGAGAGGATTTTATGAATCAAGTACAATTAGATAGAATGAAAAATGGTCTAGGATTTATTGCTGCCTTAGATCAAAGTGGTGGAAGTACACCAAAGGCATTAAAACTTTATGGTATCAATGAATCAAGATACAGTAATGATGATGAGATGTTTAGATTAGTTCACGAGATGCGTACAAGAATCATTAAGAGTCCATCATTTACAAAAGAACACATTTTAGGTGCGATTTTATTTGAAAACACGATGGATCGTAAAATTGATGGTTTGTATACAGCGGATTATTTATGGAATATTGAAGGTATTGTTCCATTTCTAAAGATTGATAAAGGTTTAGAAGAAATCAATGAAAATGGTGTTCAACTAATGAAACCTATTGATGGTCTAGATTTATTATTAAAACGTGCAGTTGAAAGAAATATCTTTGGAACTAAAATGCGCTCAGTTATTAAGAAAGCAAACAAAGAAGGAATCAAAGAAGTTGTTGAACAACAATTTGAACTTGCAAAAGTAATTGCATCATATGGTTTAGTTCCAATTATTGAACCAGAAGTTGATATTAATATTAAAGATAAAAAAGAAGCAGAAGCAATTCTTTTAGAAGAATTAGAAAGAAATTTAAAACTTCTAGATAAAAGAACTTTAGTAATCTTTAAATTATCACTTCCAACAGTTGCTAATCTATATAAACCATTATTAAATGATCATAGACTAGTAAGAATTGTAGCTTTATCAGGTGGATATTCAAGAGAAAAAGCAAATGAAATATTATCTAAAAATAGTGGAGTAATCGCGTCATTCTCAAGAGCTTTATCTGAAGGGTTAAGTGATGCACAAACAGCAGAAGAATTCGATAAAACTTTGAAGGTTGCTGTTGATTCAATTTACAAAGCTTCAATTAAATAATATAACTATTAAAACAAGCATATTCAAAATAGGATGTGCTTGTTTTTTTTTATAGTATAATTAGAGTGTAGATTATTTGATGAATTAAACTATTAATAGATTTTATGCTAGATGGTTTAGAAAAATTAAAAAAATTGGAGAAAAGAAAATGAAAATAACAGAAAAAGAAAAGATGTTAAATGGAGAGTTGTATCTAGCTCAAGATAAAGAACTTGGAGAAATGAGTTTGAAATGTCGAAGTTTATTAGATAGATTTAATGAAACAAAGTTTGGTGAATATGAAAAAAGAAGTGAGATTATAAAAGAACTATTTGGTAAAATTGGAAAAAATGTTAATGTTAATAAACCTTTTTTCTGTGACTATGGTGCACATATTGAAGTTGGTGATAATTTCTATGCGAACTTTGATTGTCTTATATTAGATGTTAACAAAGTTATAATTGGGAACAATGTGTTTTTTGCTCCTAGGGTGAATATATATACTGCAGGACATCCAATTGATAAAGATGTTAGAAATACACAGTTAGAATTTGGCAAGAAAGTTGTAATTGGAGATGATGTTTGGGTAGGTGGAAATGTGGTTATAAATCCAGGAGTGACAATTGGAAGTAATGTTGTTATTGGATCTGGATCAGTTGTTACAAAAGATATTCCTTCAGGAGTTATAGCAGTGGGTAATCCTTGTAAAGTTATAAGAAAAATAACAGAGGAAGATAAGAAGTATTGGAATCTTAAAAAGGATGAGTATTATTTAACGAAGTAAGATATTAGAATGATAAAAAAATTATTCCATATTTATAAGTAAAATCAAAATATATAAAAAGCGATAAAATCACAATGATTCTATCGCTTTTATGAATTTAAGTATAAAAATCTTTATTATAATAATGATGCAGCTTCTTTATCTAAGAATATTTTGACATTTGGATGAGTTTGTAAAATAGAAGCAGGACAATCATCAGTTATTGGCCCCTTAATCATTTTATAAACTGCATCTGCTTTATTCTTTCCAAAAGCAATTAAAACAATTGTTTTAGCTTGAAGTATTGATTTAATACCCATAGTTATTGAATGAGTTGGAACTTCATCAAGTGAATTAAAAAAACGAGCATTGTCTAATCTTGTACTTTCTTTTAGTTCAACAATATGTGTTGTACTATCAAAACTAGTTCCAGGTTCATTAAATCCAATATGGCCATTAGAACCAATTCCTAAGATTTGAATATCAGGTTTATGGTTTTTAAGGATTAATTCATATTCGCTACAAGATTCTAAATGATTTTCACCATTTCCATTAGGAAGGAATGTATTTTCTTTTTTAATATTTATTTTTGAAAATAAGTTTTGGTTCATAAAACTATAGTATGATTGACTATGTTCTTTTGGAAGATTGATGTATTCATCAAGATTCACAGTTTTAACATTTGAATAATCAGTTTTATTATTTTTATAATCAAGTGCTAATTCGTTATAAACCCCAATTGGTGTTGATCCTGTTGCTAATCCTAAGATTGCATTCTTGTTTTTTTTAACTAAATCAATAATAAGAGAGCTAACTTCGTTATTAACAGCTTCTTTATTATCTTTTATATATAATTCCATTTTATTACCCCTTTGGTATCGTTATAATCTTGTTTAGACAAGTATAAATATATGATATCATTTTAATTTGAAAAAGCAAGCAATAATAAGGAAAAAATCAATAAACTACGATATTAGTTAAAGGATTATTGTATAATAAATAGTGAGGAGTTGAGATTAATGAGTAATAATAAGAAATCATTTTTGATTTTGGTTGCTGGTGGTTCGGCATCAGGAAAATCAACAGTTGTAAAAAATATCCTAAAAAAAGCTGGTGCACATGATGTACTCATTATCACACACGATGATTATTATAATAGAGAAGATGACCTTACAATGGAACAAAGAATTAAAATAAATTATGATCATCCAGATTCATTAGACAATAATTTATTAAATTTTCACTTGAGTGAATTATTAAAAGGAAATAGTATTGAAAAACCTATCTATGATTTTGTTAGTTATAATCGAAGTGATAAAACTGAATCTGTAAATCCTAAACCAATTATTATCGTTGAAGGAATTTTAGTCTTAACTGATAAAAGAATTAGAGAACTTGCTGATTTAAAGATATTTGTTGAATCAGATGATGATGTAAGATTTATAAGAAGACTTCAAAGAGATATAAATGAAAGACAAAGAACAGTTGAAAGTGTAATTGATCAATATTTAAATACAGTAAAACCAATGCACTATAAATATGTAAAACCAACTAAGCGATATGCAGATATCATTATTCCAAATGATACTAACCATAGCGTTGCTGTTGATGTTATTGCTGGAAAGATTAAAGATATTATAAGAGGTAATAATAATGAATGATTTATATGAAAAGTATTATAAAAATGGGATTATAATATCAACATGTTTGCTTTTCACACCATTAATTCTTCTTATAAGCGTTCTTTTCGGATCTTCGTTTGAACTTATCTTAATTGTAATAGCTATTTTTTTTGGTACTTTTGCATTAATATTAGTTCCAACAATAATATATAAAATCAGTAAATATATGCAATATAAAAAAGTAGTCCTAACAGATATTCAAGTCATAAGATTAGAAAAAGTAATTACAGGGTTAGCTAGAACATTTGCTTTTGAAGTTGAAATGAAAATTGATAATAAAGTAAGAAAAGTGAGTACAAAATATATATTTTCATCTTCAATATTGTCTTTTTTTTCACTAGAAGATTATTCAATGAAGAATGCTGAAGTAGGGTATTATCAAGATACTAATGAAGTTGTTATTATTAGACTTGTCTAATTTATTTGCAGTTTATGGATTGATTTAGTGTAAAACATGTTGAAAACGAAAAAATTAATCTGAAAATATTGTATAATAAATAGAAGGTTACGAAAGAGATGTGGTTAACATGAATCTTAAAAAACAGAAAGATTCTTTTATTGCTTTCATAATTCTATTTTTTGGTTTAAATATAATTAATACGTATTTTTTAACATCACAATACTTAAATAGATATATTTCACCACTACCTAGAACATTTATCGGAGAAGTTACAGCAATACTTGGTAATTTTTCTTTTTTACTATTAATAGTTTTAATAGTTTTTATAATCGCTAAAAAAGATAAGACTAAACTAATTTCATTGTTGGTAGTGACTTCGATTCTAAACTTTGCAGTATTTGCTTTTGGTTTTTTTAACTTATATTATGGAACAGCATTTGCAACAAATGCCCTTGATATATTTAAAAATCCTGCCGAAGGAATATCGAATGGAATGTTTAAAGAAATTATGGTTGAGCTTTTTGTGTATTACCGAATTATTGTTTTTTTACCTTTAATTGTTTTATTAGTATACTTTTTTAGATTTAATAAAGAATTAAAGAAAACTCATGAAAAGAAAATTTTTAATTTTAAGCCGAAACAATATTTGATTGGTGGATTAAGTTATATTTTAATATTCTTTGTTTCAACAATGTCATTTGTTGTTCAATTAAAAAATGATGATTTTTTGATTGGATCATTAATTAGTACAAAGGGAGTACAAAACTATGGTGTATATCCTTATTATGTTGCTGAATTTTTAGGTGTTGATTTTGTAACTAATAATCGTAAGACTCTTGAACTAGAAAGTGATACTGATTTAATTAATGCATATGGCGAATATAATAAAAATAAAGCTAATTATAAGAATTTTATTGATGATAAGGTATATTCAAATAGTTTATCATTAGAAAATAGTATTTTAAAGAATACTGAATTATTAAACTTAAATAATGAAGATTCGCTAACTGGTGTTTTAAAAGATAAAAATATTGTTTTAGTTCACTTAGAATCATTGAACTACTTTTTATGGGAAATACCAGAAATTAGAGAAAGATTTCATTTTTTAAATAAATTGTTTGAAGAAAGTTTTGTTTTTGAAAATTATTATACATCGGTAGGTATGGGAGTTAGTTCTGATGCTGAAGCTTCAGTTTTAACGGGATTATATATGAATGGATATTCAACATTTTATCGTGATTATGAAAAGAATAATTATCAAATTGATACATTACCAAAAAGGTTTAATGAGTTAGGTTATAATTCACACGTAATTCATGCTGATCATGCAAATTTTTATAATCGTGATAGAGTCTATCTTGGAACTGAAGATAAGGAAGCATTAATTGGATTTAATAATTATTATACGATTGATGATTTTGCTAAAAATAATTCGGGTAGAAGTTTTGATAATTCAAAAGATTTCTTGAAATATAGAATGGAAGAACAACCACTATATCGAGGTAAAAAAACTGTAAGTCCTTGGCCAAGTGAATATGAACTTGCAGATGTAACAATGGATACAATTGCTGCTGATAACCTCGCAAGTAAAAAAAGCATGGTATTCTCAATATTTATGACTCCACATACACCATTTATGTTTAATCCGTTTACAGAGCAAGCTTTTAATATAAATAATTATAATAAGATGCATGGTATAACAAAGCGTTATGTTGAATTTGCAAAATATTTAGATGAAGTTATTATGTCATATTTCTTTGATATTGAAACAAATGAATCTAAGATAGATAGTAATACAGTTTATGTATTTTATAGTGATCATGGTAGTAGTTTGAAGAATGGTGATTTAAGTATTTTATTTAATAGAGATGTTTCTCTTCTAGAAGAAAGAAGAATGCTTCAACAAACGATTGCTTTTATATATGCACCAAGTAATGTAGTTGATGAAGAAACTGGAATCAATAAAGGATTATTAGTTGGGAATCAAAAACTAGCGCGTGGACATGTTGATTTATATAGAACAATTGGAGATTTATTTGGTTTATTTACTGAAGATGATATATATTTCGGTGTTCATGGGTTAAGTAGTGAACCAACATATGTAATTGATAATCGAATTCAAGATTTAATTTTAGATGATGTTAGAAAGATTAATGATTTAGATTATAAACCATATTTGATTTCACTTAGAAACCTAAAGAAAAAATATCCGAAAACTACAGAAGTTGATTTAGAACAAATAAATAAAATTAAGTATTTTAAAAGATTAAGTGATTTATTAGTAAGTGATGATAAAATCTATCCACTTCTTAAAAACAATAGGGCTTTACAAAACAATTAATAAAGTTTATAATAATTACAACACGTTGAGAAAGAATAGTAACTAATGATTAGTTTTTAAAGAGAGTTTATGGTTGGTGAAAATAAACAAACAATATTAGTGAATCTACTTTTGAGTGATGCTAATCACATCCGGTTTGTTCCGTTAAAAACTGATGAGGTGCTAGAGTAATCTAGAACTAAGGTGGTACCGCGTAATTTACGTCCTTAGATATTAATTTATCTAAGGATTTTTTATTATAAAAAGGGAGGAATTAAAAATGTTAGATTTAAAATATGTTGTTGATAATATTGATACCGTTATTGAAAAATTAAATACTCGTAATGGAAATTTTGATTATTTAAGAGAGTTAGTAACACTTTCTGATGAAAGAAAGAATATCATTAATGAAGTAGAAGTTAAAAAAGCATTTAGAAATGAAGCAAGTAAACAAATAGGAATTTTAAAACGCGAAAAGAAAGATGCAACAAAAGTTCTTGAAGAAGTTGCTCATTTAGGCGATGAAATTAAAGAGTTAGATGAAAAAGCAGAATTAATTAGTCAAAAGATAAAAGATATTCTCCTTAATACTCCAAATATTCCAGATGAATCAATTCCAGTTGGAAAGAGTGAAGATGATAACTTAGAACTCCGCAAATATGGAAAAGTAAGAGAATTTGACTTTCCAATTAAAGATCATGTTGAGTTAGGAGAAAATCTTGATATTTTAGAGTTTGAAAGAGCTGCTAAAATAACAGGAGCAAGATTTGTTGTTTATAAAGGTCTAGGAGCAAGATTAGAAAGAGCTTTAATGCAATTTATGATGGACTTACACAGTTTAGAAAATGGGTATACTGAATTTATTCCGCCTTATATTGTTAATGAGGATAGTATGTATGGGACTGGACAATTTCCTAAGTTTAAAGAAGATGCTTTTAAATTAGAAGGAAGAAATTGGTATTTAAACCCAACTGCTGAAGTTCCAATGATTAATTTATATCGAGATGAAATAATTGATGGTACGTTATTACCATTTAAATATGTAGCTTATACAAGTGCTTTTAGATCTGAAGCAGGATCAGCTGGTAGAGATACTAGAGGGATTTTAAGACAACACCAATTTCAAAAAGTTGAGTTAATAAACTATACGAAACCAGAAGATTCAAAAAATGCATTAGAATCGATGATTAAGGAATCAGAATTAGTACTTCAAAAGTTAGGACTTCCATACCGAGTTGTATGTTTATCAACTGGGGACTTAGGTTTCTCAATGACAAAAACATATGATATTGAGGTTTGGATTCCTTCTCAAAATAAATATCGTGAAATAGGATCAATTTCAAATGCTAATGATTATCAAGCACGTCGTGCTAACATTAGATTTAAAAGAGATAAAAATAGTAAGACAGAGTATGTTCATACGCTAAATGGTTCAGGATTAGCAGTAGGAAGAACGGTTATTGCTGTAATGGAAAACTATCAAAATGCTGATGGAACAATCACAATTCCAGAAGTTTTAGTACCTTATATGAAGGTTAATAAAATAACAAAGTAAGACGTGTTACACAATTTCACACAATCATTTGATAATTTATACACATTTCTTTGTTAATATAAAGGTGCTTCATTTTTCTCTCAACCACATTCGGTTGTGGTATAATAAGTGTGCAAAACTCATGCGCACTTATTTTTTTATATTTTTTTAAAACTTATTTTTTATTAAAGTTTAGGAGGAACCATTTATGAAAATATATTTTGTTGAAGATGAGAAAGATTTATCTGAAATTATTAGAAAATATCTTTTACGAGAAGGCTTTGATATAACTGTTTTTTATGATGGAGAAACAGCTTTAAAACATATTAAAGATAAAGTAGATCTTTGGATTCTTGATATTATGCTTCCAGGAGATATTAGTGGTTATGATTTAATTAAGAAAA
Organism: Haploplasma axanthum; assembly: GCF_900660745.1. Taxonomy (GTDB): domain Bacteria; phylum Bacillota_I; class Bacilli_A; order Acholeplasmatales; family Acholeplasmataceae; genus Haploplasma; species Haploplasma axanthum. Next base: position 108,576 of record NZ_LR215048.1, on the reverse strand, counting down.
TTAAAGAAGAAAATAGTGATGCTTCAATTATTTTTACATCAGCTAGAGATCAAGATTTAGACAAGATTATTGGTCTTGAAATGGGAAGTGATGATTACTTAACTAAACCGTACTCACCAAAAGAGTTAGTTTTACGTGTAAAAGCAATTTTAAGACGTGGAGTTCAAAATCAATCACCTGAGTTAATAAATTATGAAGGATATGAAATTAATATTACGAAGCGTGAGATTAATGACAATGGGGTTAATATTGAATTAACGAATAAGGAATTTGAATTATTACTTTTCTTTTTAAAGAATATTAATGTTGCTTTTGACAGAGAACAAATTTTATATAAAGTTTGGGGAGAAAACTATTATGGAAGTGATCGTGTGGTTGATGATTTACTAAGAAGATTACGTCAAAAACTTCCTAAATTAAAAATAGAAACAATTTATGGGTATGGATATAAGTTATTATGAAAAAGAAAAGAATTAGTCTTTCTACACAAATCAATGTTATTTTTACTTTAATTACATTAATAACGAGTGTTTTATTTATTATTATTTTTAGACAAACAATTAATAACTTTACAAATAATCAAGCAGAAAAGCATTTTAGACTATATCATGAAACGCTAAGCAAAGTTATTGATGGACCAAAAGAGAAATATCCACTAACAACTAATTATGCTTATGGGTATTATCGTGTTGATAATCAATATGAAATTGTTGAGATAATTGGTTTTGATTATCGCAATTTTGCAAGTGATGATTTAGCAAAAGAGATTATTAAAAAATATTTTCTAGATAATACAGAAGCTTTGCAGCAAAGTAACAATGATTTTGAAGATAGAAGATATAAAGATACAGATTATTATCTTAAATATGATTCTATTGATAATGATGAGTATTATGTTTTAATAACAATGTCAGATGGTTCATATGCTGATTCATTAAGAGAACCAATTAGTAATATTATTAGTATTGGATTTGTTTCAATTATTATTTTAGGTAATGCAATTATTCTTTTATGGTCAAGTGTAACAGTTGATCGAATTAAAAAGCTAGAAAAAGAAGTTAGTATTTTAGGTTCTAGCGACTATAAAAATAAAGTTAGTGTTGAAGGCAGTGATGAAATAGCTGAACTTGCTTATGCAATTGATATTATGCGAGATGAAATTTTAAAAAACGAAAGTGTTAAACAAGAAATGCTTCAAAATATTTCACATGATATAAAAACACCAATTGCAGTAATTCAATCATATGCTGAAGCAATTAAAGATGGAATCACTGATGTCAGTGATTTGGATATAATTTTAATTCAAGTCCAAATTCTTAATAAGAAAGTTAGACAACTCTTAGAATGGAATAAACTAGAGTATGTAAAAAGTAAAGAAGACTACTATGAAGTTAACATGAAGGAAGTTATTGAAACTGTTGTTAATAATCATAAATATCAAAACAATATTACATTTTCATTAGATTTAGATGAATCAACATTCAAAGGTTTGATTGATAACTACTATAGTGTTGTAAGTAATATTATTGAAAATGCACTAAGATACGCTAAAAAGGCTATTAAAGTAACTTTGAAAAACAAAAGACTCACCATATCAAATGATGGTGAGCCAATTAGTGAAGAATTTATTAATAGTGTTTTTAAACCATATGAAAAAGGTCATAAAGGTCAATTTGGATTAGGTATGACAATCGTTCAAAGAACAATAAATAATTTTGGTTTAAAATTAACAATTGAAAATAACAATGAAGGAGTATCCTTTATTATAGAGCCGCGCGAATAACGTTGGCTCTTTTTTCATATTCTTCTTTTTTAGTAGAATCAATATTATTCGTAAATTTGAAAATAACATCATTCTTTTGATATCTAGGAATTATATGCATATGATAATGCATAACTTCTTGACCAGCAGTCTCACCATTATTGTTTAAAAGGTTAATACCTTCCGGTTTTAAAGCTTTGTTGATTGCTTCAGAAATGTGTTTGGTAACAGCGATTAAATGTTTTAAAGTCTCTTCAGGAATTTCAAAAATATCTTTATAAACTTTCTTAGTAACAACAAGTGTATGACCTTTAGTTACTTGACTGATATCTAAAAAACTAATAACTAAATCATCTTCATAAATAATATAAGCTGGAATTTCACGGTTTATAATTTGTTCAAAAATAGTCATCTCTCTTACCTCCAACTATATTTTAACATATATTAAAAAATAAGTACTATTTTATTGAAGATAGAGGTTTAAAGTAGTATAATAGGTTAAGAATTATAGGAGGAATGAAAATGAAAATACCAGTAGGAATATCAGGAAGACATGCTCATTTAAGTCAAGAACATTTAGAAATATTATTTGGAAAAGGTCATGAGTTAACACCTATGAAAGAACTTAGCCAACCAGGACAATACGCAAGTGAAGAAAAAATTGATGTAGTTAGCCCAGCAGGAAAAGTAATTGAAGGGGTTAGAATTTTAGGACCAGTTAGAAAAAACACACAAATTGAATTATCATTTAGTGATGCTAGAAGAGCAAAATTTGATGCTCCAGTTAGATCATCAGGAGATATTAAAGGTAGTGGAGCAGCTAAACTTGTTGGTCCAAAAGGAACTGTTGAAATTAGTGAAGGCGTAATAGTAGCTGATCGTCATATCCACTTCTCATTAGAAGAAGCTAAGGAATTTGGTGTTAAAGATGGTGATGTTGTTAGTATTAAAGTTGGTGGAGTAAAACCTGGGATACTAGGTAATGTACTATGTCGTGTTAGTGATAAATTTAGATTAGATTGTCACCTAGATACTGATGATGGTAGTGCATTTTTATTAAATACTGGAGATACAGTAGAATTAGTTAAGTAGTTAAAGTAAGGTCTGATTAAAATCAGGCTTTTTATTTAGGAGGGTATTATGCTTGTTAGAAAAACTAGAAATGAAGATGTTGATCAAATAATTGAGATAATTGAGGAAATAAAAGAATATTTAAGAATAAATAATATTGATCAGTGGCAAGATAATTATCCAAATAAAGAAGTAATAAAAGATGATATTGCTAAGGGTATTTCATTTGTTGTTTCTGATAATGGTAGAGTTATTGGTACTAGTGTTTTGTCATTTCAAGAGGAAGAAACTTATAATAATATTCATGAAGGTAAGTGGCTAAATAATTCCTCCTACGGAGTCATTCATCGTATTGCGGTTATTAATAAGGGTATGCGAAAAGGTATTGGAAGATTCATTTATGAAGAGATAGAAAGAATGTGTATTAAGAATGAAGTTTTTAATATAAGAGTAGATACACATGAAGATAATCATAATATGAAAGCTTTTCTTTTAAGTCAAGGGTTTATTTATTGTGGGATAATTTATTTAAAAAGTGGTGCTAAAAGACAAGCATATCAAAAAATACTAGTTAGATAAGTAATCAAACTAAAGATTATGGAATACATGTGATAAAATATTAATAGAGGTTACTGAAGGGAGACTATAAAAATGTCTAAATATCATACAGCTGATAATCTATATGTTGATAATGTAACTTTGATGGTTAAAGATATTGATAAATCATTAAAGTTTTATACAGAATCACTTGGATTAACATTATTAAATAACAAATCAAATATTTACGAGTTAGGAACTAAAAAACGTGTATTAGTTATATTAATTCACAATGAAAATGCACTTCCTAAAGAAAGAACAACGGGATTATATCATTTTGCATTATTACTCCCAGACAGAAGATTTTTGGGACAACTGATTAATCATTTTATTGTTATTAATCAAAAAATTGTGGGTGGTTCTGATCATGATGTGAGTGAAGCATTATATCTATCTGATCCAGATGGAAATGGGATTGAAATTTATGCAGATAGACTAGATACTCTTTGGAAATATGAGAATGATGAAATAGTAATGTCAACAGAGGCAATGGATTATGAAGATTTAATTAAACATGCATATAATGCAAAATGGACTGAAATGCCTGAAGATACTGTTATGGGGCATGTTCATTTTCATGTAACTAGTTTAATTAATGCTGGAAATTTCTTTATTGATACATTGGGATTTAATCAAATGTTATATTACGGAACTAGTGCTTTATTTTTGAGTAATAAAGGTTATCATCACCATGTTGGATTAAATACTTGGAATGGTGTAACAGCGAAGAATCGTGCTGATAATATGGTTGGATTAGTTGGATATCATTTAAACGTTCCAAAGGATGAAGAAGAAGCTTTATTAGAGAGAATAAGTTTTAGCAAAAGAGAAATTTTAAATGATGAAAATGGAAGATATATTGTGGATGTTAATAAAGTGAAAATCTATTTTTAACATTCCGAAAGAGGAATAGAATGATTAAAAAAGAAAGAGAACAGGTTTTTAGAGATCCTATTCATGGTTATATTACAGTTAGTTATGAAATAATTACTGAAATTATCGATACACAGGTTTTTCAAAGACTTAGGAGAATTAGACAATTATCTGGTGTTTCAATGGTATATCATGGAGCAGAACACTCAAGATTTTCACATTCTTTAGGTGTTTATCATAATGCGAATAGATTTTTAGAAGTACCTGATTTACGAAATACATTAACTGAAAGAGAAAAACTTTTATTTTTAAGTGCTGCATTACTTCATGATGTAGGACATGGTCCTTATTCACATGCATTCGAAGATATTTTTGGTGTTGATCATGAAAAGATTGGAGCAAGAATAATTGTTGAAAATAAAGAGTTAAGAAATGTTTTAAATAAAGTTGATGCAGATTTTGCTTTAGATATTGCAAGTATAATTTTAAAACAAGGAAAATTTCCTTTACTTGAGCAATTAATATCTAGCCAACTAGATGTTGATAGATTAGATTATTTACTTCGTGATGCTTATTTTACAGGTACCGCATATGGAAATATTGATATTGACAGATTGATTAGAGTTATGAGAATTAAGAATGGACAAGTTGTTTTTAAAGTTAGTGGTATTCATGCAATTGAAAACTATTTAATAAGTAGATATCATATGTACTGGCAAGTTTATTATCATAACGTTTCAAGAGCATATGAAGTAATCTTAGAAAAAACTTATTTACGAATTAAAGATTTATTAGAAGAAGGATATAAGTTTAAAGCTGATGTTTCAGCACTCAAAGAAGTCATTAATAATCCTAATAACTTAGATTATTATGTTTTAATTGATGATTTTTACATTAATGGTTTACTAGCAAGTTTTTTGAATGCTAAAGATGAAATATTAAAAACTTTATCAAGTGACTTTTTAAATCGAAATATCTGGGGATATTTAGATGTTAACTCTAAAAATGAAGAAAAAATCAGTGAAATTAAAAATAACATGTCTGATACCGAAAGACGCTATTTTACAGAATCAAGAACAGTATACCAATCAACATATAAAGATGAAGCAACAAAACTAGGAGATAAAATTTATATCTTATTAGAAGATGGAAGTGTTAAAACTCTTTTTGAAGAATCTAAAATGATTGAAAGTTTATCTCAAAGTGGATCTAAATTAGATCTTAAGTTTTTTTATCGTAAGAAATGAAAAAACAGATATATGTAGTAGAAGGGAAAAATGATGTTACAAGATTGAAACAAGTTTTCCCCTTTATAAATGTTGTAAGTGTTGGTGGTTCAGCAATTGATGATAAGATTATTGATATGTTGATTGAAAAGAAAGATACATATGATATTATTCTATGTATGGATCCTGATTATCCAGGTGAAAAGATAAGAAAGACAATTAGTAGTAAACTCGGTATTGTAAGCCATGTTTTTTTAGAGAGAGAAATATCATATAGTAAAAATAAGAAGAAGATTGGTTTAGAGCATTTAAGTGATGATGATATAAAAGAAGTATTTAAAAATATCATTCAAGAAACCAAAAATAATGATAGTGATATTACAATGTCTTTTTTGTATGAAGTTGGTTTACTAGGTAAAAAAAATAGTAAATTATTAAGAGATGATATTAGTAAGAAACTTAATATTGGTCATGTTAATGGAAAAACACTATATAATCGATTAATAAATTTTAGTATAAGTAAAGAAGATATAGTAAAGCACCTTAGTTAGGTGCTTTATTATTTACTAATCAATTGTAAAAACATTGTAAGTCGCTTGAAAATCGTTGTAAAATTTTATATACTAAGCGTGTGGGCCGTGACCCCAAAAAACTAGGAGGAAAGAAAATGAAGAAAGTACTAACTGTAGTATCTGTTTTTTTGTTAGGATTATTTTTAGTATCATGTAGTGATAATAAGAAGAGTGAATGGAATATTTTGATGATAACTGATGTTGGGACAATAACTGACAAGTCATTTAATCAAGGCACATGGGAAGGTGTTGAAGCATTTACTAAAAAGCATGATAATGTTAAAAGTGAGTATTATCGTCCGACTGCCGGAACAAAAGCTGAATATCTTCAAGCAATTGATTTAGCTGTTGGAAATGGCGCTAATGTTATTGTAACACCGGGTTATTTATTTGAAACAGCAATTTTTGAGGCACAAAAAACTTATCCAGATGTTTACTTTATATTAATTGATGGTGAACCACATAATGATGATTATTCTGTGTATGAAACAAAGAAAAATACAGTTAATATTTTATTTCAAGAAGAGCAATCAGGCTTTTTAGCAGGATATGCAGCAGTTGCAGATGGATTTACTAAATTAGGATTTATGGGTGGGATGGAAGTTCCAGCTGTACAAAAGTTTGGTATTGGATATGTTGCTGGAGCATATTATGCTGCAAATGAACTTGAAAAAACGATAACTTTCCCTGCAAATAGATATGAATATCTTGGAGATTTTGATAATAAACCAGAACATACTACTAAGGCTGAATCATGGTATGCAAGTGATACTGATATAATTTTTGCCTCAGCAGGTGGAGCAGGAAATGCTGTTATGAAAGCAGCAGAAAATAGAAGTAAAAAAGTAATTGGTGTTGACGTTGATCAATCATCTCAATCAAATACTGTAATTTCATCAGCAATGAAGCAATTAGGAAATGCTGTTGATCAAGTATTAACAGAATTAATAGTTGATGATGCATGGAAAGGTGGAACTACAATTACTAAAGGTGCTGCTGAAGATGCTGTTGGATTACCACTTGGAACATCATTTAAATGGACTACATTTACAACTAGTCAATATAACACTATTTTTGATAGTTTAAAAAATAAAACGATAGTTGTTCCAAGCACAAAAGCACAACTTGCTACTTTCTTAAATGAAAAAGCAGGAAACCCAAGTGTTTCTGCCCTTGTTGATAAAACAGAAACGAAATAGAACTTTTTAATAAACACAAGGGAGATGTAAGTTGCATCTCCCTTATTTAATAAATGGAGGTGTTAGAATGTCTTATGCAATAGAAATGTTAAATATAACTAAAACATTTGGTACTTTAGTTGCAAATGATGATATTAGTTTTAGAGTTAAAAAAGGCGAAGTTCATGCAATTTTAGGTGAAAATGGTGCAGGTAAATCGACTTTAATGTCGATCCTTTTTGGATTATACAAAAGTGATTCAGGTGTTATAAAGATTAATAACGAAGAAGTTTCTATAACAAATCCAAACGTTGCTAATGATTATAGAATCGGGATGGTTCATCAGCATTTTAAACTAATTGATGTTTTTACTGTTTTAGAAAATATTATATTAGGACAAGAAGTTACTAAAAAGGGATTTTTAGAATATGAAAGTTCAAGAAAAAAAATTGAAGAATTATCCAATAAATATAAATTAAATGTATCACTTGATGCATATATTAAAGATATTAGTGTTGGAATGCAACAACGTGTTGAGATTTTAAAAATGCTCTATAGAGATGCTGATATTCTTATTTTTGATGAACCAACAGCAGTTTTAACACCACAAGAGATTGAGGGGTTATTTGATATTATTAGAGAATTTGCAAAAGAAGGCAAATCTATAATAATAATTACACATAAACTTAATGAGATTAAGGATATTGCAGACAATTGTACTATTTTGCGTAAAGGAAAATATATAGGAACCGTTGATGTTAAAAAAGCGTCGGTTGAAAAGTTAGCTGAAATGATGGTAGGTAGAGAAGTTAATTTTGAAGTTAAGAAAAGTGTTTCAAAACCAAAAGACGTAGTTTTAAAAGTTTCAAATCTTAATTTAACTAATAGAGATAAAACAAAAAATATTTTAACAGATATTAATTTTGAAGTTAGGTCAGGAGAAATTGTTTGTATTGCTGGTATTGAAGGAAATGGACAAACGGAATTAGTACAACTAATTTCAGGATTACTTGAAGTACATGATCAGGGTTCAAAAATTTATTTAAATGATACTGATATTACTAAATATAGTATAAGAAAAAGAAATGATGCCGGTATGTCCCATATACCAGAAGATAGACAAAAACATGGATTAATTCTAGACTATAGTATGGAACTTAATATGGTATCAAATAGTTTTTATAAAGATATATATCAAAATAAAGGTTTCTTAAATTTCGATAATATAACAAATTACGCAAAAAAATTACTTAATGATTTTGATATTAGGTCAAGTATGGGCGAGAAGACAATAGTTAGATCAATGTCAGGTGGAAATCAACAAAAAGTGATTATTGCGAGAGAAACAAGCAAAGAACATGACTTTTTAATTGCCTCACAACCAACGAGAGGATTAGATGTTGGTGCTATGGAATATGTGCATAGTAAATTGATTGAAGAGCGTGATAATGGAAAAGCTATTCTAGTTATTTCTTTAGAACTTGATGAAGTTATGAACATTGCTGATAGAATTTTAGTTATTTATGATGGAAAGATACAAGCGGAACTTAATCCTAAAAAAGTTAATAAAGAAGAAGTTGGACGCTATATGTTAGGAACAAAGAAGGAGGTAAAATCAAATGGAAAAAAATGATAAAAAAATAAATGATTTTATCTTGAAAACTAAAAAAGCTGTTTTAAATAAAAAGTTTTTATTTGTTTTAATGTCAATTGTTACAGGGATTCTTATTGGTTTTATTATTATGTTAATTATTAAACCTGCTAGTGCTTTTAGAGGTCTTTCATTGTTGTTGACATCAGGATTTAGGACTCCAAGAGCATTTGGAAATGTACTCTTTAGAGCTACACCGCTAATTGTTATTGGTTTAGCAGTAGGGTTTGGATTTAAAACAGGGCTTTTCAATATTGGTGCCTCAGGACAATTTATGGTTGGTGGAATTGCGGCATTATATGTTGCAAATATAATTAAAGCACCAATTGTACTGCATTTTATTATTGCATTTATAGCAGCAATAATCGCAGGAGGACTATGGGGAGTTATTCCAGGAATTCTAAAAGCTAAATTCAATGTAAATGAAGTTATAACAACAATTATGATGAATTACATTGCCGTATACCTGTGCGTTATGCTAGTGTATAATCCAAAGGTATATGATTCAGGTATAACAGCAATAAATACGATTTATCCAACAGCAAATGTTCCAAGATTAGGATTAAATGTTATTTTTCCAGGTTCATATATCGATATGGGAATATTGATTGCTATTGGACTTGCTGTAATATCATCAATTGTTTTAAGAAAGACAACAGTAGGTTATGAATTGGTTGCTGTTGGGAATTCAGTTGATGGAAGTAAATATGCGGGAATAAATGTTAAAAAGAATATAATTCTTGCAATGGCAATTTCAGGAGCAATTGCTGGAGCTGCAGCGGCACTTAATTATCTACCACAAAATCCGGATTATTTTAGACCATATGCAGATGTTAACCCGATTGGATTTGAGGGAATATCCGTTGCATTAATTGCACAAAGCAGTCCGATTGGAACAATATTTAGTGGAATATTTATTGCATTTATTAAACAAGGGGCATTAAATATGCAATTTGCAGGTTTTGATAAAGAAATAACAAATATTATTGTTGCAGTAATAATATACATGATAGCAATATCTAGTTTTATTGGAGCGTATTTGATGAAACGGATTGAAAAAAAGAAAAAAGAAAAAGTAATTAAAAAGGAGGAATTAAGTCATGAGTAATTTAGTTTCTTATATTGCTTTGGTTTTAGCAGTTGGTATTCCTTTAATAATTACGGCAATTGGTGGCCTTTTTGCTGAAAGAAGTGGTGTTACAAATATTGCATTAGAAGGTTTAATGATTATTGGAGCATTTGTTGGGATCTTATTTATGAATAATGTTTCTGCAAAATCAGTAGGAGGACCATTTGTTTTATTTTTAATAACATCTTTAATAGTTGCTTTAATTGGAGTGTTATTTAGTATGATACATGCAGTTGCTTCAATTAAAATGAATGCAGATCAAATAATTTCTGCAACGGCAATTAATACATTAACACCTGCGCTTGCTTTATTCCTAACAATGAGTTTATCATTAGGGGCGGCTGCTGGTTCTGACAAATTACCAGTGCATGGGGATATCTTTAAGATTAGTGAAGTTCCAGTACTATCCAAGATTCCCATTTTAGGTGACATATTCTTTAAAAACATTAATGCAAGTTTTTATATGGGGATAATTATTCTTGTTGTAAGTATCGTGTTTTTATATAAAACAAGATTTGGTTTAAGACTTAGAGCTTGTGGGGAAAATCCACATGCAGCAGATGCTGCAGGAATAAATATTCAAAGAGTAAGATTTATTGCAGTTGGAATTTCAGGGGCCTTAGCAGCTTTAGGAGGGTTTTATTTAGTTACTGCATATACAACAGAATTTAGTGCATCAGTTTCGGGGTATGGATTCTTAGCAGTTGCAGTTCTAATTTTTGGAAATTGGAAGCCTGTAAGGGTAGCAATTAGTGCAATATTCTTTGCAGCACTTTTAACATTAAGTCGAGGAATAGCATTCTTTCCAGCATTAGAGTCTTTGAATATTGATAAAAATATATTAAGTATGATTCCATATATTGCAACTTTAATTGTACTAGTAATAAGTTCTAAGAATAATAGAGCTCCAAAAGCAGTAGGTAAAGTATACGATAAAGGTGAAAGATAAGTTAATATAAAACAAAAACCCTATAATTTTCCAATTTTACTTGGAGAAACTTATAGGGTTTTATTTATAGAATAAGTATTTTTAAATACCGAACAACATTTTAGCAATCTTATTTGTAATAATATATTCTTGTGAATCTTTAACGAGTTTAGTATAACCACTAAATTCGTTTTTTTCTTGAATTATAAAAGAATCATCAATTTTTAGATTTTGTTCATCAAGGAATGATAATAATTCTTTGACATCTAAAACTCTTTTTAGAGTGAATTTATCATTGACATTAAATTCAAATAAAGATTTTTTGAATACAGTAGATAATGTACCATCGTGAGAAGGAATTGGATTTCCATGTCCACAGTATTTAGGTTTATCAAGAAATAGGTATAATCTCTCAATAAGTTCATCATTACCAGCATGTTCTAAAAACTCTGCTTGTTCATGAACTTCTTGCCATGAATAGTTTAAATAATCCATTAAAAATACTTCCCATACACGGTGTGCTCTTATAAGTCTAACCGCTTGCTTAACGCCTTTTTCAGTAAGTTTAACACCTTTATATGGAATGAATTCTAAGAATCCTTTAACAGATAATTTTTTTACCATTTCGTTAACACTTTGATCTGTGAAACCTAGACTTTCAGCTATATCAATATTTTTTATTATTTTACTATCATTATTAATTGATAGTTCGTAAATTGTTTTTATATAATCTTCTTCAGCACGATTCATAAATTACCACCTCGTTAATGGTATTATAACACAATTATGAACTAAATTCCTCAATTTTTTGATTGTGGAAATTAATCCCTTTTTGAGTAAGTTTAATGATATCATTTTGTTTTTCAAGATACAAATTTTCAATACCTAGTTTAATGTAATGATATGTTTTATTTTCTTTCCAGTTAAGTTCGAAGTTAATATTATTAAAAGTAACTTCCTTAACTTCACTTGAAATATCTGAATGTGTGTATATATGCATTAATAAGACAAGAAGAGTGAAATCTTCTCGTTGTTTCTTTTTAGAAATGATCTTTGAAATAACACCGTTCTTAGGATTAAAGAATAAAACAATAAGGAAAACAGCAAGTGTAACAACAGAAATCATTCCGCTAATACTTAAGTCAGTGTTATAAGCAATTAAATAACCAATAAAACTATTTAATATTCCTATTAACATTGAAAAAATTACTGTTTTGAAAAGATTTCGTGTAAAAAGAAGTGCTGTCATTGCTGGTCCTACCATTAATGAAATAACTAAGATTGAACCAACGGCATTGAAAGCAGCAACCGCTGTAATCGAAACAAGTGTCATTAATAAATAATGAATTAAAACAGGCATAAATCCTAAAACAGCAGCAAGTGCTGGATCAAAACTAATTATTTTTAATTCTTTATAAAGTAATAAGAAAAATAATAGATTTATTATAAAGACTGTTCCCATTATATATAGTGATTTAGGACCAATATTTATTCCGTTAATTAATAATGAATCTTGATCTGCAAGTTCTAGAGAACCAAGTAAGACTGCATCAACATCAATGTGAACATTTCTAAATCCTAAACTAATAATAATAACTGAAATACTGAAAAGAAGAGGGAATACAACACCAGTTGCTGCATCTTCAGATGTTCGTTTAGTTTTAACAAGCATTTCAATTAAATAGACGGTTGTAACACCGATGATTGTTGCTCCAATGATTAAAAGAGGAGAAGATAAGTCATTAACAATCATATACGCTAAAATGATACCGAGTAAGACAGTATGACTAATCGCATCAGTCATCATTGACATTTTTCTTAGAACGAGGAAAACTCCAACAATTGAGGATGCCATCGCAGTAAAAGCAGCGATTAAAAAAATTGACATTGACATTATTCTTCACCTCCTAAAAGTTTTTCAACATGAATAATTCCTTTTTCAGTTAGTTTTATTTCATCTTTATTAACTACTAGATAACCTTCATCAACTAAGAAACTGTTTGAATTTGAAAGTTTGATTTTTGATTTTGGTTCATTGTAAATATGGATTAAATCATGATATTTATGAATATCTTTTTTATATTTATAATCAATATATGTTTTTCTAATAATACCTCTTTTAGGAGCAAATAGTAATGAAATAATAACAAATACACTTAAAACAACAACGATAACTGGACCAGTAGGAAGATTAGTTTTTTGTGAACTAATTATTGAACCTAGAAGACCTGAAATCATTCCGAAAATTCCTGCCAATAGTGCATTGATAGATAATTTATTGCTCCATTGTCTTGACGCAACGCTTGGAGCAATTAAAAGCGCACTCATAAGAATTACACCAACTGTTCTAATTCCTATAACAACGACAATAACAGTCATGAAAGTTAATAAGCCACTAGTAATTCTAGATGAAAAACCTAAACTTTGATAAAACTCATTATTGAAAATGAATAGTTTAAATTCTTTCCAAAAAACTGCTACTAAAATTATAACAATGATTGCTATCACACCAATTATAACTACATCACTTCTAATCATTGTTGCTGCTTGCCCAAAAATAAAGTTTTTAAGACCTGCAGCTCTATTACCACGTTCTTGAGCTAGTTGTAATAAAACTTGACCTAGTCCAAAAAAAGAAGATAGAATTAGTGCTAAGCTAGCGTCATATTTTGTTTTAGAATACTTCTTAATTAATTCTAATAAGAACATTGCTAGAAATGCTGATATAGCAGCACCAATTAAAAGTGTTACCATGTTTCTGCTATTTGTGAATAAAAATGCTAATACAACACCAGGAAGGGTCGCATGACTTAATGCATCACCAACTAATGCTTGTTTTCTTTGAACATTTAAAACTCCTAAAACGGCACTAGAAAGACCAAGAAGAAGTGCACCTATTGAAACAATGATTAAAGTATAGTTTTCTGAAAACCAGTTAGTTAGAATCATTTAAATCATCTCCAGTTTGTTTTAAAGTACTAGAACGATATGTTTTGGCAATATTTTCTTTTGTGAAAGTAGTTTTTATTTCACCATAAGCAATAACTTTTAGGTTTAACAAAGCAACCCAATCAAAATATACTGGAACAGTTTCTAAATCATGATGAACTACAACAACAGTTTTACCTTGATTTTTAAGTGTTTTTAAAATTTCGATTATTGCTTTTTCAGTTTTAGCATCAACACCTTGAAATGGTTCATCCATTAAATAGATGTTCGCATCTTGAACAAGTGCACGTGCAAGAAAAACTCTTTGTTGTTGTCCCCCAGATAACTCTGATATTTGACGATCTTTAAATTTTAACATATCAACTTTTTCTAAAGCTTCAAGTGCTAAAACTTCGTCTTGTTTACTGGGTCTTTTAATCCAACCTATATGCCCATATCTTCCCATTAAAACAACATCAAAAACAGTTGTAGGAAAATCCCAGTCTACAGAGCCTCTTTGTGGTACATAAGCAATATTTTTTCTTTCTTCCTTATATGTTTTTCCGTTAAAATAAGCTGTTCCACTTACTGGCTTAATAAGATTTAAGATTGCTTTTATCATAGTAGATTTACCAGCACCATTTGGACCGACAATCGCCATTAAAACGCCAGAAGGGATGTTTAAGTCAACATCCCAAAGTACTGGCTTTAAATCATATGATACAGTTAAATCTTCAACTTTAATTGCATACATAAAATCATGTAATAATTAAATTGTATTAGGTTAGTTAGAATACAACTTAATTATTTACTCCCTTCTTTCTAATTTAATATAATATAAATGTACTGTGGATTTGTTACATATTTATACAGCATTGACTGTTTGAAGGTGACGCTTACCACGGTCTTTATTTTAATCAGCAATAGTTAGTTAGCGCTTTGACGCTTTTTACATGATTATGAGATAAAGACTTGCTGGACTTAACACAGTACCAAAAATTTAATTGGAGGTCTGTACTTATGATCTACATTGGAATAGATATCTCTAAGTACAATCACGACTGTTTCATCGCCACTGAAACAAGTGTGTCGTTTTCTTTTGAAAACAATTCATCAGGCTTTAAGGAGTTATTAGAACACTTTAAACCATTTAACAAAAGTGAAATGATAATAGGCCTTGAAGCTACAGGTCATTACGGAGATAACTTAAAATCATTTCTTTCTTCCCATGGATTTTCATTCATGGAAATTAACCCTCTCTTAGTCAAGAAGTTTAGCGACTCTAAATCACTAAGAAAGTTAAAAACAGATAAGAAAGACGCAAAATTAATCTCTGAGTATATGATGACTGTAGACTACAAAGCCTATCATCATCAATCTTATCATATAAGTGCCTTAAAATCACTAACACGTGAACGTTCAAAACTTATTTCATTTAGGACTGCTCAATACAACATGATAACCAAAACACTTGATATTATTTTCCCTGAGTTTAATCCTTTTATGAAGGAACAAGGCTATTCAGATACTTCTTTATATATCTTAAGCTATTTTAAGTCTCCAGATAAAATAGCCAAGATGACTGATCTTCACTATGATAAAATTAGAAAAAAATCAATGGGTAAGTTTTCTTATCCTAAGTTTATGAAACTTAAGGAATTAGCAAAAGAAACAATTGGTACTAGCCAAGACTATCATTTAGATAGACTTAGTACTTCGATATCTTACGTTGAGAAACTTAATACAGATATCAAAGTGATTGAATCTAGGATTACCGAATTAATGAAGAAATATCCTACATACTTTGGAAGTATTAAAGGTATTGGAACACTTACCGAAGCAATTATTCTAGCTGAATACGGTAATATTTCTCTTTATGATAGTCCTTCTCAGATGGTGTCATATGCTGGATTAGATTCAACAATTAAACAATCTGGAACCATGTCTACTACCGGTAAACTAGTTAAACGTGGCAGCAAATATTTACGATCCGCCTTAATCAATATAACTTTGATATTGATGGTTAACAACCCCTTATTTTATGCTTATTATCATAAGAAGAAACAAGAAGGTAAACACCATAGGGTAGCGCAAGTAAATCTAGCAAAGAAACTTATTCGAGTTATACATCACTTAGAAACAACTAAAACATATTTTGATTCGAGTCTTCTAAAATAACTCTTTACTTAAACTGTGGCGGTTAAGTAAAAGTCATCTGTAATAACTAGTAAAACCTCATTTCTAAGCAAATAGAGGTCTTTTCGTGTTTTCTTTAAAATAACACTTGACTTTTAATAGTTAGTCACCTTCTTTAATTATTTTAAAGCATTAACAATAGTGTCAATGTTTGCTCTAATTGTTTTGATATATGTTTCAGTACCTGAAGCACTATCACCTAATGAATCAGAATATAATTCTCCACCAATAGTAACAGTATGTCCAAGAGCTTTTGCACCTTCAATTACAGATCTAATAGTTGCTTCTGGAACTGAACTTTCAATGAAAACTGCTTTAACATTTAATTCTTTTACTAGTTTAGCTAAATCTTGAATATCCTTTGTACTTGCTTCACTTTGTGTAGAAATTCCTTGAATTGCATGAACTTCAAATCCATATGCATGAGCAAAATATTGAAAAGCATCATGAGCTGTTACAAGTTTTCTTTTATCTTCAGATAGTTCTGAAACTTTTGATCTAACATAAGCGTCTAAAACATCAAGTTCATTAAGATAAGTATTAAGTCTTGTTTCATAAGCGATTTTATTTTCACTATCAACAGCAATTAGTTTATTTCCAAGTGCATTAGCAGCAACTTTCCATAAGTTTATATCAAACCAAAAGTGTGGGTCAATTGCTCCATCTTCATCTTTTAGAAGTTTTGATGCTTCAAGACTATTTCCAACTACAATTACTTTTTCATTTGGAAGTTTTTCTAATATTTCTCCCATTTTCGCTTCCAAATGTAATCCACTAACAACAACTAAATCAGATTTAGTTAATGCTCTAGAATCACTTGGACGTGCTTCATAATTATGTGGATCAACTCCAACTCCCATTAGGGTTTTAACAGAAACGTAATCTCCACCAATTTCTTTAGCTAAGTCTCCTAACATTGTTGTTGTTGCAACAATGTTAACTTTTCCTTCAACATATTCGTATTTATTATTATTACATCCAACAAGTGCAAATGCTAATAATGTTGTTAATATAAAAATTAATTTCTTCATTTATTATCCTCTTTCTAATTTAAGGCATACCTTAAAACTGTTTTAAGTATAACATGACAAAAATTAGTTGTCAATAAAAAAACAAAAATAATGTATAATTATTATGAATAGAAAGTAGTTGATTAGATGAACGGACATAAAATGAAGAAGAAGTTTGGACAAAACTTTTTAACTGATACAAATTTATTAAAAAAAATAATTGATAGTGCAAATATAAAAGATAAAGATGTAATAGAGATTGGACCAGGGCAAGGAGCATTAACTAAGTTTTTAGTTTTAGATGCTAGTTCTGTTACTGCATATGAAGTTGATAGTGATTTAAAATTATATCTAAACAAATTAGAGAGTGAATTTCCTAATTTAAAAGTTAATTATCAAGATATTTTAAAAGTTAATCTAGATTTAGAAAAAGAATATCATGTAGTAGCAAATATTCCTTATAATATAACAAGTCCAATTATTTTTAAGATACTTGATGAGGCGATGATTAAATCTGCAACATTAATGGTCCAAAAAGAAGTTTGTGACCGAATTACTGCAAGTCCTAATAATAAAGAATATAATGCATTAAGTGTTATTATTCAATATTATATGAATGTTGAAAAAATAATGAACGTTAATAAGAAAATGTTTAGACCTATTCCTAAAGTCGATAGTGCTGTTTTTAAAATGACAAGAAAAGAACGTGAATTAGACTTAGAAGAAGAAACTATTTTTTTAAGATTAGTGAAGGGATCGTTTCATCAAAAAAGAAAAACGTTATTAAATAATATATCATTTAGTCAAGAAATCGAAAAAGAAAAAGTAAGTTTATGGTTGAATAAGCTAAATATTGATGGGAATTTAAGGGCTGAAAATATAAAAAAAGATGATTTTATCAAAATGGCGAAAAATTTTAAAATAATAGCCTAATAGTCTCCGAAAAAGTGTAAAAAAGTCGTTTTTATTTCAAGTAACCGCTAACATTTAAATCAATTAATGAGTGAAATGCTTTCTGAAAACGTAAAATATGCTATAATGTATATAGAATATATTGTTTTTGGAGGATAATAATGAAAGTTACTAACGTTAGGATCAAATTGGTCAACACAGAAGGAAGATTAAAAGCAGTGGGTTCAATTACATTTGATGAATGTTTTGTAGTTCATGATGTAAGAGTTCTTCAAGGGGAAAAAGGCATGTTTGTAGCAATGCCAAGCAAGAAAATGCCTAACGGAATGTTTAGAGACATCGCACACCCAATTAATATTGAAGCTAGAGCAATGATTGATAAAGAAGTTTTTGCAGCTTACGAAGAAGCATTAAAGAGTGCAGAAGTTGAAACGGTTTAAAAAAGAAAAATTCTAAATAGAGAGTTTTAAAGATAACTATTAAAAAATGGTTATCTTTTTTTTAAGTTATTATGTAAATTAAATACTAAAAAATTTTTAATATTAGGTTTTTGATGTATAATATAATTGAGAACAATAATTTTAAGGAGTTATACAAATGTCAGAGAGCATGGGAATTAAAAGAACAAAGTTGTTTGCATTAAGTTCTAATAAAGAACTAGCGGAGTTGGTGTCAAGATCATCTGGTCTTCCACTAAGTGAAATCGAATTATTTCGTTTTTCAGATGGAGAAATAGGATTAAACATTAGCGAGAGTGTTCGTGGTTGTGATGTTTTTGTAGTTCAATCAACTAGTAATCCTACAAATGAAAACTTAATGGAATTGTTGATTTTTGCTGATGCAGTAAAAAGAGCATCTGCTAAGAGTCTAACAGTTATTATGCCTTATTACGGATATTCAAGACAAGATAGAAAAGCTAAATCTCGTCAACCGATTACTGCTAAGTTAGTTGCTGATTTGTTACAAATAGCAGGTATTGATAGAATTATATCTATTGATTTACATGCAGCGCAAATCCAAGGATTTTTCAATATTCCAATTGATAATTTCCCAGCAGCACCGTTATTAGCAAATTATTTTTTAAGAAAAAAACAATTAGAAAATATTGTTGTTGTTTCACCTGATCATGGAGGAGCAACAAGAGCAAGAAAATTTGCAAAGATTTTAGATGCAACAATGGCAATCATTGACAAACGTCGTCCTGAGCCAAACAGAGCCGAAGTAATGAGCATCATTGGTGATGTTAAAGGAAAAGTTGCTGTTATTATTGATGATATGATTGATACAGCTGGAACATTAGTTGCAGGTGCAGAGGCACTTCTACAATATGGAGCAACTGAGGTTTATGCTGCTGCTACTCATCCAATTTTTTCAGGTCAAGCAATAGAAAGAATTAATGCATCATCAATTAAAAAAGTTGTTGTTACAGATACAATTAAATTAAGCCAAGCGGCAATTGATTCTAATAAAATAGTTCAAGTTAGTATGGGTAATTTATTAGGAGAATCAATTAGACATATAATTGAAGACAAACCAATAAGTCAAATATTTGATGTTATTGAAACATTAGAAGTATTAAAAGTGTGAGTGATATAAATGAAGTTAATTTTAGGGTTAGGTAATATTGGAGAAAAATATGAACTAACTAGACATAATGTTGGTTTTATCGTATTAGATGAATTAGCAAATCTATACGCGCTAGATTTTAAATATGATAAAGATTTAGAAGCTTTAATAGCAACTAAAAAAATTAATAATGAAAAAGTTGTTTTTGCTAAACCAACAACATATGTAAACCTATCAGGCAATGCTCTTAGTAAAATTATGAAATATTATAAAATTGCTAAAGAAGATATCTTAGTAATCTACGATGATATAAATCTTGACTTAGGTAGAATCAGAGTTAGAGAAACTAATGGTCATGGTGGACATAATGGTATTAAAGATATTATTAGACATCTAAGTGCTCAAGATTTTAAAAGAATCAGAGTTGGTGTTGGATTAGATAAAAGTATGCCGTTAGATCACTATGTATTAGGAAAATTCAGTAAAAATGAAATTGAAATACTAAAACCAGCAGTTATTGATATAATGGGTGCCGTTGATTTGTTTACAAAAAATATTTATTTTAAAGATATAATGACTAAATACAATACCCAAACTTAATCGTTTGGGTATTACTTTTGGGTGGTAAAAATGAAAAAAATAAAAAATTATATTATTGAAAAGTTAAATTTAGGTAATAAGTATTATCAAAAGACAAATGATTACTTTAATGCATATATGATTAAAGAAGATTACTTGAATAGCGATAAGACTATTTTTGTTGTTTTACCAAATCTATATGAAGCTCAAAAGTATTATGATTATTTAAATCAAATTATTGAAAGTGATTATGTTTTATTCTATCCTGTTGATCAAATACTAACAACAATTATGGCACTTGGAAGCCATGAGTTTCAAAGTGAACGATTATATACGATTAAAAAGTTATTATCAAAAGATAAGTTTATTGTTGTAACAACATTAGACGGAATATTGATGAGACAACTTAAACCAAATGATTATAAAAACAGTATTTTAACCTTAAAAGTTAATGATGAATATAACATTGATTCACTTGTTAACTATTTAGTTAATAGTGGATATGTTCATGAATATACTGTTGAAAATCCTGGAACCTTTTCAGTTCGAGGAGGAATTGTTGACATATTTACTCGCGATAATACAAATCCAATTAGATTGGATTTTTTTGACAATTTACTAGAGAGTATTAAAATCTTTGATGTAGAAACACAACGTTCGTTTGGAACAATTAATGAAATTGAGATTGCCCCATTACATGAGTTGTTTTATACATCAAAAATGAAAGATGATGCTATTAAGCGAATTAATAAGCATTTCGAAAAATTCACTTTATCAAGTAAGGAACAACAAAGACTAAACATAGATATTGAAAAGATTAGTAATAGAACAAACCTTTCAATGTTAAATATTTATATTCCGTTTTTTAATGTAGAAGAAACATCAATTCTAGATTTTTCTGATAACAAGAAAATTTATGTAATTGATGAATATAAAATGATCACAAATGAAAATCAAAAAGCTGATGATTTAGAAACATATGCTCATACAATGGATGGCAAAGCATTTTTATCATTAGGGTACTTGATTGATTATAAAAAGCAAATTAATAAAAGTGATATTAACATTGATAATTTGGGTATCTTACATAAAGATGCTTATTCGTTAGATGTAATGGATGTTAATAATTATCGTGGTAATTTAGCAATGCTATATTTTGATTTAGTTAATACATTTAAAGGATATAAATTGTTTTTAAATGATAATACTAATAGTAAAGAAGTTAGAGAAATAAAATCATATCTAAAAGATAAAGCATATGAAGATTATGAGTTTATTGATGAAGATATAATTGGATCATTTGTTATTAATGAAGAAAAAATTATCTATTTAAATGAAGAAAGTGTATTCGGAAATAAGAAATCAAGAAGAGCAAAATATAGAAGCGTTTTAAACCAATCAACAAAAATACGACATGTTGAAGAATTAGAAGTTGGAGACTATGTTGTTCATTATGAATTTGGTATTGGTAAATACATGGGATTGAAAACGATGGATTTATCAGGTATAAAACGTGATTATTTATATATTATTTATAAGGATAATGAATCACTTTATGTTCCAATGGAACAAATTGATTTAATTTTAAAGTATAGCAGTAATGATGGTGTTGTCCCACAATTATCGAAAATGGGTGGAAGACAATGGAAGAATACTAAAGCTGCTGTTAAAAAGAAAATTAAGGATTTGAGTGATCGTTTATTAAAACTTTATGCCCTAAGAGAAGAGGCAGTAGGATATGCATACTCCTCTGATAATGAAACGCAAATTGAATTTGAAAATGATTTTAAATATGAATTAACAAAAGATCAAGCCAAAAGTATAAAAAGAGTTAAAGAAGAGATGATGAAACCTAAACCAATGGATGTTCTTATTATTGGAGATGTTGGTTTTGGTAAAACCGAAGTGGCACTAAGAGCTGCATTTAAAGCAGTTTTAGATGGGAAACAAGTGCTGTATTTAGTTCCGACAACTGTTCTTGCAAGACAACACTATTATACGTTTAAGGAAAGATTTGAAAAGTTTGGTGCAACTGTTGAATTGATGAGTAGATTTGTTAGTAAGAAACAACAAACAGAAACAATTAAAAACTTAAAAAAAGGATTTGTTGATGTTGTTATTGGAACACATAGATTGTTGTCAAAGGATATTGAATTTGCAAATCTAGGATTATTAGTTATTGATGAGGAGCAACGATTTGGCGTTATTCATAAAGAAAGAATTAAAGAGATTAAAGTTAATGTTGATACATTAACACTAAGTGCAACTCCAATACCTAGAACTCTCCAAATGACAATGCTAGGTTTGAAAGACTTAGAAACGATTGAAACACCACCGCTTAATAGATATCCTGTTCAAACATATGTAGTAAGAAGAGAAGATGCACTTGTTAAAGAAGCAATTAGAAGGGAAATAGCAAGAGGTGGGCAAGTATTTTACTTGTATAATAAGGTTGAAGATATGGAGTTAATGGTTTTGAAAATTCAAAAACTTGTTCCAGAAGCGAAAATTGTTTTTGGACATGGGAAAATGAGTAAAGATCAATTAGAAAGAACAATTAGTGAATTCATTGATCATGAATATGATATTTTAGTATCAACAACAATTATTGAAACAGGAATTGATATACCAAATACAAATACTTTAATTATTCATGATGCAGATAGATTAGGACTTTCACAACTTTATCAAATAAGAGGAAGAGTTGGTAGAAGTGATAAAATAGCATATGCATATTTGATGTATGATGGTTATAAGGATTTAAGTGATGAAGCATATAAACGATTAAGAACATTAGAAGATTTCACAGAACTCGGTAGTGGGTATAAGATTGCTATGAAGGATTTATCAATTAGAGGTGCTGGTGATATTTTAGGTAGTGAGCAATCAGGATTTATTGATTCAGTTGGTTTAGAGATGTATTTACAGTTGTTAGATGAAGTTTTAAATGATAAAGAAGAGTTAAAACCTTTAGAAGAAGTTACTGATGTTTATGCTAATCGCTCAATTGATAAAGAGTATATTGATGAAGATAGTGTTAGAATAGAAATTCATAAAAAAGTTAGTAAGTTAAATAACCTTAATGATTTAAATGATTTAAAAGAGGAATTAGAAGATCGTTTTGGAACTTTGAATGTTGATTTATTAACGTATATGTATGAAAAGCTTCTTAAAAAATTGTTTTATCGAATTGGTGTTTATAAAGTTAGTCACAGTAAGGGGGCTGTTTTACTGGTTATTAACAAAGAAAAATCTAATGAAATTGATGGAGTTAAACTATTTGAAGTTTCAAATAAGTTTAAGTATAAGGTCAATCTTGGATACTTGAAAGATGAAATTCAAATAAAAGTAGATTATCCGAATGCTAGTGAACATTGGATATATATAGTTGTAAGATTATTAGAGGCGTACTATGAAGGAATTAATAAAAATAATCAATTGATGTTTAAGGAGGAAAAGAAATAATGAGTGAATATAAAGTGATGAGAGCATTAGAAAAAGATGCAGAAGAAGTAATGAACCTAATGGCTAAAAATAATTGGAAAGTTATTTCTGTTAATGTTTTAGAAACTGAACTTGTTGAACTGATTATTACATTTGAAAGATTAGCATAAAGCTTATTAAACACAGGTTAATATGATTATGTGAATGTTGTAAAAAGTATAATTTGGTAAAACGTTTTCATTGCATAAAAAAATGGTTTAGGTATATAATGAAGATACGAAGACTGTTTATATATAAATATATAAAATTATCAAGGAGGAAATTTATATGTCTGCATGGAAAGGATTTGTCGAAGGCGATTGGACAAAGAAAGTCGACGTTCGAGATTTTATTATTAAAAACTACAAAGAATATACAGGAGATGGTTCATTTTTAGCTTCAGTTACTGAAGATAGTAAAACATTGAATCAAGTATTTATTGATTTGTTAAAACTTGAAAAAGAAAAAGGTGGAGTTATTGATTTAGATACAAAAGTTGCATCTACAATTATTTCACATGGACCTGGATATTTAGTTAAAGAAATTGAAAAAATTGTTGGTTTACAAACTGATGCCCCATTAAAAAGAGGATTTTTCCCAAATGGTGGTATAAATGTTGCAACAAAAGCTGCTGAAGCATATGGATATCATGTTGATGAAGAAACAATAAAATTATATACTGATGTAAGAAAAACTCATAATCAAGGTGTATTTGATGCTTATACTCCAGAAATTAGACGTGCTCGTAAATCACATATCGTTACAGGATTACCTGATGGATATGGACGTGGACGTATAATTGGTGATTACAGAAGAGTTGCTTTATATGGTATTAACTTCTTAATCAAACAAAGACAAGCAGAACAAGCATTAATCACATTCCCTATGACTGAAGATAAAATCAGATTAAGAGAAGAAATAACTGACCAAATTAGATCATTAAAAGAATTGATTCAATTAGGTAATGAATACGGATTTGATTTATCAAGACCAGCTGAAAATGCTCAAGAAGCTATTCAATGGTTATACTTAGCTTATTTAGCTGCAGTTAAAGAACAAAATGGTGCAGCAATGTCTCTAGGTAGAACTTCAACATTCGTTGATATTTATATTCAAAGAGATTTAGAATTAGGAAGAATTAATGAAGTTGAAGCTCAAGAATTAGTTGATCATTTCATTATGAAATTAAGAATGGTTAGATTTGCTAGAACTCCAGAATATAATCAATTATTTACAGGAGATCCAACATGGGTAACTGAAAGTCTTGGTGGTATTTCATTAGAAGGTAAATCATTAGTTACTAAAACATCATTCAGATACTTACAAACATTATATAATTTAGGTACTTCAGCTGAACCAAATTTAACAGTTCTATGGAGCGATAAATTACCAGAAGGATTTAAAGATTTCTGTGCTAAAGTTTCAATTGATACATCATCAATTCAATATGAAAATGATGAGTTAATGAGACCAAAACATGGTGATGATTATGCTATCGCATGTTGTGTATCACCAATGGCTGTTGGTAAAGAAATGCAATTCTTTGGTGCAAGAGCAAACCTTGCTAAAGCATTATTATATTCACTAAATGGTGGACGTGATGAAATTTCAGGAGACCAAGTATTTGTTAAAACTAAACAAGATGTTTTAAAAGCAGAAGTTCTAGATTTTGATACTGTTTGGGCTAGATTTGATAAGACTATGGATGAACTTGCTGAAGTTTATGTTAACGCATTAAATATTATTCACTATATGCACGATAAATATGCATATGAAAAATTAGAAATGGCTTTACATGATGTTGAAGTTAAGAGAACATTTGCAACAGGTATTGCTGGTTTATCAGTGGTTGCTGACTCATTATCAGCAATTAAATATGCTAAAGTTGTTCCGTTATATGATGAAGAAAGTGGTTTAATTACTGATTATGAAGTAATTGGAGATTATCCACAATATGGTAATAATGATGATCGTGTTGATGAATTAGCAGTTAAAGTTGTTAACGTGTTTATGGACAAGATTAGAAGCAATTATACTTACCGTGAATCAATTCCAACAATGAGTGTATTAACTATTACATCAAATGTTGTATATGGTAAAAATACAGGAAATACTCCTGATGGAAGAAGAGCTGGACAAGCATTTGCTCCAGGTGCTAACCCAATGCATGGTAGAGATAAATCAGGTGCTTTAAAATCATTAATGAGTGTTGCTAAAATTCCATTTGAAAATGCTAGAGATGGTATTTCAAATACATTTACAATAATCCCAAAAGCATTAGGTAAGAAAGTTGAAGTTGAAGGAACAGTTGTATTAGCTGATGACGTTCAAGTAACTAACTTAGTTAATATGTTAGATGGATACTTTAGTTCAAAAGGATATCATTTAAATGTTAACGTGTTTACAAGAGAAACATTAAAAGCAGCTTATGATAATCCAGAATTATATCCAAACTTAACAATCCGTGTTTCAGGATATGCAGTAAACTTCTCTAACTTAACTGATGAACAAAAACGTGAAGTTATGAGTAGAACTTTCCATGAAGGATTTTAATCCAAGACTTGGTAACGTTCATTCCATTGAAACATTAGGTGCTTTCGATGGACCTGGCATTCGTTATGTACTCTTTTTACAAGGATGTCAATTAAGATGTAAATTTTGTCACAACCGTGATTCATGGGAAACCGATGATAATAAATTAATGACGGTTGATGAAATTTTAGAAGATTACAATAAATATAGAAACTTTTACAAGAAAGGTGGTCTTACCGTTAGTGGCGGTGAGGCTACCCTTCAAATTTATTTTCTAATTGAACTCTTTAAAGATGCTAAAAAGCAAGGTATTCATACTTGCCTTGATACATCTGCAGGGGTATTTAATGAAAAGATGATTCCGGTTTATGATGAGCTACTTAAATATACTGATTTAGTGTTATTAGATATAAAACATATTGATAATGAAATTCATAAATGGCTTGTTGGTGTTCCAAATACTCATATTTTGGAGTTTGCAAAATATTTAGATAAAAAGCAAGTCCCAACAGTTATTAGACATGTTTTATTGCCTGAAATAAATAGTCAAGATGAGTATTTAATTAAGTTAAGAGAGTTTATAGATGGACTAACAAATATTGTTGGAACTGATGTTCTTCCTTATCATACAGCAGGAATTATGAAGTGGAAAAAAATGGGATTAGAATATCCACTCCCAGACACAAAAGAACCAAGTAAAGAACTTGTTAGACATGCAGAGAAAATTTTAAAAGAGAATTATAAATTTATGATATAATAAGAGTGTTTTAAAAACACTTTTATTTTTTTATAGGGAGTTGATTTAAGTGATACTTGATGGATTAAAAATAGCGAATAATAGAAATGAATTGTTGAAAGAAAAAATTGAAAAAGAAATAAATGAAGGGTTAAAAAAACCAAAGTCAGTAATTATTTTAGTTGGTAATGATCCAGCAAGTAAAATATATGTTAACTCAAAAATAAAAGCTTCTGCAAAAGTTCTTATTGATACTGAATTAATAGAGTTATCTAGAGAGACAAGTGAACAAGAATTAGAATCTCTTATTGAAAAATTAAATAATGATAAAAGTGTAGATGGAATTTTATTGCAACTACCACTACCTAAACATTTGGATGAAAAAAAGTTTATTAATTTAATTGAGAATAAAAAAGATATTGATGGTTTTACAATTGTTAATCAAGGAAAACTATTTCAAAATATAGATGCTACATATGCAGCAACACCACAAGGTATAATTAATCTTTTAGATGAATATAAGATTGATGTTAAAGGTTTAAATGCTGTTGTTGTGGGAAGAAGTCAAATTGTTGGACTTCCAATTGCTAAGATGTTGATAGATAGAAATGCAACTGTCACAATTTGTCATAGTAAAACAAAGGATATTAGTTTTTACACTAAAAATGCTGATTTGATTGTCATGGCTGTTGGTGTTGCTGGAATGTTAAAAGCTGAGATGGTTAAAGATAATGTTGTTGTTATTGATGTTGGAATTAATCGTGTAGATGGAAAATTATATGGGGATGTTGATTTTGAAAATGTTTCTAAAAAAGCAAGTTTTATTACACCGGTTCCAAAGGGAGTTGGTCCAATGACAATTAATGCATTATTAGAAAATACTTACAAAGTTAGTAGATTAAACAACAATAAAAAATAAACACTAATAAAAATAGTGTTTTTTTAATGAAAAAAATGGTAAAATAAAAAATGATGTTGAAAGGGTGAAATAAATGAATGTATGGCACGACATACGAAAGGATCGTATAAAGAAAGATAATTTCATTACTGTAATTGAAATTAGCAAAGGAAGTAAGAAAAAATACGAACTTGATAAAGAAACAGGAATGATTATTTTAGATCGTATTTTATTTACGTCAACACACTATCCTGCTAACTATGGTTTTATACCAAGAACATATGCTGGGGATAATGACCCACTGGATGTTTTAGTTTTATGTCAAGAAGATATTGAACCAATGAGTTTGGTTGCATGCTATCCGATTGGAGTTATGAAGATGATTGACTCTGATGAAGTTGATGAAAAAATCATCGCTGTTCCACAAAGTGATCCATCAATGAATCAGTATCAAGATATAAGTGAAATTCCGCAACATTTACTAACTGAAATGGGACATTTCTTCGAAACTTATAAGGCGTTAGAAGGTAAAGAGACATATATTCTAGATATAGAAGGAAGAAAAGAAGCAGAAAAGATTATTGAGCAATCAATTAAGAATTACGAAGAAAAATTTGGTAAATAAATTTTATATTTTATAAGAAGGTGTAAGAAATGGGAAGAGCGTTTGAAGTAAGAAAACAAGCAATGGCAAAGACTGCTGCTGCAAAAACAAGAGTATATTCTAAGTATGGAAGAGAAGTTTATATGGCTGCTAAAAATGGAATTGATCCAGATGCAAACTTAGAATTAAAAAGAATTATTGAAAAAGCAAAGAAGGAACAAGTTCCAGGAGATATTATTAAAAGAGCGATTGAAAAAGCTAAGGGTGGAAGTGAAGACAACTATTCTGAAGTTCGTTATGAAGGATTTGGACCTGGAAATACATTATTTATTGTTGAGTGTTTAACAGACAATGTTAATAGAACAATTTCAGAAGTTAGAAATTGTTTTACTAAGACTGGTTCAAAACTTGGTGTAAGTGGATCTGTTGTTCATATGTTTAATCATCAATCAGTGTTTGCTATTAAAGATGTTACAGAGGATGAAATACTTGAAGTAGTTATTGAAAATGATATTGAAGTTGAAAGTATTGAAGCTGATGAAGATGGTGTAACAGTTTATGGTAGTGTAAGTGACTATAGTAATATTAGAACGGCATTATTAGAAGCAAAAAAAGACATTGATTTTGTTACAGACGAAATAATGTGGGTACCAACTACTG
Organism: Haploplasma axanthum; assembly: GCF_900660745.1. GTDB lineage: Bacteria > Bacillota_I > Bacilli_A > Acholeplasmatales > Acholeplasmataceae > Haploplasma > Haploplasma axanthum. Next base: position 79,485 of record NZ_LR215048.1, on the reverse strand, counting down.
AAGTTAAATTAGCAGAACAAGATGATATTGATAAATTTAATCGTTTAACACAAATGTTAGATGAATTAGATGATGTTAAAGATGTTTATAACAACGCTATAATTGAAGATTAATTAGAAAAAAAGGTAGGCTTAATTATAAACTACCTTTTTTTAATATTTATATTATGTTATAATATAGACTAACGAAGTGGGGTATTTTTATGGAAAAAATGAATATGAATGATATAGTATTTGAAGCTTTGAAAAAAGAAGAAAATAGACAAAAAACACATATTGAATTAATTGCATCTGAAAACTTTGTTTCAGACGATGTTTTAAATATGCAAGGAACAATACTAACAAATAAATATGCTGAAGGATATCCTGGAAAAAGATATTATGGCGGCTGTGAATTTGTTGATATTATTGAAACTGAAGCGATTGAAAGATTGAAAAAACTTTATAATGTAAAACATGCAAATGTTCAACCACATTCAGGTTCTCAAGCAAATATGGCTGCTTATGGTGCGTTATTAGAACCAGGAGATTTAATCTTGGGGATGTCACTTAATGAAGGTGGACATTTAACACATGGATATCATTTATCATTTTCAGGACAATTTTATAAGTCCGCTTTTTATGGTGTTGATAAAGAAACAGAAATGATTGATATGGAGAATGTTAGAAAGATTGCTCTTGAAGTAAAGCCTAAATTGATTGTTGCAGGAGCAAGTGCATATTCAAGAATTATTGATTTTAAAAAATTTAGAGAAATTGCTGATGAAGTTGGTGCTTATCTTATGGTTGATATGGCACATATTGCAGGTTTAGTTGCTGCTGGACTTCATCCATCACCAGTTCCTTATGCTCATGTTATTACATCAACTACGCATAAAACGCTACGTGGACCACGCGGTGGAATCATAATTACAAATGATGATGAAATAGCTAAGAAGATTAATCGTGCAGTATTCCCAGGAGTACAAGGCGGTCCTTTAATGCATGTTATTGGTGCTAAGGCGGTTGCTTTTGGAGAAGCATTAGATGATAGTTTTAAAACATATCAAGAACAAGTTATTAAAAATGCTAAAACATTAGCTAATGAAATGAAAAAATTAGGATACAGAATTGTTAGTGAAACAACAGATAATCACTTAGTCTTAATTGATGTTAAATCTAAATTAGGAATTACAGGTAAAGAAGCAGAACGAGTTTTAGGTTTAGTTAATATTACGGTTAACAAAAATACTATTCCTTTTGACCAAGAAAAACCGCATAATGCAAGTGGAATTCGTCTTGGAAGTCCAGCAGTAACAACACGAGGTTTGAAAGAAAAAGAAATGGTTATTATTGCAAATTTAATTAATAACGCATTAGTTAATCGTGATGATATAAATAGAATTGAAGAAATTAAAAAAACAGTAATCGAAATGATGGAAAAATATCCATTGTTTGAAAGAAAAGGAGGAAGTATTAAATGATAACAAAAACAAGGATTATTCCTGATGGTAAAAAAGAATTAAAAAAATTACCTATTTTACATCATAAGGAAGCCGAGTATTTGTATTATCCAATTACTAATGCAAGATGCCCAGTTGGTGAAACTTGTGTTTTAGGCGGACAATTTGTTAAAGTTGGCGAAGTAATTGGAACAAGAAAAGGATCATTTTTTGAACAACCAATTCATGCTACAGCAAGTGGTGAAATTGTTGGTATTGAGAAACATCACGATCAAACTGGGAAGTTAGTTGATTGTGTAATCTTAAAGAATGATCAAAAATATGAACTTCATGAGTCAGTGAAAGATAGAACTGATGAAGAGATTAAAAATTTAACACGTGAAGAGTTAGTTGAAATTGCTAAAGAAATGGGGTTAGTTGGTTTAGGTGGAAGTGGGTTTCCTACTTATATTAAACTAAACACTAAAGAAGAAATTGATACGATTGTTGTCAATGGTGTTGAGTGTGAACCATTCTTAGTAAGTGATTATGAATTAATGTTAAATAGTCCACATGAATTAATCAAAGGATTGATTTATGTAATGCAAGCAATGAAGGCTAAAAAAGGTGTTATTGCTATTAAAAAGAAATATAAAGAAATTAAAGAAGTATTGGATTTTGCTTTAACAGAATATCCTGGGGTTAATATTGAAGTTGCTGAAGTAGGTAATTATTATCCACAAGGTTGGGAATTAGAAACTGTTAAAAGTGCTATTGGAGTTACAATTCCACAAGGTGCATTAACTGCAAAATACGGAGTGTTAATTTTTAACGTTTCTACATTAGCAAGTGTATACCAAGCTGTTAAACATCGTATGCCTGTATTAGAAAGATTCTTTACATTAAGTGGAGATGGAATTAAGAATACAAGTTTTAGAGCAAGAATTGGAACAAAAATTACTGATTTAGTTCAAATTGCTGGTGGTTACTTAGATGTTGAAATACCAAAAACACTTGTTCTTGGTGGACCAATGATGGGATCAAACACTACTACTGATGATGTTATGATTACACATACAATAACATCAATGATTGTTTTTAATAATGTTGATTACTTTGAAGAACCATGTATCCATTGTGCTGCATGTGTTTACTCATGTCCAGTAAAGATTGAACCAGTTCAAATTATGAATGCGTTGAAACTTGGAGATGCTGAAGGATTAGAAATGTTAAAAGTTAATAAATGTATTGAATGTGGATTATGTTCATTTGTTTGTCCATCAAAGATTCATTTAACACAATACATGCGTGATTCAAAGAAATACTTAAGAGAGAAGGGAATTTAGGATGCAAGCAGTAGTAAAAACTAGTCCATATATTAGAAAAGCGACAAGCACTAAGAGAATGATGGTTGATGTTCTAATTGCATTAATTCCAGTTATCGCTTTTGCAATATATCGATTTAAATTTGATTTTGTATTAAGAGCTTTATTGGCGAGTGTCTTAGCAGTTGGATTAGAGGCATTAGCATTTGGCTTAATGAAAGAAAAAAATGAAACATGGAAAGAAAGATTTAAAAAATATACAGTTAATAATGTGGTTCCACCAATTATTACAGCATTAATTTTTTTACTAACACTTCCAAGTAATATATCTTTTTATGTGATTATTATTGGTGTTGTGTTTGCAATTTTAATTGGAAAAATGATTTATGGTGGACTAGGTAAAAATATATTTAACCCAGCAGGTATTGGAAGAGTATTTGTAGGTTTAACATTTGCAAGTTTCTTTGTATACCAAGGATTAGATGATATAGCTGGAGCAACAGCATTATCAACACCATATGCTGATGTTTTAAAGTCATATTCATTCCTTGATTTATTTTTAGGAAATGTTCCAGGTTCATCAGGTGAAATAAGTGCTTTAGCAATTTTAATTGGGGGAGCTTATTTAATTATTAGAAGATCTGCAGATTATCGTGTTATATTGGCAGGGTTATTAAGTTTTGCCTTATTTATGTGTGTTGCTGGATTAGGTTTAGGATATGGATTTAATGAAACAATCAAATATACATTATTCCATATATTATCAGGTGGTTTATTATTTGGACTAGTATTTATGGCAACTGATCCAATAACATCACCATATACAAGACCAGGAAGATTAATATTTGGACTTATAATTGGACTACTTGTTGCAGCTATTCGTTTGTTCGGATCATATCCAGAAGGAATGGTATTTGCAATTGTTATCGCAAATGCATTTGTTCCGTTAATTGATTATAAAAAATGGACAACAAATATTTATACTAAAAAATTTATTATCGCATATTCAGTTAGTATTGTGGTTCTAGCCTTAATAGTATTTGCTGGGGTTGGAGGTTTTGCACTATGAAAAATTTAAATGTCAAAAATATACTGGTAATGCTTGGCTTTATTTTTGTTATTTTAGGAGTTTTAATTGGTAGTAGTTTACTATTAAAAAATACTCGAAGTAACAATATAATGAAACAAGAAATCAAAAAATATACTGAAGTATTAGAAAATATTTCTGAAATCGAAACTGTTGAAGTTCCTAGTTCACTTGTAACAATAACTGATAAAAAAATTGCAAAAAATGCAAGTGGAACAGTAATTGGAACGTTATATTCAACAAATACAACAAATAATTACGGAAATATTGAAATTATCTTATCACTAGATACAACAGGTAAAATCTTAGGTATAAAAGCAATCGTTAATCAAACATTAGGTGTTGATAAAACAATTGCATATATAAGTGGATTAAAAGGGTCTTCAATATTGGATCCAGTTTCAAATGTTGATGTAACGGGTGTTACAAGATCAAATGAAGCAGTTAACAAAATATTAAATGATGTTAAAGAGGCGTACAAGATTGATGCCCCTGAAGAAGAAAAAAATGTATATGAAAAATTATTTGGCGATGATTTTAAATTTGAAATAATTGAAATTGAAGAAAATGCTACTGTGAAAGAAGTAAGAAAAATCTTAGTTAATGACGTAGAAAAAGCAAGAGTTTATAAAATTGAGAAAACCGGAATGTATACAGATGGTATGGAAGATAAAATATCCTTTAATGTGATTTTAGGCTTAAATAACGAAATTCTTGGTTATGAAGAAGTTGAATATAAACATACAGGTGGAACTTATAAGAGAAATGTACTAGCATTTTTCAATGAATTAGTAAATGAAAAAGTTTTAATATCTGCTGTTGATAGTCATGTTACAGAAGTGACGGGATCAACAAATTCAAGAATAATTTTAAAATCAATGCTAAATGAACTTGCAATTTTTGTAGAAGGAGATAGATAAAATGACTAAAGAAAATAAATGGTTACTTATTTGTAGTGGAATTTTATTAGTTATTTCGATAGCATTTATAGTTGTTTATTCGTTCTTCGTTCCAACATCAAGTTTTGATAAAATGATTGGTGAAAAAGTTAAAGAAGTAAGTGTTGAATACAAAGATATGCCAGAAAGTATTAAGGCTGTTGATGAACTTTTTAGTTTTGTTGGTAATAAAAAATTAGGAAAAAAATATACAGCAACTAAAAATAATCAATATGGTAAAATAACGGTTTATGTTGCTATTGATGAAAAAGGTCAAATAATTGGTATTGATGGTGATGTTGATCAATCAATTGGTGCTAAACTTACAAAACAATATCTTAGAACATTTAAAGGATCAAATATTAATGAACCAAAAGTGAATGGAGAGTTTACTGCTCCAACAGTTACTTTTTCATTATCAACCGTTGATGAATTATTAAGTGATATTGGTTATGCATCAGGATTTATTGTTGATACTGAAACTATTTATACAAAGCTTTTTGGTGATAATTATGTTTTAGATGATATAACAATTATTCCAAATGAGAGTGTAAAATCTAAAAAAGCTGTTTTAGTAAATGGTGAATGGGTAGCTAATGTTTACTTAGTTGAAAAAACGGGTGTTTATAATGGAGATGAAGAAGCAAAGATTTCATTCAATGTTATTTTAGATGTTGATGGAACAATTCTTGGGTATGAAGAAGTTGAATATAAACATTCGGGTGGAACATTCAAGAAAAAAGTATTAGATTTCTTTGATGAACTAATAGCTAAGAAGATTACTGTTTCTGAAGTTGTTAATTATCAAACTGATATTACAGGAGCAACAAATTCAAGAAACACGTTAAAAGCGTTATTAGTAGATTTAGCTACGTTTGTTGAAACAGATGTTACTAAACCACTTAACAAATATGAAAAAGTTTTTGGTGAAGGAGTTATAGTATCTGAAAATGATATTCTAAATCCAACTAATAGTGTTAAACAACACCAAAGTGTTACTTTAGATAATGCTGAAGTTGGTTCAATATATCGTCTTGAAAAAACAGGTATGTATACAGATGGTAGTGAAGGCAAAATCGAATTAGAAGTGATGATTGATTTAGAAAATAAAATTGTTGCAATCAACGTTATTGAATATGGTCACACGGGTGCTAGATTTAAAGAAAGAACTATTACATTTTTAAATGGATTAGTAGAAAATAAAACTTTAGTTAGTGCAGTTAACAGTCAAGAAGATATATCGGGATCTACAAATTCTATTACACTAGTTAAATCAATGTTTAGTGATTTAAGTATATTAATAGGAGGTAAATAAAAATGCAATTAAAAAATAAAAACTTATTAAATATTTTTAATATAAAAGACGTTAATGATCAATCAATGACATTATTAGTTTTAGCATTGCTTCCAGGTTTATTTGTTACAAAATCAATTGAAGCAACACTAATTTATTTATTGTTGTATGCTATATTTATAATATTAGTTACGCTAGTATTTAAATTAATTGAGAAAATAGTTCCAAATGATATTAATTGGATTGTAGTAATTGTTTCAGTTGTTGGGGTTTCAGCATTTGTAGCAATTCTTGCTAATGCATTTTTTGTGAATTTTGCTAAAGATTATGAATTGTTTATATATCTATTTGCAGTTAGTTCATTACCATATATGTTAAATGCAGATAATGAAAAGAAAAATGTTGGTAAATCACTAGTTAATTCACTTCAATCATTTATAGGTTTAGTAATTATTATGTTATTTGTTTCAATACTTAGAGAAGTAATTGGAACAGGAATGATTGTATTTGGAAACTATAGTGAAATATCATTTAATGTTAATCTGTTTAGTAAAAACGCAATATCAATCATTAATGAACCTTTAGGCGCAATAATCATTTTAGGATTATTACTAGCAGCAATTCAATTAGGATTAAATAAGAAAGGAGAAAGAGCATGACATATATAGCGATTATCTTTTCAGCAGTTTTTTTAAGTAATATATTATTATCTAGTTTAGTAGGGTTTCCATTTTTAGGGAAAGATGTTTCTTTAAGAAAAGTTTTAGTTATTGGAATTAAAACACTTATTATTTCTCTTTTTACAGGAGTAATAGTTTATCCAATTTCTAAATTTTTATTAGAACCAGAAAGTTGGACTTTTCTAACAATTATAATAACAGTGCTTGTTGCAGCAAATATAACACTTGGTGTAAATGCACTATCAAAGAAATTAAAAGTTGAAGAGGAGGTAACAAATGAACTAGAGTTATTTGCTCCATTCAATGCGGTTATCGTAGTTTCTAGTTTATTGGTTGCAACTAATCAAACTTATTTAGGTGCTGTTGCAAATATTATTGGTTTAGGTTTAGGATATATATTAGTTACGTTAATGTTATTTATGATTAAGCCTCGTCTTGATTTACCAGGCTTACCAAAAGCATTTAGAGGGATTCCGATATTATTAGTTACATTAGGATTAATAGCTATGGTATTTATGGGTCTTTCAGGTATATTCTAATGATTAAAAAATTCGTAAGTATTATAACAATAGTTTCTTTATTGTTTATATTTACAATATTAACACCAATTAAAACTAGCGCAAATGAGTTAAAAAATGAAAAAGATTTTGCGAAATACTATGACTCAATGTCAACGTCAATTGCTGTTGTTGTGAATAAAGAAAATATTTTGTTTTCTGAAAATGAACTTGATGAGTATTTTGTTGAATTATTTAATAAGTATCATTACTTAACATCAAATTTTAAAATTGATTTAACTGAATCTAGTATTTATAAAAAATATGAAAATTTAGTTAATGTTAATACAATCAATGATAATCCGAATACAAAATTAGAGATTAGTAAAGAATTATATGATATACTAATTTTTGCTGAGAACATAAAACAATTAACAGATGAATATTTTGATATCTCAATTGGAAAAATAATTGATAAATGGAAATGGTTGATTGAATTAGATGAGAAATTGACTAATGAAGAATTTGAAAAGTTTATTAATGAAGTAAAAGAAATTCCAATAATAAAAAATGGGATTATCTTAGAAACAGAAAACGATAAATTCTATATTACTATTAAAGATGGAGTTAAAATTGATTTAGGTGCTCTTGCAAAAGGCTATGTTGTGCAATTAGCATCTAATTATTTAACAGAAAAAGGTCTTAAATATTTCAAAGTTACTGGAAGTAATAGTTCACTATCATATGGTGAAAATCCAACAACAAATGATAAATATTTTAATGTTGGAGTTACAAATGGTAACGCTGAAATATATGGAAGAGCTAAAATGAAAAATAGTAGTATTACAACAAGTGGTGATACAGCACAAGGTGTTGAATATAATGGTAGAATATACCATCATATCATTTCACCAAAAACAAAAATGCCTGAAGACTATAACAGACTTATTACTTTGATTAGTGATGATGCTGGGTATGCAGATGCACTTACAACAGCATTATTTTCAATGGATGATCAAGTAAGAGAAAAATGGATTCAAGAAAATAGTAATATAGAATATTTATTGTTTAAGACCAATGGAACAGTTATAAATACCGTATCAAAGGATATCTTTTCAACAATTGAAGGAGATGATGATATTTTGAAAACATCAGTTAAAGAATGGTTAATAATTAGCGGAGTAATCATAATTGCTTTTTTAGGATTTTTTATGATTAGCAAAGCATTTAAAAAATCAAAATATCAAAATGCTTATGTTGTTTATAGAGATAAAGTTTTAGCTGTAGTTCATTTTACTGAACAGAAAGTTGAAACTGAAAATAATCAAGAAGGTATTCCGGAATATAATAACAAAACTTATCCTATTATTAATCTAGAGAATAAAACAATAACTATATTAGGTGACTATGAAATTGATGGTATAAGACAAGAATTAGTAGTTCGTTATGATTTTGAAAAACATAGTATGCAAATAATTGAGGAACAAAGTCCAAAAAACATTTGTAGTAATTTAGGAGAATCAACTGGTATGGAATTAGTTTGTGTTCCTAATAATATAAAAATAAGTTTTGGAAATGGAAGTCCTAATTTTGATGACACCATCTAAGAAAAAAAGTAGTATAAAAAAAATGGTTTTATTAGCTAATTTAACAGCTGCAGCGATAATCCTTAGTATTATCGAATCTGGTTTACAAATAATTCCGGTGCCAGGGGCAAAACTTGGATTAGCTAACCTAATAACACTTGTTGTTTTGTATTTATATTCATATAAAGAAGCATTACTAGTAACTTTATTAAGAATATTTTTAACTGCACTGTTATCTGGAGGGCTTGGACCGACTTTTTATATGGGACTTGCAGGTGGAGTATTAGCAATAACCGTAATGGCTGTAACAAAACAAGTTAAACTTGGGGTTAGCCTTGTAAGTTTATTAGGCTCTATATCTCATCAAGTTGGTCAGATTATTGTTGGTATTTATGTTTTAGGATCGGATAAAATAGTTTATTATTTATTTTTAATGATTCCAATTGGAATTGTAACAGGACTTATTAATGGAATAATCGCTGAAAAGTTTTTACTTAATATTAGGAACAAACAAGATAATAATGAATAACACTTGATTAAGATTTAATAGAATGCTATAATAACGCGTGTAAAAAAACTTATCATGGTTTATTTATAACTATGGCGGAAGGAGAAACAAAGAAATGAAAACAAGTATACAACCAGAATATAAAATAGCAAAAGTTACATGTTCTACATGTGGGGAAGAATTTGAACTTGGATCAACATTAGGAGAAATCAAAGTTGATACATGCTCAAAATGTCATCCATATTACACAGGACAACAAACTTTTATTCAAGCACAAGGACGTGTTGATAGATTCAATCGTCGTTATGGACTTAATAAAGATAAATCAGAAAAAAAATAATTTTATGAGCGTGACAAATGTCACGTTTTTTTCTATAATAATAGTGGAGGGATAACTTATGTACCAAATTTGTAATCATGGATATATTGAAGTGGTTTGTGGGCCAATGTTTGCTGGGAAAACTGAAGAATTAATTAGAAGAATAAATCGTTTAGAATATGCTAAACAAAAGTATTTAATTTTTAAGCCTGCAGTTGATGATCGTTATAGTGAAACAGCAATTGTTTCCCATAATAAAAATCAAAAACAAGCAATCAATATAAAAAATAGTTCAGAGATTTTTGATTATTTAGAAAATGATGTCGAAGTAGTCGTAATTGATGAAGCACAATTCTTTGATGAAGGTATAGTGAAGATTGCTGATAAACTAGCAGATAAAGGTATAAGAGTTATCGTAGGAGGATTAGATCGCGATTTTAAAGGTGATCCTTTTGGTCCGATGCCACAATTGCTTGCTATTGCAGAGTTTGTTACAAAACTTACAGCAATATGCTCAGTAAGTGGAATGCCTGCAACAAGAACACAAAGATTGATAAATGGTGAACCAGCAAAATATGACGATCCAATCGTATTAATTGGAGCAACAGAATCATATGAACCAAGATCAAGAAATAATCATCAAGTTCCAGGGAAAGAAAAATGATAATAACTAATATCAATTGGAATAATAATTCGCTTTTAGAGTTAAAAAAATATTTAGAATCACAAAGTAAAAAAGAAAAGATTGAATGGACAAAAAAGATTGTTAATACTGATTATAAAGTTCTTGCTATACCAACACCAATTCTTAATAAACTTGCTAAGGAAATGAGTAAAACTAATTTTAAAGACTACCTTGATTTAAAATCATTTGATAATCATGAAATGACTGTAGTTTATGGAGTTTTAATTGGATATTTAAAGTCTTTTGAAGAATTTAAAAAGTATTTAGATATTTTAGTTTATAAAATTGATAACTGGGCAACTTGTGATTTAATACCATTTAAGAATTTTCTAGATACTAATAAAGAAGAATTATTTCAACTAGGATTATATTATGCAAATAAGGAAGAACCTTTTCTAAAAAGAGTTGGTTTGAATGTTATGCTTTCATATGTTAAAGAAGATGAATATGTTGATAAAGTATATGCTCTTCTAGATCAGTTTAGCAACGAAGAGCATTATTATGTTAATATGATGAATGCATGGATTGTTTCTTATTTGTTTATCTTTAATCGTGAAAAAACGCTAAATTATTTAGAAAATCATAAACTAAATAAATTTACAATTAATAAAGCAATTCAAAAATGTCGTGATAGTTTTAGAGTGACAAAAGAAGATAAAGAAATGCTTTTGAAATATAAGGTTAAATAATAATGGATGAAAAACAAAAAGAATTCTTTATGAATGAAGCCTATAAAGAAGCTTTAAAAGCATATAAAAAAGATGAAGTTCCAGTAGGAGCAGTTGTAGTCTTAGATGGAATGATAATTGCTAGGGCTCATAATAATCGAGAAAAGAAGCAATTAATTGAAGGACATGCTGAATTTCTTGCTATGAAAAAAGCAGCAAAAAAGATTGGTTCTTGGAGATTAGAAGATACAAGTGTTTTTGTAACTATGGAACCATGTCCTATGTGTGGTGGAGCAATGATTCAATCAAGGGTTAAGAATTGTTACTTTGCAACTTATGACTTGAAAAATGGTGTTTCAAATAGTATAATAGAAATGTTCGAGTTACCTTTTAATCATAAGGTTAATTGTGAGTATGTAGACGATGGTGGAAAAAGCTCACAATTATTGAAAGAATTTTTTAAAAAATTACGAAGAAAAAAGTAAATGAATCCCCATCAAGCATCATCATTCAATAGGGAAGTGTGAATCTGGTCAGGTCTTGATCGAAGCAGCCATAAGCACTCTCTCTATGTGGGTGGTGATGCTTGATGGGGATTTAATATGAAAAATAATGTTTTTTCACATATAATAAAATTAATAATGTTATAATATTATTAAATCGGAGGTAGAGTTACATGAAAATTAGTTATAAAGTTTATCGTTCATTAACAGGTGAACCATTTGAAACACAAGAATTAAGTGGGAAAAAAGTTGAGTTTTTCTATATGAATGATACTCCATATTTATCACAATATGTATCAAGAGGTCGTTTTTATATTTGGACTTCAGATGGAAATAATTATCGTTTATTAGTTGAAAAAGGATTTTATGAAAAAGTAAGTTATTTTTTTACGAGTGAAGTTAATGGGATTTGGATTGATTTCTTAGATGAAGTTGGAAGTATAAACAGTAGAATGTCTAAAATGTTCTTACTAATTTCAATGTCAATTTCGCTTGTTGTATTACTTGTTTTTGGTATTTGGTTTAAAGAACAATTAACTACTGGTGTGATTGTTGCTTTATTTGGGGTGTTAATCTTAAATATGGTTCATACATCACGTATTAATAAACTTATTCGTCAAAAGAATTTGGCAGCACAAACAAAAATTAGAGAAGTTTTAACTGAAGAAAAATTCAATCAGTTATTAAAAGATCAAGAAGAGTACTATAAAGAATACTTTAAATTTGAAGAAGATGAAAATGACGTTGATACTGGTGATGATGAATTGATGCTTGAAGAAGGCGAAGAATCTGAAAATGAAAGAGATATTATCGACGAAGAAAAAGACGAATAATTTAAAGGGAGAAGTAAAAATGATACAAGAAAAAGCAATTAATGCAATTAGATTTTTGGGAGTAGACGCTATTAATGAAGCTAATAGTGGACATCCTGGAATCGTATTAGGTGCTGCACCAATGGCAGAAGCTCTTTTTGCAAATCACGTAAGAGTAGATGTTAAAGCACCACATTGGATAAATCGTGATCGTTTTATTTTATCAGCTGGACATGGTTCGGCAATGTTATATGCAATTAACCATTTAATTGGTTATAATATAACAATTGAAAATCTAAAAAACTTTAGAAAAATCGGTAATACTCCCGGACATCCTGAGTATGGGCATACTGAAGGGGTTGAAACAACTTCAGGCCCACTTGGACAAGGAATTTCAAATGCTGTAGGTATGGCAATTGCTGAAGCGCATTTAAGTGCTAGATTTAATAAACCAGGATTCAACGTTGTTGATCATTTTACATATACAATTGTTGGAGATGGTGATTTACAAGAAGGTGTTGCCTTAGAAGCAATCAGTTTAGCTGGTCATTTAGGATTGGGAAAATTAATCGTATTATTTGATTCTAATGATATTCAGTTAGATGGACCAGTTAGCTTGGCTTATAGTGAAAAACATAGAGGTAAATTTGAAGCACAAAACTGGCATTATACATTTATTGAAGACGGAATGAATGCTGATGCTATAAATAAAGCAATTATTGAAGCTAAAAAAGTGACTGATAAACCATCAATTATTGAAATAAAAACAACAATTGGTTTTGGTGCTACAAAAGCAGGAACAAGTTCAGTTCATGGATCACCACTGGGTGCTGATGTTGCTAATTTGAGAAAAAATTTAAATTGGAATAATGAACCATTTGTAATAGATCAAGATGTTTATGATTTTTATCATGAAAATGTTACAAAAAGAGGTTTAAATGCTCATCAAGAATGGAATAAATTATATGCAGAATATAGTGAAAAATATCCAGAAGATGCAAAACTTTTTGAAACATTTATTAAGAATGATTTAAAAATAGAGTTAAATGAATTTGATAAATTAGATCAAACGAAACCATCAGCAACAAGAAATGTTAGTGGGAATGTTTTAAGTGTTTTATCAAGTAAATATTTAAATTTAATTGGTGGATCTGCAGATTTAACATCATCAACTAAAGCAAAAGGTGCTGATGGAAACTTTGAAGCAAATAATCACCTAGGAAGAAATATTAATTATGGTGTTAGAGAACATGCTATGGGTGCGATTGCTAATGGAATAACATTACATGGTGGATTAAAATCATTCACTGGAGCTTTCTTTGTCTTTAGTGATTATATGAAACCAGCAATTAGATTAGCGGCAATTATGAATATTCCAACAATTTTTGTGTTCTCACATGATAGTATTGCTGTTGGTGAAGATGGACCAACGCATCAACCAATTGAACAATTAGTTGGACTTCGTGCAATACCTAATTTAAATGTTATTAGACCGGCAGACACTAATGAAACTGTTGCTGCATGGAAAATTGCTGTCGAATCTAAAAATACTCCAACAACAATTATTTTAACAAGACAAAATGTTGAAAACTATCCAACAACAAACTATGACGGTGTAACTAAAGGTGCATATATTGTTGGAAAAGAAAATGAAAAACTTGACGGGGTTTTACTTGCTGCTGGGTCAGAAGTAGAACTTGCAATGAAAACTAAAGAATTATTATTGAAAGAGAATATTGATGTAAGAGTAGTATCGATGCCTTCATCATTCTTATTTGATAAACAATCAGAAGAATATAAAAATAATGTATTACCAAAAGGTGTTAAAACTGTTGCTATTGAAATGGCAAGTCCAATGTCATGGTATAAATATACACCAAACGTTTATGGAATTGAAACATTTGGTTTAAGTGATAATGGTGATAAAGTTGTTGAGGTAATGGGATTCACGCCAAATAAAGTGAAAGAATTTTATAAAAACTTAAAATAAGAGAAGTGTTAAATATGATTTATGATAGTATCGTAGTAGGCGGAGGACATGCTGGTGTAGAAGCTGCGCTTGCTTTAGCAAAAATGAATAAAAGAACGTTACTAGTAACAGGCAATCTTGATAAGGTTGCCTCTTTGCCTTGTAACCCATCAATTGGTGGACCAGCTAAGGGAATTGTTGTTAGAGAAATTGATGCACTTGGGGGATTACAAGGAAAAGCAAGTGATGAAGGACAAATCCAAATAAAAATGCTTAATGCATCAAAAGGACCTGCAGTTAGAGCATTAAGAGCACAATTAGATAAAGTTGAATATCCAAAAATTGTTTTAAGACATTTAATGGAAAGTGAAAACTTAGATTTACTTGAAGCATTAGTTGATAGATTAATAATTGAAGATAATGTTGTTAAAGGTGTTTTGTTAGAAGATGGTAAAAAAATCTATTCTAAAACAGTTGTTATTACAACGGGGACATATTTAAGAAGTACAGTACTAATTGGGCATGAAAAAACATCGAGCGGACCGAATGGAGATCCAACTACTAAAGGCATTAGTAGTCAATTAAGGGAACTAGGGTTTGAAATTGTAAGATTAAAAACTGGAACTCCTCCAAGACTAGCTAAAGATTCTGTTGATTTAACAAAAATGACAGTTCAACCAGGTGATAAAGAAAAATATACATTTAGTTATAGTGATGATTATAACGAAAATGCACCAAAGGAAAACTGCTATTTACTTCATACTACTTTAAAAACGCATGAGCTTATTAATCAAAACTTAGAAAAGTCGGCAATGTATGGTGGTGTGGTTGAAGGCGTTGGTCCAAGATATTGCCCATCTATTGAAGATAAGGTTGTAAGATTTAGTGATAAAGAACGTCATCAAATCTTTTTAGAACCTGAAAGTATTCATTTGGATGAATGGTATGTTCAAGGTTTATCAACAAGTTTACCTAGAGATGTTCAACATGAAATTTTAAAAACTATTCCTGGATTAGAAGATGCAGTAATTGTTAGATATGCATATGCAATTGAATATGACGCAATTAATCCTTTGCAACTAAAACCTAGCTTAGAAACTAAAATTGTTGAAAACTTATTTTGTGCAGGTCAAATAAATGGAACAAGTGGTTATGAAGAAGCTGCTGGACAAGGAATAATGGCCGGAATTAATGCCGCATTAAAGGTTGATGAAAAAGAACCGTTTGTTTTAAAGAGACATGAAGCATATATCGGAGTTTTAATTGATGACTTAGTAACTAAAGGAACAAAAGAACCATATCGATTACTAACATCTCGTGCGGAACATCGTTTATTATTAAGAAATGATAATGCTGACTTAAGACTTACTGAACATGGATATAAACTTGGTATGATTGATGAAGAAACGTTTGAAAAATTCAATATAAGAAAAGCAAATGTTTCAAAGTTAATTGAAGAAGTTAAAGCATTTTATGTTTATCCAACACAAGAAAATCTTGATTACTTAGAAGGAAGACAATCAGCAAAGATTTATGAAAAGGTATCTCTTCATGATTTATTAAAGCGACCAGAAATAGACAAAGATGATATAAAACATTATTTGGGTAATGAATATAGTGAAGATGTTTATGAACAAGTTGAAATTCAAATTAAGTATGATGGATATATTGTAAAAGCTTTGCGTGAAGTTGAAAAAATGTTAAAACTTGAAAATAAGCAAATTTCTCAAAATGTAAAATATACTGAAATTCCTAATTTATCTAATGAAGCTAGGGAAAAATTGGAAAAGATAAGACCCGAAACTCTAGGACAAGCCTCAAGAATAATTGGGGTTAATCCATCTGATATTCAAATACTTATGATTTATTTAGAGTCAAGAGGTAAAAGTCATGGATTTTAAGGAAGATATCAGGAAAAGTTTTAATATTTTACTAAGTGATGAACAACTATTAAAATTTTCAAAATATTATGATAAACTAATAGAGTACAATACACATACAAACTTAACAACAATTACTGAGAAAGAAGATGTTTATTATAAACATTTTTATGATTCTCTAACTTTAATTCCATTTGTTAATATAAAAGATGGAAGTCTATGTGACATGGGGAGTGGCGCTGGATTTCCATCAATACCTTTAAAAATTATCTTTCCAGAACTTAAAGTGACAATTATTGATTCAGCTAATAAAAGAATTAAGTTTCTATCAGAACTAGTTGAAGAACTAGGGATTGATAATGTTAATCTAGCTCATCAAAGAATTGAAGAATATGGGCAAAATAATCAAGAAAAGTTTGATTATGTTACAGCTCGCGCACTTGGAAATATGACATTGATAACTGAAATGGCAATTCCAATGTTAAAAGTTAACGGGGAGTTTATTGCTATGAAGGGTTCAAAAGGTAAAGAAGAATTAACTGACGCAAAACAGGCAATTCAAAAAACTGGTGGAAAACTAATAAATTCAATGTATTTAGAGTTGCCAAATGATTATGGTGAGAGAAGTATTTTTCTAATTAGAAAGATTAATCATATAAATGGTTATCCAAGAGAGTATCAACAAATGTTAAAAAAACCATTGTAATGAAAGGATGAATGAAATGGGGAAAATTATTGCAATTTCAAATCAAAAAGGTGGGGTTGGTAAAACGACAACAAGTGTTAATCTTGCTGCATCTTTGTCTTTCTATGGTAAAAAAGTATTATTAGTTGATATGGATCCTCAAAGTTCAGCGACAACAAGTTTAGGAATTAATCGAAGTATGCTGTATTCGACTATTTATAATGTTCTAGTAGGAGAAAAAAATATTGAAGAGAGTATTATTCAACTCGATAAAATTAAACTTGATGTAATTCCTGCAACAATTGAACTTGCAACAGTTGAAGTAAAAATTGATCATGAAGAAAGAAACTTTGTTTTATTTGATAAACTTCAAAAAATTAAAGACAATTATGAATATATTATAATTGATTGTCCCCCTTCACTAAATTTATTAACGTTAAGTGCTCTTTACGCAGCAGATTCAATATTAATTCCTGTTCAATGTCAGTTTTTAGCAATTGATGGTTTAACACAATTATTAAATACGATTAGAATTGTACAGAAAAATTTAAAAATCAATAACCGAAATTTAGAAATAGAAGGCGTTTTATTAACAATGCTAGATAAAAGAACAAAAGCTGGATGGGAAATTGTTCATGAGGTTAAAAGTTATTTTGGAGATGGAGTCTTTGATACAATAATCACTAGTAATGTTGCAGCTCAAGTTGCTCCTACATATGGTGTACCGATATTGACATATAATTCAAAAGCTCAATCTGCAAGATTGTATAAATCTTTAGCAAAGGAGATAATTAAAAATAATGCAAGAAAAAAATAAATTAGTAGGACGTGGATTAAAAGATTTAATTGAAGAACATAATATTGATAAAGTATTAGACGGTGAAGTGATTTTAGAGATTAAACTTAATGATATTAAAGCTAATCCTTTTCAACCAAGAAAAGTATTTGATGAAGATAGAATAAATGAATTAGCGTTATCAATTAAAGAACATGGTGTTTTTCAACCAATCATTGTTAAGAAAACTAATGAAGGTTATATTATTGTTTCGGGCGAAAGAAGATTTAGAGCATCTAAAAAAGTTGGATTAGAACTAATACCTGCAGTTGTTAGAAATTATAGCGATACAAAAATTGCTGAAATAAGTTTGGTTGAAAATTTACAAAGAGAAGATTTAACTCCAATTGAGGAAGCAAATGCATATAAAAAAATTATTGATGGTTTAGGGATAACACAATTGGAATTATCAAATAAAGTTGGAAAAAGTAGATCACACATTACAAATATTATTGGATTATTAAAATTACCACAAAGTGTTCAAGATATGTTGTTAGAAAAAAAATTAACAATGGGTCATGCAAGAACATTAAGTAAATTAAAAGACGAGAAAAAGATTATCGAGTTGGCAAATAAGATAATTAAAGAAAACTTAAGTGTAAGAGATATCGAAGAAATATCTGAAGATGAAGTGAAAAAACAAGTTAATGAGAAAAAAAATAGTGCAAGAAAAGTATTTAAAGAAGAAAAAAATCTTTTAAAAAAATACTATGGTGCAAAAGTAAGTATTAAAAATAATAAAATAGTGTTTAAAATAGATGATGAAGAGCAATTAAAAAGTGTTTTGGAGCAACTGATAAAAAATGCGATATCAAATTAATCAAACAATTTTATTTAAGAAAAATCATGCATGTGGAAGTAATGAATGGAAGGTACAAACCTTGGGTGCAATGATTAAACTTGAGTGTTGTGGCTGTAAAAGGGTTATTTCCCTTTTGCCAAGCGATATAGATAGCCGAAAAAAATTAAAATAAAAATCTTTTTTAACGAATAAACAAAATCAGAGAAAAAAGTCTAAAAAAAGGTTGCATTTTAAAAATGTATAGTATACAATATATAGGCAAACCAAAACGGAGGGGTAGCGAAGTGGCTAAACGCGGCAGACTGTAAATCTGTTCCTAACGGTTCGGCAGTTCGAATCTGCCCCCCTCCACCATTTTATAATTTAGGCCTTCAATAAAAGAAGATTTAACAAAATAAAAAAAAGATTCTTTTAGGGTTGACAAGGTCATTTTATAATGATAAAATAAGTAAGCATGTTAAACATGACATGCGGAAAATCTTTGAAAACTGAATGATGATGAGAGCGTAATAAAGAATAAAAAAATAGAGCAATAATCAAATTCAAAATAAATTTAATGGAGAGTTTGATCCTGGCTCAGGATGAACGCTGGCGGCGTGCCTAATACATGCAAGTCGAACGAGAGTGCTTGCACTCTAGTGGCGAACGGGTGAGTAACACGTAGGTAACCTACCCCAAAGATGAGGATAACAGTTGGAAACGATTGCTAATACTCAATAGTTAATAGGAAGGCATCTTCTTATTATTAAAGATCCGTATGGATTACTTTGGGAGGGACCTGCGTCGCATTAGCTAGTTGGTGAGGTAGTAGCTCACCAAGGCGATGATGCGTAGCCGGACTGAGAGGTTGAACGGCCACACTGGGACTGAGACACGGCCCAGACTCCTACGGGAGGCAGCAGTAGGGAATTTTCGGCAATGGGGGAAACCCTGACCGAGCAACGCCGCGTGAATGAAGAAGCACTTAGGTGCGTAAAATTCTTTTATTAGGGAAGAATAGCTAGTATAGGAAATGATATTAGTGTGACGGTACCTAATGAATAAGCCCCGGCTAACTATGTGCCAGCAGCCGCGGTAATACATAGGGGGCAAGCGTTATCCGGAATTATTGGGCGTAAAGGGTGAGTAGGCGGCTACTTAAGTTTGAGGTATAAGCACAGTGCTTAACGCTGTGAGGCTTTGAAAACTGGGTAGCTAGAGTTAGATAGAGGCAAGTGGAATTCCATGTGTAGCGGTAAAATGCGTAAATATATGGAGGAACACCAGTGGCGAAGGCGGCTTGCTGGGTCTATACTGACGCTGAGGCACGAAAGCGTGGGGAGCAAACAGGATTAGATACCCTGGTAGTCCACGCCGTAAACGATGAGTACTAAGTGTCGGAAGAATTCGGTGCTGTAGTTAACGCAATAAGTACTCCGCCTGAGTAGTACGTACGCAAGTATGAAACTCAAAGGAATTGACGGGACCCCGCACAAGCGGTGGATCATGTTGTTTAATTCGAAGATACGCGAAGAACCTTACCAGGTCTTGACATCCCCTGCAAAGCTATGGAGACATAGTGGAGGTTATCAGGGTGACAGGTGGTGCATGGTTGTCGTCAGCTCGTGTCGTGAGATGTTCGGTTAAGTCCGGTAACGAGCGCAACCCTCGTTGTTAGTTGCCATCATTAAGTTGGGGACTCTAACAAGACTGCCAGTGATAAACTGGAGGAAGGTGGGGATGACGTCAAATCATCATGCCCCTTATGACCTGGGCTACAAACGTGATACAATGGCTGAAACAAAGGGAAGCGAAAGGGTGACCTGGAGCAAAACTCATAAAAACAGTCTCAGTTCGGATTGAAGTCTGCAACTCGACTTCATGAAGCTGGAATCGCTAGTAATCGCGAATCAGAACGTCGCGGTGAATACGTTCTCGGGGTTTGTACACACCGCCCGTCAAACCACGAAAGTCAGCAATACCCAAAACCGGTGGCCTAACCTGCAAAGGAGGGAGCCGTCTAAGGTAGGGTTGATGATTGGGGTTAAGTCGTAACAAGGTATCCCTACCGGAAGGTGGGGATGGATCACCTCCTTTCTAAGGAGCATAACAGTAAGAATAACTTACAAAAACTCTACTCTCTCGTCATATTCAGTTTTGAAGGATTTTCCTTCTAATAATATTTATTAGGGCCTATAGCTCAGCTGGTTAGAGCGCACGCCTGATAAGCGTGAGGTCGATGGTTCAAGTCCATTTAGGCCCACCATTATAAGGCTGCTATAGTAGTCTGGTAAATGAGATCTTTGAAAAGTAGATAAATTCTGTCGTAACAAATAATAAAAAAGTTTAATTAGCAATAATTAAGCGCGTAAAAAGGTTAAGAAAGTAAGGGCACACAGTGAATGCCTAGGCACTAAGAGCCGAAGAAGGACGCAACTAACGGCGAAACGCCACGGGAAGCAGTAAGTATGTGAAGATCCGTGGGTATCCGAATGAGGGAACTCGGCATGTAGAAGACATGTCACGTCGAAAGACGAGGGAAACGCAGTGAATTGAAATATCTTAGTAACTGCAGGAAAAGAAAGTAAAAACGATTCTGCGAGTAGCGACGAGCGAAAGTGGAGGAGCCCGATACCATAATAGTTACAAAACTTTATGTGAGAAGAACAACCTGGGAAGGTTGACCAAAGAAGGTGAAAGTCCTGTAAACGAAGCATAAAGACTAGGGTATCAAAGAGTACAGCGGGACACGAGAAATCTTGCTGGAACTATAAGGAGGACCATCTCCTAAGGCTAAATACTACTTAGTGACCGATAGTGAACCAGTACCGTGAGGGAAAGGTGAAAAGAACCCCGGGAGGGGAGTGAAAGAGATCCTGAAACTGTGTGCTTACAGTTAGTCAGAGCCCGTTAATGGGTGATGGCTTGCCTTTTGCAGAATGAACCGGCGAGTTACGTTAACTAGCAAGGTTAAGCTTTAAGGAGCGGAGCCGAAGCGAAAGCGAGTCTGAATAGGGCGAATAAGTTAGTTGATGTAGACCCGAAACTGGGTGATCTAGCCATGAGCAGGTTGAAGTTTAGGTAAAACTAAATGGAGGACCGAACCAGGGCACGTTGAAAAGTGCTTGGATGACTTGTGGCTAGGGGTGAAATTCCAATCGAACCCAGAGATAGCTGGTTCTCCCCGAAATAGCTTTAGGGCTAGCGTTAATGAGTATTTTATGAAGGTAGAGCACTGAATGTGTGATGGCCCCACCTCGGGGTACTGAACACAATTAAACTTCGAATGTCATAAAAGTGAAATTAGCAGTCAGACTGTGGGTGATAAGGTCCATGGTCAAAAGGGAAACAGCCCAGACCGCCAGTTAAGGTCCCAAAATTCATGTTGAGTGGAAAAGGAAGTGGAGATGCACAAACAACTAGGAGGTTGGCTTAGAAGCAGCCATCCTTTAAAGAGTGCGTAATAGCTCACTAGTCGAGTGACTCTGCGCCGAAAATGTACCGGGGCTAAACATGATACCGAAGCTGCGGATTTGAAAGTAATTTCAAGTGGTAGGGGAGCGTTCTAACAGCGAAGAAGGCGTACCGTGAGGAGCGCTGGAGTGGTTAGAAGTGAGAATGCCGGTGTAAGTAACGAAAAGATAGGTGAGAATCCTATCCGTCGAAAACCCAAGGATTCCAGGGGAAGGTTCGTCCGCCCTGGGTAAGTCGGGGCCTAAGGTGAGGCTGAAAAGCGTAGCCGATGGATATCAGGTAGAGAATCCTGAACTAGTAAATAGACTGAAGGAGTGACAGAGGAGGATAACACTTGCCCCTTAGTGGATTGGGGTCGAGAATACGAGTCTGTGGTATAGGCAAATCCGTACCACGTGAAGGATGAGTATTGACAGGTAAAAGGTGATGACTTCAAACTCTCTAGAAAAGCTTCTAAGATTAATTTATTTACTACCCGTACCGTAAACCGACACAGGTGGGTGGGTAGAGAATACTAAGACGCGCGAGAAAACTCTTGTTAAGGAACTCGGCAAAATGACTCCGTAACTTCGGGATAAGGAGGACTTTTAATGAAAAAAGAAAGTCGCAGAGAATAGACCCAAGCGACTGTTTATCAAAAACACAGGTCTCTGCAAAACCGTAAGGTGAAGTATAGGGGCTGACGCCTGCCCGGTGCTGGAAGATTAAGAGGAGATGTCAGGAAACGAAGCATTGAATTGAAGTCCCAGTAAACGGCGGCCGTAACTATAACGGTCCTAAGGTAGCGAAATTCCTAGTCGGGTAAATTCCGACCCGCACGAAAGGCGTAACGATTTGGGTGCTGTCTCAACAAGAGACTCGGTGAAATCAAGATGCCGGTGAAAACGCCGGCCACCCGCGACAGGACGAAAAGACCCCATGGAGCTTTACTGTAACTTGATATTGATATTGGGTGCAGAATGTACAGGATAGGTGGGAGACTTGGAAGCTGGAACGCTAGTTTCGGTGGAGTCGACCTTTGGATACCACCCTTTCTGTATCTGATATCTAACCTCGGTAAGTGGATTACCAGGGACAGTGTCTGGTGGGCAGTTTGGCTGGGGCGGCCGCCTCCTAAAAAGTAACGGAGGCGCCCGAAGGTTCCCTCAGAATGGTCGGAAATCATTCATAGAGTGCAAAGGCAGAAGGGAGCTTGACTGCGAGACAAACAAGTCGAGCAGGTACGAAAGTAGGGCTTAGTGATCTTACGGTTCCGCATGGAAGGGCCGTGACTCAACGGATAAAAGCTACCCTGGGGATAACAGGCTTATCGCATCCAAGCGTTCACAGCGACGATGCGGTTTGGCACCTCGATGTCGGCTCGTCACATCCTGGAGGTGGAGAAGCTTCCAAGGGTTGGACTGTTCGTCCATTAAAGTGGCACGCGAGCTGGGTTCAGAACGTCGTGAGACAGTTCGGTCTCTATCCGTCGTGGGCGTTGGAAATTTGAAGGGTGCTGCTCCTAGTATGAGAAGACCGGAGTGGACATACCACTGGTGCACCAGTTGGCCTGCCAGGGCCACAGCTGGGTAGCTATGTATGGAAGGGATAAACGCTGAAAGCATCTAAGCGTGAAGCCCCCCTTAAGATGAGATTTCCCAATTTAGTAAGACCCCTTGAAGACGACAAGGTTGATAGGCTGGGTGTGGAAGCATGGTGACATGTGGAGCTGACCAGTACTAATAGGTCGAGGACTTAACCTTATAACTTACGTTTTATTTGTTACAATTTGAATTTATCTAGTTTTGAGAGATTGTCTGGTGACGATGGCGAAATGGACACACCTGTTCCCATCTCGAACACAGAAGTTAAGCATTTCAGCGTCGACAATAGTCCTATGGGGCGAAGATAGAACGTTGCCAGGCAAACACTCATTTAAATGGAGGATTAGCTCAGCTGGGAGAGCATCTGCCTTACAAGCAGAGGGTCGGCGGTTCGATCCCGTCATCCTCCACCATTAATATTATTTTAAATTTTAAGCTGCCGAAATAGCTCAATTGGTAGAGCAACTGACTTGTAATCAGTAGGTTGCGGGTTCAATTCCTGTTTTCGGCACCACTAATCGATCCCTTAGCTCAGTCGGTAGAGCACTTGACTTTTAATCAAGGTGTCGAAAGTTCGAATCTTTCAGGGATCACCATTTTATTTGCCCGGATGGTGAAATAGGTAGACACGTGGGACTTAAAATCCCATGAGTGATGAGCTCGTGCCGGTTCAAGTCCGGCTCCGGGTACCAACCAGTTTTTTATGGGGCCTTAGCTCAGCTGGGAGAGCGCCTGCCTTGCACGCAGGAGGTCAGGGGTTCGATCCCCCTAGGCTCCACCAAAAAAAGTTAAAAACTATAGTGTAACAACTATTTTTATATTATAATGATACTGCGGGCGAATTTAACAGTTCTGCCATATGGCGGTGTAGCTCAGATGGCTAGAGCGTACGGTTCATACCCGTGAGGTCGAGGGTTCGATCCCCCCCGCCGCTACCATTTGGACCCGTAGCTCAGTTGGTTAGAGCTACCGGCTCATAACCGGTCGGCCGTAGGTTCGAGTCCTACCGGGTCCACCAAATCATTATATCTTAATGGAGAAATACCCAAGTCTGGCTGAAGGGATCGGTCTTGAAAACCGACAGGCTGTAAAAGGCGCGGGGGTTCGAATCCCTCTTTCTCCGCCATTGAAAACTTTATATCGCGGGATGGAGCAGTTTGGTAGCTCGTCGGGCTCATAACCCGGAGGCCGTGGGTTCAAATCCCTCTCCCGCAACCAATAGTGGTCCCGTGGTGTAGCGGTTAACATGCCTGCCTGTCACGCAGGAGATCGCGGGTTCGATTCCCGTCGGGACCGCCACTAATTTGGCTCTGTAGCTCAGTTGGTAGAGCAATGGTCTGAAGAACCATGTGTCGGCAGTTCGATTCTGTCCGGAGCCACCATTTAGTAAACTTAATTTTATTTTACATAGATTTGTTAAGCGGAGAACCGCTTTTTTTGTTTTTATAGTATAATTAAAATGTGGTGATATAATGAGAAAAATTATAAGTATCGGTGAATTATTAATAGATTTTATACAAGAAGAAAAAAATAGTTATACAATGAAAGCTGGTGGAGCACCAGCTAACGTTGCTGTTACTAATGCAAAACTATCAGGAAAATCTTTCTTTGTTGGTCAAGTTGGTAATGATTCTTTTGGTAAATTTCTAATTAATGAATTAAAAAGATTTAATGTTGATATTAAGTATTTGAAAAAGAGTAGTAGTGCAAATACATCTCTAGCATTTGTAACGTTAGATGAAAATAAGGAACGTTCTTTTTTGTTTTACAGAAATCCTGGTGCTGATCAATTGTATATTGCTGACAATATTAGTGATTTGGATTTTAGAGATAGCATTGTTCATTTTTGTTCAGTTAGTTTAGGTGATTACCCGATAAGAGATTCTCATGACTATTTACTTTCGAAAGCAATTAGCCAAGGATCAATAATATCTTTTGATCCTAATATTCGGTTGAATCTTTGGGATGATCATGATAAATATCATCAAACTATTAATATGTATTTAAAATATGCAAATATTCTAAAAGTTGCAGATAATGAACTAGAATTTATAACTAGAAAAAGTGATTATAATGAAGCAATAACTTTATTATTAAATTTACCAAGGCTCAAATATTTAATTATAACAAAAGGCAATAAAGGAGCAACTTTATATACAAAAGATTTTGTTATTGATGTTCCATCATATCAAGTTGATGTTGTTGATACTACAGGAGCAGGAGACTCCTTTATAGGAGCTTTTTTAAATAGAATTAGCATTTATGGGGAATCATATGAAAAAGACGTTTTATGCGAATATTTGAAGTTTGCAAGTATTGTTGCTAGTTTAACAATAACTAAGTTTGGTGCAATGGATGCTATGCCGTATTTAGATGAGGTTAATGATTATAAAAATAAAAAAGGCTAATTGCCTTTTTCTCTAAATTATGTATTTTTCATATTTTTTTTGATCTGTCTTTGATAGAACAACCTTAATTAAGTAACCATCTTCTAAGTAATCAGTTTTTAAGATTGTTGCATTTTCTTTTAAATAACTGAAAACATTACTATTGTTAAAAGAAAGCTTTAAGTTTGCAATCCTACTATCTAAATAGATATTTGAGTAAATTGTATTAATTAATGTATCAATATTTTCTTTTGTAACATTTGAAACAAAAATATAATCTTCATTAAATAGTGGTTCTGTAATTGCGATTTCTTTCTTAGTTAAAACATATAACTTAGGAATAGAAGATGCTCCAATGCTATTTAAAACATTAAGTGTTGAACTTATTTGATAATCATTAAAATATGCTCCATCAGCAACAATAACTAATAAATCTGCATCAATAACATCTCTTAGTGTTGATTCAAATGATCTAATTAACTCGTGCGGAAGTTTTTTTATAAATCCTACGGTATCAACAAGTAAGAATGGTGGATTATTATCTTTTTGCATTCTTTTAGTTTTAGTATCTAGTGTTGCAAAAAGCATGTCCTTTTCAAATACTTTTTCAGTTACAGAATTGAGTTTTTCACTTAAACTATTCATTAACGATGATTTACCAACATTCGTATATCCAGCTAAAGCAACAATTGGAATTCCGTTTTGTTTTCTTTTTTTTCTTGAAACTTCATTTTCGGAACTAATCTTAACAAGTTCTTTTTTTATATTTGAAATTTCTTTTAATAGTTTTCTACGATCAAGTTCAAGTTTAGTTTCACCTGGACCTTTAGCGTTATAGCTTCCACCACCTTGCCTAGATAAACTATTACCTAAACCGATTAGCCTTGGGAGCATATATTCTTTTTGAGCAAGAGAAACTTCAAGGATGCTTTGTTTTGACTGTGCGCGTTCAGAAAAGATTGAAAGAATAAGAAAACTACGATCAATTACTTGACATTCTAATTCCTTTTCTAAATTATTGATTTGAGTTGGTGAAAGTGGATCATCAAATATAACGATTGTAGCACCTAAAACTTCAACCATTTTTTTAATCTCTAAAACTTTTCCACTACCAACATAAAATCTTGGACTTACTTTTTCCGCTCTTTGAATTACTTTATCAACAGTATGAATTTCTAGTGCTTTTGCTAAATGTTCTAATTCATCTAAGGAATCACTCATACTGTATTTACTTGTTAATAATTCTAATCCAACAAGGATTGCTCGATCTTTTTTATTTTCCATAATATCACCACGTTTCTATTTAATTATAAGTTTTATTATATCTATTTGCAAGTAAACATATTATATATTATGTTATAATATAACATGAAAAAGGAGTGATACTTATGCTTTTAGCAATACAAATACAAGGTTATGATATATGGAGATTATTACTTGATACTTATATTATATGGTTATTAGTATTATTAGTTATTAAAACTATATTTGCAAATAGTCGAATTTTAAATTTTGCATTAATATTTGTAGTTCTTTTAATAGCTCGATTTGTAACTGACAAACTTGGCTTAAAGGCTAGCACTCCAGCCTTAGAATACATAATT
This sequence comes from Haploplasma axanthum, assembly GCF_900660745.1. Taxonomy (GTDB): domain Bacteria; phylum Bacillota_I; class Bacilli_A; order Acholeplasmatales; family Acholeplasmataceae; genus Haploplasma; species Haploplasma axanthum. The sequence continues at coordinate 51,965 of NZ_LR215048.1, read as the reverse complement.
GAATGGTATCCAATAATTTTGATTGTTATTATGGCACCTGATTTTAGAAGATCAATTGAATTTGCTTGGAAAAAAGATAAGAAAAAAGATATAGCTATTATGGGTAATGAGTCAACAAGAGATGCGATTGTTGATGCAGCGTTTTATTTATCATCGCAACGAATTGGAGCGTTAATGACTATTGAAAAACATAATACTCTAGATCAATTTGCTGATAGAGCGATTATGATGCATTCAAATATCTCTAAAGAATTAATTATTAATATTTTTATTCCTAATACACCACTGCACGATGGAGCAGTTATTATTCGTGGTGATGAAATTTTATGTGCAGGTGCATATTTCATTTTATCTGAAAAAGAAGTAGAAGATAAGACAATGGGCTCTAGACACCGTGCTGCACTTGGGATAAGTGAAGTAACAGATGCATTAACAATTATTGTTTCAGAGGAAACTGGGGATGTTTCTATTGCTGTTGAAGGTATTTTATTAAAAATGAATGATAAAGAGAAATTAATGGAATATCTAAGCATGTTTATGCGATAGGGAGGAAAATGAATATGGAAATAATTAAAAAAATATTATTATTTATAATTGAACCATTCAGAAGATTTGGAACCTCTGGAATAACCGAAAGAATTACTAAGTTTGCAAGTAAACATAAATATGTATTATATATATTAGCTTTTGTAATAACAATATTCGTTATATATTTTATATATTTCTATTAAAAATCAAGGAGATGATCTAAATGTTTTTACAAGATCCAATATTTCCACTAATAATGACTGTATTTACTTTGTTTATGGTTATTATTCAAAGTATTCAAAGTGAAAAGTTACTTAAGAAAAGTATTGCACTTGCTTTTTTGAATATTACAATTGCAATAGTGGTCTTAATTGTCTATAAACCATATATTGAATCTAAAAAAATCTATGAACAAGTATATTCATATTATTCAATATTTGTTTATGTTTTCTATTTCGTTGTCTTTATAACATCGTTTAAAACATCAATATTAAAAGCTAATCATTATCAGTTATTTGTTAAATCTATTAAAGAGAGTAAATGGAATGCTTATTATGTTGTTGATAAAAATGAAAGAATAAAAGATATTTCACAAAGTTTTTTAGATGAAATAAATATGGAAAAAGAAGAAGTGATTGGAAAAAAATTGTTTAATGTTTTTAATAAAACAATTAGATTTATTCAGTTTAATGGAACAGAAATTAACAATCGTGCTTTAGAAAACTATTATAAAGAGTATCGTAAAAAAGCTCAAATTGGTGATGATTTTGTTGAAGAACATGTGATTTTAAACTCTGAAGGTAAGCAAGTTATTTTCAAATTAATGATGCAACCAGTATTTGTACTTGGTAAATTTAAAGGAAGAATTGTTGTTGGTGAAAGAAAAACTGATTTTGATTTATTAGGTGTTGAAAAGAAATTAAGTGAAAGTAATAAAGACTTAGAAAGTATTAAACTTAAATTTATTGCTACTTTAGAGATTAGTAAAGAAGGATTATTCTATATTGATTTAGATCAAAGAATAATTTGGGCAAGCGATGCATTAGTTCAAATACTTAATCTGCCAGATAATACGCTGGAATTAAATGATTTTAGAAAATTATTCCATCCAGAAGATCTAACAACATATTTATCAGTAATTGGTGAATTAAGCCTTTCTAAACAACAATATTATTTGAAATATCGAATTTTAAAAGATGGTAATTACATTTGGGTTGAAGAACGTGGAAAAAGAATTTTCGATGATCATACAACAACGACAATTATGGGAACATTAAATCCAATAAATGCGAAACATTTTAGATCAACAAACATTGAAGTTTTAGATCATTTAGGTAATTATCATGAATTATTAGTTAAAATGAAAAAACTTATTGATAAAGATAATTATTTCTATGTTTTATTGATTGAACTAAAAAATATTCCGAAAATAAATGAAGAATATGGATGGGAAGTCGGCAATATGCTTATGGCTGAATATATCAATAAAATGTATAGTTCATTTGTCACTGAAAATGGCGGAGTATATCGAATGTCAGGTTTAAAATTTGTTGTTTTAATCACTGATCCAAGAAAGATGGATTTTGTTCAAAAAGGAATAAGATCAAATGAAACATTCCTAAATCTATCAATGCGTTATGGATCAATTCAAAGTGAACTTGAAGTTTTTGCAGGAGTTTCTGTAAGTAAAGAAGATGCTGTTAAAGAAGAACATTTATATCAAGCAGCTGAAGAAGCATTAAAGATTGCTAAGAATCCAAGTTTTTCTCATCATGGTGTTTTCTATAAGGATTTAGTTAATAATGAATAAGAAAGAAGCAAGAACACTAGCAATCAATCACCGAGACAATTTAGATTTTGGAATAAGAATTATTAAAAGTAAAATTATTATTCAAAAGATTGAGAAAGATATTAGATATAGAACTGCAAAAATAATTGGAGTATATGCTCCATTTGGTAGCGAAGTTGATATATCGACACTTAAACATCAATATGCAAAATTTGCTTATCCAAGGATTAAAGAAGATAAAATGGAGTTCGTAATTGTTGATGAAAAAACAAAATGGATAATAAGTAAATTTGGAATTAAAGAACCAAAAAATGGAAAAATAGTTGATAAAGAAATAGATTTATTGATAATATCCTGCTTAGCTAAAAACAAAAATAACTATCGATTAGGCTATGGAAAAGGATTTTATGATAAGTTTATTAAAGAGTACCAACCTAAAATAAAAATTGGAGTTTTATTTGATAATTATGAATTAAACTTTAATGAAGATTTATGGGATATTGCTCTTGATGATTATATAAGTAATTAGGAGGAAGACATGGTTATTGAAACAGAACATGGGAAATTTGAATTAATTAAAAATTATCGTGAAGCATTTGATTTAACAGCTTTTAATGAGAAATATGTTGATGTTGCTTTTGATAGATATCAATATCTTGTTGGAGATATAGCATCTGGTCTTTTACGTATAAAAGGATTTAATTCTGATTCAAAAAGTCCAAGGGGATTTAGAGCAATCCCAGATTATATAAATGAATCATGTAATTATAACTCGGCTTATTATATATTAAAAAGATATAAAGAAAATAATGATGATAAGGAGATTAATGTAGATGAATGAAACAGAAGAACAAGTTCTATCTCTACTAGATAAGGTACGTCCATATCTTGTAAGAGATGGTGGAGACATAGAGTTACTAAAAATTGAAGATGGCGTTGTATACGTAAAAATGATGGGTGCTTGTGATGGGTGTATCGCGATTGATATAACATTAAAAGAGGGAATTGAACGTATGTTATTAGAAAATGTTCCAGGTGTAATTGGAGTTGTAAGTTTATAAAAGGAGAAATAATTCATGAGAAAAATTGGTTTTGTTGTTGATTCAACATTTGGTTATAAAGGAAACGAAGATGTATCAATAGTGCCATTAAAAGTAATAATTAATGGATATGAATATGTTGAAGGTGAGTTTAGTAATGAAATAGTTGTTAATACAATGAAAGAAAAAAGAGATGTTAAAACAAGCCAGCCAGCGCCAAGTATGTTTGTTGATGCATTTGAAAAACAATTTTCAAATGGATATGATTATGTTATTTGTTTAACAATATCAAGTGCCCTAAGTGGAACTATAAATGGAGCAAATGTTGCTAAAGGTATTTTAGAAAATGAGAATATTTTTATAATTGATACTAAAACTGCAAGTGTTGGTTCTGATTATATTTTAGAAGAAGCTTTGAAACTTGCAAATAAAGGTATGGAAGTTAATGAAGTTATTGACCATATAAACGAGATTATTACTAAAGGATCATTAATTTTTAGTGTTGATGATTTATCTACACTTGTGAAGAATGGTCGATTAGGTAAAGTATCTGCTTTAATTGGAAGTATATTAAAAATAAAACCAATCTTAAGATTTAAGGAAGGTGTTTTAACAGTTGAAGCTAAAGTAAGAGGTTTAATGGCAGTTTTTAAATATATAAAAGAACAAGTTGTAAGCCTTATTTCAGATAGTGATGTAATTGTAAGAATTACTTATGTTGATAATATCGAATATGCTAAAACATTAGAAGAAACTATTAATAACATTAATAATGGAAAAGTTAATGTTCAGATAAAAGGTATTTTAAGTCCTGTAATATCAGCCCATGTTGGTCTTGGTGGAATGGGAATATATTTAGTGACCAAGTAAAAGAGAGTAATTCTCTTTTTTTTATTTTGGTATTGTGTAATGCACATATATAATATATAATAGTATTGTGCAATACACAATAGGAGGTAAAAATGACTACTCAGTTTAAAAAAGGAATCATTGAACTTTGTGTTTTAAAAATAATAAATGATAAAGATATGTATGGCTTTGAAGTTATGGAAACATTAAATGATAAACTTGATGTTAATGAGAATACCGTTTATCCATTACTTAGAAGACTAACAACACAAGGATTATTTGTGACATACCAAAAAGAAACAAATAATGGTGCACCAAGAAAGTATTATCAGATTACTGATCAAGGGCGTGAATCATTGAAAACAAATTTAGAAGAATGGAAAAACTTCTTAAATGAAGTTAATAGTATATTAGGAGGAGAGACAAATGAAAAATAAATTTATTGAAGAATTAAGAGAATATTTAGAAGATAAAGATGTTAGTAAAAATCAAATTGATGAGATTATTGCTGATTATCAAGAGTTCTATGAAGAATATAGTAATCGTGGTTTATCTGAAGAAGAAATAATAGAAAGATTAGGAAGACCAAGAACAATTTATAAAAATATTAGAAATACTGTTATAACAATTAAAGAAGAAACTTGGAAATCAAAAGCAATTGCTGTTTCACCTTTTATTTCAGTATTAGCATTTGTTTTAATAGGGTATTTTACAAAAGTATGGCATCCAACATGGCTAGTATTTCTTTTTGTCCCACTTTCTGGTGTAATGTTTTCTGGAAAAAATTTATTAAATACGTTATTAGGAATGTCACCATTTCTTACTACTGCAACTTATATACTAATAGGTCATTTCTTTAATGTTTGGCATCCGACATGGTTGATATTTTTACTTATTCCAATATTGGGTGTTTTAACTGATAAAGAATCATTTAAAAATAAAGTTGCTGGTCTAAGTGTTTTTATTGGAATAATTGCAGCATTTTTAGTAACATACTTTGGAATACTTGAATGGAAATATGCGTGGTTATTCTTTTTATTAGTTATTCTTTCTACACCATTATTTAGAGATAAAAATAAACCAAAAGAAATAATCTTTTTTATAAGTGCAATAACTGCAATTATTTTATACATTGTTTTAGTTTTTAGTAAAGTAACTATACCATTAGCACTTTGTTCATTCTTTATTCCATTAGTTATTGGAATATGGACAGACCATATTAATGTAACAATTGAAATTGACAAAAGTAAAAAAACTATTTTATTTACAATGCTTTCAGTTCTTATTATTGCTGCATTTGTTGTTTTAGGAGTTATCTTTAAAAATTGGATATATATTTGGCAAGTGTTATTATTAATCCCAATTTTTGCTGTAGTTATTGAATCAAGTCAAAAAAACAAATTTAGAATGACATCAATAACTCCATTTATAGCTCTTGCATTGTTCTTCAGTTTTGGATATTTCTATGCTGCTTGGCAAATATCTTGGTTGGCATTTTTACTTATTCCAATAATAGGTGTTTTAGAAGGAGAAAGTAAAATTATAGAATCAAAGAGGGAAAAAATAAAAGATTGATATTAAGTTAATTTTTCGTTAATTTTAATTTAATTATGATATAATTGTAATGTAAAGTAGGTATATATGAATTAAATAATTGTGGTAGATAAAATAAGGAGATAACTATTAATAAGTCAAGTAAATAAATATATAAAGACGAAAAAACCTAATTGAAAGTATTAGGTTAATAAAAAAGGATTTATTAAATAAATAATTGGCTATGTAATATTTATCTAATCTTAGTTTTATCGTAATTAATGTTATTAGTTTCTAAATGATATATGATGCGAATTAGTTTACGAGATATTGCTGAAAAAATAACATTACGATGTTTTCCTTCAGCACGCTTCTTATGATAATATTCAGTTATTTCAGGTATTAATCTAATACTTCCGATGACTAAATTCCAAATAGTCTTTCGAAGTAAAGAAGAGCTGCGTTTAACTAATCTACCATGAGACATGGATTCGCCTGATTGATGTATTGCTATATCAAAACCTGTAAATGCTATTAATTTGGAAGGATTAGAAAAGTTATTAAAATCCGTCACTTCACCAAGTATAGTAGCGGCAGACATCAAAGATATACCTGGAATAGTAATCATTTTACAATTTGTTAAATTCATTATAGATTTAATTTCAGTTTCTAGCATTTCAATATTATTATTAATGGAATGGAATAAATCAATGTGAACTAACATTACTGTAACGATAGAATTGGATTTTATACCAATGGTATCACTAGCTAATTCCTTAAGTTTTAAAAACTTTGGATAGGTAAATTTACCCATTGATTTATTTGAAATTGCTTCAAATTGGTCTTTAGACAATTTACTTATTCTTTCAGGAGTTTTATACTTCTTTAGAATATAAAGCGCTGTAAGGCCTAATCTATTGTTAAAATGAGATTTAAACTCTGGAAAGATAATATCTAGAGCGTTAGTTATTTGTACTAAAGTATTTGATCTAGAGTCAATTAAACTACTTCTAGTTCTAGTAAGTGATTTTAATTCATTAATATGGTAATATTTAGTATGTAAGGTCTTGTAGTCTACAGACGCTAACATACTTGATAATAATCGTGCATCAACCTTGTCGGTTTTAGTTTTTCTTATCGTGGTGGATTTAAAAAACTGTTTGGCAAGATAAGGGTTAAACTCTAAGAAGGTATAACCGTGTGCACTTAATGATTGTTTTAAAGTATTGCCGTAGTGTCCTGTAGCTTCAAGACCTATTTTTATTTCTAAAGATTGATCTAGAGCACTTAAATGTTTAAGTAGTAACTTAAACCCGTTATAATTATTATCAAATGAAAATTCATTGATAACTTCACCATGTGTTGTAGCCATAAAACACTGGTGGCTGTATTTAGCGATGTCGATACCGACTAGATACATATGAATCACCTCTTTAATTTATTTGGCACTGTTGTTTGCACACGAGATCCTATTTCCTATATTCTTGTGATCGAGCGTCATGCGCTAAATAACTTATTGCTAGTTAAAAAATAGGACTGTGGTAAGAGTCTCCTTAGGGTAGTCAAAGCTACAAAAAAATGAACCAAATCCACAGTACCATATATAGATTATAGTATAAAAATATAAGAAAGGAATGTATACTCGTTTAACTACTATAATCATAAATAGAGTATACAAGGAAAAAATGAGAAAAATACTATTAATTATTCAAATGATTATTGTTTTGTTTATTTTCACTAGTAAAGAAAATAAAGATTACGATCTAGTACAAAGCGATTCCATTGTTCTAAATTCAGTGAATGGATATGATGATTATGATACAGTGACTAAGTGCACTGTTACATTTGATTTGAACGGTGGCGAATTAAATGGATCTAAGTATATGGAGCCTCGTGTATATGAAAGATACGAAGTACTGCCGTATATTACGGCACCAACAAAAAAAGTAAATATTAATGGGGGAGTCATGAATTTGCTTTTTCAAGGTTGGAAGAAAGATAGTGATGGTAAGATATGGAATTATGATGAAATCATTGTTAATGATGAACATTTTATAGCTCAATATGCATTTAGCAGGAGTATTATAATAAAAACAATTGATGATTACTTGCTTGCAAAATATAACGGAATAACTACTTATAGTAAAGAAATGAAGAATATAAATGATATCACTAACGGTATTCCAGTAGAAGTACAAGGAAGAATAACATATGCAGATATGGAAATTACAAATGGTGATTTAGCAAAAGCTAAAGAGAATAGTGGTATTAAAAGTTCGTATGGTGGATGTGGACCATTGTCTATGATTGGACATTTAGATTTTTTAGGTAGGTATAAAGGATATAAAAGAATTCTATCAAATGCAAGAGATAATGTTATTGCTACTGATACACCACAAGAATTTAATGAAAGAGTTGATTTAGCAACAAGAGTTTTTAGTAACACAAAAACATATGAGATTGGTATTGGTGATAAATCAACTTTTTGCGAACCTACCGATTATATTAAAGGATTAAAAATGACTTTAAAAAGTTATGGTTATGAGGATTCTTTTAAAATAAGTCATTATAATTTGCTTAATAAAAACGCAACTAAAATAAATGCAATATATGAGTCTATAAACAAAGGTATGCCTGTAGTTGTTTGGACGTCACTTATGACTGATAGTTATTCGTGGCTTAAAGATATTACGAATTATTCATCACATTATTTTGGAATATACGGATATGAAAAATGGATAACAATCGATGATAATGGGGAAAAACATGAGGATATAATGTTTTTAACAAGACCAAATTTTGGTTATAGTCAAAATAAGTATACGTATTTAGATATGGAAGCATTAATTGATGGTAGCTTATGGGGAGTAATAGTTACTGAAGAAGTAGAAAATTTTAAATCAATTAATCCACATTTTTATGGATTTCCAGGTCAATATTTTTTTGATTCAAGAGAAACTAAACATTCCTTTATTGAACAAAACGACTTAAAAATTACGAGATTGAGAAGTGGATATGTACAAAGCTACGATTCTAATAATAAACCACAAGAAAAATACCTAGTCCTTTCTTCTAATAAGAAAAATGCTGGAAAAGCTTTTATTGATTATGAGTTTTCTAATGTTAAAATAACTAGTATGGATATAAGTTTATCAATGTGGGGAAGTAGTGAAAACCTACATGATAATAATTCAAGGATGTATATTGAAGTTTTTGATGGAAAAGTATGGCGAAAACATTACAATTTTGTAATGTATGATATATTACGAGGTAAAGACAATTCTAAAAAATATTATTTTTCTTTTGGCAGTATATCAAAACTTAGAATTATTCTTGAACATGATGATCCAAATGGGACAAGAAATTTAGGCAGAATTGTTATTGGTGATATAAAGTTTGGTTACAAGTAAGTTCTAAATGGATTCTAAAATCCATAATTAAGTAAATATTTTGTAGTTATAAATAAAGGTTTGATAAAGTGGAATTTAGTAAGATTTTTTAATTTTAGAATTGTAAGAATAAGGTTATTTTTTCATATATATTACTTTTAGTTTATTTGTAGATACTATTATTTTTGTTGAAAATACTGAAAGATTGTGGATAATAAATAAACATGCAAAACAAGTAAAGTTTGAAATATAACAATACTTGTTTTTTTACGTAATAATACAAAAAAACTGTTAAGTAAAGAAATGATATAGTTTTAAAAGCATTAAAAGAAACTTCAAATATTCTAATATAGTCTTGATAAAATCGCTAACGCTGCAAATAATAATAAGTACTAATCTTTGAATTTTACAATATTGGTGATTATTGTATATATAAGAGTTTAAAAATTTATGTTATGAGTGAAATTGCAATAATTTATGCTAATTTTTGATATCTAGTGTTTGAAGTAATTAAAGGTTTTTTAAAACTAGCAAGAGATAATTTTAGATTACTTCTGGTTTGTTTAGAAGACGATAAAACTCAAAATTAGTTTGTTTTTTTATATGAGAAAATATTATTTACAATAAATAGTGAGTTTAAAATGATTCAATAAATTGAATTGATTAAGAAACTTTTATCTATTTTAATATATTTATTAAAAACACCAATGTAATTTAGTTTGTTTGATAATAATACGATAGATTGTAATCTGCTATTTTTATATATGGAATTGTTGATAATATTTAAAAATTGAAAACTTAAAATAATTAATAAATACTAAATTATGCTATAATTATAAATGAGGTTTTTAATATGAAAAAGAATAAAGTTATTACATGTAAAATAGTTGGATTTCAAGACTATGGTATGTTTGTCAATTGTGGCGAATATGAAGGTCTAGTCCATATTTCGGAAATATCTGATCAATATATTAATAGTATTGAGCAGATTTTTATGGTTGGAGATTTGGTTGATTTACTTGTTTTAGAAGTTTGTGATGAAAATAGATTAAAACTAAGTTACAAGAGAAATCATCATATCCACAAGAAAATAGTAAAAAGTGTTCCAATGAAAATTGGATTTCATTCTTTAAATAGACAATTACCTAAATGGATTTTAGAAAAGAAGAAGGAAAATGAAAAAGATGATAGTAAAGACTAATAGTTATCATGAAACAATTGATCTAGGAATAAGGATTGGAAAAGCTATTGGAGATAGGCATATAGTTATTTTACTTGATGGTGATCTTGCAGCAGGCAAAACAACTCTAACGAAAGGAATTGCCGAAGGACTAGGGATTAAATCAACTATAACGAGTCCAACATTTACTATTTTAAAAGAATATGAAAATAATTCTAAAAAATTATACCATCTAGATTTATATCGTTTAACAGAAGTTGGTATGGATTTTGATTTAGAAGAATATGTTGATGATTTAGATAGCGTTGTTGTTATTGAATGGCCATTTCAAGTTATAGAATTATTACCAAAAGAATTCATTAAAATTTCAATAACGGGTAATAATGACTATCGTGAATTTGAAATAACATATCAAGGTAATTATAAAGAGGTAATAGATAAAATATGAAAGAATTAATTATTGATGCATCAACTAATCTTTTATATATCGGATTAATTAATGAAAAAGAAGCTGACTATATAACTAGAATTGGTAAGAATGATAATGCAGCATATGTAGTAGAAATGATTAAGGATTTACTAGAAAAAAATAATCTTAAAATTGACGATATTGAAACAATCATAGTTGGTGTTGGCCCAGGTTCATATACGGGAGCAAGAGTTGCAGTAACTGTTGCTAAGATGCTTGCTTATACGAAAAATATTAAACTAAAAACAATTAGCAGCTTAAATTTATTATCAACAGGATATCAAAATGTATTATCAGCAATTGATGCAAGAAGAGGGTATTATTTTGTTGGTAAATTTGAAAATGGAAAAACAATTATGGAAGATGATTATTTATCATTTGATGAAATTAAAAATGAGAAAAATTTAATTGTTATAACACCAGAAACAATTAAAGTTGACTTACATTTAGTAAGTGAAAACTCAATTTTAAATGAAAATATTCATGAGCTTGAACCAAATTACTTAAGAAAGACGGAAGCAGAAACTAACTATGATAAGAAAAATGATCATAAGTGATATTGTTAAAGTCACACAAATCGAAAGTAAAGTTTTAGGAAATACATTAGGAATTGATTTTTTATATGATGAATTAAATGTTAACCCATTTGCCCATTATTTTGTTTATTTGATTAATAATGAAATAATTGGATATATTGGATTTAGAATTTATGATGATTCTGCTGAGATGATGAATTTTGTTATTAGTACCAATCATCAAAATCAAGGGTATGGTCAAGAACTTTTTGATTACTGTTTGGAATATATTACAAAATTAAATGTTAAAAATATTTCTCTTGAAGTGAGAAAGAGTAATACTAAGGCTAAACGCTTCTATACTAAAAATGGTTTTTTAAAAGCATATACAAGAAAGAACTATTATGAAAATGAAGATGCTTTAGTATTAATGAAGGAAGTGTAAATAATGATAATTTTAGCAGTAGAGAGTAGTTGTGATGAAACTAGTGTAGCAATCTTAAAAGATGGAAAAGAAGTATTATCACATGTTGTACTATCTCAAATAGATATTCATAAACTATATGGTGGAGTTGTCCCTGAAATAGCAAGTAGAAACCATGTAGCTCATGTAACGAAAGTTTTTAATGAAGCAATTACTAATGCAAATATTGACATTAAAGATATTGATTTAGTTGCTGTGACAAAAGGTCCAGGTTTAATTGGTTCATTATTAGTAGGTATTAATGCAGCAACTGCATTTGCTTTTGCACATAATAAACCAATCATTGGTGTTAACCATTTAATTGGACATATTTATGCATCAAGTATTGAAAATGAAATGAAATTTCCACTTTTAGCATTATTAGTTAGTGGAGGACATACTGAACTTATTTATATGAAAGATCATTTTGATTTTAAAATAATTGGATCGACTCTTGATGATGCAGTAGGTGAAGCTTATGATAAAGTAGCTAGAACACTTGGTTTATCATATCCAGGAGGACCTGTTGTTGATAGATTAGCAAAAGAAGGTAAAGATACATATGACCTTCCAAGAGTTACGTTAGAGAAAGATAGTTATGACTTTAGTTTTTCAGGATTAAAAAGTGCTGTTATAAATAAGGTTCATAATTTAAATCAAAAGGGTGAAGAAGTAAATATTAATGATATGTGTGCTTCTTTCCAAAATAGTGTTATTGATGTTTTAATTTCTAAAACTAAGCTTGCAGCAGAAAATTTTAAAGTTAAGCAAATAATTCTTGCAGGTGGTGTTGCAGCAAACAAGAGTTTAAGAGAAAGAATATTTAATGAAGTAGAAGGTTATGAAATAGTTATTCCAAGTTTTAAATATTGTACAGATAATGCGGCAATGATTGCAGCAGCAGCATTTGAACAAATAAAACATGAAGAACCAACACATAATTACTTGGTTAAAGGCTTTTCAACTAAAGATGAATATTAAAATGGCATTCCTTTTTGGAATGTTTTTTTATTATTACAAGAATCTATCAAATGATTATGAAAATTGCTTTTTAAATAAGAGAAAAAATAGTGAAAAGAGTAATCAAAAGCATAACTATAATTTTAATAATGGGTTACAATCTTGAAAAAGTATTCATAGTTTTTATATTTATAATATTGTCATAATGTTATGATTTTTTATCTTGGAAAGAAGAATGAAAATAATTCAACAATATTTAATTACTTTAACATTCAAAGTGTTTGCTTTTTCATTAAAAATAATATAATATTACAGCAAAAGGAGGGATAGAATGAAATTACTTCTAGCACCTATTAAAATATTATTATGGATAATTGGAATAATTCTTTTATTAGTTACAATACTTTTAGTTTTAATGCATAAATCTGTAAAAGTTCCTGATATAACAGTATCTAAAGATTTAGAGACAATTGTCATTGAAGAGTTAGATGAATTAATAGATGATACAAATAATGATAAAACACTTAATATAGGCATTTCAGAGAATACTGCTAATATTGAGATAAAAAAACAACTCTTAAAACAATTCACTGCAAGTACTAATCCAGAATACTTATACGAAGATGAAAATATTAAGTTTCAAGGAGCATGGATTGAGTATAAAGAAAATACAATTAATGTGATATCAGGTGTTCATATTAATGCGAAAATTATGACTTATAAAACAAGTGTTTCATTATCATTTGAAATAGTTAACACTAAATCAGAAATAGTACTTAAATTAAAAAAGATTAATGTAGGTAATTTACCACTTGCATGGCTTGTTAGTATGTCACCCAATATTTTAAAAACATTTACAGGTCAAGATCTAAATCAAATGGTGACTAATATACTTGGGGATATTGGAACATTTGATATTAAAAAACGTGAATTAAAGGTTGATTTATATAAGCTTGCTGATCAAGCTAACGAGAATAAAGAATTATTGACATTACTTTTAGATGTTTTATTTGAGAATGACTTAGTTGAATTTGGTATTAAAGATGATAATGGTACAAATAAACTTGGTCTAACTCTAGATTTAAACAAGATTAAGAATGATAAAGCGGCTGTTGTTATTAGTGCAGTCGATAAAATAAATTCTGAAATAGAGTTAGAAATTTTCTTAAGAAATAAAGCACTTCAAAGTTTGATTTCTCAAGAAGAATCAATTTCATTTAGTGCTCTAGATTTAAATAAAGTAATTGATTATTCACTTGCAAACTCACTTGCTTTAGAAAATGGGGTTTTATCGAAACAAGTAGTATATAAAGATTATGAAATAATCATTGGAGTTTTCTATATCGAAGTTAAAGATAATGAAGTATATTTAAACGTCCCAATAAAGATTGGTAAAGATAATAATTATTTTAAAACAACAATCATTGCTAATGTTGGATTAGAAAAAATTGATTCTGATTTAGGAATTGAAATTAAAAATTTAAACATTGGCGAGATAAATTTTGATAATACTGAAATATCAGCATTATTAACAATGTTTGCAACAGAAGAAATGGGATTTGACAACAACAAATTTTTACTTCAAGATTTCTTTGCTAAATTTGATCAACAAGGAATCACATTTACAACAATTACAATCAATAATGATTTAATTCATTTTAATTATGACTTTTCAGGATTAAGCGATGTATTAGATAATTTGATTGGAAATACGGTGTCTCCAGTAATTGCAGCAAAAGCAACTGAAATTTTAGGATTAATTCAAACTAATAGTGATATTAGTACTGCAGTTGATGAAATGATTGACTTAATTGATAATTTATCAGAAGAAGAAAAAAACGAAATTCTAGATTTAATTAATAATTTAATATAAATCATAAATAAATAATTAAATATGTTATTTAACAAAAGGGCTTTATAGTTTTAAGCCCTTTTATGTTAAAATATATCTATAAATAACTTAAAATAGTTAATTCTAGATTAAATGATGATATGTTTTTTCGTTAATTTAAATCTTATAAGTTATGAAATAAGTGGTGTTTTCATCTTAAATAAGAGACATATATTTATGAGGCTTTTTTATGATAAAATATAAGTGGTGATAATATGTTGAAAGTTAATGATATTATAGAAGTTAAGGTTCTAGATTTAGATTACAAGGCTGATGGGGTAGCAAAATATAAAGAATTTTATGTTTATATTCCAGGAGCATTGACTAATGAAGAAGTAACTGTAGAAGTAAAGAAAATAAAAAAGAATGTAGCTTTTGCTGAATTAAAAAGTGTTAATAAGAAATCACTTGACAGAGTAAGTGATTATAATATTTTAGGAAGTTTAAATTTAGCCCATTTAAGTTTTGATAAACAATTAGAGTGGCAAATGAATACTACAAAGAAAACATTAGAAAGAGCTTTAAAGAAGGAATTAAATGTTTTTAATACGATAACAGATAATAAAAAGCTTAATTATAGGAATAAAGTTATTTATCATGTTCTTGATAAAGAAAAGATTGAGTTAGGATTATACAAAAGAAATAGTCTAGATTTAGTTAGAGTTGATAATTTTGTTCTTGCTAATATGTATGTTAATGAAGTGGTTCATAGAATAAATGAATCAAAAATTAACATTGATAGTTCAAAGCTAAAAAATATAATGTTTAAGAGTAATTCAAATAATGATATTTTAGTAACTATAATAACAACTAATAAAAAATTTAAGGGGCTTAATGAATTGATAGATTTGTTAGAAACTTTTGATAAAGTAAAAGGAATAACTATAAATATAAAGGAAACTAATGAAAGAATTTTAGGAAAAGAATCAATATTAGTTTATGGTGTTAATGAGATTAGAGAAGATATGCTTATAGTTGATGATCAAAGTTTTATGCAAATTAATACGGAAGTTATGAATCTTACTTATAAAAAAATAAAGGAATATATTAAAGGTAATAGAGTTATCGATGCGTATAGTGGTGTTGGTAGTATAAGTTATAAGATTTTAGATAAAAACTATGAAATAACAATGATTGAAAATAATATTAGTAATGTTAAGCTTGCTGAAAAGATAATGAATGAAAATGCTTATTCAAATATTAATATTGTTAATGGTAATGCTGAAGATGTTATTAAAGATTATAGTGCAGATACAATTATTGTTGATCCACCAAGAGCAGGATTGTATGAAACATTTGTTAATGAAGTAATAAGTAAAAAGATCAGTAGAATTATATATTTATCTTGTGATCTTGGAACACTGGCACGAGATTTAAGAATTTTTAATAGTGTATATGAAGTTAAAGAAGTTTATCCAATAAGAATGTTTCCTGAGACAAATTCATTTGAAACATTAGTTATTCTTGATTATAGAAACGGAGAATAGTATGAAAAAAGATAAAAGCTTTAAAGTTTTAGTTGTTATTGTTGGAATTGTTTTTGTGCTTGCTGTTGTCTCTTTATTAGCTGGAGATTATCTTGCTGCAACTTTTGATGTTATAGGGATAAGAATTGCTGTTTTAATTGTTTCTTTTGCAGCATTTGTTGCTAGTACTATGTTTAGCTTAATGGTTTATCTACATAATAAAACCGTTAGTAAAATAAATGATGATTCAAATAGAAGAGCAGAACTATTTAGAGAATTACAATTTGCATCTAGTAATTATTCCATTATTGAGTTTAATGATCGTATGCTAATATATCATGAATCAGAGCGATATATTCCAAGATTTTATAATGATGATAGACCAACATTTCATATGGTTCAAGATACGTTAGATATGGAAAAAGAAGTTGATTTTTATACGATTAGAATTCCATTTAAAGTTATTGAGGGAAAAACGGCTGGAAAGATTAAGCTACAAAAAATTAGATTTGAACGTGAAGGAGTAAAGTTTAATTTTATTCCTGCATATGGAAGAACTGAGACACAAGGATACATTCTTTATAACGAACAAACAAAGAGAAATAACTTAATTATTAATCTAGTATTTAATAAAGATAGTGGTTATTTTAGTGAAGAGGAATTAAATAAGTTTTCTAAGATAAAAATATTTTTAAGTGTTGTTAGTATATTGGGAGTAAAAATTAAAGGTATAAGTGAGTTATACTTTACTAATCCAACTATTATTGAAGGGGATGGATTACATACATATAAAATAAATTCAGCAAATTTTAGTTTAACTCAGAAACCATCAATTGAAAAACTAGAATATGGTGATGAATTAATATAATTGTTAGAGATTTTTAATGGAGGGATAGTATGAAATATAAAATGAAAGTTTTGATTGGACTTGTTTTAATAGTTTTTATTGTACTAATTGTTCTTTTTTATAAACCAAAGAAGACATTTAGTTTTAAGAGTGAAGGATTAGAAAAGATTATTCTTATTAATGAAAATAGCGAGAAAGAACTTAGTAATGATGATTTTGAAACTTTTTTGAACGAACTTAATAATCAAAAATATAAGAGTAAAAGTACAAATGTTAAAACTAAAGGAAGTTTTTTTATTGAACTTAGATATGAAAATGAAATAATAAGAATTGGTAGATATACAACAGAGTATGAAAGTGGATCTAAACCAACTTTATTTAATAAATCGTTTGATGAATTTGTTGAGAAATGGTTTAAGATGTAATTTGAAGACGTATTAATACAAAAAAAGACCTTTGTCATTTATTTGCAGTTGCAAATTTAATGATTTAAAGGTCTTCTTTTTATAATGGTAATATATTTTTATTAAACTCAGCATTAATGATTTGAGCACTTGCATTATAGAATGCAGACAAACCACAAATTATACCTACATAACCAGCAATTCTAGTAATCACTTCACTATGTGCAAAATCACCAATTGAAAGTAAAATAAATAAAATCGCAAGTGAACCAAATACTATTCTACTAGTTACATTATGTTTTAATGTTCCAATAAACATTACTATTGTAAATAATCCCCATAGTAGTAAATAAAATCCCATTGATTCTTTATCAGCTAAAGCAATACCATTTGGTTTATAAATCCAAATTAAGACTAATGATAACCAAAAGAAACCGTATGCTGTAAAAGCTGTTCCACCAAAATTATTACCAGTTTTAAATTCTAAAATGCCGGCAATAATCTGAGCAACTCCCCCAAAGGTAATACCCATTGCTACAATAACAATCGATAATGGAATAATTCCACTATTGTGTAAATTAAGTAAAATTGTTGTTAATCCGAATCCTAATAAACCAAGCGGTGCAGGGTTTATTTTTTTAGTTGTTTCCAAATTTTTTTCTCCTTATTTTTTAATAATTAATATCATATCTATCATATAGTATTTTTCTAATATTGTAAATGAAACGATACTTAATATGTTAGATTTTACGAATATTTATATAATAATAAATAATCATAACATTCCTTATCGTTTTCTCTTTATTCTAATAGAATAAATATACGTTTTAGGTACTTAAACATTGTTAAATCAGCACTTTTATCATATAATAAAGAAGATATGGAGGTGCTTCAAATGGAAAATCAATCAAATTTTATTAAAACGATTATGGAGCAAGACTTAGAAAGTGGAAAACATAAAAAAATAGTAACAAGATTTCCACCTGAACCAAATGGATTTTTACATATAGGACATGCAAGAGCAATCATTCAAAATTTTGAACTTGCTAAGCATTTTGGAGGTTATACTAACCTTAGATATGATGATACTAATCCAGCAAAAGAAGAAGATAAATATGTTAAATCAATTAGAGAAGATATTGAATGGTTAGGATACACTCCTGCTAATGTTTATTTCGCATCAGATTATTTTGAAGAAATGTATAATAGAGCAATTATTCTTATTAAAAAAGGATTAGCATATGTTGATAATTCAACTCCTGAGCAAATAGCAGAAGATCGTGGATCACTTGGTGTTGCAGGGAAATTATCACCATATAGAAATAGAAGTATTGAAGAAAATTTAGAATTATTTGAAAAAATGCGTAATGGAGAATTCAAAGAAGGCGAGTGTGTATTAAGAGCTAAAATTGATATGGCAAGCCCTAATATGAATATGAGAGATCCAATTCTTTATCGTATTTCATATGCCCACCATCATAACACAAAAGATAAATGGTGCATTTATCCAATGTATGATTATGCGCATCCTTTAGAAGATGCTATTGAAGGAATTACTCATTCATTATGTAGTTTAGAATTTGAAGATCATAGACCATTATATGATTGGGTTGTTAAAGAAACTGAAATGCCACTTGTTCCTAGACAAATTGAATTTGGTCGCCTAGGTATTGAAAATACGGTAATGAGTAAAAGATACTTGTTACAATTAGTTCAAAGTAAAACTGTAACAGGCTGGGATGATCCAAGAATGCCAACTTTATCAGGACTTAGAAGAAGAGGATATACTAAAGACGCTATTAAAAACTTTATTTTATCAACTGGTTTATCAAAAATCAATTCAACAGTAAGTAGCGATATGTTAGAAGCAGCACTTCGTGATGACTTACAAAATAAGGCTAAAAGAGTTATGGGTGTTATTGACCCATTAAAAGTAACTATAACTAATTATCCAGAGAATGAAGTTGAACATATTGGTGTTCCATATAATAGTGATAATGAAGAACTTGGTTCAAGAGATGTTATTTTCTCAAGAGAAATATATATTGATAGAGAAGATTTTGTTTTAGAAAAACCAAATAAGAAATATAAGAGACTAGCACTTGGAATAGAAGTAAGACTATTTCACGCATATTTTATTAAAGCTAATGAAGCAAGATTTGATAAAGATGGAAATATAATTGAAATTCTTGCAACATATGATCCTGAAACTAAGAGTGGCAGCGGATTTGATGCTAGAAAACCAAATGGAACTATTCAATTTGTAAGTAGTAAAAACCTTCTAAAAACGAAATTTAATTACTTTGAGCCAATGATATTAGATACTGATAGTAATTTAGACTTACTTGAAAGATTTAATAAGGATTCATGGGAAATTAAAGAAGGTTTTGTTGAAAAATCTATTATTAATTGTAGTATTAATGATAAATTTCAATTATTAAGACATGGTTTCTTTAATGTTGATAAAGAAACAACAAAAGACTTACTAGTTTTAAACGAAATTGTTTCATTGAAGAAGTCTTATTAAGGATTGATATAATGAATGATAAAAAATTAGATTATGAGATAAGTAGATTAAATAATAATCAAAGAAAAGCGGTTATCCACGAAAATGGACCGCTTTTTGTTGTAGCAGGTGCTGGAACTGGTAAAACTAAAACTCTAACAACAAGAATAGCTTATTTAATTGAAAAAATGAATGTCGATCCAAATAGAATACTTGGTGTAACATTTACTAATAAAGCAGCAAAAGAAATCAGACATCGAGTTAATGATTTAATCTATCCAAATCAAATGGGAGCATGGCTTTATACATTTCACGCTTTTGGTCTTAGAGTATTAAGAGAAAATGCTGTAAATTTGAATTTAGGATATAAAAATGACTTTACCGTTATTGATGAAGATGATGCCCTAGCAATTATTAGAGATATTATTAAGAAACAAAATATTGATGCTAAAAAATATCCACCAAGAATGATTAAAAATTTTATTTCAAATGAAAAAACTTTTATTAGAAATATTGATGATGAAGTAGTTAGAGATGTTTATGACAGATATAAGTTAGAACTTATCAAAGAACAATTAATGGATTTTGATGATCTTATTGTTTATACGAATAAACTATTTAAAGAAAATCTTTTAGTAAGAACAAAGTATCAAACATTGTTTACACATATCTTAATTGATGAGTTTCAAGATACCGATAAAGTTCAATATGAAATAATTAAACTTCTTAATAACGAAAATACGTTTGTAGTGGGAGATCCAGATCAAAGTATTTATGCATTTAGAGGTGCTAGATATGAAAATAATCAATTATTTGTTAAAGAATTCGGTGCTGAAGTTATTGTTTTAGATGAAAATTATCGCTCAACAAATAATATTTTAAAAGCAGCTAATAAACTGATTAAAAATAATAATAGTAGAACAACAGACAAGAATTTAGTAAGTAGTTTTGGAGATGGTGTGCCTATTGTAGTTCATCTTGCGAGTGATGATTTTGATGAAGTTAGAACAGTTACTAATGAAATAATTAATTTGACAAGTCATAAATATAATTATGAAGATATTGCAGTTTTATATCGTAATAATCATTTAAGTAGATTGTTTGAACATAGTTTTATGCAAACGCAAATACCATATATTATTTATGGAGGAATTTCATTCTATGAAAGAAAAGAAGTTAAAGATATTCTCGCATATTTAAAGGTAGTTGTTGATACAAATAGTAATTTTTATTTAAAAAGAATTATTAATACTCCGACAAGAGGAATAGGAAATGTAACTATTAACAAACTAGAAGAGTATGCAAACTTTAATAATATGTCCATGTTTGATGCAATTGACTATGTGAAATTTTCAGCTAAGACAGCAAATAGTTTAAAAGAATTTAAAAATATAATAAATGAATTAAAAGAAAAAATTGAAGAAACAAAAGAACTTGTTAATATTATTGATGTTCTATTTGTAGGAAGTGGTTATTATGAGTTTTTAAAAGAAGAAACTGATGATAAGGCTAAAGAACGTAAAGAAAATATTATGGAATTAAAAAACGTTTTTAGACAAGGCGATTGGAACTATGAAGGAAATAACATTGAGAAGATTAAACAAATATTAGATGAACTAGCATTATATACTGATCATGATAAAGATAATCAAGATTTAAATGTTGTAAAACTGGCAACTGTTCATCAAGTTAAAGGATTAGAATTTAAAGTTGTTTTTGTTGTAGCATTAGAAGATGGATTATTTCCAAGTGATAGATCATATATGGATCCTTTTGAACTTGAGGAAGAAAGAAGAATTTTCTACGTTGCAATTACAAGAGCAAAAGAGCGTCTATATGTAACAAATACTCAAAGAAGAATGGTTTATGGACAAATTAAGAATAATATTCCTTCTGTATTTTTAAGAGAAATCAAAAATGATGAAGAAAAGATTCTTCCTAAAAAGTATTCAAGAGAAACAATTAATAAAAATACAAGTTCTGATGATTTTAAATCTGGAGATATTGTTGTTCATGATTCATTTGGTAAAGGTGTTGTTGTTGAAGTTAAAGATGATATAATAACGATTGCTTTTAATGTTGAATATGGAATTAAGAAGTTACTTAAAAATCATCCAAGTATCAAAAAAGAAATATAGATATATCCATACTATTATTTAGTATGAGAAAATATAGTGATGAACAGTTAGCAGCAATTAATTCAAAAAGTAAACATACAGCTGTAATTGCAGGTGCTGGAAGTGGAAAAACAACCGTATTAATTCAAAGAATAAAGAAACTCTTGGATGATAATGTTATTTCAAGTGAAATACTTGCAATTACTTTTACAAAAAAAGCAGCAATTGAAATGAGAGAAAGACTTAAGAATAATGATGTTTTAATAAAAACATTTGACTCATTTTGTTATCAATTATTAAATGATAAAACAATTAAATTTGTTGAAGACAATATCAATTTTTCTAGTAAGGAGATATTGTCTTTTAGTTTATATGATATAAATTTGAAACAAGGTTTAAAACCAAAAAGATATGATGATTATGAAAAATATAAAAATGAAAATAGTATTTTAGATTTTAATGATTTAGAGTATAAAGCATTAGAAATTATTAAGAATAAAAAAATCACATATAATTATATATTAATTGATGAGTTTCAAGATACTAATAGTTTGCAGTATCAAATTTTTATTAGTTTAATTAATAAGAATACACAAACTTTTGTTGTTGGAGATCCAGATCAAAGTATTTATGGATTTCGTGGTGCTGATTTTACAATAATAAATAAATTTATTAAAAAATATGATAGTAGTGTTATAATATTAAAGAATAACTATCGCTCTACAAACGAAATAGTCAAGTCAGCAAATAGTTTAATTGATTTTAATGTTAATAGAATTTCTAAGAAATTAAGTGTTATAAAAAAGGAAGTTGGAATGATTAAGTACTATGGCTTTAATAATGATATTGAAGAATATAGATTTATTATTAATATGTACTTAAGTATTAAAGTCGAGTATCAAACATTTGCTATTCTTTTTAGAAATCATGAACAAGGATTTTTATATAAAAAATATTTTTATAATAATCATGAAGTTAGTGTTCTATCAATTCATGAATCTAAAGGATTAGAGTTTGATGTTGTGTTTTTGATTGGTTTAAATAAGAATACTTTCCCATCAATTATAAATAACCAAAATTTAGAAATAGAAGAAGAAAGAAGATTGATGTTTGTTGCTGTTACAAGAGCAAAAACACGACTTTATTTAACATCAAGTAATAAAAAATCAAAGTTTATTAAAGAATTAAAAATATAAAGAGGATGATTAGAAATGAGATTGTTACGTTATATTAAATATAGAAAATCATTTATAACTGGTTTTTTAATAAAAACTGTGGAAGTAGTTTTAGAACTATTTCTTCCAATTTTTATGGCAGCTTTAATGAAAAAAGGGTTAGAAGGTGGAAACTATAAAGATGGATATCTAATGGTTGGACTAATTGTTTTATTTTGTTCGCTGGGATATATGTCGACAGTTTTTGCTCATAAGTTAGCTGCAAAAGTTTCACAAGACTTTGCTAAGAATTTAAGACAAGCCGTTTTTTATAAGGTTCAAGATTTATCAATTGAAGATACTAATGAGTTTTCATCAAGTAGTTTAATCAACAGATTAAACCTAGATGTTTCTCATTTACAAAATGGTTTAGCAATGACTATTAGAATTGCAAGTCGTGCACCAGTATTGATGGTGGGAAGTATAATATCATTGTTTATTGTAAGTCCTAAAGTTGCACTTATTCTTGTTATTGGTTTACCAATTGTTATTGTAATATTGATTTTTATTATGTATGCTTCAATGCGCATATTCCAAAAATTTCAAACACAAAATGATAAATTATTAGAAGTTGTTAAAGATAACGTTGAAGGTTCAAGAATGATTAGAGCATTTGCACAAGTTGAGCATGAGGAGTCAAGATTTGATGATAAAAATAGTGTTTTATCTAGTATTATGGTTAAATTAGGAAAAATAACATCATTATCATCACCATTTACAACTTTAGCTTTAAACATTTTATTGATTGCAATGATTTATGCTGGAGCATTAGATATTAATAATGGACAAATGGATCAGTCGCAATTAATTCAAGTAATAACATATACTACACAATTAACACTGGCAATCATTTCAGTAATGAACTTAATTCTCTTATATACAAAAACATATTCAGCTGGAATTAGATTAAATAAACTATTAGACAAACAAAATTCTATTAAAGAAGAAGATAATTTAATACTTGATAATAAACCTGCTAAAATTGAGTTCAAAAATGTTGGTTTTGGATATGGAGATAATAGTAACAATATTCTAAATCATATAAATTTAGTAATTAATCCAGGAGAAACTATTGGTGTTGTTGGATTAACAGGGAGTGGTAAAACAACGATTATCGATTTAATTATGAGATTCCATGATGTTACAGAAGGGGAAGTATTAATTAATGATATAAATGTTAAAAACTATAACTTAACTAGTTTAAGAGATGGTATAGCTTATGCATCACAAAAGGCTGCTTTACTTCAAGGTGATGTAAAAGAGAATATTGAAATGGCTAATGATTATGGAAATGAAAAGGTTGAAAAAGCTTTGAAAGAAGCCCAATCAAACTTTATATTGAAAAGAGACAATGGTATTAATGAAGAAGTTTTAAGACAAGGTGTTAACTTCTCAGGTGGACAAAGACAGCGTTTAGCGCTTGCTAGAGCGTTAGTTAAAGACTCAGGAATTTTGATTTTAGATGATGTGTTTAGTGCATTAGATTATATGACAGACTTTAAAATTAGAAGAGAGCTTCAAAGAAGAGATTTAAAACAAACAACAATTTTTATTAGTCAGAGATTAAGTAGTTTAGCAAATGCAGATAAAATAATTATTCTTGATGGTGGTAGAATTATTGCAACAGGAAAACACGAAGAATTAATAGAAAACAATGATTTATATCGTGCACTTTATGAAACACAAGTTGCTGGAGGTGCGAAATGATTGAATTAATTATGAACTTAAGAGCATATAGTAAAAATGCGAAAAAATGGTTATTTTTAAATATTATAACAGCGTTTATTGGGAATTTATTTATCCTAGTTAACCCATTAATAATCGGATTTATCGTTAAAAAAGCTGTAGGAGTTTCTAATGTTGAT
The DNA here is from genome assembly GCF_900660745.1 of Haploplasma axanthum. GTDB lineage: Bacteria > Bacillota_I > Bacilli_A > Acholeplasmatales > Acholeplasmataceae > Haploplasma > Haploplasma axanthum. The sequence continues at coordinate 26,940 of NZ_LR215048.1, read as the reverse complement.
TTTAATTATATTATTAAATATTTAATATTAGTTGGAATATTATATTTGCTTGGAACAATGTTATTATGGTTTAGCCAAGTTTGTTCACATAACTATGCAACAATTATTACTAGGAATTTAAGAAATCATGCATTTCATACAATTACACATACACCAATATCATATTTAGATAGAACGCAAACCGGAGATATAATGGCAAGATTCTCACAAGATATTGATTTAGTATTTGATGCTTTATCACATTTCTTTATGTATTTCTTCCAAGGAGCAACAACGATTTTATTCTCACTAGGGATTATGATTTATTTGAATATATGGCTAACGCTTGTTGTTGTTGCTATGGTTCCAGTGATTTTCATTTATTCGAATGCAACAAAAACAAAAAGAAATCAGCGATTTGTTGTTCTACAAAAACTTATTGGTGAATTAACAGGAACAGCAAAAGAATATTTTGATGAAAAGAAACTTATTCAAGCATATAATTATCAAGAAAATGCCAAACAAAAATTTGACAAACTTAATGATGAATTAACGGTTGTTGGTGAAAAAGCATACTTTGCTGCTTCAATTAATAACCCAACATATCGTTTATTTACAAATATTTCATATGCATTATTAGGACTAGTGTCAATTTTACTAACAATTAACGGACATAAAGTTGAGGTAGCAACATTAACTAGTATGATTATGTATTCGGCAATGTTTGCTAGACCATTCAATGATTTTAGCGTTTTAACGGCTAACTTTATGGCTGGTCGAGCAGGGTTAAAACGAATTACAGAAGTATTAGAATTAAACGTAGAACTTGAAAAGATTCCATTCGAATTTAATGATCGTGCAGTTTTGGGGAATATTGATTTTAATGATGTTGAATTCGCGTATACAAAAAATCAAAAACTTATTACAGATTTCAATTTAAAAGTTAAGAGAGGTCAAAAAGTTGCAATAGTAGGACCAACTGGTGCTGGTAAATCAACAATGATTAATCTATTAATGAGATTTTATGATGTTAATAATGGTGCGATTATTGTTGATGGTAAAGATATTAGAGATTATAACCGAAAAGCACTACGTTTAAGTTTTGGATTAGTTTTACAAGAACCATGGTTATTTAATGGAACAATTGAATCGAATCTAAAATATGGTAGAAAAGATGCTACAGATGAAGAAATGATTGAAGCAGCTAAAAAAGCTAATTGTCATGACTTTATTATGAATTTAAAAGATGGTTATAAAACACGATTAAGTGATAGTACAAATCTATCTGTAGGACAAAAACAATTATTAACAATTGCAAGAGCAATCTTAATAGATCCACCAATTCTAATATTAGATGAAGCAACTAGTAACATTGATAGTTTAATGGAACAAGAGATTCAAACAACATTTGCAAGAGTAATGAAGGGTAAAACAACATTTATTATTGCACATAGACTTAAAACAATTGTTGATTCTGATATTATAATTGCTATGGATAAAGGTAATATTGTTGAATATGGAACACATGAAGAATTGATGAATAAAGATGCATTTTATGCAAAACTTTATATGAGTCAATTCGCTAAAGACGAATAAAAAATAATAGGGGTAAGCTTAAAACTTACTCCTATTTTGTAAATTAAGGAGCCAGATTATGGAATGGAAAATAAAAAAATTTAACGACTTAACAAATATTGAATTATATGAAATTTTAAGACTTAGAAGTGAAGTTTTTATTCTTGAACAAAATTGTAATTATCAAGATTTAGATCGTAAAGACTATGATTCATATCATTTATTTCAAATCAATGAAAATAATGAATTTACTGCATATCTTAGAATTCTTCCTAAAGGAATTTCATATAATGAAGTATCAATAGGAAGAGTTTTAACAAAGCCTTCAAATCGAAAAAACAAAAGTGGAAGAATGATGATTGAAACGGCAATCAATTTTATAGAAAAGCAATTAGGAGAAACAGAAATTAGAATATCTGCACAAAAGTATTTAATTAAGTTTTATGAAAGTTTTGGATTTAAGATTACATCAGATGAATATTTAGAAGATAATATTCCTCATGTTGAAATGTTTTACAACAAATAAAAAATATTATAAATGCGAAAAAAAATCGAAGTAATTATAACTATGTTATAATAAAAGAAGGTGATAGCATGGAAATATCTAAAAGAATTAATGAATTAATTGAGGTTATAAATAAGGCAAATTATGAATATCATACACTCGATAAACCAACAATTTCTGATTATGATTATGATATGTATTTAAAAGAATTAATTGAATTAGAAGAACAAAATCCGGAGTTGAAAAGAACTGATTCTCCTACCGGGAAAATTGGGGGAATTATCTTAGATAGTTTTAATAAAGTAACTCACGATGTTCCGATGATGTCACTTTCAAATGTTTTTAATAGTGATGACGTTAGAAACTTTTATGAAAGAATTAAGAAAGAAATAAAAAGTTTTAGTTTAACAACAGAACTTAAAATAGATGGATTAGCAGTTAGTCTAAAGTATGTTAATGGAGTATATACTAGTGCAGCAACAAGAGGGAATGGACTTATTGGTGAAGATATCACTGAGAATGTAAGAACAATTAAAAGTCTTCCTTTAAAACTTAGTGAACCATTAACAATTGAAGTTCGTGGTGAAATCTTTATGCCACAAAAAAGCTTTCATAAAGTAAATGAAGAGCGAATTAAAAATGACGAACCTTTATTTGCGAATCCAAGAAATGCTGCTGCTGGAACAATTAGACAATTAGATTCAAGAGTAGTCGCTAAAAGAGGACTTGATATCTTTTTATATACATTAGTTGATGCTAAAAAATATGTTAATACTCAAAGCCAAGTACTTGAATACTTAGGAAGATTGGGATTCAAAGTTAATCCATATTTTCATGTAAATGAAAACATTGATGAATTAATAAATAAGATTAGTGAATATGATAAGATAAGAAAAACACTTGCATATGATACTGATGGTGTTGTTATTAAAGTTAATGAAATTAATTATTATGATGAAATAGGAGTTACTGCAAAAAGTCCAAAATGGGCAACTGCTTATAAGTTTGCTCCTGAAGAAGAGGAAACATTGCTAAAAGATATAACTTTCCAAGTTGGGAGAACTGGAGTGATTACTCCAGTAGCTGAACTTGAACCAGTTTTAATATCTGGAAGTATGGTTTCAAGAGCAACACTTCATAACGAAGATTATATAATTAATAAAGATATTAGAAAAAATGATTATGTTTTTGTTAGAAAAGCTGGAGAGATTATTCCGGAAGTTGTTAGAGTTAATTTAGATAAAAGAACAAATAATATCCCCTTTAAAATGATTGACAATTGTCCTGTTTGTAATTCTAAGATAGAGAGAAAACAAGGAGAAGCAGACTATTATTGCATGAATCTTGATTGCCCAGCTAGAAACTTGAATAGTATTATTCATTTTGCTAGTAGAGTTGCAATGGATATTGATGGTCTTGGTGAGAAAGTTGTTGAGATTTTTAATAATTTAGGTTTTTTAAATAGTATTACGGATATTTATAAGTTAAAGAATTATTATGAAGAATTAATTAATATTGAAGGCTTTGGTAAAAAAAGCGTTGATAAGTTATTGGAAGGAATTGAAAAAAGTAAAAAGATTGAAGCTAATCGATTATTGTTTGCTTTAGGTATTAAAAATGTTGGTGCTAAAGTAGCGACAATTTTATTAAATAATTTTGGTAGTATTAATAACTTATTCCTAGCAACAATTGATGAAATGGAAAATATTAATGAGATTGGATCTGTAATTGCTAAAAGTGTTTATGAGTATTTCCATAATGAAAGTAACATAATAGTTTTAAATGAATTGAAAGATTATGGATTAAATTTCGAATATAAAAAACTTGAAATTATTGAGCATGAATTTAATGGTAAAGTATTTGTTCTAACAGGAACATTAGAACATTATAGTAGAGATGAAATGAAAGAATTATTAGAGAAACATGGAGCTAAAGTAACAAATTCAGTTTCTAAAAAAACTGATTACTTAGTTGCTGGTTCTGATGCAGGTTCAAAACTTGAAAAAGCAAAAGAATTAAAGATAACTATCTTAAGTGAGAATGAAGTAGTAGAAAGGTTAAAATAATGGAGAGAGATGTAATTAAGGTTGTTGGAGCAAGAGAAAACAATTTAAAAAATATAAGTATAGAAATTCCTAAAAATAAACTTGTTGTTATGACTGGTGTATCAGGTTCAGGAAAAACATCTTTAGCATTTGATACGTTATATCAAGAAGGCCAAAGACGATATATGGAATCACTTAATGCATACGCTAGACAGTTCTTAGGAAACTTTGAAAAACCAGATGTGGATTCAATTGATGGATTAAGTCCTTCAATAAGTATTGATCAAAAAACAACTTCAAATAATCCAAGATCAACTGTAGGAACTGTTACAGAAATATATGATTATTTAAGACTTATTTATGCAAGAATAGGAAGACCATATTGCCCAGGTTCAGATGAACCAGTTGTTAAGTATTCAATAGAGGCTATGACTAAAAAAGTTTTAGAACTTGAAGAAGGTAGTAAAATTTATATCATGGCTCCAATTGTTGAAAATACAAAAGCTGAATATGACAAACTTTTTGATGAATGGCAAAGAAGTGGATATGCTAGATTTTATTTAGATGGTAAAGTTTACTTATTAGAAGAAAGACCAAAGATTTCAAATAAAGAAAAACACCAATTATATTTAATCATCGATAGATTAGTAGTTAAAGATGGTATAAGAAGTAGGGTCTATGATTCTTTAGAACTTGCATCTAAACTTGCAAACGGAAAAACAAAAGTATGGGTAAATGATACTGACTTTATAACAATGAATCAAAATTACGTTTGTGATACTGATTTTACAATTCCTGATTTAGAACCACGTTTATTCTCATTTAATACGCCTCTTGGAGCATGTCCGGTATGTAGAGGATTAGGAATTAATATGAAGATATCTCAAGATTTAGTTGTTGATTATAATAAATCATTAAGAGATGGTGGGATTTTACCATATAAAAATAATGATGAAGATTCTTTAAATATTTTAGAATTAGAAACACTATGTAATCATTACGATATTGATATGGATACTGAAATTAGAAACATTCCTAAAGATAAATTAAATATTGTTCTTTATGGTTCAAAAGAAAAATTAGAGTTTAATATGAAATCTTCAAGTGGAAGACTTCATATGAAAAAAGCTTATTATGAAGGAATTATTGTTAATTTAGAGCGAAGATATTTAGAGACAACATCAGAGTGGATTAGAACCTGGATTGAATCATTTATGACAGAATCAGTTTGTTATAAATGTCATGGTGCAAGATTAAATGAAGGTGCATTATCAGTTAAAATTGGTGGAAAAAACATTTATGAAATGACACTATTATCAATTGAAAAAATGCTTGATTTCTTAAAAAGTTTAGAATTAAACAATGAAGAAAAACAAATTGCTAAATTAGCATTTAATGAAATTGAAAGTCGATTATCATTTTTAAGTGATGTGGGTTTAAACTATTTAACACTTGCAAGAACTGCAAGTACATTGTCTGGTGGTGAGGCACAAAGAATTAGACTTGCTACTCAAATAGGATCAAAATTAACAGGTGTTATGTATGTTCTTGATGAACCATCAATCGGATTGCATCAAAAAGATAATGATCGTTTAATAGATACATTAAAGAAAATGCGAGATTTAGGAAACTCATTAATTGTTGTTGAACATGATCATGATACAATGCTTGCTGCTGATTACTTAATAGATATAGGACCTAGAGCTGGTCTTGAAGGTGGACATGTAGTATCAGCTGGAACACCAGAAGAAGTTATGAAAGATAAAAATAGTTTAACTGGTAAATACTTAACTGGGGAGCTAAATATTGAAGTTCCTGAACAAAGAAGAAAAGGAACAGGAAACTTTATTAAAGTTAGAGGAGCAAGAGCTAATAACCTTAAAAATATTGATGTTGATTTTCCGTTAGGAGAAGTGGTTGTAGTAACTGGAGTAAGTGGTTCAGGTAAATCAAGTTTAGTAAATGAAATACTTTTAAAAGGTCTTTTACAAAAGTACTATAAAAATAAAGATGTTCCTGGTGATCATGATAAAATTGATGATAATAATATGATTGAAAAAGTTGTTGAGATATCACAATCACCAATTGGTAGAACACCAAGAAGTAATCCAGCAACATATACTGGTGTATTTGATGATATTAGAGATTTGTTTACAAATACAAATGAAGCTAAAGCTAGAGGATATCAAAAAGGAAGATTCTCATTTAACCTTCGTGGTGGTAGATGTGAAGCATGTAATGGTGATGGGGTTAAAAAGATTTCAATGCACTTCTTACCAGATGTTTTCGTTCCATGTGAAGTTTGTCATGGAAAACGATACAATCATGAAACACTTCAAATTAAATATCGTGGAGCAAGTATTGCAGATGTTCTAGATATGTCAGTTTTAGAAGCAGCTAAGTTTTTTGAAAATCATCCTAAGATTAGTCATAAGTTAAATGTTTTAGTTGATGTGGGACTTGACTATATAAAACTTGGTCAACCAGCACCATCATTATCTGGTGGTGAAGCACAAAGAGTTAAATTAGCAAGCGAACTCTATAAGAAAATCACAGATAAGACAATCTATATACTAGATGAACCAACTACGGGACTTCATACTGATGATGTTAAGAAATTGCTTAAAGTATTTAATAAAATTGTTGACGAAGGTGCAACGATGGTAATCATTGAACATAATTTAGATGTTATTAAGAGTGGAGATTACATTATTGACTTAGGTCTTGAAGGTGGAGAAGCGGGTGGATATATAGTATCTATAGGAACACCAGAAGAGATTGCAAAGAGTGAAGTAAGTTATACAGGTAAATATTTAAAAAAAGTTTTAAAAGGGGCTGATAAGCTTGAATAATAAAAATGATTTTTATAATTCATTTAGAGCAAAATTTGCATTCTTTTTACACCCTAATTTAGGTATACATTTATTAATTGTATTAACCTTAAATCTAATAACAGCAGTAACAATAACTGGTTTATTTGAAATTTCTAAGTATCCATTGATTAAATTTGAAATTGTTGGCTTTATTCTATTTATTGTAATTTCAACATTAATAGAAGTATTAACTAAAATATTTATCTTACGATATTTTATTTTAATAGTTTTAAAAAGTTTTGCAACAGTTTTTCTTGGATTACAAATATTGATTTTTTATGTAACTAGTTTATTGTTTAAAGAAGAAATTAGTTTTACTGGTAGTAAGATATTAAGTATTTTGATTTTCACTTGTTCTTTTTTACTATTAAGAACAATGTTAATTATTATATATCAACGTTATATAATGAAAAAACGATGATTAAAGGAGAATAAAAACATGAAGAATTGGATAAAAAAGAATAAGTTAGACTTATCAATATATTTTGGATTTATAGGTATTATATTATTATTGGTGATGATTGCTGTTTTACCACAATACAAGAGTGCAGTAGCAAATCAAAGAGCATTTAATCCAACGGCGATTCAAATTGGAAATTTCAGCATTCAATGGTATGCAATCTTTATTATTTCAGGAATAATTCTTGCTGCAACGATGGCATATTATGAGTTTAAAAGAATTGATTTAAACACAAATGATTTATTTGACGGATTATTAATAATTGTTCCATTAGCAATTATAGGTGCGAGACTTTATTATGTACTCTTTGATCCAGCAGGGAAACCTGAATCATTTATTGATGTTATTGCTATTTGGGAGGGTGGACTAGCAATCCATGGAGGTATTATTGTTGCAACAATCGGTATCATAATCTTCTCAAGATATAAGAAAATTAATGTTATGGTCTTGGCTGATATTTTAGCTTTAGGCTTATTAATGGGACAAATTACTGGTCGTTGGGGTAACTTTATGAATGCAGAAGCACATGGTGGAGTTACTGATAGTAAGTTTTTATTTAATGTACTACCAGGTTTTGTGAAATATCAAATGCAGTTTAGTAGTTATTCAAGCAATTTAGTAGGATCTGGAAGCATATATCAACCAACATTTCTTTATGAAAGTATGTGGAATTTATTAGGGTTAACAATTCTTTTTGTAATAAGAAGAATGAAATTCTTAAAAGTTGGAGATATGATTGGATTATACTTAATTTGGTATGGATTTGGTCGTGGAGCACTTGTTGAACCATTCAGAACTGACCAATTAAAAGAAATATTAGGAGTTCCAGTTAATATCTTATTGTCATATGTTTTATTTGTTGGTGGTGGAGTTTTATTCTTAATTTTAAAGAGAGTATTTAATAAAGAAGAAAAATATTATGTTGAAGTAACAGATTATGATATAAACTCTTTTAAAGGAAGAAATTAATGATTGATACGTTTTTATTTGATTTGGATGGAACACTAATTAATAGTCCTGAAATTATTATGGAAGGATATGTTGAAGCACTAAGGGTTCATAATCCAAATCATATTATTACCGAAGATGAAAAAACAGAAATATTAGGATTTACACTAATAAAAGCCTTTGAAAGACATGCTAAAAATGAAGAGCATTATAATTCATTAGTTGATACATTTAAGACTTATACTAATGAATTATCTTTAAAAATGCTTAATGCTTATGAAAATGCTAAAAGTGTTATACAATACTTACGTAGCAAGGGATATTGTGTTGGAATTGTTACATCAAAAAGTTTTGAAACTGTCCATGAGAATTTAAGTCATGTAGGTTTAGAAGATTTGTTTGATGTTATAGTTACATCTAATGATACAGTTCTTCACAAACCAAATCCTGAGCCGTTATTATATGCATTAGAAAAACTAAACAAGCCAGCAAAAAATGCTATTTACATTGGTGATCATGAAAATGACATCAAAGCAGGTAAAAATGCTTATATGAAAACTGGTTTAGTAGGTTTTACATATCGATTAAAAGAAGCAATGAATGAAAAACCTGATTATGTATTTAATAACTTAAATAACATAAAAGAAATATTTTAATGGAAGAGGTAGATAAAATGTTATATGATGTTCTAATTATTGGTGCTGGTCCAGCAGGGATGACAGCAGGAATATATGCTAAAAGAGCAAATTTGAATGTAGCTATATTTGAAAAATATGCACCAGGTGGCCAAATTATCAATACAGCAGAAATTGAAAATTATACCGGTTATCAAAAAATGAGTGGGTATGAATTAGCTACTCATATGTTAAAGCATACAGAATCATTAAGTGTTGAAATTAAGTACGAAGAAGTACTTGAAGTAATAGATGAAGGTAAAGTTAAAAAAGTTGTTACTCCGGATGCTACTTATGAAACAAAAGTTGTTATAATTGCATCAGGAACAGTTCCAAGACGTTTAGGTGTTGAAAATGAAGATATGCTTGCAAGTCGTGGAATAAGTTGGTGTGCTATTTGTGATGGTCCGATGTATAAGAATAAAGAAGTTATTGTTGTTGGTGGTGGAAATAGTGCTGTTGAAGAAGCATCATATTTAGCAACACTTGCAACGAAAGTAACAGTGATTCAAGATATGCCACATTTAACAGCTGATAAAAAAGCTCAAGATATATTAACTTCAAAAGCTAATGTTGATTTTAGATTTAGTTCGAAAGTCAATAAATTTGTTTTAGGAAATAGTGGTGAAATGCTAGGTGTTGAAATCACAAATTCTAAAGGTGAAAAAGAAGTAATTAATGCTGATGGTGCATTTGAGTATATTGGATTAATTCCGGTTACGACATTCGTATCAAAATTAGGAATTACAAATAAATTCGGATATATTGAAGCAAATGAAAAAATGGAAACTAAGGTTGCTGGTGTTTATGGTGCTGGTGATTCAAATGTTAAACAAATTAGACAAGTTGTTACAGCTACATCTGATGGAGCAATTGCTGTTCAAAATGCTTTAAAATATCTAGAAACCCTAAATTAAAATGACTTTTGCAAAAACCGTTAAAAACGAACTTATTACTATCCCGATAAGTCACACTGAGATGTTAGCTGAGTTTTCAGCCTTCTTAAATTTGGGATGTGAATTTCATATTGAAAACAGTCAAAAAATGATTGATTTTCTTACGAAAAATCCAACCGTTACAAAACGGTTTTTGTTGCTTACTAAAACACTTTATCAGTCTGAAACGATTTTATTAAAAAAAGATCAACAAATGTTTACTAAAAAACCGCTTATTATCTTGCGATTAACTACTCAAATTGATAAAATTATTTTAGAACATGGTTATTTAGAAGATCCAATTGAAAATGCAAGAATGATTACAAATACAAAAGAAGAGAAAAAAGCATTTTTAAGAGGAGCGTTTCTAGTTACAGGTTCTATTAATGATCCAAAGACTGCTGAATATCATTTAGAAATTTTCTCAAATAAAAAAGAAGAAATTATTTTTATTCAATGGTTAATGAATGATTTTAATTTAAATGCGAGAATTACTAAAAGAAGAAATGGTTACATTGCATATTTAAAAGATGCAGAATCAATCAGTGACTTTATTCAACTTTTAGGTGCTACAAATGCAGTTTTTAAATTTGAAGATAGCAGAATTAAAAGGGACTTTAATAATTCAATTAATCGAATAATGAATTGTGAAATTGCTAATGAAAAAAAATCTGTTATAGCATCTCAAGAACAACTAAATGATATAAAATTAATAAATAAATATTATATCGGGGGAGAGCTAGATTTAAAAACAACACAAGCAATCGACTTAAGAAAAAAATATCCTGAAGCTAATTTAAGAGAACTAACAGAAATATTTGAAAAAGAATATGGTGAAACAATTAGTAAATCAGGACTTAATCATCGATTTGGAAAGATTAAAAAAATTGCAGATGGAATAAGAGAGGGAAGAAAAAAATGATTGTTGGAATTGGAATTGATTTAGTACAATTAAAAGAAGTTTTTGAAGGTGGATTAGATCATTACCGTGATTTAATTTTAAATGAAAAAGAAAAAAAATTATGTGATAATATCCCATCAACTGAAGGACAAGCAATGTTTATTGCTGGTAGGTATGCTGCGAAAGAAGCAATCTTTAAAGCACTAAGAAAATATAATAAAAACTTAGACTACCATGACTTTGCAGTTTTAAATGAGAAAGATGGCTCAACATACGTTGAAACAAACTATAAAGGAATTGATGGAATAATTCATTTAACGATGACACACACTGATGAATATGCTCTAGCATATATCGTAATTGAAAAATAGAATATTAAGTGATTATTCCACTTATACTTGTATTTTTAAGCAATATTAAGTATAATTTTAATGATAAGGAAGTGAAATGAAATGTCAGATAATAATGCAAGAGCACCAAAGGTTAGAAGTGGAGATACAATAAATCCAACACTGGCCGCGATTATAAAAATTTCATTAATTGCTGTAATGGTTGCTTTAGTTGTAGTAGTAACATTAGTAATAGTTGAATTGGTTAAGAAAAATAAAGAAAAACCAAGTATTTTTGAAGATAAAGTTTCAGTTACATTAGAAGAATTCAAACTTATTGAAGCCGGGGAATATCAAGATGATGTTATACTTGCTAATAAAAAGGTGAATGATATTCTTAAAGAAACTACAGATGAAACAAATATCTTTTTCTATTTTTATTATGCTAGTCTAGAAAAGAATATCTCAAAAGAAACGTTAGATTTAATTTCAAATATTGAAGAAAAATCACCAATATTCTTTGTTAATCTAGAAGCTGATCAAGTTGCTCCAAAAGAGGGAGAAACTGCAAGTCAAACTTTTAAAGATTATTTATCAAAAAGTGCTGATTTACTAAAAGATGGTAATGATATTTCTGCAACATTAAATAGAACAGAAAAAGATAAAAAAGGTAATGATGTTTTAGTATATCAAACATTTATTATTACATTTAATTTAGAAGATAAGAAAAATGATGTTAACCCATTTAAACTTAATAGAGAAGATACTAAAATAATCGAAATATTAAAGGATTTTGAAACAAAAACAGAAGCGTAAAATTGAAAGGGCATTGCCCTTTTGTGTTTATTAGGAGGGATTTTTTATGGATAATCAAGTGTTATTAGAAGTGAAACAAAAAGTAAAAGCAAGTGACAAGCAAATCTTAACTGTCCTTGATTTACTTAATGAAGGAAATACTATTCCATTTATTGCTCGTTACCGTAAAGAAGCAACTGGTGGATTAGATGAAGAAGAAATAAATGAAATATTTCAATCATGGAACTACGCTAAAAATCTTTTACAAAGAAAAGAAGATGTTATTAGACTTATTGATGAGCGTGGTATGTTAACTGAAGAGTTAAAACAAGAAATCTTAAAAGCAACTAAACTAATTGAAGTTGAAGATTTATATCGCCCTTATAAGGAAAAGAAAAAAACTCGTGCTACAGATGCAATTGCTAAAGGTTTAGAACCACTGGCTAAGTGGATGCTTACATATCCAAAGACAAGTGTTTCAGATGAAGCTAAAAAGTATATAACTGATGCAGTTGAAAGTGCAGATGCTGCAATTTCAGGTGCTAAAGATATTATTGCGGAAATTGTTAGTGATAATGCTGAGTATCGTAAAAGTCTTCGTTTGACTTTATTTAATGATGGTTTAATTGAAACATCAGTTAAAAAGAATGCTGATGATCCTAAAAAAACATATGGAATATATTACGAACATAAAGAACCAGTGATTAAAATGCCACCACATCGAATTTTAGCAGTTAATCGTGGTGAAAAAGAAAAAGTTTTACAAGTTAAAATTACAATTGATGATGAAAAACTTGTTAATTATTTGAATTATAAGTTTATTAAAGACCAAAGTTCTACTGCAACTCCACATATTAAAGAAGCAATTGCTGATGGATATAAACGATTAATTTTCCCAAGTTTAGAAAGAGAAATAAGAGCTGAATTAACTGAAAAAGCTGAAGAACAAGCAATCGATATTTTCTCAATTAATTTACAAAAACTATTATTACAACCACCAATGAAGGGAATGACAGTACTTGGGATTGACCCTGCATTTAGAACAGGATGTAAATTAACAGTTGTAAATCCACAAGGTCAGCCACTTGATAGAGGAGTGATTTATCCTCATGAGAAATCAATAGGTGCACAAATCTCTGAAAAACAAGTTGCTGATTCACAAGCAACACTTATTAAATTAATTAATAAATATAAAGTTGATATAATTGCGATTGGTAATGGAACGGCTTCAAGAGAAACAGAAAAGTTTGTTGCTGATTTAATTAAATCAACTAAATTAAACGTTAAGTATGTAATTGTTAATGAAGCTGGAGCTTCAGTTTATTCAGCATCAGATTTAGCAAGAGAAGAATTTCCAGATTTAAATGTTGAAGAAAGAAGTGCGGCATCAATTGCTAGACGTCTTCAAGATCCATTAAGTGAACTTGTTAAAATAGATCCTAAATCAATTGGTGTTGGTCAATATCAACACGATGTTACGCCTAAAAAACTAAATGAGTCATTAAACTTTGTTGTTACTCAAGCAGTAAACCAAGTTGGTGTAAATGTTAATACAGCATCAAAAGCATTATTAATGTATGTATCGGGTCTTAATAAGACTAGTGCTAATAATATTGTCAAGTATCGTGATAAAATTGGTAAATTTGGTGATCGTTCACAATTGAAAGATGTTCCATCTTTTGGAGCAAAAACATTTGAACAAGCTATAGGATTCTTAAGAATTCCAGATAGCAACGAGTATTTAGATAGAACGGCTGTTCACCCTGAATCATATAATATTGCTAAAACAATTATGAAAAAACTTAATATTAATGGAGCAATCTTTGGTAAACCAGAAGTTAAAGAAATAATTGATTCAATTAGTCGTGAAGAATTAATGAAAGAACTAAAAGTTGATAAATATACACTTGATGATATTTTAGATGCATTTATTGCACCAATGAGAGATCCACGTGATGAATTTAGTCAACCAATTTTGAAATCTGATGTTCTTAATATTGATGACTTAAATGAAGGTATGGAATTAGAAGGAACTGTAAGAAACGTTGTTGATTTTGGTGCCTTTGTTGATATCGGATTAAAAGAAGATGGACTTGTCCATATTTCAAAAATTTCTAAATCATTTGTTAAACATCCAAGTGATGTTTTAAATGTCGGAGACATCATTAAAGTCTATGTTCTTAATATTGATAAAGAACGTGGAAAAGTTGGCTTAACAATGATAAAAGAATAAAAAAAGGTTGACATTAAAATAAAAATACGATACACTATATAGGCATGGTTTTACATGCCTAGTTGGAGTGATACTCAAGAGGCCGAAGAGGGCGCACTGCTAACGCGTTAGACCGGTAAAACGGTGCGAGGGTTCGACTCCCTCTCACTCCGCCATTGGCCCGTTGGAGAAACGGTTAACTCACATGCCTTTCACGCATGCATTCACGGGTTCGAATCCCGTACGGGTCACCAATTAGTAAATAAATAAGATATGTTTAACACATATTTTTTTAATTTTGATAGTGGAACATAGTCCACAAATGAATTATAGTGGATTATAGTCCACATGTCAATAGAAAGGTGTGTTAAAATGGCGATTAAATTAAATCTTAAAGAGTTTAGACAAAAAAAGGGACTAACTCAGCAAGAACTTGCAAACAGGCTTAAAATTGATAGAACTATCATATCTGACTATGAAAGAAGTAAGATTAATCCAAGTTTAGAACGTGCAATCGAAATGGCGGTATTGTTAGATGTAACAGTCGATGAGTTAATCCAATTTGAAAAAATACACAAAGAATACTCTGAACAATTAAAAAATATAACAAAGAAGAAAGCGGATTTTTAGTCCGCTTTTTTTAATGCATTATAACTATAATGTTCGATATAATCTTTTTCTAACATGTAATCGTCTATTTCTAAATATCTCATAGTTATTGAAATACTTGAATGTCCTAGCAGTTTTTGAATTGTTGTAATAGGGCATTTCATTTTTAATAATCTAGTTGCAAATGTCTTTCTAAATCTATGTGATGTAATGTTCCCAGATGTAAGATTTAATTTATCAGATAAACGTTTTAAAAACTTGTGAAGTGATACCCTTGATAGTTTTATATTGCTGTAATAATTCCATAATAAATGTGAATGATTAGGATCATATATTTTACTGATTATATCAGCAGATAAATCCCCAAAAGGAACTATACGCATTTTTCCGTTTTTAGTTTCCTCTAATAATATTCTTCTACCACTGACGTCAACATTTTTTGTTAATATGTTAGTCACTTCATTAATTCTTGCCCCAGTGTCTAACATAATGTATATGCTAGCAACCCATGAAAGATTGTTAGTTTCGCTTGTATTGAGTTTTTCTATATAATCTAACATAAGTATCAACTCATTTTCGGGAAGTGGCTTATAACCGATTGTATCGTTTTTTAATCTTATCATTTTAAAATGTTTAGTGCTAATATTTGAATGATTAAGTGAAGATATAAAAGTTGACACTGTATCATTTATTTTGCTGTTTTTCTTTTCAGTATTTCCTTTTAAATATCTATTAAGCTTGTCAATGATATTTGCATCTAATTGTGTTGTATCATAAATATGCATGACGTCTAAAACCTTTGTAATTAGTTTTAAATCTCTTTTGTAAGTTCTCCAAGTATCAAACTCTAAATAAAACTCTGCATAGTCTAAATAGTCTTTAAAAACATCTTTAATTTTCATTTTGTTAATCTCCTCATGTATTGTTTTTTAATATTTTATGAGGTAGCAAATCCCTAAAAAAATCCCAGTCTTATTATTATAACGCTCAAATAAAAAACGAGTTGATAGATATTCAATAAATGAAATTTCAACTCGTCATATCACGTCGATTGCCGCCGATATATAAACTTATATAAACATATACTAAAGTATATGTATTATATTAGGATTTTTGTTGCCCTTTTTTCTTATTCGATAAATCTTTTCCTAATTGATCTATTTCGGCATGTAGTGATTTTAGTTTAGCAGCATTTTTTCTAATCGTATCCATTTGCTCATCTATGATTTTATTAAAGTCTTGATTAGTTTGAAAGAATGTTGCTTTCTCTACAATCTCTAAGTTTTCTTGCATGATGTGCTCAGCTCTTTTTAAGTTAACCATTTTTTGAAAGAAACTAGGCATGAATAAAATTGATAATAAGAAAAATGCAGTTATTGAAATTGTACCTCCAATAATTAAAACTATTTTAGCAACATTTATGACGTCATTAATTTGCATTTCTTAATCCTCCTTGATTGTATTTCATGTTCGGCATATCTAACGGAACATGATTATAAGCGTCCGAATAAGCATAAGTATCATAATATTCAAAGTCAGCGTATTCGGCTTTTAAATACCACGATTTAAACGGAACAAGCATATTTGATTGGTCGCTAGTGTTGATAGTGTAAGAGTCGATATACCAACCCTTTATTTTAAATCTAAATAGCCCAGACTTTAACATCCAATCTTCATAGTCAAATCCTATGTCAATTCTTGGCTTATGCCACATTTTGACTAGATACATTAAATGTATATCTAATCTATCTAATTGCGTTATTCCAATGATGCGCTCAATGTTTTTTCTAATCAATACAGTGTAATCCCTAAATGGAACAAACTTACTTAAATACTCCGTTGTTTGATTTTGGCGGTGGTCGAATATTCGTGTAAACTCATCTAGAACATAGCCACCATATAGATTTTTATTTAGTTGTATTTTTGTTTCAAAATCATTCCAGACGTTTCCAAACTCCATATATCTATGATATCTAATATACGCTTGTAATGGCTCGTTATATCGTGGCTTTTCAAAGTCCGAATTGATATACCAAGGCTTTCCGAAAAGTATTCTATAACGTTCAATAATTTCATATACAAGAGACGTTTTACCCGCTCCAGTATTTCCACTGATTATTTGTAAGCCCGGGATATCGAAGAGGTTGCTATCATACTTTTTCTTTTTGCTTTCTTTATATGCAAGTATCCAAATCCAATGAAGTGGAAAAGTTAAGTATCTCGCTAACCTCCAAACGTCGCTATTGTTCCAGACGTCTAGAAAACTTTGCCACTTCCTTAAGATGTTATTAAATGAAAATAAAATCAATTTTAGCAATTTTCCAAATGCTAGGAATAACGCATCTGGGAAGTGTGCCAAATTGTAACGCCAATCGTGTTTTATCATCTTTTACCACTTTGCTTTTTAACGTCACGTTTTTTAGTTTTTTTCTTTGGAACAAATAAAACTTGAAATCCTTTTTTAATTCCTTTACCAACTTTAACTAAAATCTTCCACCCCTTTTTTGGTAGTGAAAATATAAACATAAAAAAATCTGTAATCATTGTAATTCCTCCTATTTTTTCTTTGGTATAAATAAAACTTTTAATAACTTAAATGGCAGTTGAATCAATCCCCAACATGCTTTGAGAATTCTATAACAAATATAAACAATAAGAATATATATAACAGTCAATACAATTGTTGAATATTTACCCCAAGCATCTTTTAATTTTTGGATTATTTCTTTAATTTTTGCTATCAATTCTTGAAGCCAACCTAATGTATCTTCAGGAGTCACAGGCTCAACAGGATCAACTGGTGGATTTATGACGTCATCTTCAAAGAAAACGCCATCAACCATATATTGTATTTTAATGATAGCGAAGTTAGATACACCATATGCGAAACTTGCACGAGAGCCTCTACCACGTCGCTCAATGTTAGATGCAGCATTTTTAATCGGGAAAACTCTTGTTACATAGTTTGCGTCGATAGAAGCAATGAAATTGTTATCTAATCCGCGTACCGCTAGTTTTTTAAATGTATTTTTAGAATAATTTATAGCGTCCCATATTATTTCGTAACCTTCAATTTCAACGCCATCAGGAAAAATACGCTCGGATATATTTTCAGTATTTATTAGACTTGTTTCATCATAATTTAAATCACCAAAAACATAGTTAACATCAATTGATATGACTTTGTCATGTGTTTTTTCAAACTTGAAATAAAACTCAAAATATTTTAATTTAACATCTAATCTACCTGGTCCAATGTGTTTACCAGTATTCTTATCTAAAAATAAGCCAGTATCAACGATGTTAGATGCGACTGTTTCAATCTCTGATATGTTTCTTCGTTCCACATTTTCAATTGTTCCTATCGTGTTTTTTCCACTAGTCATATGAAGTGTTGAAGTTTCTTTTCGTATCTTTTTAAGTTGCCAAATCTTTAAATCAGTTATTTTACTTTCGATTGTAAAGGTGTTATTTTTGACGTCATAAGTTTTAAGCATTGATATTCGTTGTGTGTTTTCTAGAAACACGTATTCAACAACTGCATGTGTAATTAAATCAGTTTCATTTGTTTGTATTGTTATTGTATTTTGATTTCTAGTTATATCAGTTATTTCAATACTTGGCGAAGGCTTTGCAGTTTCCGCTGCATATAGTTTTGGAGTTGCAAGAAGAAAACTTGCAACCCCGATAAATATAATTATTAGTATTTTTTTAATCACTTTATCACATCCTTTTTGTGATTGTTATTATTTAGTTATTAATTTGAAAATTGCACCTATCGTATGTTCCCAAATCCACACTATAACTTTCCAAACAGGAAGAATTATATTGTTGAAAATCCAGATGAAGAAGTCCGCTATTTTTTGCCATATTGTTTTTGCTTTAGGTTCTTCATTTTCCTTAGGCAACTCACTTTCATTAAAAACTCTAATCATTCTATTTATTTCATGAGTTTCGTTATTAGTGTCAACGATTTTCATTGACAATAAATATTGTCCTGGAGTTTCTTCATTGTTTAAATATTCATTAGTAATTACTTCGAAAGACTTCATTTCAATATTTTCATAATTCGCATATATTCTAGCAAGTTGATCTACTGTCATTTTGTTGATGTCTTCAACTGATAAAATATTTTGGCTAATCCAATATTTGGGACTTTCTAAAGTAATAACTTCATATTCTCTTTGATACTCAGCAATATTTCCTGCTTCATCAGATACTTCATATTTAACAATGTATTTACCTAGTTTGTTTACTATATTATTTTCAACAATTTTAATCGAACTTGTTAGATTTCCATCAACTGCATCAGTTGCAGAAAGTCCTAAAAGTAATGTTTGAGTATTGACGTCATCTTTCCAATTGATTTGTATTTTCCCGTTGTTTTCATCTGTAATTACTGGCAGTACATCATCTTGGATAATAACTTTATAATAATGAGTATTTCTATTACCTGCTTTGTCTACGGCTTGCATTGTGAATTCATATGTTCCAACTGCACCTTGAACATAATCATGTTGCAAAATAGTTACTGGAACAGTTCCATCAATATTATCAATTGCTGTAAACTTATTAGCGATGTCAGCAAGAGTTAATTCTTGCGTATATGAAAAGTATTCTAAATCTGGTCCATCAATATCTGGTGCATCAAAATCTTGATTTAAAACTTTCAAAATATAATTAGTAGAAAGTCCACCAGAGTTTGTTGTTTGCCATTCAATTTCAAATGTTCCTGGAACTGATTTATTTGGTGTGTAAGTATCTCTAATAATTTGCGCTTTATCAGTAATATCGCCATCATATTCGTCTGTAACTTTAAATAAAGCATTTGCTTTTAATTGCTCTAAAGTATATGGCTTTTCAACATTATTAATAATTATATCTTTACCTGAAGATGCTGGCTTTCTGATATCAAAAGTATCAGCAACTTGTATTTTTAAGTCATATGCTGGAATAGTATATCTTGTAAATGTTCCACTAATATTTGTTGATAATTCCCATTGTTCGTTTGCTAATGGTTCAAAATCGAAAGTGAAGCCTGAACCAAAATCTTTAATATATTCAGTTCCATTCAATATCACTTTAATTTTTTTAAAGTCGTTACTAGTTAAACCAATTGATACATTGTCATCCCATGGACTTGCTAAAACTGGGAACCATGCTTCTTGATCAATGATTACTGTAAAAATGCCACCACCTTGATGCTCTAAAATTAAATCACTTTGACTAAACTTATTAGATGTCAATGTAACAGTCTTAGATGCTGCACTAACTTTTGACGTCATAAGTAGGCTTGATGTTGCAACTAATAGTGCAACCAATAATAATTTTAATTTTTTCATTTCTTATTTCTCCTTTTTATTTTGTTTTTTATAAAAAAATGGAAGAATAGAAGAAGTCTTTCAACTCTATCTTTTTCCCCCATGTTATTATCATTTTTATTAATCAGGCTCAACATTATTATCAATCATTTCTTGTTGAATATCTCTTTCGATTTCCTCTTGCAGATTATTATAATCTTCTTGATAATCTTCTTGATAAAATGCTGTTAATACATCGTTAGCATCTTTAATCGCATCATCTGATAATGCTAATTCATTAATTACAGATGCTAGAAAATCAAGTCCGTCATCTTCCTCGAAGTCAAAAGCAATCTTAGCAAGTTCATGTATTGTTTCTTTTGTTTTCAGTGAGATTATGACATGCTCACCTTTAAAACTTATGATGTGCTCTTGATCCTCAGTTTTGACTTTAAAAAAGTCTAACGTATAATCTATCAATTTAGTTATAAATGCTTGTTTAGTTGATTTCATTTTTAATCACCTCCTTAATCCTCTTCGTCGTCATAAGCATCTAGTGCATTGCTTTCATGAATGATTTTAGAAGATATTTTTATAACCTCGATTTTCATATCTAGATTGTTAATTTTTTCAGCAAGAGGAAGTAGCCATTTTTTTCGAAAGTCATAATCAAGTGGCATTGTTGCTCTATGCTCCATGCTAACCTCGTCATATTCAACCAATAAATCACTTATAAGCTGTTTTAATTCATTCATTGCAATTCCTCCTTTTCTTCAAAATCTAGTTGCAACTGTTCCTTACCAAGTTGCCCAGAATTATAGTTATATTTTGATGTTTCGATTGCGTGAGCTTTAAGCCAGCGTTGATATTCACGCTCTGTCATTTCTCTAGGAGTTCCAGCACGTTCAGTCACTGGAAAGAGTTTATTTTTAGAAATGAAAGAAATAGCAAAGGCATCAATGTCAACATCGAAGTGATAAACATAAAAATTGTACTTAGCAATAATCTCAACTAATTCACTTTGCGTTATAAATAGTTTTATGACGTCACGTTTGGAAGTTTTACGATACGCAGTAATATCGTATGTTGATTGAATGATTGCCCAGAAAAGTTTGTTATGTAATCTAAAACGTGGTAGAGTAACATTTCTCCAATCACGTTTGTTAATCTCTAGATCATTATCAGTGATTTTATATTTATGCATTAACTTTTTAAGAAGAAGTTGCGCATTTTCTTTTTCGCCGTCAACTCCATTAATTGCTAATGCTTTGATTTTTTCTAAAAGTTGTTTTATGTTGTCGTTAGTTTTCTCCAAAATCTTGAACCATCCTTTCAACAATATTTTTAATGTGCTTAACTTTAACAAAATCATAATTTCCGTTAACCATTATTAAAGTTTGATTTTCAAAATGAAAGACTGCACTATTAGTTATGACGTCAATTTTATTAGTATCAATTTCTTGAATGTTATATTCGCAATTAGTAATCGAAAATACATTATCTAAAATCATTCTAAAAATATTCATCAGTCAACTCATCCTTATGAAATAATTCTTTCATGTATGCATCTAACCAAGCAGGTTCATTTGATGATGCTTTTTCACGTTTAACAAGTTCGCTCATAATGGCACTTGATAAATACGATAATTTGTTATTAATTCGTTCAACATTTTTCAGCGAATAAGTTAATGCATACCTAGTGACTTCAAGTACATTTTGATAACCATATCTTGAATCTAATGTACTAAACAAATCGTTATATTTTTCGACATCAAAATCTAAAGCACTGATGTATTTTTTATTAATCAATTCTTTAGTTAGGTAGTGGAACGTTTGGGGGAAAGAAATTTCCCCTTTATCTTTAAATTTATCAAGATCTTTTAGTTCTTTAGTAATTAGTTGTATCTGATTTTCCGTCGACGGTATTTCCGTTAACGGTTTTTCAGTCAACGGTGTTTGAAGTCTACGAATTATCTTGTATTGCATGTTACCAAAACGCCCATTTTCATTACTTTGTTGACGCTCTAAAAAGCCTGCATTTTCAAGTTCTTTTAACGTTTTTGAAACCTTATCACGTCCAGCGTTTACAACTGATTTCAGCCCGTTAATAGTGTAGTCCCAAGCGTCGGGAAGTGATAACATGAACGCGTACAATCCCCACGCTTCAAGTGATAGTTTTTCACCATTATTTTGATAGAAAAATATATCATTTTCTATCGTTGTGAAACTTGCTTTTTCAACAATAAAATCTTTTTTCTTACTCAATTTCTACAACTCCTTTAGATTACATTTAAATCGTTTTGCCTGTGCTTTTGCATCTTTTTTATCATAGAATTTCACTGCGAAATTAACGTTATCAGATAAGATACATTTTGCTTTTTTGTTGTTAAAAACTACGATAATATTTGAAACATATTGATTATTTTTTTCTAAAATATACATATTATTTACCACCTTTAACAACTAATTGATCTACTAACTTTTAACTTTTTTAAGAGTTTCATTGTTTGTGACGTCATAATTTGGTAGTCTAATTTCGTTACGGCTAAAAAAATTATGGGCGTCATACATATTAGTTTCACTATCAGGAAAATAAATAACATATAAAAATAAGTCGTCATCATCAAAAAGAAGACTATTCTCTTTATGTTGAATTGCTATGCCGTTGTACCATTTATTTCCTTTTTTTACTTGCACAAAGTCGCCATTTTTGAGTTCTAACATTTCATTTTTAGTCATTAGTTTTTACCTCTGATATACTTAAATTGCCGCTTTCTATAATCTCATCAAGCATTTCTTTAGTTGAAAATCCATTGTCATTACCTATAAAATTTCCATTGTAATAATAATTAACAAGTACAGATGATTCAATTATTTCATCGTCTTCCAGTTTTTCAAATAAATCTTCCTCAGTATATAACATTCCTTTATATTCCAACATTCTTTTTTTCATTAGTTAGCCACCTTTCTAAGTACATAGTATTTAGTCATAAAGTCGCTTTTCAATTTGATTAAATCAAGTTTTAAATATGTATCGAAATTGACAGTGTAATCAACACCATCAATTTCAACAAAAGCACGCCAACACATTGTATCTAATTTTAAAAAGCCTTTTTCGCTTTTTAAAAACGCCATTAAATCTTTTTTATTAATTCTTTTTTTCATTATTTATTGCCCCCATGTAATTTATTTTTGCTAATATAATATATTTGATTTCTCATTACTCCGTCGCCATTTAGTTGAACCAATACGCTAGGAAAAGTACTTGAATGTTTTGATTTTCCAAACTTCAAACGTCCCTCAATGAACTCGAAATTACAACCATACTCGAAAAGAAGCTTATAATACTTTGTGTCAGTTCTTGCAGGTATTAAGAAGTAAATTGCTTTAGTTCTATCGTTAGTATGTGTTTCAATTGCTTTCTCAACAAAACCTTTAATATTGCTATAAGGTGGATTGATGTAAATATTTTCGTGATTACTCCAATCAACTTTTAAACCGTCATAACCTTTATCGAATGCACCAAGAGGACATGGGTCAAACCATTCGTCTTTTTTAACCTCACAATAACGTTCCAGATAATCAAATATAATCTCTGGTGTCGCCCAATCGTCTGTACGATTGCTAAATACTGCTTGTAAATCTTTGTTCATATGATGAACCTCCCTTTAATTGTTGTTTGTTCCCCCTCCAATTACGACGTCAACAATGCCGGCGTTAACGTCGTAGGAATAAAGGGACACAAAGTGTTAAATAAAATAACACTTTAAACGGACAAATTAAGGCATGGGCTCCTTTAATTTATCCCTTTAAAATGTTATTAATGTTTCGCCCATAAAATAAAAAAAACGCTAATATGCGTTTATAATTCAATCTTATTTATAAGGGTTAAATAATTCGACTCCCTCTCACTCCGCCATTGGCCCGTTGGAGAAACGGTTAACTCACATGCCTTTCACGCATGCATTCACGGGTTCGAATCCCGTACGGGTCACCAATTAGGAATAGATTAAGGCTTGTCTTAGCCTTATAGAGATAGTAAGGAAAAATAAACACTTTTAGAGTGTTTTTTCTTTTTAAGAGTATGTGAGGTGATTGCATGGATAAGATTAAAGTGTTAGGTAGGATTAAAGATATTAAAAATTAAATAAGGGATTTAGTAGTGATGTAAAATATATTGTTACTAATACTTTTGACCAAAAGTATCTAGTTAGGATATCAGATATTAAAAGATATGAATATCGAAAGAAGCAATATGATGAACTTCTAAAGCTTAAGACTCTAGATATTAATATTGCTAAAGTAATTGATTTTGGATTATTTAATGAAGAAAAAGTATATACTGTTTTTGAGTATATTGATGGAGTGGATGCTACTAGCATCATAAAGAATTATACTGAGCATGAGCAATATATGTTTGGATATAAAGTTGGAGAAATATTAAAAAGAATTCATAAGACAAAAATAGAGTATAAAGATTCATGGAGTAAGATATATAATAAGAAACTTGATAGAAAAATAAATGAAAGTATAAAATATAAAATATTATTCCAAAGTATGATTTAGTAATTCAATATATAAAAGATAATCGTCATTTAATAAAAAATATTAGAAGAGTATTAGCACATACCGATTATCATTTAGGTAATATGATTATTAATAATGATGATATTTACATAATTGATTTTGATAAATTAGGATTTGAAGATATTTATTCAGAATTTAAGCCTTTTATCTGGAATGTAAGAGAAAGGTTCATTTTGAAAATGGTTTATAAATAGTTATTTTAAAAATAAGGATAAACAAAATTCTTTAATATCTTAGCGCTATATGCTGCTGAATCAATTATTTCGCATATACCATGGGCACATAAGTTTGATCAAGAACAAATCGATTTTATCAATTGAAATTGCTAATAATATCTTGGAATACTTTGATAATTTCAATAATGTAATACCAAGTTGGTATTCAAAAGAAACAATTTAGTTTGCTTGATTTAAATCTATTCACTGTAATCATAAGATTCAAATTATAAAAAGATAAAATAACATACCTATTACAATAAGAAATTTATAAATAGAATATGCTTGGCATCATGAAATATTTTAATTGCCAAAAGAATGTCAATTGAAGTTGAAAATAAAAAAGAATAGTTTTAGAATTTACATAGAAGTAATCGTTTTAAGGATAAGCATAAAATGGGAGAAGTATATATGAGATTACAAATATTACAAAAACATTTTATAAGAATAAAGAAAATGAAATTGCTGCTTTAAGTAATTTGAACTTGGAATTAATAGATGAGGGATTAATTTTAATTTAGTTGTTTTCGCTTTTTTGTTAATTTTACATTGCTATTTGCTATGATATTATTGATGCAAAAGAAGAAACTAAATTCATTTTCAGTCGTTGATACAATTTATGATAGATAATCTATAGAACTTGCAAAACTAGTCTAAATACGCTATAATGGTATCAAATGATACCTTTTTATGAATGGGGGATGATTTTATTGACGCTTGATGAATGTATAGGGAATATTAAGGAGTATGATTTGATATACATATTAAGAGATAAAATGAAATGGTATGGAGAAAATATGCACTTCTTGATGATGATAGAGATGAGATAATAAGAGGATTAAGTCATGGAGATTATTGTTATGGTCCAGAATTAAATTATGATTCTAATAAAGGCGAAGTCTGGATTTTTAAGAAGTATATTTTCAAAGTATAACTATGAATTTTACATTAAGATTACTATGAAAGATGATAAGAGAAAATGTATTGTTATTAGTTTACATTAGAATGAAGGAGAAAAATATGAAAATGTATTGCACAATGCGATAAAGATGTTGAAGTGATAAAGAAAAAGAAAAGAAAACATATGAAGTTAAAGATGAAATTATCGATGTTACTATTACTAGAATTTATTGTGCTGAATGTAATGAATTAATTTATGATAAAAAAAATGAAGTTAATAATGATATCATCGTTTATGATGAATATAGAAAAATTAAAGGTTTATTAACAAGTGAAGAAATAAGAAAAATAAGATCGAAATATAATATTAGTCAAAAAGAAATGTCTCAACTTTTAGGTTTTGGAGAAAAAACAGTAACAAGATATGAAAATGGATATATTCAAGATAAATCAAATGATATTTTGATGAGATTGGTTGATGATAAAGAATCATTTGAACAAATATTGAAATTAAGCAATAATGGTAAATTGGTCGCTAAAATAAAAAACTTGTATTTCAAAATCAAAATGCTGTATTTACATATAGTCCAACTAATAAAGTTACCTTCAAGACTGCTTTCGAGATAGGGAAAGGAAATGAAGATATATGTCAAGTTTGCTAAAATTAGAAAATATATATAATCAAGAACTTTACTATAAACTAGTGAAAACTAATATAGAAGAGGATATTGTTATTAACCCTGAATTTACACGCGAAATAATAGATAGAGTAATGATTCTTTTGAGGTACTTCTTGAGGTTAAAATTATTAAAAACCAGCAAAATAAGATTATTCCGTTTGAAGTTAAAGTAAGTGTAATAGGTCAATTTAAACTTAATGAATGGAAAAAAAATACTAATTATATTGATAATGCTACCGCGATATTATATCCATATTTACGAAGTAAATTGGCTGAGTTAACAATGAATCACCCATTACCACCATATGTTTTACCTATTATAAATATTGCAAGTTTTTTAATAAAGAAATAAATAAGGATAAATAGAAAATACTTTAGATTCCAATTTTAAAAATAGAACTTTCATTAGCACGATAAT